>NZ_NMUL01000009.1 GCF_002234595.1 Amycolatopsis vastitatis
GTGCTGCGTACTGCTGTCGCGGTCATCACCGGCCGGAACCCTTCCACTGATCGGCCCCAGCACGCGTCACACCGCGGGCCACTGCCCGGAACCCCCTACCTTGATCGGTCCCGGCCACCTGGCTTCACTGCCTACTGCGATCTATCCACACTGCAGGTACTGCTGATACTGCGGACTACCTGACTACTGCGTACTACCTTGCTCCGCGGGCACTCGAACTCGCCCACGTCCTGCACTGCCTCACCGGGGCCGCTACCGCTGACTTCAACTTCACAACCCGGCCCCGGGTACTGCTCCGGTCACCAGCCGAGACCTGTTCACTGATTGGCCCCGTCCTGCCTGACCCTTGTCTCACCTCGCGGGTAGTTACGTCCTCTCCCGCGCCTGCTAGACGTTGTCTCTCTCGGTACGAGCAGAACTCTACACACACCCACCGCCGAATGTCTAACCCGGCCACCATAGATTTACTACGCGACCCGAACGGGGTACCCCACCTCACGGAGTTCGCAGGTCAACCTTCGGCCCCCCGGACCCGACGCACTCACGCGGCCGAACTGCCGGGCCAGCACGCCCAGCACGACCCCACCGACAAGCCGCACCAGCTCCCCACGACCCTGGCCAGCCGGATCTACAGCCGCCTCGGCGCTTGACCGCAGGCCGATCTCCACGCCGTCCGGCCCTGCCGCCGGCCGGCGCGGAGCAGGTGAGGCGGGGTACCCGCCGCCGATGACGACCACCTCTGCCTATCCGGTCACTGCGAGTGATGGAGGTAGGGCTCCAGCCGATCGGCCAGCGACCTGCGGGTCCCGAGGGGCGCGGGGCCGGCACTCTCCTGGCCGGTGTGGTGTCCGGCGACGGCGTCGGCGACGAACCGCGCGACCGTGCCCGGGGGCGGCACGAGGTCGCCGCCGCCTTGGCGCGCGATGACGACCGGGTCGTCGGCGGGGTCGGTTTCCACCGCGAGCGACCAGCCCCGCTGTTCGCTCCACACCAGCATGACGTCGTGGTCGGGCCGGTCGAGCCATCGCCGGGGCAGGCCGAGGTAGGCGGTGGCCGTGTCGCTGATCTCCACCGTCGTGCTCTCGACCGGGACACCGACCGCGGCCGCGACCGCCCGCACGTACTCGGCCAGGCCTCGCTCGAGGGTTCGGGCGTCGGGTTCCGGGTGCTCCATGCCCGCCACGCTAGAGGGCCGCCGATCGGCGTGCCGGACGGCCCGTGCCGTCGTCGGCATGAGCTGAGGCTGGTGGATGGGCAAGCACAGCCGGCGCCGCGCCAATCCCAACCACGATCCCGGCATCGACATCCCGCAGCTCGCCCGCCGCCGCGCAGGCCTCTCCCTCGGCAAGCAGCGCCACGCACGATCGAGCAGCCGCGTCAGGGCGTCGGTGCACTCACCGGGGTCACGCAGGGCAGGCGGTCCGGCACTGCGTGTCGATGCGCGGCTGAAGTCGCGTCGTCGCCGTTGAGCACCACCGACCCGGTGGCCCTCGCCGGATTTCACCCTTCGCGCACTCAGTGCAGTCGTCGTGTACTGTCGGTGGTGTCCGAGAGCATTTCGTGCGTGAGTGATCGAACCTACGCCGTCCTCGGCCCCAGTCCGGCCAGCCTCAACCGCCGGAGACGGGAGCACCGACATGACGTCGGGCCCGAACACCACCTCCTCCACGCAGCCGGTCACCGAACCACGTCTGCGGTTGAAGCCGGCGGCACCCGCCACCGGACACGTCGACGGTGCGTGGTGGCCCCGGACCCGCGACCTGGCCGCCGAACTGCCCGCGCTGCTCGCGGCACTGGCCGCTCGGCTGGGACGCATCGACCGGGTCACCTACCACCTCGGCGATTGGCCGGATCCTCCCCGGCGCGTCACCTTCGATGACAGCGTCGTCCGGCTCGAGGGATTCCGGTCGCAGGCCTCCGGCAGCTTGACGGTGATCGGCTGGAACCGGCACCGGACGACCCTGCTGGTCGTTCCGCCGGAAACCAGTGCCGACGTCGCACAGCACACTCTCACGACCGCCGCGGACCCGGGCAACACCGACGACAGCGCACAGCCGCTCGCTGCCCCCGGTGCCGCCGCCGAGCGCGAGCAGACCACCCGCGGCGTACCACTGCGGTCCTGAACCACGCCGCCCACCGGCGGCATCCACGAGAGGATTACCCCGATCAGTATTTCCACATTGGACAGTTCGATGTTCAGCCACCCCATCGCCGAGCAACCCCGGCCCGGAGCGCTCACGGCGTCCCAGGACTACCGGTACGGGAGCCTGTTCCTCCAGCCGGTGTACACCCCGGCACCGTCAACCGACGGCGCGAACGAACCCGGCCCGCAACGGCGGCCCGGCGCGGCGAGCACGTGGGCACACGACCCGTCCGGACGCCGCGCCCACCGGTGATACAGGGCGTTGTACCGGCAGGCTGGGCGTGGGTTTCCGCCATCATCACAGCGAAGGTGAGCGCGAACTCGAGGTCGAGAATTCGTGCGAGATTTCCCATCCGCTCGGGCGTAACGCGTTTGTCCCATGCACCAGTCATCGAGGAAGGCGGCGTCGCCGGAACGGGGACCGGCGGCACGGCCGGAGTCACGTGCGCGACGTGTCCGCATGCCCAGGACTCGCATGATTCGATCGCACGCCGTTACTGCACTGCCACCGTGGCGGGTGGGTTCAACCGCCGATGCGTCTGCGTCGGCGGCACGACGAACCTGTGAAGGAAATCATGACTACGGATGTCGCGTTTGTGTCGCGGTACGATCTGCGGGTCAAACTGGTGCGAGATGTTCTGAAACAGAACACGAAATTGTCCGACAGTGCCGGCCAGGCACTGGCTGTGCAACTACTCCACACCATGGACTCGATCCTCGAACGAATGCGGTGAACAAGCGCTGGGGCCCCCGGCCTCTCCGTGTCGGGCGCTCCAGCCGGCCGGATTAGCGCTGCGCGCATCACCGTCGCGCAGTCCGGCTTGGCAACGGGCGCTGTCATCCGCGCCTGCGATGCCGGCGCCGGGCCATTCGTCTCCGATACCGGCGCCCTCACCCGAGGACCGGGCGGCGTCGTGCGATGTCTGCCGGGCCGGGTTCGTCCGGCCGGGTGGTCAGGCTGCGTACGCCGGAACTGAAGACGGTGGGCAAGCAAGCGCCAGGAGACGGCGGCTGCGGATCAGCGTGCCACTGCGCTGGTGCGCGGTGGCGGGGTCAATAGTGAAGTTGAAGCCCCCAGACCTCGGCGATCGTGGTTTCCGCGGCGCGGGCCGTCCGGCTCGGCGCCCGAACCGGACGACGAGGTGGCACGCGTGGCAAGGGCCTGTTGGGAACGGGGCCGGGTTCTCGTCGCATTCGGCACGCCTTGGCAACGGCGAGGGCATCGGGTCGAAGTGAGCCCAACTGTTGCTGGGGGTGGCCGCCGCAGTGATGTTCGTCCTGGCCTGCCTGGTGGTCGCCGGCGGTCTCACGGCCCCGGCACAGCGTCCCGCCCGGTCGCGCCGTCGCGTCGGCGGGCTCCGCGCATCCGTCCTACCTGATCAACGTGCACATCCTGGGCTCAGTCGCGTTTCGGGTCGCTGCGCCACCGGATGGTCCCGAAATCGGGACCATCCGGTGGCGCTGAGGCCCCGGTCGGTTGCTCGATGGACTCGCCACGCTTGTCGTGATCGCTGGTGCCGAATGGTCCCTCACGTGGTGACCAACGGCCCTCGTGCACTCGGGGCGGCGCGGCGATGCTGGAGCGGGCCTACCGGACAGGAGTTGCCGCACCGCCGCGCCGGTGCCGATCGCGGGCCGTGGCGCTGGGCTTCGTTGAGGATGTGAATCCACAGTGGAGTGCCGGGTTCAGGCTGACACAGGCGTGGTGACGGCACGGCTGCGAGCATGGTGCCATGATGAGCCGGGTGAGCTTTGAAGAAGCCTGCGCGAGGGTGCGGGAGCTGTGCGTCGAGCAGCTGGGCGAGCATGTCGGCACACAGGTCGCGGCACTGGCGAAACCCGGGTTCGGCTTGCGTCCGGTGAAGCCGGGCATCACCGCGGCCGGCATCGGCAGGTGGGGCGGTTCGGCGTTGCTGAATCCCGGCACGCCGTGGCCCGAGCACGACGGCGTTCCGCTCAGCCTGTTCGCCGTCCTGGACGTCGATGCGCTCGGCTCCTGGCTCGGCGACGAGCGCCCACCCGACGGGCTGCTGAACATCTTCCTCTTCGATCCGGACATCAAGCGCGGACACGTGCTCGAGGGCTCGCCCCTCCTGGACTTGGACGACCCGCGATGCTGCCGGATCATCCCGGCGGACCCGGCACTGGCGATCGAGCAGGCAGCACCCGCACCGGCATCGATCCACGCCCCGGAGCCGTTCTACGCGGTACCCGTCGTGACATTGCCCTCAATGCGCGGAGTCTCCTACGACCCGATCCTCGACACGGTGGACTACGGCGGAGAAACGGAAGATTCCCTCTACTACCGGTCGGCGCCGGGCTGGCTGGCTTCGGACCGCCTCGGCGACGCCTGGCTCGAGTTCTGTGAGCGTGAGCAGGGCCTGTACAAGTACGAGGATGTCTTTTTCTCGCCCGACCAGGCGTTCGGCTGGCCGCACCTGGAGAACAGCTTCACCCAGCTGAAGGAGCCGTACCGCCATCTCATCACTATCGGGCACCACGACCTCGGCGACGGCGGCTACGTGCACTTCATCCTGCCGCCGAAGGCGTTCCGCGTCGGGGACTACGAGCAGGCAGTCGCTTTGTTCGAGGGTTTCTAGGCAGCAGCTCGATCAGCTCGTACAGGTCGGTTTGCGCCGTGAGGAGCCCAGGGCACAGGACCAGCGGCTGTCCCCGGCCACCGCGGGTGACCGAGATCTTGACGCCGTTGCGGTGGACTTCGAACCGACCGGCTTTCGTAGTCATGGCAACCATGCTGAGGGGTTGACCTTACGTCAGGGTCAACCCCTCAGTGGCTCGGCCCAGCCGGGTGGTGGCGGCCTGCCGCGGGTCTTCGCAGAAGCAGCGGTTACGCCTTCTCGCATGCGTTCGAGCGCCAGTTCGGCGTCGCGTCGGGCGGTTTCCGGGCCGACTGGTGACGGCAGACCGCCGTACCCGGGCGGACGCCAGGAGGGCCGCCGAACCGGCACTCGGCGGGGTGAACGCCGGTCCTGGGACACCGGGCTGACAAACTCGGGGCCGTGATCCTCGGATATGTCCTCGCCGTGCTGGCCGCGGTCGCCTCGGGCAGCGGCTCCATCCTGGAGTCGGCCGGGGTCCGGCGGGCCGGCGCCTTCGGCGGCTCGCCGCAGGACCTGGTCGCGCTGCGCCGGCAGCCGCTCTACTTCCTCGGGCTGGGGGTGGATCTGCTCGGGTTCGTCTTCGCCGCGGCCGCACTGCACCGCCTGCCCCTGTTCCTGGTCCAGTCGGTGCTCGCGTTCAGCGTCGGCGTGACCGCGACGATCTCCGCGATCCTCGGCGTCCGGCTGGCCGGTGCCGGGTGGGCCGCGCTGGGGGTCGGTGCGACCGGCCTGGTCCTGCTCGGCCTGTCCGCGGATCCGGGCCCGGCGCGCCTGTTACCGCCCGGGTGGAAGCTGCTGCTGGTGGGCGTGGCGGTGGTGATCGCGGCGATCGCGTTCACCGCCCAGCGCAGCACCGGCCGCTGGTCGCCGATCGTGCTCGGGTTCTGCGCCGGGCTGGGGTTCAGCACCGTCGGGATCTCGGCACGGACGCTCGACGCGTCCGGGCCGGCCTGGCGCCTCGTCGCGGAGCCGGCGCTCTGGGCGATGATCGCCAACGGGCTCGTCGCGGCGGCCGCGTTCGCGATGGCCCTGCAACGCGGCCGGGCGACCGCGGTCACCGCCATCATGTTCACCACCAACACGGCGGTGTCCTCGCTCATCGGACTGGTGGTGCTGGACGACCGCGTCCGCGCCGGCTTCACCGCCGCGGCCGCCGCGGGCTTCGTCCTCGCCATCGCCGGGGCGATCGGTACCGCGCACTACGCGACCGCCCATCAAACCGAGCCCAGTACGTCCGCCGCGTGAGCGAAGCCGGCGGACGCCGAACCTTTCAGCCGGAATTCCACGGCATTCGAGGCTGCGCAATCGCGCCCGGCAAGAGGCGATATGGCGCGGCTTCGCCGGCTGAGCCGCACGCTCGGCGGCAGAAGAGGACATTTTGGAGTGCCGTAGGGGCCGTCCATGGCTTGGGCTGCGGCGCTCGGCAAGTTCGAGCTGCTCGGGCAGAATTCACCGGTCACCTGAGGATCGCCGAACAGCCAACCGACTGCTCCGCGTCCGCGAGGATCTCCATGAGCTCGGTGAACACCGGGAACCGCATGCGCCCCGGCGATCGGACTACGGCGTTGGTGCCGCGGCCGGCGAAGGTCAGAAGGTCGTCGTCGGCGGCACGGTCACCGTCCAGCTGGACATCCAGGCCACGCTCGAATCCCGTCTCTGACAACTGGTGCTCGGCATGGCAGTGCGTTCGTCGGTGCTCGAAGATCGGCAGAAAGAGGGCGGATGGCTTATTCGGTCTCCGGACGTGCTCGGGGCGGCTAGCATCTGCCGCATGTTCGGGAAACGAGGCCGTCGGGGTGACGTCGGAGCAGGCGCGAAGCGCCTGCCGGATCTGGAGTTCCTCGCCCTGGTGCGAGCCAGCCTCGAGGCGTGTGCACCCGGCGTGACAAGTGGCGCCGAACTCAAGGCCAATGCACTGATCAGCCCTCGGGGTTGGGCGGTGGGCGTAACACCCCCACAGCATGGCGGCAACCATCACTATGACCTCGTCGCGCTGCCCGACATCACCATCCAACCCGACGTGCCGTGTTTCCTCGACTGTGCCATGGCCTACTCCGGAAATCCCGGGCACGCGGCCGACGCGTGGACGCAGACGGCGGGCGCGTGCCTGCTGGAGCTGCTCGATCGGCGCGGGCGTTTCGCCGAACACGTCGGACCCGGCCAAACCCGCGGCGTTTCGGGCTGGCACACGATCACCTCCGGCGCGGTTGCCTTCGGCCTCGATGCCGACGAGAACCGGCGCCTGCAGTTCACGCTGCTGGAGGCGAACGTGCTGCCCAGCATCGCCGCCACGTTCAGCGCCGACCTGGAATCACCGTTCTTCAACGGCGTAAAGGTCTTCTACGGCGGGCAGCCCGGGGCGATGCAGGCCGAGATCCGGGTCAACGGAGAACGACACGACGCCGCATCAGCCGCCATGGCAGCGCTGAACCTGCCTGAGCCGACCACGTTCACCGCTGTCCGCTACTACGCGCTGCTGCTCCCGGTGCCGGCCGGTGGCGGGGAACCGGACTACCCGGCCACGTCCCTCGAACTCTAGGCGCGGCGGGACCACGACCCATGTCACCGGTGCCACGTGTGGTTGGGGTGGCCACCCGGACCTGGATCATCCCGGCTTCGGTCCCGAGTCGCCGCAGCTCGTCGCGGAACTGTCCGAGGAAGAACTTGGTCACATGTTCGACCGCTGCTCCCCGTCGGCGTGTTCCCCCTTGATCGCGCCGACCTGGTCGCGGATGGCGGTGTCGAGGTCGGTGGCGGTCAGTCCGAAGGTGTCCGCCGTTTCTGTCGCGTCCATATGGAATGGCGCGTACCACTGGTAGTCCATCTCGGCCATCTCGCGGGCGATGGGCACGACCAGCCCGGCCGTGCGCATCGCGAAGCGCGGCATCTGGATCAGTTTGATCGGCGGCCGGCCCGCGGCGATGGCGTAGCGTCGTGCGAGCTCGCGGATGGTGACGGCTGGTGGGGATGGCACGTGCCAGGCTCGGCCCCGTGCGCGTTCGTCCTGGACGAGCGTGACGAGGGTTTTGGCCATGTCGCCGTTGAAGGTGAAGGTGTGCGGCATGTCGAGGTGGCCGGTGATCCACGCGGCACGGCCCTTCTTCAAGGCCGGCTCGATGAGCAGGGAGTAGATGCCGTTGGCGTCCTTGCCGATGTAGTCGGAGCCGCGGACCTCAATGGTGCGGATGCCGGCGGTGAGGGCCTGTTCCCACATTCTTCTGCGCAGGCGGCCCTTGCGCCCGGTGGCGGCCATCGGAGTGTGCTCGTTCATCCGGCCGCCGGGCTGCGGTCCGTAGGCGTAGAGGCTGCCGGTGAGCGCCAGGACCGCGTCGTTGGCCTTCGCGGCGGCGATCACTGCGGTCTGCACGGGCGGCAACAAGCGCTCCCACATCGTGTACGAGGGCGGGTTCGCGCAGTGGTAGATCACCTTCGCGCCGTGGGACAGCTGGGTCATTCGTGAGGGGTCCGAGGCGTCCGCGGCGACCCGCTCGATCAGCGGGTGCGCGGGGCCGGAGCCGCTGCGCGTGACGATCCGGACGCTGTCGCCGCGCTCGACCAGCAGGCGGGCGACGTTCGTGCCGATGGAGCCGGCGCCGATGATGACATGTTCGGCCATGACGGGTTTTCTCCTTGAGAGCCTCGAGATCCGGTCGGTCGTCCACACCGGAGCCGGTGTAGGCCGGCACCTCGGCCGGCATTCCGGCGACTTCTTCTAACAGTGTTAGATTTCCTAACGTCGTTAACTTAGCCGCGCCGAGATGTCGTCGTCAAGGGACGGCGGCTAGTGTCCGAGGACATCACCGAAGCGAAGTGGCGGAGCATGCCGACCAGCACGAGACGGGCCCGGGAACGGGCGAGCACCCGCGAACGGATCATCGAGGCCGCGCTGCGCGTCCTCGAGACCGAAGGCGTCGCGGCGCTGACGATCCGGCGCATCGCGACCGACATCGAATACTCCGCACCCGTTGTCTACCAGCACTTCGCCAACAAGGACGCGCTCGTGCTGGAGTTGGTCGCGCACGGCCACCGCCTGATGCTGGCCGAGTTCCGGCAGGCCGTCGAGGAGCCCGGTATCGACCGGCGCATGATGCGCATCGCGTCCGAGTACGTCCGGTTCGCCGGCGAGCACCCACACCTCTACGAGGTGATGAACGGCGCAGTAGTCGACGCGGACGAGCGCCGGCGCGCCGCGGAACCGGCCATCGCCGTCCTGAAGGAACTGCTCGCCGCCTGGTCGGACGCACACGACATGGTCCTGGCCGACCCCGATGAGGCCTGCGAGATCATCTGGGGCACGCTCTACGGCATAGCCTCGCTAGGCTATCTCGGCACTGTCGGCAATGAGCGCGCCCGGCGGCTCGCCGAGCAGGCGCTCCGCGCGATCCTTCTCGGCTGGCGAACCGAGGCACCGGGAAACGAGTAGTCCGGCACCGCCGTCGGCGCCAACGGCTGAGGCGTGTGCGCTTGCCGCGGTGTACGTCTGTGAGGGGAAGCCCCGCGATCTGAGGCGACATCGCCGGATGCCGGCCGGATTTGATGGCCCAGTTGGGTACCGGCGTAGACGAAGTTGACGGCGACGTGCTCATCGGTGGCGAGATACGGCTGCGCGGTGACCACCATGTCCGGGAAGGCGGTGATCCGGTCCTGGTAGGTAGGCGCGCACTCCGTGCTTGGCGGCACTACCAGATCGTCTTCGGCGATGGCGCGCTGATGTCCAGGTGCAGTTCGGGGAACTGACCGCGCAGCCAGGGCACGTAGCCGATGAATCCCTCGGCGCCGTCCGGGGCGCCGGGGTTGTGCTGGGTGTAGGTGGTGCCCAGGTGGGCGGCGGCCTGCTCGGGCTGGCCGTCGTCGAACGCCTGCTGGTAGAAGGCGAGCACGAGGGCTTTGTTCGCGGCTGCGGACATGGGTTTGGGTCCTTCTCGGCAGAGCGGGGTGTTTCAGCTGTCCGGGGTTGCGGCGTCGCGCACCAGGGCGGTGTCGACGAACTGCTCGAAGCGCACGATCAGTCCGCCGCGTACGGTGAAGTGGTGGGCGACCCGCGCGTTCAGGTGCTTGCCGGTGGTTTTGTGGACCGCGGTGTAGCGGGCCAGGACCACGACGTTCTCACCGTCGACGACGTAGGTGTCGTCGTGCGCGGCCCAGTCGTCCCAGTCGGCGCCGAGCCGCTGCATGACGTTCGCGGTCACGCCGTCAGGCGTGCGGTAGGTGCCGGCAAGCGGAAAGCCGGCCATCTCGGTCCATTCCACGTCCGGGGCGAGCGTGGCGCGCAAGGCGGCCAGGTCGCCGGCGGCCGAGGCGAGGTACTGGCGGCGCACCACGTCGGCCGGTGCGCTGCTCGTGGCGAAATCGGTCTCGGTCATGGTCAGCCCCACGCCATCTCGCCCTTGACGACCTTCGGACCGAGCTGTGCGGCGATCTGCATGCCGGCCTGCGGGTACGCCTTGAGCAGCGCCTCGGTGGCGGCGGCGCCGTCGGCGGCTTCGGCCACGATGCGGCGGAACGCGGCGATGTATTCGCGGGTGTAGGCCAGTGCGGACGCGTCGGCGGGGGTCGCGGGCTGCCGGTGGCCGGGCACGACCAGGATGGGGTCGAGGGTCTGCATGTCGGCCAGCAAGGCGTCCCAGGCGTCGAGCTGCTCGTCGCGCGGGGTGTCCGCGATCCAGACGTGCTCGTCGGCGAAGACCAGCACGCCGCCGAGGATCGCGCGGTCCTCGGCCTGGTAGAGGTAGGTGCGGTCGGGCAGCGCCGGAGGGGCGCCCTTGAGCTCGAAGGTGTGGCCGGCGAACTGCAGGTCGCCGGTGAGCAGCTCGGTCTCGATCAGCCGGGTGGGCAGGTTCGCGCCCAGCGCCGCCCAGGCCTTGAGCTTGCCCTCGTACTTCTTGGCCATCGCGGTGGCCACCTCCGGGGTGGCCAGGAACCGCGCGCCGGGGAACGCGTCGGCGATCACTTCGGCGCCGAAGTAGAAGTCAGGGTCCGCGTGGCTGATCACCACGGTGGTCAGCTGCCTGCCGGAGTCGAGCACGGCGGCGGCCAGGCGGTGCCCGTCCGCGCGGGTGAACCCGGCGTCGACCAGAAGTGCCTCGTTCTCGCTGGTCACCAGGGTCGCGGTCTTGTTCTTGACGCCGGCGGGGAAGTCCCCGTCGATGATCGTGTAGGTCAGGTTGGTCATGCTGCTCGCAGCCTCCTCATGGCGGGCCCGGCGGTCGGGCACGACTCAATATATACCTCTCTGGCGAGCTAAAGTACCTCATCGGCGAGGTAAATTCCCGGGGTCCGATATCATCGGCAGCGTGGATGAGGAGTTGCGCGCGCTGGTGGCCGACGAAGGAGTGGTGCTGTGGGGCCGGGTGGTCAACCTGCACCGGGCCCTCAACACGCTGCTGCACGCCGACATCCGCGCCGCCACCGGCCTCGACGGCACCGAGTTCGAGTTCCTGCTGCGCCTGGCGCGCTTCCCCGGCCCGCGCACCCACGCCAGCATGGTCGCCGCCCGGATGGGTTACAGCTCCGCGGGCACCACCAAGCTGGTCGCCCGCCTGGAAGACAAGGGCGTGATCCGCCGGGAACGCGACCCGCAGGACGGCCGCGCCTTCCGGGTCGCGCTGACCGATGCGGGCCAGGCGGCCCTGCGCGCCGGGCTCAAAGCCCACATCCCGCGCCTGGACGCCGAGATGATCAACCGGCTGACCGCGGCCCAGCGCCGACAGCTCCAGGACCTGCTACGCCGCATCGACCCCGGCGAGACAACCGCCACACCCAGGCGGGAAACCCAGTGACTTTTTCCGCATGTGCCGGCGATCGCAAGACCGCCGAGCCACCGGCCTGCGGCGGATTCTGGCCAGGGTGAAGAAGCGGAGAGCCAGTCGGTGTGACGGCGTTTCAGGGCGTCGCGTTCACCGGTCGTGGGCGGCAGTACTGCCGCCGGAACCGAACCGGGTCGACCGGCAACGTTCGGCAGCCGTGACGGCGTGGGCCGGGAACGGTCAACTTCGATCGCCTGTCGATGCAAGTTTCATCCGTTACCGCGCCCGTGCACCTTTCACGGTCACTTGACACCGATCATCGCCGGGGAGTTACCTGTTTTCGGGGTCACGCCAGGGATCGGTGCCGGACCGGTCGCGATGGCGCGACCGCATCAGGCCGCCGTGCCCGCTTCCTGCGCCGACGCCTGCCCATCGCCCCTTTCGGACTGTGCCGCCCGCAGAGATGTCGACGACGCCATCGGAGGTCGCATGCGCCCCTTCACCCGCAAGCCGCGCCGGTCACCGCGCTCCCGGCCCGGTGCGCTCGCTGTCGCGATGGGGCTCGCCGTCGCGCCGGTCTTCGCCGTGGTCGCGGCACCGCCCGCGGATGCGGCGTCGACGCTGCGTTCGCTGGCCGAGGCCCAGAACAGGTACATCGGCACCGAGCTCACCGGCAACATGGTGAACAACGCGACGATCACCTCGCTCGCCGGCACCCAGTTCGACATGGTGACCCCCGGCAACGAGATGAAGTGGGACACCACCGAGCCCCGCAACGGTTCGTACAACTTCGGTCCCGGTGACAACGTCGTGTCCTTCGCGCAGGCGCACACCATGCGCGTGCGCGGGCACAACCTGGTCTGGCACGCACAGCTGCCCGGGTGGGTGAACAGCCTGCCGCGCAACCAGGTCCAGGGCGCGATGGAAGCCCATATCACCACCGAGGTGAACCACTACAAGGGCAAGATCTACGCCTGGGACGTGATCAACGAACCCTTCAACGAGGACGGCAGCCTGCGCCAGGACGCCTTCACCAACGCCATGGGCACCGGCTACCTCGCCGACGCGATCCGCACCGCGCACAACGCGGACCCCAACGCCGTGCTGTACATCAACGACTACAACATCGAAGGCGAGAACGCCAAGAGCAACGGTCTTTACAGTCTCGCGCAATCCCTGCTGTCCCAAGGCGTGCCGCTCGGCGGTATCGGCCTCGAGAGCCACTTCATCGTCGGCCAGGTCCCGTCGTCCATGCTGGCGAACATGCAGCGCTTCGCGGCGCTGGGACTGGACGTCGCCATCACCGAGCTCGACGACCGCATCCAGCTGCCCGCATCCAGCAGCAGTCTTCAGCAGCAGGCCAACGACTACGCCACCGTGGTGAAGGACTGTCTGGCGGTCACCCGCTGCCCGGGCGTATCGCAGTGGGGCGTCGGCGACGCCGATTCCTGGATTCCCGGGACCTTCCCCGGCTACGGCGCCGCGAGCATGTACGACAACAACTACCAGCCCAAGTCCGCCTACAACGCCACCGCGACGGCGCTGGGCGGCCCGCCTCCCACCGGCGGCGGCGGACCGTTGCACGCGGTGGGCGCGGGCAAGTGCCTGGACGTGCCGAACTCGACCACCGCGGCCGGCACGCAGGTGCAGATCCGGGACTGCTCGGGCGGATCGAACCAGACCTTCACCCACAGCTCCTCGGGCGCGCTCAGCGTGTACAACGGCGGCGACTGCCTCGACGCCAACGGGAAGGGCACGAGTCCCGGCACCAAGGTGATCATCTGGCCCTGCAACGGCCAGGCCAACCAGCAGTGGACCGTCAACGCCGACGGGACGGTCACCGGCGCGCAGTCCGGGCTCTGCCTGGACGTCACCGGAGGCTCCACCGCCAACAGCGCCCTTGTCGAACTGTGGACCTGCAACGGCCGGAGTAACCAGCAATGGACCCTCGGATAGCCGCGTAGCAACGACAACCACGACGACCTCTGCTGGGAAGGAACTCGTCATGTCCAGGTTCAGCGGGCTGGTCCGGCGTTGGCGGGCGCCGGCGGTCATGGTCGGTTGCCTCGCCCTGGCCACCGGTGGCGTCGTGGCCGTCACCGCAGCACCGGCCGAAGCCGCGACTTCGATCACGATCAACGGCTCGTCGGGCGGCCGCACGTTCGACGGCGTGGGGGCGATCAGCGGCGGGGGCGGCAACTCGCGCCTGCTGATCGACTACCCGGAGCCGGAGCGCGGCCAGATCCTGGACTACCTGTTCAAGCCCGGCTACGGCGCTTCGGTGCAGATCCTCAAGATCGAGATCGGCGGCGACACCAACTCCACCTCCGGCGCGGAGCCGAGCGTCGAGCACACGCGGGGGACCGTCAACTGCGACGTCGGCTACGAGTTCTGGCTCGCCGAACAGGCGAAGGCCCGTAACCCGAACATCAAGCTCTACGGGCTGGCCTGGGGAGCGCCCGGCTGGATCGGCGGCGGCAACTTCTGGTCGACCGACACGCTCGGCTACCTGACCACGTGGCTGGGCTGCGCCAAGCAGCACAACCTGGCCATCGACTACCTCGGCGGGTGGAACGAGCGCGGCTACAACGTCGGCTGGTACGAGAACCTGCGCTCCACGCTCAACTCCGGCGGCTACTCGGCGGTGAAGATCGTCGGCGCCGACTCCGATTGGTCGATCGCCAACGACATCAACTCCAACCCCGCTCTCGCCTCGGCCATCGGCATCATCGGCGCGCACTACCCGTGCGGCTACCGTTCGTCCCAGTCGAACTGCAGCGTGCCTTCGGCCGCCACGTCGTCCGGAAAGCCGTTGTGGGCCAGCGAAAACGGCTCGGACGACTACAACGGCGGCGCGCAGGCCATGGCTCGCGGCCTCAACCGGGGGTACATCGACGGGAAGATGACCGCCTACCTCAACTGGCCGGTGATCGCCGCGATCACCCCGAACCTGCCGTGGCCGACCATGGGTGTCGCGCTGGCCGCGCAGCCGTGGTCCGGCCACTACGCGATCGGCAAGAACGCCTGGGTGATGGCCCAGACGAGCCAGTTCACCGCGCCCGGCTGGAAGTACCTCGACGGCTCCAGCGGTTACCTCGGCGGCAACCGGAACAACGGCAGCTACGTTTCGCTGAAGGCGCCGAACAACCAGGACTACAGCACGGTCATCGAGACGATGGACGCAAGCGGGCCGCAGACGCTGGCCTTCACCGCGACCGGTGGCCTGTCGACGGGCGCCGTGCACGTGTGGGCCACCAACGTCAACTCCGGCAACGCGGCCGACTACTTCGTGCACACCACCGACATCACCCCATCCGGCGCCAGGTTCAGCCTGACCGTGCAGCCCGGGTACGTCTACACCCTCACCACGACGACCGGGCAGGGCAAGGGCACGGCGGCCGGCCCGGCGCCGGGCGCACTGAGCCTGCCGTACAGCGACCCCTTCGACAGCAACGCGATCGGCACCGAGGCGAAGTACCTGATGGACTGGCAGGGTTCCTTCGAAGTGGCGGCCTGTGGCGGCGGCCGTGCGGGCCGGTGCGTACGCCAGATGAGCGCGCAGGCGCCGATCACCTGGGACCCGTTGACCGACCCGCACACCCTGCTCGGCGAGCTCGGGTGGAGCAACTACACCGTTTCGTCCGACGCCATGCTCGAAAAGCCCGGGTACGCCGAGGTGATCGGGCGCGCCGGCAGCCAGAGCTACACCGGAGCCGCCGGGCTCAACGCCTACCACCTGCGTGTGAGCGACACCGGGAACTGGTCGATCCTGAACTCGAACACCAACGGCACGGTCTCCACCCTCGCGCACGGCACAGTCGCGGCGCTGGGCACCAACCGGTGGCACACCCTCGCGCTCACCTTCTCCGGCAGCACCATCACCGCCGTCGTCGACGGCGCGACCGCCGGCTCGGCGAACGATTCCACCTGGGGCGCCGGCCAGGTCGGCTACGCCACGAGCCAGGGCGAGACGGCACAGTTCGACAACCTCTCCATCACCCCGGGCAGCGGCGGAAACGGCGGCACGACGTCGACAGTCGTCGGCGCCGGTTCGGGCCGCTGCCTCGACGTGCCCAACGCTTCGCAGACATCGGGCACCCAGGTGGAACTGTGGGACTGCAACGGTGGTGCCAACCAGCAGTGGACCTCGACCGCCGCCGGTGAGCTGCGGGTCTACGGCAGCTCCTGCCTCGACGCCAGCGGGCAGGGCACCACCCCCGGCACCAAGGCGATCATCTGGACCTGCACCGGCGGCGCCAACCAGAAGTGGACGCTCAAGTCCGACGGCACGATCGTCGGCACCCCATCGGGACTGTGCCTGGACGCCATCGGGAACGGCACCGGCAACGGAACGCTGATCGACCTCGCCACCTGCACCGGCGGCAGCAACCAGAAGTGGGCGCGGAACTGATCCGGTCGACCGGGCCGGGTGAAGTCGTCGCATCCGCCTCGGCTTCACCCGGCAACCCGAGGCGGGCCCGCTGTGGCTGGGAGCGGCGGTCTTTCAGCGCCTGATCAGCGGGAGCAGTACTTCGTCGACGATCGTGGTCACCCCGGCCGCGGTCACCACCCCGGCCTCCAGGTGTTCGACGAGAACCAGGCGTGGCCCGACCGCCGCGATGCGGGCGGTGACCGCGGCGGGCCGCGCCTCCCCGCGTTCGGCGGCGTGGGCCAGCAGGTCGAGGATCAGCTCCTGACGAGGGCGCAGCACGAGCGCGCGGACCCGGGCGAACAGTTCCGGGTGCCTCGCCCGCTGGGTGATCAGGGCGAGCAGGGCCCGGCCCTGCGGCTCGTCGAGCACGCGAGCCAGCCCCCCGAGCAGGACCAGCAGGTCACCGCGCAAGCTGCCGGTGCCCGGCGGCGGAGTCGCCCCGAATCCCGCGACCGGATCGGTGAGCGCGGCCAGCACCAGATCTTCGGGCGTGGACCACCGCCGGTAGAGCGCCGCCTTTCCGGTTCGCGCACGGACCGCGACCTTCTCGAAACTCAGCTCTTCGAAGGAGGTTTCGGCCAGTTCGCGCAGCGCCGACTCGAGGATCGCGCGGACTAGTGCGTCGCCCCGGCGCCGCGTTCCCGTCATCGTGGCCCCTCTCGTGTACGGTCGTTAGTGAACGATACCGTTCCTTATCGGGGGTGCGTCATGACGGCCATCACGAACGTGCGGATCTTCGACGGCACCGGGCTCAGCGAACCGCGAACCGTCTTCGTCGACGGCGGCAGGCTGGCCGCGGAGGCGAGCAGCGGCCGGACGATCGACGGAACCGGGAAGGTCCTGCTCCCCGGCCTCATCGACGCCCACGTCCACCTGCGCGGCCGGGAAAACCTCGAGCAGCTCACCCGGTACGGCGTCACCACCGCGCTCGACATGGCGACGACGTCCGCCGAACTGCTGGCCGCACTGCGCGACCAGCCCGGCCTCACCGACATCCGCAGCGCCGGCGTGCCCGCGATCGGCCCCGGCGGCAACCACGCCCGCATGCCCGGCATGCCGGCCGAAGCGGTCGTCACCGACCCCGCGCAGGCGAAGGACTTCGTCGCGGCACGCAAGGCGGCGGGGTCGGACTACCTCAAGATCGTCTTGGAGGCGCCCGGCGGAGGTGGCCCCGAACTCCCCGTGGCCTGTGCCCTTACCGGAGCCGCGCACGAAGCCGGGCTGCTGGTCATCGCGCACGCCGCGAACACCGGGGCGTACACGATGGCTTTGGACGCGGGCGTGGACGTCGTCACGCACGCGCCGCTGGGGCCGCCGATCGCGGGGGAGGACGTCCCGCGCGTGAAGGTCGTCGTGCCGACGCTGACGATGATGAAGGGCATTTCGTCGGGGATCGGGCAACCGCGGCTCTACGAAGGCGCGAAGACGTCGGTCACCCTGCTCCACCGCGCGGGCGTACCCATCCTGGCCGGCACCGACGCGAACGCCGCGCCCGGCTCTCCGTCCCCCGTCGAGCACGGCGCGAGCGTGCACGACGAACTCGAGCTGCTCGTCGCCGCCGGACTGTCCACTGTGGATGCGCTACGCGCGGCGACCGAGCTGCCCGCGAAGCACTTCGGCCTCACCGACCGCGGCGCGATCCGGCCCGGGCTGCGCGCGGATCTGGTCCTGGTCGACGGCGACCCGGTCGCCGACATCCGCGCCACCCGCGCGATCAGCCGCGTCTGGTGCGAGGGCGTCGAGTAGCGCCGTCATGAGGAGGCCGGAGGTTCGATCCCCGCCGGCCCCGAAGCGGGGCACTGACGATGCAGCCGGGAACGGAGTCGACGAGGGAGTTTCCGCTGTGAGGGGTAACAGCAGCGATCCCCGGCGGTATATGTGCAGGTCAAAGCCCGCCTTTGTTGCCGGCGGCAGCCGGGGCTGGGGAGGTCGGTTCAGTTCCCGGAGTCCGCCTCGGCGGCCTGCGCATCCGCGGCCTCGGCCGTGGTGGACCAGCTCGCCAGCAGTTTCAGGGCGTCCTCGGCCGCGGAGCCGGGGGCCGCGTTGTACAACGCCGCGACCAGCCCCGAGCCGTCCGGCAGGTACATCGATTCGAAGAGACGTCAGCGCCAGCGAGACAGCCACCACCACAACAACCACCACCACCTTTCGAGCCGCGCCCGGGACTTCTCCATCCTCACGCCGTGATGCCACAGGAACAGCAGGACGGTGGCGCCCGCGCCGAGCAGAGTCAGCAGGCTGCCGGCCACGATCGGCATGGTGTGCTTGTCACCCTGGTCGAGTTCCGCGCGCCGTTCGTCCGGCCACACCCGGATCTGCACCCGGCGGCCCGGGACGATCACACGCCCCTGGTGGTGCTCGAAGGTCTCTGTCCTCGTCACCCCGTCGGGCCCGGTGTACTCGACGTCCGCGGTCAGGTGCTCCCGGACCCCGGTCGCGACGACCCGCCCCGGGAACAGCCCCGCCGACCGGTTCACATCCGCGGCCACGGAAACGCCGGCCCACACCGCCGCGAGCCCGCCGAACAGGACCATCAGGGGAAGCCACAACAAGGCCCCCGCGGGCAGCCACGACTTCGACGACGTCATGCCTCCAGCACGCCGGGAAGGCCGCCGCGGTTGCCCGGCGGCCCGGGTCTTTGCCCGGGCCGTTCAAGGATTCACAGCTTCAGTCGGCTGTCAACGGCCTTGCCAAAGGTCTGCGCGTAACACGCGGTGAGTTCGGCGACAGAGCTGCCGGCCTCGCGGTGGTGTCGGCGTCCGCTCGTCGGCATTTGCGTGCGTCGGAGCACTGCCGTCACCGGTCCGAGAAAGCAGCAGGTCGGGCAGGTGAGGAAACCTGATTGCTTGCCGAGGCCGTCGACGCGATCATGGGCCGGTGTCTGTGGACGTGCGGCTGGAAGAGGTGAAGTCCGGGCTTCGTGGCGCGCTCACCTGGCGGGGCGACCGCCCGGATCGGCATCGCTATGCCGACGTCACCGGTTGGTGGCGTCGCCCCGACCTGCTCAAGTGTCTCGGTCCCGCGCTGGCGCAGCTGTTCGCGGGCGAGCGACCCACGGTCGTCCTCGGGCCGGAATCGCGTGGCTGTCTCTTGGGGCCGTTGGTCGCTCTGAGCTTCGACGTCGGGTTCGTTGAGGTTCGCAAGGACCGCGTGGGGTCGAGCGACAGTGACGTCTGGTTGCAGCGAACCGCGCCACCGGACTATCGAGACCGTCATCTCACTCTCGGTTTCCGCAAGAGCCTGGTCAACAGTGGCGATCGAGTGCTGTTCGTCGACGACTGGGTGGAGACCGGCGGGCAGGCCTGTGGTGCCCACCTGTTGACCCAGGATGCCGGGGCCACGTGGCTCGGTGCTGCGACGGTGGTCGACGCGCTGAGCAGCAATCAGGTCCGACGGCACCTGAACGTCCGATCACTGCTGCACGTCCGAGAGCTCTGACTCTTCGGCGGCTGAGCCGCGGCCTCGGTCAGGCAGCGGCGCAGCAGATCGGCGTCGCGGAGGGCGGTGTTCGCGCCCCGAAGGCCTCGCCGCTCGGCGTGGAACGTGATCATCGCGCTCGCGGTGGCATCCAGGGGTGTCTCGATGTCCGGGGCGGCGGGCGTCGTTGTCCAGGGGAGCCGGTGGCCGGTGAGCTGCTCGGCGTGGTTGAGCAGTGTGGACAGTGCGGCTGCCGTCCGCGAGAAGCCGGGTGATGGTCGTTTTCCCGACCGGGCGGCCCCCAACGGACACTGACGAGCGAGGGATCGGCCGCCGGGGGAAGCTAGCGGCGCTCATCGAGCGCGGGGGCGGTCGCGTCGCGGCAGCCGCTCGACGACCAGGTCGTCCCGGAGCCCGGGCGACGGCGGGCGATGATCTGCAGCCAGTTGCGCGGGACGCGGGTGAGGTTCAGCTGGGCGAAAGCATCCGCGGCGCCGCGGTACAGAGCCTGTGCGCCGAGCGGGATCGGTACGCCAGGGAGCGCACCCTCGATGAACAACCGGTACCGGCCGATGTCCTGGAACGACTCGAGCGTCATCTCGGCCTGCTCGTGCTCGCAGTACTCGACGTCCAGCCCGTGCTCGCCCAGCATCGCGGCGTACTCCGCTCCCGAGAGCCAGCGCATCGCCTCCGCCCGGTCACGCGAAACCGGCACCTCTGGATGTTCGCGGCGCAGCCAGCGCATGGCCCCGATGGTCCACATCCGGTAGAAGCGTTCGGTGTCCGCGACGTAGCAGCCGGAGAAGAACGTGCTGTTGATGGCGACCACCCCGCCGGGCGCCATCGCTTCGGCGATCATCCGCACGGTCTCGGCCTTGTCGTGGATCAGGTGGATCGCGTTGCAGAAGAACAGGGCGTCGACGTCGTGGCCGAGCGAGCGCAGTTCGCCCGCGTCGCCCTGAAGCCACCGGACCGGCATGCCGGCATCGGACAGCCGTCGCCGCGCTTCGGCGAGCGCGGCGGGCGAGGGTTCCACCGCGACCACGGTCGCGTCCAGCTGACGGGCACGCAGCGCCGACACGACCAGCTCGGTGATCGCGCCCGTGCCGCAGCCGAGATCGACCACGGTGCGGTGACCGCCCGCCGGCAGGCCGGCGATCGCGCGCTCGACGAGCGATCGGTTCACCTCCAGGTAGAACTCGTGGTGGCTGAACGGATCGAAGGAGAACAGATCGATCTCGCCGGCGATATCCGTCATCGGTTACGGCCTCTCTCGAGCGGGGTGGACGCGCAGGGGGGCGCTGGTTCTGGCGAGGAATCCGAGGATTTCCCGATAGGACCCCAGCACCCCGGTCTGCGCGTACGGGATGCCGCGTTCGGCACAGAACGCCCGCACGATCGGCCGGGCCGCCGGCAGCCGGTTGCGGGCCATCGTCGGGAACAGGTGGTGCTCGATCTGCGAGTTCAACCCGCCGTACCACAGGTCGACCAGCGGCGAGCCGACCACGTTGCGTGCAGTGACGACCTGCCGGGCGACGAAACCCAGCTCGTCGGCCGCGTCCAGCAGGGGCATGCCCTTGTGGTTGGGCGCGACCACCGAGCCCGCGTACAACCCGAACAATGCCTTCTGCACGACCATGATCAGCACCGCCTGCCCGACGGACAGCCTCGTCATCACCAGCGCGAGGTACCCGGGGTAGTGCGCCAGCATCAGCGTCGCCTCGACGGCGACCAGCCGTGCGCGACCCCGCACCAGCGTGGTGATGCTCTCGATCAGGAACAACAGCGCGACGAACGAGTACAGCGGGACCTCGAGCACGGCCTGGTGGCGCATCATGAGCCGGACGAAGCCCCGGCTGCGCACGGCGTCACGTTCGGTGAACGCGGTGAACGTCCTGGCCAGGCTGGGATCGCGCCCGATCCGGTTGGGGTGGCGGTGGTGCCCGTTGTGGTCGGCCACCCACCAGCTCCAGCTCCACCCCATGATCAGGTTGCCGAGCAGCAGGCCGGCGACCGTGGTGGCCCGCTGCGAGCGGAACACCTGCCGGTGGCCGAGATCGTGCACGAGCAGGCCGGCCCGGCCGTAGGCGAACGCGAGCGGGACGCACAGCGCCAGCCGCGCCGCCGGCCCGTCCGCCAGCACGATGCCCGCGAAGCCACCGCCGAGCAGGCCGAGCGTGACCACCGTCGTGCGCGCGTAAAAGGCCGGTGCGGGCTCGAGCAACCCGGCCCGGCGCACCCGGCCGCGCAGCTCCAGGTAGTCGGCGCTCGTCGTCACGTACTCAGGCATGCGCCACTCGCCGGTGCCGCCGTCCGGCCGCGGCGAGCGTCCCGAGCAGCAGCGTCAAAGGCCCGGCGACGAGGTGGAACCCGTTCTCGAACGCGTCCAGCTCCAGGCCGAGCGGGTGGTGCGCGATCACACCCCACACGCCGAGGGCGGTGTAGAACACGCCGAACGACAGCGCCAGGCCGACCGCGAACCCCGCCCCGCGCGCCACCAGGAGCGCGGCGAGGGCGGCGGCGCCCCACCCGACGTGCAGCCAGGCGTGTGCCGGGTCGATCCCGAGCAGCCCGCGCACCAGGTAGGGCGCGGTGCCGGCGAGATCGGGGTCCGCGCGGAACAGCAGCGAACCGGCGCCCTGCAGCAGAAGGCCCGCCATCAACGCGACCAGGTATGCCCGCAGCGCCCGCGCGCCGGGTCTCGATTCGCTCGCGGGCTCCCTCATGACGCCAACCTCGCCGTGCGCACCAGGGCCGTTCCCCTGCTTCGAAGCAGCACGACCGCCAGCAGCGCCGCGTCCACGCCGAAAACCACGAACCACGCCACTGTGGACGGGCCTGCCTTGAACCGGTCGAGGTTCGCCAGTGAAACGCCGAGCACGAGCAGCACGGTGCCGAGGTTCGCCGCGGTCCAGATCCAGCCCGCCTCCGGCCGCACGTCCATCGTGACCAGCACCCCGCCGGCGGCGAAGGTCAGCAGGAACACGCTGTAAACCTGGGCGAGGATCGGCGTCAGGGACCACGGCCACAGCTGAACCGCGAAGTCGGGGGCGACCAGCATGACCACCCCGCACACCGCGAGCAGTGCCGTGTAGGCGCCGGTCAGCGGCGCGAACCGGTGGTGGCCGGCGGGCCGGTTGTCCTTGCCGCGCAACAGGTACAGCGCCAGTGCCGCGATCACCACGTCGACGCCGTAGAAGATCAGCCAACGGGCCGGAAAGTCGTCCGAGCCGAACTGGCCGAGGTGCGGCAAGGTGAGCAGCAGCAGGCCACCGGTGACCGTCCCGACGCTGACGAGCGAGATCCGCACCGCGACGTACCTCGGCGCCGCCGCACTGAACAACCCGGTCAGCGCGCCCATGCCGTAGAGGGAGGCCACGAACCGCGCGTTGAGCGGGGTGGCCGGCCACGGCAGGTTCTCGGAGATCAGCTGCGGCCAGATCAGCGCCCGCCCCAACATGAGCGCCTGCACCACGACGAGCGCGAAGAACACCCGCAGCCACCACGGGTTCCTCATGGCGGTGCCTTCGCGCCGAGCCGTCGCCTGGCCCGCAGTTCCGGCGGCACCCGGCGCACGTGGCTGACCAGCCGGAGCCGCTCGAGACCGAGGATCACGTACCCGGAAAGGTCCACCTGCCACCAGTACAGGCCGTGCATCGCCGAGCTGGGGAAAGCGTGGTGGTTGTTGTGCCAGCCCTCACCGAAGGCGAGCACGCCCATCGGCCAGTTGTTGCGGCTGCGGTCGCCGGTCGCGAACTCGGCTCGCCCGAACGTGTGGCAGATCGAGTTGACCGCGAAGGTGACATGGAGCGTGAAGAACAGCCGGATCCAGCCACCCCACAGCAGCCCGGTCCAGCCGCCGAGCGCGAACGGGACGGCGAAGGACAGTGCCGCCCAGTACCAGAACGTGCGCTGGAAGAAGCGCACCATCCGGTCGTCACGCAGCCGAGGCGCGTAGGTGTCGGGATCGTCGGGGTAGCCGGGCAGGAACCAGCCCATGTGCGCGTGGAAGAACCCGCGGACCGGGCTGTGCGGATCGGCGTCGTCGTCGGAGTGGGCGTGGTGCTCGATGTGGATCGCCGCCCACCGCACCGGGTCGGCCATGCCCGCCATGCACCCCAGGGCGAGCAACACGAAACGCACCGCCGGGCGCGCCTGGAAACTACGGTGAGTCAGCATCCGGTGGAAGCCGACGGTCAGGCCGAGGCTCGTCGCGACGTACATCCCCGCGAAGATCGCGATATCGCGCCCGGTGGTCAGGTTCTCCCAGGTCAGCACGGCGCCCGCGGCCACCGCCAGTATCGGGAGGAGCACACCGAGCAGGGTTGCGGCGCGTTCCAGCGGCCCCACCGCGTGCCGTTCCCGACGCTCGGAAGTGTCCATGGGCGCCTCCTCTGAGGCTGGTGCGCACGTTCACGATGACAGCCTGTGCACGCTCACGCCAGTCCAGGCCGGGTGAAGGTGCCGGCCAGACGGCTGGACGAGTCCGGGGCAGTTGGGCGCACGTCGGCGCGGCTCTGAGCCGGTCGAGAAGGGGGTTGGCCCCGGCGAAATCAGCGGGAGCGCCGGGACAATCGTGACGCTCCGGTCCTTCCGGCTCTGAACAGCTTCACCCATCAGGGGTATCCGACCGAGTCTTCGGCCCCGCCCTGAGCGCATCACCGGCCGCCTTCGCAACCGGACACCGGGGCACGTCCGGTAGTGACGTTCTGCAACTGCGCGGGTGCCGCAGGGGCATGTCCCGGAGCTTCGCGGCCGCCTGCCACTGCCCACAGTGGACGGTTACGGCACGTCGTGCGCGATCTCGGGCGGCAGCTGCGTCCTGGCGATCCTCGCCGCGCTGATCGTCCCCGTACCCATGTAATTTACATGGTTCATCTGTCCTCTGTGGACTGACGACCGTGGCCTTGAACTGCGAGGTCACCCGGCCGACGGCGGCGTCTCCGGGCGCGCCGTCGCATGGATTGACAACTCTTCTCCGGGAAGTTCAGGCTGGCGCGACGCGTGTTAGCGGTAACAGTGGCCGCGCGATGACTGGGAGAAGGTCGTCATGAACAGAGGAAGTATCAGCCGCCGGAGCCGGCGCCTGGTCGCCGTGCTCTCCGCCGCGGCGGTGACGGTCGCCTTGGCGGTGACGCTGGGTGTCACCGGCCAGGCGCTGGCCGACGCCACCGGCGCCCTGCGTGGTGTCGGTTCGGGTCGATGCCTGGACGTCGTCAACGGCAGCCAGAACGACGGTGCCTCCCTGCAGATCTACGACTGCTCCGGCGGAGCGGGCCAGCAGTGGACGTCGACCGCGGCCGGCCTGCTCACCGTGTACGGCAACAAGTGCCTGGACGTCCCCGGCAGCGCGACCGCCGCCGGCACCAAGGTGCAGACCTGGACCTGTCACGGCGGGGCCAACCAGCAGTGGCGGGTGAACGCCGACGGCACGGTGGTCGGCGTGCAGTCGGGGCTCTGCCTGGACGTCTCCGGGGCCGGCACGGCCAACGGCACCGCGGTGCAGATCTGGACGTGCAACGGCGGCAGCAACCAGAAGTGGACGGGCCTGTCGGGCACGACGCCGACCACGACCACCACCACGACCGGCGGGAACAACGGCTGCACGCTTCCGTCGACGTACCGGTGGTCCTCGACGGGGGCGCTGGCGCAGCCGCAGCACGGATGGGTCTCGCTCAAGGACTTCACCAACGTCGTCTACAACGGCAAGCACCTCGTCTACGCGTCGAACGTCTCGGGATCGTCGTACGGCTCGATGGCCTTCACCCCCTTCACGAACTGGTCCGACATGGCCTCGGCCGGCCAGACCGGGATGAACCAGGGCACGGTGGCGCCCACGCTGTTCTACTTCGCGCCGAAGAACATCTGGGTGCTGGCGTACCAGTGGGGTGCCTGGCCGTTCATCTACCGCACGTCGAGCGACCCCACCAACCCCAACGGGTGGTCGTCGCCGCAGCCGTTGTTCACGGGCAGCATCTCCGGCTCCGGCACCGGCCCGATCGACCAGACCCTGATCGCCGACGGCTCGAACATGTACCTGTTCTTCGCCGGTGACAACGGCAAGATCTACCGGGCGAGCATGCCGATCGGGAACTTCCCGGGCAGCTTCGGCTCGAACTACACGACGATCATGAGCGACTCGCAGGCCAACCTGTTCGAGGCGGTCCAGGTCTACAAGGTGCAGGGCCAGAACCAGTACCTCATGATCGTCGAGGCGATGGGCGCGAACGGCCGGTACTTCCGCTCGTTCACGGCCAGCAGCCTCAGCGGTTCGTGGACGCCGCAGGCCGCCAGTGAAGGCAACCCCTTCGCGGGCAAGGCCAACAGCGGCGCCAGCTGGACCAACGACATCAGTCACGGTGACCTGGTCCGCACCAACCCGGACCAGACCATGACCGTCGACCCCTGCAACCTGCAGCTGCTCTACCAGGGCAAGTCGCCGAGCGCCGGCGGCCCCTACGACCAGCTGCCGTGGCGGCCGGGTGTCCTGACGCTGCAGCGCTGACCCGCGGCACTCTCTCGGGAGGAACCCCAGCCGGCCACCGGCTGGGGTTCCTCCGTTCCGAGGGCATTGCCCGCTTGCACGCTTGGCGGGCGTGCTTGGTTGCCTTGCTCCGGTGTCTGGTTGATCGCAGGTCAGGGCGGGTTTCCCGGGTCTACGCTGAGGCGATGACGCTGGGGATGGACCGGGATGCGACGAAGCACCGCCGGTGGCAGAACACCTTTCTGGCCGGGGAGATCGTCTTCGGCCTGGCCGCGCTCGGTGTGGCGGCGGGCGCGGCCTACTCGCTGAGCGCTCCCGGGTACGTCTTCGACGACGGCGAGCTCACGGGCGAGATGCTGGTCTTCGCCCTGGCCTCCGCGCTGTTGCTCGGCTGCGTCGCCCTCGGGCGGCGCCACGACCTGCGGCGCGCCGCGCTGGTCGCCGAGCACGAACACTGGCTGCCGTCGCTGACCGAACACGACGGCCAGGGCCAGGTCGACCTCGACGTCGAGACCGCCCGGTTGCGGCCGCTGGTGCTGCGCTCCGTGGGGCTCGTGCTGGTCTGGATCGCCGTGCTGGCGGGGGTGGTCGCGGGATTCGCCGCGATGAGCGCGTCGGCCGACCACCTGCTGAAGACCGGGGTGCGGGTGAGCGGCGAGGTGCTGGGCGTCTACCAGCACAGCCGTGGCGAGGACACGATCTACGTGGCGTACCCGGTGGACTACGGCCACCTGAGGTATGCCGACATCGTCTGGGACTCCGGCCGGCCGTACACCAAGGGGCAGCAGATCACGGTCATCTACGACAAGGCCGACCCCGCTCGGGTGCGCACGCTGGACGAGACCAACGACGACCAGACCTTGACCTGGGTGCTGGCGATGGGGACGGCCGCCGGGGGGTTCGGGCTCGTGCTCTCGGTCATCGCCGCGGTGAACTGGCGGCGCCGCCACCGCGCCGTCCTCGCCACCGGCTGGCGGATCGCGTCGGTGACCGTCGTGCCGGACAAGCCGATGCGCTCGAACCGGCACCTGCCGGACATCAACGTCGAGTATCGCGACGGCACCCGGATCACGCTGCGCGCGGCCACGTCGTCACACGGCGCGGCGCCGTTGAAGAACGAGCCGAACCGGCGGGCCTGGATCGGCGGCACCGACCGCGACATGGTGGTGCTCTTCCCCCACGGACGTTGGCGGCAGCCGCCCTACGCCGTGCCGGCCTACGCGCTGAACCTGCGGGTCGCGCCCCAGCCCGCGGCGGCGCCCATCCCCGAGGACCCGGAGCAGGTGGCGTTCGTCGAACGCAGGGTCCGCTGGTTCATGATCGCGATTTTCGGCTGGTTCGTCGTACTGGTCGGAGTCAGCGTCCTGTTGATCGTGCTGGACATGTTGCTGCCCATGTTCTTCGTCGTGGTGGTGGGCTCGCTCGCGCCTCTCCCGCTCACCCAGCTCTACTTCAGCCGGATGCGGGCCGCGATCGAGGAGAAATGACCTAGCCGTCCAGCGGGAAGGAAGCGAAGACCGGGGCGTGGTCGGAGCCCGGCTTGCTCACGTGCGCGGACGGGTCTTCGGTGACCGAGGGCAGGTCGTGGTCGTGGCGGACGTGGACTTCGGGCAGCGGCGCGAGGAGCGCGTGGCTGGCGAAGATGTGGTCGATCAGTTCGCGGCGGCCGTGGTTGATGCGGGAGTAGCGCTCGGCGTCGGGGATCAAGGGGGAGAGGTTCCACAGGCGACGGCGGTCGCCGGCGTCGTCACGTTCGAAGCCGCCGGTGCCGATTTCCGAGCCGGGCGGGCCGGTCAGGATCTGGGTGGTCGCCGCTTCGGCTTCGTCGTTGAGGTCGCCGAGCACGATGACGCGTTTCCCGTCGCCCGGTTCGAGGGCGGCGGTGGCCAGTTCGCGGACGGCGGTGGCTTCGGCGGTGCGGCGGTAAAGGGCGTAGGCGCCGTAGCGGGCGCGTTCGCCTTCGCCGTGCGGGAAGAACCGGTTTTCCGGGTAGGTCAGCAGCTTGGACTTCAGGTGACAGGTGATCAGGGTGACGCTGCCGCCTTCGAGTTGCGCGGTGACGGTCAGCGCGCCGCGGCCGAGCTGGCCGCTGAGCGGGGCGGGCGGGTCGGCGACCTGGATCGGCGCCAGCTTCGCCGGCAGGGCCACGGTGTCGGCGACGACGGTCAGCGGCAGGCGGGACAGGAAGCCGACCCGGATCCCGCGTGAGTCGGGGTGCTGCGAGCAGACTGTGTGCCAGTCGCCGGTCAGCCGCGCGGCGAGGTCCTTCAGCGCTTCCGGATCCCCGACCTCCTGCACGGCCAGCACGTCCGGGCCGATCGCCGTGATCGTCCCGTGCAGGGCTTTCAGCTTGGCGTCGTAGGTCGCCGGGTCCGGCCGGCCGTCTCCGTCGCCGGGCAGGAACAGGTTTTCCAGGTTCCACGTGCCGATGACGACCATGACGCCTCCCGGGCCTTGCGTGCCGGCCGCCAGGGACGCTGGTGTTCCGCGCACGGATACCAGATGACTCGTCGCGTCCTGACGCACGGTTACAAGCCTCACCCGAATGCCGCAGTGCACGAACCCTCTTCGGCGAGTGATTCCGTACCGATTTGCGTCATTGGTTGGGGAAAACCCGCGGGCACGTCGTTTCGCGACGTGGGCGCAGGCTCAACGCCGCCGAGCCCTGTGTGGGCGCCGGAAGTCGCGCGGGCCGGGGCCCCACGCGAGGCCGTCGTCTGCCTGGGCGCGGCCGCACGGGCGACGAGGGTGCCTTGCGCGGCGGAAAGGATGCCACCACCGGCCACGTCGATCGCGGCACGCCGGACGCACTGGCCGACGGGGTCAGTCGACGGCCTCGAGACCTTGGGATCGGTTGAGGCGTTGAGCTTCGTGGAGCTGGTCTTCGGGGGTGACGATGCGGCAGGCCGCGTCGACGGCGGTGCCCTGGTCGACCAGTTCCCGGACGCGGGCGGCCAGCCGCAGCTGGTGGCGCGAGTAGCGGCGGTGCCCGCCGCCGGAGCGTTGCGGCGTGATCAGGCCGGCCTGGTCGAGGCTGCGCAAGAAGTTTGGGTCGTGCCGAGCATTTCCGCGGCCCGCCCCATGGTGTACGCGGGGTAGTGCTCGTCGTCGAACTTGTCGGCCCCGCCTGGCGTGGCCGGTCTTTCCTGCTCAGGGATCATTCCACCTCCACATCACAGAGGACCCCGGGTGCCGTCACGGCACCCGGGGTCCTCAGGGGTTGCCCAACTCGCGGGAGCGGGCAGCCGCTAGCCGAAGGTCACGTCGCTGCACCACATGTAGGTCTGGTCCTGGTGCGAGGCCTGCCAGATCGTGAAGACGACGTGGTGTCCCCGGTAGCCGGAGGTCTGGACGTCGAACGTGATGTCCTTGGCCGGCGCGTACCTCCCCGTCTGGGTGATGAAGTCGAGGTTGCCCCAGCCGAGGCGCTGCGTGGTGGGGTCGTACCCGTTCTTGCTGACGTACACGCGGAAGTAGTCGGCGCCGTGGCTGGCCTGGTCGTACAGGTGCATCGAGAAGCTGCTGCCGATGCTGGTGGTCTTCCACTGGCCGGGGGTGTTGAGGGAGTTGTTGCGCGCGAGGGCGTTGCTGCAGAGCTGGCCGTCGGGGGTCGCGCCCTGGAAGTTCCCCTTGAGCCCGTCCCGCAGCGCGCTCATCCAGTTCCACATGGTGTCGGCGTTGGCCTGGAAAGCCTGCCAGCACATGGGGTCCTGCTGTTGCATCGCGGGGTTCGTGTGCTGGTTGCCCCAGTCCTTCCAGCACTGGTAGGCGCGGGTGGCGGGGCTGACGATGGTGCCGTGCGCCGAGGCCGGCGGGGCCCAGAGGAACAATCCGGCCAGCACGCCGATGATCACTGCGATGATGCTCCGCCGCCTGGTGGCGGGCCCGGAGGTGCGCATACGCATGGATGAGCCTCCATTCTCGGATGAACGAGCGGTGGCTGTGGGAGCGCTCCCGGAGCAACAGGCTATACGCCGTCTCGTGAAACTTCAACCGGACATTCCGTGCGATGTGTCGAAAACTTTCGGCTCAGTTTCCGACACTGTCCAGCCGCGGAGCTTCACCCGGCCCCACGGGGAAGTGCGCGAGGAACGTGACCCCTTCGCCCTGGGCGTCGAACCGCGCGATGCGGGTCGCTTCCGGCTCGTAGAAGACGTCGCCGGGGTTCAGCACGGTCTCGGGCTCGCCCTCGATCTGGTAGACGGCGGAGCCGGCCTCGATGCTGCCGAAGACCGGGCCGTTGTGGGTGTGCGGGCCGGGGCTGTGGTGCGGGGCGATGGTGATGCGGCGGACCTCGACGTGGCCGACCACGCGGGGTTCGGGCAGGTGCTGGTCCAGCACGACCGTGCGGGTGACGGCGGGAAGGTCGGCCGGTTCGCCGATCTCGGTGGGTGTGCCGTCGGCGGGAATCTCCTCGATCGCCAGGTGGGTCATCGGCGTCGTGTCCGTCGCGCCGTGCCAGTGCCATTCGCCGGCCGCGACGCGGACCGTGTCGCCCGCCCTGATCAGCGTCGCCGGGCCGCCCCGGCGCTGCACGTAACCGGTGCCTTCGGTGACGACGAGGACCTGGCCGACCGGGTGCCGGTGCCAGTGGGTGCGGGCGCCGGGCGCGAACTGCACGCGGTCCACTTGGGTGCGCGAAGCGCCTTCGGGGACGGCGAGCGGGGTGACCCACGCGTTGCCGGTGATCACGTCGGCGGGGACGGCGGACGGGAAGTTCACGGAGTACTCCTGAGGCTTCAGCGGGCGGCGAGCAGGGCGAGCACGCCGGAAACGGCTTGGTCGAACGGTTCTGGCGCGTTCGCGGCGCGGGCCAGCACATAGCCGCCCTGCAGCACGGCGACGATCGTGGCGGCCAGCGCGGCGGTGTCGGTCGTGCCGGGCAGTTCCCCCGCGGCCCGGCCTTCGTCGAGGACCTCGGTCAGCCGCGCGCGCAGGCGGGTCAGGGTCTCGTCCACCGGGGCGCGCAGGACGGGATCGGCCACGATGTCGGGATCCTGGGTGAGCCTGCCGATCGGGCAGCCCTTGAGCACTTCGCGCTCGCGCCGCAGGTACGCGGTGATCCGGTCGACGGCGGTGCCAGGACCGCGGAACTGCTCGTCGGCGGCGGCCAGCAGGGCGTCGGCACTGCGCCGCACGGCGGCCAGCGCCAGCTCCTTCTTGCCGGCGAAGTGGTGGTACATGCTGCCCTGGCCGGCGCCGGCCCGCTGCTGGATGGCCTTCGGGCTCGTCCCGACGTAACCCCGTTCCCACAACAGCTCGCGGGTGCTGTCGATCAGCTGGTCCCTGGTCCCCATGGCGACCGAATGTACATACTAGTAGGTACAGAATCAAGTGACCCAGGTCATGTCACAGCCTCCCGGCGGCCGGTGTCTTGAGGCCGAACCGAAAAGGAGAAGCCCGTGAACCTCGCACTGTGGATCGCCGCCGGACTGCTCGCCGTGGTCGCGCTGACCGGCGGTGTCAGCAAGGTGTTCGTACCCGAGGAAAAGCTGGCCGCCGCACCGGGCGGGGAGTGGACCGCCGAGGCGGGACGCGGCTTCGTCAAGTCGCTCGGTGCCGTCGAGCTCCTCGCCGCGGCCGGCCTGGTCCTGCCCGCCCTGACCGGCATCGCACCGGTGCTCGTGCCGGTGACCGCCGCCTGCTGGGTGCTGCTGATGGCCGGTGCGATGATCACCCACGTCCGGCACGGCAGCGCGAACTTCGTGGTGCTGAACCTGGCCTACCTCGCCGTGGCCGCGTTCGTCGCCTGGGGCCGCTTCGGTCCGGCCGCCTTCACCGCCTGACCGGCGACCGCGAAAGGAAAGGGTCATGAGCGACCGCGCCACGGAAACCTTCGTCGCCCACCGGAACCTGCTCTTCACCGTCGCCTACGAGATGCTCGGTTCGGCGGCCGACGCCGAGGACGTGCTCCAGGAAACCTGGCTGCGCTGGGTGAAGGTCGACTCCGGCGACGTGCGCGACGAGCGTGCCTACCTGGTCCGGATCACGACCCGGCTGGCGCTCAACCGGCTGCGCACGATGAAGCGCCGCAAAGAAGCCTACGTCGGCCCGTGGCTGCCCGAACCCCTGCTCACCACGCCGGACGTGGCCGAGGACGTCGAGCTGGCCGAGAGCGTCTCGATGGCGCTCATGCTCGTCCTCGAGACGCTCGCGCCGACCGAGCGGGCCGTGTTCGTGCTGCGCGAGGTCTTCGACGTCGGCTACGACGAAATCGCCGACGCCGTCGGCAAGACACCCGCGGCCGTCCGGCAGATCGCGCACCGCGCGCGGCGGCACGTCGACGCCCGCCGCCCGCGCGAGACGGTCTCCGCGAGCGAAACCCGGGCGGTGCTGGATTCGTTCCGGCGGGCCCTGGAAGGCCGGGACCTTCAGGGCCTGCTCGACGTGCTCGCGCCGGACGTGGTCGTCGTCGGCGACGGCGGCGGGGTCAAGCAGGCCGCGCTGCGCCCGGTTTCCGGCGCCGGCAAGGTGGTCCGCTTCATCCTCGGCGGTCTCGGCAAGACCACCGAGCGGATCACCGTCGAACCCACGACGGTCAACGGCAACCCGGGCTTCGTGGTGCGCCTGGACGGCGAACTCGACGGCGTGATCGCGATCCGGTTCGACGACGGCCGCATCTCCGGCCTCTACTACGTCCGCAACCCGGCGAAACTGACCCGCCTCGCGTCCGAAACCCCGCTCACTCTGCGCTGAAAGTAGTCCGTCGGGTGCGTTGAGTGACAACGAAACAGGTATGGAGTGAGGTACTTGTACGGGTGCGGCGCGGAGCCGCCCGGAGCACTCTCGGACGAGCCGTCGAAGACCGTGGGAGGTCGAAGCAGATGGTGGCCGGCCGGTCGCGTCCCCTCCTCCGGGTCGTCTCCCCTCGGACGACCCGCTGCCGCGACCGGCCTCTTCCCTCCGGTGACGCCCGGGGGTTGCTTCCTCCGAGGGACGACCCGCCCCGTCGCATTGACCGCTCGTGGTGTCCTCCCTACGGTTCAGTGGTGGGCAAGGCCGGTGCGGCGTGCGGGAGGGGCAACCTGCCTGCGGACACCACGAGTTTCGTGGGACGCAAGCACGAAGTCGCCGAGGTGAAACACCTGCTGGCCGAGGCCCGGCTGGTCACCTTGACCGGCGTGGGCGGCGTCGGCAAGACGCGGCTGGCCGTGCAGACCGCGGCCGGGCTGTCCCGCGCGTTCCCCGACGGCGTCTGGCTGGCCGAGCTCGCCGGGCTCGAAGACCCGGCGCTCGTGGCGCACACCGTCCTCAAAGCGCTGGGCGTGCCCGACCAAACCGGCAGGCCCCCGGCCGCCGTGCTCGCCGGGCACGTGCGGGACCGGCGGCTGCTGGTGATCCTGGACAACTGCGAGCACCTCCTGGACGGCTGTGCCGCGCTCGCGCACGACCTGCTGCGGGCCGCGCCCGGCCTCCGGCTGCTCGCGACCAGCCGGGAGCGGCTCGCGCTGACCGGCGAGCACCTCTGGCCGGTTTCCCCGTTGCCGCTGCCGGAACCCGGGTGCCCGTTGCCCGGCGGCGGCTGGCTGCGCTACCCGGCGCTGACGTTGTTCGCCGAGCGCGCGGCCGCGGTCGTGCCGGGGTTCGCCGTCACGCCGGAGAACCAGGACCGCGTCGCCGAGGTGTGCCGCCTGCTGGCCGGCATCCCGCTGGCCATCGAGCTCGCGGCCGTGCGGCTGCGGGTCCTGACGCTGGCGGAGCTGGAAGCCGGGCTGGGCGACTGCTTCCGGCTGCCCGGAACGGTGAAGCGCGGCGGGGAACCCCGCCATCAGACGCTGCTCGCCGCCATTGACTGGAGTTTCGCCTTGTGCGGCCCGGCCGAACGGCACCTGTGGGCCCGGGCGTCGGTGTTCGCCGGCGGCTTCGACCTGGCCGCGGCCGAGTGCGTCTGCGCCGGTGACGGGCTGCCCGCCGGCGAGCTGCGGGACCGGCTCGCCGGGCTGGTGGAGAAGTCCGTGCTGGTCAGGGAAACGGACGGCGACCGGCAGCGGTTCCGGCTGCTGGAGCCGCTGCGGCAGTTCGGCCGCGACAAGCTGGCCGGGGCGGGGGAGACGGCGGCGGTCCGGCGGCGGATGCGGGACCACTACCTCGCTCTCGCCGTGCGGAGCGAACGCGCGTGGTTCGGCCCGGAGCAGGCGGACATCTTCCGGCGGATGCGCCGCGAGCACGCGAACCTGCGTGCGGCGCTGGACTACAGCCTGACGGTGCCGGGCGAGGTCGAGACCGGCCTCCGGCTCGCCTCGGCCCTGTGGTTCTACTGGGCGGGCTGCGGGGTGTTCGGCGAAGGCCGTCACTGGCTCGACCGTGCTCTCGCCCTCGCCACGGAACCCGGCGCAGCGCGGGCGAAAGCGTTGTGGGTCACCGGGTACGTCGCCACGGTGCAAGGCGACAACGTCGCGGCCGTCGCGATGCTGGAGGAATGCCGTGCCTACGCGAGGCGGTCCGGTGACGAAGTCGCGCTGGCGTACGCGACCCACCGCCTCGGCTGCAACCTCTTGGTCGGGGACGACGTCGGCGACGCGAAGACCCTGCTCGAAGAAGCGCGGGCCCGCTACCGGCAGCTCGGTGAGCTCAACAGCACCGTGTTGCTGGCCGGCGTCGAACTCGCCGTCGCGTCGGTCTTCCTCGGCGACCTCGACCGCGCCGCGGAACTGTGCGAAGAGGCGTGCGCGACCGGCGCCGCCCACGGCGAGCAGTGGGCCCGCGCCTATGCGATCTACGTCAAGGCCATGGTCGCGCTGGGCCGCGGAGACTTCGACCGGGCGGCCGTCCACGGGCGGCACTGCCTGCGCGTCAAGAGCACGTTCCACGACCTGCTCGGCATCGTGCTCGCGATCGAGGTGCTGGCGTGGACCGAGGCCGCGCGGCAGCACTGGGAACCGGCCGCGACGTTGCTCGGGTGCGCCCAGCCGATTTGGGACGCGGTCGGCTTCCCGATGTTCGGCTCCCGGCATTTCGGCTCCCCGCACGGCGAATGCGTGACAAGGACCCGCCGCGCACTGGGGGACGGCCCGTTCGAAGCCGCGTTCCGGCGCGGCGCCGGCTTCGGCTTGAAGGAGGCGATCGCCTACGCGCTCGGGGACGGCGTCGCGTCGCCGTCCCCGGAACCCGAACCGGAGCGGCCGACACCGCTGACGGACCGGGAAGCGCAGGTCGTCGCCCTGATCGCGGACGGCCGGTCGAACCAGGAGATCGCCGACCGCCTGGTCATCTCCCGCCGCACCGCGGAGGGGCACGTGAACCGGATCCTGCGGAAGCTGGGCTTCGACTCCCGCGCGCAGGTGGCCGCGTGGGCGGCCACGGCATCGCGGGTGCCGTCGCCCTAGGCGTCCGGTTCGCCGCAGCCCCACCGTCCACATGGGAGCCATCGGTGAAGATCACGTCCTGGTCGATGTGCGCACCTCCGGATCGAGCAGCAGTGCGGCGAGCTCGGCGGGCATGGTGATCATGCAGTCGTGCCCGGTCGGCAGCTCCCGCACCCGCGACGGCGAGCCGTTGGGCTGGAGCGGGGGAACGGGCCGCCGCGTGATGCCCGCCGGCTTTTCCCCGCCGACGCAGTGGATGTGCGTGCGCGGGATCGCGTTGGCCGCCGGGTTGTCCAGCCGCACGGGTTGCTGGAGGCAGCGCACGGGCTGGTCCGAGAGCATCGAACGCAGCCACGAGATGTCCCCGGGATCCGTGACCCCGAACAGGCCACCGGGCCCTTCCGGCAGGGGAGGGACTCGCCAGCCGTCAACGGCGAGATCGATCAGCTCCTTGGTGATGGGCATGACGTCGGCCGCGGTCTCACCGTCTTCGGGGACCATCGCGTCGAGGTAGACGAGGTGCGCGACGCGGTCGGGGAGCCGGTTGGCCACGGACGAGATGACCAGCCCGGCGTAGCTGTGCCCGACGAGCACGACGTCGCGCTCGTCCTCGAGCAGCGCGGCGATGTCGTCGACGTGGGTGTCGAGCCCCACGTCGGGGCTGAGCAGGTGCGCTTTGTCACCGTAGCCGGTCAGTGACGGCGCGAGCACCCGGTGTCCGGCGGACTCCAGCAGCGGGACCACCCGCTGCCAGCACTCTCCGCGGTGCCAAGCGCCGTGGACCAGCAAAAACGTCGACATGCTTCGGTTCCCATCCGTGCCTCGGTACTGTTTGGTAACCATCGTGATCCACTCGACGCGCACCGGGCAATAAGGCACTTTCCGGTGCCCCGGTTCTCTGGAGGTAACCGTGGAGGACATGTGCCGGACCCGCGCGGTCCTGGACATCGTGGGCGACAAGTGGGCTTTGCTCGTGGTCCGGACGCTTCGGGATGGGCCGCTTCGCTTCACCGAACTCAAGCGGGCGATCGACGGGATCAGCCAGCGGATGCTCACGGTGACTCTGCGCGATCTTGAACGGGACGGGCTTTTGACGCGGACCGTCTTCAACGTCATGCCGCCGCATGTGAGCTATGAGCTGACGCCGATGGGGCTGACCTTGCGGGAAGCCGCTGCGCCGTTGCTCGAGTGGAGTGTTGCGCATTTGCCTGCTATTGATGCGGCTCGTTCTGATTATGACGGTCGTGGCTAGGTTTCAAGCGCGGCTTCGCCGTGGCGTGGGAATCGGCGCTTGCCGTGGTTGCTTTCCCGTTGTGGTCCGTAGCGCCGATTCCCCACGCACCGAGTCCCTCTGCCGCCTCTTTCGTGGGGTGTTCCGGTGCTGTGACAGTTCGGTTTTGGTGGTACCTGTTCGTGTGATGACAGGTGTTCGATTGCCGGTAATCTTGAGTTATGACCGAACACGCGCTCTGGCAGTCTGATGCGGTGGCCCTGGCCGACCGCATCGGCTCCCTGTTCGCGTGCATCCGGTCCGCCGAAGCCGAACTCGGCGCGCTGCTGGTCGAGATCGAGCAGCGAGGGGTGCTGGAGCTGTTCGGCTACCGATCTGTTCCCCGATTGCTGGAACACCTCGCGGATGTCCCGAAGTCTTCGGCTGAGCGGATGGTGAAACGGGCGCGGGCGGTCAACCCCGGCCTGAGCCTGGATGGCACCCCGATCCCGGCCCTGGCGGCCGCCACGGGGGTCGTGGCCCGGTCGGGACAGCTGAGCAACCCGATGATCGACGTGATTGCCGGGGTCCTGCAAGACGTTCCACCCGAGCACCGCGAGGGGGCCGAGCGGCATCTGCTCGACTTCGCCGCCGAGGCGGGGCATCGGCAGGTCGCCGCGCTCGGCGCCCGCATCCTGGCGCACCTCGACCCCGACGGCGCGGAACCCGATGACACCGAACCCGCCACCCCGGCCCGGGAACTCTCCCTGCGACGCAAGCGGACCGGGATCTGGGAGATCAACGGCCGGCTGGATGACGAGACCGGTGCCCGGGCCAGCGCCCTGCTGGATTCCCTCGCCCAGCGCCGCCCCGCCGGCGAGGGCCCGGATTTGCGGTCGCCGCAGGAACGCTACGGCGACGCCTTCTCCGACGCCCTCGACCTCGCGTTGAACACCCCGGACCTGCCGATGCAGGCCGGAGACCGCGCCCACGTCATGGTCGCGGTCTCCCTGGAAGACCTGAAGACCGGCATCGGCACCGCCCTCCTCGGCGACACCGGAACGATCTCCGCCGCCGAAGCCCGACTGCACGCCTGCGACTGCATGATCATCCCCGCCGTCCTCGGCACCCACAGTGAACCCCTCGACGTGGGGCGCCTGCGCCGCCTGGTTCCCCGAGCGATCCGCCACGCCCTCTACTTGCGTGATCGGGGCTGTGCCTTCCCGGGGTGTCATCGCCCACCCCGACACTGTCAGGGTCACCACATCCGTCACTGGGCCGATGGTGGCCCCACCGAGCTGGGCAATCTGGTGCTGATGTGCGCCCACCACCGTGTGTCCCGAATTCGATTGAGAGGTTCTGATGTAGAAGCCAGAGTCGCTTGATGGAAGTGCTGTGCTGGAGATGAGGGTAGGCCCCTCGGCATCGTCATGCAGGTGATGGTGTCAAACCGCCATGAGCTGCTGCATTGAATGAGGTGTGGTGGTGAGCGTCATGGAAAAGTCACACAATGAGGTGGCAGGTGCGGTCCAGGAAGACGAACGACAGTGAACCGTCGATGACGTGTCGTAACGCATGAGATGACATCGGAACCGGGGTTTGGTGGTTATCCCGGGATAAGTCAGGTGGGTGCCTGTTTATTGACCTGGCGGTGTCCGGCATATAGACGGCGTGAGTCTGGATCAGGCTTCGGTATGGAACGGGAGAATCCCTCGCGCGGAAATGGGTATCGGCTGGTTGTGGCTGGTGTCGAGAGGTTGAGCTTCAAGCAGTGAAGAGCTGCAAGAGGTTCGGGTGTCGGTGGCCGGGCAGGGAGGCGGATCGACCCGTAGTAGTGACGAAGCTCCTGTAATGGGATCGTCGGGCAAGGCGTTTGATATTCCGAAAATGATGGTATGGGAAGCTTATCTGAAAGTGAGGAGCAACAAGGGTGCCGCCGGGGTGGACCGGCAGTCGCTGGTGGATTTTGCGCGGGACGAGAAGAAGAACCTGTACAAGATCTGGAACCGGATGTCGTCGGGAAGCTACTTCCCGCCGCCGGTCCGGGCGGTGGAGATCCCGAAGGCGGGCGGTGGCGTGCGGGTGCTCGGCGTCCCGACCGTGGCAGATCGGATCGCGCAAACCGTGGTGGCCATGACATTGGAGCCCTCGGCGGAACAGGTGTTCCACCAGGATTCCTATGGTTACCGGCCTGCGCGGTCGGCGCTGGACGCAGTCGAGACGTGCCGGAAACGGTGTTGGCAGAGTCAGTGGGTGATCGACATCGACATCCAGGGATTCTTCGACAATGTGCCACACGAACCGATTCTGCGTGCCGTCGGAAAGCACACCGACAAACCGTGGGTGCTGCTGTATGTGCAGCGGTGGCTCACGGCCCCGGTCCAGCAACAGGACGGAACCCTGGTGGTCAGAGGTCGGGGGACTCCTCAGGGGTCTGCGATCTCGCCTTTGTTGTCGAATCTGTTCATGCATTACGCGTTCGATGACTGGCTGGCCCGGATGCAGCCCCTGGTCAGGTTCGAACGGTACTGCGATGACGTGATCGTGCATTGCGTGAGCGAGAAACAAGCGCTCTACATCAAAAGGTCGATAGCGGAGCGGTTCACGCGTCTTGGCCTGACACTGCATCCGCAGAAAACCAAGATCGTGCATTGTGTTCAGGAACAACGAACCCAGGACCCGCGTTACGGGGTCGAGTTCACGTTCCTGGGCTTCACGTTCCGGCCTCGCTATGCACGACTGCGAGACGGTCGCTGGAAATCCGGCTTCCTGCCCGCGGTGAGCAAGGCTGCCAAGAAGTCGATGGCGGCAGTGATCCGCGGATGGCGGCTGGGGCGGCGCACCGACCTGAGCTTCAGAGAAGTCGCTGCGATGATCAACCGCATCGTGGCCGGCTGGATCAACTACTACGGGCACTTCTACAAATCCCTGTTGATCAGCTTCCTCTCCGACCGGATCAATCCCCATCTGGTCCGGTGGGCCATGCGCAAGTTCAAACATCTGCACCGCTGGCCAGCCAAAGCTCGGCGGCGAATCGCCCAGATCGCCACAAACTACCCGGGCATGTTCATCCACTGGCGCCACGGCGCACTCCCGGCAGGTTCGACAACGGGAGCCGTGTGACGCGAGAGTGTCACGCACGGTTCTGAGAGCGGCGGCGGGTGAAATCCCGCCGCCGACTCACCACCGGCTGCTGCACCGCTCAGGATGGCAAGTCCGCGTCGCCACCGACGGCCTCCCGGAGTTCTTACCGCCGGTGTTCTTGGACAACAGCGAAAACCGAGGCGCAACAACCTGCACCAACCCTTGCCGTTCGCGGCATAACCACAGCATGGGACAGGCCCGCAGCCACACGGCTACGGGCCCACACCCACGTCCGCGAGGCGTGGCTACGCAAGGCAGCGAAGGCTTTTGAGGCTCAGGCGCGCACGGTGTCAGCGGCGTGAGTCAGCCTGCCGCTCGATGCCGAAGGCTTGCTACCCACAGGTTTCAAGCCACTGTCCTAGCCGCCCACGGGCGGTGCGATCGGCGTGCCGCTCAGCCGGAAAGGCTTGCCGCTAACGGACTTCGGACCGCCACCAACCCGCCCGAACCAGCGGCCACCCCATCGCACCACGTCGTCACCCCAGGCGTTCGCTCCAGTCCGTCAAGGCGGCAACGAGATCCCCGGGACCACCGACCTCCCGCAACCGCCGGACCTCGGCCTCGATGTAGTACCGGTACAACGGAACCAAGCCCACAGCCAGCTCGGGACCGGCCTCGTCCGCATCCAACGGCTGACCTTCCCGCACTCGCGCCCCGAGCCGGACCAAGGACTTCGACGGCGCTTCCGGCTGGGCCAGATACCACTCCAGCGCTTCGTCGTTCGTGGCCGCGCGGCCGGTCTCCGTCGTTGCCGAATACAGGAAACGGACCGGGAAGAACACCGCCTTCGTGAACCACACCTTGTCGGCCAGGAGGCGGCGGGGGGTGCGGAACTCCGCCGTCACCTCGTCGGTCGCCAAGACCGCCACGGCGAACCGGGCGCTCTCCAGCAGCAGCTCTTCGGCGGCCGGGCGGGCCACCTCGGCCGTCACGTCCTCGCCCAGCAGGACGCGGCCGTGCTCTGCCAGCTGCAGGCGGTCCAGGGCTGGGAAACGGCCGTCGTCCTCTCCCTTGCGCAAGGCCGGCAGGGACGCCCAGAACACCGACAGCTTGCGGTGCAACGGGCTTCGCTCCTGCAGGGCCTCCGTCGCCGCCGCCACCGCCGAGGGGTCGCCTTCCCGGACTTCCGTGAGGACCAGGGCCAGGTCTATGTCGCTCACCGCCGCCGAGTAGCCGCCGTACGACAGGCTGCCCAGTACGTACGCGCCGATCAAGCGCGAACCGAACAGTTCCCGATACGATTCAGCGGCCTCGGTGGCGATCGCGCGGGCCTTGGTCGCCGGTTCGGTCGTCGTCATGCCGCCACCGTATCGCGGCGGGCGCACTCCGCGATGCGGTCCGACACCACGCCGATCACCTGCCACGCCCGGTCCAGCACCGCGATCACCGCGTCCGCGGTCCAGTCCTGGCGCCGCCGCAGCAGTTCGTAGCCCATCTCCAGGTGCTCGACGTCGGCTTCGTCGTGCAGGTCGAAGTATTCGTCGTCCGGGAACGCCTTCGTGCCCGCCTGGCTGAACACCAGGCTGCCCGCCTCGAGGGCCAGGTGTGCCAGGACCGCGCGCTGCACGCCCGGCAGGATCGCGAACTGGTCCACGAACCACGACGCGCCCATCTCGATCACCGGATCCCACACCAGCTCCCGGTCGTCCGCGCGGCTGCGCGCCAGGATCCGGTCGTGGCCCACCTCTTCCTGCTGGTGTTCGCACGCGAGCGCCCGCAGTTCCGGGTCGCTCTCGAAGGTGACGCGCGCGCTGATCATCCGCTGGAAGGCGTTCGACCACGGCTGCAGGTACGTGAGCACCGCCTTCTTCGTCTCCGCGGGAGTGTCCTCGCCGGTCAGCAGCCGGATCAGGTCCGACGACTCGTACTCGCGTTGCCGCTGCTCGTTGTGGCGCGCGACGCGCTCGACGTCCTGCTGGGTCACGATCGGCTCCTTACCTTGGTGTTGCCGGAGATCAACTCTAGGCAAGATCGACAGGGGCGAGCGGAGAGGGACCGGGCCGGTCGTAGACGGGGAACCGGAAGTACGTGGTGACGTCGCCGCGCCGGCCCGCCGCGCGGTAGCTGACCAGCTCCAGCACACCCCGGCTGCCGGACAGCGGGCCGGGTGCCAGCGCGGCGGCGAGCGTGCGGAACCGGCCGGGGTCCACGCCTTCGTCGTGCAGCAGCGCCGCGGTGCGCTCCACGGCTTCCTGGTCGTCCTGGGCCAGATCCGGCAGCCGCAGGTACGTCGTGGACTCGGCGGCACGGTCCACCCCGGACCGGAACGCCAGGCACGTCAGGGCGCCCTCGCCGGCGTCGGCGCGGCTGCCGGCCAGCACCCGGTAGGCCGCTTGGGCCTCCTCCGGGTCGTGGCGCAGCGCCACCGCCGCGACGCGGCCGACCTCCGCGAGGCCGGCCGCGTGGTTGCGGTAATAGATCTTCACCCTGGCCCGGGTTTCACCGGCCAAGTCGACGGCGAAGAATTCGATCTCCCGGTCGCCTTCGACGGTTTCGATGCGACGGTGGGCGTCTTCCCAGGCGGCTCCCAGGCCGAGCTGGGCCATGGCTTCGGCCACGGCCGTCTCGCGTTGCGCGTGGGGCCACGAGTACAGCCCGAAGTAGGTCTTGTGCACCACGCCGGACGGCGGACGCCAGGCGATCGAATGCCACAGCGGCGCGGGCGAGGGACGGCCCGCCCGTGGCGTGAACGTCTCGTGGACGCGCTCGAGCCGACGGGCGGCGAAACCGCTTTCACCTGGGAAAACCAGGTCGTGGCCGAGGCTGTCGAACAGCACGCGCAGCTCCGGCCGCCCGCCGGACCAGTTCACCGACATCTCGGCCGGGAACCCGTCGTCCGCCACATAGGACGGCTGGGCGGGCGCGGGCCCGATCCGCTCGTGCGCCCACGGGGGCAGCAGGGCGCGCAGCATCCGGGTCGTCCGGACGGACTGCTCGACCGGGACCTCGAGCGCGTCACACGCCGTCGACCAAAGTCCACACAGAAAGTCACCGAAGAGCCGACCCTGTGCCGGATAGTTTTCCCTTATATATTCGGGAATTCCTGGCACGTGGCTCGTCACGCCCGGATGTTATCAGGTGGATGCTTGCTCAACTAAAAATCTGCACCCGGGTGGTCCAGTCAATTGCGCCATGTGGGTAGCCGGTGTCCGGCGTGGACACGGAGGGGCACATCGGACACCGGCGTTGTCCAGTCCGGACATGACCGGACATGACCGGACATCGAATGGACACGGAGTGGACATCAGACCCGCGCCGGCACCACCGTCATCGCGTGCTTGACCAGGCGGATCAGCGCGAGCTTGCTCGAGTCCCGGTCGCGGGCGTCGCACATGACGATCGGCACGCGGTCCGGGATCACCAGGGCTTCGCGGATCTCGTCGGTCGTGTAGCGCGGCGCGTTGTCGAAGCAGTTGACCGCGACGACGAACGGGATCTTCCGGCGTTCGAAAAAGTCGATCGCGGCGAAGCTGGTTTCCAGCCGGCGCGTGTCGACCAGCACGATCGTGCCGATGGCCCCGCGCGCGAGGTCGTCCCACATGAACCAGAAGCGCGCCTGCCCCGGCGTCCCGAACAGGTACAGCACGTGCCGCGGCGAGATCGTGATCCGGCCGAAGTCCAGCGCGACCGTCGTGGTCGTCTTCCGCTCGACGCCGGACAGGTCGTCCACCCCGGCACTCGCCTCGGTCAGCACCTCTTCGGTGGTCAGCGGCGGGATCTCGCTGACCGAACCGACCATCGTGGTCTTCCCGGCGCCGAAGCCGCCCGCGATGATGATCTTGACCGGCGTGGGGACCAGCTCCGCCCCCGCGGGGTCAGTACTTGATGAGGCCATCGAGAACCGCCTGGAGTGTTTCGAGGTCCGGCGACTGCGCCGGGTTATGGGTGGGCGACCGCGTGATGACGAGGCCGCGTTCGATCAGGTCGCCGACGAGCACGCGCACGACCCCGAGCGGGATCTTCACGTAGACCGCGATCTCGGCGATGGACACCGGATGGCGGCACAGCTGCACGATCGCCTGGTGCTCCGGGCCGAGCCCGGCCGGCTCCTGCTCCGAGCGCAGAGTCATCACCTGCGTCGACAGGTCGAGCCGCGCGTTCTCGGCCGGCGTCCGGCCGCTCGTGATCGTGTACGGCCGGACCAGCGGCCCGGCAGCCTCGTCGTACCAGCCGTCATCGGCACTCATGTGGCCTCCCGCAGGACCGACGCCGCTTCTCGCGGCGCGGACGCCATGTAGTCGCCGACCCGCTTGACCAGCCGGCTCATCTCGTAGGCGATCATCTCGACGTCGACGTTGTCCGCGGCCAGCACGGCGAGGCAGGCGCCCTGCCCCGCCGCCGAGACGAACAGGTAGCCGCGCTCCATCTCGATCATGTTCTGCAGCACCGGGCCGCGGTTGAACTGCTTGCTCACCCCCTTGGCGAGGCTTTGCAGGCTGGAGGCGATGGCCGACAGCTGGTCCGAGTCGTCCTTGCCCATGCCCGCCGACTTGCCGATCAGCAGCCCGTCGGCGGACAGCACGATGGCGTTCTGCGCGCCGACCACGCGGTTCACCATGTCATCGAGCAACCAGTTGAGATCGGGTTTGGGGTTCCCGTACTCGTTCATTCGACGTCAGACCCTGACTTTCGGTGTGTGGACTTTCCTGTGTGCTGTCGCGGATTACGCGTCGTCCGGCCCGCCGCGCCCGCGGCGGGTGCCCTTGTGGAACGCCGCGAGCGTGCGCGCGGTGCCTTCGCCCGGCGCCACGACATCCTCGGCGCTGTCGTCGGGTTCGTTCTCCAGCTGGGCGACGAGGTTCTGCTGGGGCTCACGCCGGGGCAGCCGGGGCCGGTCATCGGTCGGCTGGTTGTTTGCGGCGTTCGCGGCGTTGGCCGGGTCGGCGGCGGGCGCCAGTTCCGGTTCCGGCGTCGCCACCGGCACGGAGGGCAGAGCGTCGGGCGGCGTGAGGGCGCGTGCCGGGTAGGGCCGGGGCTTGGTGTCTCGTTTCATCGGGATCTGGCCGCTGAACGAGCTGGGCGTGTCCATCGTGCGGAGCGAGCTTTCTGCTGCCTGCGGCGCGGGGCCGCCCACCGGGGCGAGGACCGCGGTGTCCTCCGCGGGCGTGGAACCGGTGTCGTCGGCCTGGTCGGCGTCCTGTCCGGCCAGGTGCTGGGTGGGGATGAGGACGGTGGCGCGGAGGCCGCCGTAGCGGGAGGGGTCGAAGGTGACGGTGATGCCGAGCCGGGCCGCCAGGCGCGCGACCACGAACAGGCCGAGGCTGGAGTCGGCCCGCAGGGCCATCGCGTCGAACTCGGGTGCCTCGGCCATCATCGCGTTGGCCCAGTCGCGGACGCCGTCCTTCATGCCGAGCCCCTGGTCCGACACGTCGACGACGACGCCGCGCGCGACCCGGCGGCTGGTCACCTCGACCGGCGAGCCGGGCGGCGAGAACGACGTCGCGTTGTCGACCAGCTCGGCGACGAGGTGGATCGTGTCGGCCACCGCGGCGCCGACGATCGCGACGTCGGGCACCTGCTCGACCTGGACCCGCGCGTACTGCTCGGTTTCCGAGACGGCCGCGCGCAGCACCTCCATCAGCGGCACCGGCTTGCGCCAGCGGCGGCCCGGCTGCTTGCCGCCGAGGATGATCAGGTTCTCGGTGGTGCGGCGGGCGCGGGCGGCGAGGTGGTCGAGCTGGAACAGCGACGCCAGCTGCGTCGAGTCGTCCTCGCGGGCTTCCATCTCGTCGAGGATCTGCAGCTGCCGGTGGACCAGGACCTGGTTGCGGTGCGCGATGCCGAGGAACACGTTGTGCACGCCGCTGCGGGCCTTGGCCTCGCTGGCCGCGGCGTTGACGGCGGTCAGCTGGGCGACGTTGAACGCCTCGGCCACCTGGCCGATCTCGTCCCGGCCGTGGTCGAGCTGCGGCAGTTCTTCCTTCAGGTCGACGGCTTCGCCGTTCTTCAGCCGGTCCACGATGTTCGGCAGCCGGTTGCGGGCGAGGTCGAGGGAGTCGTTGCGCAGCCGGGCAAGCCGCGTCATCAGCGCGCGGTCGACGAGCGAGCGGGACACCCGCACCGCCACGATGATCGCCGCCAGCGACGCGAGCAGCGCCAGGATGCTGCCGATGATCACGTTGCGCAGCTGGGCGTCGCCGGAGTCGATCGCGGCCGCCGAGACCTTGTCCGCCTGGGTGATGGCGAGATCGTTGAGGCTCTGGGCGACCTGGGTCGTCGCGTTCTCCCAGTCCGTTTCGGCCACCGGCACGGTGTTCTGCTCGCCGGTGGACCACGGGCCGTGCTTCACCAGCGCCTGTTCGGCGGTCGCCAGCTGCCGCCAAGCCGTGCTGGTCGTCAGCGCCCGGTACTTGTCGCGGACCCCCGGGTCGAGGAACGGCGCGATCTGGGCCAGCTGGGTCCGGTAGAGCCCGGACAGCTGCGCGAACTGCGCGAAGTCGTCGGGCGCGAACGTCCCGGACGAGAACGCCGTCGAGGCGAGCGACGTCTCACGCGACATCATGTCACCGGCGCGGAAGACCGAGGTCGCCGTGATGCCACCGGTCGCCGCTTCGGCGTCGGGCACGACACGGGCCTGGGTGTCGAACAGGTTGGACGCGGTGTCCATCACGCCGTTGTAGTAGCTGTTGACCTGCGCGCGGTCGATGCTGCGGAAGCTGATCTGCGAGCGCAGCACGGGCAGCTGGTCGAACTGCGACTTCAGCGCGTTGACCTTGGACGCGATCTCGTCGGGCGCGTTGGAGATGGTCGCGGCGAAGGCGTCCTTCAGCGCGGAGAGCTTTTCGTCGGTCGCCCGCTGCTGCTGCTGGAGCCTCGCTGGGCCCTGCGCCGGGTCGTCCAGGTACTGCAGCGCGGTCTGGCGTTCCTTCTGGAACTCGGCCAGCGCGGTGGCGGCGGGGATCGACACCTCGCGCACGGAAGCCGCGACCAACCGGACGTAAACGCCATTGAAGAGGAAGTAGGACGAGACCGCGATCCACAGCACCAGCAGCGTCACGCTGGGAATGAGAACGGTCCTGGTCAGCCTTTTGCGGATCGACTTGTCGTACGGCTTGTCCGACTCGTCCCTGGGGTCTTTGTTCAGCACGGCGGTTCACGAACTCCTGAGTGACGGTCGGCGAGGAAAGGGGACCCGGACGAGGAAGCGGACACGACGATGGGACACAGCGGCCGCCGTCACCCGTCTTCGCCTCACCCTCCGTGTTGCCGCGGAATCGATCAGGGCCAGATTTTTACCATGAACCCAGGAAGGGCTGTGGCTGTGACCCGGTTGGCGGACACTCGTCCGGCAGGCCGCGAACGCTGTTTACTCAGCGCTCCGGGACGATCACCGGCATTTCCTCAGGTAGCAGGCTTGGGACACATTTCAACGTCGGCTTACTGGGCCGAACGGGTGAAATCGAATTCCTCGACTTCGCTGCGCGGAGTGTCCGTGGGCGTGGGCGAGAAGGGGCACGACTTCTGCACGGGCGTCCTGGGCGACCTCGTCCGCTGAGTCCGGGCGGAGATCAGCCGGCGAGTTCCCGCACGCGCGCCATGGCCTGCCGGACTTCGGCGAAGCCGGTCGTGAGGGGGCTCAGCCCGATGCGGATGCCGTCGGGGCGGCGGAAGTCGATGAGCACGCCGTTCTCGATGAGCACGCGCGAGAGCCGCTCGGCGTCCGGGTGCCGCAGCGTGACGTGGCCGCCGCGCCGGTCGTCGTCGCGGGGCGAGGCGATCGTGAACCCGAGCGGGACGAGCCACGCGTCGGCGAGGGCCAGCACCCACCGGCCCAGCGCCACGGCCTTGGCCCGCACGCGGTCGATCCCCGCTTCGGCCAGCAGCGCGACCCCCTCCTGGACGCCTGCCATGCCGAGCACCGGCGGGGTGCCCGACAGCGCCCGCCGGATCCCCGGCGCCGGCACGTAGCGCGGCGCCATGGCGAACGTGTCGGCCGCGCCCATCCAGCCGGTGATGGGCTGGCCGAACGCCTCGTGGTGCCGCGCGTTCACGTAGAGGAAGGCCGGCGCGCCGGGCCCGGCGTTGAGGAACTTGTACGTGCAGCCGACGGCGAAGTCGGCGCCCGCCGCGTCCAGTCCGACCGGGAGCACGCCGACGCTGTGGCAGAGGTCCCACACGACGAGGCCGCCGCGTTCGTGCACCAGCCGCGTGACGGCGGCCAGGTCCGCGATCGCCGCCGACCGGTAGTCCACATGGGACAGGACGACCGCCGCCGTGCGCGGGCCGGTGACCGCGGCGACGTCCTCGGCGCGGACGCCGGTCAGCGGGCCGGTCTCGATCCACCGCGGCGTCAGGCCGAGTTCGGCGGCGACGCTCTCGACGAGGAACCGGTCGGTGGGGAAGTTCGCGGTGTCCGTGACGATCTCGTCGCGTCCCGGCCGGAGCGCGACGGCCGACCGGAGCGTCTTGTAGAGGCACACGGACGTCGAATCGGCGACGATCGTCTGCCCCGGCGCGGCCCCGAGCGCGACGCGTCCCAGCTCGTCCCCGATCTCCTCGGGCAGCGCGAGCCAGCGTTCTTCCCACGACCGGATGAGCCGGGAGCCCCACTCCTCGGCGACAAGGTTCCGCAGCCGCTCGGCGGTGGCCCGCAACGGGCGGCCCAGGGAGTTCCCGTCGAGGTAGGCGACCACGCTCGCGTCGGTGATCGGGACGAACCGGTCGCGGAACGCGGCGAGCTCGTCGGTGGCGTCGAGCCGCTTCGCTCCTTCGGGCGAGATGTCCATGACCGGACCGGCTCAGTCGTGCTTTTCCTTGACCCGCACCGCTTCCTTGCGGACCTCGGCCTGGGTGGCGCGTTCCCGCACCAGCCAGTCGGGGTTTTCCGTCTTCAGCGCGTCGATCTGCTCGGTGGTGAGCGCTTCGGTGATCCCGCCGCGCGTCAGGCCGCCGATGGAAATGCCCAGCTTCGCCGCGACCACGGGCCGCGGGTGCGGGCCGGTGCGGCGCAGCTCGCGCAGCCACTCGGGCGGGTCGGCCTGCAGCGCGTTCAGCTCGTCGCGCGAAACGACGCCCTCCTGGAACTCCGCGGGGGTGGCCTCGAGGTACACACCCAGCTTCTTCGCCGCCGTCGCGGGCTTCATCGTCTGGGCGGTCTTGTGCGACGTCATGCCGTCCAGGGTAGCCAGCGTCACCCCCGGTAACCTGACCCGGTGACCTCTTTCAAGCTCGCGTACGTCCCGGGCGCGACTCCCGCCAAGTGGGTGCGGACCTGGGCCGAGCGGGTGCCGGAGGTCCCGCTGGTGCTCGTCCCGGTCGCCGCTGTCGACGCGGCCGGCCTGCTGCGTGCCCGGGATGCCGACGCGGCACTGCTGCGCTCGCCCGTCGACCGCGACGGCCTCCACGCGATCCCGCTCTACACCGAGACGTCGGTGGTCGTCGTGGCCAAGGACCACCTGGTCGCGGCGGCGGACGAAGTGTCGGCGGCGGACCTCGCGGACGACGTCGTGCTGCACCCCCTCGACGACACGCTGGAGTGGGAAACCCGGCCTGGGCGCCCGGCGGTTTCGCGGCCCGAGACGACGGCGGACGCCATCGAGCTGGTCGCGGCCGGCGTCGGCGTCCTCGTCGTCCCGCAGTCGCTCGCCCGGCTGCACCACCGCCGCGACCTCACCTACCGGCCGGTCGTGGACGCGCCGCAGTCGAGCGTCGCGCTGTCGTGGCTGGAGGAGGAGACGACGGACCTGATGGAGCAGTTCATCGGGATCGTCCGCGGCCGCACGGTCAACAGCACGCGCGGCCGCCCGCAGCAACCCCCGGAGAAGAAGCGCGCGCAGCGGCAGCCGCGCAAGCCCGCGGCGGCGAAACCGGCCCGGCGCAGCACGGGCAAGCGCCGCGGCCGGGCCTGAACGTCAGGAGGTCGCGCAGACGCAGTTGCCGTCGGCGCGGTCGGGCAGGTCGGGGTCGTCGAACCAGAGGCCGTTCTCCCCGAGGTAGCGGAACTCGAGCACGGTGCCGGGTGCCACGTCGACCGACGCCGAGCGGCGGCCGTTCGACCGCGGGGTGAGGTGGTGGCGGCCGGGCGTCCAGTCGTTGAACGAACCCACGACGCTCACCCGGCCGGGCGGCGCTCCGGCGGGGAGGCTGAACGTGACGCGCTGGGTGCCGGCCCGGCTCTTGCTGATCTTGATCACGGTTGTGCTGGCCTTTCGCGGACGGGTCGGGGGTGGCGTGCTCGGCACTGAGCGCCGACATGATGACACAGCTGTGACGATTCGGTCACGTGCAGTGCCCGATGGGGGGACGGCGCCGCTCAACGGTTCGCCACCGACCGGGTGGTCCTGCCGCGAACCATGATCATCTTGCTGCCGGACGTGCGCTCAGGTGCGAGACTGACTGCCGTGACTGTCACCGTTGATCGTCATGTCGAGGACCCGCGTGCCTGGCTCGGCGCCGTCGCCCACGAGCTCGCCGCCCTCCATCCGGCGGACACGCGAGCGGTGCTCCTGACGGTGTGGGACGGGCTGGTCGCCGCCCGGGTGGCCGGCCTGCACGCCGCCGTGGTTTCGCCCCGGTGGTGCGCCCGGCAGTGCCACGCCGAAGCGGTCGAGTTCGACCTCGCCGCGCAGCTGGCACGCAACTGCACCGTCGGCACCGGCCTGGCCATCCCGGCCCGGCTGCCGCCGGGCGCGGTCGCCTGGCCCGTCGAGCGGGCCGACGCCGCGATCGCCGCGATCGTTTCCTGCTGCGGCACCGCGGAAGCCGTCCTGCGCCGGGCGGGCGAGCTGACCCCGGTGTGGGAGGACAGCCTGCTCGGGCCGGTCGCGCTGACCCGGCGGCTCGCCGACAGCTGGACGGGCTGCCACCCCGGCCGCCCGCTGCGGCTCCCGGTGCCGCCGCCGTCGTGGTGGCGCTGAAATCGTTGGTGCGGACGCGTGTCCGTCAGGTGAAGGCTGGGCCCGGCGGATGCCGGCCCCGGGCGAGAGGAGGCCGGGTGACCGAACCAGCGGCCCCGCGCACGAGACTTCCGCACGCGACCCGCGCGGCGGTGCGCGCGCTCCTGCTGGCCGAGCTGGTGGCCGCCGGGACGCGGGCCCGCGCCGCGGGCTGCCCGCCCGAGGTGCTGGCGGCGGTCTTCGACGCCCGCCGCAAGTCGGCGGCCGGCGACGGCCCCGGCGCGGACGAAAGTGCGGCGCGGACCCGGATGTCGTGAACGAGTCGTTCATGTCGCCGGATGTCGTGAACGAGTCGTTCACGACACCGCGGCGCCGGTGATCAGCGGCCGAGGATGGCCAGTGCTGTCGCCACGATCTCCGCCAGCCGGGTTTCGTCGGCCAGTGCGGTGGCCAGCCAGTCGTCGCAGGGGGAGCCGCGGGCGGGCAGTGGTCCCGGCTCGCCCGCGCCGAACACCAGCCGGACCACCGCGGTCACCGCCGCCTGGGCGGCTTCGCCGCGGTCCAGGCGTGCCTCGATCGCGTGCAGCGCCTGCTCGGCGAGCCCGGACAGCCGGGTGTCCTCGGCTTCGTGCGGGCCGGCCAGGTCCAGTGCCGGCAGCTCGGCCGCGTTGTCCGCAGGCATCGGCGCGACCGGCGCCTGCTTGTGCCCCAGCGGGCGCTCGACGTGCTCGGCGTGCCACTTCGGGCGGGTGCGCATGGCCGCCAGGACCGTCCGCACCTCGCGGTCGAGGGTGTCGCGGCCGGCCACCGGCTCGCCGGTGACCGCGGCACGGCGCGCCGCCCAGCCGTCCAGTGGCCACAGCTCGGCGCCCGCGGTCGAGGGCACCCCGGCCCAGACCAGGATCTGCACGGCGAGGTCGCCCAGCCACCGGTCGCCGCCGAGGGCGTCGGCCAGCCAGGCCGGCAGGCGGGGCCGTTGCAGGGCCCCGATTTCGCCGCGCCGCCGCCGGTGCGCGTCGACCGTCGCCGGGGTGAGGCGAGTCGCCAGCCAGCCCTCCAGGTTCTCGATCGGGTCGGTCGCGCGCCGCAGCGCGTGCTCCACCACCGCTTCCACGTCGTCGTGGAAGCGGTCGAGGCAGTCCGGCCGCATCGACTCGAGCCGTCTCGTGCAGTCCGGGTGGCGGCGCTGCTGTTCCAGTGGCTTGGTGATCCGCGCGAAGACCAGGGGCCACGCCACGGTGTAGACCGCGCGGCGCAGCCGGGCGAGCCGGCCGGGCGAAGCGGACGAGGCCGAGCTGGCGAGCAGGCCGTCGCGCGCCAGCCGGCGGAGCACCGCCACCTCGGCCTGCTCGTTCGGCGGGAGCGTGCTGGGGAGCAACTTTCCTCCGGATGCCGTCAGTTACTGCGCCGACGGGGGAATGGTCGGTCAGCCGGGGAAGCGGAAAAGGCCTGCGGCAGGCCGATTTTCCGCCGGACTGGCCACGGACTGGCCACCCGGGAATCACCTGATCGGCCCAGCAGCTTCCGCCGATCGCCCGGAAGTTCGCGTGTCACAATCGAAATCCCATGGCACACGACGACGGACTGATCCGGGAACTGACCACGTTGCGGCGGGGCTGGGGGCTGGAAACCGAAAAGCTGCGCGGCCGGCTGGGGCCGCTGGTCTCCGGCTGGTGCGAGCTGCACCGGACGACCAGCGACCGCGAAGTGAGACGGATCCTGCGGGAAGCGATCGAGGCCGCGATGGCGGACTTCCCGGCCGACGACCGCCTGGCGGTCAACGTCGCGCTGGCCAGCACCCCCGACGCGCGGTACGCCCGGCTCAGCGACCGGGTCGGCGTCCTCGCGCACCGGCTGAACGTTTCGGAACGTACGGCGCGGCGGCGGATCGACCGGGCGTTCGCCCGGCTCGCCGCCGAGATCGAGGCGGGCACGCAGTCCGCCGAGGCGGTGCCGGACCCGGACAAGGGCTGGTTCGTCAAACGGCTCAAGGCCCTCGTGCGGCTGGACACCGACGAACCGGAGCTGATCGAAGAGCGGGAGATCGTCGCGACCCGCGACGGCCTGAACCGGATCTCCGCCCGGTTCACCGTGCCCCGCACCGAAGACGGCGGGGACGGCGGGGAAGGCGAACGGGACGTGGTCGCGGACGCCCAGCACGGCGTCCGGATCGGCGCCCCGGAACGGGAGGGCCAGCGGCACTTCCACTGGCTGCTCGACCTGCCGCGGCCCCTTTCGCGCGGCGACAGCCACACCTACTCCCTGGTGTTCCGCATCCGCGACGGCAGGCCGATCCGGACGTCGTACGCGTTCGTGCCGCTGGTGACGTGCGAGTCGTTCACGGTCCGGGTCCGCTTCCACCCGCACCGGCTGCCGCGGGCGGTGTGGCGGCTGGACCGGGTGCCGCACTCGGTGCTCGCCGACCCGGCCCAGCCCGGCACGACGCTGCCGCTGGACGGCGCCTGCGAAGTCGCCCAGGACTTCGTGGGCCCGCAGCTGGGCTACGCCTACGGCCTGCGGTGGCTGGCTTCGTGAACCCTCAGTCCGCGGTCCAGAGCCAGGCCTGGGCGGAGAAGGACTTCACCGTCACGTCGTGGCGGCGGAACTGCGCCGGGTCCAGCCCGGGGTAGCCGTCGCCGACGACGTAGCCGTAGAGCTGGTCGGACACGAGGGCGGCGACGCCGAGGTCGTCGCGCTCGGCCAGGGTCCGCCGCAGGGGCTCGCTGTCCAGCAGCCGGTTGACCTCGATGACCGTCTGGCCGCGGAAGCCGAGCGCGGCGAGGCCGAACGGGCCGATCGCGACGGCCAGCCGCAGCCGGAGCCGTTCGGCGTGCCGGGCGTTGTCGGCCGCCAGCCGCGTGTGCCACGAGTTCAGCAGCCGCGGCAGCGCCTCGTGCACCGGGCAGCCGTCGGGCAGGAAGACGATCAGCCCGTCGCCGGTGCCCTGGTGGTCGGTTTCGCCGGGCGGGACGCCCAGGTCGGCGAGGACCTCTTCGGACAGGGCGGCCAAGCGCCGCTGCAGGGCTTCGCGGCGGGGCGCGGGGCGCTTGCTGAACCCGACGATGTCGAGCGCGTACCCGAGCCGGACGGTCAGCGTCCCGGCCCGCCGCGCCGGCGCCGGGGAACCGGTCGCCGCCGGGACCGCGGCCACGACCTGCTCGGCCCGGCGCAGCGCATTGTCCAGATAGGACGCAGAATCGGCGAGACGGTCGGCCAGCCACGTGGTCCGGCGGAGGTCCGCGGCCAGCGGCGAGCCGAGGACGGTGGTCAGGTTGGCCGCGCAGATCTCCACCGTGCGCGCCATGTCCCGCAGCCGCGTGGCCGCGATCGCCGCCTGCGCCCGGTCGCGCGCGAGCTCGTCGAGGCCGGTGGGCCGCCCGGGGTCGGCGCCGAGCGCCTCGACGGCCTCGTCGAGCCGGATCCGCAGCTCTTCGACGCGGTCGTGGCCGGCCTGCCAGACCCGGCTCTGGTACCGGATCTTCGCGACCTGGGCGAGGTAGCGCGGCAGGGGCGGCAGCACGACGTCGCCGCGGCTCCACGTCCAGGCGCTCAGTTCGGCGTCGAGTCCGGCCGGGGCGAGCACGACCAGCCGCTGCTCGATCGGCGCGTCGAAGGGCGGGGAGAGGTCCCAGACGGTGAAGCCGCCGGGCCGCAGCTCACCCGGTCCGGGGCATTCCACCCAGCCCTCGAGCGCGGTCGCGAGTTCGCCGGGTGACGCGTCTTCGTCGCGGTGTTTGGCTTGGTGGAGCAGGCAGATGCCGAGCAGGTCGCCGGTCGATCCGGCGGACAGCGCGGCCCACCGGCGGCATGCCCCGTGCCAGCCGGCCGACGGCCCGGTGAACACCAGCGAGAAGACCAGCACGTCCTGCACCCGGCGCACGATGGCCTGCCGGTCGCCGTCGGTGTTTTCCTGCCCCGCCACGGCGTTCTCCGCGTTGCCCGGCTTCGGCGGCCGTTCCGGCAGGCCGGTCGGCAGCCCGGGCACCGGCAGCGGCTCGGTGGTGCCGAGCAGGGACCGGCAGCGGGTCCAGATGCGGCCGAGCTGGTCGTAGGCGGCCGCCACCGACGGCCCGGTGAGCGGCGCGAACGCGTGGACGACGAGCTCCGGCTCAACGAGTTCCGGTGGCACGGCGGTCACCTCCGTCGCCGAGCAGGGTGTGCACCAGCAGCGCGATCCGCTCGCGCACCGGCGGGGGCGCCGGCACGGCGGGCTCCGCGCCGATGGGCGTCACCCGTGAGGGCTCGGCGAGCAGCAGCCGGTCGACCACCGCACGCGCCGAGGCGGCTTCCTTGTGCTGCACCGCTTCGGCGAGCGCGCCGAGGTCGCGCGTCACCGTGTCCCATTGGGACGGCGTCAGTGTCCACAATGGAACGTCGCTGAGCACGTCGAGCGCGTCGGCGGTGGTGGCCGGGTCGAGGACGGTCACTCCGAACACCTCGCTTCACGCGTAGAGGAACACGACGAAGTCGAGCGAGTCCGCGCGCGAACCCGCCTTCCAGTACCCCTTGCCGGTCGCCCGCTGGAACGGCGCGGAACCGGCGCGCAGCAGGTCGATCACCGAGTTCGCGCGGCCGGTCGCGACGCCGATGGCGTTCTGCGGGCCCGCCGCGAACACCAGGACGACCCCCACCCGCGGCTGCGGGCCGGTGCCGGCGAGCACCGCCTCGACGTCGCGGCGCACCCGGTCGCCGTCCAGGTGCGCGAGGTCGGCGGAGACGGTGAACTCGACCGGGTCGGGCCGCAGCACCGGCGGCGCCTTCGGCGGGGTCGTCGGGGTCGCGGGCGTGGTGGTGGGCGTCGGCTTCGGCGGCGGGCTGGACGGCAGCGGCGCGGCGGCGGGCATCGTGCTCAGGCCGACGAGGAACAGCACCAGGAACAGGTCGGCCAGCAGCCAGCCGGCCAGCAGGGCCAGCCGCATCGGGTCCCGGCGGGCGGTCACCGGTGCTCACCCGGCGGCCCGGCGTTGTCCAGGTGCATCCCGCCGTCGTAGAGGGCGGGCGGGCTGTCCAGGCGGTCCAGCGCGTACCGCAGCCGTTCGACGAGCTCGCTGAGCGACTCGGTGCGCTCCCGGAACACCTCGAGCGTCTCGCCGAGCCGTTCGGCCGAGCGCGCCACCTCCTGCGCGATTTCCCGGTGGCTCTGGGCTTCGGCCTCCGACTTCTGCGTCGCGGCGTCCAGCTGTCCCACCAGGACGCCGATGCGCTCCTGCAGGTTCCGGCTGTCGGCGTGCATGCCCTTCTGCAGCTCCTCGAGCGTTTTGACGGCTTCCGCCGGCGTGGCCAGTGCTTCGGTGGTGCGCCGCAGCTCCCGCGCGGTCGCCGTCCACTCGCCGATCGCTTCGTGCAGGCGGCTGCCGGGCCCGCCGTCGACCGCTTCGGTGATCTGCCGGGTCGTCTTCTCCAGCGCCGACGCGAGCGCGGTGCTCGCCGTGCCGAGCCGGGGTGCCAGCCGGGACATGTCCCTCGCGGTCACCGGTGGCCCGGCCGAACCGGCGGAGGTCAGCAGGGTGGCCATGGCCAGCAGCCCGCCGAGCTCCTCGCGTTCGCCCTCCCGCGACAGCGTCGCCGGGACGCGGTGCGCGGCGTGGACGCCGAGCGTCAAGGCGATCACGAAGAACACCGCGAGCGCCACGACCCGCGCCGACTCGCCGAGCGGCGTGACGGCGCCGCCGAACCCGCGCTGCCAGCCGAGGAGGAACGAGTCGCCGCCGCCCGCCGTCTGGTAGGCCTCGAGCGCCGAACGCAGCTGCCACCAGGTCACCGCGACGGGGACGAAGACGAGCACGTCGCGGAAGATCTCGGTGCCCCGCAGCACGCGCTGCCACCGCGGGGTTTCGCGGCGGTGGTCGGGGATCAGCACCTCGGGCGGGTACGCCCGGACCAGGTCGACGCCGGCGAGGTCGGCGGGTCTCGACGCCAGCACCTGGGACAGGTGCACCAGCGCGTCCTGGCCGGGGCCGGGTGCGGCGCGGTCGGCGAGCGCCGCCATCCGCTCGGCGACGTGCTCGCGGCTCGGGATGGCTGTGGTCACCAGGTCCTCCTGCCCGCCGCGGGCGGACCGGCGACGTCGTTGCTCCGGAAGTACAGGGTGGCGATGCGCTGCTCGACGAGGCGCCGCGCCCGGCCGCGGCTGGCGGCGCGCCAGAGCGCGCGCAGCAGGGCCGGGGCCGGCTCGGGACCCAGGCGCTCCAGCACCTCCGCCATCGTCCGGGCCCGCGTGGCCGACTTGCCCAGCGCGATCTCCACCAGCGCGGCGAAGTGGCGGACGGCCGGTTCCTGGTCGACCGGGGCGAGCCGGGTCACCGCCTGCACCAGCCCGTGCCGGTTCAGGAACACGTCGAGGGCGTCCCGCCGGTCGCGGGAGCTCTGCTTGCGCTCGGTGAGCACGGCCAGGACGTGCGTGGCGATCGCGGGGTCGATGTCGTCGGTGCGGTCCAGCCAGTGCAGCAGGTTCGCCGCCGGGATCTCCTCGACGCCGTGGGTGAGGGCGAGCTTGCCGCCGTGGCTGAGCCCGCCGAACCGGCCGACGGCGCGCAGGAACCCGGCGAGGCCCGCGGTGCCGGTCGGCAGCAGGCCCTCCTGCCCGAGCACGCTGACGATCAGCCGCTCGTCGAAGACGAGGCCGGTCTCGTCCAGCCGGGTTTCCGGGGCGAGCCTGCCGGTGGCGACCCGGACGGCGAGCTCGTGGACCGCGCGGCGGGCCAGGTCCTGCGCCGTCTTCGTCCCCGCGTGCGTGCCCGCCGCGCGCACCAGGGTGCTGTCCGGCAGCCTGCCGACCGCGGCGACCAGGTGCTCGTCGATCCGGCCGGAGACGACCACCTGCAGCTCGGTTTCGGTGAGGCCGCCGTCGATCATGCGCCGGAGCAGGTCCGCCGCGTCGGCGAGCACCCCCGGCGCGTACTGGATGCCCTTCGCCCACGCGGCGACGCTTTTGGGGCCCGACAACGGTTCCGGCGGCCGCAGCCGCGCGACGCCGTCGACCCCGGAACGCAGGTACCGCGTCACGATCGCCGCGACCACCGGGCTCGCCGCGGCGGGGGCGACTGCCGCAGTGTCCAGCCGGACCCGTCGGCGCGCCGAACCGCGCGTCGAGAACTGGTTGCCGGCCAGGAAGACCACGCGGGGCAGGTCCGCCGCGGTGTCCGCGGACTCGTGCGTGGCGAAGGTCCACGGCCGCCCCGGCGCCTCGCCGAGGATGTCGGCGAGGGCGCACACCAGCTCCAGCGGCGCCGCGCCGGCCGCGGTCACGGTGAGGTCGTCGACGGGGTTCTCGAGCACCGCGCCGAGCAGGCGGGTGAGCGCCTCCGGGGGCAGCTGGGCGACGCGCTCGCGGAGCTGGTACAGCCCGTATTCGGCCCAGCGGCCCAGTTCCGGGCCGTCGAGCGCCGGCAGCACGCCGTCCTCGGGCAGCTCCGCCGCGTCCCCGGTCCAGTCTTCCCAGTACGTCAGGCCGAGCGCCTCCGGAGTCGTCAGCGCGCGGCAGATCAGCACGTGCGCGAGCGTCGACCCGGCCCGGCCTTCGTCGTCGGCCACCGGGATCTTCCGCAGCAGGCCGTACTGCTCGCCCGCGGCGAAGAAGACGAACCCTTGCTCGGGGCGGGTTTCCTCGTCGTCGCCGGTGGCCCAGACGAGCTTGCCGAGGCGTCCGTCCCAGACCCGCAGCGCGTCGGCGTCCAGTGACGTCGCCACCGGCCCCACCCCGCGCTTGCCGGTCAGCGACCGCGGGGACCACCGGTAGACGATCTGGTCGACCGTCCCGTGCCGCGTCAGCTGTTCAGTCATCCCGGCCACCGTCCACTCCGGCCTCGGCGGGGCCGGCCACGCCCTTCATGGCGAGCAGGGCCAGCAGCGGCTTGAGCACCCGCCGCTGGCGGAAGGTCAACGGCGGGAAGTGCCCGTCCTCGGCCTGGGTGCCGGTCGCCGACGCGAAGTGCAGCGTCGAGTCCAGGCACTGCTCGGCCGGGGCGAGCCAGCCCGCCGCGCCGCGGGCGGAGAGGTACGCGTAGACGTCCCGGCTTTCGGCTTCGAGCGTGCTCAGGTCGAACTCCTCGTCGCCGTCGTGGTCCAGCCAGCGGCGCACCAGCTCGGACCGGAACCGCAGCCGGTCGGCCTTGACCACGACCGACGCCGACGGCATCGGCAGGAACGGCCGGTGCCGCGGGTTGCGGATCCGCTGCAGCTTGCCGAGGGAGACGTCGAAGGCGTTGTCCCGGGTGGCGGCGGCGTCCGGGCGGACCAGCCGGGGCACGGCCTCGGGGTCGATGACGAACAGCAGCGCGTTCACCGCGCCGATGAACGAGACACCGGGGTCGACGTCCTCCAGGACCTCGCCGGCGACGTCGAAGAAGGTCAGCGCGCAGCGGCGGCCGGTCAGGTCGTTGGTCACGCGGAACGCGTCGGTGAACTCGATCTGCTCCCGCCGCGTGGGCCGCAGCTCCCGGCCCGCCATGAACGGCTGCACGACATCCCGCATGTACTGGTTGTGGACGCGCAGGTCCAGCGGGTCGATCCGGAGGCCGAGCCGCTTCAGCTGCGCGGACCCGGCCAGCAGCCGCCCGATCATGGCGGCGAGGAGGTGGCTCTTGCCCGCGGCGCTCGCGCCGATCACCCCGACCACGATGCGGTCGTCGTACTCGCCGTAGTCGTAGGGCAGGTAGTGCGTGGTGCCGTCACCGGTGCAGACGCGGTAGGCGGCGGTGAGCCGCATCCGCCGGGCCTCCGCGCTTTCCCCGGGCCGGGGGAGGAACGGCGCCGCGTCACCGGCGTCGTCCAGGACGACCACCCTGGTCCGCGTCCAGTCGAGCCGGTGCAGGCAGATCGGGCACTCCACCCGGGTGAAGCGACGGCGCCCGATCACAGGGCCGCCACCACGACCACGACGACCAGGGCGGCCACGAGCAGCAACCCGGTCAGCAGCGCCCGGAACGACGACGGCGGCGCGGCGTCGGGCTGCCGGGGCATGCTCTGCCGGAACGCGCGCTGCTCGTGCCGGAGCCGCTCGAAGTCGCGCCGCGCCTCGGCTTCCCGCTCCGGCATCGGCGACGCGGAACCGGGGCGCGTCACCGGGTCGGGCAGCCGGCGGCGGCGCAGCAGCTCGCGAGCTTCCGGCACCTTGCGCGGGTCGGGGGAGAAGACGTTCTCGAGCAGCACCCGCAGCGGCGTGTCCTGCAGGTCCAGCCGCTCCGCGGCCTCGGCGGGCCCGGCCACGGTCTCCCCGGTGTAGAGCCGGTAGACCACCAGCCCCGCGGCGGTGACGTCGTCGGCCGGGTGGGCGGGCGTGGCCGGCCGCGGCGGGCAGCAGGAGCACGCCGGCCGGGTACCGCCGGCCAGCGTGGCGTGCTCGAAGTCGGTGAGCTGCAGGCCCTTGCCGTCCCAGCGGAGTGTGTCGAAGCCGATGCGGCCGTGCACGATCCGGGTCATCGCCAGGTAGCGCAGGATGCGCAGCAGGTCGTCGACGACCGGGCCGGTCCGCGCCGGGTCCCAGGGCAGCTCGCTTTCCCAGCGGCGCAGCGGTTCCCCGCGGCAAGTGGCGACCAGGAACGGCGGCGCGTGGTCGGGGTTGTGCCCGACGAGCCGGGTCAGCTGCGCGGGGTAGCGGGTGTCGGTCAGCCGGCCGGTGAGCCGGTCGAGCATCGTGATCTCGCGCCGCAGCGCCTCGCCGGCCCCGGCGCGGTCGAGGGCCTCCTTGACGACGATCGGCTCGTTGAGCCGGTCGTGGGCGCGGCGCGCGCACGCGAGCGTGCCCAGCACGCGGTGCCCCTCGAACTCGACGTCATATGGTTGGTAACCCCGGCCGATGTGCCCGGCGATGATCAGCTGGAGGCGTTCGGTCATCCAGGCCCCTCTTGAATCGTGACTCGCGCACCGTAGGTCGGAATACCGCACTCGACGATCCCTACTCAGCGGTAGTCTCCGAACGGACGAGTGTTTCCTAACGTTCCGGTAGTCCTGTCCGTCAGTTGTAACGAGCATCCTCCGACGACCGATTGGACACCACGTCAATGACCGTTTTCGCGTTCTCGTGCGCGCCGATTCGGGACGGGGAGTGGTCGGCCTGACCTACGACGAGCTGCGGCGGGAAGACGCTTTCTCCTTGCTCGGCCGCCTCTTCCCCGACCAGTCGAAGGCCAATGGGCTGCTGGAGGACGCCGGTGTCAGGATCGGGGCCGTGCCGCCGATGGCGCCGTCATCCCCGGCCGAGTACTGGCGCACGGTCTGTCGGGAAATCGCCGACGGACGGCATCCGACGACTCTGGAAAAACTGCTGGACGCGGCCATGGGCTGGTATCCGGCGAGCGCGGAACTGAAAGCATTGCGCGGGCGTGGCGGGGCCACCTCCACACTTCGTGTCCTCTGTTTGCTCGCTTCGCCCGCCGATACGTCGCGAATTCGGCTGGAAGTCGAACACCGCGTTCTCCAGGAGATCGCGCGCACGAGCCCGCGGCTCGAGACGACCGTGCTGCCGGCCACCCGGACCCGCGACATCGTGCCCGGGCTGCTGCGCGCCAAGCCCGACGTCCTGCACTTCGCCGGCCACGGCACCCCCGAGGGCGAACTGGTCTTCGAGGACGACCGCGGCTTCGCCCGCCCGGTGTCCGCGCAGGTGCTGGCCGAGGTGCTCGACGTGGTTCCGCCGCTGCTGTGCGTCGTGCTGAACTCCTGCTACACCGGGGCCTACGCCGACGTCCTGGCCGGCCGCGCGGAAGCCGTCACCGGCTCGACGGTGCCCCTCGGCGACCGCTGCGCGATCGCGTTCACCGAAGGCTTCTACACCGGGCTCGCCGGCGGTGAGGAGCCCGGCCTCGCCTACCGGGCGGGCCTGGCCCAGATGCGGCTTTCGCGGTGCGACACCGGCAAGATGTGCTTCAGCTCCGGGCGGGCCGTGTGACCGAACAGCGTGTGACCGAACAGCATGTGACCGAACCGCGCGAAGACCTGGCGGGCCTCACCCCGGACGAGCTGTTCCACCGCGGCCGCGAGCACGGCATGGACCGGACGAACAGCGGCGCCGACGGCCCGGCGGTCACCACGGCCGCGTCGTTCTGGGTGGCCGAAGGGGGCAGCCGGGTCTGCCCGGTGTGCCGGCACACCTTCCGCATCGGCGAGCGGGTGTGGGTTGACCACGCGGTCGCCGGGAAGCCGGCCCGGGTCGTGCACGCGAGCCGGGAACTGCCGTGCCACGGCGAAACCGTCGAAGGCGGCACGGACGACCCGGAACTGGCCGCGCGGTTCTTCGCCGCCGTCGACGCGAGCAACCCGCTCAAGGGCGGCGTCCGGCTGAAGGCGGACTCGCCGCAGGTGGCCAAGCTCGTGCACCGCGTGAAGTGCGCCGGCTGCGGGCATTCCCTGCGGCCACTGGAGGTCATCGTGTTCTGCCCCTGCGACCCGGAGAAACCCCGCTGCCGGCTGGCGGTGCACAACGACCGGGCCCGCGGCGTCAGCTGCTTCGACGAATGGCTGACCGGCCGTCCCCTCGAGCACTGCCCGATGAGCTACCGCAAGAGGAAGCCGTGACGCGCTACCGCCGGCACGCGGAGATCCCCGGCTGGCACCAGGACGCGCTCACCGGGGCGACGGCCGTGGTGGTCGGCGTCGGCGCGCTCGGCACGGAGACCGCGCGGCTGCTGGCCCAGGCCGGTGTCGGCAGGCTCGTGCTGTGCGACCCCGACGACGTCGACGAGTCGAACCTGAGCCGGGGCGCGCTGTTCACGCCCGCCGACGTCGGCAGGCCCAAGGCCGAGGCCGCCGCGGCGGCGCTGACCGCGCTCGTGCCCGGCGTCCGCGCCGAGGCCCGGCACGCCGAGCTGTCGGCCGGCGTCGGCCTCGCCGAACTGCGGTCCGCCGACCTCGTGCTGAGCTGCTTGGACAGCATCGCGGCGCGGGTGAGCCTGACCCGGCGGTGCGCCCTCGTCGGCGCCGGGCTGCTGGACGCGGGCACGCACCCGTGGGGCGGCGAGGTCCGCCACTACGTCCCGGGCGGCGCCTGCTTCGGCTGCGGCCTCACCCCGGCCGAGCGGGAGACCGCGGACGACCCGTGGAGCTGCGCGCGGCCGGTGGCGGTGGCGAGCCACGGCGCGTCGGCCCCGGTGTCCGCGCTGACCGCGGCCTGGCTCACGACCACGGCGTTGAGAGTCCTTTTCGGACTGACCGAACCCGCCGCGATCACCCGGGTCGAGCCGGTGCCCGGCACGGCGTACCGGCTGGCGGCCGAGCGGGACCCGGACTGCCCGCTGCACGAGCGGATCGAGCCGGAGTCGGTCACCCGCACCCCGGTCGCCGCCGTCGACCGGGTCGGCGAGCTGCTCGCCCTGGTGGCGGCCGACGAGATCGCGCTGAGCTGGAACCCGTTCGGCACGCCCCCGCCCACCACGATCCGGCTGCGGGACGCCGCGCCGGACGCCACCCTCGCGAGCCTGCGGGTCGCCCCGCGGGAGCTGATCCCCGTCGTCGTCCCGGGTGACCCGGCCCGGACGCGTTATCTGGAGCTGGCCGCCGAAGGAGAAGGAAACCGATGAAAGAACTGGCGGCGGCACTGGCGCAGTGCTTCCGGGACGAGCAGGGCGCCCGCTCCTTCCTGACCGAGATGGGCTACCCCGTCGACCGGCTCCAGCCGTTCGGCAGCGCGCGGCAGTTCTGGGCGGAGGTCGTCTCGGAACTGGAGCTGGGCATCCTGGCCGACGGCATCCCGACGATCGTGGTCGCCGCCGCCGAGTGGTATCCCGGGCACGCGGTGCTCCAGGAGCTGGCGGCGAAACAGGCCGCCGTCGACGAGGCACAGGACGCCCCGCCGGGCCGGCCGGCCGAGCCGCCGGTGGAGCAGGACGGCGACTGCTTCGCGATCCTCGCGATCAACACCACCCAGCACGCGGAGTTCCTCGACGTGGTGCGGTCGGTCGCCGACCCCGACGCGGAGCTGCTCTACGCCACCCGCCAGATCTCCGCGGTCCGGATCCAGGACCCGGGCGCGAGCGCGGGCGAAGTGGCCGCCCGGATCGAGGACGAGCTGGCCGCCCGGCAGATCAGCGCCGACGTCAGCTACGCCAGCTACGGGTTCCGGCCGTACCTGCTGGCCAGCCTGGTGGTCTACGGCCCCGACGGCGCGCCGTACGAGCTGCGCGGGGTGCCGGCCAGCACCCCGGTGCGGGACATCCCGTTCGCGGTGCTCAACCACTACGACGACGAAGCCGTGCGCAACCGGCGCGGCCAGTTCATGGAGACCACCGTCGACCTGGTCGACGAAGACGGCACGCCGCACCGGCTCGACCCGAACCGCAGCCTGCACGAGAACGGCGTCACCGACGGCGCGTCCATGCGGGTCGGGGCCCGGGCGACGGCGGGCGGCGGTGTCGACCGGACGATGGAGTGGTTCGACCGGGCCCGCGCGCAGATCGACCTGTTCGCCCAGCGGCACGACGAGTTCACGGTCACCGCGACCGACGACCCCGACCTGCCGACGGTGTTCGAGATCGAGATCCGCTCGCCGGGGTTCGCCCCGCCGCCGGAGGCCGGGGCGGAGCCGGTCGTGATCGACCGCCACGAGCTGCGGATCATGCTCACCCGGGAGTTCCCGAGAAGGGCGCCCGCCGTGCAGTGGCGGTCGGAGGTCTTCCACCCCAACATCGTCCCGGTCCGCCGGTACGAGGTGCCCAAGGGCGCGGTGTGCCTCGGCCCGCTGATGGACGCCTACCGCCCGGACCTCGACTTCGCCGTGCTGTGCCAGCTGCTCGTGGACATGGCGGGCTACCGCAACTACGAAGCCCGGACGCTGGGGCAGTGGGAAGAGACCGAAGGGTACGTCAACGTCCCCGCGGCCACCTGGGCCCGGTCCGAGCGCGGGCAGGAGCGGATCCTGGCCATCGGCGGCATCCCGTTGCCGCCGCCGGACGACGACCCCGGCGGCGCGGCCCGCCGGCCGGTCCCGCTCTGGGTCGAACCGTGGGGAGCCGGCGAATGACCGCGGAGATCGTGCTCTACAAGGGATCGAACCAGACCTACTTCGGCAGGCTGTCGATGGACCCGATCCTGCGGGAGCTGCTGAGCAGGCACGTGGACACGACCGACCCGAAGATCCGGTTCGCGCTCGTGTTCCACCGGGAGGCGGAGGCGGTGGCCGACGGCTCGCGGCTGGTCAACCTGCTGCCGACGGTGACCGAGGTCGACGTCGTGATGCTGCGGGGCAACAAGATGGTGGCGCGGACCCGGGGTTCGGTCGCCGAGCTGTTCGGCCCGGTGATCCAGCGGCTGGTCGGGCGGATCGACCCGGACGAGGACAGCTGGGCGTTCCGGATCAGCCACCCGGTGCTCGACGGCTCGGGCGAGCAGCGGCGGCCGCCGAAGGTCGAGGGCGCGGTCGACGTCGACCTCGACACCGCGCGGTCGCTGCCGTTCAGCGTGAGCAGGCTCGACGAACCGGGCATGGAGACCGTCGACCCGGCGGAGCTGGGCCTCGACCCGAAGGAGCTGAGCACGATCAACGTGCTGCTGCCGGCCCGGGCGCGGCGGATGCTGGTCGCCGACCTGCCGCTGTCGCGCCAGGTCGAGGAAGGCGGCTTCTTCCTCGGCCGGATCCGGACCGTCGGCGGGGACGTGCCGCGCTACCTCGTCGAGATCACCGACGTCACCCCGGCCGAGGGATCCGGGGCGGGCAGCGGGCACTTCACCTTCACCAGCGACTCGTTCAGCGCGGTGAACCGCCTGCTGGCCGAGCGCGGGAAGGACGAGGTGCTGGCCGGCTGGTACCACACGCACCTGTTCTCCGCGACGCGCCGGATGGGTCTGTCCGATGTGGACGTCGACACGCACTTCTCCACCTTCCGGCGGCCCTGGCAGGTCGCCGGGCTGCTCAACCTGACCGACGACGAACGCGTCCTGCGCTGCTACGGCCGTGTGGCGGACGCGATGAAGGAATGCAAGCTATGGGTGTGCGATGACGGCGACCGATACCGCGGCGCGGGTACTCGGCTGGAGCGCGAGTGAGCCGTCGGCGCCCCTGCCGCGGGGTGACCTGACCGGGGCCGCGGGGCTGGCCGATCCGGGCCGGGACGTCACCGCGGCGGCCGCGCGGCTGGCCGCGGTGACGGCGGCCCGGCTCCGGCTGCCGTCCCCGCCGCTGGGCGACCGCGGCCCGGTGGGGCCGGGACCGGTGCTGCTGGCGGCGGTGATCGGCGCGCGGACGCGGCCGCGCGAGGCCCTCGCCGTGGCGGCGGCGGTGCCGCGCGCGGGCTCGGCGTTCGACCGGCTGGCGCGGCACGGCGTGGTGGCCCCGGCGGTGGCGCAGCTGACCGGCCCGCTGCGGGCGGCCGTGCTCGACGCCTCGCCGCTGACGGGCTTGTTCGGCACGCCGTCGGGCGCCGGCGAACCCGCGGCGGAAGAGGAGCTGGAACGCCTGCTCGGCCACGCGGACGGGCGGACGCTCGCCGCGGTGGCGCTCGCCGGGGTCCCGGCCGACGCGGTCCAGGCCCGCTGGCGCGGCGATCTGCTCGACGGGTTCCGGCTCGTGGACCGGGCGTTCGTGCTCGACGTCTACGAGAAGGCGCTGCGGTTCCACGGCGCGGAACACCGCGAGCGGCTCGCCGAGGCGGCCCGGGACAACGGCGAGCTGGCCGAGGCGACGGCGGCGTGGTGGCGGCCGTTGGCCGCGCTGGAGCGCTCGCACCGGCCGCTGCTGCGGGCCCGGCCGGGACTCGTCGGCTATCCGGCGGGAATCGACTTCGCGCGCCGCCGGGCCCGGCTGGCCGCGGTGGTCCGCGAAGCGTTCGAAGGGAGGCGGTCATGAGCACGGGAATCCGGCTGCGACTGGAGATCCGCCGTCCCGGGGACCGGATCGAGTTCTTCGGCACGGCCCGGGACAAGCCGCTGGGCGAGGCGCTGCGGGACTCGCCGTGCCGCCCGCTCGACCCGGTGCCCGACGCCTGGGCGGGGCTGCCGATCGGGGACTTCGACTTCGAGTTCGTCCTCGCCGCACCACCTCCGGAAGGCACCCCGCTCGCCGAGCCGCGGACCCGGGAGCACCCGGAGACGCTCAGCGAGGAGGTGGCGACCCGGCTCGCCTACGGTGCCGAAGTCGCCGATGCCGCGTCGCTGCTGCGCGCCGGGCAGTCCGTGCTCGTGGTGTGCGACAAGATCGTCGTCCCGTACCTGGCCGAGCACGTCGTGCTCCAGGCGGGGCGCGAGCCGCGGGTGCTCGAAGCGGGCGGCCCCGAGGACACCGACGGCGACACCGCACCGGGGGCGCTCGGCATGGGCGGCGGTGCGCAGCAGAGCTTGCGGCAGCGGCTGCTCAACCAGCTGCGCGGCATCCTGCGCGAGCTGAAGGACGGCCAGGTGCTCGTCGTCCCGCACCTCGACCTGCTCGGCGGCGGCCAGGACACGGCCCTGCCGAACGAGGCCCGCGAGCTCATCGAACTGCTCTACGGCGCCAGCGACGTCGTGCTGCTCGGGTTCGTCGACCCGTCGCTGCCGCTGCCGGAGGTGCTGGCCGCGCGGTTCAGCACCCGGCTCGCGCTGGAGGGCACCCCGCGCCAGGTGCCGATCCCGGGCACCGGCGAGCCGCTGCCGATCCAGAAGGCGCTGATCACCCGCGACGAGGCCGCGCACTTCGCCGGGCTCGACGACACCGACATGTACAAGTTCCTCGCCGGGCTGAACCCGGTGCGGCTGCGGCACGCGCTGCGCTATGCGTTGCAGCGCTACGAAGGCCGCGTCGACGCGACCGTCAACGACCTGCGCGACACCATCCGCACCTTCAAGGCCCAGCAGTCGTCGAACTTCGAGATCCCCGACGTCCAGTGGGAGGACATCGGCGGCTACGAGGAAGTGAAGGAGGCGCTGGCCCGGACGCTGGACACGATGGACCGCAGCCGCACGCTCCCGCAGGAGGACGAGCACCTGCGCGGCGAGCTGACCCCGCGCGGGTTCATCTTCCACGGCGAGCCGGGCACCGGGAAGACGTTGTTCGCCAAGGCGATCGCCAACAAGTTCAACGCCACCATCCAGATCGTCTCCGGCCCGGAGGTCACCAACAAGTACGTCGGCGAAGGGGAACGCCGGATCCGCGAGCTGTTCGCGGAGGGCCGCCGCAACGCGCCGTCGGTGATCGTGTTCGACGAGATCGACTCGATCGCCGCGCGGCGCACCGGCGGCGACGACGGCGGCAGCCGGGCCGGCAACGCGATGGTCGCGCAGATCCTCACCGAGATGGACGGCTTCCGCCCGGACGTCCAGCTGCTGGTGGTCGGCACGACCAACCGGCTGTCGCTGATCGACCCGGCCCTGCTGCGGCCGGCCCGGTTCGTGGGGTTCCACATCGGGCTCCCGGACCCCCAGGCCCGCCGCGGCATCATCCAGGTGCACGCGCGCCGGTACCGGATCTCCGTCGACGGCGTCCTCGAAGCACTCACGCACGCGACCGACGGCTGGAACGGCGACCAGATCCGCGCCCTGTTCCGCGACGCCTACGTCGGGGAGAAGTTCGAGAACCGGCCCGCGGACGCCTACCAGCTCGGCGAGCTCGTCGGGCAGCACCTGACGGCACGGCGGCAGCGGCTGGCCGCGGAACGGCGGGAAGCATGAGCTGGCCGGAAGCCACCGAGAAGCTCGTCCACCGGCTCGACGCGATCCGGCAGACCCTCGAGGCGCGGTTCGTCGCCCGCACCGAAGCGGTCCGGCTGCTCCTGCTGGCCGCCGTGTGCCGCGAGCACCTGCTGCTGCTCGGGCCGCCGGGCACCGCCAAGACCGAGCTGATCACCCGGTTCGCCGAGCTGATCGACGCCCGCCACTTCCGCTACCTGCTGACGCGGTTCACCGAGCCCGCGGAGATCTTCGGGCCGCTGGACTTCCAGCGCTTCCGCGACGGCGAGTACCACGTGCGCACCAGCGGGATGCTGCCCGAGGCGAACGTGGTGTTCCTCGACGAGGTCTTCCACGGCAGCAGTGCCATCCTCAACACGCTGCTCACCGTGCTCAACGAACGGCGGTTCGACAACGGCTCGGCGACCGAGACGACCCCGCTGGTCAGCCTGTTCGGCGCGGCCGCCGAACTGCCCGACGATCCCGCGCTCGCCGCGTTCGCCGACCGGTTCCTGCTGCGGCTGCGGGTGGAGCCGGTCGCGCGGCTGCGGCTGCCGGAGCTGCTGGACCGCGGCTGGACCCAGGAGCAGGAGGCGCTCGCCGGGCAGCACCGGGCGGAGCAGGCCGTGCTCCGGATCGCCGAGCTCGAGCAGCTCACCCCGCAGCTGCGGCACGTCGAGCTCGGCCGGGTCCGCGGGCCGTACGGCGAGATCGTCGCGGAGCTCGCCGCGCAGGGGGTCGTGCTGTCGGACCGGCGGATCGTGCGCGGGCAGAAGCTGATCGCGGGCGCCGCGCTGCTGCGGCTGGCCGAGGTCGCCGACGTCCCGGACCTCTGGCCGCTGCGGTACCTGTGGGCCGGCAGCGAGGACGCACGGGTCCTCGCCGAGGTCCTCGACGAGCGGCTCGGCAGCGAAGTCGTCGCCGAGCCGAAGGTGCGGTCGGCGCTGAGCCTGGTCGAGCTGGCCCGCCAGCGCGTCGGGCGGCTCGACGCGGCGGCGGGCGACAACTCGATCTTGAGCACGCTGTACTCGCTCAACAACGATGTTCTCCAGGTGCTGCACCGGCATCACCCGGGGGAGCACGAAACCATCGACGAGGTGCGCCGGCTCATCGCCGGGGTCACCCAGCGGCTGAACGGACGGGGCTGAGGCGGAGATGTGCAACCCACGGCGCGTCCAGGTGCGCGCGACCAGGACGATTTCCGAGCAGTGGCGGGCCGAGATCGCCCGCACCGCCGAAGCGAGCGGCACGGTCGCGGGGGAGGCCCGGCTCGAGTGTCCACTTGCGACGATGCTGGCGCCGGCGGCACTGACCGCGTTCGTCGAAGCGGTGCGGGAAGACGACCAGTGGGTCCTCGCGGACGGCGTGTACCGGCTCGCCGTCCCCGGCGGGCAGGTGACCTTCGACCCGGCGGCCGAGCGCATCGAGATCGTGGTGCGGCTGACCGAGCAGCTGCGGACGGAAGGGCGCGCCGAACGCGTCGTGACCGGTGCGGTGGACGCCGAAGTCACCGCCGAGGGCGAGGCCACCTACTACAGCGACGGCTTCGCGGGCCGGACCCGTGCGGTGGCCGAGCGCGAAGCCCGGCAGGCCGCCGATGCCGCCGCCGAGGCGAATGCCCTGCGGGAACGGGAAACGCTCACCCGCGCCGGCCGGGAACGCGCCCAGGAGGCCATGCGGTCCGACGCCGGCCGCGTCCAGGCCGAGGCGGAGGCGGACGCGCAGCGCCGGTACGCGGACGCGGCCGCGACCCGGACCGCCGCGCTGCGCGGCGAGGCCGACGCCCGGCTGGCCGAGATCCACCGGCAGACCCTCGACGCGGTGTTCCGGACCATGGCGGCCGGCTACCGCGCCGCGATCGTCCGGTACGCGCGGCAGAACAACGCGGAAAACCTGTCGGTGACCGAGTCCGGCGACGTCGTCGAGATCCAGTTCGAGATGGAGGCGTGACGTGCGGGTACGGGTGACGATGCGGCTGAACGTCGCCACCGGGGAGATCACGCCGATGGTGGTGGACGACCTCGGGACGCGGCGCGGCGAGGACCACGACGCCCGGCACGACGAGATCGCCGCCGAAGTGGGCCGGGTGCTCGACCCCCGGCCCCGCGTCGTCGAAGTCCTGCCGGGCAGCGGCCCCGCGGAGGAGACTCCGCTGCTGCGGCGGCCCGAGGAGGAGCCGGCCGAACTGCCCGAACGGCGGACGCACACGGAGGGCGGATGAGCGGCGACCGGACCCGCTACCTCGATCTCGCCGCGAGCTGCTACGAACGCGCCGGGCTCTTCGGCGACGCCGCGCGCTGCCGCGAGGAGGCGGGCACGCTGCTCGCCGCGGCACCGCTGTACGTCCGGGCGGGCGACCCGGCCCGCGCCGCCGGGTGCTACGAGCGGGCCCGCCACCCGGCCGAAGCGGCGGACCTGCTGCTGCGGCTGGGCCGGGCCGAAGAGGCCGCGGGCTGCTGGGAACGGGCAGGCGAGGGGGTCACCGCCGCGTGGCTGCTGCTGGTGCACACGCGCCGGTTCCGGCACGCCCGCTGGCTGCTCGACGGCACCGGCGAACGCGGCCCGCGCCACGAGCTGGCGCTCGCGCTCGCCGAAGTCCGTGAAGGCGCCGGGGAGGCGCGGCTGGAACAGGTCGTCGAGCAGCTGGCCACCGGCGATGCGCTGCGGTCGGACACCGCGGCGCGGCGGGCCGAGCTGCGCGACCGCGCGGTCGCCGCCGCCGACCTGGCCGGCCGGCGCGACCTCGCGGCCACCGTGTTCGCGGCCGCCTACGGGATCGACGGCGACAGCGTCCTGCCCGCCTGGCGGGCGTGGGCCGAGGAGGCGATGGGCGGCACGCTCGGACTGCCCGGGGAACAGGGGAGTGCGGCGTGAAATGGCCGTTCGGGAACGGCCGCCGCGAGCCCGACCCGCGGCTCCCGCTGCCGTTGCCGCGCCCGGCCGCGCCCCAGCAGCCGTCGTTCGACATCCGCCCGCTGGCGCCGCCGGCCGCCCCGGTCCCGCCGGCCTACCCGGTGGCCCCGGCGGCGGGCGGGGAGAGCGTCGGGATCCGGTTCACCGCACCGGCCCGAGCCTTCGACTTCCTCGCCGTGTTCGGTGTCGAGGGCGGGCCCGAGTACCTCCGCGATCCCCGTGACGGCGCCGCGTGGGCGTTCACCGAGGACCCGGCCGAGGCCGTGCTCGAGCTCGCGCGCGCCCTCGGCGGCGAAGTGGTCCACGGGATCCCCGACGGCGCACTCGACTGGCCCCTGATCGCCCCCGCCGAACTCGCCGCGGGCCTGGCCACCACGGCCACCCCGGCGGTGCCCGCCGAGGCCGACGTCGTCACCGGCGGCACCCTCGCGGCCGCGTTCGTCCGGCACTGCCTCGCCGCGGAGATCCCGGTGACACTCACCGCCGTCCAGCTCACCACCTCCGGCCATGAACGCGCCGGGGTGCTGCTGCACCTGGGCGCCCCGGGCCCGGCCCGGCTGCCTGGCCCGCTGCTGCGGCTGCTGGCCGGGCAGCCGGGGACCACTGTCTGCCGCGCGCCGCACCCGGCGCTGCTCGTCGACTACCGGAGCGTGCTGGAACTGCCGGCCGCGGAGCTGGCCGTCGCGATCCCGCCCGGGGAGCGCTGGCTGATCGCCGACGGCGTGACCTGGGTGGTGACCGAGCTCGGCCGGGCGACGACGCCTTCGCTCGTCCTGGACACTCCGCCCGCCCCGCCGCCCGAGTCCGACGTCCTCGACCCCGCCCGGCTCGACGCGGCCCTGCGCGTCGACGTCGCACTGGTGCCGTGCGGGACCGGCACCGGGGAGGTCCACGCGACTCTGATCGACCACGCGGACCTGGGCGCGCTGTGCGGCTACCTGGCGTTCGGCCCGCACGACGACGCGCTGCACCTGATGCCGGGCGCGGGCCGGAGCCTGCTCGTCGAGCCCGGCGGGCTGAGCAGGGCGGTGCCCTTCGGTGTCGGGCTCACCCGGCTCGGTTCCGACGGCCTGTACGTCGAAGCGGGCTGCAGCCTGCGGCCGACGCCGCCCCGCACCGCACTGGTCCGGCACTACGGCCTGGCGGAAGACACCGTCGTCGCCGTCACCCGGGAGGGTGTCTTCCGGTTCTCCACCGACCACCTGGTGCCGGCGTGGACGCTCTGGCTCGGCGAGCCGCCGGAGGTCCGCGCCGGCCTCGACGAACGTGGCCGCACCCTGCTGCGCCGCCTGGACGAGGCGGTGCCGGACCGCATCGCGCGCACCGGCCCGGCGCGCGCACCCGAAACCGGCGCGCCGGCGGACGACCCGGGGGCGCGGGCGGGGTTGCTGCGCGCGGCGGACCGGCTGGAGCACGCGGGAAAACTGAGCGCGGCGGCCGCGAAACTGGAGCAGGCGGGGGAGTTCTACCGGGCGGGCCGGATCTACGAGCGCATCGCGCGTGAGCGGTCATGACGCCGATCGCGACGCTGACCGGCCGTACGCGGACCGGCCCGGCCCGCTGCGCGGCGCTGTCCCCGGACGGCGGCGCGGTGCTGGTCGTGCGCGCCGGCGGCGTCACCCTGCTGAGCCCCAGCGGCGCCCCGGTGTGGTCGAGCCCCCTCGACGTCCCCGGCGAGGACGACGTCGCGGTCGCGTGGTCGGCGACGCGGCCGGAGCTGTTCGTGCTCGCCGGACGGCGGCTGTCCGGCTTCCACCCGGAAACCGGGGCGCCGCTGCCGCCACCGGCGGCCCTGGACGGCGTCACCGACCTGACCGCCGTCGCGTTCGACGCCACCGGGGTGCGGCTCGCGACGGGCACGCATTCGGGCGCCGTCGCCGTCACCGACCGGGGCGACGGCACGACCCTTCAGCTCCCCGTCGGCGGCCGGGTGCGGGCGCTGGCGTGGGGCCCGCGCGATCCGGAACTCTGCGTCGCGGTGGAGCGCAACCTCCAGTTCTGGAGCCTCGGCACCGGCTCGCTGCTCTACAGCGTGCCGTTCCAGGGGATCATCGGCGTGACGGGGCTGGCCTGGTCACCGGACGGCGTCCTGCTGGCCGTCGCCGGCGCGGCCGACGTGTTCACCGTGGACGTCCGCGGCCGCCGCGGCCTGGACCTGTTGCGCGTCGACGGCCGCCCGGGCCGCCCGGTGACGCTGGCCTTCAGCCGCTCCGGCACCCACCTGCTCGTCGGGTTCACCGAAGCCGTCGTGATCGTGGACCGGCAGCTGCGGCAGGCGGGCACGCTGCCGGTGCGGCTGGCCGAGCCCGGCGACCTGCACGTCGGCGCCACCGGGGCGCTGCTCGGCCGGGAGAACGCGGAACTGGTGGCCTGCTGGCGGCTGCCGGACACCGAGGACGCCCCCGCCGCCGACCGGGACGGCACGGCGATCCGGCACTGGGCGCGGCGTGCGGCTCGCTCGGTCGGGCGCGACCACGGCGCGGGCGGCGCCGCGGTGCTCGCCGTCCGCGTCCGCACCCTGGTCACCGACGGGCCGGGCCGGTGGGGCCCCGGGTTCGGCTGGACGCCGCGGGGCGACGGCCGGTGCTACCAGGACGTCGGCGGCGCGCTGATCCGCACGGAGGCCGGGGGCGCGGTGCGGTGGCGGCGGCCGTTGCCGCGCCCGGGCGGGGCCCTTGACATCGAACCGGCGGGCGGCGACGCGGAACCCCTGGCGGCACTGGGGTTCCGCAACGACGGGCCGGACGGCACCGTGCTCGTCGTCGACACCGACACCGGCGAAGTTACCGCGACCGTCCCAGGTGGACAGTCGCCCGCCTGGTCGCCGCGCGGGGACCGGCTCGCGGTCACCGCGCCCGGGCCGAGACCGGCCGCGGTGCACGTCCACCGCGTCGCCGACCTCGGCACGGACCGGCCGCCGGTGCGGCTGGCGGCCGCGGAAGGCGTCGGCCGGATCGCGTGGTCGCCCGACGGCACGCGGCTCGCGGCCGCGTCACGGGGCCGCGTCGTGCTCTGGGACGTCGAGCTCCGCCGGCGGGTCGCCGGGCCGCCGTCCGCGGGCGAGCGCACGGTGTTCGGGCCGGTCGCGTGGTCCCCCGACGGTAAGCGGCTGGCGGCGCTGTCGGTGGGGGAGCACGCCGAGCTCTTCTTGTGGGACACCGGAACCTGGCGGCTGCGGCGCGAGCCGTCCGCGCCGGGCGAGCCGGGGTGGGCGCCGGCACTGGCCTGGTCGCCGGACTCGGCCACGCTGGCGTACCCGTCGGCCGCGCCGGGCTCGGTGGAGCTCTACGACGTCGCGTCCGGGCGGATCGTGCGCAGCCTGCCGCCGCAGGAACGGAACGAGCACGTCTGGGCGATCCGCTGGTCGCCGGTGGCCGGCGAGCTGGTGACCACCTACCGCGGCGGGTGCGTCCGGCACTGGCGGCTGCTGGCCGGGGACCCGGACGCCCCGCCGCGGACGCCGTTCGACACCGACGTGCTGGCCCGGCTGGGCGTCACGGTCGCCGCGGCGGGCGCGGCGCTGCCGCTGTCGCGCCCCGCCGACGTCCTCGCGCTGCTGGCGGGCAAGGCCCCGCCGCCACTGGCCCGGCTGGCCGGCCACCCCGGAGTCCGGGCGCTGCAGGCGCTGCACTGGCCGGTCGACGGCCTGATCGGGGTGGTCACGCTGCTGGTCTGCGATCTCGGCGCGGACCCGGGTTTCCCGCTGCCGCCGGAAATCCGGCCGGCCGCGATGCTGAGCGCGCTCACCGAAGCGCTCGCCGCGCCACCGGTGCCCGCGGACCCGGACGCGGGCGACGCGGACGCGCTGTCGGCCATCTTCGACCGCGTCGACGACGACGTCCTGACGATCCTCACCCTGCTGGGCCCGGCCGCCGTCGCCGCCGAGCCGTTGCTGCCGGCCCAGCTGCGCGGGCTGCGCGGCGGCGGAGGATGGATTTTGTCGGCACCGCAACGGAAACTCATCGGGCTGCGGCTGTCCACCGCGGCGGCGCGGCAGGCGGAAGGCGGCGGGCTGGGCGAGCGGGCGGGCCTGGCCCGGCACGGTCCGATCACCGCGTTGCTGCCGACCCAGCTCGCGGTGCCGGAACTGCTCGGGCTGCGGGCGAGCCGGGGCGAGCTGCTGTTCCGCACCCGCCGCGGCGGCGTGCCGCCGACGTCCCGCACGACCGTCGTCGTCTTCGACGACACCCCCGCCGCCTGTGGTCAGGTCGGCACCACGCTGCGCTCGGCGGCGCACGTCCTGGCCGGTGCGGTCCTCGGCGGTGGGCAGCGGTGCCTGCTCGTCCCGCTCGGCGAACCGGCCCTCGCCGTGCCGGTGCTGGAGTCCGCCGACCTCAGCCTGCTGTGGCTGGAATCGTCGCTGCGCCCCGGCGACGTCCCGGCCGCACTGGAGATCGCCGAGCGGGCCGCGGACGAGCACCCCGACGACCTCGGTGGGACGGCGCGGATCGTGGTGTTCACGCACGAGCACCGGAAGCTGCCGGACCGGGACCACTGGGTCGTGCGGGTGCGGTACCCGCACAGCGGGCCGGCGGTACCGGGAGCGCGGGTGGTGAGCCTCGTCTGCGGAGCCGGTCCGGACGAGATCCGGACCGCGGTCGCCACCGTGCTGGGCGCGGCGCGGTGACCGGGCCTCAGCCGCAGAGCATCTGCTGGATCACCTCGGGACCGAGCGCCGCCAGCAGCTGCTCGACGACTTCGGGGCGCAGGCCGTCGCCGAGGATCTCCACGCCGTTCTCCGTGCACGAGATCCGGACGCGCACCAGCTCGCCCTTCGGGTACCGCTCGTACTCGACGGCGTCGATCAGGTCCGGCAGGTCCGGCACGAAGGAATGGTCGGTCATCGTCCCCTCACGGTTTCGCTGTGTTCTTGAGTGCGGCGGAGTTCTTGAGTGCGGCGGAGTCCGGCGGTTTCCCAGCGGCCGGCCACGGTGGTGCCGCAGGCGGGGCAGGCGCCCCCGGACAGCCGCGAGTGCACTTCGCCCCACACCGCCCGTTCGACGACCGCGGTGCCGCACGACGGGCAGCCGGTGGTCCGCCCGGCCTCACCGAGCGCCCGCTCGACGTAAACGTGCTTCAACCCCGCGTCCCGGCCGATCCGCACCGCTTCGGCCAGCGCTTCCGGCGCGGTCGGCTGGTCACCGCTGCGGCGGTAGGTCGGCGTGTACCGCAGCAGGTGCCACGGGATGTCCGGGTCGACGGCGGCGATTTCCCGCGCGATCGCGGCGAGATCCGCGGAGGCCGAGCTGACCCCGGGGATCAGCGGCGTGCTGACCTCCGCCCACACACCGAGCTCCCGGAACAACCCGAGCGCGGCGAACACCGGCCGCACCGGCGCCCCGGTCAGCTCCCGGTGCCGCGCGTCGTCACTGCCCTTGACGTCGATGTTCACCGCGGCCAGCACCGGCGCGACGAGCCGGACCGCCTCTTCGGTGAGATACCCGTTGCTCTTCCACACGACGTCGACCCCGAGCGGCGCACCCGCTTCGGCGACGGCGAGCGTGAGCTCCAGCGCCAGCGACGGCTCGGTGTAGGAAAAAGCGACGGCGGCACCGGCAGCCGCCGCTTCCCGGGCCAGCTCACCCGCGTCGACCGGTTCGGCATGCCATTCGGCCTGCTCGTCCCGCCCGAATTGGGAAAGGCGGAAGTTGATGCAGTAGTCGCACCGGAAACTGCACCCGGGTGCCGCGACGGTGAGGGTTTCACTGCCCGGCCGGAAATGGTAAAAAGGTTTCCGCTCGATCACGTCGCGGTGCCGGACCGACGTGGCGAACGTCGCGGTCTCACCACCGTCCCCGCTGCGGCGTCGCACCTTGCAGGCCCCGACCTGGCCATCGGCGAGCGCGCAGCCGATCGGGCAGAGCGTGCATTTCAGCCGTGACCCCGACGGTTCGAACAACAGCGCAGGTCGCCAGTCCACGTCGAACCTTTCCCCAGCGGGCATTCCGGAAAATCATGGTATCGCGATTTTCCCGAATCCGGCGGATTCACCGCGGCCAGGGCGACGGCTTGTCCCGCAGTTCATCGGCGAAGATCGAGTCGACCCGCGAGTTCGCCTGCCGCAGCAGCCGCGCCCCCGCCCGGACCGCGAAGGCGAGCCCGAAGGCGAAAAGCAGGGCCAGGCCGATGGCCGCGGAGTTCGCCACGAGCGCCTCCCGGTACTGGTGCGCGAGGTAGCCCAGGGCGGCCCCGGCGATCAGAGCGTCGAGCAGCGCCAACCCGATCGCCCGGCAGCGGGGCGGCGTGGTCCGCGATGACGAGGCCATGGCCCTCCCGCCGTTCCGTTCAGCGGTGACGCCCTTGCAAGGTAGACGAGCGTGCGCCGCTTGGCGGCCACTTCAACCTGTTTGGCCTACCGGATCTGCCCGGATGGCCGCTGTGATAACTTGGAGCGAACTGAGTCTTCTGTGCGGAAGCAAACCCCGTGCCGCCTGCGCGCCGGGGCCCAGGGGGCGGTAGCTCAGTTGGTTAGAGCAGGGGACTCATAATCCCTTGGCCGCGGGTTCGAGCCCCGCCCGCCCCACTCGATCGAGGTCGGCGAAGTGTGCCCGCGGAACGCGCGTGCCTTGCCTCGATCATCGTCATCGCCTCTGGGGGCCCAGCCCCCAGACCCCGGCCGGGGGCGAGCCCCCGGACCCCCATCCCGTTGGTCGCCTTCGGTTCGGACGTTGCGGTTGGGCTTCTGCCGGGCTTTGTATGTCCCGTGTACGGGGTGGGGACAGGGTTGCTCGTCATACATCCGATCCAGGAGGCGAGTCGTGCCGCAGAACCCCTTTTCCGACCTCACGCTTACCCGGCGGTCGCTCTTCCGGGCCGGGGCCGCCACCGCCGTCGCGCTCGGCAGCGGGGCTCTGCTCGCCGGGACCGCCGCCGCTGCCGAGGAACTGCCCGCGTCGCCCTACTTCGACATCACCGCGCTCTCCTCCGACCTCTTCCGCAGCAAGATGCTGCACGAATCGCACCACGTCATGCAGGGCTTCGCCTTCGACAACGTCAACCGGCGGCTCTTCATCGTCCAGGCCCAGAACGGCACCTCCGGCGACGACCTGTGCATCAGCCAGCTCAGCTTCTCCGGCGAACTGCTCGGCTCGATGCACCTGAACCATTCCGGGCACGGTGTGTCGCTCGGCGTCGAACCCGTCGGCACCGCCTCCTACATCTGGATGGAGTGCGACGCCGACGGGACCACCACCGAATCCCGCGGCACCGCCCTCGCCCGCTTCAAGTTCGTCAACGGCGGCACCCCGGCGGTGAAGAAGTTCCTCACCGGCAGCAAGAACATCACCTGCGCCACCGACCCGGTGTACCAGCGGATGGTCGTGCGCCGCGACGAAGGCGGCCGGATGTGGTTCAGCCTGTTCCCCCTCGCCAAGGCCGTCGCCGGCGACTTTTCCGAGCCACTGGCCCACTTCCCGCAGCCGTCGCTGAGCCCCGGGGGCGTCGTCTTCCAGGGTTACACGATCCTCGGCAGCTCCCTGTACATATTGGACGGAGCGGGCCACGCCGACGCGGCGGACATCGACTCCTACGTCACGCGCGTCGACATGAAGACCGGCGAGGTGAAGGAACGCGCGATCACCCGCGCCGGCGAATCCCTCGTCTGGCGCGAACCCGAAGGCATGGCGGTCTACCGCACAGCCGACGGCGAAACCCGCCTCTTCCTCGGCTTCGGCTCACGCAGCAGCGTCGACAACGTCAACCGCTACGCCAACCTCTTCTACAAGAACGTCCTGGTGGGGTGAGGACCGTCCACACGGGATTCCGCTACGCCACCCGGTACCAGGCGTTGGTGATCGCCCCGGCGTGGCTCAGCTCCACCGGGTCCAGCCGCACCCGGGTCCCGCCGGGGTGGTCGAACAGCCGGACGCCGTCGCCGAGCAGGACCGGCGCCACGTGCACCAGCACCTCGTCGAGCAGCCCGGCTTCCAGGCACCGCCGGGCGGTCGTGGCGCCCAGGACCGCGACGTAACCGTCTCCCGCCGCTGCCGAAGCCGCCGCCACGGCCTCGCCCAGGTCGCCGACCAGGGTGAAACCGGGAGACGGGGCCGCGTCGCGGGTCACCACGAAGATCGGGCCGCGCCAGCGGCCGCCGTAGACCTCGCCCTCCGCCGTCGTCGCGGGCGCATACGTGTGGTGGCCCATCAGCACCGCGCCGATCCCGCCGATCACCCGCTCGACGACCGGGTTCGGCTCGGCATGCAGGCCGCTCAGCCAGGTCATATCATCGCCGGGCGCGGCGACGAAGCCGTCGAGGGACATCGTGATGTGGTACAGCAGCTTGGCCATGGGACCGCCTTTCGGTACGAGTGTCACCCCGTACCGACGGGCGGGCCCGGAAAACTCATCGGTCAGACCGGCACGAGTTCTCGCGTCTCCGAAGCGGCGTAGCGGCGCGCGAGGGTCGCGCAGACGATCAGCTGGATCTGGTGGAACAGCATCAGCGGCAGCACGATCAGTCCCACCTGGGCGTGCCCGAACAGCACCGTCGCCATCGGCAGGCCGCTGGCCAGGCTCTTCTTCGACCCGCAGAACACGATGGTGATCCGGTCGGCGCGGGCGAAGCCCAGCAGGCGGGCACCCTGCCCGGTCGCGCCCAGCACCACCGCGAGCAGGACGCCGCACACCACGACGAGCACCAGCAGGTGACCGAGGTCGATCCGGTGCCAGATGCCTTCGGTCATGCCCGCGCTGAACGCCGTGTAGACCACCAGGAGGATCGAGCCGCGGTCGACCAGCTTCAGCGGCGCGGAGTGGCGCGCGATCCAGCTGCCGATCCAGCGCCGCGCCAGCTGGCCCGCCACGAACGGCGCGAGCAGCTGCAGCACGATCCCGAGCACGGCCGAGCCGTCGACACCGGCGCCGTCGCCCGCGAGCAGCAGCGCCACCAGCAGCGGCGTGAGCACGATCCCGGCCAGGTTGGACAGCGACGCGCTGCAGATCGCCGCCGCGACGTTGCCGCGGGCGATCGAGGTGAACGCGATCGACGACTGCACCGTCGAGGGCAGCACGGCCAGGAACAGCACTCCGGCGGCGAGGTCCGGGGGCAGCACCGACGACGGCAGCAGCATCGCGGCCAGGCCGAGCAGGGGGAACAGGACGAACGTCGCGGCCATCACCAGCGCGTGCAGCCGCCAGTGCCGCAGCCCGTCCAGCGCCTCCTGCGTGGACAGCCGGGCGCCGTAGAGGAAGAACAGCACGCCGACGGCGACGGTGGTGGCGACGCCGAAGCCGCCGGCCACCGCGCCCGAGGCGGGCAGCAGGGTGGCGACGCCAACGGTCGCGAGGATGGCGAGGACGAACGGGTCGAGTCGTAACCGGGACATGGATCTCCTTCCACGGCCATTCTCGGCGACCGCGTGATCATTGTGAACCCCGATGACCGGACTGACTGTCATCGCGAATCACGATAAAGTGGTCCGGTGCTCGACCCCCGCCTGTGCCGTTCGTTCCTCGCCGTCGCCGAGACGCGCAGCTTCACCGCGGCCGCGCGGCGGCTGGGGGTCGGCCAGCCGACGGTCAGCCAGCACGTCCGGCGGCTCGAACGCGACGCGGGCGGGCTCCTCTTCGCCCGAGACACCCACACCGTGGAGCTCACCGCGCGCGGCCAGGCGATGCTGGGGTTCGCGCAGACGATCATCGACACCGAAGAACGTGCCGAACGCCACTTCCGCGGCGCCGAGCTGCGCGGCCGCGTGCGCTTCGGCGTGTCCGAGGACTTCGCGCTCGGCGAGCTGCCGGAGATCCTGCACCGGCTGCGCCGCAGTCACCCGCTGGTGGACGTCGAGCTGACCGTCGAGCTGTCGGACGTCCTGGGCCGGCGCCTGCGGGCCGGGCAGCTCGACCTGGTGCTGGGCAAGCGCCGTCCGGGCGCGCACCACGGCCGGCTGCTCTGGCGGGAGCCCCTGGTCTGGATCGGGTCGGCGGCCACGGTGCTGGAGCCGGGCCGGCCGGTGCCGCTGGTGCAGTACCCGATGCCGTCGATCACGCGGCAGCTGGCCGTGGAGTGCCTCGAACGCGCCGGCCTCGAGTGGCGCGCGGCCTGCCAGACGTCGAGCCTGACCGGCCTGCGGGCCGCGGCGGCGGCCGGGCTGGGCGTCACCCTGCACGCGCGCAGCCTGGTGCCGGCCGACCTCGTCGAGCTCGACGGCCTGCCCGAACCCGGCGACATCGAGTTCATGCTGCTGGCGCGGGAGTCGCTGGAAGGACCGGCGGCGGCACTGGCGGACTTCGTCCTCGAGCGCGTCAGTCCTCTTCACCCGTGAGCAACCGCCGCAGGCGGCCGAGCGCGCGGTGCTGGGCGACGCGGACGGCCCCGGGCGTCGAACCCACCGCCGCGGCCGTCTCCTCCGCCGACAGCCCCACGACCACGCGCAGCACGACGATCTCCCGCTGTTTGGCCGGCAGCACGTCGAGCAGCCGGGCCAGCCGTTCGTTCAGCTCGAACCGCAGCGCGTGCTGCTCCGGGCCGGCGGTTTCGCTGACGCCGTCGGGCACCTCGGGCACCGGGTCGGCGCGGTTGCGGGCCGCCGCGCGGTGCGCGTCGGCGACCTTGTGCTGGGCGATGCCGTAGACGAAGGCGAGGAACGGGCGGCCCTGGTCGTGGTAGGACGGCAGCGCGGTGATGATGGCGAGGCACACCTCCTGGGCGACGTCGTCGGCCGAAGCGAACGACCGTTCGTGCCGTCCGACGCGGGCCCGGCAGTAGCGCACCACCAGCGGCCGGATGGTGGCGAGCAGGCGGGCGATCGCGGCCTCGTCGCCGGCGATCGCGGCCGCGACCGGCTCGTCATGGCGCCGCCAGTGCGACGGGAACGCTTCGGCGGGCTGCGCCGCGGCGATCTCCCGGACCAGGGCCCGGCTGCGCACCCGCAGCAGGACACCCTCCACGTCGAGGCCGGCGCGCAGCGAGTCGTGCAGCGCGGCGTTGGACTCCCGCAGCATCTCGGTGACCGCCCGATCCCCGTACTCGGTTGCCGGCATTCTGTTCACCTTTCCCTCTCCCGGTGGCCGCCGGGCCGGGCGCGTGGCTGTCGACGAAGGCGTTCCCGCACGTGGCGGAGGGTGGAGCGGACGGTCGACGGGGTGATCCGGAGCGCCTCCGCGATCTGGGCGGGCGTGAACCCGTCGAGCGACCAGGCGAGGACCATCCGTTGCCGTCCGGGCAGGGAGGCGAGCAGCTCGATGAGCTCCGCGTGCTTCTCGAGCAGCGCGGCGAGCTCCTCGTCGTCCCGCGGGTCGCCCAGCAGGGACCAGTCCGCGCGCGCTTCACCCGCCGCTTCGCCTGCCGCGTTGAGCAGCCGTCCCGTGACCCGGCGGACCCAGGCCCGCGGGTCGCCGGCGACCGGCCACGCTTCCAGCGCGTGCAGCATCGCCTCGGCGGCGACGTCGCGCGCGGTCTCGACCTCGAACCCGGCCTTGCAGAGGAACGCCACCAGCGGCGGAAACTCGGCGCGGAAGAACGCGTCGAACTCGTCATGACCCCACACGGACCCCTCACCGCCCCTCGCCTCCACAAGGACAGGTGCGGTGAAGGGACCGCTACGTGTAACGATTCGATCAAGACTCCCCGGCCGGAGTAATGGACCGCGTCGCACTGGTGACGCCCGGTGACGAGTGATGGCGGAGATGCCGGGTACCCGAGGTCGATGATCCACCGAGACACGATCGCGACGACGGCCCGTGGGGGCGTGGAGCCCGTGCTCGGCCGCGGCGGTGCCGATCCGCGGAGCGCGCGTCCGCGAACGGCGGATTCCGGTCACGGGCACGGCGGCCGGGGCGCGGCCGGCGGGTGCTGCCCTCCGCGCCGGGCGGCGGCACCCGCCGGCCGCACCGGCCGGGAGAGTGGCCGCGTCCGGCGGGAAAAGCCTTGCCGGGTCAAGGAAAGACGGTCGGTACGCGCGCGCTGAAGCTCGCGCGAAGCCGGTCGGCGGACCCGGACCGGCATCCTCGGTCCGGGTCGTGCGAAGGCGCGGTCTCGCCGATCGGGTGACGTGATCGACATCGAGATCCCGGGAAGAAAGGCGTACTCTCATGTGTTGCAGTCTTGGTTGCCCGGAGGGTGAGCCGGGGACCGAAGCCAAAACCCCCTTGACCCAGGCGGATACGCTCGCGCGCCCGCCGCGATCAAGTCGGTTGACGCGCCCCGACAATGGGAAGCAGTAAGAGAGAGCAAGGGAGGTGAACGAAGGAAATGGAAGCCACGATGACGGGCTGGGCGGAACTCGCGGCCTGCAAGGACGAGGACCCGGAACTGTTCTTCCCGATCTCCGAGGTCGGTCCCGGCGCCCGCCAGACGGCGCAGGCGAAGGCCGTGTGCGCGCGCTGCCCGGTGCGCGCCGAATGCCTCGGCTACGCGCTCGACAACGGCCTCGACCACGGCGTCTTCGGCGGCACCACCGCGGATGAACGCCGGCGGCTGGTGCGGACCGCTCCGCAGCGGCACCGAGCTGCCTGACCCGCCGCCCGGTGACCTCTTCCCGGCGGCCGCGAGCATGAAAACACCAATCCGGAAATGTGAGATCCGGAAGTGCGTGTGCCCGGGTGGGTGATTCTGCGTGAATCACCCACCCGGGCTTTTTCGTCGTTCACGAGCGGTGAGTATGTATGCAATTGTTTGCATCAGTCTCGGCGGCGGGGAGACCGTCATTCCCCTCCGTGGTCGTCCGGCCACGTCTCGGGCATTCCCCAGGCGGCGGCCGGAGCCGACTCGAAGGCGGCCATCGCCGTCACCAGCCCGGCCTCGATCGTCAGCAGGGTGACCCCGAACCACCGGTACTCGTGCTCGCCCGGGCGCCGCAGGTAGCCGGCCACCGCGGGCTGGCGGTTGCCGCGGGTCGGCCGCATCCGGAACCGCCCGATGCAGTGCGGCGAAGCCGGGTCCATCGACAGCGAGAGCGCCCGGACGATCGAAGCGCGGTTGCCGAACCACAGTGAGTACGGCGGCATGACGGCCTGGGCGTCTTCGTGCAGCAGCCGGGCGACCGCGGCGGGGTCGCCGTCGGTGTACGCCGCGATGAACCGCTTCAGCAGCGCCGTTTCTTCGGCGGTCGGGTCGCCGGCCGTCCACTCGGCACGGTGCGGGGGCAACCGCTCACGCAACGTCGCGCGAGCCCGCTGGAGCGCGCTGTTCGCCGACGCGACACTCGTCCCCAGCGACGCCGCGGTCTCCTTGGCCGACCAGCCCAGCACGTCACGCAGGACCAGCGTCGCCCGCTGCCGCGGCGGCAGGTACTGGAGGGCGGCCAGGTACGCCAGCTCGATGGTCTCCCGCTCGATCACGGCGGCCCCGGTGTCGTCCGGCGCCGCCGCGTCGAGCAGCCGGTCCGGGTACGGCTCGAGCCACGGCAGGTCGACGGCGGCGATCGGCCCGTCCGGCTCGCCGGCCGGGCCGAGCTGGTCGGGCAGCACCCGCCGCGGACGGCGGGCGAGGACGTCGAGGCACGCGTTCGTCGCGATCCGGTACAGCCAGGTGCGCGCGCTAGCCCGGCCTTCGAAGCCGTCCCGGCCCTTCCACGCCCGCAGGAACGTCTCCTGCGCGAGGTCTTCGGCGTCGGCCAGGGAACCGAGCATCCGGTAGCAGTGCACCTGGATCTCCCGGCGGTGCCGTTCGACGAGCGTCTCGAAGTCCGGAGCGTGACCCACCACCCCGGCACGCTAGCGCACCCCCGTACGAGAGACTGCTCTGTTGAAACCGGGGCTCCGCCCCGGGCCGGGGGCTCCGCCACCCGGAACCCCCGAAGGAGATGCTGCAGTGAGCGGAACGGTGCTGGTACTCGGCGGACGCAGCGAGATCGGGCTGGCCGTGGCGAAACGCCTGGTCAGCGGAGACATCCGGCGGTTCGTGCTGGCCGCGCGGCCGGGCGCGGACCTGGCCGCGGAGGTCGCCGCGCTGCGCGAAGCGGGTGCCGAAACGGTGAAAACGGCCGAGTTCGACGCCGACGACCTCGCCGAGCACGGCCCGTTCCTGGAGAAGATGGCCGCCGAGCACGGGCCGCTCGGCGTCATCGTGCTCGCTTTCGGCATCCTCGGCGACCAGGCCCGCGCCGAGACGGACGCCGCGCACGCCGCGGCGATCGTGCACACCGACTACGTCGCCCAGGTCGGCGTGCTGACCCACGCCGCGAACCTGCTGCGCGCCCAGGGACACGGCAGCCTGGTCGTGTTCTCCTCGGTGGCCGGGGTGCGCGTGCGCCGCGCGAACTACGTCTACGGCTCGGCCAAGGCCGGTCTCGACGGCTTCGCGAGCGGCCTCGCCGACGCACTGCATGGCTCCGGCGTCCGCTTGCTGCTCGTCCGTCCCGGTTTCGTGATCGGCCGGATGACCGAGGGCATGACGCCCGCGCCGTTCTCCAGCACCCCGGACCAGGTGGCCGACGCGACGGTCGCCGCGCTGCGCCGCGGCCGCGGGGTCGTCTGGGTGCCCGGCATCCTCCGTACGGTCTTCTTCGGGATGCGCTTTCTGCCGCGCGCGATCTGGCGCCGGATGCCGCGCTAGCCGCCATTGTGGTCACTGCCACAGCACTTTCCCGTGCCCGCGCGGGTACTTTCCGTGGCGAAACTCCGGCGAAGGCCCCGTTCGGCTCGGCCGTTCAGGCAGCGTCACAGGTTTCCGACAACTTTCTCAGCTGATTCCCAGCTAAGCCGGTGATCCTCGAAGAAGGGGGAACCGCCGGAGGGAAGCAAGGGGAAGTGTCGTGCTGTTGTCGTCGCGGGGGCGCCGCATCGGCGGCCGGGTCGCGCTCGGCGTCGTGTCGACGCTGGTGCTCGGCGCCACCGGCTACCTGTGGACGCAGCTGAGCACGCTGGACGCCGGCATCGTCACCGCCGACGTCATCCCGCCGGCGGCGCAGGTGAACGACGACGAAGCCCCGCCGGGGGAGCCGCTCAAGGTCGCCCAGAACCTCCTGCTCGTCGGGATCGACGCGCGGACCGACGCGTACGGCAACCCGTTGCCACAGAACGTGCTCGACGCGCTGCACGCCGGAGGCGGGGACGACGGCGGCGACACCACCGACACGATGATCGTGGTGCACATCCCGGCGGGCGGCGCCGCGGCCACCGCGATCTCGATCCCGCGTGACTCCTATGTGGACATCGCGGGCGGGTTCGGCAAGCACAAGATCAACTCGGCCTACAGCCGCGGCAAGAACGCCTCGTTGCCCGGTTTGCGTGCCCAGGGCCTTTCCGGCGCGCAACTCGAGGTGGCCGCGAACGAGCAGGGCGCGAGGACGGCCATCCAGACCGTGGAGAAGTTCACCGGCCTGACGATCAACCACTACGCCGCGATCAACCTCGCGGGCTTCGACGCACTGTCGCAGGCGGTCGGCGGCGTCGAGGTCTGCCTCAAGGCGCCGGTGCGGGACAGCTACTCCGGCGCGGACTTCCCGGCCGGCCCGCAGAGGCTGTCGGGGGCGCAGGCGCTCGCGTTCGTCCGGCAGCGCCACGGGCTGACCAGCGACCTCGACCGGATCGCGCGTCAGCAGGCGTTCCTGTCGGGGATGGCGAAGGAAGTGCTGAGCGCGGGCACCTTCACCGACCCGTCGAAGCTGGGGTCGCTGGTCAGCGCGGTGCAGGGCTCGGTGGTGCTCGACAAGGGCTGGGACATCCTGAGCTTCGCGCAGCAGCTGCGGGGGATGACGTCGGGCGCGATCAGCTTCGCCACTATCCCGGTGCTGAGCCTGTCCCTGCCGACGCCGTCCGACGGCGACGCGGTCAAGGTCGACCCGGCGCAGGTCCAGCAGTTCGTGCGCACGGCGATCAGCACGCCGGCGGTCCAGGCCTCGGGTGACGAGACGCCCGGCGGCGTGAAGCCGGTGGCCGCCACCGGGAGTAAGGCGCCCTCGCCGGGTACTTCTTCGGACGCCGGACAGCCGGCGACCAGTACGGCCGCCGGCTGCGTGAACTGAGTGCTCAGACGAATGCACTCTGCCCGGTGATCGCCTTGCCGACGATCAGCGTGTTCATTTCGCGCGTGCCCTCGAAGGAGTAGATCGCCTCGGCGTCGGCGAAGAACCGCGCGACGTCGTAGCCGAGCACGATCCCGTTGCCGCCGAAGATCTCCCGGCTCCAGGCGACGACCTCGCGCATCCGCGCGGTGACGAACGCCTTGGCCAGCGACGAGTGCTCGTCCTGGAAGATCCCCGCGTCCTGCAGGCGGGCGAGCTGCACCAGCATGCCCCAGGAGGCGGTGATGTTGCCGAGGCTCTTCACGAGCAGGTCCTGCACCAGCTGGAAGCGGGCGATCGGACGGCCGAACTGCTTGCGTTCCTTGGCGTAGTCGAGCGCGAGCTCGTAGGCACCGACCATCACGCCCAGCGCCTGCCAGGCCACGCCGCCGCGGGTGGCGCGCAGGATCTCGGCGACGTCGCGGAAGGAGTCGATGCCCTGCAGGCGGTTCTCCTCCGGCACGCGGACGTCGGTGAGGGTGATTTCGGCGTTTTCGACGATCCGGAACGCCGTCTTGCCCTGGATCTTCTCCGCCACGAAGCCCGGCGTGCCCTTCTCGACGACGAAGCCCTTGACGTGGTTGTCGTCGAGGTCACGCGCCCACACGACGACGTAGTCGGCGAAGGTCGCGTTGCCGATCCACTTCTTGGCGCCGTTGAGGATCCAGCTGTCACCGTCGCGCTTGGCCGTGGTGCGCATGCCACCGGCGACGTCGGAGCCGCCGAGCGGTTCGGTCATCGCGAAGGCACCGATCTTGTCCATCGCGGCCATCTCGGGGAGCCAGCGGTCGCGCTGCTCCTGGCTGCCGCCACTGGCGATCGAGTACATCGCGAGTCCGTTGTGGACACCGAAGAACGTCGCGACGGAAGCGTCCGTGCGGCTCATCTCCATCGCCATCATGCCGGTGAGGAGGTTGCTGACCGCGGGCTTGTGCTCGCCGTAGCCCTCGTAGGGCAGGCCCGCCAGGCCCGACTCCCGGAACATCCCGATCAGTTCCTTCGGGAACGTGCCGGCTTCCCAGTTCTCGTTCACCAGCGGCTTGACGTCGGTGCGCATGAAGTCGCGTGCCTTGACGAGCAGCTTGCGCTCTTCGTCGCTCAGCAGCGTCTCGTAGTTGTAGAAGTCGGCGGTCAGCTGGCCTTCGAGTGCTTCCATGGTCATGTCAGTTCTCCTCCAATGCGTTCAGGACGGCGAGCTGCTTGCGGTCGCGCGTCTCGGCGAGTTCCGAGTACGTGGAGGAGCCGTAAGCCTTTTCGACGGCTTCGATGAGCCGTTCCTGCTCTTCGGGGCTCTGGCTGGGGTTGCCCAGCCCGGCCCACATCTTCTTCATGGACTTGCCGATGTGCTCGGCCAGGTGCCGGTAGCCACCGGGGCCACCGCCGAGGTGCGAGCCGAGGAACGGCCCGACCGTGGCCCAGCGGATGCCGAGCGAACTCGTGATCACCTTGTCCAGATCTTCCGGAGTCACGACTCCTTGCTCGACGAGGTAGATCGCCTCGCGGCTCAGCGCGTTCTGCAGCCGGTTGCCGACGAACCCGGGGATCTCCTTGCGTTCCACGACCGGCGTCCGGCCGAGGAAGGTGTAGAAGTCGACGGCCTTTTGCACGGACTCTTCGCTGGTGCGGTCGCCGGGAACGACCTCGACCAGCGGGATCAGGTGCGGCGGGTTGAACGGGTGTCCGATGAGGACCCTGCTCCCGTCGATTCCGCCGGTGAAAGCCGTCGAGGGAATGGCGCTCGACGAACTCAGCAGCAGCGCGTGCTCCGGCGCCTCCTCGACGAGCTGCTTGAACAGGTCCTTCTTGAACTCGACGTTCTCGGGACCGTTCTCCTGCACGACATCCGCGTTTCGGACCGCTTCGGTCACGTCGGCGGCGATCTGGACGCGGCTCGCCAGCTCTTCGGCTGTGGTGCCGAGGTGCGGGGCGAACTGGGCCAGCGCCTCTTCGACGGCTTCGGCGAGATCGGGGCGGGGGTCGGTGACCCGGACGGTCAAGCCGTGGTGGGCGAACAGCGCCGTCCAGGACAGGCCGATGGTGCCGGCGCCGATGACTGCCGCGTTCTTCATGCCTGGGCTCCCTTCAAGTAGTCGAAGACCGGCTTGACCGGGGCGAGCGTCAGGTCGGTGAGGATGTGGCTCGCGGAGACGACCTCCAGCACCGGCAGGTCGGCCAGCGGGGCCAGGACGTGCTGGAACAGCTGCAGCCGGGCGGGGCCGGTGTAGGCCTCCTTGACCACGACGTCGGTGATCTCGGTGCGGACCAGCTCCTGGACGCGCGGGGCGCCGTCGTAGCCGGGGATCGTCTTGAGCATGAACGTCGGGACGGTGATCTGGCGTTCGGCCTCGCGTGCGTCCAGTGCGTTGTGCTTGTAGCCCATGGTCGCGGTCGCCACCCGCAGCGTCCCGTAGTCCAGCGTGCCCACGAGAACGCCGCTGTCGACATAGAGCTTCGGGCTGCCGACGGTCTTCGGGTACGCGCTGACCTCGCGCCCGGACGCGGTGGCCGGGAAGTTGTCGAGGTACATCGCGTGCAGGTACTCGCCGCGTTCGCCGTCGAAGCTGACCTCGATCGCCTGGCCGGACTCGGTGTACGGGCCGTAGCCGGAGACGTCGCCCATCTTCATGACTTCGAAGCGCACCAACGGTTCCTCGACCTGGAGCGGCTCCGGGACGACCGCGCGCAGGGCGTCGGCGTCGGTGCGGTAGACGATGTTGAGGTATTCGCGGTTCGTGAACCTCGGGACCACGGGCGCGAACGCCGGGGCGGTCAGCGGGGTCGTCACGTGACGGCGGACTTCTTCGATCTTCATTCGCCTGTCCACTTCGGAGCGCGGCGCTCGGCGAAGGCGGTCATGCCCTCGCGGACGTCGGCGGACTGCATCAGTTTCTTGGTCTCTTCGCGCTGCACGGCGAACGCGTCGGCTTCCGATCCGCGCACGATCTTCTTGACGGCGGCGAGCGCCAGGGGCGCGTTCTCCGCCAGCTTCTCGGCCAGTTGGAGGGCGACGGCGGCGGCGTCGCCGTTCGGCGTCACGCGGTTGACCAGGCCCAGCTCGCCGGCGCGGCGGCCGCTCACCGGCTCGCCGGTGAGCAGGAACTCCATCGCGAGGTGGTGGGGAATCCGCTGGGGCAGCCGGATCACGCCGCCGCCCGCGGCGATCAGGCCCCGCTTGACCTCGGGGAGCCCGAACTTGGCGTCTTCCGCGGCGACGATCAGGTCGCAGCCGAGGGCCAGTTCGAACCCGCCACCCATGGCGAACCCTTCGACGGCGGCGATCAGCGGCTTGGTCAGCTCGGCTTCGGTCAGGCCGCCGAACCCGCGGCCAGGGATCTCCGGCGACTCGCCCTTGAGCGCGGCCTTGAGGTCCATCCCGGCGCTGAAGGTGTTCTCGGCGCCGGTGAGGACGCCCGTCCGGAGCGTGGGGTCGCTCTCGAGTTCGTCGAGGGCGGCGGCCAGCCCGGCCGCGACGGCGGCGTTCACCGCGTTGCGGGCCTCGGGCCGGTCGATGGTGATCAGCAGGGTGCTGCCGATCCGTTCGGTGCGTACTTCACTCATGACTCTTGCTTCTTTCAGAGTTCCGCGAGGACTTCGGCGGTGTCCTGGCCGGCCAGCGGGGCCAGGCGGCGGATCGAGCCGGGCGTCGCGGAGAACTTCACCGGGATGCCGACCGTGCGGATGGCGCCCTCGCTCGGGTGCTCGACGGTGTCCAGCAGGTGGCCGTCGCGGACGTACGGGTCCTCGTGCGCCTTGTCCAGCTCCAGCACGGGCGCCATCGGGATGCTGTGCTTCGCGCAGACCTCGGCCCACTCTTCGGTGGTCAGCGCCGGGGCGCACACGGCGATCTGCTCGCTCAGCCACTCGTTGTCGGCGCGGTTGACGGCGTCCCCGTTCACCCGCGGGTCGGCGGCGAGGTCCGGGCGCCCGGCCGCGGCGAAGAAGTCGCGGAAGTTCTGCGGGTTGTAGGGGATCACGCAGGCGAGGCCGTCCTTGGTGCGGACCGCGGCGTGGCCCTTCGTCATCGACAGCGCGAACCCGGTGGGGCCTTCGGCCGGCTCGTAGGTGTGCCCGGCGAGGTGCTCGACCAGGTTGAACGCGATGAGCGTGTCGGTCATCGGGATCTCGATCTGCTGGCCCTGGCCGGTCTTGTCGCGGTGGACCAGCGCGGCGAGCACGCTGTAGGCGATGGTCAGCGACGAGACCTTGTCACCGATGATCGTCGGCAGGTAGACCGGCTCGCCCAGCGCCCGGTTGGCCACGTCGACCAGGCCGGAGGAGGCCTGCACGGTCTCGTCGTAGGCGGCGTTCCCGGCGCGGTCGGAGTCGCTGCGGAAGCCCTGCGCGTGGGCGTAGACCAGGCGCGGGTTGCGCGCGGCGACGTCGGCGTAGTTCAGGCCGAGGCGGGCCAGCGCGCCGGGCCGCATGTTGGTGATCAGCACGTCCGCGGTGTCGATGAGCTTGAGCGCCTGCTCGCGCTCGGCCTCGTCCTTGAGGTTGAGGGCCACGCTGCGCTTGTTGCGGTTGACGTTGAGGTTCAGCGCGGTCATGCCCGGCGTGGTGCGGTACTCGCCCACCCGCACGGTGTCCGCGGGGGACTCGATCTTGATCACGTCGGCGCCCAGGTCGCCGAGGATCTGCGCCGCGTACGGGCCCATGACCACGGTCGAGAGGTCGATCACGCGCACGCCGTCCAGCGGTCCGGTCGTGATGTCCGTCATCTTTTTCGTCCTTTCGCGCCTTGCTGTATCGCTCTACTTACGAACGTAGGCGCGGGTGGCGCGAAAGGGAATGATCATGATACGCACAATGGTATGACTCTGGCGGTCATACCATTTTTCTAGCTGTCGAGCGGCTCCGCGAAGATCTCTTTCGCGGCTTCGACGAGTTCGTGCAGGTCGCCGTCGGTGCGGTCGCGCCGCCAGAGCAGGCCGGTGTCCAGCTGGGGCCGGAAGTCCGTGAAGGGCAGCACGATGACGTTGTCGAGCCGGTAGCCGTGCATCGGGCTCCGGTCGTCGAGCATGGAAATGGAAAAGGCTTCGCCGCTGGAGATGATCTCCGACGTTCCGCCGTAACCGGTATTGGTCAGCCGGATGCGTTTCTTGACGCCCAGTTCGTTCAATTGGTGGTCGAGCTGCTCGAAATAGGCGGGGGTGATTTCCCCTGGTGAGGCCACGTACGGGAATTCGGCCAGCTCGGCCAGGCTGACGGAGTCCCGGCCGGCGAACCGGTCGGCGGGCACGACCGCGCCGAGCCGTTCGGTCATGACGGGCAGCTGCTCCAGCGCCGGATCGGTGACCGGCAGCCGGGCGAGGGTGAGCGCGAGCTTGCCGTCGTGGACGCCCTGGACGAGGTCGGCGGTGGTGCCGGGCCAGCGCTTGAGCTCGTACCGCTGTTTCACGCGCTCGGCGAGGGCGTTGACGCGTTCCCGCAGGTCGGGGTGCACTCCGGCGGGCATGCCGAGGAAGAGGGTGCTGCGCTGCGGCCGCATCGCCTCTTCCAGCTTCCACGGAATGGCGCTGACCTGCTCGAGGACGTCCCGCGCGAGCGGCAGCAACGCGGTCCCGGCGCCGGTGAGGGTGACATGGTGGGTGCTGCGGTCGAAGAGCTGCTGCCCCAGCTCGTGCTCGAGATCCTTGATCCGCTGGCTGAGCGGCGACGCGGCCATGTGCAGCTTCCGCGCGGCGGCGGAGAAGTTCAGTTCCTCGGCCACCGCAACGAAATAACGCAGGTGCAGCATCTCCATACCCCGACCCTAACGACCACCCGTGTCGTCCCCTCAATCACGGGTGATGCCCCTCCAATCACAGGTGATGCCCCTCTGATCACGCGAGTTACGTCCCCAATCGCGCGAGTTCCGCGTACCGGACCGGCGAATTCGCGTACCCGGAGGGTCGATTCGCGTGCCTGGAGGGTCGGCTCGCGTGATCCGGCGGGCATTTCGCGTGTCTGGCGGGGCATCACTCGTGATCAGGGGGGCGACACGCTTCGGCGGACCAGGTCCAGCAGGCGGGGGGTGCGGGCCGGGACGTTGGTGAGGGCGATGCCGGTGCCCAGCAGGAGGAGGTCGAGCGCGTCGGTGTCCGGTTCGACGGCGCCGGCGGCCTTCGCGCGGTCGACGAGCGCTGCCGCGGTTTCGTTCACCGTCTCGTGCCAGCGGGCGAACAGGACTTCGTGGTCGCCGGCCGGGGTGGTCAGGGACAGCGCCAAGTCCCGCTTGTCCCGGACGTGCTCGACGAACGCCGCGAGCCAGCCGAACAACTCGGCGCCCGGGTCGGCCGCGTCGAGACGCGCGCGCGAAGTCAGCGAAGCGACTTCGTCGGCGTACACCGCGGTGACCAGTTCGCGACGGCTGGGGAAGTGCCGGTACATCGTCGCGTTGCCGATGCCCGCCCGCCGCGCGATCCGGTCGAGCGGGGCGTCCGGCCCGTCCTCGGCGAACACCTCCTTCGCCGCCGCGAGCAGAAGCGCGTGGTTGTCCCGGGCGTCGGACCGGCGGGCTCGGGCGGGCATCGGCACTCCTGGCCAAGTGGGGAACTCCCCGGTTAGTCTAGCGAGGCCCTAACCGGGGAACTCCCCACTTGACGGAGGCGACGATGACCCCATCCGAGGTCCACGCACGGCTGGTCGAGCTCTGGATCGCCGGACGCTTCGAAGAAGGCCTGCGCTACATCGATCCCGAGGTCGTCGACCACCGCGGCGGCACCTCCGGCGACCACCACGGCATCGACGCCTGGCGGGCGAAGTGGGACCAGAAGGCCGACGTCGCCGTGAAGATCGAGCAGAACGTCAGCGAAGGCGAGTTCTCGGTGAACCGCTACACCAGCTCCGGCCGTGGCTACGCCGTGACCAGCATGGACATGATCCGGGTCCGCGACGGCCGGGTCGTCGAGCACTGGGCGCTGATGGACGTCACCGCCCGCGCCGCGCAGCTCAGCCCGGAGACAGCGGGAACGTCATCGTGAAGGCGGCGCCGCCTTCGGGGGCCGGGCCGGCCGTCAGGGTGCCACCCATGCGGGTGACCAGAGCGTGGACCAGGGCCAGGCCGATGCCGGAGCCGACCGGACGGCGGTCGCGGTACCGCGCGTTCAGCACTCCGCGCTCGAACGCCACCGGGTAGTCCTCCGGCGCCAGTCCCGGACCGCCGTCACGGACCGACAGCGAAGCCGACGAGCCGGAAGTGGAGAGCGAGAACACCATCGGCGCGCCCGAAGGGGTGACGCGCAGGGCGTTCTCCGCCAGCCCGTCGACCACCTGACGCAACCGCCGCGCGTCCGCCAGCACCAGGACCGGCGAAGAAGGCGCCGAAACCGACAGCCGGACGTCCTCCCGCGCGCACCGCAGCTGCCACACCTCCGCGCAGTCGCGGACCAGCGCACCCAAATCCAGCGATGCGACGTCCAGCCGGAACTCGTCCGCGCCCAGCCGGGCCAGCTCGAGCAGGTCCGTGACCAGCCGCTCGAGCCGCGACGCCTCCCGCTGGATCGTCTGCCCGGCCCGGACCGCGTCCGGACCCGTGGCGACGCCGTCCGCGATCGCCTCGGCGAAGCCCGTCACGGCCGTCAGCGGCGTCCGCAGCTCGTGGGACACCGACAGCAGGAACTCCCGCTGCCGCGCCTCGCTGACGGCCAGCGCGTCGGCCAGCGAGTTCAGCGACCCGGCCACCTCCGCCACCTCACGCGGGCCCCGCACCGGCACCCGCACGTCCCGTCGTCCCGCCCGCAGCGATCCCGCGGCCAGCGCGGCCCGGCGCAGCGGACGGCCCAGCAGCCGCCCCGAGACGAAGCCCGCCACGGCCGCCACCAGCAGCCCGATCCCCAGCGCCAGCAGGATGTTGCGCACCAGTGCCCGTTGCGTCGCTTGGGCGTTGCGCGCGGGCAGGACCAGCGCGAACGCCGCCCCGCGCGTGCCGACCACCCGCGTCTCGACCAGGTACTGCGAGCCCGCCACCGTGACGCGTCCCGAGTGATCCGCCGCCAGCCCGAGCTTCCCCGCGGCCTGGACGGCGACGGCGTCCCCGAGCGCCTGCCCACCCGCGCGCCGGACGACCACCGAGATGCCCTGCCCCCGCACGACGTCGGCCACCTTGCCCACGCCCAGCCGGTTCCCGATGCCCGTTTCGTCCAGTTGCGACGCGACGACGTCGGCCTGCGCGGCCAGCGACGACTGCAGCACGTTGTCCGCCGTGGTCCGGATCAGCGGGGACGCGACCAGCCCGGCCACGATCACCGCGACACCCGCGACAGCCAGACACACCAGCGTGATCCGCCCGGCCAAGGTGCCCCTCATGCCGGGTCCGCCGCGTAGCCGATGCCCCGCACGGTCCGAATCGGACTCGACGCCCCGAGTTTCGCCCGCAGCTGAGCCACGTGGACGTCGACCGTGCGCGTGCCCGCCGCCGCCGCGTACCCCCAGACGGCGCTGAGCAGCTGGTCGCGCGAAAGCACCTGCCCCGGGTGCCGGAGCAGGTGCGTGAGGAGGTCGAACTCGGTGGACGTCAGCGAAATCTCGACGTCGCCCGCCCATGCTCGCCGCGAAAGAACATCGACGCGCGCGCCACCCACGGCGAACGTCTCCGCGGCCGGCGCCGCCCCCGAGGCGCGGCGCAGCACCGTCCGGACCCGGGCCGCCAGCTCGCGCGGGCTGAACGGCTTGGTGAGGTAGTCGTCCGCGCCGATCTCCAGGCCCAGCAAGCGGTCGAGCTCGTCGTCGCGGGCGGTGACGAACAGCACCGGCGTCCAGTCCCCGGCCGCGCGCAGCGCCTTGCAGATCTCGATACCGTCCATTCCGGACAGTCCGATGTCGAGCACGATCGCCACCGGCTTGAGGCGCCGCACGGCTTCCAGCGCCCGGCCGCCGTCGGCCTCGACGTGCACGCCGAAGCCGTCGCGCTTGAGGTAGAGCGCCGCCAGCTCGGCGATCGCGGCCTCGTCCTCGACCACGAGGACGAGGCCGCGCCCCGGTGACCCCATGCCTGCTCCCGTCTCCGCCGTGTTCAGAGGGGAGACGCTAGCCGGTCAGGGCGAGCCATCGCTGTTCATGTCCGATTCGATGCCGTTGAGTGTCGACTCGATCCCGCTCAATTCAGCGGACGGCGCCACCGACGACGTCGTCGGCGAGTCGCCAGGCGAGCCCATCAGGTTGTCGCGGCAGGCCGAGCAGCCGAGCGCGATGAGCGCGGCGGCCCCGACCGCCGCCGCGACCCTCGCGCCCCTCACTTGGCCGGCTTGCAGTGCGCGGACGCGAAGGCGTCCAGCTTCTGCTTGGCCGTGTCCAGCTCGCCGATGCGGCCCTGCCGCTTGGTGGCGCGCTGGTCGAGCTGGTCGGCGCGGGCGGTGTGCCCCGCGGCCCGCTGGTCGGCCGCCCGCGCCTTCAGGTTGGCGACCGAGCCCTTGACCTCGGGACCGCCGTTGATCCGCTTCTCCAGGTTGGTGGCCCGCTTCTGCAGCTTCGGCACCCAGTCCGAGCAGACCTGCTGCGACTCCTCGGGGCTGAGCGTGATCGGCGCGACCGGCGCGCTCGTCGTCTGGGCCGAGGCCAGCGGCGCCGCCACCAGCAGGCAGGCCGCGCTCACGCCGCCCGCCAGCGCCAGCCGCGTCCAGGTGGTTCCTCGCATCGTCTCTCCCTCATATCGGTTCGGGTACAGGGAGAACTCTGGCCGGGCGGTGTTCGAAGGGTGTCCGCCTAGTGTTCGGGCTTTGTAAGGCCGACGGTGACCGACGTCCGCGCGAGATCGAACGTCAAGGTGTCCCCCAGCCGGGGGAGCGCCGGGTCGAACAGCTGTCCGTCGGTGCCGCCGAGGAGCAGCCCGAGCCGGTGCCCGGCGGGGACGACGTGGTCGAGCGCGGTGAGCGAGAACGACATCGTGTACTGCCGCCCGGGGACGAGCGGCTCGCCGTGCCACAGCGACGCGTGGTGCCCGAGGTCGGCCCAGCCGGCGGCGACGATCCGGTGGTCGGCGGAAACCACGTCGGCGGCCGTGTCGAGGAAGCACGCGCTGTCGGCCGTCGTGCTCGAACCCCAGCACGAGCGGGTGGTCAGGTTCTCGATCCCGCTGCCGTAGGTCGCGGTGTTGCGCGCCTCGGAGGGGCCGTAGTCGACGAGCGCGACGCCGAGCCGGGCGGCGGGCTTGTCGGACGACGCGGTGATGGTCACCGACGGCGACCCGGCCAGCCGCACCGCCGAAGGCAGGGGAGCGCCGGTGAACCGCGCGGCCGACGTCCCGGCCGCCCACTGCTCGCGCCCGATCGAGGGATCGTCGGCGACGGTGGCCGTGCCGGACCCGCGGTGGCCGAGCGTGCCGTCGCCCGACGGCCGGAGAGCCGCCGAAACCGTCGCGGGCGGCCAGCTCCGGAGATCGGTCCAGTGGTCCGGCATGGTTTCGAGGTGCACGGCGGGCTCGTGCTCGACGCCGTTGCGCAGGCCGAGCAGCCAGCGGTCGAACCAGCGGTGCAGCGTCTCGACCCACTGCGCCCGCTGCAGGTCGAAGGGGTCGGTGTGCCCGGCCTGGCTCAGCCACGCCTTGCGCGGGACGCCGGCCCGGCCGAGCGCGTCCCAGTAGCGGGCGAACTGGTTCGGCGCCACGACCCAGTCCCCGAAGCCCTGCGCGGCGAGCACGCTCGCCTGCCCGGCGCGCGGGACGTAGTTCACGCTCTGCCAGTAGGCGTTGTAGTCGCCGTTCGTGCCGGCGCGTGCCTTGAGGTCCGCCTCGAACGGCTTGCACAGCTCGGCGGCACGCTCGTTGTAGGTGAAGGACGACCCGGTGTTCTCCGGCGTGGCGAAGGGAGCGCCGTTGCCGATGACCTGGGCGTAGTTGTCGGCGACGCCTTCGATCGGCACGATCGTCTTCAGCCCGGCGATCCCCGAGGCGGCCATGCCGATCGCGGTGGCGCCGTCCTGCGACTTGCCGATCGCGCCGACGTCGCCGGTGGCCCAGTCCGCCGTCACCGCGTGGCCGCCCTCGGGCGCGTCGAACGCCTTCGCCCGGCCGTTGAGCCAGTTCACGACCGCGTTGCCGGAGCCGACGTCGTCGAAGCAGCCCGAAGACCGGTTCGTCCCGCCGACGTCGGCGAGCACGACCGCGTAGCCGCGCGGTACGAAGTAGTTGTCGTAGAACAGCGGGAACTGCTGCGGGGTGCCGTCGGCGGCGTAGGTCTTCTTCTGCATTTCGTTGCCGCGGCCGCAGCACGCGTAGTACGGGCTGACGTCGAGGATCGCCGGGACGCGCACCCGCGCGTCGGGCCGGATGACGTCGGCGGCGACGCGGTCGGTCTTGCCGTCGCGGTCGTGGTCGGTGCCGGTCTCCACCCACGCCGTCTGGCGGATCGCCTGGTCGTAGGCGTAGATCGGGCGGCTCTCCGTCGGTGCGGCCGAAGCGGCGGGCGCGAACCCCGCCGTCAGGACGAGTGTGATCGAAAACCCCAGTAGCAAACGCATGGCGTCAGTATCTCTCGTACATCGCCAGGAACTGTTCCATCGCGGCGTCGACGGCGTCGCGGTCGCCGGTCGTGACGAGGTCGAGCAGCAGCCCGCGGGCCACGGCGAGCCCGAGCCGGGCGTGGGCCGGGCGATCGGCTTCGGGGATGCCGTACCGGGCGAGCAGCGCTTCGACCGGGCCGAGCCAGTCCTCGACGACGCCGTCGAGGAACTCCGTGGTGCCCGGGGTGCCGCCCAGCGCCTGGCCGTAGAGCTGGAAGAAGAGCTTTTCGTTGGCGCGCAGGCTTTCGTCGGTGAGCCGACGCCAGAACTCACGGCCCGCTCCGGCCGGATCGAGGCCGGCCAGCGCGGCCCGTTGCCGGGCTTCGACCTCGCGCGCCACCGCCGTGAGCAGGCCTTCCTTCGAGCCGAAGTGGTAGATCAGCATGCGGTGGCTGGTGCCGAGGTCCGCGGCCAGCGCGCGCAGGCTCTTGCTCGCGCCGCCGTGGTGGGCGATGTGGTCGATCGCCGCGTCGAGCAGCTTGGCGCGGGGGCTTGCCTCGATCATGTACCAGATGGTACACGTACCAAATGGTACAACGTATTTCCGTCCACGGCCGGACATCCGCGCCGGCCGACACCGTGTACGCCTTGCTGAGAGACGGCGCGAGCTGGCCGAAGTGGTCGCCGCTGGGGTCGTTCGAGCTGGTCAGCGAAGGGAAGGACGAGCCGGAAGGCCTGGGCGCGGTCCGGCTGTTCAAGACCGGCGGCTTCCGCTCGTACGAGAAGATCGTCGCGCTCGAGCCGGGTCGCCGGTTCGGCTACGCGCTGGAGCACGGCCTGCCGCTGCGGGACTACGTCGCCTACGTCGACCTTTCGCCCCGCGACGGCGGCACCGACATCCACTGGCACTCGACGTTTCGAGCGAAGATCCCGGGCACCGGCTGGTTCTACCGGTGGTTCCTCGGCCGCTTCATCGGACGGGTGGTGGCGGGGCTCACCAAGGCTTCCTGAAGCCGCCCGCCACCGCCTGACCGGCGTGTTACTCTCCCCGGGAAGGTGAGGAGGGACGCCGTGGGACCCGACCCGTACGACCGCAACTGCCCGACCCGCCAGCTGCTCGACCGCATCGGCGACCAGTGGACGGTGCTGATCGTCGGCGCCCTCACCGACGGCCCGCTGCGGTTCACCGAGATCGGCCGCCGGGTGGACGGGATCTCCCAGAAGGTGCTGACGCAGACCCTGCGCAGCCTGGTCCGCGACGGCATCCTGACCCGCACGGCGTACCCGACGATCCCGCCGAAGGTGGAGTACGAGCTGACGCCCCTGGGGTGCAACCTGTCCGAGCCGCTGGACATGCTGGACCGCTGGGCCCGGCGGCACATGAGTTCGGTCCGGGAAGCCCGGGACGCCTACGACGCGGAGCACACCCCGGCTTCGGCGTAGGGGTTCACGTCGTTTCCGGCCGGATTCTCGCTGAGCCGGGGGAGGTCCGTCAGCGAGCGACCAAACCCGCTTCGTGGGCCAGCAACCCCGCCTGGGTCCGGTTGGCGCACTCCAGCTTCACGAGCATCCGCGACACATAGCTCTTCACCGTCGCCTCGGCCAGGTGCAGCCGCGCGGCGATGTCCGCATTGGACAGTCCCTCCCCGAGGCACGCCAGCACATCCCGCTCCCGCTCGGTGAGCCCCATCGTCCGCCGCCGCGCGTCCTCGCCGCGCTCGCGACCGTCCGAGGACAGCGCCACCAGGCGGCGGGCCGCCGACGGCGACAGCACCGTGTGGCCGTCCGCCGCCACGCGGACCAGGCCGATCAGGTCCTCCGGCGGTGTCGACTTCACCAGGAAGCCCGCCGCGCCCGCGCGCAACGCCCGGATCACGTACGTGTCCGCGTCGAACGTCGTCAGCGCCACCACCGCCGGCGGGTCCGGCAGCTCCGTGATCCGCGCGATCGCCGTGAGCCCGTCGACGCCCGGCATCCGCAGGTCCATCAGCACCACGCGCGGCCGGTGCCGGACGACCGCCTCCACGGCTTCGGCGCCGTCGGCGGCCTGGGCGACGACCTCGATGTCGGGCGCCGAACCCAGGATCGTGCGCAGGTGCGCGCACACCATCGGCTCGTCATCGACCACGAGCACCGGGATCACAGCGCGTGCCTTCCGCCGTCGGGACGTAGGGGGGCAGTATCGCACCGACCCGGAACCCGCCGCCGGGCGCCGGACCCGCGCTGAACCGCCCGCCGACCAGCTCGACGCGCTGCCGCAGACCCGCCAGGCCGGCCCCGGAACCGCTGCCCGCCAGCGCCGGGTCGGGCGGGCGCGCCGCCGCCGTGCTGTCCACCGAGACGTCCAGACCACCGCGGTGGTAGCGCAGCGAGACCGTCACCGACCCGCCCGGCGCGTGCTTGCGCACGTTCGTCAGCGCCTCCTGCACCAGCCGGTACGCGGTGCGCGCGACGGTCGGCGACACCTGGGACGGGTCGCCGTCCACCGCCAGCTCCGTCGGGACGCCGACCGACCGCGACTCCTCGACCAGCCGCGCCGGGTCGCCGGGCTCCGCCGGGCTGAGCGTCCGCGGCCCGGGTTCGGCGCCGTTGCGCAGGACGCCGACCAGGTCGCGCAGCTCGTCCAGCGCCAGCGCGCCTTCGCGGCGGATGTCTTCGGCCGCCGTTCGCACGGCCGGGTCGGCCGACGTCACGCCGAGCGCCCCGGCGTGCAGCACCATCAGGCTGAGCCGGTGCGTGACGACGTCGTGCATCTCGCCCGCGAGCCGCCGCCGTTCCTCCGCGCGGGCCTGTCCGGCGAGCAGGTGCTGCTCCCGCTCGGCGCGTTCCGCCCGGTCCCGCAGCGACTGCAGCAGCTGCTTGCGGGCTTCGACGTACAGCGAGATCGCGACCGGCAGCGCGGTGTTCAGCAGCCCGAACGGCGTGACGCTCCAGCTCGGCGCCCACGGCCGCATGGCCACGACGGCGAGGATGCCCGCCAGCCACAGCACGGTCCGCCGGTCCAGCACCCGCACCAGCTGGGCCAGCAGAACCGGGGTGACGGTCGGCACGGTCGTCAGCGCGATCGGGTGCACCGGCACGAGCAGTCCGGGCGCGAACAGGTCGGAGCCCAGCATCGCGAGCGCGGCCGCCGCGAGGAACCCGGCCACCAGTGCCGGGAACCGGAACAGCAGCACCAGCGAGAGGTCGCAGGCGACCTGCAGCAGCAGCCCGGCCGCCGGGCCGAGCGCGCCGGTCGTCCGGTCGCCGAGGACGTGGTACAGGACGTTGAGCCCGGTGAACACCGCCGCGAGCAGGAACAGCCAGAAGGCGTCGGCGCGGCTCGGCCAGACCGGCCGCCGGGTGCTGGTCACGCGGCCACGGTAACGGCTCGTCCGGGACGCCGCCCCGGATGCGCAACCAAAGTTGCGGCCCGGGGGGCGACGCGCAACTTTCGTCGCCGGGACCACCCTCTTCCCCCGGTTTCGCCCGTGCTGCCGAACCGGTGGACTGTCCTGACGTGACAGTGGAGGAGCGAGATGAACGAGCTGTCCCTGCCCGCCCGCGCGTACCTGCTGGCGTGCGACACCCGGCGCGACCGGCTGCCGGGCCGCGAGCGCGTGGCCCTGCTGGTCCGCGCGGCGGCGCTGACGGACCTTGTGCTACGCGGCCTGGTCGCCGACGACGGCGGCCGCCCGGCCGTCACCGGCGCCGGCGGAACCGGTCACCTGGTCCTCGACGACCTGCTGGCCGAGCTCACCGCCGACCCGCACCGGAAGTGGCGTGCCTCGGTGCGCCGCGGCGCCCGCGCGACGCTGCATTCCCTGGAGGCCCAGCTCGACGCGGCGGGCACGATCGAGCTGCGGACATCCCGCTTGCTGGGGGTCTTCCCGCGCCGCCACCCGGTGGTCCGCGACGTGGCGACGGTGGCCGCGCTCCACGATCGGGTGAAATCGGCGCTGCGGACCGGTTCGCCGGTGCCGCCGGACATCGCGGCCCTGACGTCCCTCGCCGCGGCGGCCGAGCTGGGCACGGTGTTCCCGCGCGCCGAACGCCGCCGCCACCGGGCCCGCCTCACCGAGCTGGAGGACACGGCGGGCGCCGCGGTCCCGGCCTTGCGAAAGGTGCTCCGCGAACTCCAGGCGGCCCGCGCGGCGGCGATCGCGGCGAGCTCGGGCGGCGGAGGCTGACGTCGTGTCGACCCTCGGATCACGCGTGTCGACCTCCGGATCACGCGTGTCGACCCCCTCGCGCCCGCACGGCTCGCCGGTTCGGGTGATCGGAACGCCGACACGCGTGATTGCCGAGCCGACACGCGTGATCGAGGGGTCGACACGGTCAGCCGCTGAACAACCGGTCCAGGTAGTAGTCCACTGTGGAGATTGCTTCGGCCGGGGTCCGGTGGCCCATCAGGATTTCCGAGCCCTGGGAGTCCGCGATCGCCCACAGCAGCGACGCTTCGGTTTCCGGGTCGGCCCCGTCGGGGACGTCGCCCGCCTCCTGCGCCTCGCGGATCTGGCCGGCGAAGAACGCCAGGAGTTCCGGCATGCCTTCGCCGAAGGCCTTCGCCATCGCCGGGTCCGCCACCGCGCGGATGAAGTACGCGACGCCGATGAGGAAGTCGGCCTCGCTGTCGGGGTCGCGCGGCAGGATCTCGACCAGGCACGCGCGCAGGATCGACCGCGGTGTCGGCGGTCCCTCGGCCAGGACCTTCGCCGTGATCCGCTCGCTGCGGAGCTTGTGGCGGTGTTCGAGGGCGAACCGCAGCATTTCGTCCTTCGTCTTGAAGTAGTGCTGCACCGATCCCATGGACATCCCGGCTTCGGCGGCGACCTGGCGCAGGCTGACGCCTTCCAGCCCGGCCCGCGTCGTCAGCCGTTGCAGCGCCTCGGCGATCTGCACGCGGCGTTGTTCGTGGTCGACCTGTTTCGGCACGTTCGCTCCCGTTGTCATGCGATCGCATTGCGAAAGCTCGGGTTCCGCCGTTACGATGCGACCGCATTGTAAAACAAACTCGGGGGGTGTCCGGTGGAGACCGGAACAGTGCGGCTGAGGCCGCCGCGAAACGCACTCGACCGCCGCGCGATCACGTGGTGGCGCGCCCAAGGCGCACTCGTCTTCGGGCCCGTCACGCTGGTGCTCGCCGTCCTCGGCCTGCTGATCCCGCCGGCCGCGTTCTGGCTGCTCGTCCCGGCCGCCGTGGTCGCGCTGCTCGGCGTGGCCTGGTGCGTCTTCCTGCCGCGGTGGTGGTTCGGCCTGCACCGCTGGGAGGTCACCGGCACCGCGGTCTACGTGCGCTCGGGCTTCCTGTGGCAGGAGTGGCGGGTGGCGCCGCTTTCGCGCGTCCAGACGGTCGACACGCTGCGCGGGCCGCTGCAGCAACGCTTCGGGCTCGCCACCGTCACGGTGACGACGGCGTCGGCGCGCGGTGCCGTGAAGCTCCGCGGCCTCGACGCCGACATCGCGGCCGACGTCGCCGAGCGGTTGACCGAGCGGACCGACGCAACGCCCGGGGACGCGACGTGACCGGCTGGCGCCGGCTCGACCGGCGCACCCTCGGCGTCACCGCGGTCCTCCTGGCCGGATTCTCCGTGTCGGCGGGCACCCCGATCGCCATCGGGACCCGGTCGCTCTGGCTCGTCCCGGCGGCGGTGCTCCTCGTCGGCGCCGGCGTGCTGGCCGACTACGTCCGCTGGCGCCACACCCGCTTCCGGTGCACGGCCGAGCGGCTGGAGATCGAGTTCGACTTCGTCGCGCACACGCGCAAATCACTGCCCCGCGAACGGATCCGCAGTGCCGACCTGGCGGCCAGCCCGCTGCACCGCGCGTTCGGCGTCGCCGTGCTGACCATCGGCACCGGGCAGCACGAAAGGCTCACCCTCGCCCCGCTGGCCAGGGCGGACGCCGAAGGCCTGCGCGCCGAACTGCTGCACCGGAGCCCCGGAGCGCAGGACGGTCCACTCGCGACACTCGACCCGCGCTGGATCCGTTACGCACCCCTGTCGTTCCTCGCGCCGACGCTCGGCCTGGCCGCGTTCGGCGGGCTGTTCAAGGTCGCCGACTGGTTCGGTGCCGGGGGCGGGTTGCTGAAGTGGCTGCTGAATCTCTTCGGCGACTTGCCCCTCGCCGTGAGCGTGCTGCTCCTGCTGGTGCTCGCGCTCGTCGCCGGCGTCGTCGGCGCGGCCGGCCTGTTCGCCGAGATGTGGTGGCACCACCGGCTGGATCGCGAGCCCGGCGGCACCCTGCGCGTCCGCCGCGGCCTGCTGACGACCCGGTCGGTCACCCTCGAGGAGCGGCGGCTGCGCGGGGTCGAGCTCGTCGAGCCGCTCGGGGCCCGGCTCGCCGGCGCCGCGCGCGTGGACGCCATCGCCGCCGGCGTGAAGCAGGACGACGACAAGACCGAGTCCAAGACGCTCCTGCCCGTGGCGCCGCGTCCGGTGGCGGCCGAGGTGGCGGCGCGGATCGTGGGCGAGGCGATCGCGGACGTCCGGCTGGTGCCCCACCCGCCGGCCGCCCGGGGACGGCGGCTGCGCTGGGCCCTGCTGGCGGCGCTCGCCCCGGTTCTGGCCCTGCTGGTGCTCGGCGCGCTGCTCACCGGCGTCCTGCTCGTGACGGCCGTCGTGCTCGCCGCCGTCGCGCTGCCGGTGGCGGTCCTGCTGGCCCTGGACGCCTACCGCGGGCTCGGCCACGGCACGCGCGGGCGCTACCTGCTCCTGCGGTCGGGTTCGGTCCGGCGGAGCACGGCCGTGCTGGCGCGGGACGGGGTCCTCGGCTGGACGGTGAAGCAGTCGGTCTTCCAGCGCCGCCGCGGGCTCGCGACCTTCACCGCGACCACCGCGGCGGGCGCCGGCGCCTACTCGGTCCGCGACGCCGACGCGGCCGAGGGGCTCGCGTTCGCGGCGGCGGCCGTGCCCGGGATCCTCGAGCCGTTCGCTTCGGTGCCTGCCGAAGCGTCGCGGCCCTAGGTTCGAGGGCATGGACGAATTCCGTGCCCTTTTCCGAGCCCTGCACGTCCCCGGGTCCCCGCTGCTGCTGCCGAACGCGTGGGAGTTCGGCGTCGGCGCCTTCCTCGCCGCGCAGGGCTTCCGCGCGCTCGGCACGACCAGCCTCGGCGTGTCCGCGGCGGCCGGGGAGCCCGACGGCGCGCCGTCGACGCGAGACGCGACCGTCGCGCTGGCGGGGCGCTTGGCCCGGCTGGACGTGCTCGTCAGCGTCGACATCGCCGACGGCTTCAGCGCGGACCCCGCGGCGGTCGCCGACCTCGCGGCCGAGCTGGCCGAAGCGGGCGCCGTCGGCGTCAACCTCGAAGACGGCCGCGCGGACGGCTCGCTCGCCACGGTCGACGTCCAGTGTGCGCTGGTCAGGGCGGTGAAGGAGCGCGTGCCGGGGCTGTTCGTCAACGCCCGGACGGACACGCACTGGGCGGGCGGCCGCTCGATCGCCGAAGCCGAGACGCGCGTGCGGGCGTACGCGGCGGCGGGCGCGGACGGCGTCTTCGTGCCCGGCCTCGCCGAACCGGCGGACGTCGAGCGGATCGTCGCCGCCGGGGTGCCGCTCAACCTGCTGTTCCTGCCCGGCCGGGTGACGCTGGCCGGGTTGGCCGAGCTGGGCGTCGCGCGGGTCAGCCTGGGGTCGCTGCCCTACCGGATGGCGCTCGCGGCCGCCGCCGGGACCGCGCTGGCCGTGCGCGACGGCCGTGACCTGCCGCTGAGCCCGCCGGGCTACGCCGACGTCACCGCGCTGCTGCCGAAAACGCTGCTGCCGAAAACCGGGTGAACCGGACCGGCCGGATCTGCTTTGGTCGGGGTATGCGTGCCTTCGGAACCGACTTCGCCGTCCCGCCCGGATACCTGAACACACCCAGCGTGTCCGTCCCGCCCGCACCGGTCGCCGACGCGGTGGCCGAATCGGTCGAACGCTGGCGGACCGGCGCGATCCGGCCGGCGGAGTTCGACCCGTACGTCGCCCGGGCGCGGGCCGGGTTCGCCCGCCTGCTCGGCGTCGCACCCGCGGACGTCGCGATGGGCGCGTCGGCTTCGCAGCTGGTCGCCAACGTGGCCGCCGCGCTGCCCGCCGGTACCCGCGTGCTCGCCGCCGAAGGCGACTTCACCAGCGTGACCTTCCCCTTCGCCGCGAACCCCGGCGTCACGGTCACCGAGGTGCCCCTCGACGTGCTGCCGTCGCGGGTCGAAGGCCACGACGTCGTCGCGGTGAGCGTCGTCCAGTCCGCCGACGGCCGGATCGTGGACCTGCCGGCGCTGCGGGCCGCGGCCGGGGCCGCCGGGGCGGCGGTCCTGCTCGACGCCTCGCAGGCGGCCGGCTGGCTGCCCCTGGACGTCGCCTGGGCGGACTGGGTGGTCGCGGCGGGCTACAAGTGGCTGCTGTCACCGCGCGGCAGCGCGTGGCTCGCGGTCCGGCCGGACGCGCGGGAGCGCACCCGGGCGGTCGCGGCCAACTGGTTCGCCGGCGAGGACCCGTGGGCCACCGTCTACGGCCTCCCGCTGCGGCTGGCGGCCGACGCCCGCGCGTTCGACCTCTCGCCCGTGTGGCTGGCCCAGGTGGGCGCGGCCGTGGCCCTGGAGTACCTCGGCGGCCTCGACCTCGCGCAGGTCGCGGCGCACAACGTCGGCCTGGCCGACTCGCTGCTGGAGAAGCTCGGGCTGCCGCCGCGCGGCACCGCGATCGTCTCGCTCGAAGCCGATCCGGAGCGGGCGGCCGCGGCGGGGATCGTCTCCAGCGTCCGCGCCGGCCGGGTGCGCGTCGGCTTCCACCTCTACAACACCGTTGACGACGTCGAACGCGTCTTACGCGCGTTCGAGTGAACGGCCGAGCGCGGGTGAACTACCGTATGGACCCGTGGTTGGTGCGCGTTTCACTCCAGGCCCGTCCGATACGGCCCCGCTGGGCGCGGTTCCCCCGCAGCCCCGGCCGCCCGTGCCGGGGCCGCCGGCGCGCGACACCCGGTCCCTGCTGCTCAAGGGCGCCGGGCTGGTCGCGATCGCCGTCGTCTCCGGGCTGCTGTGGTTCCTGATCCGGCACGACTCGACGCCGGAGACGCCGGTCGCGCAGCCGCCGGCCCAGAACACCGGGCAGTTCCAGTTCACCCAGGTCGCCGGGCCGGACAAGGCCGACGACTGCGTCGCGAAGTCCTACGGCAAGACCAAGGAGTTCTTCCAGGACAACCCGTGCCAGTCGCTGGTCCGCGCGCTGTACACGACGGAGACGGGTGGCCAGAAGGCCCTCGTCTCGGTGGTGCTGGTGGGCATGCCGGACTCGGCCAAGGCGAAGGCGCTCAAGGCGCTGACCGAGAAGGACAACACCGGCAACGTCACCGACCTGGTCCGCGACAAGACGTTCGCCGGCACCGGCGTCCCGAGCGTGAGCAGCAGCGACGCGGCGTACGCCGCGAAGGTGGACGGCACGAACACGACGATCGTGCTGGCCGACTTCTACGGCAAGCACACGGACAAGGCGCTGATCAAGAAGATCGCCGACGACGCCCTGCGCCTCTCGGCCGACCTCCACTGACCCGGGCCCGAAGCACCCCAATGTGGCGTTGGGTGCGTTCAACGCACCGAACGCCACATTGGGTGCGTTCAACGCACCGAACGCCACATTGGGGTGATCGAGGGGTCAGCTAGCCTGGCCGGGCATGGCGATCGCCACCGGCTTCTCGCCCGCTTCGGACCGCCACGGCGTGCCGCGGCGGGAGGCGGCGACCAGCGCGTGCAGGGCCGTCGTGCGCAGGCCCGCGTCGTCGGTGTGGTTGATCACCGCCAGCCACGCCGACGCGCAGTCGGCTTCGGCCGTCGCGACGACCAGTGCCGCCGACGCCGCGTCCGTCACCGGCTTCTTCGGCACGTACGCCGGTTCCGGCGCGACCGGGGTCGCCCCGGACGCCGACAGCATCGTCTGCAGGAAGTCACGGCGCAGGGCGTGCTCCGCGGCGCCGCTCTTCTCGGCGTCGCCGAAGTCGCCCGGCAGGAACGCGCTGACCAGCCCGTACACCCAGACCGCGGCGTGCTCGGCGGCGAGCGCCACCTGCAGCGGGTCCACGGCTTCCTGGGGCACGACAGCGGCCGGTGCGACGCCCACCTTCGGGGCGTCTTCGCCGGGCCCCAGCGCCGGGGCGAGGCGCTGGAGCGACGCGCAGCCCGCCGCGACCGCCGCGACCAGGCCTGCGCGGTAGCGCGGCAGCCCGCCGACGAGGTCTTCGGCCTGCTTGCGGGCGGCCGCCAGCCGTTCCTTCAGGTCGCTGAGCGCCGCGGGCGCCGGCGGCGCGGGGGACGGCGACGGCGCGGGCCGGTTCAGGCGGTCCACTTCGGACTTCAGCGCGGCCGCGTGCGCCGCGCGCGCGTCGGCGACTTGGCCGGCGGCGTCGGCGTCCTTGCCCGCGGCCAGTGCCCGCGCGGCCGCGGCGTCCGCTTCGGCGGCGGCCAGCAGCGGCCGCAGCGGGTCGGGGCTCTCGTCGTAGCCGGGCCCGCACGCGGCGAGGGGAACAGCCAGGGCGGCCAGCGCCCCCGCGCGGAGGGCGGCACGACGGGTCAGCTCGGTCGGTCTTCCGGTCACGCCGCCCCATCCTGCCAGGCCTCGGGGCGCCCCCGCCGCTCGCGCGGGGTGACGGGGCGACCGGATAAGCTGGTCCACCACGACCCGCCCGAGACAGGAGAGCCCCACGTGCCAGGAGAACTCGCCAGCCGGCTTCAGCCGATAGTGGCCGAAGCCGTCACCGCCGCGGGTTTCGACCTCGATTCGTTCGAGGTGCAGCAGGCCGGCCGGCGGCAGCTGGTCAAGGTCGTCGTCGACTCCGACGACGGGGTCGGGCTGGACGAGGTCGCCGAGATCAGCCGCAAGGTCTCGGCGGTGCTCGACGAGAACGAGCACGTGCTCGCGAGCGCCTACACGCTGGAGGTCACCTCGCCGGGCCTCGACCGCCCGCTCACCCAGGCCCGGCACTGGCGGCGCGCGCGGTACCGCCTGGTGAAGGTCACCCCGGCCGACGGCGCGCCCTTCATCGGCCGGGTCGGCCACGCGGGCGAGGACGCCGCCCGCGTCCTCGAAGGCGGCAAGATCCGCGACGTCCGCTACGCCGACGTGGCGAAGGCGGTCGTGGAGATCGAGTTCAAGCAGCCGGCCGCCGAGGATCTGAAACTGCTGGAAGACGACGCGTCCGGCCTGACCGGCGCCGGTCGGGCCGAGACGGAGAAGGGGTCGAAGTGAACGTCGACATCGCCGCTCTGCGGGCGATCGAACGGGACAAGGACATCCCCTTCGAAACGGTGATCGAGGCCATCGAGACGGCCTTGCTCACCGCGTACAAGCACACCGAGGGCCACCAGGCGCACGCCCGCATCGACATCGACCGCAAGACGGGGCTGGTGCGCGTGCTCGCGCACACGCTGACCCACGACGGCCAGGTGGACGAGGAGTGGGACGACACCCCGGAGGGCTTCGGCCGGATCGCCGCCACCACCGCGCGCCAGGTCATCCTGCAGCGGCTGCGCGACGCCGAGCACGAGAAGACCTTCGGCGAGTTCTCCACCAAGGAGGGCGAGATCGTCGCCGGGGTCATCCAGCGCGACGCCCGCGCCAACGCGCGCGGCATGGTCGTGGTCCAGGTGGGTGACACCGAGGGCGTGCTGCCGTCCGCCGAGCAGGTGGCGGGGGAGTCCTACGAGCACGGCAGCCGGATCAAGGCGTACGTGGTCACCGTCTCGCGCGGCAACCGCGGCCCGCAGATCACGCTCTCGCGTTCGCACCCGAACCTGGTGCGCAAGCTGTTCGCGCTGGAGGTCCCGGAGATCGCCGACGGGACGGTCGAGATCGCCGCCGTCGCGCGTGAGCCGGGGCACCGCACGAAGATCGCGGTCAAGTCGACCGTGCCGGGCGTCAACGCCAAGGGCGCCTGCATCGGCCCGGTCGGCGCGCGCGTGCGCAACGTGATGAGCGAGCTGGCCGGCGAGAAGATCGACATCATCGACTACTCCGAGGATCCGGCCCGCTTCGTCGGGAATGCGCTGTCCCCCGCGAAGGTTGTTTCGGTACGAGTCGTGGACGAGCGGGCGAAGACCGCCCGTGTCGTGGTGCCGGACTTCCAGCTGTCGCTGGCGATCGGCAAGGAGGGCCAGAACGCCCGCCTCGCCGCCCGTCTGACCGGCTGGCGGATCGACATCCGCAGCGACGCCGCACCGGCGGACGACGAGGGTGATCAAGACCACGCCCGTCCGCCGCGGCCCGCCGCGACAACCGGTTCGGCTGAGTGAAGGTCGAAGCGCTAGACTCAGGAGTGGTTCAACGCCCGCGGCGGGTAGCCGAGCACCAGCCCCACCGGAATTCCCCGGTGCGGACTTGTGTCGGCTGCAAGCGGCGGGCATTGATCGGTGAGCTGCTGCGCGTGGTCGCGGTGGCCGGGAAGGTGGTCGTCGACGAACGTCGGCGGCTGCCGGGCCGGGGAGCTTGGCTGCACCCCGATCCGGACTGCCTGGCCAAGGCCGAACGGCGGCGAGCCTTCCCGAGAGCCTTGCGGGCTCCCGGGGCGCTCGACGCCCGCGAGGTCCGCGAGCAGGTCGGGCGCACCACTACGCACCACGAAGCCGGGACGTCCCCGGGTTCGCGAGGAATCAAGGAAGCAGGTCGACCCGTCATGAGTCAGCCGTGAAGCTGAAGCCATGAGCGTCAGACAATAAGGACGAGGTCAGCGGGTTTTCCGCCTGGCCTCCCCTAGATGAGGAGAGTTGTGCCAGGCAAGGCCCGCGTACACGAGCTCGCGAAAGAGCTCGGCATCACCAGCAAGGACGTTCTCGCGAAGTTGAAGGAACAGGGCGAGTTCGTCAAGTCCGCGTCATCCACGGTCGAGGCGCCCGTCGCCCGCCGTCTGCGTGACGCGTATGCGCCCAAGGGCGCCAAGAAGCCCACCCCCGGCCCGTCGGCGCGTCCCGGACCGCCGGCCAAGCCCGCCGCCCCGAAGCCCCCCGCGCCTGCCCAGCAGCAGGCTCCGGCGGCCAAGGCGGCACCCGCCCCGGCCGCTGAGGCTCCGGCGGCGGCACCCCAGCAGCAGGCGCCCGCGGCGTCGAAGCCGGCCACCCCGGGGCAGCGCCCCGGCCCCCGGCCCGGCCCGCGCCAGCAGCCTGCCGCGCCCGAACCCCAGGAGCAGGTCCCGGCCGCCAAAGCGGAGGCTCCGGCCGCTCCGAAGCAGGACACCCCGGCCGCGCCCGCGCAGGGCACCGGTTCGGTCGTCCCGCCGAAGCCGCAGGGCCCCAAGCCCGGCGGTCCCAAGCCCGGCCCGCGCACGCCGCGCGTCGGCAACAACCCGTTCGGCGTCGGTTCCGGCGCCCCGCCGCGCCCGCAGGGCCCGCGCCCCGGTGGCGGTCAGGGCGGCGACAACCGCCCGCCGCGGCCCGGTGGTGGCTCCCAGGGTGCCGGTGACCGTCCGGCCCCGCGTCCCGGCGGTGGCGCCGGCGGCAACCGGCCGAGCCCGGGCAACATGCCCCCGCGGCCGAACCCCGGCATGATGCCGGGCCGCACGCAGCGTCCCGCCGGTCCCGGTGGCGGCGCTCGCGGTGGTCCCGGTGGCGGCGCCCGTGGCGGCCCCGGCGGTGGCGGTGGCGGCGGCGGTCGCCCCGGTGGCGGTGGCGGCGGTTTCCGCGGCGGTCCCGGTGGCGGTGGCGGCGGCGGTGGCTTCCGCGGCGGTCCCGGTGGCGGCGGCGGTGGCGGCGGCTTCCGTCCGGGTGGCGGCGGCCCCGGTGGCGGCGGCGGTGCCCCGGCCGGTGGCGGCGGTTTCCGTGGCGGCGGCGGTGGCCGTGGTGGCCCCGGTGGCCGTGGCGGTACCGCGGGTGCCTTCGGGCGTCCCGGTGGTCCCTCGCGCAAGGGCCGCAAGTCGAAGCGGCAGAAGCGCCAGGAGTACATGGACAACATGCAGGCGCCCAGCGTCGGCGGCGTCCGCCTGCCCAAGGGCCAGGGCGAGACGATCCGGCTGCCGCGCGGTGCCTCGCTGACCGACTTCGCCGAGAAGATCGACGCCAACCCGGCTTCGCTGGTGCAGGTGCTCTTCCACCTCGGCGAGATGGTCACCGCGACGCAGTCCGTGTCGGACGACATCCTCGAGCTGCTCGGCGGCGAAATGAACTACAACGTTCAGGTCGTCAGCCCCGAGGAGGAGGACCGCGAACTGCTGGGGACCTTCGACATCACCTACGGCGACGACGCGGGTGGCGAAGAGGACCTGCAGGTCAGGCCGCCGGTCGTGACCATCATGGGTCACGTCGACCACGGTAAGACCCGCCTGCTCGACACGATCCGGAAGACGAAGGTCCGCGAGAGCGAGGCCGGCGGCATCACGCAGCACATCGGTGCGTACCAGATCGAGACCGAGCTCGAGGGCAACCCGCGGCTCATCACCTTCATCGACACCCCGGGTCACGAGGCGTTCACCGCCATGCGTGCCCGTGGTGCGAACTCGACCGACATCGCGGTGATCGTGGTGGCGGCCGACGACGGTGTGATGCCGCAGACGGTCGAGGCGATCAACCACGCGCAGGCCGCCAAGGCCCCGATCGTGGTCGCGATCAACAAGATCGACAAGGAAGGCGCGAACCCGGACAAGATCCGGCAGCAGCTGACCGAGTACAACCTCGTGGCCGAGGAGTACGGCGGCGACACGATGTTCGTCGAGATCTCCGCGCGGCAGAACATCAACATCGACGGCCTGCTCGAGGCGATCCTGCTGACCGCCGACGCCGCTCTGGACCTCCGGGCCAACCCGGACATGGAGGCCCAGGGTGTCGCGATCGAGGCGCACCTCGACCGCGGCCGCGGCCCGGTGGCCACCGTCCTGGTCCAGCGCGGCACGCTGCGCGTCGGTGACTCGGTCGTGGCGGGTGACGCCTACGGCCGCGTCCGCCGGATGGTCGACGAGCACAACGTCGACGTGACCGAGGCGCTGCCGTCGCGTCCCGTCCAGGTCATCGGGTTCACCTCGGTGCCGGGTGCGGGTGACACCTTCCTGGTGGTCGACGAGGACCGCGTCGCCCGGCAGATCGCCGAGCGCCGGTCGGCTCGTACGCGGAACGCGCTCAACGCGTCGCGCCGCAAGCGGGTCAGCCTCGAGGACCTCGACTCCGCCTTGAAGGAGACGAACAGCCTCAACCTGATCATCAAGGGTGACAACTCGGGTACGGTCGAGGCCCTCGAAGCCTCGCTGCTGCAGCTGGACGTCGGCGACGAGGTCGAGCTGAACGTGGTCCACCGCGGTGTCGGTGGCGTGACCGAGTCGGACATCGACCTGGCGACCGCGTCCGACGCGATCGTCCTCGGGTTCAACGTCCGCGCCCAGGGCAAGGCGACCGAGCGGGCCACCCGCGAGGGCGTCGACGTCCGGTACTACACGGTCATCTACCAGGCGATCGACGAGATCGAGCAGGCTCTCAAGGGCATGCTCAAGCCGGAGTACGAAGAGGTCGAGCTGGGCCGCGCGGAGGTCCGCGAGGTCTTCAAGTCCTCCAAGATCGGCACGATCGCGGGTTGCCTGGTCATGTCCGGCGAGATCCGGCGCAACGCCCGGGCCCGTCTGCTCCGCGACGGCACGGTCGTGGCGGAGAACCTGCCGATCAGCTCGCTGCGGCGGTTCAAGGACGACGTGGTCGAGGTCCGCGAGGGCTACGAGTGCGGTCTGACGCTCGGTTCGTACGGCGACCTGAAGGTCGGCGACCAGATCGAGACGTACGAGCAGCGCGAGAAGCCGCGAGCGTAGAGGCTAGTTGGGGAGGGGTGTGCTCGCGGAAATCGCTCGCCCCTCCCCGCCTCTACGGTGTCCCTTGGGGGTCGAACCCCCAAACCCCCGCCAGGGGGCAAGCCCCCTGGACCCCCGGGTGGTCCCTACTACACCAAACTCACCTGCCTATGTTCGTCGGAGCTCTCGAGCTCGACATCCTGCTCGGTGACGTTCATTCGCTGAAGCAGAAGCGATCCGTGGTCCGTCCGGTGCTGGCCGAGGTGCGCAAGCGCTTCGCCGTGTCGGTGGCCGAAGCCGGGCACACCGACCTGCACCGCCGCACCCTCATCGGGGTGGCCGTGGTCGCCGAAGGTGGCGAGCACGTCCGTGACGTGCTCGACTCGTGTGAGCGGTACGTGGCGAGCAGACCGGAGTTCGAATTGCTTTCCGCGCGCCGCCGGCTGCTCGGCCCAGACGATTAGATCTTCCTAGGAGAACGACATGGCCGATCCTGCTCGGGCTCGCAAGCTCGCCAAGCGGATCTCGCAGATCGTCGCGTCGGCGATCGAGCACGAGGTCAAGGACCCGCGGCTGGACTACGTGACCATCACGGACACGAAGGTCACGGGCGACCTGCACGACGCGACGGTGTACTACACGGTGCTCGGCGAGAAGCTGGACTCCGTCCCGGACTTCGCCGGTGCCGCGGCCGCGCTCGAATCGGCGCGCGGCGTGCTGCGCACGAAGGTCGGGCAGGGCACCGGGGTCCGCTACACGCCGACGCTGACGTTCGTCGCCGACACGATTCCCGAGGAGTCGAAGCGGATCGAAGACCTCCTGGCGAAGGCCCGCGAGGCCGACGCCGAGGTCGCCCGGCGCGCGACCGGTGCCCAGCACGCCGGCGACGCCGACCCGTACAAGGCCCCTCGTGAAGAGGCTGAAGACGACGAGCTCGCGGAGGAGGAGAGCCGGGGCTGACCCGTGCTTTCCCGCCGCGGCCTGCTCGCCGGCAGCGCACTCGCGCTGCTGGCGGGCTGCTCGTCGGCCGAACCCCCGCCCGGCCCGCCCCCGGTTCCGGAGCCGACCCGCCCGTCGGCGGTGCGCGACCCGGTGACGGTGCAGCGCATGCACTCGGCGGCCCGCGGCACGGACGTCGACCTCGTGCTGATCACCCCCGAAGGCGTCCCGGCTTCGGGGCTGCCGGTGTGCCTGGCCCTGCACGGCCGCGGCGCGCAGGCACGGACGTTCCTTTCGCTGGGCGTCCCTACGCTCCTGACGGCGGCGGTGCGGGCGGGAACACCGCCGTTCGCGATCGCGGCGCTCGACGGTGACCACTACTGGGTGGACGTCGGCGGCGACGACGACCCGCAGCGCATGCTCACCGACGAAGTCCCCGGCTGGCTGGCGGAACGCGACTTGCGTCCGGCGTCGGCGGTGTTCGGCATTTCGATGGGCGGCTTCGGCGCGCTCCGGTTCGCCCGCGCCCACCCGGACCTGAAAGCGGTGGCCACGGCGAGCGCGGCGCTGTTCGTCAGCTGGCCGGACGCCCGCAGCCGCAAGGTGTTCGCGGACGAAGCGAACTGGCGGGCCTCCGAACCCCTGCTGCACCCGGCCGATCTGCGCCCCGGCGGCCTCGGCGTGTGGTGCGGCGAGTCGGACCCGTTCCTGGGTGCGGACCGCAAGCTGGTGAAGGCGGTGAACCCGGTGGTGTCCCGGTTCTCGCCGGGCAAGCACGACGACGCGTACTGGCGCGGGATCCTGCCGGAGGTCCTGAAGTTCGTGGGGGAGCGCCTGGCGTGACCGGTTTCCCGGGCGTCAGGCCACCATCGCGAAGGCGCCGTAGTACTCGCCGTCCATCACCCGGGTGCCGCTGCGGTCCGGGCTGACCTCGGCGCCCACCCAGCCCTGGAACGCTCCCGAATCGTCGATCACCTGCAACAGCGGCCGCACGTGGCTGTTCGCCAGGTAGCACCCGTCGTAGGAGAGGCATTCGCACCAGAACTCGTAGCTGTTGCGCCGGCCGCCCAGGTCGCCGGTCAGGTAGTAGAAGCGCCGGTCGCCGCTGTCGGCGAGCTTCTGCACGCACGCGTCATACCCGGCGGTGCCCGGTTTCCCGCAGCAGGACGCCGCGTCGCAACCCGCGTTCTTCTGCACGTACCCGAGACACGAACCGTCCGTGCAGGCGTTCCAGTCGGGGCTGACGGTGAAGCTGCCCGCCGACCCGCGGGCCACGGTGGTGATCTTGTCGTTGTTCCAGCTGTGCGCCTCGTACACGTACGACCGCTTGGTGGCGCGGATTGTGCTCATCGGCGCCTTGCTCGTCACGGCCAGCGAGGCGTTGCTGCCGTAGGCGTAGCCACCGGTGATCGAGTACGTGTCGTTCACCAGCTCCATCCGGCCGAGGCCGGGGTGCAGCTCGGAGACCGCCCAGGTCTCGCCGAGGTTCACCGCGGTCGTCGAGCCGTTGATCGTGCTGCTCGTCCAGGTGATCGTCACCTGGCCGGACGTCGAGTTGTAGGCGTAGGTGCCGGTGAAGTGGCCGTTCGGGTCGCCGGTGAACCCGGGTGCGGTCTTGATCGCGCAGTTGTTGCGCGGGTTGGTGCCCGGCGTGAACTGGCCGCAGTAGTAGACGTCCCCGCTGTTCACCGGAACGGGGTAATCGCGCTGGCTCCACGTCCAGAAGTTGTGCTGGACGGCGTTGCTCGACGGGTCGAACACGAGGTAGCCGAGCCGCAGGTAGTTGCTGCCGGGCGCCTCGGTGAACCCGGCGACGCTGACCACCCAGTTCTGCTTGCCCAGCGGCGTCGGCGCGGCCTGCGCGGCGGACGCGCCGAGCAGCAGCGTCGAGGCGAGCACGGACAGGACGACAGTCACGAAAACGCCGAACCGGCGGAAAACCCCCATCAACATGGAGGGAGCGTAACTCATGAACGCACTATTTCGCAGCGAAGAGAATCCCTTGCGAAACCTCGGCCTCGGGGTTGAGCAGCCATTCCGCGTCCACGGTGAACCCGGCTTCCCGCACCCGCCGGGCCAGCCACCACGGCTGCCGGAGGTGGACGTGCACCCGCATCGGGTGCCCGCCGTAGCCCTGGGTCTTGAGCCGCGTGCCCACGCCGACGTGGTAGCCGATCACCAGCAGGCCGCCCGGCCGCAGCACGCGGTGGAAGTGGTCCAGCGCCACCGGCACCGCCTCGTCCGGGACGTGGATCAGCGACCAGGACGCCAGCACGCCCGCGACCGATGCGCCGGGCAGCGCGAGGTCCGTCATCGAGCCCACCTCGAACGTCAGCTCCGGGTGCGCCCGCCGGGCGAGGTCGATCATCCCCGGCGAGAGGTCGATGCCGGACGCGTCGACCCCCAGTGAAGCCAGGTACGCCGTGAAGTGCCCCGGGCCGCAGCCGACGTCCACCACCGGCCCGTCGACCTGCGCGGCGAACACCGTCAGCGCCGCTTTGAGGTGCGGCTGCTTCTCGAGCGCGTCGGACACGAACTCGGCGTAGCTCGAAGCCACGGTGTCGTACGACGCGGCGGTGTCCGCGAGCCACGTCATCGCGCGCGCAGACCGTCGAGGACGATGCCGAGCGCCCGCCGCCAGTCCGGGGTGGCGGTCGCCGCCGCGTACACGATCGCGAGGTCGGGCCCCCGGAAATCCTTCCGCAACGCACCGGCCTCCTGGGCGCGCGAGATGATCCGGTTCATCCGGGAACCGTTGGCCTGCTTGGCTTTCTCCAGCGCCGATGCCGGGTCGAACGTCCGCGAGCACACTTCGGTGAAGCCGCGGTCGGAGACCTGCATCAGCACCGAACGTTCGAGGAACAGGACGAAGCCCGCCCAGGGGTCCTCGCACGCGAGGGCCTCCTCCAGCACGGCCCGGCCCTCTTCCAGCGTCGGCAGGAACGCCGCTTCGACAAGGTCGGCCCGCGTCGGGAACCGGTTGTAGAGGGTGCCGATCGCGACCTCGGCGCGCCGGGCGATCTCGTCGAGCGGGGCGTCGACGCCCTTGGCGCCGAACACTTCCCGCGCCGCCGCGACCAGGGCCTCCCGGTTGCGCCGGGCGTCCGCGCGCAAGGGGCGTTGCTCGACGGTCACGCTGGGAGAGTATAGCGGCGGCCGTACGCCCGGACGGCCCGCCGGGTTGCCCCCTGATCGGAACCTCACACTGCCCGCGCCGCGTGTCCGCCGGGAGCACAATGGTGGCAGCGGGGGTCAACCCGCACCGAGACGGCCACCGAGGGGGGTCGGTACCCATGCACTCCGATCTCTCCCCGTCCGGCCGCACCGGAGTCCTCCTGGTCGGCACCCGCGGGCAGCGGGGCCCCGGGGAGGTGCTGATCAGGATCAGGGGTGGCCTGGAAACCTTCCTTGCCTGGTCCGACACGGAGCTGCCGAAGGGCACGACCGTCCTGGTCGTGGAAACCCGGGGACGGCGCACGGTCGACGTCGTGGCGTGGGACGCCTCGGATCCCGCTTCCTAGAGCTTTCGAAAAGGACAGCCGATGTTCGGTTATCGCGTGCCCGCCCCTAACGAGGCGATGCTGATTTCCGGGGGCAACAGCAAGGGCGCGTCGCCGTTCCGGGTCGTCACGGGCCACGGTGCGTTCGTCATGCCGGTCTTCCGGAAAGTCCGGTTCCTCACGCTCGCCATGTGCGAGGCCGAAGTGACCGAAGTGTGCGTGACGAAGCAGGCCATCGCCCTCACCGTCCGGGCGGTGATCGCGTTCAAGGTCGGCAACGACACCGAAAGCATCGTCAACGCCGGCCAGCGGTTCCTCTCCGACCAGGACCAGATGTCCGTGCTGACCGGCCGGATCTTCGCCGGCCACCTGCGGTCCATCATCGGGTCGATGACGGTCGAGGAGATCATCACCGAGCGGCAGAAGCTGGCGACCGAGGTATTGGACGGCTCGGCGGTCGAGATGGCCAAGATCGGGCTCACCGTCGACGCGCTGCAGATCCAGTCGATCGACGACATGAAGCTCGGCTACATCGCCGCGATGGCCGCGCCGCACAACGCCGCCATCCAGCGGGACGCGCAGATCGCGCAGGCCGTGGCGAACAAGGCCGCGGCCGAGGCCGAGCAGGAGTCGCAGCGGACGCAGGCGGAGTACGCCCGGCAGACGTCGATCGTGCAGGCGCAGTACCGCGCGGAGGTCGAAGCGGCGCAGGCCGAGGCCGCCCAGGCCGGCCCGCTCGCGCAGGCGAAGGCGCAGCAGGAGGTCATCGACGCCCGCACCGAGCTGGCCCAGCGCGAAGCCGAGCTGCGGCAGCAGCAGCTGGTGGCCGAGGTCATCAAGCCCGCCGACGCGGAGGCCGAGCGGATCCGCATCCTGGCGCTGGCCGAGGCGGAAAAGATGCGCGTGCAAGCGGAGGCCGCGGCCTCGAACAACCGCGTCGCGCTCGACCGGATGCTCATCGACCAGCTGCCGCAGATCGTCAAGGAAGCCGGGCGTGGCCTGTCCGGGGCGAACGTCAACATCCTCAACGGCGCCGACGGCCTCGGGGAGATGGCCGCGGGTCTCGTCGGGCAAGGACTGTCCATCTTGGACTCGGTGAAGCGCGGCCTGAGCACCCCGCCCGCGCCCGCCACCGGCGCCCCGGAGGACAACGGACACTCCCCGGCACCCGCCAGGGGTGAGCTCACGCAGTAGCGCTTTGTCGACTCAGGCTGTGTCGGCTCAAGACGTGGGTTTGGCGGCGACGACCAGGTCACGCAGGATGGCCTGGTCCACCCGGTGGGCGAACTCCTCCCACGGCCCGCCTTCCCGGACGTCGAGCCCGGCCTTGCGCAGCACCTCGACCAGCTCCTCGCGCGGCAGCACGGTGGTGTTCCACGAAATGCCGAGCGCGCCGCCGGGCCGCAGTACCCGGGTCCACACGGGAACGGCCGCCGCGAGCAGGTCGCGCGGGCTCCGCTGCAACCCGGCCTCGCGGTGGCTGCCGTGCTGCACGCCGTACGGCGCGTCGGTCACGATCACGTCGAAGGAGTTCGCCCGCAGCACCTCGTCGGTGGTGAGCGTGTCGGCGTTGAAGTAGGTGAGCTTGCGCGTGTCGCCCGCTTTGTAGGCTTCCTTGTCCCATGCGTACTCGATGTCGAGCCGCCGCCCGAGCCGGACCTTGTTGCGCCGCAGCTGCCCGGACTCGGCGGTGTGCTTGACGCGCTTGTTCCGCAGCCACGTCTTGATGAACGCCTCGTACGCCTCGAAGTCCTTGGCGTCGACGTCCAGCCCGGTCGCGTGCAGGCCGTACATCATCGCCTGGTTGAGCGTGGTCCCGCGGCCGCACAGGGGGTCGAGCAGGTACTTCGGCTTGTCCGAGAACGGGTCCGCGGTCGCCATCAGCGTGACGTTCACCAGCAGTTTGGTGAACAGCTCGTTCGTCTTGCCCGCGTACTTCTGGATGGTCAGCAGGTCCGAGTCGGCCTTCGCCAGCGGCGTCACCCGCACCGGACGGAGGACGTCGTCACCCAGCTCGAACAGCGCGTACAGCGACGAGAGGTTCGACAGGAGCGCGAGGTCCTGCTCACCGAGCGGCGCCGAGCTCGTGAAGCGCACATACCCGACGCCGCCGAGCTCGACGTCTTCGATCGCGGACAGCTCGGCCGCCAGGCCCGCGCCGAACACCGCCAGCTCGGCGCGCAGCAGCGCGGGGGCGGAGGCGGCGTAGACCCGGTTGGCCGAGGGGTAGACCAGCATCGCGTACTCAGGCATCCCGCAGAGCGTAGCGTGACGCACCGTGACCCCTACTTTGGCGCAGGACATCCGGGACGCGGCCGCGCTGCTCGCGTCGGCCACCGACGTGACGGTGCTCGGGCACGTCCGGCCGGACGCGGACGCGCTGGGCAGCGCGCTCGCCCTCGGCCGGGCGCTGCTCCAGCGCGGCGCGAAGGTCCGGGTGTCCTTCGGCGAGCCCGACGAGGCCCCGGAGACGCTGCGGTGGCTCGACGAGGACGGCCTGCTCACCCACCCGGACGACCTGCCGGACACCGAAGCGCTGCTGGTCTGCGTCGACACGCCGACGCCGAAGCGGCTCGGCCGGCTCGCCGGGCGCGTCGAGCTCGCCGGCGCGGTGCTGGTGATCGACCACCACGCGACCAACACGTTCTACGGCACCTGTCACGTGGTCGACGAGCGCGCCGAGGCGAGCGCGATCCTCGTCGGCCGGGTCCTGGAGGAGCTGGGCGCCGAGCTGGACGAGCCGATCGCGCGGGGGCTCTACGCGGGGATCGTCACCGACACCAGCGGGTTCCGCCGGGCGAGCCCGGAGACGCACCGGATGGCGGCGCGGCTGTTGGAAGCGGGCGTCGACCCCGAAGCGGTGGTGCGGCGGATCGTCGACGAACGGCCGTACGCCTGGCTGCCGATGCTGTCATCGGTGCTTCGCGAGGCTCAGCTGGAGCCGGCCGCGGCCCAGGGCCGGGGTTTTGTGCACGCCGTGGTCCGCGAGGAGGCGGCGCGCACGGTCCGCGGCGAAGAGGTCGAGTCGGTCGTCGACGTCGTCCGCTCGGTGCGCGAGGCGGCCGTCGCGGCGGTGCTCAAGCAGGACCTGGCTCACTTGGGGCAGTGGCAGATTTCGTTGCGCTCCCGGGGGATCGACGTCTCGGCGGTGGCGGCCGAGTTCGGCGGCGGCGGGCACCGGCAGGCCGCGGGCTGCACGATCGCGGGCACCGCCGAGGAGGTCCTGGCGGGCCTGCGCGAGGCCTTGGAGCGCGCGCCGCTGCTCTGAGCCGGGCGGTTCCCACCGGCCGGAACTGTCGGTGGCGGCGGTTAGAGTCCGGTCCGTGGTGGGTGTGGAGGAGACCGAGCGGGTTCCGGCGAAGCGCGTGCTGGGCCTGGCTGTGCCCGCGCTGGGGGTGCTGGCCGCCGAGCCGCTGTACGTGCTGGTCGACACCGCCGTCGTCGGTCACCTCGACGCGTTGTCGCTGGCCGGGCTCGCGCTCGGCGGGGTCGTGCTGGCGCAGGTGTCGAGCCAGCTGACGTTCCTGTCGTACGGCACGACGTCCCGCACGGCCCGGCTGCACGGCGCCGGCCGCCGGGCCGACGCCGTCCGCGAAGGGGTGCAGGCGACGTGGCTGGCGCTGCTGGTCGGGCTCTTCGTGCTGGTTGCCGGGCAGCTGCTGGCCTGGCCGATCGCGCGAGCGCTCTCGGGCAGTGACGAGATCGCTTCCGCCGCCGTGTCGTGGCTGCGGATCGCGTTGTTCGGGGCGCCGCTGATCCTGGTCACCATGGCCGGCAACGGCTGGATGCGCGGCGTGCAGGACGCCGCGAAACCGCTGCGGTACGTGCTGGCGGGCAACGGGATCTCGGCCGTGCTGTGCCCGGTCCTCGTGTACTGGGCCGGCCTCGGCCTGGAGGGCTCGGCGATCGCCAACGTCGTCGCTCAGGTGATCTCGGCGTCGCTGTTCTTCGCCGCGCTGGTGCGCGAAAAGGTGGGGCTGCGGCCGGACTTCAAGGTGATGCGCGCCCAGCTCGGCCTCGGCCGGGACCTGGTGCTGCGCAGCATGGCGTTCCAGGCGTGCTTCGTCTCGGCGGCGGCCGTCGCGGCCCGGACGTCGACCGAGGCGGTCGGCGCCCACCAGGTGGTGCTGCAGCTGTGGACGTTCCTCGCGCTGGTGCTGGACTCGGTGGCGATCGCCGCGCAGTCGCTGGTCGGGGCCGCGCTCGGGGCGGGCTCGGCCCGGCAGGCGCGCGGCGTCGCGTCGCAGATCACCGGGTACGGCCTGCTGATGGGCTGCTTCCTGGGCGTGCTGTTCGCGGCGTTGTCGTGGGTGCTGCCGCACGCGTTCACGTCCGACCCGGGCGTGCTGGCGGAGATTCCGCACGCGTGGTGGTTCTTCGTGGCGCTCCAGCCGATCGCCGGAGTGGTCTTCGCCCTGGACGGCGTCCTGCTGGGCGCGGGCGACGCGGCCTTCCTCCGCAACGCGACGCTCGGCAGCGCGGCCCTGGGCTTTCTCCCGCTGATCTGGGCGTCCCTGGGCTTCGGCTGGGGCCTCACGGGCATCTGGACCGGCCTCTCGTTGTTCATGCTCCTGCGCCTGGCGGCGGTCCTGGCCCGCTGGCGCTCCGGAAACTGGGCGGTCACGGGCGCCATCCGCCCCATCTGACCGGTCGGCTCGCGTACCCGGACAGTCGGCCGGCGTACCTGGAGGGTCGGCTCACGAACCGACCCTCCAGGTACGCGAACCGACCCTCCGGGTACGCGAGCCGACCGTTCCGGGACGTCAGGTGCGGGCGCGGCGGATGCGACGGTCCACCATCCGGCGCAGGACCGGCGCCGCGAGCGGGCCCAGCGCCGCGAGCAAGGCCACCGACCGGTCCGGGTACACCGCGAACCGCTCCCGCTTCACCGCCCGGACGATCGCCGACGCCACCGTCTCGGGCGCCATCGGGCGGATCGTCCCGCTGATCGCGGCCGTCTCGCGCGGCTTCCACCGGTTCTCCTCGGCCAGCTGCGGCGTGTCGACGTCCGGCGGGTAGACGCAGGCGACGTGCACCCCGGCCGGTGTCAGCTCGTCCCGCAGGGTCTCCATCAGGCCCCGTACCGCGAACTTCGCCGGCGCGTAGGCCGTGTACCCGTAGATGCCGAGCAGCGCGGCGGCCGACGAGATCGCCACGATCGACCCGGAGTGCCGCCGGACCATCGACGGCGCCACCGTGCGCACCGCGTGCAGCGTCCCGAAGTAGTCGACCTCGACCATCCGCCGGAACACCTCGTCGTCCAGCTCCAGGAACTCGCCGGGACGCGCCTGGCCCGCCGACGTCACCAGCACGTCGCACGGCCCCGCTTCCGAAACCAGCGAAGCGAACGCCTCCTCGACCTCCGCCTGCGACGAGACGTCGGCGGCGGCCGTCCGGACCGAAGCGCCGCGTGACTTCAGCGACACCGCCGCCTTCCGCAGCCGCGAAGCGTCCCGCGCGACCAGCGAGACCGACGCCCCGTGCGCGGCCAGCGCGGCCGCCGTCGCGAGGCCGATCCCACTGGACCCGCCTGTGATCACCGCGTGGGCTCCGCGCAGTCTCGTCATCGCCGCTCCCGGATATGAAAGAGATTCACATAAAACCATGTGGCCAATGCCACCGGCGTAACGGCTATGTTTCGACGTTGCTTAGGCGATACAAGTAGTAGGGACGGCAACGCGGGCGTCCTGCGTCCGAACCGCCGAAACCCTGGAGGTCCTTGTGCCGCCCGCCACCGGCCGTGCCACCGCCCGGTCCTGGCTGATCTGGCTCGCCGCCGTCACCGCCTACCTCTTCGCGGTCTTCCACCGCACCTCCTTCGGCGTCGCCGGGCTGCAGGCGGCCGAGCGCTTCGGCGTCGGCGCGGCCGCGCTCGGCACCTTCACCGTGCTGCAGGTCGGCGTCTACGCCGCGATGCAGATCCCGACCGGCGTCCTCGTCGACCGCTACGGTCCCCGCCGCGTGCTCACCGTCGCGGTGCTGGTGCTCGGCGCCGGCCAGATCCTGCTCGGCGTCGCCCACTCCTACGGCCTGGCCCTGTTCGCCCGCGGGGTTCTCGGCCTCGGCGACGCGCTCACCTTCGTCAGCGTGCTGCGCCTGGTCGCCGCCCACTTCCCGGGCGGCCAGTACGCGCTGCTGATGTCGTTCACCTCGGCCATCGGCTACATCGGCAACCTCGCCGCGACCGTCCCGCTGGCGCTCCTGCTCGACGACGCCGGCTGGACGCCCACCTTCCTGGCCGTCGGCGCCGTCACGGTCCTCTACACCGTGGTCGTGACGCTCCGGGTCCGCGACGTCCCGGCGGGCGTGCCACCGGCCGTCCGAGAACAGGTCCGCCCCCGGGAGTTCGCGCACCAGGTCGCCGAGGCGTGGCGGACGCCGGGGACACGCCTGGGCTTCTGGGTGCACTTCAGCACGATGTTCGCCCCGAACGCCCTGACGCTGCTGTGGGGCGTGCCCTGGCTGGTCCAGGGGCAGGGCCAGTCGAAGGCCACCGCCAGCGCGCTGCTCACCGTGTTCGTCTTCGGGTCGATGGCGGGCGGGCCGCTGCTGGGCGGCTTGATCGGCCGCCACCCGTCGCTGCGGATGCCGCTGGTCGGCGGGTACATCGGCGGCGCCGCGCTGGTCTGGGCGACGCTGCTGGGCTGGCCGGGGCAGGTGCCGGTGGCGGTGCTGGTACCCGCGTTCGCCTTCCTGGCCTTCGGCGGCCCGGTGTCGATGATCGGCTTCGCCCTCGCCCGCGACTACAACCCGCTCAGCCGCGTCGGCACGGCGACCGGCGTGGTCAACGTCGGCGGGTTCGTGGCGACGACGATCGCCGCGCTCGCCGTCGGCGTGCTGCTGCAGGCGACCGGCGGGAACTTCCGGCTGGCGCTGCTGGCGCTCGTGGTGGTGCTGGCGGTCGGCACGGCCCGGATGCTCGTGTGGTGGCGCCGGGCCCGCGCGCACCTCTTCCTCGCCGAAGCCCGCGGGGAGGAGCTGCCGGTGCGGATCACCCGCCGCCGCTGGGACGCCGCCCTGCCCGAAGCACCGATCGTCGCGGCCTGAGCACGTGCGCCCCAAACGCCCCAATGTGGCGTTGGTTGCGTCCAGCGCACCGAACGCCACATTGGGTGCGTCCAGCGCACCCAACGCCACATTGGGGCGCATCCGGCGGTCTCGATAGGGTTCCCGCGTGTCGAGCCCCAAACCGCCCCGCCGCCCCGCCCCGCCGCCCGGCCTGCTCATCGTCGACAAGCCCGCCGGCATGACGTCGCACGACGTCGTCGCCCGCGCCCGCCGCATCATGGGCACCCGCAAGGTCGGGCACGCCGGCACGCTCGACCCGATGGCGACCGGCGTGCTGGTGCTCGGCATCGAGCGCGCCACCAAGCTGCTCGGCCACCTGGCGCTGGACCGCAAGACCTACCTCGCCACCCTGAGCCTGGGCAGCAGCACCACGACCGACGACGCCGAGGGCGAAGTCCTCACGCAAGCCGAAACCACGAACATCCAGGACGTGGACATCGCGAACGGCGTGGCCAAGCTGACCGGCGACATCCAGCAGGTGCCCAGCGCGGTCAGCGCGGTCAAGATCGACGGCAAGCGCGCCTACGCCCGCGTCCGCGCCGGCGAGGACGTCGTCATCCCGCCGCGCCCGGTCACCGTCTACCGCTTCGACGTCCTGGCCGTCCGCCACGAAGAGGACCACGTCGAGGTCGACGCGGTCGTCGAATGCTCCTCCGGCACCTACGTCCGCGCGCTGGCCCGCGACCTCGGCGTGGACCTCGGCGTCGGCGGTCACCTGAAGGCGCTGCGGCGCACCACGGTCGGGCCGTTCACCCTGGCGAAGGCGAAAACCCTCGACCAGCTCGAAGAACAGCCCGAGCTGAGCCTCGACCTCGACGCCGCCGTCGCCGCCGCCTTCCCGCGCCGCGACCTCGACGCCGCGACGGCGAAGGCGGTCCGCCACGGCCAGCGCATCCCGGCGGCCGGCGTCGAAGGCACCTACGGGCTCTTCGGACCCGACGGCCGGGTGCTCGCCCTGGCCGCGGACGAAGAAGGCGTGTCCCGCGCAGTGGTCGTGTTGCTGCCCGCCTAGGGTGGTCTCGAGAGACGGGAGTGTGACGTGCTGCGGTGGCGTGGGCTGGGGGACCTTCCCGGCAGCTGGGGCCGGTGCGTGGTCACCATCGGCGTGTTCGACGGGGTGCACCGGGGGCACCAGGAGCTGATCAGCCGGACCGTGGCCGCGGCCGCCGAGCGGGGGCTGCCGAGCGTCATGCTGACCTTCGACCCGCACCCGTCGGAGGTGCTGCGCCCGGGCAGCCACCCGGCGCAGCTGACCACGTTGCGGCGCAAGGCCGAGATCGTCGAAGGCCTCGGCGTCGACGTCTTCTGCGTGCTGCCGTTCACCCTGGAGCTGTCCCGGCTGCAGCCGGAGGAGTTCGTGCACGAGGTCCTGGTCGACCGGCTGCACGCGGCCGCGGTGATCGTCGGCGACAACTTCACCTTCGGCGCCAAGGCCGCCGGGGACGTCGCGCTGCTGCGCACCCTGGGCCGCCGCTTCGGTTTCGCCGCCTACGGCGCCGAACTCCAGGGCAAGGAACTGTCCGAAGAGGACCAGTCGGCCATCACCTTCTCGAGCACCTACGTCCGGTCGTGCATCGACGCCGGTGACGTCGTGGCCGCCGCCGAGGCGCTGGGCCGCCCGCACCGGCTGGAAGGGATCGTCGTCCGCGGTGTCGGCCGCGGCCACGACCTGGGCTACCCGACGGCGAACCTGTCGACTCCGCGCTTCGCCGCCGTCCCGGCCGACGGCGTGTACAGCGCTTGGTTCACCCGCTCGGCTGATCCCGGACGCCGGCTGCGCGCCGCGGTCTCGGTCGGCACGAACCCGACGTTCTCCGGGCGCGAGCGGACCGTCGAGGCGTTCGTCCTCGACGTCGACGAGGACTTCTACGGCCAGCACGTCGCGATCGACTTCGTGACGCGGCTGCGCGACCAGGTGCGGTTCGCCGATTCGGCCGGGCTGGTCGCCCAGATCGACGAGGACGTCGTGGCGACGCGGAAGGCGCTCCCCGAAGGGGGCGAAGAGGGGATTTCGCGTTCACGCACGTGACAGCGGTGGCAAAATGCGCACGGACGTGTGCAGGCGGTTTTTAAGGGGAGCGGGAACTGGTGGAGGACCACAAGATCGTCCAGCGCAACATCGCGTTGCAGCGCGAGTGGTACGGAGAGCCGCTCGGCGACCGGGTGCGCCGGCTCGTCGTCGCGTTCGACGTGTCGCAGGCGTTCCTGGCCGAGGTCCTCGGGATCAGCGCTCCCATGCTCAGCCAGGTGATGAGCGGGCGGCGGGCGAAGATCGGCAACCCGGTCGTGCTGGCCAGGATGATCATGCTCGAGCGCAAGATCCTCGTGCCCGAGGTCGCCGCCGGCAACCGCGAGGCGATGCTGGCCGCGATGGAGGACGTCCGCGACTCGCGTCCCACCGTCGGCCGCGACAACATCCCGGTGGTCAACGAGGACCAGAAGGTCCTCGCCTACCTGCGTGACGTGGCCGAGGACGAGGACCTGGGCGAGGCCGCCAAGCGCCTCGACGAGGACTTCCCGGCCATCGCCGACCTGCTCCGCCGGGCCGGCAACGGCGCCTGATGCCGGTCCTGTTCAGCGCGCTGCTCCCGCCGGACGATGTCGTCGAGACGCTGGCCGGAGCCCTCGGCGACCGCGGCGACGGCCTTCGCTGGGAGCCGCCGGAACGCTGGCACGTCACCCTCGCCTACTACGGGCAGGACGACCTGGACGAACGCGGCGCCTGGCTTGCGGAGCGGCTGGCCGGGCGCGCCGCCGTCGACGTCCGGCTGGAAAAGGCCGCGACGTTCCCCGGGGTGCTGTGGTTGACTGTCGCCGGATCGGAGCTGACGCCGCTCGCGCACGCCGCGGGTGCCGACGCCGAAGCGAGGCCCTACACGGCCCACCTGACGCTCGCGCGGTTCCCCCGGGAAGAACCCGGCCTCGGCGCGCGTTGGACAGAACGTCTCTCGAACTTCGCGAGCCGGAGCTGGCAGGCCACCTCGGTGGCGCTGATGACCAGCGAGCGCGAGCCGGGCGGGCACCGCTACCGGGTCGCTCGCTCGTTCGAGCTGAACCGCGCCTGAAGACCCAGTTCAGCGGGCTGGTAACCTCAACGATCGGGTCCGGCTGCAGTCCGTGGCGGCCGTGACCGTCTTCCCGGCGTGCATCCACGTCCGGGGCCGCACGGCACTGATTATTTCGAGGAGCAACACAAGTGGCGCTGTCCACCGAAGAGAAGAAGTCGATCCTTGCCGAGTACGGCGTGCACGACTCGGACACCGGATCCCCCGAGGCCCAGGTCGCGCTGCTGACCAAGCGCATCGTCGGCCTCACCGAGCACCTCAAGGAACACAAGCACGACCACCACTCGCGTCGCGGGCTCCTGCTGCTGGTCGGCCGTCGCCGCCGGCTGCTGAACTACGTGATGAAGGTGGACATCGAGCGTTACCGTGCGCTGATCCAGCGCCTCGGCCTGCGCCGATAGCTGCAACCGAGGGGGAGTGACCACCGGGTCGCTCCCCCTCGCCGCAGGTACAACACCAGACGGCGCGAGCGCGCACGAGGGTCCGTCCGCCGGTCCTCGGTAGTGGTTCCCGGGAAGCGTCCCGGGAGCTTCGATCGAAGACCGGCCTCATTCCTCGAGCGTCCTCAGGCGAAATGGGTCCCAGGGTGGGAGACTCGCGCCGTATAGAAGGAACTAAAGAGGAGAAACACCCTATGACCGACTCCACCGGAGTCACCGTGCACGAGACCGAAGCCGTGATCGACAACGGCCGGTTCGGCACCCGCACCGTCCGCTTCGAGACGGGCCGCCTGGCCAAGCAGGCCGCCGGCGCCGTCGTCGCGTACCTCGACGAAGAGACCATGCTGCTCTCGGCGACGACCGCGTCGAAGCACCCGAAGGACCACTTCGACTTCTTCCCCCTGACGGTGGACGTCGAGGAGCGCATGTACGCGGCCGGCCGCATCCCCGGCGCGTTCTTCCGCCGCGAGGGCCGTCCCTCGACCGACGCGATCCTGACCTGCCGCCTGATCGACCGGCCGCTGCGCCCGTCGTTCACCGACGGTCTCCGCAACGAGATCCAGGTCGTCATCACCGTCCAGAGCCTGAACCCGGACGACCCGTACGACGTGCTGGCCATCAACGCCGCGTCGGCGTCGACCCAGATCGCCGGCCTGCCGTTCTCCGGCCCGGTCGGCGGCGTGCGCGTCGCGCTGGTCGAGGACCAGTGGGTCGCGTTCCCGACCTGGTCGCAGCTGGAGAAGGCGACCTTCAACATGGTCGTCGCCGGCCGCATCGTGGGCGATGACGTCGCGATCATGATGGTCGAGGCCGAGGGCACCGAGCGCACGCTCGACCTGATCGCCGACGGCGGCAAGGCGCCGGACGAGGTCGCGGTCGCCGAAGGCCTCGAGGCCTCGAAGCCGTTCATCAAGGTGCTGTGCGAGGCCCAGCAGAAGCTGGCCGACGTCGCCGCCAAGCCGACCGGTGAGTTCCCGGTCTTCCTGGCCTACGAGCAGGACGTCTACGAGGCCGTCGCGGCGATCGCCACCGACGACCTGGCCCGCGCGCTGCAGATCCCGGGCAAGCAGGACCGCGACGCCGCGACCGACGAGGTCAAGGCCGCCGTCCTGGAGAAGGTCGGCCTGGGCGAAGGCGAGGCCTTCGAAGGCCGCGACAAGGAGATCGGCGGGGCGTTCAAGGCCCTGACGAAGAAGATCATGCGCCAGCGGGTCCTCACCGAGAAGATCCGCATGGACGGCCGTGGCCTCACCGACATCCGGTCGCTCTCGGCCGAGGTCGCCGTGATCCCGCGGGCGCACGGCTCGGCGCTGTTCGAGCGCGGCGAAACCCAGATCCTGGGCGTCACCACGCTGAACATGCTTCGCCTGGAGCAGCAGATCGACTCGCTGTCCCCGGAGACGCACAAGCGCTACATGCACCACTACAACTTCCCCCCGTTCTCCACTGGCGAGACCGGCCGCGTCGGTTCGCCGAAGCGCCGCGAGATCGGCCACGGCATGCTCGCCGAGCGCGCCCTGGTGCCGGTGCTGCCGAAGCGGGACGAGTTCCCGTACGCGATCCGCCAGGTCTCCGAGGCGCTGGGCTCCAACGGCTCGACCTCGATGGGTTCGGTCTGCGCGTCCACCATGGCGCTGTACAACGCCGGCGTGCCGCTGAAGGCGCCGGTCGCGGGCATCGCGATGGGCCTGGTCTCCGACGAGGTCGACGGCGAGACCCGCTACGTGGCGCTCACCGACATCCTCGGCGCCGAGGACGCCCTGGGCGACATGGACTTCAAGGTCGCCGGCACCAAGGACATCATCACCGCGCTGCAGCTGGACACGAAGCTCGACGGCATCCCCTCCGAGGTGCTCGCCGCCGCGCTGAAGCAGGCGAAGGACGCTCGCCTCACGATCCTGGAGGTCATCGCCGAGGCGATCGACAGCCCGGACGAGATGAGCCCGTACTCCCCGCGCGTCACCAGCGTGAAGATCCCGGTCGACAAGATCGGCGAGGTCATCGGCCCGAAGGGCAAGATGATCAACTCGATCACCGAGCAGACCGGTGCCGACATCTCCATCGAGGACGACGGCACGATCTACGTGGGCGCGGCCGACGGCCCGTCGGCGGAGGCGGCGATCGACCTGATCAACGCCATCGCCAACCCGCAGCTGCCCAAGGTCGGCGAGCGCTTCCTCGGCACCGTGGTGAAGACGGCCGCGTTCGGCGCGTTCGTCTCGCTGCTGCCGGGCAAGGACGGCCTGGTGCACATCTCCAAGCTGGGCAACGGCAAGCGGATCAACAAGGTCGAAGACGTGGTCAACGTGGGCGACAAGCTCCGCGTCGAGATCGCCGACATCGACAACCGCGGCAAGATCAGCCTGATCGTCGTCAAGGAGGACGAGCCGGCCAAGCCCGCCGACGCTGAGGCTCCCGCCGCCGACGCCGAGAAGGCCGACGCCAAGTAAGGCCGCAGTTCAGCGAAATATCGGTCCGTGAAGGCCACCTCGGGGGACTCCCGAGGTGGCCTTCACGGCAAGGTGAGTAAGGAACCCATGGCACGGCAGGTTTCCGGGCACGAGCAGCCCGTCGGCACCACCCGCACGCTCGAGTCCACTTCGGACGGTGCGGTTGTCAAGCGCAGTGTCCTGCCCGGCGGGCTGCGCGTGATCACCGAGCACGTCCCCGCGTCCCGCTCGGCGACGGTCGGGCTGTGGGTCGGCATCGGCTCCCGCGACGAGCCGGTCGCCGTCGCCGGGGCCGCGCACTACCTCGAGCACCTGCTGTTCAAGGGCACGAAACACCGTGACGCCACGCAGATCGCCGAGGAGATCGACGCGGTCGGCGGCGAGTTCAACGCCTTCACGGCGAAGGAGCACACCTGCTACTACGCGCAGGTGCTCGACGCCGACCTGCCACTCGCCATGGACCTGGTCACCGACGTCGTGTTCGAGGCGCTGTGCACCGACCGCGACATGGACATGGAACGCAGCGTCGTCCTCGAAGAGATCTCGATGCGCGACGACGACCCCGAAGACCTGCTGCACGAGACGTTCGTGACGGCCATCCTCGGCGACCACCCGCTCGGCCGCCCGGTGCTCGGCACCGAGAAGTCGATCGTGGAAATGTCACCGGCCGCCCTCCGGAACTTCTACAAGCGCCGGTACACGCTGCCGCGGATGGTCCTGGCGGTGGCCGGCAACGTCGACCACAACCAGGTGCTGCGGCTGGTGCGCAAGGCACTCGGCGAGCGCCTGAACGGCACCGCGACGCCGATCGCGCCGCGTGAGGGCCGCGCCCGGATCAAGACCGTGCCGAAGCTGGCCCTGCACACCGACGACACCGAGCAGGCGCACGTCATGCTGGGCCTGCGGTCGCTGTCGCGTCACGACGACCGCCGCTTCGCGCTGTCGGTCCTCAACGCGGCGCTCGGCGGTGGCATGTCGTCGCGGCTGTTCCAGGAGATCCGGGAGCAGCGCGGGCTGGCCTACCAGGTGTATTCGTCGGTCGCGAGCTACGCCGACACCGGGCACATGGCCGTGTACGCGGGTTGCCAGCCGGAGAAGCTCGGCGACGTCGCCGGCGTCATCCGCGAGGTGCTGGACAAGGTCGGCGTCGACGGCCTGACCGACGCCGAGGTGGCCCGCGCCAAGGGCCAGCTGCGCGGCGGGCTGGTGCTGGGCCTGGAGGACACGTCGTCGCGGATGTCCCGGATCGGCAAGAACGAGCTCAACTACGGCCACTACCTGGGCGTCGACGACACAATCGCCCGCATCGACGCGGTGACCACCGAGGACGTGTGTGCGCTCGCTCGCACTTTGTTCGCGCGGCCGGGCGGGGTCTCGGCGGCGGCGGTCGTCGGGCCGTACGCTCACGCCGACGACCTTCCCGACGACCTGCACGAGGTGATCGCTTCATGACCATCAACGTCGGTGTGCTCGGCGCGCGCGGCCGGATGGGGGCGACGGTGGTGAACGCCGTCGAAGGCGCTTCGGACATGAAGCTCGTCGCCGCCTTGGACGCGGGCGACGACTTCGCGCCGCTGGCCGACGCCCAGGTCGTCGTCGACTTCACCCACCCCGACGCCGTCATGGACAACCTGAAGTACCTGGTGGAGCACGACATCCACGCGGTCGTCGGCACCACGGGCTTCAGCGAGGAGCGGCTGGCTGAGCTGCGTGCGCTGCTGGAGCCGAAGCCTGAACTGGGTGTGCTGATCGCGCCGAACTTCGCCCTCGGCGCGGTTTTGGCGATGCGCTTCGCGGCCCAGGCGGCGAAGTTCTACGCCTCGGCCGAGATCATCGAGCTGCACCACAACCGCAAGGCCGACGCCCCTTCGGGCACCGCCGCGCACACCGCCCGGATGATCGCTTCCGCGCGCGCGGAAGCTGGCGTGACGCCGGGCCCGGACGCGACGACGGCCGAGCTGGACGGCGCCCGCGGCGCGACGGTCGAGGAGGTCCGCGTGCACTCGGTCCGTCTGCCGGGCTTGGTCGCGCACGAGGAGATCCTGTTCGGCGGCGAGGGGGAGACCCTGACCATTCGCCACGATTCGCTCGACCGGACGTCGTTCATGCCGGGCGTGCTGCTCGGCGTGCGTGAGGTGCTGAACCGTCCCGGCCTGACGGTCGGCCTGGAAAACGTCCTCGACCTGTGAAGGCCCGCAATGTGGCGCTGCTGCTGACGGCGGCGCTGATCGTCTACCTGTTCCTGTTGGCGGACCGGGCGTTCGCCCTGGTCAAGACGGGGACGGGGGTCGGGATCGCGCTGGGCGCGGGCGTCTTGCTGCTGCCGGTCCTCGGCATCTGGGTCGTCGTCATGACCTGGCGCAACGGCCTGCAGGTCCAGCGCCTGTCCCGCCGCCTGGACGTCGAGGGCGCGCTCCCGGACGTCTCGGACCTGCCGCGTCGCCCCTCGGGCCGGGTGGATCGCGAGGCGGCCGACGCGTGGTTCGAGGAGCGTCGCGCGGAGGTCGAAGCCGACCAGGGCAACTGGCGGGCCTGGTACAAGCTCGCGTACGCGTACGACATAGCGGGCGACCGGCGCCGGGCGCGCGAGACGATGAAAAAGGCGATCGAGTTGGAAGCGGCCGACCGCTCAGGTGCCGAGTAACTCCGGCGCGAAGATCTCTTCGATCTGCCACCGGCGCGAGGACAAGCCCTGTTCGTAGTGGTACCTCAGGTACGTGTCCAGGGTGGAGCGGTTGGCGGAAATCCCGTAGGGCCACCAGTCTTCGCCGAACTCGTCGAGTGTTTCGTCGACCAGTGCGTTCGTCCAGGGCAGCATGGTCTGGACCTGGTAGAGCCGCCGGCCGCGGCGGTAGCGCTCGGCGGCGGCATCCTTCGCGGCTTCGAACATCGTGTAGACGCGGCGGGCCAGGCCGGGATCGTCCCGCAGGAGGTCCCGCCGGGCGACGATCGTGTGCATGATCGGGAAGATCCCGGTCCGGCGGTGGTAGTCGCGTTCCCGCGCGACGAAGTCCGGGAAGAGCCGGGCGACGTCCGGGTGCCCGTCGAGCACGCACTGCGGGACGTTGGCGGAGAACAGCGCGTCGATCTCGCCGGTGGCGAGCATGTCGTTCAGCGTTTTGCCCAGCCCGGCCGGGGTGACGTCGACGGCGTCGGGGTGCGGGTGCGGGATGAAACCGAAGGGCGCCGACGGGTGTTCGAGGCCGCCGATGACCCAGCGGTTCGTCTCGGGCTTGAACCCGTACTCGTCCATCAGGATGCCCTTGGCCCAGACACCCGAGTCCTGGCCGTAGGTCCCGAATTCGCCGATGGTCCGACCGGTGAGGTCACCGGGACCGGCGATCCCGGAGCGGGTGTTGACGAAGACGCACGAATGCCGGAAGACCCGGTTCGGGAAGATCGGCAGTGCCACGTACGGCATGCCTTCTTCCAGTAGGCGCAGGTAGAACGTCAGGCCGAGTTCGGCGACGTCGAACTCGCCGCGGACCACCCGGTCGAAGATCTCGGGCAGCGTGGCGGCGGTCTCGACCGAGCTGCTTTCGAACAGCTGCCGGGTCGTGTCGTAGGGGAAGCATCCGATCTTCATGGTTCCGATCATCGGCGCGGGCGGCCCGGGACGTCCAAGACCGGTTCGGCCGGCTCGATACTCTGGCGGTATGGACCTGCGGGTGCTCCGGTACTTCGTCGCGGTGGCCGAGGAGCGGCACGTCGGCCGCGCGGCGAGCCGCCTGCACATGGCGCAGCCGCCGCTGAGCCGGGCGGTGCGCGGGCTGGAGGACGAGCTGGGCGCGACGCTGTTCGAGCGCACGCCCAAGGGAGTCGCGCTCACCGCCGCCGGAACCGCCCTGTACGACGAGGCCGTCGCGCTGCTGGCCCAGGCGGGCCGCATCCGCGACCGGGTGACCGCGGCGGCGGGCGCGGCGACCCTGACGATCGGCACCCTGGCGGACGCGGCGGAGCAGGTCGGCTCCCGGCTGGTCCCGCTGTTCCGCGAGCAGTACCCGCACGTGGACGTCCGGGTGCACGAAACGGACCTCGCCGACCCGACGGCGGGCCTGCGCGCCGGCCTGGTCGACGTGGCGTTGACGCGGACGCCGTTCGAGAGCGCGGGACTTGGCGTCCACGTGCTGCGCCCGGTACGGGTGGGCGTGGTGCTGCGCGACGACGACCCCCTGGCCGGCCGGCCCGAGGTGGCGACGGCCGACCTGTCCGGCCGCCGGTGGGTCCGGCTCCCGGACGGCGCCGACCCCCGCTGGACGGCGTACTGGACGGGCGGCCCGCCCGCCGACGACGCCCCGGTCCTGCGGACGGTCCAGGAGTGCCTGCAGGCGGTGCTGTGGAACGCCGTCGCGGCGCTCGCCCCGGTGGACCAGCCGCTGCCGGCGGGCCTGCGTGTCGTGCCCGCGTCCGACCGCCCGCCGAGCGAGCTGGTGGTGGCGTGGCCGAAAGCGGCGAGCAGCCCGCTCGTCCGCGGTTTCGTGCGCATCACGGCGGCGGCGACCCGGTGACGCTGCTGCTCAAGCTCGTCCTGGCGCCGCTGCTGGTGGTCGGGTCGTCGCTGGCCGGACGGCGCTGGGGGCCGGGCCTGACGGGCCTGCTCGTTGCGATGCCGGTCATCGCGGGCCCGATCCTGCTGATCACGTACCTGGAGCACGGATCGGCGTTCGTCGCGCGGGCAGCGTCGGCCTCGCTGCTGGGGCTGGTGTCGCTGGCCGCGTTCGCGGTGGTCTTCGCGCGGGTGTCCCGGGCGCGAGGCTGGGCAGGCACTCTGCTCGTCGGCTGGCTCGTGTGCCTGTCGCTGGATTTGGCGTTGTCCTTCGAACCGGTGCCCGCGTGGGTGGCTCTCGGCTTGGCCCTGGCCGCGGCTTGGGCGGGGATCCGGCTCATGCCGGTCCCGGGGGAGGCCGAGCCGGTGACGCCGCCGTGGTGGGACCTGCCCGCCCGCGCGGTCACGACGGCGGCGCTGGTGGTGGCCCTGACGGCCGCGGCCGGCCGGCTCGGCCCGGACCTCACCGGGGTGCTGGCGCCGTTTCCGACGGGGACGAGCGTCGTCGCGGTGTTCGCCCTGGCGCAAGGGGGTCCGGCCGCGGCCGCCGCGACCACGCGGGGTGTGCTGCGCGGGCTCGGCGGGTTTTCGGTGTTTTGTTTTCTGGTGGCCGTGCTCGCCGAGCCGATCGGCGGGTGGGCTTTCGTCGTGGCCGTCGCCGGGACCGGGGTGTGGCAATTCGCTGACAGTTGTCGTTCATTCGAGAAATGACGGGCCTTCGTAGCATCGCCCGCATGAAACAGACTTCGTCTTCACCGGGTACTCGGGCGTTGTCCGCTTCGCTGCGCGAAGTACGCGAAGCACGGAAATTCGGGTTGCGGGAGCTGGCGCGGGCACTGGAGGTCGATCCGCGGCTGTTGTCCCAGTGGGAGCTGGGGATCCGGGTACCGCCGGTCGAGGAGGTCGCGCGGATTCTCGGATACCTGCGGGTGGATCGGACGGTGACGAACCGGCTCCTGTTCCTGGCCCAGCACGTGAAGGATCCCAACTGGCTGGACTCCAACCCGTCGGATCTGCCCGCCGCGCTCACCGCGGTCATGCAGTGCGAGCGGTCGGCGAGCCTGATCACCAACTGGTCCCCGCTGATCATTCCGGGATTGCTGCAGACGCCCGACTACGCCCGCGCGCTTCTCGCCGCCTCGGACATCAAGGTCGAGGAAGTCGATGTGCGGCTGGTGTCTCGTCTGAAACGGCAGCGCATTCTCTCCGGGTACGATCCCGTTCGGCTCAAGGCCATCATCTCCGAACTGGCGATCCGGGAGGTGGTCGGCGATGCGGACGTCATGTCGGACCAGATCGACCACCTGCTCCGCTTAGCTGTTACATCTAACATTTCAGTGCGTATTCTGCCCGGCGAGGTGGGGTATCACCCCGGCAAGGGTGGCATGTTCGCGCTCTACGAGTTCCCCAGCGACCCGGCGATCGTCCTGCTGGAGCATCACCACGCCAGCGCCTTCGTCAACGAGTTGGGCGCTATCGCCAGCTACCGGAAGCTGGTAAAGCTTTTGTCGGGCAAGGCTTTGAGCGAGGAGGCCTCGCGGGCCCTGCTGCAGGAGATGGCGCGATAGGGGGCATCGTGTTCACGTGGCGCAAATCGAGCTACACCGCGAAAGACGAGTGTGTCGAGGTTTTGCTCGCGGAGACTGTCGGCGTCCGGGACACGAAGGCGCGTCAACTCGGCCAGCTCACCGTCTCGCGGGCCGCCTGGACCGCACTTTGCTCAGTGGTGCAGCCACCCCGCGAAGACCGCGGGTGAAGCCGCGATCAAGCTGAAGCGAATCCACCTTCCGGCCAGCCCCGTGGTCAGGAAGGTCGCGAGCCGCATCCGGACGAGCCCGGCCAGCACGCTCGTCGCCATGAACGGCGGCAGGCCCACGAGGGAACTCACCCCATAGGTCCCGGCCATCCAGTGCGGGTGGCGGTGGCAGCGCTCGCGCAGCCCGTCGACCCAGCCGCGCATCTTCTTGGTCCGCAGCTGCCAGCGCACGCGCCTCGGCGTCATCGGGCGCTCGCGGTGCAGCCGGTCGTGCAACGGCTTCGGCAGCTTGATCGTCCCGCGGGCGGCCAGGTAGTACAGCGTCTTCCCGGCGATCTGCCCGACCGCCACCGCCGCCCCGAGCCACAGCCAGTGCAGCCCCGGCTGGCTCGCGCACAGCCCGAGCAGGAACACTTCGGCGTTGATCAGCGGCACGATGGCCGAACCGAACGCCACGCCCAGCGTCAGCAGGATCCAGCTCATCGTGTCACCTCCTGAAAATCGCTCGCGTCCTACCAAGTTATCAGTTCGAAATCTCCGCGCACGGGGGTTAACCCCCCTCTTCGGCCGGTGGTCCGCACCGGAAGATCACCTGCCGGACGGCTTCCCGTCACCTCCCGTCGGAACACTGACGGGGTGGCCGCCGAGCAACCCCGTACGCCCGCTGACCGATTCGGCGCCCTCTGCCGGGCCGTCGTGCGGGTACTTCCGCTGGGTCTGTCGCGGATCGTGGCTCCGACGTTTCTCGGCTTCTGCCTGATCAACGGCTTCACGTTCGGCGTCGACCTCACGCTGCTGACCGCTTTTCACGGACTGCTGGGCTGGCCCGTCTGGCTGGCGATCACGCTGGCGTACGGCTGCGCGTTCGGGTTGAGCTTCGTGCTGAACCGGACGTTCAACTTCCATTCCCACGCGGCCGTGGGCAGCCAACTCGCGCTTTACATCGTCGCGATCGGTGTCAATTACGCGGCGTTTCTGCTGGGTGTGGGCGCGGGACTGACGGCGCTGGGCGTCGAATACCACGTCTCGCGGCTGGTCGCGGGCGCCTGCGAAGGCGTGTTCATGTACGCCGTGATGCGGTGGGTGATCTTCCGGGACTCAGGCCAGGCCGAGGTCGAGGGTGCCGGTGAGCCGGACCTCGCGGACCATGCGCTCGCCGGTGTCGAGGGTGCGGACGGTGCCGTCGGGGTTCCAGCCGGCCCGGCGGTAGAAACCGAGGGAGGCGTGGTCGCCCTGGGCGACCCAGGCGATGCCGCGGGAGGCGCCGTCGGCCCGCAGGCCCGCGGCGGCCGTCGCGAGTAGCCGTCCGGCGTGGCCGCGGCGTCCCCACCGCGGCTCGACGAGCAGGGTGGCGATCAGGCCGGTGGTGTCCGCGTCCTCGGGCAGGCTCCCATCAGCCTGGGCGACCTCGCCTTCGGGGGCGGGGCCCGCGACGCAGAACCCGACGGTGAACTCGCCTTCGGTGGCGACGTAGACCTGGCTGCCCGGGTAGTCGATGGTCTCGGTCCAGGTGCCGGCGAGGTCGGTGGCGTCCAGCTCCGCGAGGGCCTGCTTGCCGAGCAGGTCCTCGTAGGCGGCGTGCCAGGTGTCGCGCTGGATGCGGGCGATCTCCGCGGCGTCGGACAGGTCGGCGGGACGGACGGCGGCGTCGCTCATGTCCGAGAACTTACTGGTGCCGGTTTTTGTCGGTGGTGGGTGGCACCATGAGCTTCACCATGCAAACGATCAGTGTCTCGACGGCCCGGAAGACGTTCCTGGCCGCACAGGGCTTCGCCGACCCACGTCCGTCCGTCGTGCCGTCACGGCGGCACCTGAAACGCGTGCTCTCCCGAGTTCAGCTGCTGCAGCTGGACTCGGTGAACGTCGCGGTCCGGGCGCACTACATGCCGGTGTTCTCGCGGCTGGGCGCGTACGATCCGGCGCTGCTCGACGCGGCGGCGTGGGCGCACTCGGCCCGTCAGCCGCGGCTGCTGGTGGAGACGTGGGCGCACGAGGCGAGCCTGCTGCCGATCGAGGACTGGCCGCTGCTCCGCTCGCGCGCGAAGCGTGACGGCTGGTGGAAGCACTACAAACCGCTGATCGAGAAGTCGCCGGAGCTGGTCGACGAGATCCTCTCGGTGGTCAAGGAACTCGGCCCGATCGGCGCGGGCGGCATCGAGCGCGCGGTGGAGGCTGACGTGCAGCGGCGCGGCCCGGGCTCGTGGTGGGAGCGGTCGGAGGTCAAGCGCGTCTGCGAGTACCTGTTCGGCACCGGCCAGCTGACCACGGGCACGCGTCGCTCCTTCGAACGCCTCTACGACCTCACCGAGCGGGTGGTCCCGCCGGAGATCCTCTCGCAGTCGGTCTCGGCGGAGGAGGGCGCGCGCGGGCTGATCGAGCGGTCGGCGCGGGCACTGGGCGTGGCGACGGAGACGGACCTGCGCGACTACTACCGCCTCGGCCCGGCCCCGGCGCGCCAGGCGGTGGCGGAGCTGGTGGAGTCGGGGATCCTGGAGCCGGTGGCGGTCCACGGCTGGAAGGCCACGGCCTACCGCCACACGGCGGCCCGCACCCCCCGGACGGTGACGGGCCGGGCGCTGCTGTGCCCGTTCGACCCGCTGATCTGGGAACGCGCCCGCACCGAGCGGCTCTTCGGGTTCCACTACCGGATCGAGATCTACGTCCCGGAGCCGAAGCGGGTGTACGGGTACTACGTGTTCCCGTTCCTCCTGGACGGTTCGCTGGTGGCGAGGGTGGACCTGAAGTCCGACCGCGCGGCCGGGGTACTGCGGGTCCAGGGCGCGTTCGCGGAGGAGGGCGTGGACGTGGCCCGGGTGCTCCCGGAGCTGGCGGCGGAGCTGCGCCACATGGCGGAGTGGCTCGGCTTGACAGGCGTGACGGTCGGTGCTCGCGGCGACCTGGCCCGGCCGCTGGCGAAGCTGGTGCGCTGAGGTCCGCGGAGGAGAGAGCGAGCACCCGGCTGAGCGCGGCGCGGCGGCCGAGGAACCGCGCGCCGATGACATGAACGACCCTTTCATGTCATCGGACGACAGGAACGAGTCGTTCATGTCGTCGCAGCGCCGCTCGCCCGCTCACTCGACCCCGCCACCGGCGCCCCCGCGAGCGGCACCACCGGCAGGCCCGGGCCCCAGGCTCGTCACGGGCACCAGCGTGGTCCGGTCGAACCGGGGAGCGTGCGAACACGGCTGCGGGAAGAACCGCGAACCGGCCACCGCGCCCGCCAGCGCCGTCGCGGCGATCGCGGCCGCCACCCGGGTCCGCGTCCGCCGCTGCCCCGCCCGCGCCGCGCGGACCAGGCCCGGCAGCAGCGTCGCCGGCGACGAAACCGGGCCGAGGAGCTCCGCCGTCGTCTCGCGAGGCACCGCCGACAGGATCCCCGGCATCCCCGCGAACGACGCGACCGCCGCCGCGCACGAAAAACAGCCTTCGAGGTGCTGCTCGTACTCGCGGCGGTCACCCGGGGACAGGGCACCGAGGATGTAGGCGGCGTCCCAGTCCCGGTACGGATCGCTCACCGCCTGGTCAACCCCCTCTCCTGCAACGCCAGCCGCAGCGCCCGCAGGCCGTAGAACAGCCTGGAGCGCACCGTTCCCTCCGGCACCTCCAGCTCCGTGGCCAGCTCGGCGACCGACTGCCCCATGTAGTACGCGCGGACGATGACCGTGCGGTGGTCCTCGGTCAGCTGCGTGAGCACGTCGGTGATCACCCAGGCGTCCAGCGCCGAGTCGATCGGGTCCGAGCGCGACTCGTCCGGCAGCGCGGTCGAGCGCACTTCCCGGCGCGAGCGTGCGCTGCGGCGTTCGTCGATCACGACGTTGCGCGCGACGGTGAACAGCCACGCGCGCGAGGCCGGTTCGCCCTGTTCGAGGATCGCCGGGCTGTTCCACAGCCGCAGCAAGGACTCCTGGACGACGTCCTGGGCGAGCTGGTCGTCACCGGTCAGGCGCAGGGCGTACCGCCACAGCGCCGGGCCGTGCTGGTCGTGGAGCGCCTGAAGCAGCGCCGTGTGCGTCTCGTTGATGGCGCACCACCCCTGTCAGCGGCCGAACACCGGTTCGCGTTTGGCGAGGAACGCGCCGGTGCCCTCGCGCATGTCGGGACCGGCGAACGCCGCACGGAACGCCGCGAGCTCCAGCTCCAGGCCGGCTTCCACGGTCCGGCCGCGGCCGGCGTTCAGCGCGCTCTTCGCCAGCGCCACCGCGTCACGGGAATTGCGGGACACCGCCGTGATCGTGGCGCGGGCCGCGTCGAGCATGGCTTCGCGGCTGTCGAACAGTTCGTTGACGAGCCCGATCCGCTGCGCTTCCGCGGCGTCGAGGTGACGGCCCGTGTAGATCAGCTCGCGGGCACGTCCGGGACCGACCTGCCGGAGCAGCCGCACGCAGCCCCCGAACCCGGGGATCAGGCCGAGCAGCACCTCGGGCTGGCCGAAGACCGCCTTGGGCGTCGCGTAGACGAAGTCGCACGCGAGCGCGAGTTCACAGCCACCGCCGAGCGCGTAGCCGTCCACGCAGGCGATCACCGGCACCGGCAGCCGTTCGAGGGCCCGGGTGACCTCCTGGCCCAGCGCACCGAACCGCGCGCCTTGCGACGGATCCAGCGCCGCCATTTCGCGGATGTCGGCCCCCGCGACGAAGGCCGGGCCGGGCGCGCCGGTGAGCACGATCCCCGCCACCCCGGGGTTTTCTCCCAGCGAGGAGCACACCGCGAGCAGCTCGGTGAGCACCTGGGACGACAACGCGTTGCGCGCCCGTGGCCGGTTCACGGTCACGGTCGCGACGGGGGCCTGCAGGTCCACTGCGACGGTCGGGTCAGCCATGCTCTCTCCCTCACGAGTCCCAGATCGCGCCGAAGGCTGGAATCCCGCGGGCTTCCAGCGCCTCGACGACGTGCCACGTCGTCTTCTTGTTCGAAATGCAGATCACCGCTTCCGCGCCGAAGTCCCGGTGCGCGCTCAGGGCCAGCTCGACCAGGTCGGGTTTGCCGGCGCTGTCGGTGTCCCACACGACGGCGTCCGGCTGGACGGCGAGGATCTCGTCGACGAGCTCGTCGCCGTAGGTGCGCCGAGGATGCCGCGTCGACCACACGAGCCGCGCGGGCGTCCCCCCGGAGAGCAGGTGCGGCAGGCACGGGCCGATGCCGCTGCCGGTCGCCACCCAGACCACCCGGCGGAACAGCTTGTCGATGTTGCCCACGCCCGCGGTCGGGATGCCCTTGACCCACAGGTGCGACGGCAGGTCGTCGATCAGCGCGCCGGTCCAGTCGCCCGCCCGGGAGACGGTCAGCCGGAAGCCGGTGCGCCCCGGCGCCGGGACGTTGGCGAAGGAATGCCACTCCAGCAACGGGTTCCGGCTCAGCGCCGTCGACGAGCCGGCGAACGGCGTCACGCCGTAGTCGAACGACAGCAGGACCACGTGCGGCGACGGCCGCGTGATCCGCACCGGCACCCGCCGAAGCCGCAGCCACGGCAGCGCGACGCTCGTCACGACGACCAGCAGCACCCAGAACGGCCCCGAGCCCGGAAAGTCCGCCCCAGCGAGCAGCACCGAATGGACGGTGAACAGCACCAGCAGCGACCAGCCGCCGAACCGGTGGGAGCGCTCGAACAGGTCGTGCCGGCGGGCGCGCAGCCGCGGCAGCGCGAGCACGACCATGACGGCGAGGACACCCGCGATCGCCCACGTGGTCACCAGCAGGGCCGCCGGCCCGCCGCGGACGGTGAGCACGCCGGTGAGCACGAGGAACCAGCCGGTGGCGCAGAGCGCGCCGCCGACGTGCAGCCCGCCGAAGTGGTAGACCTTGCCCAGTGTCCAGCGCAGCCGCAGCGAGCGTCGCGGCGATACGGCGGTGGCCGAGCGGAACAGCAGGTTGATCACCAGCTGCTGTCGGATCAGCACGGCGAGCGTCAGGTTCCCCAGCACCAGCCGGGCGAGGACGCCGGGGTCGAACGGGACGGCGGTGGCGGCGAGGACGGCGTTCACGGCGACCACCGCCGCGGCCAGCCGGTTGTGGTGGGTCCACGGCCGTCGCCGCAGCCGGGCCCGCACGGATCGCGAGGCGGGAGCGAGCGTCGCGGTCATGCCACCGTCTCCGCCGGCTCGCGACTGTCCAAACGCGACAGCAGGGCCCGCCGGTCGACCTTGCCCCGCTCGGTCAGCGGCAGGCGGTCGACCGGCACGATCATCGCCGGCACGCAGTAGTACGGCAGCACGGCCTCCACCGCGCGCCGGATGATTTCGGGCTCGGCCGAGGCCGGGGTGACGAAGCCGGCGAGCCTGCCGTCGTAGAGCAGAGTGGCCGCCCGTTCGCAGCCGGGAGCCCGTTCCAGTGCGGTGGTGACCGCGTCCAGCTCGACGCGGAAGCCCCGGACCTTGACCTGGTCGTCGGTCCGCCCGTGGTGCTCCAGCTGCCCGTCCGCGGTCCACCGCACGAGATCACGGGTGCGGAACATCCGGTGCGTCCCGCCGAGGAACGGGTCCGGGCGGTAGCGTTCGGCGGTGAGGGCCTCGTTGCCGGCGTACCCCGCGGTGACGCACGCGCCGCCGGCCCACATTTCGCCGACCTGCCCGATCGGGCACGGCGTCAGGTCGTCGCCGAGCACGTAGACCGTGGTGTTGGGCACCGGACGGCCGATGGTCAGGTGCCCGAGCCGGGGATCGTAGCGCTGGATCGTGTTGACGATCGTCACTTCGGTGGGGCCGCAGGCGTTGTGGAAGCTCGCCCGCCGCGCCCAGGCCCGCGCCAGCTCGGCCGGGCACCGTTCGCCCGCCACGGCGACGGTGCGCACCCGCGGGCAGGCGTCCGGGTCCACTGTGGACAATACGCCGGGGGTGGCGATCACGACGTCGGCTTCGCGGGCGGTCTCCTCGATGTCCTTGCCGCGGATCACCAGGCAGCCGCCGTGGGCCAGTGTGCCGAGGATCTCCCACGCCGCCATGTCGAAGGCGATGTTCAGCAGCTGCGCGACGCGGTCGCCGGGCCGGATGCCGAGCGAGCCCGGCCGGGTGAGCAGGACGTTGCCGAGGTTTTCTTGCGTGACCTGCACGCCGTTGGGCCGCCCGGTCGTCCCGGACGTGAAGATCACCATCGCGGTGCCGCCGGCGGGTGGTCCGCCGAACGGATGGTCGCCGGAGTGCTCGTCGTCGACGGCGACGACCCGGCCGAGTCCCGCGGGGATCGCGGACCGGTGCTCGCGGGTGGTGAGGACGACGTCGATGCCCGCGGTCTCCACGATGTGCTTCAGCTGCGACGGGGGAGTGATCCGGATGTCCTGCGGCACATACGCCGCGCCCACGCGGAGAACGGCGAGCAGCCCGACGACCATCGGGATCGACCGGGTGAGGAACAGCCCGACGTGCTGTCCGGGCCGCACGCCGAATCCGGCGAGTGCGGCGGCGAGTGCGGCCGAGCGGCGATCGAGTTCGGCGTAGGTGAGGGATTCGCCCAAATGCTCGACAGCGAGCGCATTCGGCCGAAAGCGCGCCTGCGCGAGCACGGCTTCGTGAATTCCGCGGAACGGGACCCGGGCGGGTTCCCCGGCGCCGAACCGCTGGAACAGCGCGCGATCGGCGGGGGTCAGGCCCGGCAGTGAGACGGGCCGGATCATCGCGGTCACTCGGTCACCTTTCGCCGGCCGACGCAGTCAACCGATGTGAACGAGACAGCCCCGCGATCCGTTCAAAGGGATTTGAGGAAAATTCGGATGTCGCGCTGAGTACGTGAAAGGTACTTTGGTAAACGTTATTTCGACGAATTCATCATTCGTTCGCCGGTTTTCCGCGGGTACCCCCTCTGGTATTTCGCGCGCACGCCGAGAGGGGCCGTTCCCGGCACCCCCACCGGGAACGGCCCCTCTCTTCCCCCTTACTCGGTCATGTCTTTCGGGGGTTCCGGGTGGCGGAGCCCCCGGCCTGGGCCGGAGGCCCGGTTGTCTCAGCCCGCCGCGCGCGTCACCACGGCGTTGCCGGTGCCCGTGCGGGCTCGGACCTTCAGCTTCACGCCGCCCTCGGGCGCGGCGTCGGCGACGTCCAGCTCGCTGGAGACGCGGCCGGCGCTGGAGGTCAGGTCGACCTCGGCGGCCGTCCCGCCGCGGATGCCGATCCGGACCTCGCCGGAGCCGGTGATCAGGTCCAGGCTGCCCGACGCCGCGTCGGCCACCGAAAGGTCGCCGCTGCCCGTGCGGGCCATCACTTCGCCGGACACCGCGCCCAGCCAGACGTCGCCCGTGCCCGTGGCCAGCGTCGCGGACCCGGCGATCGACGACGCCTCGACGTGACCGCTGCCGCTGCGCAGCTGCAGCCCGCCCAGCGTGGGGCCGAGCTTGACGCCGCCGCTGCCGGTGCGGATCGTGGCCGAGCCGTCGGCGCGGTCGAGCTTCACCTCGCCGGAGCCGGTGAGCAGGTCGACGCGGCCGGCCGAGCCGGTCACCGTCACGTCCGCCGCGCCGGCCCGCACCTCGACGTGCGACCCCGCCGGCGCGTGCACCTTCACCGCGAGCGCGACGTTGCGCAGCTGCCACGCCTTCGGCGCCTGCACGACCAGGCGGTTGCCGAGCTTCTCGATCCGGCTCTGCCGCACCGCCTCGGCGGGGGAGGCCGACGGGTCGACGCCCAGCTGGTCGCCGAAGCGCTCGCCGACCCAGGACAGCAGGTTGTTGACCCCCGCCACCCACGGCTGCTGTTCGCCTTGGTCGTGCCGCAGCTCGACCCGCGCGCCGGAATCGCCGTCGAGGACGACCTCCACGCGGCCGATCGTCACGCTGACGTCCAGCTCCAGCGGGACGTCGGTCTCGAACTCGTCGATCCGCACCAGTTCGTCGTTCGGCTCTTCGGCCGGTGTCGTCTGTTCTTCGCTCATCGTCTCGTCCCCTCAGCCTTCGACCCAGCCGTGCAGGTGCGACCCGCTCCGGTCGCCCTTGCCCTGGTGGTGCTTGTGGCTCCCGCCGCCGAGCGCGCCGTGCCCCAGCGCGCCCTGCACCGCCTGCGAAACGAACGTGTTCAGCGAGACGCCCTGGGCCGCCGCCGCGCGTTCGGCCTGGCCCTTGATCTGCTCGACCAGGCGCAGTGTGATGCGGGAGATGTCCCCGCCGTCCATCGGCGGTGGCGGCGGCGTGGTGTCACGTGGTGTCGCGCGTGACGTCGGCTCCTCCGCGGAGCCGGTGCCGTCGCCCGTGACGACGACGCGGACGTCGCGGCCGTCGAGCCGCACGTCGACCACCTGGCCGGGCAAGGCGGCCGTGACCTCGGCGGCGAGGTCGGCGAGGGCGTTCATCAGGGTCAGGCGGACGGCGGGTTCGAGCGCGGAGGACAGCAGCGCGGCCGCCCGCCGGGTGTGCTCGTCCCCGGCCGCGGCCGTGTTCGCGAGGTCCTCGCGAAGGTGGGCGATGTACGGGGTCAGGTCCATGACACCACTATGACGTCATCGGTGGTGTCAGTCAAGGAGCCGGTGATGTCACCTGTGTCGCCCGGGAGTGGGCGCCCGCACGCGGTTAGGCTGCGGGGAGCCGGAGAAGGAGTGCTGACGTGGCCGAAACCGTGTCACCCAGGGTGCAGCTGATCGCGAAGACGGAGTTCTTCCCGCCCGAGGACGTGCCGTGGTCGACCGACGCGGACGGCGGTGAGGCCCTGGCGGAGTTCGCCGGCCGTGCCTGCTACCAGTCGTGGAAGAAGCCCAACCCCGCCACCGCGACCAACGCCGGCTACCTCGAGCACATCATCGACGTCGGCCACCTGTCGGTGCTGGAGCACGGTTCGGTGACCTTCTACATCACCGGCATCTCCCGCTCGCTGACCCACGAGCTGATCCGCCACCGCCACTTCTCCTACTCCCAGCTTTCGCAGCGCTACGTCCCGGAGCGCGAGGCCGAGTTCGTCGAGCCGGAGGTGATCGCGAACGACCCGGTGCTGCACGAGAAGTTCCTCGCCGCGACCCGGGCCAGCGTCGACGCCTACACCGAGCTGCTGGCCGGCCTCGAGGAGAAGTTCGCCGACGTCCCGACCGCGACCCTGCGCCGCAAGCAGGCCCGCCAAGCCGCCCGCTCGGTGCTGCCCAACGCGACCGAGACGCGCATCGTCGTCACCGGGAACTACCGCGCGTGGCGGCACTTCGTCGCGATGCGCGCCACCGAGCACGCCGACGTCGAGATCCGCGGCCTGGCCGTGGAATGCCTGCGGCAGCTGCAGAAGGCCGCGGCGAACGTGTTCGCCGACTTCACCATCTCGACGCTGCCCGACGGCACCGAGATCGCCACGAGCCCGAAGGTGCTGGAAGGCTGATGAAGCGACTCGCGATCGACGTCCGGCCCGGCGACTACGCCGTCGTGCGGCTGCCCGCGGACGCCGCGGTGCCCGCCGAGCTCTTCGAGCCCGGCGAAGCCTTCGTTTCGGTGACCCGGACGCCCGAAGAACTCTCCGTCATCTGCCCGGCGGGCCGCGAACCCGCCGGCAGCACGGCCGCCGAGGACGGCTGGCGGCTCCTGTCGGTCCGCGGGCCGCTGGAGTTCACGCTCACCGGCATCATCGCCGCGCTGGCCTCCGAGCTGGCCGCGGCCGGGGTCGCGCTGTTCTCGATGTCGACGTTCGACACCGACCACATCCTGGTCCGCGGTGCCGACCTCGACCACGCGGTCAAGGCCCTGCGCGAATCCGGCCACGAAGTCGCCCACCCCTGACTTTTCGCCGCCGCCGATCCGGGTACCCCGGCGCGAGGGTGCGAGCCGTCACCCTTGAAAAGTAAAGTTCGGCACGCCTAAACTTCGGTTTAGGGTCCCCGACACCGGCGAGAGGCAGGCGGCATGGCTGTGACCGAGGCTGTCCGGCCGAGACTGGTGTCGCGCCTGCGCACCGGGTCGGCCCTGCTCGGCCCGGCGTTCGTCGCCGCGATCGCCTACGTCGACCCGGGGAACGTCGCCTCCAACATCAGCGCCGGCGCCCGCTACGGCTACCTGCTGGTCTGGGTGATCGTCGCCGCCAACCTGATGGCGGTGCTCGTCCAGTACCTGTCGGCGAAGCTGGGCCTGGTCAGCGGGATGTCGCTGCCGGAGGCGCTGCGCGCCCGCCTGTCCCGGCCCGCGCGGCTGGCCTACTGGGCGCAGGCCGAGGTCGTCGCCATCGCCACCGACCTGGCCGAGGTCGTCGGCGGCGCCATCGCGCTCAACCTGCTGTTCGACCTGCCGCTCGTCGTCGGCGGCCTGATCACCGGCGCGGTTTCGCTGACGCTGCTGGCGGTCCAGGACCGCGGCGGCCAGCGGACGTTCGAACGGGTCGTCACCGGGCTGCTCGCGGTGATCGCGATCGGCTTCCTGGCGAGCCTGTTCGTCGAGCCGCCGTCGGTGCCGGAGACGCTCGGCGGGCTGGTGCCGAAGTTCGACGGCGCGGGCAGCATCCTCATCGCCGCGGCGATGCTCGGCGCGACCGTCATGCCGCACGCGGTCTACCTGCACTCCGGCCTGGTCCGCGACCGTCACGGCCGCGCGGACGGCGCCCGGCGCCGCCGCCTGCTGCGCGCGACCCGCGCCGACGTCGGCCTGGCGATGCTGCTCGCCGGCGCGGTGAACCTCGGCATGCTGCTGCTCGCCGCGACGAACCTCCAGGGCCAGGACGGCGTGGACAGCATCGAGGGAGCGCACGGCGCGGTCGCTTCGGCGCTCGGTCCGGGCATCGCGCTGATGTTCGCGATCGGCCTGCTCGCCTCCGGCCTGGCTTCGACGTCGGTCGGCGCGTACGCGGGCGCGATGATCATGCAAGGGTTGCTGCACAAGCGAATCCCGCTGGTCCTGCGCCGCCTGGTCACCCTGACGCCGGCGATCGTGGTGCTGGCACTGGGCACCGACCCGAGTGCGGCGCTGGTCGTCTCCCAGGTGGTGCTGTCGTTCGGGATCCCGTTCGCGCTGGTGCCCCTGATCCGCCTGACGGCCGACCGGACGCTGATGGGCGAGGACGCGAACCGCCGCCCGACGACGGTCGCGGCCTGGGTGGTCGCGGCGATCATCATCGCGCTGAACCTGGTCCTGATCTCCCTCACCTTCGCGGGCTGAAGCGCGAATTCCGCGGAACCCGGGGCGCCCGGCGGTGGTCCGACTAGCATCTGCGCGACCGCCCGCCCGAAGGAGCACCGTGACCGACGAACAGACCCGGCCCTACCCCCCGCAGGCGCCCGGCACGCCTGGTCAGCGCGTCGTCGCCGGCCGTTACCTCCTTCTCGGTGAGCTCGGCCGCGGCGGCATGGGCGTCGTGTGGCGGGCGCAGGACCAGGTCATCGGCCGCCAGGTCGCCGTCAAGGAACTGCGGCTGCCCGACGCCGAGTCCGCCGCGATCTTCTCCGAACGTGCCCTGCGCGAGGTGCGCACCGGCGGGCGGCTCAACGACCCCGCGATCGTCACCGTCTACGACGTCGTCACCGACGGCGGCACCACCTTCATCGTCATGGAGCTGGTCGAAGCGCCGTCGCTGGCCGACCTCGTGCGGCAGCGCGGCCCGATGACGGCACCGCAGGCCGCGCAGCTGGGGGAGCGGGTGCTCACCGCGCTGCAGGCGGCCCACGCGGCCGGGATCGTCCACCGCGACGTCAAGCCGGCGAACATCCTCGTCGCGCCGGACGGCCGCGTGAAGCTCACCGACTTCGGCATCGCCCACGCCGTCGACGACCCGCGCCTGACCACCAGCGGCATGATCGTCGGCTCGCCCGCGTTCATGGCGCCGGAGCGCGTCGAAGGCCGCGAAGCGCTGCCCGCGTCCGACCTGTGGTCCCTCGGCGCGACGCTGTTCTTCGCCGTCGAAGGCACGATCCCGTTCGAGCGCGCGACGACCGCGGCGACGCTGCACGCGATCATGACGGAGATCCCGTACCTCACCCGCGGCCAGGGCCCGATCGCCGCGGCCATCCTCGGCCTGCTCGTCGCCAACCCCGACGCGCGGCTGACCGCGGCCCAGGCCCAGAACCTGCTGACCACGGCGCAGGGCGTGCGGCCCACCCCGCCGGGCGGCACCGCCATGCTCCTCCCGCCGGGCGGCCCGGCGCCGAAGAAGCCGCGCCGCACCCTGTGGCTGTCGGGCGCCGCGGTGCTCGTCGTGGCGGCCCTGATCGGCGGCTTCTTCGCGGGCAAGGCCTTCGAAACCCCCGCGCCCGACGATCAGAAGCTGCCGACCATGACGTTCGGCCTCGGCGGCCAGATGCGCGTCGACGTCAACTCCGGCTATCTCTGCTACAACGCCCCGGTCCAGGACGGCGGCGTCATCAGCGGCGAGAACGACGGCGACTGCAAGCAGAGCCACACCGTCGAGATCTACGACGCCGGGGAGGCCATCGGCACGACGAACTGGTCCGACAGCGACGCGGAGATCGCGGCCTACCCGGGCGCGGCCGCCGTGACCGCCGTCGCCGAGGCCCGCTGCGCGGCCTCGTTCCGCTCCTCGATCGTCCCCGAGACCAAGCGCGACGGCCTCAAGTACCGGGCGCTCGTGCCGACCCAGGGCCAGTGGCAGAGCCAGCCCGTGCAGCCGGGCGAAGAGCCGACGCGCGAGTTCTACTGCGTGCTGGTCAAGGCCGACGGTGGCCCGATCTCGGCCCCGATCGTGACCAAGGTCAAGTAGAAGTTCCGCGACGAACGGCCGGGCCAGGGAAATCCTCCGCAGTTGGCGCCCCTGACCAGGTCGGCGCGGTTTTCGCACGAGGGAGGAGGTACCGTCTGCACCATGTCCAACCCACCTACCGCAGCGCCCGGACGGCCGTTCGGGCGCGTGCTCACCGCGATGGCCACCCCGTTCGACGCCGACGGCGCGCTGGACCTGAAGCGGGCGCAGGAGCTGGCCGAGCACCTCGTGGAGCTGGGGAACGACGGCCTCGTGGTCAACGGCACCACCGGCGAGAGCCCGACCACGAGCGACGCGGAGAAGCAGGACCTCATCCGCGCCGTGGTCGAGGCCGTCGGCGACCGCGCGACCGTCGTGGCCGGCGCGGGCACCAACAACACCGCGCACAGCGTCGAGCAGGCGAAGCAGGCCGAAGAAGCGGGGGCGCACGGCCTGCTGGTCGTCACCCCGTACTACTCGCGGCCCAGCCAGGCGGGGCTGTACGCGCACTTCACCACCGTCGCCGACAGCACGGGCCTGCCGGTGCTGCTCTACGACATCCCGCCGCGCTCGGTCGTCCCGATCGAGGTCGACACGCTGCTGCGGCTGGCCGAGCACCCCCGGATCGTCGCGGTCAAGGACGCCAAGGGCGACCTGATCGCCGGCTCCGAGGTCATCGCCAACACCCACCTCGCCTACTACTCCGGTGACGACGGCCTGAACCTGCCGTGGATCTCGGTCGGCGGGGTCGGCGTGGTGAGTGTGATCGGTCACGTCGTCGCGGGCCGGATCCGCGCCATGATCGACGCCTACGAGAACGGCGACACGTCCACCGCCCGCACCAACCACCGCGCCATGCTGCCGGTGCTGCGTGCGATGTCCCGGGTCGGCGGGGTCGCTTTCAGCAAGGCGGCGCTGCGGTTGCGCGGCTTCGACATCGGCGACCCGCGGCTGCCGATCGTCGCGCCGACCGCCGACCAGACGACCCTGATCGCCGCCGATCTTGCCCAGGGCGGCGTGCCGCTGGGCGACACAGCGGCTCAGGACTGGCATGGTGAGCGGGTGGCACAAGCAGATTCGCGAGCGGCCTACATCGCGCCGACCTCGCACACCAGCGTTGGGACCCTGCCTCGGTGAGCTCACTTCTCGTCGGCCCCGGCCCCACCAACGCCCCGCCCCCACTGCCCGAGGGAGCCCTGCGCATCGTCGCGCTGGGCGGTATCGGCGAAGTCGGGCGCAACATGACCGTCTTCGAATTCGGCGGACGGCTGCTCATCGTCGACTGCGGGGTCCTCTTCCCCGAGGACGACCAGCCCGGCGTCGACCTGATCCTGCCGGACTTCCGCGCGATCGAGGACCGCCTCGACGACATCGAAGGCCTGGTGCTCACCCACGGGCACGAGGACCACATCGGTGCCGTCCCGTTCCTCCTGCGCCTGCGGCCGGACCTGCCGATCTACGGCTCGAAGTTCACCAACGCGCTGCTCGCGGCCAAGGCCAAGGAGCACCGGCAGCGGCCGAAGCTGATCGAGGTCCGCGAGGGCGAGCGCCGCGACGTCGGTGTCTTCAACCTCGAGTTCTTCGCGGTCAACCACTCCATCCCGGACGCGCTGGCCGTGGCCATCCGCACCCCGGCGGGCGTGGTCCTGCACACCGGCGACATCAAGCTCGACCAGCTCCCGCTGGACGGGCGCCTCACCGACCTGGCCGGCTTCTCCCGGCTCGGCGACGAGGGCGTCGACCTGTTCTGCGTGGACTCGACCAACGCCGAGGTCCCCGGGTTCGTCATGCCGGAGCGTGACATCGGCCCGGTGCTCGACGACGTCGTCCGCAAGGTCGACCAGCGCGTGATCGTGGCCTGCTTCGCCAGCCACGTGCACCGCGTCCAGCAGGTCCTCGACGCCGCCCAGCGGCACGGCCGCCGGATCGCGTTCGTCGGCCGGTCGATGGTCCGGAACATGGGGATCGCGGCCGACCTGGGCCTGCTCAACGTGCCCGACGGCCTGCTCGTCGACCTCGACCAGGCCAGCAACCTCCCGGAGAGCAAGGTCCTGTTCGTCTCGACCGGTTCGCAGGGCGAGCCGCTCTCGGCACTGTCGCGGATGGCGCGCGGCGAGCACCGGCAGATCTCGATCCGCGCGGGCGACACCGTCGTGCTGGCCAGCTCGATGATCCCGGGCAACGAAACCGCGGTGTTCGGCGTGGTCAACGGCCTCACCCGGCTCGGCGCCAACGTCGTCCACCAGGGCAACGCGAAGGTGCACGTGTCCGGCCACGCGTCGGCGGGCGAGCTGCTCTACCTGTACAACGCGGTCCGGCCGAGCAACGTCATGCCGGTGCACGGCGAGTGGAAGCACCTGCGCGCCAACGGCGAGCTCGCGATCCGCACCGGCGTCGCCCCGGAGAACGTGGTGATCGCCGAGGACGGCGTGGTCGTCGACCTGGTCGACGGCAAGGCCTCCCGCACCGGCCGCGTCGAGGTAGGGCACGTCTACGTCGACGGCCTGTCGGTCGGTGACGTCGGCGAGTCGACCCTGTCGGACCGGCTGGTCCTCGGCGAGGGCGGGTTCATCTCGATCAGCGTCGCGGTGGACTCCAGCTCCGGCCGCGCGGTCAGCAGCCCCACGGTGTCCGGCCGCGGGTTCTCCGACGACCCGAAGGCGCTCGACGCCGTCGTGCCGCTGGTGGAGATGGAGCTGGCGCGCACCGAAGCCGAGGGCATCACGGACACGCACCGGATCGCGCAGGCGGTCCGCCGGGTGGTCGGCCGCTGGGTGGCCGACACCTACCGCCGCCGCCCGATGATCGTCCCGACGGTCATCCCGGTCTGAGTTCCCCGACGCGGAACGCCTTTCGCCTCCCCCCTGGATGGCGAAAGGCGTTCCGCGTCTTCAATGCGTCACCTTGGCCAGCAGCAGTGCGAAGGCCACGGTGACGGTCTGGCGGAGCAGGGCCCGGCGTGCCCTGCGCTGTTCCCCTCGGCTCGGCTTCATGCGGTCCAGTGTTTCGCCGCCCTCGACCGCGGACATCCCGCCCGGGGAGGGGCCGTATCCCTCCCGGGGATGAGTTCGGTTCGTCTGTTAGGCCGTCCGGCGCACGTGCGGCGGCTTTGGCGCGGGATAACCTTGATCCCCACCCGCCTCGCGCAGAGAGGCCGCACCGATGGGACGTCATTCGCCGGATGGCAGACGGCGCCGGCTGCTCGTACCCGCCCTCGCGACCGGTCTCGTGCTCGTCCTCGGCGCCGCGGCTTGGGTGGCGGTGTCGGCCGTGCGCTCCCGGCCGACGTGCGAGCAGCCCGCGAAAGTCCTCGTCACCGCGTCCGCGGACATCGCACCGGCGCTTTCGCTCGCCGCGCGCGGCCTCGACCTCAAGTGCGGCAGCGTCGAAGTCCAGGCGCGGGAAGCGACGTCGGCGGCCGAGCGGCTCGCGCTGTCCGACGGCAGCCCGCGGCCGCAGGTCTGGGTGCCGGACTCCACGCTCGCGCTGCGCCGCGCCCGCCAGCTCGGCGCCGCCGACGTCCCCGAGACCGGCTCGTCGGTGGCCAGCTCGCCGGTGGTGCTCGCCGTCGCCGCCGACGTCGCCAAGGGGCTCGGCTGGCCCGACCACACGCCGACCTGGGCCGAGGCCCTCGCCGCGCCGGGCGTCGTCCCGGGGATGCCCGACCCGGCCCGCGACGCGGTCGGCGCGGTGGCGCTGCTCGGTTTGCGGGACAGCGTCAAGGCGGCGCCCGAGCCCTCGGCCGCGTACGTCGCGTTGCTGCGGCGGTTCTCGGCCAACACCCTCGGCGCGGAGACTGACCTGATCGCGCGGCTGCCCGGGTCGAGCGACGGTACCGGCACCGCGGCCGTGACGGCGTTCCCCGCGTCCGAGAACTCCTTGCTGCGCCACAACATCGAGGACCGGACGTCGCCGCTGGTCGCCGTCTACTCGACGGCAGTGCCCACTTTGGACTTCCCGTTCACCGAGCTGAGCGGGATCACGCCGCGGCAGCGGCCGATCGTCGACGCGCTGCGGGATGCGGTGCTCGGCGACGCGGGCGCCGACGCGATCGCCAAGACCGGCCTGCGCGCGGCGGGCGGGCAGGCGCTGCGCGAGCACACCGACGACCCGAGGGTGTCGTCGCCGGGCATCCGCACCGCGAACCTGCCGCCCGCGCCCGTCGTCGACGAACTGCTCAACCAGTGGGCCGGCGTCAACCTGAGCGCGCGGGTGCAGGTGCTCGTCGACGTCTCCGGGTCGATGAACGCGCAGGTGCCCGGGACGGGGCTGAACCGGATGCAGGTGACGATGCAGGCCGCGGCGAAGGCCATGCACCTGTTCAAACCCGCGACGCAGCTGCGGATGCTGGCGTTCTCGACCCGCCTCGACGGGGACAAGGACTACCGCGAGCTGCTGCCGATGGCACCGGTCGCCCAGCACCTGGCGAGCGGCGCGCTGGACAAGCTGGCCCAGGTGAAGGCCACCCCGGACGGCGGGACCGGGCTCTACGACAGCGTCCTCGACACCTACCGCACCGCCCGCCGCGAATGGGAACCCGGTCGGCTCAACCTGGTGATCGTGATGACCGACGGCCACAACGACGACCCGCACGGCATCACGCGGGCGGACCTGCTGGCCGAGCTGGCGAAGCTGCGGGACCCCCGCCGCCCGATCCCGCTGATCGGCGTCGGCATCGGCCCGGACGCGGACAAGGCGGAGCTGGACCAGCTGACCGCGGCCACCAGCGGCCAAGCCTTCGTCGCCCCGGACCCGGCCAAGATCACGGACGTCTTTTTCGGGGCCCTGTCCCGAATAGCCGGCGGCGGCCCGTGATCAGGGAGTCGACACGCGTGACTGGGGCGACGACACGGCCCGGCTTCGCCGTGTCGTCTGTTCAATCACGCGTGTCGACCCTTCAATCACGCGTGTCGACCGTTGCTTCACGGGGGGAACGGCGGCGGATGAGGGCGTAGACGGCCAGGATCGCCGCCAGGCTGATCAGGCTCAGGTACAGCTGGGAGCGCGCGTCGGCGTCGACGAACAGCATCGAGGCCACCACCACCAGCGTCAGGGCCAACGTGACCCAGCTCAGCCACGGGTAGCCCCACATCCGCAGCTTCAACCGGTCCGGGTCCGTGGCTTCGAGACGGCGGCGCATCCGGATCTGGGAGCCGCAGATGATCGCGTAGACGAACAACGCCACCGCGCCCGCCGAGTTGATGATGAAGTAGAAGATCTTGTCCGGGGACACGTAGCTCATCACCACCGCCACGTACCCGACCGAGGTCGACGCCAGGATCGCCTTCCACGGGACGCCGCGCGCGTTCGTGTCCGAGACCCAGGCCGGCGCCCACTCGTGCCGCCGCAACGCGAACAGCATGCGGGAAGCCGTGTACAGCCCCGAATTCAGCACCGACAACGCCGCCGTGAGCACCACCGCGCTGACCAGGGTCGACGCCGCCGGGACGCCGAAGCGGCCGAACGCCGCCGCGAACGGGCTCGTCTCGCTCGGGATCTCCCGCCACGGCGTGATCATCACCAGCAGCGCCACCGAACCGACGTAGAACACGATCACCCGCCAGACGATCGTCGACGTCGCCTTGCGGACCGCCGTCTCCGGCTGGTCGGACTCGGCCGCCGCGATCGTCACGATCTCCGCGCCGAAGTAGGAGAAGATGACGATGACCACGCCGTGCACCACCGAGAAAGGCCCCTTCGCGACGAAGCCGTCGAGGCCGATGTTGCCCATCGAGAAGTGCGCGCCCGGCCAGAGCCCGAGCACGAACAGCAGGCCCAGCACCAGGAACACGACGATCGTGGTGACCTTGATCGACGCGAGCCAGAACTCCGTCTCGCCGAACGAGCGGGCCGACGCCAGGTTCGTCGCTGTCAGCAGCAGCATCAGCCCCAGCGAGAACACCCACTGCGGCACATCGGGAATCCAGCCCTGGAGGATCTTCGCGCCGGCCACGGCCTCGAACGCGACCACGCCGACCCAGAAGTACCAGTACAGCCAGCCGATGGTGAAGCCCGCCCAGCCGCCGAGCGATTCCCGTGCGTACTCCATGAACGAGCCCAGCGCGGGCGCGGCGGTCGCCATCTCGCCGAGCATCCGCATGACGAGCACGACGAGCAGCCCGCCGACCGCGTAGGACAGCACGGCGGCCGGGCCGACGGTGTGGATCACCGCGCCGCTGCCGATGAACAGGCTGGCGCCGATGATGCCGCCGAGGGCGATCATCCGGACGTGCCGCTGCCGCAGATCGGGCCGCAGCCCGGATTTCGTCGCCAAGGTGCTTCCTCCCCGGGTGAGCGTGGATCGCGGGAATTCTCCACCAGGGCGACGTCGGGTGCAGAATTTGCGCAACGGCAGCGGTCTTTCGGGGGTCCGGGCGGAGCCCCGGTAACAACTCACGCCACGAGGATTTCCGACTTGCGCTGCACGATGTAGGCGCCGGCCAGCAGGATCGCCGAGCCGAGGAGCTGGAGCCAGGTGAGCTCCTCCCCGAGCAGCACCCAGGCCGTGACGGTGACGATCACGGGCTCGACCAGCCCGAGCACGCTCGCCACCGACGCCGGCAGGTGCCGCAGCGCCGAAATGCCGCAGGCGTAGGCCAGCACCGTCGCGACCAGCACCAGCAGGGTCAGCAGCAGCCAGACCGGCGGGTGCCCGGCGCCGAACGCGACCCGCGTGCCGAGCAGCCCGGCCGGCCACGTCCACGGCGGCGCGACGAAGCCGATCGCCACCGCGCCGATCACCATGCCCCAGGTGACCAGGCCCAGCGGGTCGATGTCGGCCACCGCGCGTTCGCCGAGCAGGAAGTACGCCGCCGAGCACAGCGCCGCGCCGAAGCCGGCCAGCAGGCCGAGCCCGTCCAGGGTGACGCCCTGCCAGACCTGGGCGACCAGCGCGAGGCCGACCATGGCGAGCCCGATGCCGCCCCACACCGAGCGTGGCAGCCGGTGCCGCCGCACGAACCGCACCCAGAGCGCGATGAGCACCGGTGAGACGAACTCCAGCAGGATGGCGATGCCGACCGGGATCCGCCCCGCCGCGACGAAGTAGAGCAGCTGGACGCCGGCGACGCCGAGCAGGCCGTAGCCGGCCAGCACCGGCAGCTGGGTCCGGCGGACACGCAGCTTCCGCGGCGCCACCAGCGCCACCCCGGCGAACAGCACCAGCCCGGCCAGCGAGATCCGGGCCGCGGCCACCTGCTCCGGGCTGATCCCGGCCGACATCGCGGACTTGCCGAGGGTGCCCGACGTGCTGAAGAACAGCGCGGCGAGCAGGACGAAGGCGGTCCCGCGGCCGCGGTGGGCGACCCGGGGCGGGGCGAGGACGGGCAGTTCGGTGGTCACGACGGCGACTCTAGGGCCCGCCGACGTCACCGCCGAACCGATTTTTCCGGTTACTCTCCCCGCTTGAGGCCGGTCGCCACGTGCGTCGTGATGGTGGCCAGCCGCCGCCCCTGGACGCGCAGCGCGCCGAGCGCGACGTCGTCCGGCGCCGCCGACTTGCGGGAGACGAACGAGCCGCCGTACGGGTTGCCGGACTCCAGCAGGTGCGGGTCGGTGTAGCCGAGCGGCACGACGATCGCGCCCCAGTGGTAGAACACGTTGTTGATCGCCAGCAGCGTCGACTCGAGGCCGCCGTGCAGCGTGGACGCCGTCGTGAACGACGTCGCGACCTTGTCCGCCAGCTTTCCCTTCGCCCACAGGCCACCGGTGCTGTCCAAAAAGGACTTGAGCTGGGCGGCCGGGCCGCCGAACCGGGTCGGGCTGCCGATCGCGAGCCCGTCGGCCCACTCGAGGTCGCCGAGCGTGGCGAGCTCGTGGTGCGGGCCGGAGCCGACCCAGGCCTGCCAGCGCGGGTTCCGCGCGATCGCGTCGGCGGGAACGGTTTCCGGCACGGTCCGCACCCGGACGTCGGCGCCGGTCTCGCGGGCCCCGGCGGCGAGCGACTCGGCGAGGGCGGCGGTGTTCCCGGTCGAGCTGTAGTAGACGACGAGTATCCGTGTGCTCACGTCCGCCGACTCTAGGGCCGCCGGATCGGGCGTCTCAGGATGCGGACGGCGGCTTCCACGGGCTGACGGTGTCGGTCGGCCGCGTCGGGTCGTGGAACCGGGGCCGGTCGAGCTCGTCGCGGCGCAGCGGGACGAGACCGTCGGTGATCGCCTGCATGATCTTCGCGTGCGCGCGCACCCCGGCGCCCGGCCGGTCCGGCTCGACTTCGGACAGGTCGACGGGATCGCCGAAGTGGACTTTGAACCGCGGCCGGCGCAGGGGGGCGCTGAGCCCGGAGCGGGCCAGCGGGACCAGGTCGGCCGGGCCGTTGACGGTCTCGGTGCCCCAGTAGACGGCCTCGTGGGCGCCCCACTGGCTGATCGGGATCACCGGCACGCCCGCGGCCAGCGCCAGCCGCGCCGCGCCGGTCTTGCCGCGCTCCGGCCACAGGCCGGGGTCGTGGCTGATCCGGCCCTCGGGGTAGACGATGATCGGCTCGCGCGTGGTCTTCATCGCCTCGACGGCCTCGGCGAACTGCCCGACCGCGGTGCCGGCGTGCTTGCGGTCGACCCGCAGGTGCCCGCTGACCCGCAGCGCCGGGCCGATGACGGGGGCGTCGAGGATGCCGCCGGCCAGCATGAACCGCGGGTTGATGCCGATCCGCTTGCACGCCGCCATCAGCACGAACGCGTCGAACACACCGATGTGGTTGGCGGCCATCAGCAGCGGCCGTCCCCGCAGCTGCGCGGGAACCCGGCCGGTGACGGTCAGCCGCCCGACCAGGTTCACCAGCCCGCGGTCGATGTTCAGCATGGTCCGCCAGATGGCGGGGGCACGGCGAGACGGTTCGTCGGTGCGCAGCGCGAGCATGGGCAGAGCATGGCAGACGCCGATTTCACCCGTTTGCGCACAGGCCGGATCGGTTCACCCCAGACTGGGTAAAGCGCCCCAATGTGGCGTTCGGTGCGTTGAGCGCACCCAATGTGGCGTTCGGTGCGTTGGACGCACCCAACGCCACATTGGGGCGTTTGAGACCGGGCCGGATCGGTTCACCCGGATGGCCGCTCAGCCCATGGTGTGAGGCAGAAGTTCACCCTGCGCCGAGAGTGGCGCATGGGACGAACCGCCACGGCCGGTTACCGTTGAAGCATGGCTGGGTCGGCGACGAGGAAGCGAAGCACGGGAAGCGGCGCGAAGGGGGCAGCGGCGCGTAAGCCGCGTACACCCGCGAAGCCACGGACGTCCACTCGCAAGCCGCCGCCACGCTCCCGCCGCAAGACGCCCGGGCTCTTCGGCAAGGGCGTCCGCGGGACCTGGAACCTGCTGGCCAAGGGCCTGGGCACGCTGGCCCGCACGGTCGGCCGCACCCGTGAACTCGAGCCGGAACACCGCCGGGACGGCCTCGCGCTCGGCCTGATGGCCCTGGCGATCGTCGCGGCCGTCGGCGTCTGGTGGCGGGCGGCCGGCCCGATCGGCGCCGGGGTGGAGATCGCCACCCGGACCGTCCTCGGCGCCGGGGCCGTCACCCTGCCGCTGGTGCTGGTCGTCGTCGCCGTCGCGCTGATGCGGTCCGAGCCGCACCCGGAGACGCGGCCGCGGATGGTCGTCGGCACGATCATGGTCGTCCTGTCGGTGCTCGGGATGCTGCACATCTTCACCGCGCTGCCCGAGACCAACGACGGCCGGATGTACGCCGGCGGCATCGTCGGCGCCTTCTCCGGCGGCCTGCTCACCATGGGCGTCACCACCTGGGTCGCCGTGCCGCTGCTGATCCTCGCGCTGTTCTTCGGCGTGCTCGTGTTCACCGGCACGCCGGTCCGCGAAATCCCGAACCGGCTGCGCCACTGGGGCCTCGACGAGGACGAGATCGCCGAAGCCGAAGCGCTGCGGTCCGGCTTCGCCACCGACGAGGACACCGTCACCGAAGCCGACCCGAAGTCCGCGCGCCTGCGCAAGCCGTCGCGGCGCCGCCAGGCCAGTGAAGCCGCTCCCGAGCAGCTGGACATCGACGCGATGCTGGCCGAGGCGCCGACGCCGATCAAGCCGCCCAAGGTCCCGGCCAAACCACCCGCCGAGGTGCCCGAGAAGAAGCCGAAGAAGGCTCCGGAACCGCCGCTCGCGGTCACCCGCACGGTCGAGGGCGACTACCAGCTCCCGCCGCCCGACCTGCTGAAGCTCGGCGACGTGCCGAAGTCCCGCAGCAAGGCCAACGACGCCATGATCGAGGCGATCACCGGCGTGCTGGAGCAGTTCAACGTCGACGCGCAGGTCACCGGCTTCACCCGCGGCCCGACGGTCACCCGCTACGAGGTCGAGCTCGGCCCGGGCGTGAAGGTCGAGAAGATCACCGCGCTGACCAAGAACATCGCCTACGCGGTGGCGACCGACAACGTCCGCCTGCTGGCGCCGATCCCGGGCAAGTCCGCGGTCGGCATCGAGGTGCCCAACTCCGACCGCGAGATGGTCCGCCTGGGCGACGTCCTGCGCGCGCCGACCACGGTCAAGGACAACCACCCGATGGTGATCGGCCTCGGGAAGGACATCGAAGGCCACTTCGTCACCGCGAACCTGACGAAGATGCCGCACTTGCTGGTCGCGGGTTCGACCGGTTCCGGTAAGTCGAGCTTCGTCAACTCGATGCTGGTGTCACTGCTCGCGCGGGCGACGCCGGAAGAGTGCCGGATGATCCTGATCGACCCGAAGATGGTCGAGCTGACACCGTACGAGGGCATCCCGCACCTGATCACGCCCATCATCACCCAGCCGAAGAAGGCCGCCGCCGCGCTGGCCTGGCTGGTGGAGGAGATGGAGCAGCGCTACCAGGACATGCAGGTCAACAAGGTCCGGCACATCGACGACTACAACAAGAAGGTGCGCTCGGGCGAGATCACCGCGCCGCCGGGGTCGGAGCGCGAGTACCGGCCGTACCCGTACATCATGGCGATCGTCGACGAGCTCGCCGACCTGATGATGACCGCCCCGCGCGACGTCGAGGACGCGATCGTCCGCATCACCCAGAAGGCCCGTGCCGCAGGTATCCATTTGGTCCTGGCCACGCAGCGGCCCTCGGTCGACGTCGTCACCGGCCTGATCAAGACCAACGTGCCTTCACGGCTCGCGTTCGCGACGTCGTCGCTGACCGACTCGCGGGTCATCCTCGACCAGCCGGGCGCGGAGAAGCTGATCGGCATGGGCGACGCGCTCTACCTGCCGATGGGCGCCGGGAAACCGGTCCGCATCCAGGGCGCGTTCGTCGGCGACGAGGAAATTTCCGCGGTCGTCAACTACGCCAAGGAGCAGGCGCAGCCGGAGTACCAGGACGGCGTCACCGCGCACAAGGCGGGCGAGAAGAAGGAGATCGACCCGGACATCGGCGACGACCTCGACGTCCTGCTGCAGGCGGCGGAGCTGATCGTGACGTCCCAGTTCGGCTCGACGTCGATGCTGCAGCGCAAGCTCCGGGTCGGGTTCGCCAAGGCCGGCCGGCTGATGGACCTGCTGGAGAGCCGTGGCGTGGTCGGCCCGTCGGAGGGCTCGAAGGCTCGCGACGTGCTGATCAAGCCGGAGGAGCTGGAGTCGGTCCTGTTCATGATCCGCGGCGGCGGCCCGGTCGACGCCGAACCGGACGAGGAATAGTGCAACCCGCCGCGGCCCCGGTTCCGTCATGGAGGCGTGGACCTACAGCGATTCGTAGCCGGACTGTTCGCCTTCGCCGTCGTCACGGTGGGCGCCGGGAGCGCGGTCGCCTCCGGGCCGCCCGCACCCGGGCCCACCTCGCCACCGCCGCCTGAGAACACCGTGAACGCCCCGGCCGGGCACGACGTCACCCTGCGCCTCGGGCAGGAAGCCGCGGCGCCGGGGAAGGACCTCACCGTCCGCTACACGCGGCTCGTCGAAGACTCGCGGTGCCGGCCCGGCATGACGTGCATCTGGCAGGGGGAGGCGACGCTGGCGTTCCTGCTGAAGGAGCCCGGCCGCGGCGAGAGCACCACGGCCGAGCTGCACAGCGGCCCGCGCACCGGCCCCCAGGCCACCGCCTTCGCCGCCAGCCGCGTCGAGCTGGTGTCGGTCAGCGAAGACGGCGGGGAGGCGACGGTCCGGATCAGCTGAGCCCCGGCTCAGCCGCCGAACTTGCGGACCGCTTCGTAGTACGTCCAGGCCGTGCCCTTGCAGGCGATGTTCGACCCGCAGACGCTCTTCAGGTCGGCGTAGAGGTTGTCGTCGATCTGCTTGCGGGCGGTCTCGGTGAAGCGGCCCTGCTTCTTGTAGTTGCGGTAGCCGAAGTCGTGCCGGTGGCAGCCGGGCAGGAACTGGAAGCCGAACGGCTTGTCCGGCGACCACGAGCAGCCGTCCGACGACCAGTCCAGCTGACCGGAGTAGGGCGCGGAGTTCCGGATCGATTCGAACCCGGACAGCGAGGTGCGGAAGAGGTACTGGTCGGTGAGCGCCGGGATGTCGGCGGCCGCCGCGGTGCCGGTGCCCAGCAGGGCTCCCGCGCCGACGGACACGGCCACCGTCACGGTGGCCCCCAGGTTCCGCAGTGTCGTGCGCATGCGATGTTCCCCCTGCCGGTCCGGTGGACGGGTGCCTCACCAGCTTCGGGCCGGGCAGTGGCGCACGTCACCGCCCGAAAGGGGGTTTTCACTCAGAGTTCGAGCAGCATGCGGGAATTTCCCAAGGTGTTCGGCTTGACGTAGGGCAGGTCGAGGAATTCGGCGACGCCGGTGTCGTGCGAGCGCCGCATCTCCTCGTACACCTCGTGCGACACCGGGGTGCCGTCGATCTCCACGAACCCGTGCCCGGCGAAGAAGCTCGTCTCGAAGGTCAGCACGAAGAGCCGTTTGAGACCCAGCTCACGTGCCTCGTCGACCAGCCGGGCGACCAGCACCCGCCCGACCCCCTGGCCGCGGACGGCCTTGTCGACCACCACCGTGCGCAGCTCGGCGATGTCCTCCCAGAGCACGTGCAGCGCCGCCGCGCCGACGACCTCGTCACCCGTTTCGGCGACCCAGAACTCCTGGACGTCCTCGTACAGCGTGACCAGGTCCTTCTCCAGCAGGACGCGGCCGGCGTCCGAGTCGACCAGGGCCTTGATCTTGCGGACGTCGGCGATCCGCGCGCGGCGGACGGTCGGGCGGGGCGAGGCGGACGGCACGATCGTCAACCCTGCCACATCGCCCGGCGCGCGCGGCGACACAGCTTGCTTTTCGGGGGTCCGGGTGGCGAAGCCCCCGGCCCGGGGCGAAGCCCCGGTTGTCACGACCGGGCTACGCCGTCGTCGGGCCGCCCGGGCCCGGCGGCTACCCTGAACGTCGTGCCTTCCCCTGCCACGGACCCAGCCGCCACCCGACGCGTCTCCCTGCTGACCCTGGGCTGCGCCCGCAACGAGGTCGACTCGGAGGAGCTGGCGGGCCGGCTCGCGGCCGGCGGCTGGGAGCTGGCGGCCGATCCCGAAGACTCCGACGTCGTGGTGGTCAACACCTGCGGCTTCGTCGAGTCGGCCAAGAAGGACTCGGTCGACACGCTGCTCGCGGCGTCCGACACCGGCAAGAAGGTCGTCGCGGTCGGCTGCATGGCCGAGCGCTACGGCCACGAGCTCGCCGACAGCCTCCCCGAGGCCGACGCGGTGCTGGGCTTCGACCACTACGCCGACCTCTCGGACCGGCTCGACGACGTCGTCGCCGGCCGCAAGGTCGCGTCGCACACGCCCGGCGACCGCCGCAAGCTGCTGCCGATCAGCCCGGTGCAGCGGCCCGCCGCCGCGGAGAAGGTCGAGGTCCCGGGGCACGCGCAGCACGGCTGGGGCCCGCGGGTGCTGCGCACGCGCCTCGACGACGCGCCGGTGGCCGCGCTCAAGATCGCCTCCGGCTGCGACCGGCGTTGCTCGTTCTGCGCGATCCCGTCGTTCCGCGGCTCCTTCGTCTCGCGGCAGCCCGACGAGATCGTCGCCGAGGCGATGTGGCTGGCCGAAAACGGCGTCAAAGAGCTGTTCCTGGTCAGCGAGAACTCGACGTCCTACGGCAAGGACTTCGGCCGCGACGGCGCCACCGCGCTGGAGCGGCTGCTGCCGCGCCTGGCGGAGATCGACGGCATCGAGCGCGTCCGCGTCTCCTACCTGCAGCCGGCCGAGACGCGCCCGCAGCTGGTCAAGGCCATCGCGACCACGCCGGGTGTCGCCGAGTACTTCGACCTGTCCTTCCAGCACTCCAGCGAGCAGGTGCTGCGCCGGATGCGCCGGTTCGGCTCGACCGACTCGTTCCTCGCGCTGACCGAGCAGATCCGCGAGTACGCGCCCGAAGCGGGCATCCGGACCAACGTGATCGTCGGCTTCCCGGGCGAGACCGAGCACGACCTGGCCGAGCTGGAGCGGTTCCTCACCGGCGCGCGTCTCGACGCCGTGGGCGTCTTCGGCTACTCGGACGAGGACGGCACCGAGGCCGAGACCTTCGACGGCAAGCTCGATCCCGAGGTGGTCGCGGAGCGCGTCACCCGGATCTCCGCGCTGGTCGAGGAGCTGACCACGCAGCGCGCCGAGGACCGGATCGGCACCTTCGTCGACGTCCTCGTGGAGCTGGACGACGACGGCGAGCTGACCGGCCGCGCCGCGCACCAGGCGCCGGAGGTCGACGGCGAGTGCGTCATCCTCGACGCGCCGGAAAAGGTGCAGGTCGGTGACTTCCTGCGCTGCGAGGTCGTCGACTCGGCGGGCGTGGACCTGATCGTCCGCGCGGTACCGGACGCCGACCGGTGAGTGCGCTCCCCAGCGACGCCGCCGACGAGGGACTGACGCACGACGGTCCCGCGCAGGTCCCCGAGCCGACCCCGGTTCCCACGCTCAACGTCGCGAACCTCCTGACGCTGTCGCGGCTGGTCCTGGTGCCGCTGTTCGTCGCCGCGCTGTTCGTCGGCGACGGCCACGACACCACCTGGCGCGCGATCGCGACCGGGCTGTTCGCCATCGCCTCGGCCACCGACCAGCTGGACGGCTGGGTGGCCCGCAAGTACGGCCTGATCACCGACTTCGGCAAGATCGCCGACCCGATCGCGGACAAGGCGCTCACCGGTGCCGCGCTGGTCGGGCTGAGCGTGCTGGGCGAGCTCGGCTGGTGGGTCACGATCGTCATCGCGGTCCGCGAAATCGGCGTCACGCTGCTGAGGTTCTGGGTGATCCGGCACGGCGTGATCCCGGCCAGCCGGGGTGGGAAGGCCAAGACCATGGCCCAGATCGCGGCGATCGTCGCGTACCTGCTGCCGCTGCCGGCGGGCGCGGACCCGGTGCGGTGGGCGCTGATGGGGCTGGCGCTGGTGCTGACCGTGGTCACCGGGGTGGACTACCTGGTCCGGGCGGTGCGGCTGCGGGCGGCCGGGCGCCGGGTCACCGGGAGCTGAGGGTGGACGAAAAGGCCCTGGTCGCGGCCCTGGCCGCGCGGGGCGAGACCGTCGCGGCGGCCGAGTCGCTGACGGCCGGGCTCGTCTGCGCCACCCTCGCGCGGGTACCGGGGGCGAGCGCGGTCCTGCGCGGGGGACTGGTCGTCTACGCGACCGAGCTGAAGACGGCCCTGGCCGGGGTCGACGCCGGGCTGCTGGCCGAGCACGGCGCCGTCCACCCGGAGGTCGCCGCCCAGCTGGCCGAGGGCGCCCGCGACCGCTGCGGCGCCACCTGGGGCCTCGGGCTCACCGGCGTGGCCGGACCGTCGGCGCAGGACGGCGTCGCACCGGGCACCGTGCACGTCGGGCTCGCCGGGCCGGTAACACGTACATCGCGTCTTTCGGGGGCTCGGGTGGCGGAGCCCCCGACCCGAGGCGAAGCCTCGGTTGTCACAGTCCGTACTCTGGCCTTGACCGGCGATCGCGACTTGATCAGGACCGAATCGGTCCTGGCGGCGTTTGCCCTGCTCGGGGAACATCTGGCGTGAAACACGCGTTCGCCCTTGGCGTACGCGCACACCAACTCCTGCGCCCGGGGCGCCGCTCTGGGTAACGTAGGGGGTACTTGTTCGGAAGGGAGGCGCGTGATGACCGTGCTGTTGCGTGAGGCGATCGGTGATCGGCTCCGTCATGCCCGCACCAACCAGCGTCGTACGCTGCGCGACATCTCCCGCGCCGCCAGGGTCAGCCTCGGCTACCTCTCGGAGGTGGAGCGGGGCCAGAAGGAGGCGTCGAGCGAACTGCTCGCGTCCATCTGCCAGGCCCTGGACCTTCCGCTCGGCGAGCTGCTGCACAACGTGGCGGCGGACGTTTCGGCCCTCGACAACGTCGAGGTCGCACCGGTCGACGAGCGGATCGTGGAAGGCGCACCCCGGGAGAAGCGGGGTGCGCAGGCGTCGGCCGCCGGCATCGAGGGCGGCCGCCTGATGTCCGAGCTGATCGGGAACGACCTCGCCGACCTGCGGGTTTCCCCGGCGCCGCGGATGAACACGACGTTGCGGACGACGATCGGGCAGCCGAAGCTGGCCTCGACGATCGCCGCGTAAATCCGGCGCACACGACGGACGGCCCCGGGCAACCCGCCCGGGGCCGTCCGCGTTACCTCCAGGGGTGATCAGGGAGGAACCCTGAAATCCCCCGGGGTCGCCTGGAACGGACGTGGCCGACCTGACACGATGGAACCCGACGCCGGGGTCGGTGCGTTGCATGTGCAGGGGAGCGACGCCCCACCCCGAGGACACCTAGGCCCGTGGGACGCAAGAAGGCAGGCGGAGGAGATGGCCAACCCGTTCGTGAAGTTCTGGAAGTACATGATGGCGGCGTTCTCGTCGAAGATCGACGAGCACGCCGACCCGAAGGTACAGATCCAGCAGGCCATCGAGGAGGCGCAGCGCAACCACCAGGCGCTGACGCAGCAGGCCGCCTCCGTGATCGGCAACCAGCGGCAGCTGGAGATGAAGCTCAACCGGCAGCTCGGCGAGGTCGAGAAGCTGCAGGCGTCGACCCGGCAGGCGCTCGTCCTCGCGGACGAGGCCCGCAGCAAGGGTGACGAGCAGAAGGCCACCGAGTTCGAGAACGCCGCGGAGAGCTTCGCGACGCAGCTCGTCACGGCCGAGCAGAGCATCGAGGACCTCAAGACGCTGCACGACCAGTCGCTGCAGGCCGCGGCCCAGGCCAAGAAGGCCGTGGAGCGCAACTCGCAGATGCTGCAGCAGAAGCTGGCCGAGCGCACCAAGCTGCTCTCGCAGCTGGAGCAGGCGAAGATGCAGGAGCAGGTCTCCGCTTCGCTGAACCAGATGAGCCAGCTCGCCGCGCCGGGCAACACCCCGTCGCTGGAAGAGGTCCGCGACAAGATCGAGAAGCGCTACACCACGGCGCTGGGCTCGGCCGAGCTGGCCCAGAACTCGGTCCAGGGGCGCATGATGGAGGTCCAGGCCTCCACCACGCAGCTGGCCGGGCAGTCGCGACTGCAGCAGATCCGCGCCTCGATGCACGGTGACTCGGTCGCGCAGGTGACCGACGGCGGCAAGACGGCTCCGGCGTCGAGCAGCCAGGCCGACATCCAGCGCGAGATCCAGGCGCGGGTCCAGGCGGAGCAGGGCAAGAACCCGGCCTGACCCGGGCGGATCCTTAGGAGGGGGCGAGCATGGGGCAGCAGGGCAGGCGCCGTGACTTCAGCGAGCTGAGCGCCAAGCTGGAGAAGCACATAGAGAAGCTGCCCGACTACGCCGTGCGCGCCCAGGAGAAGCTCCAGAAGGTGCAGAAGTACTTCCCGCCGGCCGATGCGGCCGGCGGGAAGCCCGCGCCTCCGCGTCCCCGGCCGAACCCGCTGCAGCGGCCGCCGGTGCGGCGCCCCGACGTGACGGCCACGCTGTCGTCGATGGCGAGCCAGGTCCCGGCGTTCGCCGAAGCCCGGGCCAAGTGGGACCGCTGGAACCACCCGGCCGCGAAACTGGAACGCCGCAAGCGCCGGACGTCGCGCGCGCTGACGCTGTGGATCCTGCTGACGATCCTGTGCGGCGTCCTCACCGTGGCGGCCGGCATGGGCTGGATGAGCGCCACCGGCGCCGCGATGATGCCGCAGGCGATCATGGCGTTCGCCGGTGCCGTCGTGTTCGGCACGTTCGGCGTCCGGTCCGGCTTCCGGCTGCGCGAACTGAACCGCATGCAGATCCCGTCGGCGCCGTCCGGCCCGCCGCCGCTGCCGCCCGCCGGGTCCGCGGCCCGCGGCCCGATGGAGCGGCTCGCCGAGTGCGAAGCCTCGCTGACCGAGCTGCTGCGCCAGCTTTCGGTGCCGTCGTCGGTGGGCACGACCCCGGTCTCCGGGGTGTCGGTCGAGGACGCCCGCCAGACGGCGGCCGAAGCCGCGGCCGCCCTCCGCGGCCTGGCGGCCCGCGTCCAGGCGATCGAACGCGGCCGCAACTCCGCGCCCGCCCGCGAACAGGCGGCCCTGGACGCGGCGGTCGGCAAGCTCCGCGAACAGCTCGACGACGGCCTCGAGGGCTACCGCGGCCTGGTCGCCGCGGCCGGCCACACGGTCGCCGCCTCCAGCGACGGCCTGGTGACGTCCAAGCAGGCCCTCACCGACGCCACCGACCGCCTGGCCGGCCTGGCCATGGCCCTCCGCGAACTCTCCTGACCCGCCTCGGCGTGACCCAGGGTCGACACGCGTGATTGGCGAGCCGACACGCGTGATTGAAGGGTCGACACGGCGGCGAAGCTCGAGCCGCGCCGTGTTGACCTCCCCATCACGCGAGTCGACCCCCTGATCACGCGAGTCGACCCTCCAATCACGTGAGTTCCGGCTTCAATCACGCGAGTTACGGCTTCGGACACGTCACTTCCGGCCCTGATCACGCGAATTCGGCCTGCGCTCCGCCGTTTGAGCTTCAAACTCGGCCGTTCGGGTGCCGCCATCCGGGCGCTCCGGCTGTTCGTCACCCGGCGTGCGTGATCGTGCGTTTCACCCCGGCGTCGCCCCCTGTTCACCTCTTGGGGCCGAAACCCGCGCGTAATCGGAAACTGGTGGCGACGGAAACGTCGGCGATCTAACGTTTCTGTCATGCATGCAGAGGTGTCACTCGCCGGGAGGCCCGCCGTGCACTGAGGTTCGCCGGCGCCGACCGTACACAGTGGACTTTCTCGACCCGCCGAGGAAAGGACGCCCCGTGAACACGCTCCCGCCGGATCCGGACCCCGTTCCGCCGCCCCCGCCCACCGCCTCGCAGCGCGTCATCGCCGCCTTCGAGCGCATCACCGAGGCCAACCGCCCCGAACTCTGGACCACCCTCCGCGCCGTCGAAGACGTCCTCGTCGACGCGAAGGCCGTCGACGAGCGCGTCAAGGCCGGGGAGGACCTGCCGCTGGCCGGCACCGTCCTCGCCGTGCAGGACCTGATCGACGTCGCGAAGCAGCCCTCCGGCCGCCGCGTCCCGGAAACCAGCGCCACGGTCGTCACCCGGCTCACCTCCGCCGGGACCGTCGTGCTCGGCAAGACCGGCGCCGGCACGATGGCCTCGGCCTGGGACCGCGCCAAGGTCGGCGGGGGCGGTGCGGCGGTCGCCGTCGCGCTCGGCATCGTCGACCTGGCGCTGAGCACCGGCGGCGCGGTCCCGGCGGCGCTGAACGCCGTCGCCGCCGTGAAACCGACGCGTGGCCTGCTGCCCATGACGGGCATCCAGGCCTCCGACGGCGTCTCGGTGTACGCCGGCGGCCTGGTCGCCGCGCGCCGCGCCCTCGCCTTGATGACCGGCGCGGACGGCGTCGACCCGGCCACGCGCACCTGGCCCGCCGACGTCCGCCTCGGCGCGGGGGAGCACCCGCGGATCGCGTTCCCGGTCGACCTGCCCTTGGGCGAAGCGGCGAGCATCGCGTTCAGGAGCGTCCTCGCCCGCTTGCGCGCCGACGGCGCGGTGCTCGAACCGGTCACGTGCTCCGAGCAAGGACCCGAAGGCTTCGACGCGCTCCTCGTGCCCACCGTGCCGGACCACCCCGGGATCACCGAGGCCCTGGCCGACCCGGCCGGCGTGGCGCACCGGCTGGCCTCCTGCACGGCCTTCGCGAACCTGCTCGACGTGGCCGCGGTCACCGTCCCGGTCCTGCCCGGCGACCGCCGCCCGTTCGGCGTCACTTTCCTGACGCGGGCGTTCGAGGACCAGATCGGCCTCGACCTCGCGACCGTCTGCACGGACGAGCCGATGACGCCCTACCCCGAGCCGGGCGAGGACGTCGTCGTGTTCGGCGCCCACCTGCGCGGCCAGCCGCTCAACGCCGTCCTCACCGGCCTCGGCGCCCGGTTCACCGGAGGAGTCCGGACCATCGAGGGCTACCGGATGGTGCTGCTGGGCACCGAGCCGCCGCAGCCGGGCGTGCTCGCGGGCGGCGCCAGTCTCGAGGGCGAGCGCTGGCGGCTCTCCCCGGCCGCCTTCGAACGGTTCGCCGCCACGATCGAGGAACCCTTCGTGCTGGACCGCGTCGAGCTGGACGACGGCACCGCGCCGTCGGCGATCCGCTGCCTCACCGCGGACGGGCCCGGCTTGGACCGCTACGAATCCTGGCGCGGTTACGTGCGGTTCGCGTCTACCGCCGGGCTGCGAGACCCCGGCTGACCCGCCGCACCAGGCCCGGCCCGTGCAGCGCGAAGCCCGTGTAGAGCTGCACGAGCGACGCGCCGGCGTCCACGAGCCGGATCGCGTCGTCCGGGCCCATGATCCCGCCGACGCCGATGATCGGCAGGCTCCCGCCGGTGTGGTCGTGCACGAACCGCACGACCTCGGCCGCGCGGGTGGTCAGCGGCCGGCCGGACAGTCCTCCCGCCTGTCCGGCCAGGCCGCTCTCCACGGGCGCGATGCCGTCGCGGGACAGGGTCGTGTTCGTGGCGATGATCCCGGCGACGCCGTGTTCGAGGGCGACCTCCAGCAGCTCGGCCAGCGCGTCGTCGGTCAGGTCGGGCGCGACCTTCACCAGCAGCGGCGCCGGAGTGCCCGAGCCGGCCAGTTCCGCAGCCGTCGACCGCAGCTCGCCCAGCAGTTCGGCGAGCGCGGCGCGGTCCTGCAGCTGCCGCAGCCCTGGCGTGTTCGGCGAGCTGACGTTGATCGCGAAGTAGTCGGCGTACGGGTACAGCGCGCGCAGCGAAAACCGGTAGTCCTCGACGGCGTCCTCGAGCGGCGTCACCTTCGACTTGCCGATGCTGATCCCGAGCGGGACGCCCGGTTTCCCGTCGCGGGCCAGCTTCGCCGCGAGTGCTTCCGCGCCGTCGTTGTTGAAGCCCATGCGGTTGATCACCGCGTCACTGGCGGGGAGGCTGAACAGCCGCGGCTTCGGGTTGCCCGGCTGCGCCAGCCGCGTCACCGTGCCGACCTCGACGAAACCGAAGCCCAGCGCGGCCCACGCGGGCAGCGCGCGGCCGTTCTTGTCCATCCCGGCGGCCAGGCCGACGCGGTTGGGGAACCGCAGGCCGAGCACGGTCACCGGGTCGTCGACGCGGAGCGCGCCGCCGACCGCCGGCGCGACCTTCCCGAGCCGGGACAAGACGCCGATCGTGCGCTCGTGCACCAGCTCGGGATCGTGGTAGGACAGCCGGTACAGCGCCGGGCGGACGATCTTGTCGAAGAACACGCCCCCATGCTGCCAAATCGCCCGGAACGCGCCACCGGAGCGTCCCGTGACAGCGACCACTACGCGCCGGCGGCCCGGAGGTCCTTCCACTCGTCCTCGAGCATCGCGAAGACCAGTTCGTCGGTCCACTCGCCCTTGACGATCTCGTTCTCCCTGAGGTGCGCTTCCTTGCGCATGCCGAGGCGTTCCATCAGCGCCGCGGAAGCGGTGTTGCGGCCGTCGCACCGGCCGATGATGCGGTGCAGCCCCAGATCCTCGAAACCGAGCCGCAGCAGCTCCGTGGCCGCCTCGGCGGCCAGGCCCTTGCCGTGGTGGTCCGGGTGGAAGACGAACCCGATCTCGCCCTGCCGGTGCTCGCTGCTGAGCCACTCCAGGTTCAGGTCGCCGATCAGCTGTCCCGTCGCGGCCAGCTCGACCGCCACGGCCAGGAACTGCCCTTCCTTCGTCAACGTCGAGCTGTGCACGCGTTTCGCGAGTGCCGCGGCCGATTCGGCGCGGCTGCGCGGCCCCCAGTAGAGGTAGCGGGCGACGTCCGCGCGGGACTGGAAGGAGTTCAGCGCATCGAGGTCGTCGGGCCTGAACGGGCGCAGGAGCAGCCGGGCCGTGGTGATCGGGTAGTCGGGCCTGAGCATGCGTCCAGGCTAGCGACCTTCAGCCGTCCGGGGGACGGAACGGCGAAACGCTGATCGCCGGATGGTCGTTCTGCGCCGCCGGATGGCATGACCTGCACAGATGAGCGCGAATGAGGAACCCCCGGGGTGCCTCTCGGACGCCGTCAAACGTCCGAGCCCGAGCCGGACTGGTGCTCGGGAACCCCGGGGGCACGGTGACTGCCTGGTATTCGCTATCAGGCACCACGTGAAGCAGGCGATGAGCCGAAGGTGGCTCGGTTGTATCGCTGCTCAAAGTCCTCCACGTACCATCCGCTAGCGGACAGTCACCTCACGAGTCCTGTTGGAATACAACTGAGGACCACCTCCTTTCTCGTGTACTGCCACGCTAGGTGAAGTTCCCGGTGTCGTGCAACGTCTTTTGTGTGATCTCACCGGGCGGCGCCCGGGCAGTTCGCCGACCGCGAACACGCCTACTGCGGCGGGTACGGCCCGGCCTGGTCCTTCGGGCAGAACCACGTCGGCCGGCGCCGGACGTCGTCGCCCTGGGTGCCGACGAGGACCTTGCCGCCGCAGCGGAAGCAGCCCTGCCGGGTCCGTTCGTAGACCCAGTTCTTCCGGTTCCGGTCGAGGTGGCCGGTGGTGCTCTGCTCGAAGCGCCCGGACGCGGCGTTGGCCACCAGCAGCTTCCGGGCGACCGCGACCGTGCGTGCGGCGTCCACTTCGGACACCGGCGTCCACGGCGTCACGCCGAGCAGGAAGGCGATCTCGCACTTGTAGAGGTTCCCGACGCCTGCCATCACGCGCTGGTCGAGCAGGGCGAGCCCGAGCTCGCGGGCCGGGTCCGCGGCGAGGGCCGCCGCTGCGCGCGCCGCGTGCTCGTCCGTCCATTCCGGATCGAGCAGGTCCGGCCCGAGGTGGGCGACGAGGTCGCTTTCCTTCGGCGTGGCCACGAGTTTGAGGTCGTGGACGCGGAAACCGATCACCTGGGCGTCGGCCGCGGCCAGGATCACTCTGGCGTGGTGGGCGGGCCGTCGCCACTTCGCGCCGGCCGGGTAGGCGTCCCACATGCCGTCCATCATCAGGTGCGAATGGAGCGTCAGCTCGCCGGAGAAGCGGGTGAACAGGTGCTTGCCGACCGTCCCGACCCCGAGCACCTCGCGCCCGGCGAGGTCCACAGTGGCCAGTTGTGGCACGCGGAACTCCCCGCGCAGCAAGGTTTTCCCGGCCAGGGCCCGGTCGAAGCGCTTGCCGACGAGATAGACGGTGTCGCCTTCGGGCACGGCTCAGCTCGTGGTTTCGGGCACTTCGGCGGGCGCCTCGGGAGTCTCCGGCGCCGGGCCCTCCGGCCAGTCCGGGCCCTCGGGCTCCTCGCCGGCGATGCGGTGGCGGCCGGCCCGGTTGGAGCGCAGGATCTTCGCCAGCACCATGTTGAACGTCAGCGCGATCTCCTGCGCGCCGGGGGAGTGCCACTCGTGGATCGGGCTGCACGCGCCCTGCGCCTGCTGCACCGCCAGCCGGTCGGTGATCGCCGTCGGCATCACCAGCGAGCCGAAGTTCTCGCGCAGCTCGGCGATCCGGAACTGGTGCTCGTAGGACCGCACGCGCAGCTTGTTCACCAGGACGCCGATCGCGCGCAGGTCCGGGTTCAGCTCCTTGCGGATCTTCTCGATCGCCTCCAGTGCCCGCGACGCTCCGGCGACGGCGTACATCGCCGGCTCGGTGACGATGAGCGCGCTGTCCGCGGCGACCAGCGCCGACTTCGTCAGCCGGCCCAGCGACGGCGGGCAGTCCAGGATCACCAGCTCGTACGGCGTCTCGCGCAGCGGCGTTTGGTGCAGCTCGTCCAGCGCGCGGGAGAAGTTCGCCAGCCGCTCGCTGTCGGCGTCGGGGTCGTTGAGCAGTTCCAGCTCTTCGGCGCCGACGAGGACGTCGACGTCCTCGCTCCAGACGCTCGGCGCGATCGCGCGTTCCAGCATCGCCCGGGTCGGGTTCTCGAGCACGTCCGCGAGGGTCGCGTCGGTGTAGGGCGGGTCGAGCGAGGTGGTGGCGTTGCCCTGCGGGTCGAGGTCGACCACCAGCGTCCGCGTGCCCCTACGCAAGGCGGCGGACGCGATACCGAGAGCGACCGTCGTCTTGCCGACGCCTCCCTTGAGGCTGAGTACGGCGACCGTGTGCACGACGACCAGCCTACGGGTGCGGGCGAAAGGCGCCGCCGGGCAAGGTCACGCGATCTTCGTCGCTCCTGGTGCGGTGGGGTGCGTTCACTCGAAGGGAGGAGCCGGGGAGACGGGCGGGGCCGGGCACTACCCTGTGCGGCATGAAGACGGAGACCGTGGCCGCCCGGGGTTCGGGCGCCGTCCGCCGGGTGCTCGAGGCCGAGCTGAAGGCCGCTCGCGCCCGGGGCGCCGAGCACCCCCGCGTCGTCGACGTGGGCGGCGGCAGCGGGGGCTGGGCGGTGCCGTTCGCGGCCGCGGGCTGCCGGGTGACGGTCGTCGAGCCGAGCCCGAACGCGCTCGCCACGCTGCAGCGCCGGGCCGGGGAAGAAGGCGTCTCCGAGCTGATCACGGTGGTCGCGGACGACGCCGACGCGCTGGGACGGCACGTCGCCGCCGGTTCGGCCGACCTGGTGCTCGCGCACGGGCTCCTGGAGATCGTCGACGACCCGGCCGCGGTGCTCACCGCCCTGGCGGCGGCGGTCGCCCCGGGCGGCGCGGTGTCGGTACTGGTGGCCAACCGCCACGCGGCCGTGCTCCACCGCGCGCTGGCGGGCCGGGTCGACGAGGCCCAGCGGCTGCTCGAGAGCGTGGACGGGATCGTCCCCGGCGACACGGTGCTGCGCCGCTTCGACGCCGAGAGCCTGCGCGCCCAGCTGGTCGCCGCGGGCTTGGACGTGACGCTGCTGCAGGGCGACCGGGTGATCTCGGACCTGGTGACCGGCGACGTCCGCGACGACGAGCTGGCGGCGTTCGAGCGCGCGGCGGCGGGCACGTCGGCGCTGCGGGACATCGCGTCCCGCCTGCACGCGGTCGCCCGGCCGCCCGCCTGAGCACTCTCTCGGCGAGCCGTCGCGCTCCCGGGTGATCCGAAACTGTCGGACCCTGCCGGTAGCGTCCCGGGCGTGGGGCGAAACGCTGAGCTGCCGGGCCGGATGGCCCGCTTCCGGGTCCGGCCGGGGGAACCGCTGCCGGACGACACCGGGTGCGGGCTGCTGCACGTCGACATGGACGCGTTCTTCGTGTCGGTCGAGCTGCGCACCCGGCCCGAGCTCGCGGACAAGCCGGTCGTCGTGTCCGGGGGCGGCCCACGGGCGGTCGTGGCCGCCGCGAACTACCCGGCGCGGAAGTTCGGCGTGCGCTCGGCGATGCCGTTCTCGACGGCGAAGCGGCTGTGCCCGCACCTGATCAACATCCCGCCGACCTCCGGGCTCTACGGCGAGGTCTCCCGCGGCGTCATGGGCATCTTCCGCGAGCTGACGCCCCTGGTCGAACCCTTGAGTCTCGACGAGGCGTTCCTGGACGTCAGCGGGGCCCTGCGCCGCCTGGGCGCGACACCGGCCGCGCTGGGCGCGGAGATCCGCTCGCGGGTCGCGGCCGAGCACGGGATCACCTGCTCGGTCGGCGTCGCGAAGGTCAAGTTCGTGGCCAAGCTCGCCTCGGGCATGGCGAAGCCGGACGGCATGGTCGTCGTGCCCGCGGCGGAGACCCTGGAGTTCCTGCACCCGCTGCCGGTCTCGGCGCTGTGGGGCGTCGGCGCGCGGACCGAGGAACACCTGCGGCGCCTGGGCCTGGACACCATCGCCGACGTCGCCGCGTTCCCGCCGGAGCGGCTGAAGAAGTCGTTGGGGACGGCCATCGGCGAGCACCTTTACCGGCTCTCGCACGGCATCGACGAGCGGCAGGTGGTGATCGACTCGCCGGAGAAGTCGATCGGCGCCGAGCACACCTTCGACGTCGACCGGCACGACCGGGGCTCCCTCGGGCTCGAGCTGCTGCGCCTTTCCGAGCGGGTCGGCGCGACGCTGCGGGCGCGGGGCGTGCGGGGCCGGACCGTCTCGATCAAGGTCCGGTTCGCGGACTTCCGGACCATCACGCGGGCCCGGACGCTGGTGTCGGCCACCGACGTCGCGCGCGAGATCCACGCGGTCGCCGTGGCGCTGCTCACCGAGCACGCGCCCGCCGGCGCCGTGCGGCTGATCGGCGTCCGCGTCGAAGGGCTCGACACCGGGGAGGCGGGGGAGCAGCTGCTGTTCGATTCCCCGGCGCCGCGCTGGCGGGACGCCGAGGTCGCGGCCGACGTCGCGCGGTCGAAGTTCGGGTCGGCGGCGGTGCGGCCGGCCTCGCTGCTGGCACCCCGGGAGCCGTGAACCCGGCGGCGGTGACGGTCCGCAACCCCGCCCGGGCGGGATTTAGCCCAATTCGATCCCTACTGGATGCGGGATCGGGTAGTCGTGCGGGCGCGGGCCTCGTATCCTGGACAGTGCCACCCCGCCTGGGGTTGGCTGTTGGGTCCAGGACGTTGCGCGGCCCGGCGCCCGCGACAGCTGTGCCGGAGGAGGAAAGATGCCACTCTCCGAGCATGAGCAGCGGCTGCTCGATCAGATCGAGCGCGAGCTCTATGCCGAGGACCCCAAGTTCGCATCCACGGTGCGTGGCACCCGGTTGCGTCGCCCCGCTCGCCGACGGCGTATTCAGGGCATCGCCCTGTTCGTAGTGGGCGTGGCCCTGCTGGTGCTGGGCGTGGTGGTACCGCAGTTCCGGGTGGCCGACATCCCGCTGATCAGCGTGCTCGGGTTCCTCGTGATGTTCTTCGGGGTCATGATGGCCGTCACATCGATTCGGCACGGCGCCGACGGGGACGGCAAGGGTGGTGGACCGGGTTCCCGCGGCAAGCAGACGGGTCGCCGGAGTTCCTTCACCCAGCGCATGGAGGAGCGCTTCCGCCAGCGTTTCGAGGAACAATAGCGCCGCAAGACCACGAGGTCCGCGTCCCGCCGCCCGGCAGGACGCGGATCTTCTTGTGTGCTCTTCCGGCCCGCCGACGCCGGTGACAGCGGGTGACCCCCACGCGGGTGAGCTCGTGATCGAACCCGCAACCCGCGTGATCACAGGGTCGACACCCGTGATTCAGGAGTCGACACGCGTGATTGGAGGGTCGACACGGCTTGGCCGGTGTGTCGACCCTCCAATCACGGGTGCTGACCCTTCAATCACGCGTGATGGCGCTTGGAACACGGGTCAGTCGCGGTTGCGGAAGACCGATCGGGGGAACAGGCGGCCCTTCCAGGACATCGGTGCGTTGCGGCGCAGGCTGCGGCGCAGGCTCTCGAACGCCGGTGTCAGCTCGGGCTGAGGGGCGTCGTCTTCGCCGTACCAGGAGCGCTCCAGCACGCCGATGACCGTTCGCAGGCCTTCGCGGCCTTCGTCGTCGAGGTGGTGCTTCGCGGCCAGCTTCTGGCTCGCCACCCGGACCGTGTCGCTGGTCGGGATGGGCAGGCCGCGGTCGGCGCACTCGGCCCGCAGCTCTTCCCACGCGGCGTCGGCCGCGCCGGACTGCTGACGGAGGATCCGCTGCAGCCGCCGTCGCCGGACGGCCTCGCGGATCATGGCCGGGCCCGCGAACAGCAGCAGCACCAGCACCAGCAGGACACCCAGCCACCAGGCCACGGTCGCCGCCAGGAAGCCGAGCGCGGCGATCCAGAACCCCACCGCCAGCAGCGGCAGCCAGCCCAGCAGCGCCGGGATCCGGGAAGGGGCCACCGGGGGCGCCTGTGCCCGTACGAGCAGCGAACCTTCGCTCCGCTCGGCGCCCGGCGGGTCGGCACCGTCCGGCGGGTCGTTCTTCGGCGTGGCGCCCCGTCTGCGGAAGACGCCGTCGGTGACGAGCCAGCGCACGACCGCTGCCGCGCCCAGCGCGCCGAGGCCCATCAGGCCCAGGGCGATCGCCAGGTTCTTGAGCCAGTCGTCGCTCCCGCTCGCTTCCTTCGCGTCCTGCTGCGTCTGCGCGTTCTGCCCCTGGTCCCGCGGGACACCGGTCGGCGCGGCGCTCGTCTGCACCGTGCTCGGCGCCACCTGCGTGTCGTCCGGCTGCTTGCCGTCCTGGGTGCCGGCCTGCAGGTACGACGGGGTGATGCCGCGGCCGTCGGACAGCGGCGTCGGGTCGAACGTCACCCAGCCCTTGCCGCCGAAGTACGCCTCGACCCACGCGTGCGCGTCCTGGGTGCTGATCGACAGGTAGTCGTTGACCTGGACGCCCGGGGTGAAGCCGATGGCCACCCGCGACGGGATGCCCGCCACCCGCAGCATCACGGCCATCGCCGACGCGAACTGTTCGCAGAAGCCACGCTTGCCGTTGAGGATGAAGTCGGCGAGCGCGTCGGCGTCGTTCGCCGGCGCGGTCTTCGTGTCGTAGACGAACCCGTTCTGCGCCGTGAAGTACCGCCAGACCGCCGTGGCCCGGTCGAAGTCGTTGGACGCGCCGGCGATCAGCTGCTGGGTCTTCGCGCGGACGCGGTCGTCAACCCGGTCGATCTCGGTGTAGCGCGGCGGCAGGTCGTCGACCCGCGGGGTCACGCGCAGCTCCTCGGCCGTGGGCTCCTTCAGCGAGGCGTATTCGGTGTAGGACGGCGGAGCCTCGCTGCGGGTGGTGAACACCGTGCCGCTGATCTGGTCGTAGAGGTAGCCGTTGGCCGCGCCGTCGATGACCCGGGGCGCGCCGTACACCGGCAGCCAGTTGTCCCGCCAGCTCGTCGGCTCGACGTCGATCTTGCGGGCGGAGCCGCTGCCGTCGTCGCCGGGCGCGAGCGGCAGCTGCGGCCCGACCTGGACGCCCTGCTGCGAACGGCCTTCGTCGTGCAGGCCCCAGCCCTTGTTGGGGTAGTAGGTGTCCAGCGTCATCGCGCGCAGCAGCCGCCGGTCGGTGCCGAGGCCGCGGACCTTGAACAGCTCGCGGTTGGCCCCCTGGTCGAGCATGCCGCGCAGCTCGGTGAACGGCTGGATGCCGAACCCGCCGGACCCCGCGCCGGGGCCGTTCCCGCCCTCGCCGAACGGGATCCGCCCGACCGTGCCGACCCACGTGATCGCCCCGCCGAACAGGCCGAGCACGATCGCCGCGCAGACCACCGCGACCGGCGCGGACAGCACGCCCGGCTTGCCGCTGCGTCCCGGTGCTTCCCGGGTGCGCCAGCGGCGGTGCCGGTGGTTGCCGTCGACGGCCAGCAAGGCGGCGAAGGCCGCGCCGCCGAGCAGGAACGTCCACCACGGCAGCATTTCTTCGCTCAGCGCGGCCGGCACGGCGTAGACGCAGAGCAGCACGAGGCCGGTCGCGGCCGGCGCCGCGGCGGACACCGTCAGCGTGTCGACCAGGACGGCGACCAGGCCGACGAGGATCGTCACCAGGCACAGGATCGGCTGGCTGCCCTCGACCGGAGGCAGTCCCACGCGGATCTGCTCGGCGGCGGCCGAAAGCGTGGTCCCGATCTCGCCGAACGCCTCCGGGCCGGGGATGACCTGCAGGAGCCCGTGGGTGGTGAAGGCCCCGGTGATCAGGAAGAGCAGGACGATCAGCTGGCCGAGGCCGACCAGGACGGTCGGCACCTGCAGCGAGCGCAGCGCCAGCCCGGTCGCGGCGATCAGCAGGACCGCGACGAACAGGTAGCCGAACCAGGCCAGGCCGGACACCACGCTCGTCACCGACGTCGCCGCGCAGAGCGTCGCGACCCCGGCCGCGACCGGGGCCAGCACGCTGCTGCGCCAGGCCGAAAGCGGGCGCTGCGGGCGCGGTGCGGGCCGGTCGAACTTGCGCGGCGGGGCGGTGGTGCTCATCGCAGACCACCGATCAGCGTGCCTCGGCCGGCGCCGCTGCGGCACAGGTCGGCCCACACCTGCGGCATCGGGGAGCCGGGGCCGGCGATGACGACGCCCCAGCCCGCCGCGCGCAGCAGCGCGGCGGAGTCCTCGGTGGCGGCGGCCCGCTGCTGCGGTGCCGTCACCCCGGCCGACCAGGTGGGCGTGTCGAGCAGGACGGCGAGGCTGCGGATGCCGCGCGGGCGGAACTGGGTCAGCTCGTGGACGGCCTCGGTGCTGACCGTGCCGAGCACGGCGATCAGTTCCTGGCCGTCGGCCGGGTCACCGGCCAGCGTGATGTCGCGCTGGTGCGCGGGCTGCAGCGCGGCCAGCGCGTCGAGCACGACGTGGTCGTAGTGGTCACCGCCGTCGCCGGGGGTGTCGGCGAGCGTGACGCCGTGCTCGCTGACCAGCCGGACGCGGTGCCCGGACCGCCGCAGGTGCAGGGCGGCCGACCCGGCGAAGGACACCGCCCACTCCAGGCTGGCGGCCGGGCCGGAGCCGTGGTGCGCGGCGGCGCGGCGGTCGAGCAGCACTGTCGTGCCGCCGCGCCACGGCCGTTCCTCGACGCGCACCATGATCTCGTCACGGCGGGCGGTCGAGCGCCAGTGGACCTTCCGCAGGTCGTCGCCCTGGCGGTACTGCCGGACGATCACGTCGGCCTCGCCCTGCCCGGCGTGCAGCCGGACCGTGCCGTCGTCGCCGACGCCGATGCCGGCCCCGCTCGGCAGGCCCCACAACGAGACCACGCGCGGCACGACGACGAGCCGGGAGTGCCCGATCAGCTCGCGCTCGAACTCGCACAGCCCGAACGGGTCGGTGATGGTCGCCCGCAGCGGCCCGACCTGCTGGATCCCGCGCAGCACGGGCTGCAGGGGATAGCGCAGGGCGACGCGGCGGTCGTGCGGGAGCCGTTCGACGACGAACCGCGGCCGCGATCCCAGCGCGTACGGCACGCCGTCTTCCAGGAGGATCTCGCCGGCCGGGAGCCGGCCGCTGCGCCACAGTTCCAGCTGCACCTCGCCGTTGCCGCCGACGGCGACCCGCTGGGGGTGCAGTGCGCGGGTGGCGCCGATGCGCAGCCGGGTCGCCGAGATGAACGCGGCGACCAGCAGCGGCAGGGCCACCACGAACACCGCGACCCGCAGCAGGTCGCGTTCGTTGAGCACCAGCGAGCACACGGCGGCGGCGATCCCCGCGGCCAGGAGGCAGCGGCCGCGGGTGGTCAGGCCGGACAGGGCACGCAGCATGCCGTTCTCTTCCCTTTCGGCGGGACTACGGCCGGGAGCCCTGCGGCACCGGCACCCGGTGCAGCACGGCGCGCACGACGTCGGTCGCCGATCGGCGCGCCGCGTGGGCCTCGGTGGTCAGCACCAGGCGGTGCGCCAGGACCGGGACCGCGATCGTATGCAGGTCGTCGGGCACGACGTAGTCGCGGCCCGACAGCGCGGCCTGGGCCCGCGCCGCGCGGACGAGGTGCAGCGTGGCGCGCGGGGACGCGCCCAGCCGGATCTCCGGGACTCCCCGGGTGGCCGCGACGACGTCGACGGCGTACCGGCGGACCTCCGGCGCCATGTGCACCCCGCGGACCGTCTCGATCAGCCGGTGCACGGTCTCGCCGTCGGAAACCGGTTGCAAGTCGTCCATCGGGTTGTGCCCGGCATGCTCGTCGACCATGGCCAGCTCGGCCTGCTGGTCGGGGTAGCCGATGGAGACGCGCGCGGTGAACCGGTCCCGCTGGGCCTCGGGCAGCGCGTACGTGCCTTCCATCTCGATCGGGTTCTGGGTGGCGATCACCATGAACGGCTCGTCGAGGCGGTAGGTCGAGGTGTCGACGGTGACCTGGTGCTCTTCCATGCACTCCAGCAGCGCCGACTGCGTCTTCGGCGAGGCGCGGTTGATCTCGTCGCCCACCACGATGTTCGCGAACACCGGGCCGGGCCGGAACTCGAACTCGCCGCTCTGCCGGTTGTAGATCGAGACGCCGGTGACGTCGCTCGGCAGCAGGTCCGGGGTGAACTGGATGCGGCTGACCGTGCAGTCGATCGACCGGGCCAGCGCCTTGGCCAGCGACGTCTTGCCGACGCCGGGCACGTCCTCGACCAGGAGGTGGCCTTCGGCGAGCAGGGTGACCAGGGCGATCCGGATGACGTCGGGTTTCCCGACCAGCACCCGTTCGACGTTCGCGGCGATCCGCCGCGCGGTTTCGTGCAGTTCGTCCAGCGGCACTCTGCCGGAGCGGCCGGGGGACCGGCCGTTGACCGAGGACTCCGCCGGGTACGGCGGTCGCTCGGATGCCTGCTCGCCCGATCCGGGCGCCGCAGACTGAATTCTCGACGTCACTCGACCTCCTGGTGGCGCATGGCCGCGCGCACTGTGCGCACCGCCGGGCCGAACGGCCCCCTCGCTGCTGTCCGCGCGCAGCGACCAGCCTTCCACCCAGTGTGTCAAACCCGGGCTAACCGGGGGGCGGAACCCCGCGATGCCCGGGGACGTCCCTCCGGCACTGCGGTCGATGACCCTGCGCAAGCAGCGACGATACCCCGGTCGGGTGGCTTGTCACCCGATTCTGGGTGCTCCCGCTGACCCCCTGCTCTGTCGTATGCTGCGGTTCGAGGTCGCTCGGCTACGGAGAGGCGTAACCGCTTATGGGCGAGGTGCGAACGCAGCCGCCGTTCGACGTGCGCGGTTTCGCGGTCGCGCCCGAGCTGGCGACGGACGCGTACTCGAAGCTCGGCGAGCTGCAGGACGTCGTCGGCGAGATGGTCCGTGAAGCCAAGGTGCTTGGCCGGTCCGTGCCGCTCGGCGGCGGGTACGCGGGCGAGATCGGCGAGTTCATGGCCGAGTACGGCATCGGCGGGCAGGGCTCCGCCGTCCAGCAGCTGACGGCGTTCGGCAAGGAGCTCGAGACGCTGAAGCACCGGATCGGCGACGCGCTGGCGAAGTACCAGCACGCCGACGAGCAGGCGGCGGACGGCGTGGACTGCTCGGGGGGCTGAGCGCGTGCGGAAGAAGGTTCTGTGGGCACCCGCGGCGCTGTTCTTGCTCGCGGGCTGCGGGCACCAGCCGCAGGCAGGCGCCGTCGGTCACGCCTCGGCGCACGCTTCGGCTTCGCCGGTTCCCCCGCCCGTCGCGTGGACCGGCCTGGCCGCGATCGACCCCTGCGCGCTGCTGTCCCCGCAGGACCGCTCGACCGCCGGGGTGAGCGTGCTCGGCAAGCCCAAGGACATCGCCGGGGCCCGTGCCTGCGACTGGACCGTCCCCGGGACCTTCGGCGTCACGGTGACCCTCAGCGCGACCGACGGCCTGGCCGACCTCGAGGTCGCGAAGAAGACCGCCACGAGGACGAAGGTCGGCGCGCACCCGGCGTTGCAGGTGGTGGACAAGAAGGCCGCCGACGGCACCTGTGCCGTGCTGCTCGGGGTCGGTGACGCGGCCAGCGTCCAGATCGACGTCAGCAACTCCGGCTTTTCGGACACCCCGCTCGCGTGCCGCCGCGCGGGCACGGTGGCCGCACTGGTCGAACCCAAGCTGCCCTGAAAGAGGTGCGCCGTGCCCGAACCCCCTGTTCCGACCGCGCGGTACGAGGCCTACAGCCACGAGGCGATGGCCGCGGAGGTCGAGCGGGGCAACGACCCGGCCGCCGCGGGCGAGACCGGCGCGCGCTGGGAAGGGCTGGCGAAACGGCTGCAGGAGTCGACCGCGGGTCTCGCCGCGCTCGTCGCGTCCTCGGAGGAGAACTGGCGGGGCGATGCGGGCGACGCGGCACGGGCGGCACTGGACCGGGCCGCGCGGTGGCTCGGGCACTCCGCCGCCGTCTCGGCGTCGGTGGGCCGGGCGGTCGGCGCGCAGGCGGAGGCGGCCGCACGGGCCAGGGCCGACATGCCGCCGCCGGTGACGTACGACCCGGCGGCGATGATCCGGGACGCCGCTTCGTCCGGGAACGTCCTCGTCCTGGCCGGGCTGGCCGGCGAGATGGCGGCCCGCCGCGCCGAGGCGGAAGCCGCGCGGCAGAAGGCGATCGACGTGATGCGCACGCGGGACGCGGCGTTGCGCGGCCACGTGCCCGCCGAGACGTTCCCGGCCCCGCCGGCGCTGGGGCGGGCTTGATCCGCGTCTCCGCGTCGGCGTTCGACGTCCTCTGGACCGACCTCGGCCACGACCGCCCGCCGGAGCCGCTGAGCGTCCGCAGCGTCGGCGGGACCGACGAGGAACGTGCCGAAGTGCGGAAGGCGGTGTACGCGAACCTCGCCGAACGCGGTCTCTACGACGGTTCTTTGGAACCTGCGCTGGCTGCGCGCTTGGAGCTCCTCGCCTCGGGCGAGGTCTTCGTGGCGTGTGAGGCACTGGCGGACATGACGGCGTCCACGCCGTTCCGGGCGGTGACGGCGGCACGCGGCCGCCGCGGCGTCCTGGCGACCCAGCCGGAACAGACGATCGGCCTGGACACCATCGGCGACGGCGAGCTGTGCACGGCGCTGGTGGACGTCCTGCCGGAGCTGACGGCCGGCCCCGGCTACGGCGTCAGCCTGCCGTCGACGGCACTGACCTCCGACGCGGGTTCCCGTTCGGCCGCCGCCCAGCGGCAGGAGGTCCTGGCGATCCAGGCGCGGCCGGTGTACGCGGCGGGACAGTTCAGCGTGAGCCGCCGGTCCGGCACGGGCCGCGTCGAACGGGTCGGCGGCTTGACGTGGTTCGACACCGATGTCGGCGCGTACTGCGCGACGAAGACCCCGGGCCGGGGCGGGGCGGACTGGGTGACGGTGAGCCCGGTGGACAGCACCCGCCTGGCAGCTCGCATCGCCGCCCTCCTCGCCCCGGAAGACTGACCCGGCTCGGCTCCGCAGGTCTTGAATGACTCATTCAGGACCTCCGAGGTCCTGAACGAGTCGTTCATGACGTTCGGGACTCCCCACTCGACCCCACCCGGGTTCCCCACTGGGCCCCACTCGGCCGGTGGAGGGTTCTTTCGCGGCCGTTATGCGGACGCATGGGGAACAGCTGAGGTTGCTCCGGCACCCGGGGTGGGGGATCTTGGCCACCGTCCCCACCGGGGCCCCCACCCAACCCCACCTTGCTGACCTGCGCAAACGGAACACCCGACGGAGTGGTCCGCGCGTTTGTCGCGTTGACTGTGGTGAAAAGTGGGGTACGGTGGTGGCCAGTGGGGCGGAAGGGAAGCCCCGTGGCCGTCCGAGGTGGTTCGCCGCCGGAGACGGTAGGGAGGTGGAGGCCGTGTTCCTCGGCACCCACACCCCGAAGCTGGACGACAAGGGGCGGCTCGCGCTGCCCGCGAAGTTCCGTGACGCCTTGGCGGGTGGGCTGATGCTTACCAAGGGGCAGGACCACTGCCTCTTCGTCTTCCCCCGCGCCGAGTTCGAGCAGATGGCGCGCAAGGTCGCCGAGGCCCCGTTCACCAACGAGGCGGTTCGGGCCTACCAGCGCTACCTGTTCGCCGGCACGGACGAACAACGCCCGGACGGGCAGGGGCGCATCACCATCGCGCCCGAGCTCCGCCGCTACGCGGGGCTCAGCAAGGAGTGCGTGGTGATCGGGGCGATCACCAGGCTGGAGATCTGGGACGCCCAAGCGTGGCAGGCGTACCTGGAGGAACACGAAGACAGCTACGCGAAGGCTCGAGAGGAAGTACTGCCGGGCGTCTTCTAGGCGTGCGGTCGCGGTGCACCTGCGTCGTCGGGGGACGAGAGGTTCGCCGCCCGCACGAGGAGGGGAAGCCCACCCGGATGCCGTGAGGCCTCTGTCCGCTCAACAGCCCTGGTGCACCTTCCCCGGTACCAGGTCGGCAGCGGGCGGACAGGGACCTGACGGCATCCGCCATATTTCCCCCGGGCCGCCCAGGCGAGAAAGGGGGAGGGGAACATGACGGCACCCGAGCACGTCCCGGTGCTGCTGAGGCGCATCGTCGAGCTGTTCACTCCCGTGTTCGCCGACCGCGACGGCGTCCTCGTGGACGCCACGGTCGGCCTCGGCGGGCATTCCGACGCCCTCCTCGAAGCCTTCCCGCGGCTGCGGCTCGTCGCGCTGGACCGCGACCCCGCCGCGCTCGAAAAGTCCGCCGAACGCCTGGCCCGCCACGGCGACCGCGTCGACCTCGTGCACACCGTCTACGACGGGCTGCCCGAGGCCCTCGACAGCGTGGGCGTGGAAAAAGCCGACGGCATCCTGTTCGACCTCGGCGTTTCGTCGATGCAGCTGGACCGGGCCGAGCGCGGGTTCGCCTACTCCAAGGACTCGCCGCTGGACATGCGGATGGACCCGACCACCGGGTTCACCGCCGCCGACGTGCTCAACACATACGCACCCGGAGAACTCATCAGGATCCTGCGCGACTACGGCGAGGAACGCTTCGCCCAGCGGATCGTCAAAGCGATCGTCGCCGCGCGGGAAAAGGAGCCGTTCACGAACAGCGGGCGCCTCGTCGAGCTGCTCTACGACGCCGTCCCGGCCGCCACCCGGCGGACCGGCGGGCACCCGGCCAAGCGCACGTTCCAGGCGCTGCGGATCGAGGTCAACGGCGAGCTGGAAGTGCTCCGCCGCGCCATGCCCGCCGCGCTGGGCGCGCTGGCGATGCACGGCCGGATCGTCGTCGAGTCGTATCAGTCGCTGGAGGACCGCCTGGTCAAGCAGGCGCTGGCCCAGCTCGCGAAGTCCCGCACCCCGGAAGGGCTTCCGGTGGAGCTGCCCGGCCACGGGCCGGAGCTGAAGCTCCTGACGCGGGGCGCCGAGAAGGCCGGCGAAGAGGAGATCGAACGTAACCCGCGTGCCGCTTCGGTGCGGCTGCGGGCCGCAGAGAGGATCGGAGAGCCGCGATGACCGCTCCCGCGAAGTCCCGCCGCCGGGCCGCGCCGGCGACGCGGGGCCGCAGCGAGGCCGCCCGCACCCCGGCCACCACCGAACCGGACGCGCAGCCGCTCGAGCCGGGCAAGGCCGCGCCCCGGCGTGGGTCCCGTGGCCGTACTTCCGCGGCCGAGCGCGCCTACGCGCGCCGCGCCCAGCGCGCCGACCTGCTCAAGGACCGCGCGCCGCGCCCGGAGCCGAAGACCGCCGAGCCGGGCGGGCGCAAGGTCAAGCTCAAGCTGCGGCTGCCGAAGTCGCGGGCGTCGTTCGTGCTCATGATGATGGCGCTGCTGGCCGCGGGCGTGGCCACCACGCTGTGGCTGACCACGCAGGCGATCGCCGACTCCTACCGGCTCGAGCAGCTGCGCACGACCAACGCCCACCTGGCCGAGACCAAGGAACAGCTGCAGCGGGACGTCGCGAAGGCCGAGTCGCCCGCTTCGCTGGCCCCCGCCGCCCAGCAGCTGGGCATGGTGCCCGGCGGCGACCCGGCGCGGATCGTCGTCGGTCCCGACGGCAAGACCTCGCTCGTCGGCGAGCCCAAGAAGGCCAAGGCGGACACGCCCCCCGTGGTGGTCGCGCCGCCGGTCGCGGCCGCCGCCGGCACCCAGTCGCAGCAGGGCGCGCCGGTGGAGGGCGACCAGCCCGCCGTGCCCGCCGAGGAGCAGCCCGCGCCGGCGGGAGGCGGCCAGTGATGGCTTCCACCCGGGGGCAGGCCCGCCCGCGCGCCGGCAGCGCCAGGCGGACCTACGCCGCGGGAACGCGGAGCGCCGCCGCGCGGCGGGGCAACGGCGGGCACCGCAGCCGGTTCTCCGCCGTGCGCCTGCTGCTGGTCGCCGTGCTGCTCGTCGCCGGCGTGAAACTCGTGCAGGTGCAGTGGTTCGACGCCGCGGCGCTCTCGGCCGCGGCCGAACGGCAGCGCACCCAGACCATCGACATCCCGGCCCAGCGCGGGTCCATTGTGGACCGCAACGGGGCGAAGCTGGCGTTCAGCGTCGAGGTGCGCTCGCTGTCGGTGAACCTCAAGGCGTTCCGCAAGAACATGGACGATTTCGCCGCGAAGAACCCCGGAACCAAGAAGACGTTCGACAGCGAGACCGCGGCGGCCGCGAAGTACATCGCGGCCAAGGTGCCGAGCCAGCTGACCGAGCAGCAGCTGCTCGACCTGTTCCACAAGCAGGCGTCCTTCACCTACCTCGAGCACAACGTCGAACCGTCGGTCGCCGCCGACATCGTCAAGAAGTTCCCGTGGATCGAACCCGAGAACCGGGCGCTGCGCGAGTACCCGGGTGACAACCTGGCGGCGAACATCGTCGGCGTCGCCAACTGGCGCACCGAGGACAAGGACGTCTCGAAGCACAACCTGCACGGCCTGGTCGGGCTGGAGCAGTCCCGCGACAACGACCTCGCGGGCACGCCGGGCCGGATGCTGGTCAACACCAAGAACGGCAGCGACAACGTCGTCATCCCGGGCACCGAGCGCGACCTCCAGGCCGCCGTCCCCGGCTCCGACCTCGAGCTGACCATCGACTCGGACCTGCAGTACGAGCTGCAGCGCCAGCTGACCGACTACGTGCAGCAGTCGCACGCCAAGGGCGGCCAGGCCGTTGTCATGGACTCCAAGACCGGCGAGGTCTACGCGCTGGCCAACGACAAGACGTTCGACCCGAACGACCCCTCGACCTTCAACGACCCCGAGGCGATGAACGACCGGGCGGTGACCACGCCGTTCGAGCCCGGGTCGGTGAACAAGATCGTCACCGCCACGGGCGCGATCGAGTACGGTGTCGCGACGCCCGAGTCGACGCTCGACGTGCCGGGCTCGATGCAGGTGGCCGACAAGGTCGTGCACGACGCCTGGACCCACGGCACGCAGACGTTCACCACGACCGGCGTCTTCGCCAAGTCGTCCAACATCGGCACCCTGCTGCTGGCGCAGAAGGTCGGCGAGGAGCACTACGCCGACCTGCTGAAGAAGTTCGGCCTCGGCCAGCGCACCGGCGTCGGCCTGCCCGGCGAAAGCGCGGGTTCCGTGCCCGCGCGCAGCCAGTGGTCGGCCACCACCTTCGGCAACCTGCCCATCGGGCAGGGCCTGTCGATGACCATCCTGCAGATGACCGGGATGTACCAGGCGATCGCGAACGACGGCCTGCGCGTCGAACCCCGGATCGTCAAGGCGAAGATCAACCCGGACGGCACCGCGGTGCCCGAGCCGGCGCCGAAGACGGTGCAGGTGGTCAGCCCGCAGGCGGCCAAGACGGTGCGCGACATGATGCGCGCGGTCGCCCAGAACGGCAAGGGCCTGCAGAAGGGCACCGCGACGACGGCCGCGGTCGAGGGCTACCAGATCTCCGGGAAGACGGGCACCGGCCAGCAGGTCGACCCGCGGACGAAGGCCTACAGCGACCACCTCTACAACATCACCTTCGCCGGCATCCTGCCCGCCGACCACCCCCGGTTCGTGGTGGGGATCCGGCTGGACGCGCCCGACACGACACTGCCGGTCGGGCATTCCGCCGCGCCGTTGTTCCACAGCATCGCTTCGTACCTGACGCAGCGGTACCAGATCCCGTTGTCCGACGGCGCGTCGCCGGTGGTGCCGCTCGTCATCACGCCGTAGGCACTGTCCGTGAAGGCCTCCTCACCGGCTCTCCAGAGCCGGTGAGGAGGCCTTCACGGCTTTTCCGCGTCGAGCGTCCACATCGGCCTGCCGCGACGGCGGAACCCTTGCGGCGCAATGAGGTCGGGATCGCCGCTTAGCACATGTGCCGGGCGCGCACCCAATCGCCGTACCGCGTGCGGGGGCCCGAACCGCACGCCGGTAGCCTCTTGGCCGTGTCCGTGTCCTCGTCCAGTTCCCAGGTGCCGGAAAGCCCGGTGAAAGCGGTCCCCGCGCCGCCACGCCCGGCGCGCATCGTCCCGGTCCCGCTGGCGACCCTCCTCGCCCGGGCGGACGCCCGCCTGATCGCCGGCTCGCCCGACGCGGCCGAGCTCACCGTCACCGGCACCACGCTGCGCGCGCAGCACGTGCTGCCCGGTGACCTCTTCGCCGCCCTGCCGGGCGCCCGCGCCCACGGCGCCGACTTCAGCGACCAGGCCGTCGCCGCCGGGGCCGTCGCGGTGCTCACCGACGCCGACGGCGCCGAGCGGCCCGCGCTGCGCGACGCCGGCGTCCCGATCCTCGTCCACGCCGACCCGCGTGCCGCCCTCGGCGAGATCGCCGCCTGGATCTACGGCGAGCCGTCGCTGCGGCTGGCCGTCCTCGGCGTCACCGGCACCTCCGGCAAGACCACGACGTCCTACCTGGTCGACGCCGGGCTCCAGGCCGCCGGCCTGACCACCGGCCTGATCGGCACCGTCGAGACCCGCATCGCGGGCGAGCGCCTGGTCAGCGGCTTCACCACGCCCGAGGCGCCCGACCTGCAGGCCCTGCTCGCGGTGATGCTCGAGCGCGGCGTCACGCACGTGCCGATGGAGGTCTCCAGCCACGCGCTCGCGCTGGGCCGCGTCAACGGCACCCGGTTCGCCGTCGGGGCGTTCACCAACCTCTCCCAGGACCACCTGGACTTCCACAAGGACATGCAGGAGTACTTCGCCGCGAAGTCCCTGCTGTTCGACGGCCGCTCGACCACCGAGGTCGTCGTGGTCGACAGCGCGTGGGGACAGGCCCTGCTCACCCCGCAGACGATCACCGTGACCACGGACCCCGGCACCGACGCGGCCTGGAAGGCCACCGACCTCGAGGCGACGCCGCAGGGTGAGCAGACGTTCACCCTGGACGGCCCGGACGGTGTCAGCGCCCGCGCCCGGATCCCGCTGCCCGGCGAGTTCAACGTCGCCAACGCCGTGCTCGCCGCCGCGATCCTGAGCACCGCGGGCGTGGGCATCGAGCACATCGTCGCCGGGCTCGCGCAGGTGCAGGTACCGGGCCGGATGGAGCGCGTCTACGTCGGCCAGGAGTTCACCGCCGTCGTCGACTACGCCCACAAGCCGGCCGCCGTCGCCCAGGGCCTGGACGCGCTGCGGGCCCGCGCGGACGGCCGGATCATCACCGTGCTCGGCTGCGGCGGCGACCGGGACACCGCCAAGCGCCCGATGATGGGCGAGGCCGCGGCCCGCCGCAGCGAGGTCCTGATCGTCACCGACGACAACCCCCGCTCCGAGGACCCCGCGGCGATCCGCGCCGCCATGCTCGCCGGCGCCCGCGCGGCCGGGCCGGCCGAGATCATCGAGATCGCCGACCGCCGCGAGGCCATCGCGCACGCCGTCTCACTCGCCGAGCCGGGGGACATCGTCTTCCTCGCCGGCAAGGGGCACGAATCCGGCCAGGAGGCCGGCGGTGTCGTGCACCCGTTCTCCGACCGCGACGAACTGGCCGCGGCCATTCGCAACAAACTCGAGGTGAGTGTGTGATCGTGCTCAGCCTGGCCGAGATCGCCGACGTCGTCGGCGGCCGGCTGCACCGCGCCGACGGGGGCGCGCAAGTGACCGGCAGCGTGGAGTTCGACACCCGGCAGCTCGCGCCCGGCGGCCTGTTCGTCGCCCTGCCCGGGGCGAAGGTCGACGGCCACGACTTCGCCGCCCAGGCCGTCGAGGCCGGTGCCGTGGCCGTGCTGGCCGCCCGCGAGGTCGACGCGCCCGCGATCGTCGTGCCGCGGCCCGCCGCGGGCGAGACCCACGAGCGGGCGTTCGCGCTGCACGCCGACAAGGACGGCTCCGGCGCCGCGGTGCTGGCCGCGCTCGGGAAGCTCGCCCGGTACGTCGTGCGGCGACTGGCCGAGGGCGAGCTCACCGTCGTCGGCGTCACCGGCTCTTCGGGCAAGACCTCCACCAAGGACGTCATCGCCCAGCTGATCGAGCCGCTCGGCCCGACGGTCGCGCCGCCCGGGTCGTTCAACAACGAGCTCGGCCACCCGTGGACGGCCCTGCGCGCCGACGCCCAGACCCGGCACCTGGTGCTGGAGATGTCCGCGCGCGGGCTCGGGCACATCGCCGAGCTGGCGGACATCGCGCCGCCGAAGATCGGCGTCGTGCTCAACGTCGGCACCGCGCACGTCGGCGAGTTCGGTTCGCGCGAAGGCATCGCGAAGGCCAAGGGCGAGCTGGTCGAGGCCCTGCCCGAGGACGGCCTCGCGGTGCTCAACCTCGACGACCCGCTGGTCGCGGCCATGGCGAGCCGCACGAAGGCCCGGGTGGTGTACGTCGGCGAGAGCGCGTCCGCGCAGGTCCGCGCGGCCGACATCACCCTCGACGACGAGGCCCGCGCGTCCTTCCGGCTGATCACCCCGGCCGGCGAAGCCTCGGTCAAGCTGCCGCTGCACGGCGAGCACCACGTCGGCAACGCGCTGTCCGCCGCGGCGGTCGCGCTGGAGCTGGGCGCGACGCCGACGGAGATCGCCACCCGCCTGTCCGGGCTCGAACAGCGTTCCGCGCGCCGCATGGAGGTCGTCACCAGCGCCGACGGCGTGACCTTCCTCAACGACTCCTACAACGCCAACCCCGAGTCGGTGCGGGCCGGCCTGAAGGCCCTCGCGGCGATGACGCGGGAGACCGGCCGCCGGTCCTGGGCCGTGCTCGGCGTGATGGCCGAGCTCGGCGCGGACTCGGTCACCGCGCACGACGAGATCGGCAGGCTCGTCGTGCGGCTCAACATCGCCAAGCTCGTCGTGATCGGCCCCGAGGCCGCGGCCATGCACCAGGGCGCGTGCCACGAGGGCTCCTGGGGCGAGGAAGCCGCCCTGGTCCCCGACGTCGAAGCCGCCGTCACCCTGCTACGCGACCAGCTCCGGCCGGGGGACGTGGTGCTGGTCAAGGCGTCCAAGTCCGCCGGTCTCTGGCGCGTCGTCGAGGCCCTGCTCGACCCCCGCCCGACCGACAAGTCCGAACGCTCGAACGGTGGTGACGCGTGATCAGCATCCTGATCGCGGCCGCGGCGGGCCTGCTGGTCTCCATCATGCTGACGCCCTACCTGATCCGGGTCTTCTCCCGGCAGGGCTTCGGCCAGGAGATCCGCGAGGAAGGCCCCCAGGGACACAAGTCCAAGCGCGGCACGCCGACCATGGGCGGCGTCGCGATCATCATCGCGATGGTCGTCGGCTACTTCGCCGCCCACCTGATCAACTGGATGTTCAACTCCCGCAGCGGCGCGCCGACGGCCTCCGGGCTGCTCGTGCTGATGCTCGCGGTGGGCCTGGGGATCGTCGGGTTCCTCGACGACTTCATCAAGATCCGCAAGCAGCGCAACCTGGGGCTGAACAAGACCGCGAAGCTGGTCGGGCAGCTGGTGGTCACCATCGCGTTCTCGATCCTGGTGCTGAACTTCCCGAACGAGCAGGGGCTCACGCCGGCGTCGGAGAGCCTCTCCTACGTCCGTGACCTCGCGCTGATCACCTTCCCGTCGGTGATCTTCGTGATCTTCTGCTACATCGTGATCTCCGGCTGGTCGAACGCGGTGAACTTCACCGACGGCCTCGACGGCCTGGCCGGCGGCTCGGCGGCGATGGTGCTGGCGACCTACGTCGTCATCTCGTTCTGGCAGGAGCGGCTCAACTGCGCGAACGGCCCGGCGCAGGCCTGCTACGACGTCCGCGACCCGCTGGACCTGGCCGTGGTCGCCGCCGCGGCGACCGGCGCCTGCGTCGGGTTCCTGTGGTGGAACGCGGCCCCGGCGAAGATCTTCATGGGCGACACCGGCTCGCTGGCCCTCGGCGGCCTGGTCGCCGGCCTGTCCATGACCACCCGCACCGAGCTGCTCGCCATCGTCATCGGCGGCCTGTTCATGGTCGAGATGATCTCGGTGGTCGCGCAGATCGCGGTGTTCCGGACGACCCGGCGAAGGCTGTTCCGGATGGCGCCCTTCCACCACCACTTCGAGCTCGCCGGCTGGGCCGAAACCACGGTGATCATCCGGTTCTGGCTGCTCTCGGCGATCTGCTGCATGTTCGGGCTGGGCTTGTTCTACAGCGAGCAGCTGGGCTTCGGAGGATAGAACCAGTGGCGCGAAGCGCCTCCGCTGAGGGCGGTGGCGGGGAGGAAGGTCGGAAGTTGGAGATCGCGGGTCGTCACGTTCTCGTCGCCGGGGCCGGGGTCACCGGGAAGTCGATCGTGCCCGTGCTCGTCGACCTTGGCGCGCGCGTCACGGTCACCGACGGCAACGCCGACCGTCTCGCCGAGCTGGAAGGCCTCGGGGCCGAGCTGGTCCCGGGCCTGACCGAGCCTCCCGAGGGCACGGTCCTCGTCGTCACCAGCCCGGGCTGGCGCCCGACGTCGCCGCTGCTCGTGGCCGCCGCCGAGGCGGGTGTCGAGGTGATCGGCGACGTCGAGCTGGCCTGGCGGGTCGGGCGGCTGCGCGAGCACCCGCCGTCGTGGCTGGTGGTCACCGGGACCAACGGCAAGACGACCACGGTCGGCATGCTCGAGTCGATCCTCAAGGCGGCCGGCAGCAACGCCGTGGCCTGCGGGAACATCGGCTACGCGGCGCTCGACGCGGTCCGCGCCGGCTACGACGTGCTGGCTGTGGAGCTGTCCAGTTTCCAGCTGCACTGGTCCTCGACGCTGGCCCCGGACGCCGCCGTGGTGCTCAACCTGGCCGAGGACCACATCGACTGGCACGGCTCGATGGACGAGTACGCGGCCGCCAAGGGACGCGTGTACGCCCGCACCAAGGTCGCCGTGCACAACGCCGACGACGAGTGGTCCACCCGGATCGCCGAAGAGCACGCTCCGGAGAGCGCCCGTCGCGTCGGCTTCCAGCTCGACACCCCGCGCGCCGGTGAACTCGGGATCGTCGAGGACCTGCTGGTCGACCGGGCTTTCGTCGCCGACCCGGCGACCAGCGCCGAAGAGCTCGCGACGCTGTCCGACGTCCGCCCGGCGGGCCCGCACAACGTCGCGAACGCCCTCGCCGCGGCCGCGCTGGCCCGCGCCCACGGCGTCTCGCCGGACGCCGTGCTGAAGGGCCTGCGCGAGTACCAGCCCGCGCCGCACCGGGCCGTCGAGGTCGCCGAAGTGGCCGGGGTCCGGTACGTCAACGACTCGAAGGCGACCAACCCGCACGCGGCCGCCGGGTCGCTGCGGGCGCACGAGTCGATCGTGTGGATCGCCGGGGGCCAGCTCAAGGGCGCCTCCGTCGACGAGCTGGTGAGCAGCATCGCGGGCCGCCTGCGCGGAGTCGTGCTCCTCGGCGTCGATTCACCCGTGATCGCCGCCGCTGTTGCGCGACACGCGCCGGATGTCCCGGTGAACAGCCTCCGTCCGGGTGACGATGAACCCATGACTGCGGCGGTGAGTGCGGCCAGCGCGATGGCCCGGCCCGGAGACGTGGTGCTGCTGGCACCCGCCGCGGCGTCGTTGGACATGTTCTCGAGCTACGGCGCGCGCGGCGACGCGTTCGCCGCGGCCGTGCGTGTCCTGCGCGACGACGCAGCGGGGGAGCCGAGTGACGACAGCTGACCCCAAGCCCGGTGTACCGCCGAAGCGGCCACGCCGCGAGCGCAAGGAGAGCGGGTTCGTCGCCGTCCGGACCGCGCTGACCGCGTGGCTTTCGCGCCCGCTGGCGTCGTTCCACCTCGTGCTCGCCCTCACCGGCGTGCTCACCGTCATCGGCATCGTCATGGTGCTGTCGGCGTCGTCGGTCGCCTCCTACAACCCGAAGACCGGCAGCGGCGTGTACTCGCTGTTCGTCAAGCACCTCGTGTTCGTCGCCATCGGCTCGGTCGTGTTCTGGCTGGGCCTGCGGGTGAAGCTGGAGCGGATCCGGCGGATGTCGGCCACCGCGACGGTGATCTGCCTGGGCCTGCTGGTGCTCGTGCTCACCCCGCTCGGCTCGACGGTCAACGGCTCGCAGGGCTGGTTCAAGATCGGCGAGTTCACCTTCCAGCCCGTCGAGGCCGCGAAGGTCGCGCTGGCCTTCTGGGGCGCCCACATCCTGGTCATCAAGTACAACGTGATCCACCAGTGGCGGCACCTGCTGGTGCCGGTGGTGCCGATCGCGCTGCTGATGTTCGCCCTGGTCATGCTGCAGCCCGACCTCGGCGGCACGGTCACCCTCGCCGTCGTCCTGCTGGCGCTGCTGTGGTTCGCCGGCGCCCCGAAACGGCTGTTCGGGGTGATCCTCGCCGGCGGCCTGGCCGGCGTGCTCGTGCTCGCGGTCATCGCGCCCTACCGGCTCGCCCGGGTCATGTCGTTCCTCTCGCCGGACGCCGACGTCACCGCCGAGGGCTTCCAGGCCAACCAGGCCAAGCTCGCGCTGGCCGACGGCGGGTTCCTCGGCAAGGGTCTCGGCCAGGGCACCTCCAACTGGGGCTACCTGCCGAACGTGCAGAACGACTTCATCTTCGCCCTGATCGGCGAAGAGCTCGGGCTGATCGGCTGCGTCGTCGTGCTGCTGCTCTTCGGCGGGGTCGCCGTCGTCGGCCTGCGGATCGCCACCCGCAACATCGACCCGTGGATCCGGATCGTCTCCGGCACGCTGACGGTGTTCCTCGTCGCGCAGGCCGGCATCAACATCGGGTACGTCGTCGGCCTGCTGCCGGTCACCGGCGTCACCCTGCCGCTGATCTCCTACGGCGGGACGTCGCTGGTGATCACCATGCTCATCATGGGGGTGCTCGCGAACGCCGCCCGGCACGAACCGGAGGCGGTGGCCGCACTGCGCACACAGGGGCCGGGTAAATTCGGGCGACTGCTGCGGCTGCCCGCGCCCGACCCGTACCGCCCGCCGGCCACTCGCAAGGCGGCGGGACGGAGTGGGGCGAAGGCGGCCAGGCCGGCGCCCCGTGCGGCGCGGCCCGCCCCGGCACAGGAACGACGGAGGTCGGTCCGCGAACCGGTGCGCCGCAGCGCGGCACGGACGAGCGCGGCCACGTCTCGCGGGGCCACGCGGACAACAGCGAGCCGTGGTACCCGGAGTACCGCGAACCGGAGAGGTCATCGGTGAGTAACCCCGTCAAGGGAGCCGGGCGATCGGCCACGGGCAAGGCGCCCGTGGTCGTGGTCGCCGGAGGTGGCAGCGCAGGACACATCGAACCCGCCCTCGCGCTGGCCGACGCCGTCATGCGGCTGCGCCCGGACGCGACGGTCGTGGCGCTCGGCACCGAGCGCGGCCTGGAGAACAAGCTGGTCCCGGCCCGCGGCTACCCGCTTGAGCTGATCCCGCCGGTGCCGATGCCGCGCAAGCCGACCCCGGAGCTGATCCGGCTGCCGCTGAAGGTCCGCGACTCGGTGCGGAAGACCCGCGAGGTGCTGGAGCGGGTCGGCGCGGACGTCGTCGTCGGCTTCGGCGGCTACGTCGCCCTCCCGGCTTACCTGGCCGCCCGCGGGCGCATCCCGATCGTCGTGCACGAGGCCAACCAGTCGCCGGGCCTGGCGAACAAGGTCGGCGCGCGGTTCGCCAAGCGCGTCGCCGTCGCCGTCCCGGGCACGCCGCTGCCGAAGGCCGAGGTCGTCGGGATCCCGCTGCGGCCGTCGATCACGTCGCTGGACCGGGCCGCGCTGCGGGCCGAGGCCCGCGCGCACTTCGGCCTGGACCCGGACGCGCCGACGCTGCTGGTGTTCGGCGGTTCGCAGGGCGCGGTGTCGATCAACAACGCCGTGTCGGGCGCGGCGAAGGACTTCGCGGACGCCGGCGTCGGCGTGCTGCACGCGCACGGCCCGAAGAACACCCTGGTCGTGCAGGAGTTCCCGGGCAGGCCGGCGTACCTGCCGGTGCCGTACCTGGAGCGGATGGACCTGGCCTACGCGGCGGCCGACGCCACGGTGTGCCGTTCGGGCGCGATGACCGTCGCCGAGGTGACCGCGGTCGGGCTGCCCGCGGTGTTCGTCCCGCTGCCCTACGGCAACGGTGAGCAGGCCAGCAACGCCCGGCCCGCCGTCGACGCCGGGGCCGCGCTGATGGTCGAAGACGCCGACCTCACCCCGGCGAAGGTCGCCGAACTCGTCGTCCCGCTGGTCACCGACGCCGACCGCGTCGCGAAGATGAGCGCGGCGGCGGTCGGCATGGGGCACCGCCAAGCCGACGAAGTACTCGCCAAGATCGTCCTGGAGGCCGCCGGTGTCTGAGTCGGTACAGCCTGAGCTTCCGGAAAGCCTGCGCCGGGCCCACCTGATCGGGATCGGCGGCGCCGGCATGTCCGGTATTGCGCGGATCCTGCTGGCCCGGGGCGCTTTCGTGTCGGGCTCGGACGCCAAGGAGTCGCGGGCGCTGCTGTCGCTGCGTGCCCAGGGCGCCGAGCTGTTCGTGGGCCAGAGCGCGGCGAACATTTCGTCGCTGTCGGAGCCGCCGTCCGCGGTCGTCGTCTCGACGGCGATCAAGGAGACCAACCCGGAGCTGGCGGCGGCCCGCGCCGCCGGCATCCCGGTGCTGCACCGGGCCCAGGCCCTGGCCGGGCTGATGGAAGGCCACCGCGTCGCCTGCATCGCGGGTACGCACGGCAAGACGTCGACGACGTCGATGCTCACCGTGGCGTTGCAGTACTGCCGGCTCGACCCGTCGTTCGCCATCGGCGGCGACCTCAACGAGTCCGGCGCCAACGCCCACCACGGCGAGGGCGGCGTCTTCGTCGCCGAGGCCGACGAGAGCGACGGCTCGTTCCTGACGTACGTGCCGTCGGTCGCGGTGGTGACGAACGTCGAGCCGGACCACCTGGACCACCACGGCACCGCCGAGGCCTACACGAAGGTGTTCCGGGACTTCGTCGACCGGATCGAGCCGGGCGGCCTGCTGATCGTCTGCGCCGACGACGAAGGGGCCCACGCGCTCGGCGACGAAGCCGCGAAGCGCGGTGTCCGGGTGCAGCGGTACGGCCGCTCGGTCAGCGGGGCCGACGACGCCGAAATCACGTCCTACGAGCCGCTGCCCGACGGCGGGATCGTGCGGATCTCGCTGCGGGGCGAGCCGCTCGACGTCAAGGTCGCCGTGCCGGGCGAGCACATGGCGCTGAACGCGGTCGCGGCCCTGCTGGCCGGGATCGAGCTGGGCGCGCCCGTGTCCGGGCTGGCCGAAGGGCTCGCGGCGTTCGGCGGGGTGCGGCGGCGGTTCGAGTTCAAGGGCCGGGCCGGCGACGTCCGCGTCTACGACGACTACGCGCACCACCCGACCGAGGTGGCCGCGCAGCTGCGCGCGGTGCGGACGGCGGCCGGTACCGGCCGGGTCCTCGTGGTGTTCCAGCCGCACCTCTACTCGCGGACCAAGACGTTCTCGGCGGAGTTCGCTTCCGCGTTGTCGCTGGCCGACGAGGTCGTCGTGCTGGACGTCTACGGCGCGCGCGAGGAGCCGGAACCGGGCGTCACCGGTGCGCTGATCGCCGACCGGGTGACGGCGGCGGTGCACTACGAGCCGGCCTTCGACGTCGCCGCGCCGCTGGTGGCCGGGCTGGCCAAGCCGGGCGACCTCGTGGTGACCATGGGGGCCGGGGACGTGACGCAGCTGGGCCCGGAGATCCTCGCCGAGCTGGACAAGCGCTGAGGCCATGAGCTCGACCAGGGAACGCCGCCGTCCGTCCGAAGAGGACGAACGGGATCGTGCCGCCCTGGCGCGGGAACGGCGGGGCCGGCGGTCCGAAGAGGAACGCCGCCGGACCCGCGTCTCCCGGTCGGGTCCGCGCAACCGGCCCCACCGCCACGTCGAGATCCGCCGCCGGTGGATCGCGCTGCTGAGCGTGCTCACCCTGGTGGCGATGGTGTACCTGCTGTTCTTCAGCTCGATGCTCGGGGCGCAGGACGTCTCGGTCAGCGGCTCGCGCACGGTGCCCGCCGACCAGATCCGCACGGTGGCGGCGGTGCCGTCCGGCAAGCCGATGCTGCGGCTGAGCACCGACGAGATCCGCGACCGGGTGGCGGCGATGCCGGGCATCGCGACGGTCGAGGTGTCGCGGTCGTGGCCGAACACGGTCGAGATCACGGTGACCGAGCGGACGGCGATCGCGTTCTTCGACAGCGGCCCGGGCGGCGACGGAGTGCATCTGGTCGACGGCGGCGGCGTGGTGTTCAAGACGGTCTCCGCCCGGCCGCCGGGCCTGCCGGAGCTGAAGCTGCCGAAGGTGTCGGCGGACGACCCGGTGACCCGGGCGGTCACCGCGGTGCTCGGCGTGATCCCGGAGCAGCTGCTCAAGCAGGTCACGACGGCGACGGCGAAGACGCCGGCGAGCGTGGAGTTCACACTGGCCGGCGGCAAGATCGTCCGCTGGGGGACGGCGGAGCAGACGGACCGCAAGGCGAAGGTCCTGGCCGCGCTGCTCACCCAGGAGGGCAAGATCTACGACGTCGCGGCGCCCGAACTGCCGACCATCACCTCCTGAAGTCCTTTTTCACGTGCACCCGGCATTCCGTATGCCGTACGATCTCGTACGTCATACGGAAACGAGGAGGGTGCGATGACGATCCTGGTGACGGGCGCGACCGGCAGTGTCGGCCGGTTGGTGGTCGACGAGCTGGTCGCGGCGGGGGTGCCGGTGCGGGCGCTGACCGTCGATCCTGCGCGAGCTTCGCTGCCGCCCGAGGCGGAGGTGGTCGTCGGGTCGCTCGCGAAGCCGTCGACGCTGCCGGTGGCGCTGAAGGGCGTCTCGGCGGTGTACCTGGCGCCGATGGCGAGGACCGTGCGGCGGTTCTGCGAGCTGGCGTCGGAGGCGGGCGTCGAGCGGGTCGTCGCGCTGTCGGGCAGCAGCGTCGGCGACGGCCACGAGGGGTCCAGCGGGAACGAGTACGCCGCCGTCGAGGCCGCGGTCCGCGACGCCGGGTTCGCCTGGACGTTCCTGCGGCCCGGCGCGTTCATGAACAACACGCTCGACTGGGCGGACATGGTCCGCGCGGGGGAGGTCGCGATGGCCTACGGCGACGCGACGCAGACCCCGATCGACCTCGGCGACATCGCGGCCGTGGCCGGCCGGGTGCTGCTCTCGGACGGGCACGTCGGGGCCACGCACGTCCTCAGCGGACCGGAAGCGATCAGTCTGCGCGGGCAGGTCGCGACGCTGGAATCGGTGCTGGGCAAGGAAATCCGGTTCCGCGAGCTGACCCGCGCCGAGCAGCGCGCGCAGTGGGTCGGGTTCGGCGTGCCGGAGGCGGCCGTCGACTGGCTGCTCGACGGCTTCGAGGAGACCCTGCGGCACCCCCAGGCGCCGACCGGCGTCGTCGAAGAGCTGCTGGGCCGTCCGGGGACGACGTACGCTTCGTGGGTCGCGGCGCGGCAGGACGTCTTCGCCTAGGTGCGCGTCCGGGACATCCCGGCCAGGCCGATCAGCGGGAGCACGCCGGCGAACACGACGACCGCCGTCCAGCCGCCGAGGTGGTAGGCGATCGAGCCCGCCTGCGAGCCGATCGCGCCCCCGACGAAGAACGTGCCGAGGTAGACGCTGTTGATCCGGGCGCGGGCCGCCGGGTCGAGCTGGTAGATCGTGTGCTGGCCGACCACCAGCGTCGTCTGGACGGACGAGTCGACGGCGATCGCGGCGATCGCCAGCAGCACGACGCTGTGCGCGCCGAACCCGGCGAGGGCGAAGGCCGCGGCGCAGAGCACGAAGGCGCCCGCGGTGAGCCGCCGTCCGTGGCCGTGGTCCGACCACCGCCCGGCCAGCGGCGCCACCGCGGCGCCGGCGGCCCCCGCCAGCGCGAACAGGCCGACGCCGAGCTGGGAGTAGTTGAACGGCGGCGCGGTCAGCACGAAGGCGATGGTCGTCCAGAACGCGCTGAACGCGCCGAACATCGCCGACTGGTACAGGGCGCGGTGACGCAGTGGCGGGTGCTTCCGGGCCATGGCCAGCGTCGAGCGGAGCAACTGTCCATAGCGGACGTCCGTCTTGGACGCCCGGCGCGGCAGGATGAAGCGCAGCACGACGGCGAGCACGGCCATCGCCGCGGCGGAGATCAGGAACACGACGCGCCAGCCGGTCACCTCGGCGAGCAGGCTGGCGACCACGCGCGAAAGCAGGATGCCGAACAGCAGCCCGCTCACGACCCGCCCGACGATCCGGCCGCGGATGGCGTCGGGGGAGATGTCGGCGGCGAACGGGACGAGGATCTGCACGACGACCGACGCGGCCCCGACCAGCAGCGAGGCGATCAGCAGCACGGCGAACCCGGGCGCGACCCCGGTGACGACGAGGCCGGCGCAGGCGAGCGCCAGCAGGGTGGCGACGAGCCCGCGGTTCTCGAGCCGGTCGCCGAGCGGAACGAGCAGCAGCATCCCGGCGGCGTACCCGATCTGGGTGGCGGTGACGACCCCGCCGGCGGCGGCCTCGCCGACGCCGTAGGTGTGCCGCAGCTCCGCGAGCAGCGGCTGGGCGTAGTAGAGGTTGGCGACGGTCAGTCCACAAGAGACGGCCAGGAGCAGGACGAGCCACCCTGGTGGGGCTTTTTGTTCGGTCTCGGTCATGCGAGCGTGCCCCCAAGGATGTGGAACCGGTTTGATCGGTTCCCGACGGTACCAGTCAAACCGGTTCCGGCGTACTGTGACCCGTATGACGGACCGATTCCGCTCGGGGGCGGGCAGACTGTGCCTCGACTTCATCCGCACGCTGCGCTACCGCGGCACGCCATCGGAGTCGGAGGAGTTCCCGGACGCGGCGGCGTGGGGAGCGTGGATCGACCAGTTCGGTCCGTTCCCGGCCCCGGCCCAGCCCGCTTCGGTGGATGAGGCTCGTGCTTTGCGGGAGGCTGTTCACTCGCTGCTCACCGGGGAGGTGCGCGACCCGGTGCGCCGCCGGCTGAACCGCTTCGCGGCTTTGCCGGTGCCCGCGCCTTCGCTGACTTCGTCGGGCGAACTGCGTTGGCAGGCTTCGGATCCGGCGTCGGCGATGCTGGCGTTGCTGGCGCGGGACGCGCTGGACTTGGTGACGTCACCGGAGTTCGGGCGGGTCCGGCGGTGTGCCGGTCCCCGGTGTGGCGCCCTGTTCCTGGACACGTCGCGGCCCGGGACGCGGCGGTGGTGCTCGATGGAGATCTGCGGGAACCAGGCGAAGAAGTCGACTTATCGAGCGAAGGCCACGGCTTCCTGACGCGCTCATGCGAGTACGCGACTAAACGCTGCGTGATCTTGTAGGTGCGAAGAGTGCTCGCTACCGTGATGACCATGAAACTCAGGAAGCTTGCCGGGACGTGTGACGATGGTACGTGCCCGACTGTCTACCTGTCGGATCGCAACACCCTCGTGCTGCAGGGTGACGCGGTGCTGAGCGCTGAAGGCCTGGTCTCCGCTCCCCATGAACAGGCTGTCGAACTGTCGGTGGAACTCGTCGAGGAGGCATTGCGTGCGCTTGGGCGCTGAGTGGATGAGATACTTCGACGAGTTCACGCTCTCGGCGTTCCGTCTCGAGATGCAGCAGACCTACACGATCCCGGCCGAGCGGTCCAATGTCGAACTGTTCCTGGCCGGCGGTGAACGCCCTCTGGGGCACAATGCCGCGTGGCGTGGCCGTATCGAGGAGATTGTCGCGTCCGGCCGGACCGTTCAGCGCGCCAAAGCGGTCCGGCGGCCGTTGACCGATTATCTTCGCTACCAGTGCGCGTGGAGTATTCCCGGAAATGTCGCTGCCGGCGAGGACTACCGGATGGTCGATATCACGGAGAACGACCGGGACTTGCCGGAACAGGATTTCTGGCTTTTCGACGAGGTGATGGTGGTGCATCTCGACTACAATCCCGACGGTACATTCGTCGGTGCTGAGCTGGTTGAGGAGCCTGATCTGGCGCAGTACCGTCGTTGGCGAGAGGTAGCTTTGAGTCACGGGGTGGCGTTTGGCGAATGGGATGCTGGAGCCGGACCAGCAGGATGAGCAGCGTGCGACCTTGGCGGAGCTGCTTCGCGAGTTGCGGCAGGCTGCTGGTCTTTCGGGCGAAAGGCTGGCAGCCCGATGTGCGATGAGCCAGGCGAAGATCAGCCGCATGGAGACGGGCAAGATTCTCCCATCGGTGATCGATGTCGAACAGATCGTCGCGGCGCTGGCCGTTCCCGACGATGCCGCCGAAAAGCTCGTGGCGCTTGCTCGGGTCGCCAACGTCGGGTACACCTCCTGGCGGTCGTTGGCGCGCACCGGGCTTTGGCGTGGTCAGCTCGAGATCAAGGCGCTGCACGAGTCGTCGCAGGTGGTCCGGCAGTTTCTGCCCGCGATCCCCAGCGGCCTGCTTCAGACGCCGGACTACGCGCGGCAGGTGCTCACTTCGACTGTCAAGGGCCGGCCGGAGCGTGATGTCGACAAGATGCTCGAAGCCCGGTTGTCCTGGCAGCGGGTGCTGGAGGAAACGGATCGGCGGTTCGAGTTCGTGTTGACCGAGCAGGCGGTCCGCTGGCGGCGAGCGCCGGTCTCCGTGATGGCTGGCCAGTCGGCGAACCTCGCTGCGCTGAGTGAGCGGGAGAACGTCGAGATCTCGGTAGTCCCGCTGTCGAGTGAGATCCGGGCATCTCCCTTGAACCTCTTCGTGATCTACGACGAACGGCTCGTCACGGTCGAGTTGTTCTCCGGCACTGTCGCACTGCGTGGCCCGAGAGACATCGCCTATCACCTCGAGTTGTTCGAGTTCTTCCGATCACATGCTCTGACGGGCGAAGAAGCGACCGGCCTTCTTTGCTCGATCGCCGAGGAATTCAGGCGGGAAACCGAATAATCTCTCTATGTGCACACGAGAGTAGCTCTGGCATTCCTCTTCGAAGGGATGTCACGCTTCCCTCATGGAGAACATCACTCGCACTGCGGCGACTGCAAGGGAAAGGGCTGCGGAAGCTGCGATGGCACCGGCACGATCACCATTGTCGAAGACTGACCCGCTGCTGCGCCCCGGTTTCGTGCCCGAGGAATTCCGTTTCGGCGCCAGGGTGCAGACCTTCTACCGCGGCCCTTACCCGACCGAAGGACCAACGGAGACAACGGACCCGGCAGGCCGCAAGCTGTGGATGTACATGTATGCCCACTTCGTGTTCTGCTGGCCCGAAGGCGCCACGCAGGTTCACGTCAGCCACGGCACCCTGGCCGGCCCCAAGATGACCCTCTGGACCGACATCCGGATCGCCGGGCGCTTCTCCGGCGCGGTTCTCGCGGACTTCGGCCGAACGTGGGTGATCGCGCACCTGGCGAAGTTCGCCGGGTGACAGGCCCCTCGCCTGACAGCGAGGGGCCGGGGACGAACCTCAGGCCAGTGCCGCGTCCATCGTGATCGTCGTGCCCGCCAACGCCTTCGAGACCGGGCAGGTCTTCTCCGCCGTCTCCGCGTACTCCGCGAACTGCTCGGCCGAGACGCCCTGGATGGACGCTCGCAGGGTGATCGCGATGCCGCTGATCTCGAAGCCGCCGCCGGCCGCCGGGCCCAGCGTCACCTCCGCGCTCACGTCGATCGAGTCCGCCGTCAGCTTCTGGGACTCCAGCACGCCCGACAGGTTCATCGCCAGGCAGGACGAGTGCGCCGCCGCGATGAGCTCCTCCGGGCTCGTCTGGCCGTCCGGGTCGCCCGCGCGGGCCGGGAACGACACGTTGAACGTGCCCGCGTTGGACGAGTCCAGCGTGACCTCGCCCTTTCCGCTGTTCAGTCCGCCGACCCAGTGGGTGGTCGCGTCACGGCTGGGCATGAAGCCTCCTCAGATCTCGGGTGTGTACGCGGCGACCGATGCCGTCAGCCGTCGCAAGGTGGCGATGAGCTGCCGCCGCGAAGTGTCGTCGAGGCCGAGTGCGCAGCCGATCGCCGAGGGGACGCCCGCGGCGCGCGTGCGCACCGCCCGGCCCTCCTCGGTCAGGCTGACCACCACCGTGCGTTCGTCCGCGGGCCACCGCGTCCGCGTCACCAGCCCGTTGGCCTCGAGTCGTTTGAGCAGCGGGGAAAGCGTGCCGTAGTCCAGGTGCAGTGCCTCGCCGATCTCCTTGACCGGCCGCTCGTCCGACTCCCACAGCACCAGCAGCACGAGGTACTGCGGGTAGGTGAGACCCAGTTCGCCGAGCAGGGGACGGTACGTGTCCGTCACCGCGCGCGACGCCGCGTAGAGCGCGAAGCAGGCTTGCTCTTCCAACAGGAACTCGTCCGGCACGCCATGAACCTAGCCCCCGATTACATCGTGCACAAGGTAATAATTCTGTCGGACCCCTCTGGCAGAGTCCCGGTCATGACCGAACGACCGCAGCGCCCGGAGATCCCGCTCACCGGCGGCGAGCGCGACATCCTCAGCAGCCAGCTCGACCGCCTGCGCGCCACCGTCGCGTGGAAGTGCTCGGACCTGCCCGACGATCAGGCCCGGCTCGTCCACCTGCCCAGCGAGCTGACGACGGTCGCCGGGCTGCTCGGCCACCTCTCGCTGAACGAGTGGTACTGGTTCGCCGTCGTCATCGATGGCGAAGAAGACACCTGGGAGGAACGCCTGAAAGAAGACCCGGACGCCGAGTTCCGCACCGAGGCGCCGATGCCCGAGCTGCTGGCCGACTACGCGAAGCAGTGTGAACGCAGCCGGGACATCGTCGCGAACCACGACCTCGACGACCAGGTGACGCACAACGGCGAGACCTTCAACGTCCGCTGGGTCCTCACGCACATGATCGAGGAGACCGCGCGCCACGCCGGTCACCTCGATCTGCTGCGCGAGCTGACCGACGGTCTCACCGGGGAGTGACGCGCTTGGGCGGCAACGGAAAGAACCCGCTCGTCCGCTCGACGTAGTGCGCGTACGCCGGGCGCGTGCGCGCCATTCCCTTCTCCAGCATGGGTTTTCCGGTCCCGCGCGCCAGGGTGAACGTCATCGCGACGGGGGAGAGGACCGTCGCCGCGCCCGGCCACGTCGAGCAGGCCAGCAGGTAGAGGCCCCACCAGACGCACGCGTCGCCGAAGTAGTTCGGGTGCCGCGTGTAGCGCCACAGCCCGGTGTCGAGCACGCGGCCGCGGTTGCCGGGGTCCGCCTTGAAGCGGCGCAGCTGCTCGTCGCCGATCGTCTCGAACGCGAACCCGATCAGCCACACCACGACGCCGGGCCAGCCGAGCACGCCGAACCCCGTGCCGTCCATCGCGAACTGCACCGGCAGCGACACGAAGTACAGCACCACGCCCTGGAACAGGTACACGCGGACGAACATCCGCAGCGGCCCCGAACCCATCCGCGCGTACCGCGGGTCCTCCGGCAGCTTGTGGTTGCGCAGGTGCAGGTGCACCGACAGCCGCACGCCCCAGACGACGGTCAGCAGCAGCACCGTCAGCCGCAGCGGCAGCGGGCCGTCCCCGAACGGGAAGGCCACGGCGGCGACCAGCGCGAAGCCGAGCCCCCAGAACGTGTCGACCGTGTCGTACCGCCGGCGCGCCCGCGCGATCCCGAAGGTCACGACCACCGCCACGAGCGTGACGGCGGCCGTGACGAGCAACTGCGGCATCAGCACCACTCTCGCGTCGCCGGCATGCCGCTGGTGCCGTCGGCGAGCGGCCGCACGCCCAGGATCTGGTCCACGCCCATCCGGTTCTCCTCGAACGCCAGTGCCCCGCCCACCAGGTACAGCCGCCAGACCCGCGCGCCGGTCTCGCCGATCAGCGCGACGACGTCGGCCCAGTTCTCCTCCAGGGTGTCGGCCCAGGCCCGGACAGTCCAGACGTAGTGCTCGCGCATCGGGTGCACGTCCCGGATCTCCAGGCCCGCCGCCTCGAGGTGGCCCAGCGTCCGGCCGACCGGGCGCATCGTCATGTCCGGGGCGATGTACCGCTCGATGAACGCGCCGCCGCCGGGCGCGTCGGCGCCGCGTGACATCTGCTGGAGCAGCACGCGGCCGCCCGGCTTCACCATCCGGCGCAGCGTCGCCGCGTACGCCGGGTAGTTGACCTCACCGACGTGCTCGCCCATCTCGATGGACGCGACCGCGTCGAACGGCGCGTCCGTCAGCTCGCGGTAGTCCTGGCGGCGCACCTCGACGCGGTCTTCCAGGTCGTGCTGGGCGAGCCGGGCACGGACGTGCTGCACCTGCTCGGCCGACAGCGTGATGCCCACGGCCTCGACGCCGTGGTGCTTGGCCGCGTGCACCAGCAGCGAGCCCCAGCCGCAGCCGACGTCCAGCAGCCGCATCCCGGGCCGCAGCCCCAGCTTCCGGCAGATCATCTCCAGCTTGTCGTGCTGGGCCTGTTCGAGGCTCTGCGATTCGGAGGTGAAGTACGCACAGGAGTAGGCCATCGACTCGTCCATCAGCAGCTGGTAGAAGGCGTTGGACAGGTCGTAGTGGTGGGCGATCGCGGACTTGTCGCGCCGCGGGCTGTGCAGCTTCCCGGACAGCCGGGCTTCTTCGGCGGGCGGCTGGGGCGGCGGGCCGATGACGCCCAGCCGGGCGGCGAGCGCGGCGGCTTCCCACCACGAACGCGGCCCGAGCTTCACCCGATTGATATCCCCCGCACGGGTGAGAGCCCAGATCCGGCGGAAGCCGTCCGCCAGATCTCCTTCGACGTCGAGGTCACCGGTGACGTACGCGCGGGCGAGCCCCAGCTCGCCGGGCGCGTACAACAGGCGGCGCAGGGCGCGGCGGTTGCGCAGCACCACGGTGGGCGCGTCCACCGGGCCGGCGCGGGTTCCGTCCCAGGTCCGCAAGGCCACGGGAAGCTGTCCGCCCAGGAGCTTCCCGGCGAACGAAGCGAGGCGGTGCGCGGTGCTGTTCGGCATGTCCGGGATTCGCTCTCCCCTGCGGTGTGGATTGGTGCCGGACCCGGCCAATCCGATCGTGTCGCGGCTGCGAAGGACCGCTGTGGAGATCACGGGAGAACGCATCGGCGTCATCGGCAGCGGGGTGGCCGGACTGACCGCCGCTTACCTGCTGCAACGCAAGTACGAGGTCCTGCTGTTCGAGGCCGACGACCGCCTGGGCGGGCACGCGCACACGCACGACGTGCCGAGCGCGCACGGCGGCACGATCGGCGTGGACTCCGGCTTCATCGTGCACAACGAGCGCACCTACCCGACCCTGCTGAAGCTGTTCGCCGAGCTGGGGGTGGCCACGCGCGACACGGAGATGTCGATGAGCATCCGCTGCGACGGCTGCGGCCTGCAGTACGCCGGTGCCAAGGGCCTGTCCGGGCTGTTCGCCCAGCGCGGCAACCTCGTGCGCGGCCGGTACCTGCGGATGCTGACCGAGGTCAAGCGCTTCCACCGCCACGCGAAGCGGCTCCTGGCCGCGAAGGACGCCGGGGACGTCACGCTCGGTGCGTTCCTCGCCATCGGCGGCTACACCCGCTACTTCGTCGACCACTTCATGCTGCCGCTGGTGTCCACGGTCTGGTCGGCCGACCGCACCGACACGCTGAAGTACCCGGCCCGGTACCTGTTCGAGTTCCTGCGCAACCACGGCATGCTCTCGGTGAAGAACTCGCCGGCCTGGCGGACCGTCGACGGCGGCTCCCGCGAGTACGTCGAGCGCGCGGCGAAGCAGCTGACGGCCGTGCACCCGTCGACGCCGGTGCGGTCGGTGCTGCGGACCGCCCGTGGCGCGGAGATCCGCGACGACGCCGACACGCCGCACCGGGTCGACAAGGTCGTCGTCGCCACGCACGCCGACCAGGCACTGGCGCTGCTGGCCGGCCCGACCGCCGCCGAACGCGAGGTCCTGGGCGCGTTCCGCTACTCGGCCAACGAAGCCTGGCTGCACACCGACACCAGCGTGCTGCCCTCGCTGGCCGACGCCAGGGCCGGGTGGAACTACCGCGCCCCGGCCTGCGGCGCGCCGACCGGCGCGGTCCAGGTCAGCTACGACATGAACCGCCTGATGCGCCTCGAAGAGCCGGCCGGGTACGTCGTCACGCTCAATCCGGGTGCCGGCCCCAGCCCGGACCGCCTGGTGGCGAAGATGCGGTACGAGCACCCCGTCTACACCCCGGAATCCCTTGCGGCGCAACGACGGCTGCCCGAGCTCAACGACGGCGTGGTGGCCTACGCCGGTGCCTACCACGGCTGGGGCTTCCACGAAGACGGCTGTGCGTCGGGCGCCCGCGCCGCGGAAAGCCTGGGGGTGAGCTGGTGACGACCGCGCTGTACGACGCCACGGTGGCGCACGTGCGGCGGATCGACCCGCCGCACGCCTTCGCCCACCGCGTCTACCTGTGGCGGGTGGACCTCGACGACCTGCCGCGGCTGCCGTGGTGGCTGCGGCCGTTCGCGCGCTTCGACCACCGCGACCACTTCGTGGCGGGCGACCCCCGCGGGATCCGGGAGAAGCTGGACGCCTGGCTCGCCGAGCGCGGCGTCGACCTGCGCGGCGGCCAGGTCGTCATGCTGGCCGCCGCGCGCGTGCTCGGGTACGCGTTCAACCCGATCAGCGTCTACTGGTGCCACGGCCCGGACGGACGGCTCGAGTGCGTCGTGGCGGAGGTGCACAACACCTACGGCGGGCGGCACGCCTACCTGCTGCACCCGGACGAAGCCGGCCGCGCCCGCGCGGCCAAGGAGTTCTACGTCTCGCCGTTCCAGGAGATGGACGGCGAATACCGGATGCGCCTGCCGCGCCCGGAAGCGTTGCTGGACCTCACCGTCGCGTTGCGCCGCGGGACGGCCACGCCGCTGGTCGCTACGCTGCGGGGAGTTCGCCGCCCGGTGAACCCGCGGTGGCTGGCCCGGCTCGTGCTGGGCAGGCCGCTGCTCCCGCAGCGGGTGTCCGCGCTGATCCGCCGCCACGGCGTCACGCTGTGGCTGCGCAAGGCCGCGGTCGTGCCGCGCACCCCGCAGACCGCCGGAGGACAGCTGCATGGATGAGCCGGCCCGCCCGCGCCACATGGCGCCGGTGCCCTCCGAAACCCCGGCCGGCCCGACGGCCGAGGAGCTGATGGTGCGCGTCGCCAAGGGCGACGAGCGGGCCTTCGAGCTGCTCTACGACCAGCTCGCCGGGCCGATCTTCGGGCTCGTGCGGCGGATCGTGCGCGACGCGGCCCAGTCCGAAGAGGTCGCCCAGGAGGTGCTCGTCGAGCTGTGGCGCACCGCGACGCGGTACGCGCCGGACAAGGGCTCCGCGCTGAACTGGGCGATGACGCTGGCGCACCGCCGCGCGGTCGACCGCGTCCGCTCGGCGCGCGCCAGCACCGAACGCGAGCAGAAGGCGACCTTCGAAGCCGCCCGCGGCCGCCCGTTCGACGAGGTCGCGGAGTCCGTCACCGCGCGCCTCGAACGCTCGCAGGTCCGCCGGTGCCTGTCCTTCCTGACCGACCTGCAGCGCGAGTCCGTGCTGCTCGCCTACTACCAGGGCTATACGTATCGCGAGGTGGCCGAAGTGCTGTCGACGCCGCAAGGAACCATCAAGACGCGGCTCCGGGACGGGCTGATCCGCCTTCGGGACTGCCTGGGGGTGACCGCTTGAGCACACCGGAGATGCACACCCTGGCCGGCGCCTTCGCGCTCGACGCCGTCAACGACGTCGAGCGCGCGGAGTTCGCGCGCCACCTCGAGCAGTGCGAGTCGTGCACGCAGGAGGTCGCCGAGCTGCGCGCGACCGCGGCCCGGCTGGGCGCGGCGATGGCCGAGGAGCCACCGCGGTACTTCAAGGACCGCGTCATGACGGCCATGCACGCCACCCGCCAGCTGCCGCCGCGGACCCGGCCCGGCTCGCCCGACCGGCACCGCCGCTCGGTCAGGGCCCCGCGCTGGGCGGTCCTCGTCGCGGCCGCGGCCGCCGTGGTCGGGCTCGCCGCGGGCGGCGTGTTCGGCGGGATCGCGCTGACCCAGCAGCAGGAGCTGCAGGCCGCGCAGAGCCGCCTCGACCAGGCGAAACAGCAGTTCGCGCCGGTGGCCGCGCTGCTCGCGGCCCCGGACGCGAAGACCGCGCACGGCGAAGCGCCCACCGGCGGCGGCGTGACGGTCGTCCTGTCGCGCTCGCTGAACCGCGTGATGGTGATGGACGCGGGCCTGCCGTCGCAGCCGGGCGGGAAGGTCTACGAAGCCTGGCTGATCACCGGCAAGGACGCCCCGCGCTCGGCCGGGGTGATCGCGGCGGCCGCCGACGGCGGCCTGGTCGTGGCGGACGGCGTCGGGAGCGCCGACAAGCTCGCGGTGAGCATCGAACCGGCAGGCGGATCGGTCACCGGGACGCCTTCGGAGGTCCTCATGAGCATGTCCGTGCCTGCCTGATCTTCCGCCATAGCAGACAGGCTCGGGGCGGCGCGCCCGGCTCCCCGCTCTTGCGCGCTCGAACGTGTTGTGGCAAAACACCTTTGCGACACACGGCGTGCCTACTGGATTAGAGCGTGCCTGGTGCCTACCGTCCTGCCTAACGTTCGGCAGTTGACATAACTCTCAATCTGGGGTTGAGGTTGAGAGTTGATCACCGGCCGGCGGGCTGTACGGGCACAACGATCAGGAAGGCGGACTTCGATGACGCCCCCGCACAACTACCTTGCGGTGATCAAGGTGGTCGGCATCGGCGGTGGCGGCGTGAACGCCGTGAACCGCATGATCGAGGTCGGCCTCAAGGGTGTCGAGTTCATCGCGGTGAACACCGACGCGCAAGCACTGCTCATGTCCGACGCCGACGTCAAGCTGGACATCGGCCGCGAGCTGACCCGCGGCCTCGGCGCGGGCGCCGCCCCCGAGGTCGGCCAGCGGGCCGCCGAAGACCACCGCGAAGAGATCGAAGAGGTCATCAAGGGCGCCGACATGGTGTTCGTGACCGCCGGTGAAGGCGGCGGCACGGGAACCGGTGGCGCGCCCGTCGTGGCGCAGATCGCCCGGAAGCTGGGCGCGCTCACCATCGGCGTCGTGACCCGGCCGTTCACCTTCGAGGGCAAGCGCCGCGGCAAGCAGGCCGAAGACGGCATCCAGGCGCTGCGCAACGAATGCGACACGCTGATCGTGATCCCGAACGACCGGCTTCTGCAACTCGGCGACATCGGCGTGTCGCTGATGGACGCGTTCCGCTCCGCGGACGAGGTGCTGCTCTCCGGTGTCCAGGGCATCACCGACCTGATCACCACCCCGGGCCTGATCAACCTCGACTTCGCCGACGTCAAGAGCGTCATGTCCGGCGCGGGCTCCGCGCTGATGGGCATCGGCTCGGCGCGCGGCGAAGGCCGGGCCATCCAGGCCGCGGAGAAGGCGATCAACTCGCCGCTGCTGGAGGCGTCGATGGACGGCGCCCACGGCGCGCTGCTGTCCATCGCGGGCGGCTCCGACCTGGGCCTGTTCGAGATCAACGAGGCCGCGTCGCTGGTGCAGGAGTCCGCGCACCCGGACGCCAACATCATCTTCGGCACGATCATCGACGACTCCCTCGGCGACGAGGTCCGCGTCACGGTGATCGCCGCCGGGTTCGACGCCGGCGCGCCGACGCACAAGAAGCTGGACCCGTCGACGTTCGGTTCCGGTTCGCGTTCGTCGTCCACCACGGCCTCGGCCTCGGCCGGGCAGGTCTCGAACTCGTCGACGCCGCCGTCGGGCGCCACCCCGGTGCCGTCGGCGGGCAGCTCCGGCTACCCGGTGGCGCCGCCGCGGTCGCACTCGCCGCTGCCCTCGGCCACCGGAAACCAGCCGCCCGGCGGGCTCCCGCAGCCCGGCGGCAGCTCGCGCGGCTACTCGCCGATCGGCTCCAACGCGACCCAGGGCAGCCTGCCCGGGCGCGCGATGCCGGTGCACGACGACCCGTCGGACGACGAGGTCGACGTCCCGCCGTTCATGCGGCGCTGATCAGCTGTTCGTGAAGGCCATCCCGAATTCCCCGGGGTGGCCTTCACGGCGTTTGGGAGGATGGGGAGCATGCGGGTTCGGCGAGTGGTCACGACCAGGGCGGGCGGCGCGTCACGGCCGCCCTACGACACCTTCAACCTGGGTGACCACGTCGGCGACGACGAGGGCAACGTCCACGCCAACCGCAAGCGGCTGGCGAGCGAGCTGGGCCTGCCCGAGGACAAGCTGGCCTGGATGGAACAGGTCCACGGCCGCACCGCCACCATCGTCGACGGCTCGGAGACCCGCGCGGCGGAGGCGACCGACGCCTTGGTGACCGCGACCCCGGGCGTCGCGCTCGTGGTGCTGGTCGCCGACTGCGTCCCGATTCTGCTGGCCGATGCCGAGGCCGGCGTGGTTTCGGCAGTGCACGCGGGGCGCGTCGGCACGCGGGTCGGGGTCGTCCTGGCCGCCGTGGCGGCCATGCGCGAGGTGGGCGCCGAGCCGCACCGGATCGAAGCCCTGCTCGGCCCGGCCATCTGCGGCGACTGTTACGAGGTCCCCGCGGAAATGGCCGCCGACGTCGAGAAGCACGTCCCCGGCAGCGCGTGCAAGACCCGAAAGGGCACCCCCGGCCTCGACCTGCGCGCCGGTCTCTGGCGGCAGCTCGCCGACCTGGGCGTCGGCAAGATCGGCGTCGACCCGCGGTGCACGAACGAGGACAAGACGCTCTTCAGCTACCGCCGTGACGGGACGACCGGGCGGATCGCGGGCATCACCTGGATCGAAGCATGACCTCCCGGAAGGCCGAGCTGGCCGAGAACCTTCGCGAGGTCGAGGAGCGGATCGCCGCCGCGTGCCGCGCCGCCGGGCGGGCCCGCGACGAGGTGAAGCTGGTCGCGATCACGAAGACCTTCCCCGCGTCCGACGTCGCGCTGCTGGCCGAACTCGGCGTGACGGACGTCGGCGAGAACCGCGACCAGGAAGCCGGTCCGAAAGCCGCCGAAGTCCCCGGGCTGCGGTGGCACATGGTCGGCCGGCTGCAGCGCAACAAAGCACGTTCGGTGGTCGGGTGGGCACACGAAGTGCAGTCCGTCGACTCCGCGCGGCTCGCCGACGCGCTCGCGAAGGCCGTGCGTGCAGCTCGGGACGCCCAGATACGTGACGATCCCCTCGACGTGCTGATCCAGGCGAGCCTCGACGACGACCCGGAGCGCGGCGGCTGTCCGCTGGCCGAGCTCGACGCGCTGGCCGCCCGCATCGCGCGGACGGAAGAGCTGCGGCTTCGCGGCCTGATGGCCGTCGCGCCGCTCGGCGCCGACCCGGCCGCCGCCTTCGAACGGCTCGCCCGGGCGGGGGAAAGACTCCGGAAAGATCACCCGAATGCCGCAGACCTCTCCGCCGGGATGAGCCATGATCTCGAGCAGGCGATCACGCACGGCTCCACCTGTGTGCGTGTCGGAACCGCGTTGCTCGGTGGACGCGGTTTAGCCTCGCCGTAGGGAGCTCGCGCGGTCGTCACGTTTCGTGGCCGCCCGTGCGGGGCACTGACGGCGTGGAGATTGAGTCAGTGCGGGAGCGGCTAGGGCTAGGGAGAGGCATGAGCGCGCTGCAGAAGCTGAAGGCCTACTTCGGGATGGTGCCCGCTGACGACGACGGCTACGACGTCGAAGACGACTACCGGCGCGGCTACGCGGACGACGACTACGACTCCTACGAGGAGCCGGCACCGCGGTCGTCCCGCTCACGGTACCGCGACGTCGACGACACGTACGACGAGCCTGTCAGCCGCAGCCGGTCACGCTCCGTGCCCAGCTCCGAGCCCGCCGTCCACGGCGCGCTCGCCATGGACCGGCAGCCGGAACCCGTGGCGCGCCTGCGACCGGTCACCGAGCCGGTCGTGCGCCAGCCGGTGCGTGATCCGTTGAGCCGCATCACCACGCTGCACCCGACCAGTTACGCGGAGGCGCGGGCGATCGGGGAGCACTACCGCGAGGGCATCCCGGTGATCATGAACCTCACCGAGATGGAGAACGCCGACGCCAAGCGGCTCGTCGACTTCGCCGCCGGGCTGGCGTTCGCGCTCCGAGGGTCGATGGACAAGGTCACCAACAAGGTGTTCCTTCTCTCACCGCCCGATGTGGACGTGACGGCGGAAGACCGTCGGCGGATTGCCGAGGGCGGATTGTTTTTGCGGGGCTGAAGTCGGCCGGACCGCTGAGCGCAAGCAGACGTGACTTTGCCGACCCGAGGCAGGCTCGGCCCCCTCAACTGCGTCTTCGGAGAGGACGCCCGGTTACAGTAGGTGTGTGGAAGCTGTGTGGCTGGTCGTCTGGTACGTGCTGTTCGCCTTCTGGCTGCTGCTGACGGCGCGGATCGTGGTCGAACTCGTCCGGACCTTCGCGCGTGAGTGGCATCCGGCCGGAGGGGTTGCGGTCACGCTCGAGACCATCTACACAGTGACGGACCCGCCGGTTCGTCTGTTCAGACGAATCATTCCGATGGTTCGAATCGGCGGCGTCGGACTGGACTTGTCGATTATGGTGCTGCTGTTGGTTGTGTTCTTCGCGATGCAACTGGCGACTCCAAGTTGATCGGGGAAACTTGGGTGGACCCTGCAGGCCATGGAGTGCGTGAGGTGATCTGATGTCGTTGACCCCCGCTGACGTGCATAACGTTGCGTTCAGCAAGCCGCCCATCGGCAAGAGGGGCTACAACGAGGACGAGGTGGACGCGTTCCTCGACCTGGTGGAGACCGAGCTGGCCCGCTTGATCGAAGACAACAACGAGCTGCGCCAGCAGATGGAGCAGCTCGACGCCGAGCTCGAGTCGACCCGTAGCGAGCTGGAGAACGCCAAGGCGAACGTCGGCGCGCCCCCGATGCGTGAAGAGCCGTCGCGCCGGCTTGCCCCGGTGCCGCCGCCGCAGTCCGCCATGGAGCAGACCCAGGCGCACTCGATGGTCGGTGACAGCACGGAGCCGAACGTGCAGGCGGCCAAGGTCCTGGGCCTGGCCCAGGAGATGGCCGACCGGCTGACCGCCGAGGCGAAGACCGAGTCGGACGGGATGCTGGCCGAGGCCCGCACCAAGTCCGAGCAGCTGCTTTCGGACGCCCGGGCGAAGTCGGACTCGATGGTCAACGAGGCCCGCACCCGCGTCGACACGATGCTGAACGACGCGCGGACCCGTGCCGAAACCCTGGAACGCCAGGCGCGTGACAAGGCGACCACGCTGGAGCGCGAGTCCCAGCGGAAGTACACCGAGACGATGAACAGCCTCAACTCGGAGAAGAGCGGGCTGGGCAAGAAGATCGAAGAGCTGCGCACGATCGAGCGGGAGTACCGCACGAGGTTGCGCGGGTTCCTCGAGTCCCAGCTGCGCGAGCTCGACGACCGCGGTTCCGCCGCACCGGCGTCGGCCTCCTCGGGCTCCGGCCAGACGTCCGGTTCGTCGAGCGGCGGCCAGGGCTACTCGTTCGGCCCGCGGGCCGAAGCAGGCTAGTTTCTGAGTGCGGCGGAGTTCCGCTCCGGGCCCACCTGCCGGTTCTCCCGGCGGGTGGGCCACGGTTCGGAGTCGATCCAGTACCACCCGTGGGCGGGTCGTGGTCCGCTCCCGGGTGGTTCGTGCTGTAATTCAGCGTGCTTTACATCGTGCTGGTCCTGGTACTGGCGGCTCTGGGGTTGCTCGTCACCGCGCTGATCACGGCTTCTTCGCTGTGGGCGTGGGTTTCCATCGGTCTTTCGGTGCTGGCCGGGCTGATCCTGGTCGCCGACTGGCTGCGCCGCCGTCGCCGGTCCGCGGCCCCCGCCGCGCCTGCCACTCCCGCTGCTTCGGCCGCTTCGGCCGTTTCCCCGCCGGAGCCGGAGGAGCCCGCCGAGGAAGAACAAACCACCCTGATCCCGGCCTCCGGTGACCTGGGTGACCCCGCCGACACGCCCGAACCCACGGTCACCGACGCTTCACCCGGGGACGAAACGAACGACGATCCCGAGCCGGAAGTGGAAGAGACCCCGGAGGCGGACATCGCCGTCCTGGCCGACCTCGAGGACGAGGTCGTGGTGGTCGACGAGCACCCCCGCTACCACCTCCGGACATGCGCCTGGCTCGGCACCCGCGACACGATCCCGATCGGCATCGGCGAAGCCCGCCAGCTCGGCTTCACCCCCTGCGCCCGCTGCACCCCCGACGCCACCTTGGTCGCCGCCCACCGCTGACGCCGTGTCGACCCCCCAATCACCCGTGATGCCCCTCCAATCACGCGTGATGCCTCCCTGATCACGCGTAATGCCCGGACGGAACGGACGACTCGCGTGTCTGGAGCGACGACACGCGTGATTTAAGGGACGACACGCCGTCAGGCGGCGAGGTCTTCGACGCCCAGGTGGGTTTCCAGGGCTCGTGCGCCGTCCGGTGTCAGGCGCAGGGCGCGGTGGGCCTGAGCCCGGCGCTCGACCCAGCCCGCTTCGACGAAGCGGGTGGCGACCGCCGCGCCCAGCGCGCCCGCCAGGTGGTGGCGCTGTTCACTCCAGTCCAGGCAGAACTTCAGCAGCGGACGCCGTCCCGCCGCGACCGCGTCGAGGTCGACCCCCAACGAGCCGAACACCGGGGCCGCGGCGGGACCCAGCGTGTACGGGTGTTCGCGCAGCGGAGCCGAAATCCGGTCACCCGGACGTCGTCGCGTGTCGGACGCCCCGGCCAGCGCACCCCTCGCCAGCAGCGCGGACGTGACCGCCACCCCGAGCCGGCCGGCCAGGTGGTCGTAGCACGTCCGGGCCGTGCGCAGCGCCTCCGCGCGCGTGCCCTCCCGCAACGACGTCACGGGCTGGGGTGGCGAGAACCGCGCCAGCGTCTCCAGCAGCTCGGCGGGGTCCGGGCCGGCCAGCCGGTAGAACCGGTGCCGTCCCGACTTCTCGGCGACGACCAGGCCCGCCTCCCGCAGCTTCGCCAGGTGCGCGCTGACGCCCTGGGCGGAGAGCCGGGCTTCGCCGGCCAGTACGGACGCGGCCAGCGCCCGGCCGTCGGCCAGCGCGAGCAGCACGCGGACCCGCGCCGGGTCCGCGAACAACGCGGCGGTGCGGGCGATGTCGGCGTCGCCTTCCATGCCTCCAGGATGCCCCCGGCACACTTCCACGGCGACGGAAGCGTCCGCGCGGTCCACTGGAGGCATGCTCCTGTTCACCATGTGCGCCGGGATGTTCCTGGTGCAGCTGGACGTCACCGTCGTCAACGTCGCCCTGCCGGCCATCGGCACCGACCTGCACGCCGGCCTCGCGGCGCAGCAGTGGGTGGTGGACGGCTACGCGATCGTCCTGGCCGCGCTGCTGCTCACCGGCGGTGCCCTCGGCGACATCTTCGGCCACCGCCGGGTCGTCCTCGCGGGCTTCGCGCTGTTCGGCGTGGCGTCGGCCGCGTGCGGGCTCGCCGGGTCCGCGCCGTGGCTCGTCGCCGCCCGCGCCGGGCAGGGCCTGGGGGCCGCGCTGCTGCTGCCCGGCACGCTCGCCGTGATCGCGAACGCCTACCCGGGACACGCCGAGCGCGCGCGGGCCCTCGGGATCTGGGCCGGGGTGTCGGCGCTGGCGCTGTCGGCCGGTCCGGTGCTGGGCGGCGCGGTCGTCTCGGCGGCCGGGTGGCGGCCGGTGTTCTGGCTCAACGTCCCGGTGGTGCTCGCGGCCGTCCTCGCGACCCGGCGGCTCGTGCCGCGCGGCGGGCGCGGTCCCGGGCGGCGGCTCGACGTCGCCGGTGTCGTCACGGCGGTGCCCGCTCTCGCCGCCGGCGTCTACGCCGTGATCGCCGGGAGCGTCGTCGCCGGGGTGGCCGCGGTCGTCGCCTTGGCGGCGTTCCTCGCCGTCGAGCGCAGGTCAGCCGACCCCATGCTGCCCTTCGACGTCGCCCGGCGGACGCTGAGCGCGAACTTCGTCGCGACGGCGATGAACTTCGTCGGGATCGGCTCGATCCTGCTGCTGACGCTGTACCTGCAGGGCGTGCGGCACGCCTCGCCGCTGGCGGCCGGGCTCGAGGTGCTGCCGTTGTTCGGGCCGCTTTCGCTGCTGGCGCCGGTCGCGGGCCGGCTGACCGGCCGGTTCGGGCCGCGGCCGCTGATGGTGTCCGGGCTGGCGCTCGGCGCCTTCGGGATGCTGAACCTGGTGCGGCTGAACGAAACCAGCGGTTACGCGGCCCTCCTGCCGACGCTGCTCGGGCTGGGGACCGGGATGGGCCTGCTGACGACGGCGGTGGTGACGGCCGCGGTCAGCGGCATCCCGGCCGCCCGCGCCGGCGTCGCGAGCGGCGTCAACAACACCGCCCGCCAGGCCGGGGGCGCGTTCGGGGTCGCGGTGCTCGGCGCGGTCGCGGGCGAGCCGGGTGACCGGTTCGTCGCGGGCCTGCACGTGGCCGGCCTGATCGCGGGCGCGCTGTGGCTGGCCGCGATCGGCGTGACGCTGGCCGGCGTACGTGCCCCTCGTGACAATCGGGTTGCGCGGGCCGGTTAACCTGGTAAGCAACAGGCGTCGATCCGGCCATCACCGGGGAGCCTCCGGAAGAACCGAGCTTCACCGCTCTCAGTAGAACCGGACGGGTGCGGCCCGTGACAGCCGTTCAACGAAGCGGCCTGTGAGAGCAGGCAAGCGGGGTGGTACCGCGGGTACGCCGGAAGGCGTCTCGTCCCCGTGTGGGTGACCGGTGCGGGAGCCGGTCGTCCGTACGCGAGCGACGAACCGAGGAGCACCCGGATGTACCCCCAGGCCCAGCTCGACGACGGTGCGGGAGTTCCGTCGCAGCCGTCCTTCCCCGCGCTGGAGAAGCAGGTCCTCGCCTACTGGGAGACGGACCGGACGTTCCAGGCGACCATCGACGCGCGGCCCGCGGGCGAGCACGGCGACAACGAGTACGTCTTCTACGACGGGCCGCCCTTCGCCAACGGCCTGCCGCACTACGGTCACCTCCTCACCGGGTACGTCAAGGACTTGGTGCCGCGCTACCAGACGATGAAGGGCCGCAAGGTCGAGCGCCGCTTCGGCTGGGACACCCACGGCCTGCCCGCCGAGCTCGAGGCCATGCGCCAGCTCGGGATCACGGAGAAGTCCGAGATCGAAGAGATGGGCATCGCGAAGTTCAACGAGGCTTCGCGCGAGTCCGTGCTGCGGTACACGAACGAGTGGCGCGAGTACGTCACCCGCCAGGCTCGCTGGGTCGACTTCGACAACGACTACAAGACGCTCGACGTCACGTACATGGAGTCCGTGCTGTGGGCGTTCAAACGCCTGTGGGACAAGGGACTCGTCTACGAGGGCTACCGCGTCCTGCCGTACTGCTGGCGCGACGAGACGCCGCTGTCCAACCACGAGCTGCGGATGGACGACGACGTCTACCAGAACCGGCAGGACCCGGCCGTCACGGTCGGGTTCCGCCTGCAGGACAACGGGAACGATCTCGACGGCACCTACCTGCTGATCTGGACGACGACGCCGTGGACGCTGCCGTCCAACATGGCCACGGCGGTGCACCCGGAGGTGTCCTACGTCGTCGTCGAGAGCGAGAGCTTCCCCGGCAAGCGGTTCCTGCTCGCCGAAGCGCGGGTTGCCGCGTACGCCCGCGAACTCGGCGAAGAGCCGGCGGTCGTCGCGCACTACACGGGCGCCGAGCTGCTCGGAACCCGTTACGCGCCACCGTTCCCGTACTTCCTGGGGGCCGACCACGCGCACCAGGTGCTGGCCGCCGACTACGTCACCACCGACGACGGCACCGGCGTCGTGCACATCGCGCCCGCCTACGGTGAAGAGGACAAGGTGGTCACCGACGCCGCCGGGATCGCCCCGGTGACGCCGGTCGACGCGCAGGGCAAGTTCGACGCGACCGTGCCGGACTACGAGGGCCAGCAGGTCTTCGACGCCAACCCGAACATCATCCGCGACCTCAAGAACGGCACCGGATCCGCGGAGCGGCAGGGTGCTTTGCTGCTGCGGCACGAAACCTACGACCACCCGTACCCGCACTGCTGGCGCTGCCGCAACCCGCTGATCTACCGCGCGGTGTCGTCGTGGTTCGTCGCGGTGACGCAGTTCAAGGACCGGATGGTCGAGCTGAACCAGCAGATCACCTGGTACCCGGACAACGTCAAGGACGGCCAGTTCGGCAAGTGGCTGGAGAACGCGCGCGACTGGTCGGTCTCGCGCAACCGCTACTGGGGCACGCCGATCCCGGTGTGGCAGTCGGACGACCCGGCCTACCCGCGCACCGACGTCTACGGCTCGCTCGACGAGCTGGAGGCGGACTTCGGCGTGCGGCTGGACAACCTGCACCGGCCCTACATCGACGAGCTGACCCGGCCGAACCCGGACGACCCGACCGGGAAGTCCACCATGCGCCGCGTCGAGGACGTCCTGGACGTCTGGTTCGACTCCGGTTCAATGCCGTACGCCCAGGTGCACTACCCGTTCGAGAACGCCGACTGGTTCGAGCACCACTACCCGAGCGACTTCATCGTCGAGTACATCGGGCAGACCCGCGGCTGGTTCTACCTGCTGCACGTGCTCGCGACGGCGCTGTTCGACCGGCCGGCGTTCCGCGCCTGCGTGTCGCACGGCATCGTGCTCGGCTCGGACGGGCAGAAGATGTCCAAGTCACTGCGCAACTACCCGGACGTCAACGAGGTCTTCGAGCGCGACGGCTCCGACGCCATGCGCTGGTACCTGATGGCGAGCCCGATCCTGCGCGGCGGCAACCTGGTTGTCACCGACAAGGGCATCCGCGACGCGGTCCGCCAGGCCGTGCTGCCGCTGTGGAACTCGTACTACTTCCTCGCGCTGTACGCGAACGCGGAAGGCGTCGAGGGCAAGTGGCGCACGGACTCGCCGAACGTGCTCGACCGGTACGTCCTGGCGAAGACGCACGAGCTGGTCACCGACGTCGAGTACGCGATGGACAGCTACGACGTCGCGGGCGCGTGCCAGACCGTGCGGGACTTCCTCGAGGTCCTGACGAACTGGTACGTGCGCCGCTCCCGTGACCGTTTCTGGGCCGGCGACCAGGACGCGATCGACACGCTGCACACCGTGCTCGAGGTGACGTCGCGGGTCGCGGCGCCGCTGCTGCCGCTGACCACCGAGGTGGTCTGGCGCGGGCTCACCGGCGGCCGTTCGGTGCACCTGACCGACTGGCCGAACGCGAACGACCTGCCCGCGGACGCGGCGCTGGTCACCGCGATGGACCGGGTGCGGCAGGTCGCGTCGTCGGCGCTGTCGCTGCGGAAGGCCAACAAGCTGCGCGTGCGGCTGCCGCTGTCGTCGCTGGTCGTGGCGGCCGAGGACGCCGAGCCGCTGGCCGCGTTCGCCGACATCCTGCGCGACGAGGTGAACGTCAAGGCGGTCGAGCTGACCACCGACGTCGCCGCGCACGGCGGGTTCGAGGTCGCGGTCAACGCGCGGGCCGCCGGGCCGCGCCTGGGCAAGGACGTCCAGACCGTGATCAAGGCCGTCAAGGCCGGGGACTGGTCGTTCCAGGGCGGCGCCGTCGTCGCCGCCGGGATCGCGCTGCGCGAAGGCGAGTTCGAGCGGCGCCTGGTCGCCAAGGGCGGCGGCGCGGCGGCGGAACTGCCCGGCGGGTCCGGGCTGGTCCTGATCGACACCGACGTGACGCCGGAGCTGGCGGCCGAGGGCCTGGTCCGCGACCTGGTCCGGGTCGTGCAGCAGGCCCGCCGTGACGCCGGGCTCGACGTCGCCGACCGGATCGCGCTCACCATCGACGCGCCTTCCGAGGTCGTCGAAGCGGCTCGGACGCACGAGGAGTTCCTGGCCTCGGAGACGCTGGCGACATCGGTGACCCACGGCCCGGTGGCCGAGGGCTTCGCCGGCACCGTCGGCGACGGCACGAAGGTGACTGTGGCGGTCGTAAAAGCCTGACGCCGGTCGTGAGTGGCAAGTAGGGTGCTAACCCGACTTGCCACTCACGACGGTGGTGCGCACTGGGGAGGGGAACCGGGATGAGTCCTGGTAAGAAACGCGGCATCCTGATCGGCGGCGCATTGCTGGTCGTCGTGGTCGTGGTCGCGGGGTTCTTCCTGGTGAACAGCGGTGGGACGGCACCGGAGGCGGAAGCCGGGGCCACGAGCGTCGAGAGCCCGGGCGCGGTCGACCCGAACTCGGCGATCACCGAGTACCTGCAGGACCTGTCCGAGAACAACCCCGACGCGGCGAGCAGGCTGACCGACGACGCCGCGGCGGCCGCGGTGGCCCTGCGCAGCACGCGGAACGCGCTGAACCCGTCGTCGGTGAAGGCCAAGCTGACCGTCCTGCAGCCCACCGCGGCGGGCGCGAAGCAGACCGGCGGGACGTTCAACCTGTCCTGGGCGCTGAAGCCGGGCAAGACGTGGGCGTACGACGTGCCGTTCCAGCTCGCCCAGACCGGCGGCAAGTGGCTGGTGCACTGGGCGCCGTCCCTGCTGCACCCGAACCTGGAAGCGGGTCAGCGGCTGGTGATCAGCACGGCCGTGCAGGACACCACCGCGGTCACCGACCGTGACGGCAAGCCGCTGCTCGTCACCGGGCCGGGCGGCGTGCGGCCGGCGGATGGCAACCCGGCACCGCTGCTGCGTTCGGCGCTCACCGGGCAGGTCACGGCCGCGAAAGGCGGGGGCTTCGCCGTCGAGCGGGTCGACACCGCCGGCAAGAGCGTCGAGACGCTGTTCGGCAAGGCATCGGAGGAGGGGGCGAAGCCGCTCGTGTCGAGCCTGAGCCTGGCCGCGCAGAGCGCCGCCCAGGCCGCGGTGGACGGCTACCAGGGGTCGGCGATGCTCGTCGCCCTCGACACGGCGTCGGGCGACATCCTCGCCGTCGCGCAGAACGCCGCCGCCGGGGACGCGCCGAAGGCGCTCAACGGCCTGTACGAGCCGGGTTCGGCGTTCAAGATCGCGACCTCGGTCGCCGCCGTCCAGCAGAGCGGGCTCAACGCCACTTCGCCGGTCGACTGCCCCGGAGTCGCGACGATCGGCACGCGGACGGTCAAGAACGAGGGGTTCGAGCTGGGCGCGACGACGCTGCAGACGGCGTTCGCGAGGTCCTGCAACACCACGTTCGGCCAGCTCGCGCTCGGCCTGCCCGCGGACGGGCTGAAGAAGGCGGCCGACGAACTGGGCCTCAACGCCGACTACGAGATCCCCGGCCTGTCCACCGAACTGGGGAAGGTCGAGCCCGCGGCGAGCAAGGACGAGCAGGTCGAGGACGGGTTCGGCCAGGGCCGGATCCAGATCAGCGCCCTCGGCGGCGCGGTGATGGCCGGCACCGTCGCGTCCGGCAAGGCGATCACGCCGAAACTGTGGCACGACGTCGAGACCACGGTGGTCAAGAGCTACTCGCCGCCGCCGTCGCCGGTGCTCGGCCAGGTGCGGACGATGATGCGCGCGGTGGTGACCAGCGGGACCGGCCGCGGCGCCGCGGCCGCGGGGAGCGTCTTCGGCAAGACCGGCACCGCCCAGTTCGGCGACGGTTCCGACGCCACGGGCTGGTTCGTCGGCTACCGCGACCACGTCGCGTTCGCCGTGGTCCTGGAGAAGTCGAACGACTCGGGCCCCGCGGTCAGCCTGGCGACGAGGTTCCTCAAGGCCCTCTGACCCGGTGGTTCGGCCGCGGGCGAAGTCTCGCCGCCGTAGCGTGGGGGCATGGAGACGATCGCGCTGGCCGAGGTGGCCGCGGTGCTGGCCGACCCGAGCCGCGCCACCATGTGCCTCGTCCTGCTGGACGGGCGGGCCTGGACGGTCGGCGAGCTCGCGAAGGCGGCGGGGATCGCGCTTTCCACGGCCAGCGAGCACGTCACGCGGCTGGCCGACGCGGGGTTCGTCGCGCGGGTCAAGCAGGGCCGGGCCAGCTACGTCCGGATCGCCGATCCGCGCGTCGCCGAGCTGATCGAGCACCTCGCGCAACACGCCGAGCAACGGCCGGCGACCGGGCTGAAGTCGTCGTTGCGGGTGCGGCGGCTCGGGTTCGCGCGGACCTGCTACGACCACCTCGCCGGCGTGCTCGGGGTCGCCCTCCGCGACGGCATGCTGGCCACCGGCCTGGTCGACGCCGCGGCCGGGCTGGCGCTGACCGGCCACGGCCGCGAGGTGCTGGCCGGCCTCGGCGTGCCGGTCGCCGCCGGACGGCGGCCGCTGCTGCGTGACTGTCTGGATTGGACGGAACGCCGGGACCACCTCGCCGGGGCGCTGCCCGCGGCGCTGTTCGACCACGCGGTCGGCGCCGGCTGGGTCGCCCGGGACGGGCACCGCGCGGTCAAGGTCCTTCCGGCCGCGGTGCGGCCGTTCGCGGCGCTCGGTGTCGATCTCGACGCACTGGGTGGGCCTTAACACACCGGGTGTCCCGCCCGGGTCAGCGGTACACGAACGAGTTAACCCGGCCGCTTCACTATTCTGAGTGCCCCACGGCACTCGGGAGGAGGCGGCATGGACCAGCTTCCCGTGCTGCTCGGCGTCGGCGGTGTCGTGCTGCTGGCCTCCGTGCTCGCCGTGCGCGTGTCGATCCGGCTCGGCCTGCCCTCGCTGCTGCTCTACCTCGCGATCGGCGTGCTGCTGGGCGAGGCCGGCTTCGGGATCCGGTTCGACAACCCCGATTTGACCCAGTCGCTCGGCCTCGCCGCCCTCGTCATGATCCTCGCCGAAGGCGGGCTGACCACGCGGTGGTCGGCGGTGAAACCCGCGCTGGGCGCCGGAATCGCACTGTCCACAGTGGCCGTCGTGGTGAGCATCGCGGTCACCGGCGCGGCCCTGCACTGGCTGCTGGGCCTCGACTGGCGGCTGGCCCTGCTGTGGGGCGCGGTGCTGGCCTCCACCGACGCGGCCGCGGTGTTTTCGGTGCTGCGCACGGCGGGGATCGGCAAACGGCTCACCGGGGCGCTCGAGCTCGAGTCGGGCATCAACGACGCGCCGGCCTACATCGCCGTCGTGGTGCTGGCCGAAGGCACCACTGTGGACTGGACGTTGCCGCTGCTGGCGGTCTACGAGCTGACGGCGGGCCTGGTCATCGGGCTCGGCTTCGGCAGGCTCGGCGGGATGGCGCTGCGCCGGGCCGCGCTGCCGGCCACCGGGCTCTACCCGCTCGCGACGATCGCGGTGTGCGTCGTGGCGTACTCGTCCGGTCAGCTGCTGCACGCGTCCGGGCTGCTCGCGACCTACGTCGCCGCGCTCGTGCTCGGCAATTCGCGGCTGCCGCACCGGTCGGACACGCTGTCGTTCGCCGAGGGGCTCGGCTGGCTGGCGCAGATCGGCCTGTTCGTCCTGCTCGGCCTGTTCGCCTCGCCGGGCCGCCTGCTCGACGCGATCGTGCCGGGCCTGGTCGCGGCCGCCGTCGTGCTGCTGCTGGCGCGGCCCATCTCCGTCGTGCTGGCGATGCTGCCGTTCCGGCTGCCGTGGCGGGAGCAGGCGTTCCTGTCGTGGGCCGGGCTGCGCGGCGCGGTGCCGATCGTGCTCGCCATGATCCCGTTGTCGGAGGGCCTGCCGGGCGCGCAGCGGCTGGTCGACGCGGTGTTCGTGCTGGTCATCGTGCTGACGCTGCTGCAGGGAGCGACGCTCGGGCCGCTCGCGCGCAAGCTCGGGCTGGCCAGGAAGTCCGAGGCGCACGAGATCGAAGTCGACTCCGCGCCGCTGGACGAACTGGGGGCCGAGCTGCTGCAGGTCCGGATCCAGCCCGGCTCGAAGATGCACGGCGTGTACCTGTCCGAGCTGCGGCTGCCCATCGGGGCGACGGTCAGCCTGGTGGTGCGCGACGGCACGGGTTTCACGCCGCAGAAGACCAGCCGGCTGCAGGAGCTCGACCAGCTGCTGGTCGTCACGACGAGTGACGTCCGCGACGCCGCCGAACGTCGGCTCCGCGCCGTCGACCGGGCCGGGCGCCTGGCCCGCTGGAAGGGCGAGTCCGGCCGCTGAGCACGGTCTGTGACCGCCGTCTCAGAATGTGAGGCGGGGGTTGGCCGCCGGGCGCCCTCTCGGTTACCTTCTGCGTCAGGTCATGAGTGCCAGCGCGAAGCCCCGGCTTGCTGGCCGGCAACCCTCCTACCGCGGTGGGGTGCCCCGGGTGAAGACCGGGCCGGTCGCGTCGTGCGACGGGCAAGCGCGGGCCCCTCGCCGGGGTCCCCCGGACTGCCGAGGAGGCACCGATGACTCTCGCCATCGATCGCACGCAGCTCGAAATTCCTGCCGCCCACGACATTCCCGCCGTCGCGGGCGCGTCCCTGCGGGTGCCGCTGGTGACCGGCGGGGACATCGGCTACGCCAACCTCGACCACGCCGCGAGCGCCCCCTGTCTCGACGCCGTCCGCGACGCCGTCGACGAGTTCCTGCCGTGGTACGCCAGCGTCCACCGCGGCGCGGGCTTCGCGTCGCAGGTCTCGACCAGGCTCTACGAGCGCACCCGCGACGTCCTGCGCCGGTTCGTCGGCGCGCGGCGGACCGACACCGTCGTGTTCACCCGCAACACCACCGATTCCTTCAACCTGCTCGCCCGCAGCCTGCCGCGGCACACGACGGTCGTCGTGTTCGACACCGAGCACCACGCCGCGCTGCTGCCGTGGCAGGGCCCGAACGTCCGGCGGCTGCCGACCCCGCGCACCCGCCTCGCCGCGGTGTCCGCTGTGGACGAAGCGCTCGCGGACGCGCCGCAGGGGCCGCGGCTGGTCGTCGTCACCGGAGCGTCCAATGTGACCGGTGAGCTGCTCCCGGTGGCGGAGATCGCGGCCGTGGCGCGCAGGCACGGCGCCCGCATCGCGCTGGACGCCGCCCAGCTCGCCCCGCACCGCCGGATCTCGATCAAGGACCTGGACGTCGACTACGTCGCACTGTCCGGCCACAAGCTGTACGCGCCCTTCGGCGCGGGCGCGCTGATCGGCCGCGCCGACTGGCTGCGCGCGGCCCGCCCGTACCTCGCCGGCGGCGGCGCGACCAAGCTCGTCACCGAGGACGCGGTCGTCTGGAACGACGGGCCGGAGCGGCACGAAGCCGGCTCGCCCAACACGGTCGGCGTGTACGCCCTCGGCGTCGCGTGCGAAACCCTGAGCCGGAACTGGGACGCCCTCGTCGCGCACGAGCAGGCCCTGCTCGCCCGGCTGCGCAAGGGACTCGAGGGCATCCCGGGCTGCGCGGAGCTGCAGCTGTTCGACGCGCCGGTTGACCGGGTCGGCACGGTCAGCTTCGTCGTCGACGGCTTCGACCCGGGCTGGCTCGCCGCGGTGCTGTCGGCCGAGTACGGCATCGGCGTGCGCGACGGCGCCTTCTGCGCCCACATCGCGGCCAAGCGCCTGATCGCCGTCACCGGCGGCGAAGGGCGGCAGGCGGTCCGCGTCAGCCTCGGCCTCGGCAGCACCGAGGAGCACGTCGACCGCGTGGTCCTGGCGCTGCGGCAGATCGTCGCGCGCGGCGCCCGCTGGGAGTACGCGAAGGTGGACGGCCGCTGGGCGCCGGTGGGCGACCCGCGGGAGCTGCCGCCGTTCTGCTGAGCGCTAGCCTGGACCGATGGGGAGAGGGCCGCGTTTCTGGTTTCCGCTGGCACTGCTGGGGTTCGCGCAGATCGGCATGGCGGTGGTGCGGCTGCTGTCGCGCCGCAGCGGGGCCGAAGCCGAATCCGCGAATCTCCTCGTCGGGCCGCCGACGGTGCCGGACGGTGCGACGGTGTACAGCCAGGCGTTCCGGCTGCCTCTGGACGTCTTCTACTCGATGAAGTCCGGCCTGCCGGCCGGGCCCGTGTGGCTGATCGCGCTCGGCGTGGTGGTCGCCGGCACGGCCGTCTGGTACGCGTTCGCCCACCGGCCGGTCCGCACCGGGCGGTTCGTCCTCGGCGCGGTCGCCGCGCTGCTCGCCGTCCCGCTGCTCGACCTGGTCGGGTCCTGGCAGTTCCGGCTCGGCGACGGCCTGCGCGGCCCGCTGCTGGCCACGCTCGGCCTGCTGCTACTGGCCGCGTACGAGCGGAGCCGGTTCGTCCTGCTGACCGCGGTCGCGTTCGCCCTGGTCGCCGTGGTGCTTTCGGCGGACATGGTGGGCGTGCTGGCTTCGGCGGTGATCCTGCTCGGCGCCGCTTTCACCGCCTTGCTGCGGGGGAAGCCGCACTCGATATCGTGAGGTGATGGGGAGTTCCCGTCGGTCCTGGTTCCCGTTGGCGGCGCTGGGGTTCGCGCTGCTCGTGATGGCAGCCGTCGAAGTGGTCCCGGACGACCGCAATGCCTTACCGGAGTACCTGAACCAAGGCATGTACGGCACCGCCGGGGTCGGCGGCACCGGCTACCCGACCGCCGTCGCGGTCTCGGTCGACGCCGTGCCCTCGACGAAGCTCGGCTGGCTCGCCGGGCTCGCCTGCGTGGTGCTCGCCGTGGTCGCCTGGTACTGGCGCGAGCTGCGCCGGGCGGGCACGTCGCCGCGTCCCGGCCGGTTCGCGCTCGGCACGCTCGGGGCACTGGCCGCCGTCCCGCTGCTCGACCTGGTCGGCGCCCTCCAGCTCCGGCTGGGCGGCGACGTGCGCGGCGCGCTGCTGGCGACGCTGGGGCTGCTCGTGCTGGCGGCGTACGAGCGCAGCCGGTTCCTGCTGGCCGTCGCCGCGGTGTTCGCGCTGGTCGCGACCGTGTTCCTGCCCGCGGTGGCCGGTGCGCTCGCCGCGGCGGGCGTGCTGTTCGCGGCCGCGTTCGCCGTGCTCCTGCGCCCTCGTCCGGACGGGCCCGGCGCGGCCTGACCAGCGCCGTGGACAATGGACCGGTGAGCACCGAGCCCAGCCACTCCGAACCCGACACCGCCGCGCCCGCCGAGGCCGTGCCCGATCCCGCGGCCGACGCGCCCGAGAACCCGGAGGTCCCGGCGAAGCCGCTGCTGCCGAAGCGGCGGGTCGGCTGGGTGTTCGCCGTCGCCGTCGTGTTCTGGGCGATCGACCTGGTGACGAAGAACCTGGTCGTCGCCAACCTGGAGGGCAAGGAGCCGGTCAAGGTCCTTGGCGGGCTGATCTACCTGCAGGTGATCCGCAACCCGGGTGCCGCCTTCTCGATGGCCACGGGCATGACGTGGGTGCTCGCGCTGGTCGCGCTGGCCGTCGTCATCGCGATCATCTGGCTGTCGCGGCGGCTGCGCTCGATCGGCTGGGCGATCGGCCTCGGCCTCGTGCTCGCCGGCGCCACCGGCAACCTCACCGACCGCATCTTCCGCGCGCCCGGCGGGCTGCAGGGCCACGTCGTCGACTTCATCTCGGCGTTCGCCCCCAACGGCAAGGGCTTCGCGATCTTCAACATCGCCGACTCGGCGATCTGCGTCGGCGGTGCCCTGATCGTGCTGCTGTCGCTGCTGGGCAAGGACTACGACGGCACGTCGACCAAGGACAAGAAGAAGCTCGAGAAGCCGGAGGAGCAGGCGTGAGCTCGCGGATGCTCCCGGTGCCCGACGGGCTCGACGGGATGCGGGTCGACGCCGGCCTCGCCAAGCTGCTCGGCCTTTCGCGGACCGTCGTCGCGGAGCTGGCCGAATCCGGGGACGTGCTGCTCGACGGCCGTCCCGCGGGCAAGTCCGACCGCCTCTCCGGGGGCGGCCTGCTGGAGATCACCCTGCCGGAGCCGGCGAACCCGGTCGAGGTCGTCGCGGAGCCGGTCGCGGGCATGCAGATCCTGCACGACGACGACGACATCGTGGTGATCTCGAAGCCGGTCGGGGTCGCGGTGCACCCGAGCCCGGGCTGGACCGGCCCGACCGTCGTCGGCGGCCTCGCCGCGGCCGGCCTGCGCATCGCGACGTCGGGCGCGGCCGAGCGCCAGGGCGTCGTGCACCGGCTCGACGCGGGCACCACCGGCGTCATGGTGGTGGCCAAGAGCGAGCACGCCTACACGGTGCTGAAGCGCGCGTTCAAGGAGCGCACGGTCGACAAGGGCTACCACGCGATCGTCCAGGGCCACCCGGACCCGACGCGCGGCACGATCGACGCCCCGATCGACCGCCACCCGCGCCACGACTACAAGTTCGCGGTCGTCCAGGGCGGCCGCCCGAGCGTGACGCACTACGAGGTCGTCGAGGCGTTCCGCGCGGCGTCGCTCACGCACATCAAGCTCGAAACCGGGCGGACGCACCAGATCCGCGTCCACTTCTCGGCACTGCGGCACCCGTGCGTCGGCGACCTGACCTACGGCGCGGACCCGGTCCTGGCGCGGCACCTCGGCCTGAACCGCCAGTGGCTGCACGCGAAGACCCTCGCGTTCGCCCACCCCGCGGACGGCCGCTGGGTCGAGTTCGAGTCCGAATACCCGGACGACTTGGCCAAGGCCCTCGAGATCTTGCGCGACGAGAGTTACTGATCCTCGATCGACCACGTCAGCGTGCGCTCGTCCGGCTCCGGCCGGGGGCTCCAGCGGACCGCGACCACGCGCGTGGCGTCCGGGAGGACGTACACCGTGTGGCCGCCGAGCGTCTCGCCCGGTTTGACGCCGATCCTGTGCGGGGGCCGGGACGTCAGCGACACCGGCGCCTTGCCGATCGCCTTGCCGTCGGCGGCGAGCAGCTCGAGGTAGTTGTCCGGCAGCGACGCGAACGGGATCGCCCCGCGGTTGGTGATCTCGGTGTGCACGACCACCGCGCGTTCGCCTTCTTCCAGGCGGTACCCGGCCGCGCCGAACAGGTAGTCGGCCGGGTCCTGGACCTCCAGCAGCTGCACCGACAGCTGCTCGCCTTCCAGGCCCTGGGTCTCCATGACCTCGCCGATCCGGCCGCGCCGGCCGGCGGCGGCGGGCTTGGCGGGCTCGTCGCCGCGGGCCCACGACGCCGTCTGCGGCAGGCCCCACGTGCTCACGGCCGGGTCGAGCGGCACCGGCGGCGGGGTGAACCGCGGCGGCTGCGGACGCGGCGGCGGGCCGGGGAACCGCCCCGACGGCGTGCCCTGCACGGTGTAGGGCCCGGACGGCGAGCCTTGGACGTTGTGCGGGCCCGAAGGCGTGCCTTGGACGTTGTAGGGCCCCGAAGGCGCGCCCTGGACGTTGTAGGGACCCGACGGCACGCCCTGGACCGGCGGGACCGGCTGCTGCGGCACCGGGTGCGACGGCGGGGCCGGGACCTGCTGCGCGGGCCGGTTCGCCCACGACGGCGGCGCGCCGGCGATCGCCGCCCGGAGCCCCTGAGGGTCGCTCTCGACGCCGACGAGCAGCGGGAGCCCGCTGCCGGAGAGGGCGACCAGCCGGTAGGCGACCTCGCGGGGATCCATGCCGACCTTCGCCGCCAGCTCGTGCACCGCCGCCTTGCCGAGGTCGGCGAGCGCGGCGAGCAGACGGGTATCCACGGGATCGGTCACGGCCACTCGGTGAACGCTACCGCCTCGCCGGCCCGCTCGTCCGAAGGCCGTCCGCCCCCGGCGAACGACCCGCCGTTCTTGTCGGTGATCTCCGTTAGGGTCGGCCGAGAGCACATCAGCCGAAGCTGGGGGTCCTGCCATGACCGCGGTCACCGAACTCGCCGACGAGTTCGTCGAAGCGCTGTTCGACGCCGATCCGCTGACGCCGGCGCTGCTGGGTCTCCGCCCGGCGGAGCCCGGCCTGCCGGACCTGTCCGCGGAAGCCGAGCAGGCGTTCCGGGCCCGGCTCGCGGCGTTCCTCGAACGAGCCCGCGCGCTGGAAACCGGCGGCCTGTCCGCCGAAGACCGGGTGACCCGCGACGTCCTGATCACCTCGGCCGAAGCCCGCATCGCGGCCATCGACTCCCGCATGGTCGAGTTCACCGTCACGAACCTCTTCGTCGCGCCCGCGGCTTCGCTGCTCTCCGCCCTGCCGATGACGACGGTGACCGCGGGCGCCGCCGCGGAGGCCCAGCTCGGGCGGCTGGCCGCCATCCCGGAGTTCCTGCGCCAGGCCGCGCGGCGGCACGCCGAGGGCCTCGCCGACGGCCTGCTCCCGGTGGCCCACGTGGTCGACGCCGCCGTCGCGCACCTCGACCGCTACCTCGCCGAGCCGGCGGCCGACCCGCTGCGCCGCCAGCCGGCGCCCGACGAGGAGTTCGAGCGGCGGCGGGACGAGCTGCTGGCCGACGTCGTCCGCCCGGCCTTCGCCGAGTACCGGCAGTTCCTCGCCGACGAGGTGAAGCCGCACGGGCGGCCCGCGGACCGGCCCGGCCTGTCGTGGCTGCCCGGCGGCGAAGCGGCCTACGCCCGGCTCGCGCGGATGCACACGACCACCGAGCTCACCCCGCAGGAGCTGCACCGGATCGGTCTCGACGTCATCGACTCGCTCGCCGCCGAGTACCGCGAGCTGGGGCTGAAGGTGTTCGGCACCGACGACCTGGCCGAGATCTTCGAGCGGCTGCGCACCGACCCGGCCCTGCGCTGGAGCAATGGCGACGAGCTGCTGGACACCGCCCGCACGGCCGTCGCCCGGGCCGCCGCCGAAGCCCCGAAGTGGTTCGGCCGGGTACCGGAGGAGCAGTGCTCGGTCGAGGCGGTGCCGGCGGGGGTCGCTCCGGGCGCGCCCGCGGCGTACTACCTGCGGCCGGCCGCCGACGGCTCCCGGCCCGGCATCTACTTCGCGAACACCCACGAAGCCACCGAGCGGTTCCGGCACACCGCCGAAGCCACCGCGTTCCACGAAGCCGTTCCGGGGCACCACTTCCAGCTCAGCCTCGCCCAGGGCATCGAGGGCCTGCCGCTGCTGCGCCGCATCGGCAACTTCACCGCCTACACCGAGGGCTGGGGCCTCTACAGCGAGCGCCTGGCCGACGAAATGGGCCTCTACTCCGACGACGTCGCCCGGCTCGGCATGCTGACCGCGGACTCCGTGCGGGCGGCCCGGCTGGTCATCGACACCGGGCTGCACGCGCTGGGCTGGAGCCGTCAGCAGGCCGTGGACTACTTCCTCGAGCACACGCCGGAGGCGCGCGTCGAGATCGAGTCCGAAGTGGACCGCTACATCGCCTGGCCGGGCCAGGCGCTGGCGTACATGGTGGGGCGCCGGGAAATCCAGCGGATCCGCGCCGGCGCCGAGGAGCGGCTCGGCTCGCGGTTCGACGTCCGGGCCTTCCACGACCTCGTGCTGGCCGGCGGCTCGCTGCCGCTGCCCGCGCTGGCGTCGGTCGTCGACGAGTGGGTGGCCGGGTACGGCGACACCGTCGGCGGCCTGGCGAGCGAGCTCGTCGAGCTGACGTTCGAGCAGGAGCCGCTGTCGCCGTCGATCTTCGGCCTGCCCGGCGGCCACGACCGGCTCGCCGACCAGACACGCGAGGCGCAGGAGCGCTTCCGTGCGGCGTACCAGGCTCTCGCCGCCCGCGCGCGGGCGCTGCCGTCCGACGGCTTGACGAGCGAGGAGGCGGTGACGCGGGAGGTCGTCATCGCCGCCGCCGAGGTCGAGGCCGACCGGCTCGGCGCGCGGGCGGCCGACATCGCCGTGAGCGACGGGCTCAGCGCCCCGGCGCTGGGGCCGCTGCTGTACCTGCCGTACTACAAGCTGGACGACGAGAAGAAGGCGCGCGGCTACCTGGCCCGGCTCGCCGCGATCGAGCCGTTCCTCGCGACGCTCACCGAGCGGCAGCGCGAAAGCCTCGCCGACGGGCTCGTGCCGCCGGCCTACCTCGCCCGCGTCGGCGCCGAGTACATCGACCGCTACCTCGCCGCGCCGGAAACCGATCCCCTGAAGGCCGGCACGACCGCGGCCGTCGAGGGCTTCGAAGCCGAGCGCGACCGCCTGCTCGCGGAGGTGGTCCACCCGGCGTACGCGCGGTACCGCGACTTCCTGCGCACCGAAGTGGAACCGGCCGGCCGGCCCGACAGCGCACCGGGCATCGGCCACGTTCCGGGCGGGGCGGAGCGGTACGCCGCGCTCATCCGCGCCGAAACGACCACCGAGCGCACGGCGCAGGAGCTGCACGACACCGGTCTGGCGCTGATCGAGAAGCTGGCGGGGGAGTACCGCGAGCTGGGCGCGAAGGTGTTCGGCACCACCGATCTCGCCGAGATCTTCGAGCGGCTGCGCACCGACCCGGCCCTGCGGTGGCGCGACGGCGACGAGCTGCTGTCCGCGGCTCGTGACGCCATCGCGCGAGCCGAAGCCGTGGCGCCGCAGTGGTTCTCGCGGATGCCGGTGGAGAAGTGCGAGGTCGCGCCGGTGCCCGAAGCCGACGCGGCGAGCGGCACGATCGCCTACTACCTCCCGCCGTCGCTCGACGGTTCGCGGCCGGGCACCTACTACGCCAACACGCACGAGGCCGAACAGCGCCCGCGGTTCACCAGCGAGGCGATCGCGTTCCACGAAGCCGTGCCGGGCCACCACTTCCAGCTCAGCCTGGCCCAGGAACTGCGGGACCTGCCGCTGCTGCGGCGGATCGGCATGTTCAACGCCTACGGCGAGGGCTGGGGGCTCTACGCCGAGCGGCTCGCGGACGAGATGGGGCTGTACTCGGACGACGTCTCGCGCTTCGGCATGCTCACGCAGGATTCGTTGCGGGCGGGCCGGCTGGTCGTCGACACGGGCCTGCACGCGCTCGGCTGGAGCCGGCAGCAGGCCGTCGACTTCCTCGTCGAGCACACGCCGATGGCCCGGCTGGAGATCGACGCGGAAATCGACCGGTACATCGGCTGGCCTGCCCAGGCGCTGGGCTACATGGTGGGGCGCCTGGAGATCGAGCGGCTGCGCGCCGAAGCCGAACAGGCGCTGGGCGAGCGGTTCGACATCCGCGGCTTCCACGAGGTCGTGCTCGGCCACGGCATGCTCCCGCTGTCCGCACTGGCCAAGGTGGTCACGGACTGGGTGGCGAGCCGGGGCGACACGCCGGACGGGCTCGCCGACGACCTGGTGGCGCTGAACTTCGCCCGGCAGCCCCTCTACCCGTCGGTGTTCGGCCTGCCCGGCGAGCACGGCAAGCTGCCCGACCCGGGAGCCGAACCGCGGTTCCGCGACGGCTACGCGGCGATCGTCGCGCGGGCCGAGGCGCTCGACCCCGCGGGGCTGACGGCGGCGGAGCGGGTCACCCGGGAAGTGGTGCTGTCCCAGGCGAAGACCGAGATCGACGAGATCGACTCGCGCCGGGCCGACCTCGCGGTGAGCGACGGGCTCGGCGCGCCTGCCCTGCAGCTGCTGCTCTACCTGCCGCAGACGGTGCTGGACGACGAGCCGAAGGTCCGCGGCTACCTGGCCCGGCTCGCCGGGATTGGCGACTACCTCGACAGTTGGATCGTCCGGCAGCGCGCCGCGGTGGCCGAGGGTCTCGTGCCGCCGGGCTTCCTCGTCCGCACCGGCATCGGTTACGTCGACCGCTACCTCGGCGCGCCCGAGAGCGACCCGTTGCGGGTGACACCGCCGTATGCGCTCGAAGGCTTCGAGGCCGAACGCGACCGCCTGCTCGCCGACGTCGTCCGGCCGGCGTACGCGCGGTACCGCGCTTTCCTGGCCGACGAGGTCGCGCCGGTGGCCCGGCCCGAAACGTCGCCGGGCATCGGGCAGCTTCCGGGTGGGCAGGAGCGGTACGCCGCCCTGATCCGGGTCGAGACGACGACCGAGCGCACCGCGCGGGAACTGCACGACACCGGGCTGGCGCTGATCGAAAAGCTCGCGGAGGAGTACCACGAACTGGGCGCGAAGCTGTTCGGCACCACCGATCTCGCCGAGCTCTTCGAGCGCCTGCGCACCGACCCGGCGTTGCGCTGGCGCGACGGGGAGGAGCTGCTGGCCGGTGCCCGGGCCGCCATCACCCGCGCGGAAGCCGTCGCCCCGCACTGGTTCTCCCGCGTGCCGGAGCAGAAGTGCGAGGTCGCGCCGGTGCCCGCGGCCGAGGCCACCAGCGGCACGATCGCGTACTACCTGCGGCCGTCGCTGGACGGGACGCGTCCGGGCGTCTACTACGCCAACACGCACGAGGCCGAAAAGCGCCCCCGGTTCACCAGCGAGGCCGTCGCGTTCCACGAAGCCGTGCCGGGGCACCACTTCCAGCTGTGCCTCGCGCAGGCCCTGACCGGGCTGCCGCTGCTGCGCCGGATCGTGCACGTCAACGCCTACGGCGAAGGCTGGGGGCTGTACGCCGAGCGGCTGGCCGACGAAATGGGCCTGTACTCCGACGACGTCTCGCGGCTGGGCATGCTGACGCAGGACTCGATGCGCGCCGGGCGGCTGGTGGTCGACACCGGGCTGCACGCGCTCGGGTGGAGCCGGCAGCAGGCGATCGACTTCCTGGTGGCGCACACGCCGATGGCCCGGCTGGAGATCGAAGCCGAAGTCGACCGGTACGCCGCCAATCCCGGGCAGGCGCTGGGCTACATGGTGGGGCGCCTGGAGATCCAGCGGCTGCGCGCCGAGGCCGAGCGGGAACTGGGCGAGCGGTTCGACATCCGCGAGTTCCACGACGTCGTGCTCGGCAGCGGGACGCTGCCGCTGCCGGTGCTGTCCGGGGTCGTCGCCGACTGGGTGGCGGGCCACCGCGACACACCCGACCGGCTCGCCGACGAGTGCCTGGAGCTGATGTTCGAGGCTCAGCCGCTCTACCGGTCGATTTACGGCCTGCCGGGCGCGCACGACAAGCTCGCGGACCAGACCGCCGAAGCGGCCGCCCGGTACCGGGCCGGGCTCGCCGGGATCATCACGCGGGCGGAGGCGCTTGACGCGGCGGCATTGACGCCGGGCGAGCGCGTCACCCGCGACGTCGTGATCTGGCAGGCCCGCACCAAGATCGACGAACTCGACTCCGGGCGGGCCGACATCGCGGTGAGCGACGGGCTGGCCGCGCCGGCCTTCGAACTGCTGATGGGGCTGCCCCAGACGGTGCTCGACGACGAGGCCAAGGCCCGCGGCTACCTGAGCCGGCTCGCCGCGATCGGCACCTACTTCGACCAGTTGATCGAGCGGCAGCGGACCGCGCTCGCCGACGGGCTGACGCCGCCGGAGTTCCTGGCGCGCATCGGCATCGGCTATGTCGAGCGCTACCTCGGCGACCCGGAGAACGACCCGCTGAAGGTCCCGGTCCACGGGCTCGAGGCCGAGCGCGACCGGCTGCTGGCCGAAGTGGTGCGGCCCGCGTACGCGCGGTATCGCGACTTCCTGGCCGAGGAGGTCGTCCCGGTCGCGCGGCCGGAGACGTCGCCCGGTCTCGGCGACCTGCCCGGCGGGCCGGAACGGTATGCGGCGCTCATCCGCGCCGAAACGACGACCTCGCGCACGGCGCAGGACCTGCACGACACCGGCGTGGCGATCATCGAGCGGCTGGCGGGGGAGTACCGGGAGCTGGGCGCGAAGGTGTTCGGCACCACCGACCTCGCCGAGATCTTCGACCGGATCCGCACGGACCCGGCGCTGCGCTGGCGGGACGGTGACGAGCTGCTGCAGGCCGCCCGGGAAACCATCGCGCGGGCGGAAACCGTGGCGCCCCAATGGTTCTCGCGCATCCCGGAGGGACGCTGCGAGGTCGCGCCGGTGCCCGGCGCGGAGGCGGCAAGCGGGTCGATCGCGTACTACATCGAGCCTTCGCTCGACGGTTCGCGGCCGGGCACCTACTACGCCAACACGCTCGAGGCGGACCAGCGGCAGCGGACCCTCGGCGAATCGGTCGCGTTCCACGAGGCCGTGCCGGGGCACCACTTCCAGCTGGCGCTCGCCCAGCAGCTGACCGGCTTGCCGCTGCTGCGCCGGATCTGCTTGTTCAACGCCTTCGCCGAGGGCTGGGGGCTTTACGCCGAGCGGCTCGCGGACGAGATGGGGCTGTACTCGGACGACGTCGCGCGGCTCGGCCTGCTGACGCAGGACTCGATGCGAGCGGCGCGGCTGGTGGTGGACACCGGGCTGCACGCGCTCGGCTGGAGCCGCCAACGCGCCGTCGACTACCTGCGCGACAACACGCCGATGGCGCAGATCGAGATCGAGGCGGAGATCGACCGCTACGCGGGCCACCCGGGCCAGGCACTCAGCTACATGGTGGGGCGCCTGGAGATCGAGCGGCTGCGCGCCGAAGCCGAACAGGCGCTGGGCGGGCGGTTCGACATCCGCGAGTTCCACGACACGGTGCTCGGCAGCGGAACCCTGCCCCTGCCGGTGCTGGCGGACGTGGTGGCGGAGTGGGTGGCCGCGCGAGCCGCCGGGGACGGGAAGTGACCGTGGCCTGGTTCGCTTCCGGGCGCGAGGCGGCTCCGGGCGCCGACAACGTGGTGGCGACGCGAGCCGCCCGAGACGAGGAGTGAACGTGACCTGGCTCGACCTCGCCGATGACACGCCGTTCGGCCTGGACAACCTCCCGTACGGCGCCTTCTCGGTCGCCGGGGCGCCCGCGCGCCGGATCGGGGTGCCGGTCGGTGACCGGGTGCTCGATCTGACCGCCGCGGCCGCCGAGACGGCGGCGGCGTTCGCCCCGCTGCTCACCGCCGGGGTGCTCAACCCGTTGCTGGCCGCCGGGCCGGGCACCTGGCGCGACGTCCGCGAAAGCGTCCGGGAATGGCTGACCGAACCCCGGTACGCCGACCGGCTCCGGCCGCACCTGGTCCCGTTGACCGAGGTGACCACGCACCTGGCGTTCGAAGTCGCCGACTACGTCGACTTCTACTCCAGCGAGCACCACGCCCTCAACGCCGGCAAGATCTTCCGGCCCGACACCACCGAGCTGCCGCCGAACTGGAAGCACCTGCCGATCGGCTACCACGGCCGGGCCGGCACGGTGGTGGCGTCCGGCACGCCGGTCGTCCGGCCGCACGGGCAGCGCAAGCCCCGCGCCGCCGAGGCGCCGTCGTTCGGGCCGTCGCAGCGGCTCGACATCGAGGCGGAGGTCGGGTTCGTCGTCGGCGTTCCGTCCGCCGCCGGCACCGGAGTGTCCACAGCGGACTTCGCGGACCACGTGTTCGGCGTCTGCCTCGTCAACGACTGGTCGGCGCGGGACATCCAGGCCTGGGAGTACCAGCCGCTGGGCCCGTTCCTCGGCAAGTCGTTCGCGACGTCGGTGTCGCCGTGGATCGTCCCGCTCGCCGCGCTGGAGCACGCCCGCGTCGACGGCCCGCCGCAGGACCCCGAGCCCTTCGAGTACCTGCGGACGGCCGGGAAGCAGGGCCTGGACCTGACGCTGGAGATCCGGCTCAACGGCCACCTCGTGTCGAGCCCGCCGTTCGCTTCGCAGTACTGGACGGCCCCGCAGCAGCTGGCGCACATGACGGTCAACGGGGCGAGCCTGCGCACCGGCGACCTGTTCGCGTCGGGCACGGTGACCGGCCCGGAACGCGAGCAGCGCGGCTCGTTCCTGGAACTGTCGTGGGGCGGCCGGGAGCCGTTCGAGCTGCCGGGCGGCGAAACCCGGTCGTTCCTGGAAGACGGGGACGAGGTGGTGATCAGCGCGACGGCCCCCGGCCCGGGTGGCACGCGGATCGGCATGGGGGAGGTGCGCGGGACGGTGGTCCCGGGCTAGGCTAAGCGCACGCTTAGTCCGGGAGGATGCTCATGAGGATCGGGACCGCCATCAGCTACGCCGGAGGCTTCGCCGAGAGCGTCGCCGACGTCGTCGAACTGGAGAAGGCCGGCCTCGACGTCGTCTTCGTGCCGGAGGCGTATTCGTTCGACGCGGTCAGCCAGCTCGGCTACCTGGCCGCGAAGACCGAGCGCGTCCAGCTCGCGTCGGGCATCTTCCAGATCTTCACCCGCACGCCGACGCTGACCGCGATGACCGCGGCCGGGCTCGACTTCGTCTCCGACGGCCGGTTCATCCTCGGGCTCGGCGCGTCCGGTCCGCAGGTCATCGAGGGGTTCCACGGCGTGAAGTACGACGCGCCGCTGGCCCGCACCCGCGAGATCGTCGAGATCTGCCGCCAGGTGTGGCGCCGCGAACGCGTCGTGCACGAGGGCAAGCACTACACGATCCCGCTGCCGCCCGAGCAGGGCACCGGGCTGGGCAAGCCGCTCAAGCTGATCAACCACCCGGTGCGCGAGCGGATCCCGGTGCTGCTGGCCTCGCTCGGGCCGAAGAACGTCGCGCTCACCGCCGAGATCGCCGAGGGCTGGCAGCCGATCTTCTTCCACCCGGAGAAGGCCGCCGACGTCTGGGGCGCGTCCCTCGCCGAAGGCAAGGCGAAGCGCGACCCGGCGCTGGGCGAGCTGGACACGTTCGTCACCGTCGCCCTGGCGATCGGCGACGACGTCGAGCCGCTGCTCGACCACGTTCGCCCGATGGTGGCGCTGTACGTCGGCGGGATGGGTGCGCGGGGCAAGAACTTCTACAACGACCTGGCGTGCCGCTACGGCTACGAGGCCGAGGCGAAGCTGATCCAGGACCTCTACCTCGACGGCAAGAAGGAGGAGGCCGCGGCGGCCGTCCCGGCCGAGCTGCTGCGCGCGATCTCCCTGGTCGGCCCGGCAGGCTACGTGAAGGAGCGGCTGGCGGCCTTCGCCGACGCCGGGGTGACGACGCTGGTGGTGACCCCGCTGCAGCCGGGCCGCGAGGCGCGCGTGGCGGGGGTCTCGCAGCTGCGCGAGCTGATCGGCTGAGCAGTGCGCACTCAGGCCGGGACCGCGTAGATCGCCACCCGGGGGCCGCTGAGGGCGGGGTCGTCGTGGGTGCCGTCGCTGGTGATCAGCCGGAGCTCCGGGCCCGTGCCTTCGGGGGCGACCAGCGTGCTGTCCGGCTCGGCGGCCGGGAACAGGGCCGTCGAGCGGACCGTGAAGCGGGCCTCGCGGCCGCGCTCGTCGCGGACGGTGATCGTGGCGCCCGGCTTCAGCGTGTCCAGGCGGGCGAACGCGCCGGCGGAATAGCCGAAGCCGGCGTGCCCGGAAAACACCGCGACGCCGGGGGCCCCGGGGACCGGGCCGTCGGTGAACCAGCCGACGCCGAGGGCCGTGCCGGGCTGCTCCCGGCGGCCGCCGATGTGGCCGAGGCCGATCACGTGGTTCAGCTCCAGGCCCAGCTCGGGGATCATGAGCGCCGCCGGCCGGGCGCCGGCCGGGGCGGGCGGGTCCGCGGACGCCGCGCCGGAGGCCACCGTCGTGGCCGGGCCGAGCACCGAGGCGACGCCGAGCAGGACGCAACCGAGCCCGGCCACGACCGCGAGCACGACCGCGGCCGGCCGCGCGAACTCGGATCGCCGCTCGGGCCGTTCCCTCACTTCACTGCTCCCGCCACTACTGGTGTCTGATGAATCGCTGCCGGACCTGGGGCGTTACCGAATCGTGTCCGGTCGAACAGCGATTCACTCGATCGGGTTATCTCACTGTGACCTTCGTCCCGGAAAGGCCCCTCCGGATGGGGCCAATGGCGTCGATATCCGGCGGAACGGAGTGACTTCGGACATCATTGCTGGTTTGAAGCTGTCGAACTGGGGATATTCACCGGGGCGGAAGTGAGGTGCGCCGAGCTGTGCGAAAAATCGAAGAGCCCGCGGTGGGCGTGCTGGACGTCGGTTCGTTCAGCGCCCGGCTGGTCGTGGTGCCGGTGGACGGCTCGCCCCGGGAGCCGGTGCTGAACCACCAGACGCGGCTTCGCCTGGACCGTGAGCTCGACGGTCGCGGCCGGCTCACCGACCGGGGCATCGCCGCTGTCACGGCGGCCGTCGCCGCCGGCATGACCACGGCGTACCGCCACGGGGTCACCGGCGTCTACCCGCTCGCGACGTCCTCGATCCGCGACGCGGCCAACGCGGCGGAAGTCGTCCGGCACGTCGCCGGGGAAACCGGCGTCGAGCTGCGGTTCCTGTCCGGCCGCAACGAGGCCGAGCTGACCTACCTCGCCGCCCGCCGCTGGTACGGCGCGGACGCCTGCCCGATGCTGGTGCTCGACATCGGCGGCGGGACCGTCGAGCTGGCGGCCGGGTGCGGCGAGAAGGCGACGTTCGCGCGCTCGCTGCCGTTGGGCGCCCGGTCGATGACGCGGGACTGGCTGCCGTCCGAGCGCGTGTCGAACAAGCAGGTCAAGGCGTTGCGCGCGCACGCGCTCGACGTCGTGGGCACCACGCTGGGGGCCGCGGACGTCGAGGACCCGCGTGTCGTCGGCTGTTCTAAGGTGCTGCAGCAGCTCGCGCGGCTGGCGGGCGCCCGCCCGGGGAAGTGCCGTGAACTGCGGCTCGACGACCTGCGGGCGTGGATCCCGCGGCTCGCCGCGCTGCCGCCGTCGAAACGGGCGGAGTTGCCCGGCATCTCCCGCAGCCGCGCCCACCAGGCCCTCGCGGGCGCGATCGTCGCCGAAGCCTTGTTGACGGTCGCGGGCGGCAAGGTGACGATCTGCCCCTGGTCCACCCGTGACGGCCTGCTCCTCACCCTGCAGGACAAGGCGAGAGCCGCCGCGGGAAGGCGGGCGGCCTGATCCCGCTGGCCGCGGCCGGGAAAACCGGGTATTCCGGAAGACATGAGCGAACAGCAGCGCATCCACGCCCGCGACGACGAAGACGACGAGCTCCCGAAGCTGCCGAAACCGGGCCAGCTGACCCACGACGTGCCCACCGCGCCGGACCCGGACGTCAGCCCGGGCGGGACCGAAGAGGTGCCGGCCCCACCCGCGCGGGACGACGTCGTCAGCGACCTTCCTCGGTGACCGGATTGGTCGGCTCCGCGTACTGACGCACCATTTCCGAGTCGCGCCGCATCGGGGCGCGGCCCGGCGGCTGCTTCGGCGGATCGCCCGCGTCGATCTTCGGGATCGCGAAGCGCTGGGGCTCCTCGGTGATCGTGACCCGCTCGTTGTGGTGCAGCACTTCCAGGGGCGCACCGGCCAGCACGTGGTAGGTCACCTGGTCGCGGTCGATCTCGACCTGGAACCGGGTGCCGCGGAACATCAGCCGGAAGGTGATCCGGTCCAGCTGCGGCGGCAGCCGCGGCGCGAACGAGAGCGTCCCCCCGTGGTCGCGCAGGCCGCCGAACCCGGCCACGGCGCCCTGCCACGCCCCGGCCAGCGACGCCATGTGCAGGCCGTTGCGCACGTTGTTGTGCACGTCGTGCAGGTCGGTCAGGGCGGCCTCGGCGAGGTAGTCGTAGGCCAGCTCGAGGTGGCCCACCTCGGCGGCGATGACCGCCTGCGTCCCCGCCGACAGCGAGGAGTCGCGCACGGTCCTCGCCTCGTAGTAGGCGAAGTCGCGGGCTTTCTCCCGCGGGCTGAACGAGTCACCGCACAGGTGCAGCGCCAGCACCAGGTCCGCCTGCTTGACGACCTGCTTGCGGTAGAGGTCGAAGTACGGGAAGTGCAGCAGCAGCGGGTAGTGGGCGGGGTCGGTGCCCTCGTAGTCCCACTCGTCGTGGTCGAGGAACCCCTCGGACTGGGGGTGCACGCCGAGTTCTTCGTCGTAGGGCAGGAACATCGCCGCGGCGGCCGCGCGCCACGAGTCCAGCTCGACGGCGTCGACGCCGAACCGCCCGGCCACGTCCGGGTGCCGTTCGCACGAATCCGCCGCGGCCAGGAGGTTCCGCCGCGCCATCAGGTTCGTGTAGACGTTGTTGTCCGCCACCGCCGAGTACTCGTCCGGCCCGGTGACACCGTCGATGCGGAACGCGCCGTGCCGGTCGTGGTGGCCCAGCGACGCCCACAGCCGCGCGGTTTCCAGCAGCAGCTCGGTGCCGTAGTCGCGCTCGAACTCCTCGTCGCCGGTGGCGTTGAGGTAGCGCAGGACGGCGTCGGCGATGTCCGCGCTGACGTGGAACGCCGCCGTGCCCGCCGGCCAGTACGCCGAGCACTCCGCGCCGTTGATCGACCGCCACGGGAAGGCCGCGCCGTGCAACCCCAGCTGGTGCGCGCGTTCCCGCGCTTTGTCCATTGTGGAGTGACGCCAGCGGAGGGCGTCGCGGGCCGCGTCCGGGATGGTGTAGGTCAGCACCGGCAGGACGAAGGATTCGGTGTCCCAGAAGGCATGCCCGTCGTAGCCCGGCCCGGTCAGGCCCTTGCCGGCGATCGCGCGGCTCTCGCCGCGGGCCCCGGCCTGGAGGATGTGGAACAGGGCGAAGCGGACGGCCTGCTGCAGTTCCGGATCGCCGTCGATCTCGATGTCCGACGTGGCCCAGTAGTCGTCGAGGAACTGGCGCTGCTCGGTGAGCAGGCCCTTCCAGCCCGTCTGGCGGGCGCCGGCCAGCGCGGCCTCGACCTGCGACCGCAGCGCGGGCACCGAGCGCTGCGCGGACCAGCCGTAGGCGAGGAACTTGGTGATGCGCAGCCGCCCGCCCTTGGGGACGTCGACCGCGACGGTGAGCCGGGCGAGGTCGTCCTCGGCGTGGATGCGGGCGCGGATCCCGTCGTCCACCTCGATCTTGTGGTCCATCGCCGCGGCCATCCGCAGCCCGGACCGGCGGGTCTGGTGCACCAGCACGGCGTTGTACTCCGACGCACGGTGGAACTCGCTCACCAGCGGTGCCTCCAGGGCGGCGGCCACCCGCGGGTCGCTGGTGTCGGACTCGATCGGCTCGTTGGCGAGCAGGTCGGACTGCACGACCAGCTGCAGGTCCTCGTCGAGCGGCTCGACCTCGTACCGGATCGCGGCGATCGCGCGCTGGGTGAACGACACCAGCCGCTCGGTGCGCACGCGGACCCGGCGCCCGGTCGGTGACGACCACTCCGTGGTCCGGCACAGCGTGCCCTTGCGGAAGTCGAGCACCCGGTCGTGCGCGGTGGCCGCGCCGTAGCGCATGTCGAGCGGTTCGTCCTCGACGAGCAGCCGGATGATCTTGCCGTCGGTCACGTTGACGACGGTCTGGCCTTCTTCGGGGTAGCCGTAGCCCGCTTCGGCGTAGGGGAGCTCGTGCTGCTCGTAGAAGCCGTTGAGGTAGGTGCCGGGCAGCCCGCGCGGCTCGGCCTCCTCGAGGGTGCCGCGCAGCCCGATGTGGCCGTTGGACACCGCGAACGCCGATTCGGTGCGCTGCAGGGCGTCGACGTCCATGCCGCGCCACCGCAGTTCCCACGGCGCGCACTCGTAGCCGTGTACCTCTTCGCTCATCGGTCCTCCAGGAGGTCGGCGAGGTCGTCGACGACGATGTCGGCCCCGTGGGCCCGCAGTTCGGCGGCCTGGTCGGCCCGGTTCACGCCCACGACGTACCCGAAGCCGCCGGCTTTCCCCGCCTGGACGCCGGACTGGGCATCCTCGAAGACGGCCGCGTGCGCGGGTTCGACGCCGAGGGCGGCGGCGCCGGCCAGGAACGAGTCCGGCGCCGGCTTGCCCTTGAGGTGCTGTTCGCGGATGACGATGCCGTCGATCCGGGCCTCGACGAACTTGCTGAGGTCGGCGCCGTCGAGCACCTTCGCGCCGTTCGCGGACGACGTCACCACGGCGATCCGCAGGCCGGCGGCCTTGACCGCTTCGAGGTAGCGGACCGAGCCGGGGTAAGGGTTCACGCCGCGTTCGTCGATGATCTTCAGCACCAGTTCGTTCTTGCGGTTGCCGACGCCGTTGACGGTCGGGGCGTCCACCGGGTCGTCCGGTTCGCCCTCGGGCAGCACGATGCCCCGTGACCGCAGGAACTCGCGCACGCCGTCGGCGCGCGGGCGGCCGTCCACAAAGGCCGCGTAGTCGTGGTCGGTGAACTCGGCGAACCCGGCGCCGTCGCGCGAGCGGAGAAACTCGTCGAACGTCCGTTTCCAGGCCTCGCGGTGGAGGACCGCCGTGCCGGTCAGCACTCCGTCGAGGTCGAACAGGCAGGCCGTGATGGTCTCGGGCAATCCCGTCATGCTGGCACGCTACCGGTCCTGGGGGTTGTTCGCGGGTTGTTCGGGGGTCCGGGTGGCGAAGCCCCCGGCCCGGGGCGAAGCCCCGGTTGTCTCAGTGGGTTGTTCGGGGGTCCGGGTGGCGAAGCCCCCGGCCCGGGGCGAAGCCCCGGTTGTCTCAGCGGGTTGTTCGGGGTGCGGGCGCACCCGATGGATGAGTTCGTGCACGGTCGCGTCCGCCAGCCGGTACCGCACCACCCGGCCGGTGCGTTGCGGCGTGACCAGCCCGTGGGCCCGCAGCAGGCGCAGGGCCTGCGACACCGCCGTGTCGGTCATGCCGGTGACGGCGGCGAGGTCGGTGACGCTGATCTCGCGGGCGTAGTGGATCGAGACCAGCAGCGCGAGCCGGGACGGGTCGGCGACCACGGAAAACCGCTGGGCCCACTCGTCGATGACGGCGCGGTCGCCCAGCCCGTCGATCGCCGCGGCCACCCGTTCCGGGTCGATCAGCTTGCGGACGGGCTCGTTGCTCACCCCCGGATGATTCCACCCGGGCCGGAGGCGGACCACCGGTGGCCTGGGTCACGCCCGCTTGACGCCGCCGGTGCCCACGGGCGAGCCTGCGATTAAGACAGTTGTCATAGTCCGAGGAGCCGAGATGACCGACGTCGAAACGCAGGTCCGTTCGAAGACCATCACCTGGCAGGACCCCCTGGAGACCGCCCGGCTCGGCGCCACGATGTCCGGCCTCGAGTACATGACGGCGATCGCCGAAGGCCGCGTCCCGCCCGCGCCGATCGCCGCGCACTTCGGCATGCGCTGGGAGCGCATCGGCCGCGGCGAGGTCGTCGCGGTCGCCGAGCCGGACGAGTCGCTGTACAACCCGATCGGCATGGTCCACGGCGGCGTCGCGGCCACGCTGCTGGACTCGGTGGTCGGCTGCGCGGTGCACACGACGCTGCCGGCCGGCGTCGGCTACGCCTCGGTGGAGCTGAAGGTCAGCTACCTGCGGGCGATCCACGCGGGCCGCGGCGAGATCCGGGCCACCGGCCGGGTCATGAAGGAGGGCTCGCGGATCGCGTTCGCGGAGGGGGAAATCCGGGACGTCGAGGGCAGGCTGCTGGCGACGGCGTCGGGGACCTGCGTGATCACGCGCTGAGTCACCGTGGCGGCCGGACCCGCCGGGCGCGGATCGCGTCGTCGCCGCCGTAGCGGCCGATGACCGTCGCCAGGAGTGCGCGCGCGTCTTCGACGCGTCTCGTGCCGTACTCCGCCTCCAGTTCTTCTTGGAGTTCCCGCCGCAGCACCCGCGTCGCTTCGACGGCGGCCAGCGCGTGCTCGGTCAGGTGCAGCAGTTTCGTCCGCGCGTCCGCCGGATCGGGGTCGCGGCGCAGCAGCCCCCGGCGTTCGAGGTCCGCGACGGCCTTCGACGCCGCCTGCTGGGTCACGCCCATCCGCTCGGCCAGTGCGGTGATGGACAGCGGGTCGGCCAGGACGTGCTGGATCACGACGCCGTCGTTGAAGCGAAGGTCGCCGAAGCCCTGCCCGGCCAAGCGGCGCTGAACCTCGTCCGTCATCGCCCAGCCCGCGAAGAGGGCGGTCAGGGACAGGTCGAGGCTGCTAGGATGCACAACCATGGTTGTGGAATCTAGCAGAGTGCCGGCCGAGCTGGCCGAAGCGTTCGTCCGCGTGGCGCACCGGATCGTCTGGTGCACGCTGGTGACGGTCGACCGGCGGGGCCGCCCGCGGTCACGGGTGGTCCACCCGATCTGGGTGCCGGGCCCCGGCGGCCTGACCGGCTGGCTGTTCACCCGGCCGACGCCGTTGAAGCTGGCCCACCTGGCGGCGACGCCGTATGTCTCGTGCTCGTACTGGGACCCGCAGCACGAAGTGGCGGTGGCGGAGTGCCGCGCGGAGTTCGCGGACGACGAGGAGACCCGCCGGTACCTGTGGGACCTGTTCGCTTCGGCGCCGGAACCCCTGGGCTTCGATCCGAAGATCCTGGGCGGGGATGACCACCGCGACCCGAAGATCACGGTGCTGAAGCTGACGCCCTGGCGGATCTCGACCGGCGGCCAAGCTTGGCGGGCGGCTTAGGCGGCACCCACCCGGCGGTCGAACACCAGACCTTCCGCGGCCCGCAGCCCGACGCTGATCGCGCCGGTCAGCACCGCGTCTTCGCCCAGCTCGCCCTGCACCACCTTCGGCACCAGCGGCGTGAACGCCCGCAACGCGCGGTCGATCGGCTCCAGCAGCAGGTCCGCCGCCGTGCCCATGCCGCCGCCCAGGACGATCAGCTCCGGGTCGATCACCGCCGCCACCGAAGCCACCGTGTACGCGAGCCGGTCGGCTTCCGTCTCCACCGCGCGCCGGGCGAGCTCGTCGCCTTCGCGGGCCAGGCGGAACACCTCGCGGGCCGATTTCGCCGTGCCCAGGCCGAGTTCGCGGGCGCCCTGGACGACCGACTGGGCCGCCGTCGCCTCTTCGAGGTGGCCGCGGGCCGGCGGGGTGCCCGGCTCGTCGGCCGCGCGCGTGCGGCCGTAGGGCAGGTAGCCGATCTCGCCCGCCGCGCCGGTCGCGCCGCGGAACACCCGGCCGTCGACCATCATGCCCATGCCGACGCCGGTGCCGATCGTGATGCAGCCGAACACCGACGCGCCGCGCGCGGCCCCGCTCTCCCACTCGCCGACGGCGGTGAGGTTCGCGTCGTTCTCCACCATCAGGTCCGGGCCCAGCGCGGCCTCGAGGTCGTCGATCAGCCCGGCCCGGCCCCAGCCCGGCAGGTTCGGCGCGTGCCGGAAACACCGCTTGTCCGGGTCGGCGACGCCGGGGGAGCCGACCACGCGGACGACGATGTCGCCCGCCGAAAGGCCGGCCTCGGCGACCGCCGCGGCCGCGATCTTCCCGACCGCCGTCACCAGCGCCGCGCCGGATCGCGCGGTGTTGCGCTCGTCGCGGCGCGCCACGAGCGTGCGGCCCAGGTCCGACACCGCGACGCGGAGGTGCTCGCGGCCGATGTCGACGCCCAGCACGTACCCCGCGGTGGGGTCGGCCTCGTACAGCACCGCCGACCGCCCGGTGCCGGTGGACGTCTGCCCGGTCGGGCGCGCCAGCCCCGCGGCTTCGAGGGCCAGCAGGGCCTGGCTGACCGTCGGCTTCGACAGCCCGGTGTCCTTCGCCACCTGCGGCCGGGTCGCCGGCCCGCTGCGGCGCAGGAGGTCGAGCACCGCCCGCTGGTTGATCTTGCGCATCCCGGCGGGGGTACCGACCGTGGGGATTTCTACGCCGGCCACCCGTGCCCGCCTCCTGTCGTCCTCTTGCTGCCTGCCACGCTAGCCGCCCCGGCCCGGGTTCCGCCGGAATACGCCCGCTCCGGACCCCGTTGACCCGGGCATGAGCACTCCGGTACGCGGCCGGGTCCGCGTGGCACAAGGCGCGAAGCGGGTACGCGTGTTCCTCGGCGGGCAGGTTGTCGCGGACACGGTGCACCCCCTCCTGGTGTGGGAAGTTCCGTACTACCCCACGTACTACATCCCGCGCGCGGACGTCGTGAGCGGCGTTCTCACCCCCTCCGGCCGGACGTCGCACTCGCCCAGCCGCGGAGAAGCTGTTCTGTCGACGATAAAGGGTGGCGGAGCCGAGGCGGTGGACGGCGCGCTGGAGTACCCGGATTCGCCGATCGAGCAGCTCCGGGACCACGTCCGGTTCGAGTTCGCCGCGTTCGACTGGTTCGAAGAGGACGAACAGATCTTCACGCACCCGCGCGACCCCGGCGTCCGCGTCGACATCCTGCCGAGCTCGCGCCACGTGCGGGTCGAGGTCGACGGCGTGACCGTCGCCGACACCGTCCGCCCGCACCTGCTGTTCGAGACCGGCCTGCCGACGCGCTACTACCTGCCCCGCGTCGACGTCCGGATGGACCTGCTGGAAAAGATCGACGTGGTGACCCACTGCCCCTACAAGGGCGCCGCCGAGCACTTCGACGTGGCCGGGCACGAGGACCTCGCCTGGAGCTACCCGACGCCCCTGCCGGAGAGCACCCGCGTCGCCGGGCTGGTCGCGTTCCTCGACGAGAAGGTGGACGTCTACCTCGACGGCGTCCGGCAGGAGCGGCCGAAGACGAAGTTCGCCTGAGCCCTCAGGCGTCCGGCAGCCAGTTCCCGTGGAAGCCCGCGGGGACCTGGCAGACCGACGCCCGGTCGACGACCACCGGCAGGTCGTAGAAGACGGCGTGGCCCGCCGTGAGCGCGAAATCGTGCATCATCGTCAGCCCCGGCACGTCGATCGGCTGCTTGACCAGCTCGCCGCCGAAGTCGTAGGCACCGACGTATAACGCCCTACACGGCGAGTCGTCGTCGCCCGCGCCCACGAAGACCTGCTCGAAGCCCGCCGTGAACGCGGCTCCGACGCCGGCTGAACCAGCGCACTACGCCATCCGGCACTGTGGCGGCGCACACTTTCGGCGGCTTCCGGTGTCATCTCGTCACAGGAATGGGCGAACTCGACTACGCCGCGTTGACGACGTGTCAAGGGCTCCTTAGCGTGGCGCGCACCCCGCCACCAGCCAGCAAGGGATTCCCGATGGCCCGTCCCACCTCCGAACCCGCCGAGCCCGGGCAGGTCGGCCGCCGCCGCTTCCTGACCTACCTGGTCGCCGCGCCGACGCTCACCGTCGCCACGAAACTCACCGCCGACGCGGTGGCCCCGAGCCGCGCCGAGGCCGTCGTCCCCACCCTGCCGCAGCCCGCGGAGATCCTCGACCTCGGCGACGTCCTGACACTGTCGTGCGCGCCGACCGCCGGGATGCTCGTCCTGGAGATCACCGGAGACGGCCGGGCCCGGTTGCAGCTGCCGCGCGCCGAGGTCGGCCAGGGCATCACGACGGCGACCGCGATGCTCGTCGCCGAAGAGCTGGACCTGCCGCTGGACAAGGTCGACGTCGTGCTCTCGGACGCGCGCACCGAGCTGCTGTTCAACCAGCTCACCGGCGGCTCCAACACGATGCGCTCGCTGTACGACCCGGTCCGCGCCACCGCGGCGACCGCGCGCGCCCGGATGGTCGCCGCGGCCGGGGCGCAGTGGGGGACCGATGCTTCCCGGCTGTCCACACGCGACGGTGCGGTGTGGGCGCCGGACGGCCGCAACGCGTCCTACGGCGACCTCGCCGGGCCGGCGGCGCGGACCGGCCTGACGACCGGGGCGATCGCGCCGAAAGCCGAGTCCGCGCAAACCCTGGTCGGCACGCCGACCTCGCGCAAGGACGCCCGCGCGATGGTCACCGGCGAGCAGGTCTACACCCTCGACCTCGACGTCCCCGGCGCGAACCCGGTGATGGTGCGGCGTCCGCCCACCATCAACGGCACCGTTCGGAAGGTCGGCAACGAGGCCGCGGTTCGCGCGATGCCCGGGATCATCGACATCGCCGTCGTGCCGACCGGGGTCGCGGTGATGGCCGAGACGTTCGGCCAGGCCCTCGACGGCAAGAACGCCCTCGACGTCACGTGGGGTCCCGGCACGGTCGACGGCGAAGACGACGAGACGATCAAGAAGAAGCTGCGGGGCGCCGCGCTGCCGTTCGTGGTGCCGCCGTTGCTGACGCAGCACGTCGACGGCGAGTTCGACTTCGCCTTCGTCAGCCACGCGCCGATGGAGTCGAACTCCGCGGTGGCCGACGTCCGCGAGGACAGCGCGACCATCTGGGCCGGGCTGAAGTCGCCGATCGTCGCGAAGCAGACCATCGCGCAGGAGCTGGGCCTGCCGGAGAACAAGGTCACCGTGCACGTCCAGCAGGGCGGCGGGTCCTTCGGGCGGCGGCTGTTCTTCGACGCGGCCCTCGAAGCCGCGCACATTTCGAAGGCGATGAAGAAGCCCGTCCGGCTCATGTGGAGCCGGATCGACGACATGCGCCACGGCCGCGGGCGCGCGGCGAGCTTCCACCGGATCCGCGCGACCTTCGCGCTCGGGCAGGTGCTGACGTTCGAGCACCGGGTCGCCAGTGTCGAAACCGACTGGAGCCACGGCCTCGGCGAGATTCTCACCGCGTACGCGGCGAAGCTGCCCGTCGGCGGCAACCTGAGCTTCGCGCAGACGGTGTTCCTGCTGACCGTGAAGTCGCCGTACAACTTCGGCGTCACCACGCAGCTGCTGAACGAGGTGCCGCTGAAGTTCCACACCTCGGCGTGGCGCTCGGTCTACTCGGCGAACACCCGTGGCGCCGAAGAGATCATGGTCGACGAGATCGCCGCCAAGCTGGGGAAGGATCCCTACCGGTTCCGGCGCGAGTTCATCAAGGAGCCGCGGCAGCGCGCGGTGCTCGACAAGGTCGCCGAGCTCGGCGAGTGGGGCAAGAAGATGCCGGCCGGGTTCGCGCAGGGGATCGCGGTGCACGGCGAGTACAAGTCCTACACCGCTTGCCTGGTGGAGGTGGACGCGCGCGACCCGAAGCACCCGCGCGTCACCAAGGCGACCATCGCGGTCGACGTCGGCAAGCCGGTGAACCCGCGCGGCATCGAGGCGCAGATGCTCGGCGGCCTGACCGACGCGATCTCGACGACGCTGACCGCGGGCCTGCACATCGACAAGGGCCTGCCGCTGGAGGGCAGCTACTCGCAGTTCCACTACGCGCGGCAGAAGAACTCGCCGACGGACGTCACGGTGCACGTCATGCCGGCCGACGGCGCCGACATCGGCGGCGCCGGCGAGCTCGGCCTGCCCGCGCCGGTCGGCGCGATCGCCAACGCCTACGCCAGGGCCACCGGCATCAAGCCGCGCAGCTTCCCGATCACCTTCCCGGTCGACTTCGACCCGTTCCCGCGCTGACAGGAGTCCCCACGTGCCGAACTACACCTTCGTGGTGAACGGGAAGACCGTCACCGTCGACGCGCCCGCCGACCTGCCGATGCTGTGGGCGCTGCGCGACAAGCTCAAGGTCCGCGGACCGAAGTACGGCTGCGGCATCAACGTCTGCAAGGCCTGCACCAGCCACCTCGACGGCGAGGCGTTCAACCCCTGCGTCACGCCGGTGTCGGAGTGCGCCGGGCGCGAGGTCACCACGATCGAGGGGCTGGCGGACGGCGACGAGCTGCACCCGGTCCAGGAGGCCTGGCTCGAACAGGACGTCGCGCAGTGCGGGTACTGCCAGCCCGGGCAGATCATGGCGGCGGTCGCGCTGCTGAAGAAGACGAAGAACCCGACGGACGCGGACATCGACGCCATCCAGAACGTGTGCCGCTGCGGCACCTACTTCCGGATCCGGGAGGCGATCAAGAGCGCGGCCGCCAAGATGGCCTGACGCGGATGCGGAGGTTCCACAAAAGAACCTCCGCATTCGCGGTTCCTGTAACAAGTTCACCCGAACGTGGTGGCACCGTTCGGGTTAGCTGTCGGTCCGGGTCTCGACGAAGAGGCCGGGGACCGGAGGCCGCCATGCACTACCAGGTGCTTCTGTCCGACGGGCTCGCGCCGCGCGTCGCCGTCCTCGCCGCCGAGGTCGAACGGAAGCTGCCGGAACTCGTCGAGAGCACCGTGCGGCAGATCCGCGCCGAAATGCCGGTCTACGCCGACGCGCGGTTCGTCACGCACGCGGAGCTGCGGAACTCGGTGCGCGCCAACCTCGACCACGTGATGCGCACGCTGCGCGGCTCGGACGTCCCGGACCTGTCGCAGGCCCGCGCGACCGGCCGGGCCAGGGCCCTGCAGGGCGCGCCGCTGCCGGAGCTGCTGCGGGCCTACCGGATCGGGCTCACCGAGGTCTGGCACCGGTTCGTCGAGCTGACCGCTCGTGACCAGGACCTCGCCGGCCTGGTCGCCGCGACCACGGCGATCTGGGCCCTCATCGACGACCTCGCCGAAGCCCTCACGACGTCCTACCGCGACACGACCGCCGAAGTCATGGTGGCGCACCAGAACCGGCGCTCGGCGCTGGTGGAGGCGCTGTTCGCGGGTGGCGCCGCGACCGAGGGGACGCTCTGGGACATCGCCCGCGTGCTCGACCTGTCCCTGGACGGCACGTTCGTCGTCGTCGCGGCGGAAACCCCGCGGCTGGGCCAGGAACCGCTGCCGCAGATCGAGGCCCGGCTGCGCTCGGCGCAGCACGCGTCGGCGTGGCGGCTCACGCCGGACCTGCAGGTGGGCGTCGTGTCCTTGCGCGACCCGCGCGCGTCGAAGGCGATCGTGGACCTGGTCCGCGAGCACCCGGTCGGCCGGGTCGGGATGAGCCCGGTGTTCACCGGCCTCGGCAACACCGCGCGTGCCCTGCACCTGGCGCGGGTGGCGCTGTCGAGCATGACGCCGGGGACGCCGGGCCTGGTGCAGTTCACGGAGTCACCGCTGGCCGGGCTGGTCGCCAGCGCCCCCGAGGCGTCGGTGCAGCTGGCGCACCACGTGCTGCAGCCTGTCCTGGACCTGCCCGGCGACGACCGGAACGTGCTGCTGCTGACGCTGCGTGCGTGGTTCGACTGCCAGGGTTCGACGAAACTGACGTCCGAGCGGATGTTCTGCCACCCCAACACGATCCGCCACCGGCTGAAGCGGATCGCCGACGAGCTGGGCCGCTCGCTGACCGACCCGGCCGACATCGCCGAGCTGGGCGCGGCGCTGCGGGCGCTGAACCTGTTCCCGGAGGCGACCCACCTGCCGGCGCCGCGCTAGCGCACGCCGGGCCCGTACCGCCGCGCCATTCCGGTCAGCCATTCGCGGCCGACCGGGTTCGCCGTGTGGACGCGCACCTCGGGCGGCCAACGATCGTTCTCGCACAGCCAAAGCACCACCGGGCGGGTGGTGTCGTCGCCGCCGAGGTCGTGGTCGAAGGAGATCGCGGCGAACTCGCCGGCGTCGAGCATCTCGATCGCCTCCGCGCTCGACTTCGCCCACGTCCAGCCGTCCGGGGCCGGGCGCAGGTCGTCCACCCAGAGGCGGTTCACGCGGCCAGCAGTTCGCGGGTGCGGGCCTGCTCCTCCGCCGAACCGACCGGCATGACCAGCAGTTCCGTCGCCCCCGCGTCCTCGAGGGACTTCACCCGGCGCCGCACGGTTTCCTCGTCGCCGACGATCGCGCTGTCCGAAACCCGCTCGTGACCCTCGCGGTCGAGGATCGCCCGGTAGGCCGGGACGTTCCCCGCCCCGCCGTACAGCTCATCGATCCGCTTCCGTGCTTCGTCCACTTCGGACGTCACGCAGATCAGCTGGCCGGAGACCACCCGGGACGCGCTCCCCAGCGCCGGCACCACGAACTCGGCGGTCGCCCGCGGACCGGCGAAGGTCGTGATCACGCCGTCGGCCAGCTCGCCTGCCAGCCGCATCGACTGCGGGCTCACCGAGCCGACCAGCGCCGCGGGCCGCTCCGCGCCGGGCGCGTTCACCGCGCCCGCGGCCGTCAGCGACTCGCCGTGGACATCCGCCTTTTCGCCGCGCAGCAACGGGTTCAGCGCCTGCAGGTACTCGCGCAGGTGGCGGAGGGGGCGGTCGTAGGAGTAGCCGAACTCGCCCTCGACGATGAACTTGTGGCTCAGCCCGAGGCCGAGGTGGACCGGCACCCCGGCCGCCGCCTGGACCGTCAGGGCCTGCGCCGCCATGGTGATCGGGTGCCGCGAGTACGTCGGCACGACGCACGTGCCCAGCCCGACGCCGGGGGCGGCCGCGGCGAGCGCGGGCAGCGCCGTGAGCGCGTCCCAGCCGCCGCGCTGCGCCACCCACAACGTGTCGTAGCCGAGCTTCGCCGCTTCGCGGGCCTGTGCCGTGATGGCGTCGAAGCCGACGCCGAGTTCGTCGATCAGGATTCCGGTGCGCATGGGGTCCTCCAGGGTTTCAGTACGCGCGTTCGAGCTGTTTGCGGTCGAGCGCGACGGCTTCGGTGAACAGCTCCAGCGCCCGGGGTGCGACGGCGCGCAGCTGCCTCGTCGACACGGCGAGCGGCTCGAAGGCGTGCGCGATCGTGTCGGCGATCAGGGCGGGCTCGGGCGGGGGAGTGCGGCCGAGGAACCCGTGCAGCACGGCCTGGAAGGCGACGACGAGCTCCCGGACCGGCCGGTCCGTGCGGAGCAGGTCGTTGGCGGCCAGCAGTTCCAGGTACTCGACGAAGACTTCCGCGTGGCGTGGGTCGAGTTTGCCGTGCAGCTTCGGCAGCAGCTTGCCGAGTGTCTCGGTGTCGTCGGCGTACCCGGCCCGCAGCAGCGGACGCTCCAGCACGTTGGTGTACTGGATCTCCGTCAGGCGCGAAAGCCGCACGCTGAGCGGGTCGGTCGCGATCATCGCCACGAGGTCTTCGAGCACCCTGACCGACTCGCGGAGCAGGACGGCGAGGAACAGCTCTTCGCGGTTCTTCCAATGCAGGTAGACGGTGCCCTTGCCGACGTCCGCCCGCTCGGCGACGTCCTCGATCGTCGTCCGCCGGTACCCGGCGCGCAGGAGCAGTTCGGCGGCCGCGTCGAGGATGCGCTCGGCTCGTTCGGCGCGGTCTTCGGCAGGACGCATGACGCCACCATATGACCAAATACGAAATTTGGTCAAACGTCGGCACTGGAGTGATCGGCGTCACGACGCCGTGTTGTCACGGGCGTCCGGCCGCCGGTGTCCTGTGGGCGATCGGATGTCGAGGCAAAGAACGGAAGACACCATGAGCAAGGTCTGGTTCGTCACGGGTTCGTCGCGCGGCTTGGGCCGCTGCTTCGTCGAGGCCGCCCTGTCCCGAGGCGACCGCGTGGCTGCCACCGCGCGGTCCACGGAGAGCTTCGACGCGCTCGTCGCCACCTACGGCGACGCGGTGCTCCCGCTGGAGCTGGACGTGACCGACAAGGCGGCTGTCTTCGAGAACGTGCAGCGGGCCGCCGAGTACTTCGGGCGGCTGGACGTCGTCGTGAACAACGCCGGCTACGCGCAGATCGGCGCCATCGAAGAGCTGACCGAGCCCGAGCTGCGCGACCAGCCGGAGACCAACGTGTTCGGCCCGGTGTGGGTCATCCAGGCCGCCCTGCCCGTCCTGCGCGAACAGGGCGCCGGCCACTTCGTCCAGCTGTCGTCGGCCGCGGGCATCATCGCGATGCCGCTCGGCGGCGCGTACCAGGCGTCGAGGTGGGCGATCGAAGCCCTGAACGAAACCTTGGCCAAGGAGGTCGCGGACTTCGGCGTCAAGGTCACGATCATCGAGCCGGGCGGCTACGCCACCCGCGACGGCAGGAACCCGGATCCCCTGGCCAACGGCCACGTCGCCGAGACCACCCCGGTCTACGACGGACTCCGCCGCCTCGCCGAGGTCGCGGGCAAGCAGCCGGCAGGGGACCCGGCCGCCGCCGCCCGGGCCCTGCTCAAGGTCGTCGACGCGGCCAACCCACCCCTTCGGGTGCTCTTCGGGAAGGGCTTCTACCCGATGGTCCAGCAGGCTTACGCGGACCGGCTCGCGACCTGGGCGGAGTGGCAGGACCTGTCGGCGGAGGCCCAAGGCGGCGACGCCGAAACGGAGGCCCGCGGCGGCGACGCCGAAACTGTCGGTGCCCACCGGTAAAGTGGAAACGGGGGGCGCCCCCGCGGGCCCGGCCTCAGCCGTCGGACGAACGCTTCCAGAGGTTGATGTCCGCGTCGGTCGCGTGGCCGTCGATCTCGGTCAGCTCCTCCGAGGAGAACTCGAGGTTGCCGAGCGCGCCGGCGTTGTCCTCCAGCTGCTTGACGCTGCTCGCGCCGATCAGCACCGACGTCACCCGGTGGTCGCGCAACGCCCAGGCCAAGGCCAGCTGCGCCAGCGACTGCCCGCGGCGGGCGGCGATGTCGTTCAGCGCGCGGACCCGGCCCAGCCGGTTCTCGTCGAGGGTGCCCGGGTCCAGGGACTTGCCCTGCGCCGCGCGCGAATCCGCGGGGACGCCGTGCAGGTACTTGTCCGTCAGCAGCCCCTGCGCCAGCGGCGAGAACGCGATGCAGCCCGCGCCCGCCGCTTCGAGCGTGTCGAGCAGGCCGTCCTCCTCGATCCAGCGGTTCAGCATCGAGTACGACGGCTGGTGGATCAGCAGCGGCGTGCCGAGCTCCCGCAGGAGCCGGGCCGCCTCGGCGGTCCGTTCCGAGTTGTACGAGGAAATCCCGACGTAGAGCGCCTTCCCGGCGCGGACGGCGCTGTCGAGCGCCCCGACGGTCTCCTCCAGCGGCGTCTCGGGGTCGAAGCGGTGCGAATAGAAGATGTCGACGTAGTCCAGGCCCAGCCGGCCGAGCGACTGGTCCAGGGAGGACAGCAGGTACTTGCGGGAGCCCCATTCGCCGTACGGGCCGGGCCACATGTCGTAGCCGGCCTTGGTGGAGATCACCAGCTCGTCGCGGTACGGCTTGAAGTCGCCGGCCAGCAGCCGCCCGAAGTTCTCCTCGGCCGAGCCGTAGGGCGGACCGTAGTTGTTGGCCAGGTCGAAGTGGGTAATGCCGAGGTCGAAGGCCCGGCGGGTGATGGCGCGCTGGGTTTCCAGCGGGCGGTCGTGGCCGAAGTTGTGCCACAGCCCGAGCGAGATCGCCGGCAGCTTGAGCCCGGAACGCCCGCAGCGCCGGTAGGGGATCGAGTCGTATCGGCCGGAAGCGGCAACGTAGGTCACGCGGCCGATGCTAGCCCGCTCTTCGGGTACGCTCCGGGTGAGCGACCGCTTAGGAGGTCAGGGTGGGCACCGGATTCTTCACCTCCGTCGACGACGTGTCGGCGAAACTGGCCGAGGCAGGCTACCTGGCGTCCACCGCCGTGGCGACCACGGTGTTCCTCGCCGACCGGCTCGGCAAGCCGTTGCTGGTCGAAGGGCCCGCCGGGGTCGGCAAGACCGAGCTCGCCAAGGCCGTCGCCCAGGTCAGCGGCTCGCGGCTGGTGCGCCTGCAGTGCTACGAGGGCATCGACGAGGCCCGCGCGCTCTACGAGTGGAACCACGCGAAGCAACTGCTGCGGATCACCGCCGGCCGCGACGAGACGTGGGAACACGCCCGCACCGACATCTTCGGCGAGGAGTTCCTGCTCCGCCGCCCGCTGCTGACGGCGATCTCGTCGGACGAGCCCACCGTGCTGCTGATCGACGAGACCGACAAGGCCGACATGGAGGTCGAGGGCCTGCTGCTGGAAGTGCTCGGTGACTTCCAGGTCACCGTGCCCGAGCTCGGCACGATCACCGCTACACGCCCGCCGTTCGCCCTGCTGACCTCCAACGCCACGCGCGAGCTGTCCGAGGCGCTGCGCCGCCGGTGCCTGTTCCTGCACATCGACTTCCCCGACGAGGACCTCGAACGCGACATCGTCCGGCTCAAGGTCCCCGGCATCGACGCCGCGCTCGCCGACTCGGTGGTCCGGGTGATCGCCGCCCTGCGCGCGATGGACCTGCGCAAGCTGCCGTCGGTCGCGGAGACCATCGACTGGGCGCGCACCCTGCTCGCACTCGGCGCGTCGACGCTGGACGAGCAGGTGGTGCGGGACAGCCTCGGTGTCGTGCTCAAGCACCAGGACGACATCGCCAAGGCCGGTGCCGGCCTGAAGCTCGAACAGGTCCTGGACGCGTCGTGACCGGCGTGCCCGAGCGGCTCGCGGCGTTCGTCAAGGCGCTGCGGGACCAGGGCATCCCGGCGGGTCCCGCCGAAACGGTGGACGCCGCCGCGGCGCTGGAGGTGCTCGGCCTCGACGACCGCTCGCTCGTCCGTGAGGGGCTGGCCGCGGCCCTGGTCCGCCGCGGCGGGCAGCGCGCGGTGTTCGACGCCGCGTTCGACCTGTACTTCCCGGCGGGGATCGGCGCGCCCGAGCGAGCGCGCGAGGACCGGCCGTCGACGCTGGAGGAGCTGCGGGAAGAGCTGGCCGCCGCGCTCGCCGACGGCGACCAGCAGGCCCTGTCGCAGCTAGCCGGGCTGGCCGTCGACATGCTGGGCCAGTACGGCTCGGCGTCCGGACCGGGCGGCGGCTTCTCCGCCCACCAGACCCTGGAACGGCTCCAGCCGCAGACCCTGATCGCGCGGGTGCTGGCCGCGGTCCGCGGCGGCGGCGCCCGCGGGGAGTTCACCGACCGGCTCGACCGCGACGAGATCCGCCGCCGCGTCGAAGGGTTCCGCGGGCAGGTCCGCACCGAGGCGCGCCGCCGCGCGGCCGAGGTCCGCGGCCGCGAGCGCGTCGCCAAGCACGCCATCGCCCCCGCGCCGGACCGCGTCGACTTCCTCATCGCGAGCCGGAACCAGCTCGCCGAGCTGCGGCGCACGATCCAGCCGTTGTCCCGGAAGCTGGCGACGCGGCTGGCCGCGCGGCGCCGCCGGATGACGCGGGGACAGATCGACCTGCGCCGCACGCTGCGGCGGTCGTTGTCGACGGGCGGGGTGCCGCTGCGCCCGGCCTACCGCCACCGCCGTCCCGGGCGGCCGGAGATCGTGCTGCTGTGCGACCTTTCCGGGTCCGTGGCGGGGTTCGCGAACTTCACCATGCTGCTGGTGCAGGCGCTGCGGGACCAGTTCAGCAAGATCCGCGTGTTCGCCTTCGTCGACAGCACCGACGAGGTCACCCACCTGGTGACCACCGGCGCGGCCGACCCCGAGCACCTGGGCGCGCGCATGCTGTCCGAAGCGGCGCTGGTGCGCTGGGACGGCCACAGCGACTACGGCGGCTCGCTGCGCCAGTTCACCGCGAACTGGCTCGACGCGGTCGGCCCGCGGACGTCGGTGCTGATCCTCGGCGACGCCCGCACCAACGGCGGCGACCCGAACCTGGACGCGGTCCGCGAGATCAAGGCCCGCGCCCGGCACGTCTACTGGCTGAACCCCGAGCGCCGGTCGCTGTGGTCCACCGGGGACTCGGCGGCGCTGGAGTACGCCGAGGTCGTCGAGATGCACGAGTGCCGCACGGTGCACCAGCTCGGCACGCTGGTCACCCGGCTGCTGCCGGTGTGAGCCACGCGTCGATGTCTCGCAGCATGGCCTTCTTGGTCGCTTCGGGCGCGAAGGACGCCGTGACGCTCGCGCGGGCGAAGTCCGCCATCGTGGCGTCGTCGTAGCCGAAGGCGTCCCGGACGCGGGCGTACTCCTCGGCGAGGTTCGCGCCGGTGACCGAGGGGACGTCGGTGTTGAGCGTGACGGTCAGGCCCGCGTCGCGCAGGCGGGGGAGCGGGTGCTCGGGCAGGGAGGGCACCAGCCCGAGCGTCACGTTGGAGGACGGGCACACCTCCAGCGCGAGACCCCGGTCGCGGACCTCGGCGACGAGCGCCGGGTCGTCGAGGACGCGGATGCCGTGCCCGAGGCGTTCGGTGCGGCCCACGCGGAGGGCCTCGCGGATGCTGTCCGGTCCGGCGTCCTCGCCGGTGTGGTGCAGCAGGTGCAGCCCGCCGGCGCGGGCCTTCTCGAAGACTGTCGCGAATGGCCGGAGCGAGTGGTTCTCTTCGCCCGCCATGCCGATCGCGAAGACTTCGTCGTACTTCAACGCGAGGTCCAGGGTGCGCTCGGCGCGTTCGACCGGGCGGCGACGGGAGTGGTCGAGCAGCAGCCGCCACCCGAGATCGGTCGTGGACAGTCCTTTAAGGACGGATTCGAGTGGCATTTCGAGGTCGCCCAGCCGTTCTCCGTGCGACGCCGCCGTGAACGTGACTTCCGCGTAGCGCGTGCCCTGGGCGAGTTCGTCTTCGCAGTACTCGCGGGCGATCCGTTCGAAGTCCTCGGGCCGCTGGAGGCAGGACCGGACGAGCGCGTTGAAGTCCGCGAAGGCGCGGAAGCCGTCGAACACCGGCGGCTCGCCGGGGACGTCGACGCCGTTGGCTTCGCCCAGTTCGCGAAGGGTGCCCGGCCGGATGGTGCTCTCCAGGTGGACGTGCAGGTGGGCCTTCGGCAGGGCGGTCAGGTCACGCATGATCGCGAGCCTAGAGCCGCGCGGCGCGGCTCCGCGCGGCATTTTCGGGACCGGTCACGGTGGGTCTCCGGGCCGGTACGCTCCTCGCCGAGGTTTTGGGCCTCGTCACACGGGGAACCTCCGGGTGGTTCGTCCGCGTTGTCAGGATGACCGGAACCGATGAGGGAGGACCACCGTGGCTTTGATGAAGAAGCTGACCGTGCTGGCCGGCGCCGCCGGGGCGGCCCGCGCCTACGCCAAGAAGAACCCCGAAAAGGTGAACCAGGCCGTCGGCAAGGCCGCGAAGTTCGTCGACGACAAGACCAAGGGCAAGTACCACGAACAGATCGCCGGCGCCGTCCGCAAGGTCAACTCGGTGACCGGGCAGCCGGGCCAGCCGGGACCCGCGGGGCCGGCGGCCGCCGGCCGGTAGCTCACTTGGCGGTCAGGACCTCGAGGACCCCCTCACCGTACTTGGCGAGCTTGTTCTCGCCGACACCGCTGACCGTGCCCAGATCCGCCAGCGACGACGGCCGTTGCGTGGCGATCTGGCGCAGGGTCGCGTCGTGGAAGATGACGTAGGCGGGTACGCCCTGCTCCTTCGCGACGCCGGCCCGCCAGGCACGCAGACGTTCGAACAGCGGGGCCGCCTCCGCGGGCATGTCCGCGGCGGGGACTGTCTTCCTGGCACTGCGGACCTTCGCGGCGGGCGCCCGCTCGGGCTCGCGGCGCAGCATCACCTGACGGTCGCCGCTCAGCACCTCCGCGCTGCCTTCGGTGAGCACCAGCGAGCCGTAGTCGCCTTCGACCTCGAGCAGGCCCTGGGCGAGCAGCTGCCGCACCACCGCCCGCCACTCCGGCTCGGCCAGCTCCGTGCCGATGCCGAACGTCTTGAGCGTGTCGTGCTGGAACTGCGTGACCTTGGGCGTGGACTTGCCGAGCAGGATGTCGATGGTCTGCCCGGCGCCGAACTTCTGCCGCCGTTCGTTGCGCAGCCGCACGACCGTAGACAGCAGCTTCTGCGCCGGGATCGTGCCGTCCCACTTCTCCGGCGGGCTCAGGCACGTGTCGCAGTTGCCGCACGGCTCGGCCTTCTGTCCGAAGTAGTTGAGGATCTGCACCCGGCGGCATTCGACCGTCTCGCACAGCGCGAGCATCGCGTTCAGGTGCGCGCCCAGCCGCCGCCGGTGCGCATCGTCGCCCTCGGACGTGTCGATCATCTTGCGCTGCTGGACGACGTCCTGCAGGCCGTACGCGAGCCACGCGGTGGACGGCAGGCCGTCGCGGCCCGCCCGGCCGGTCTCCTGGTAGTAGCCCTCGACCGACTTCGGCAGGTCGAGGTGCGCGACGAACCGGACGTCCGGCTTGTCGATGCCCATCCCGAAGGCGATCGTCGCGACGACGATCAGCCCGTCCTCGCGCAGGAACCTCGACTGGTGCTTCGCGCGCGTGCGCGCGTCGAGCCCCGCGTGGTAGGGCACCGCCGGGATTCCGTTCTGCACCAGGAACTCCGCGGTCTTCTCGACCGAGTTCCGGGACAGGCAGTAGACGATCCCCGCGTCACCTTGGTGCTCGGTGCGCAGCAGCTCCAGCAGCTGCCGCTGCGGCGAGTTCTTGCCGACGATCCGGTACTGGATGTTCGGCCGGTCGAAGCTCGCGACGAAGTGCCGGGCCTCGTCCAGATTCAGCCGCGCCGCGATCTCCTTGTGCGTGGCCTCGGTCGCGGTGGCGGTCAGCGCGATCCGCGGCACGTCCGGCCAGCGCTCGTGCAGGGCCGACAGCTGCAGGTAGTCGGGCCGGAAGTCGTGGCCCCACTGGGCGACGCAGTGTGCTTCGTCGATCGCGAACAGCGAAATCTTGCCGCGGTCGAGCAACCGCACGGTCGATTCGACCGAAAGCCGTTCCGGCGCCAGGTAGAGCAGGTCGAGCTCGCCGTTCAGGAACGCCGACTCGACCTCCTGCCGCGCCGCGTAGTCCTGGGTGGAGTTGAGGAACCCGGCGCGGACACCGGCGTTGCGCAGGGCGTCGACCTGGTCCTGCATCAGGGCGATCAGCGGCGACACCACCACGCCGACGCCGGGCCGCACCAGCGCGGGAATCTGGTAGCACAACGACTTCCCGCCGCCGGTGGGCATCAGCACGAGCGCGTCGCCGCCGGCGATCACGTGCTCGACGATCGCCGCCTGGTCGCCGCGGAAGCTGTCGTAGCCGAACACGCGCCGGAGGGTTTCCAGCGCGTCGGACGCGGGTGCGAGGTCGGTCTCTGCCACCCGCCCGACTATAGAGCGGGGGTCCGACAGTTCCGGTCCGGCCCGCCGCGGATGGCAGACTGACGGGGTGGAGTACTGGCCGGTTCCCGATCTTCCCGCGTATTTCGGCGGCGAATGGCGCTTGGACCGGGAAATCCTCACCGCGGACGGCGATCCGGCGGGCGAGGTCACCGGCGTCGCCACCTTCACCGAGACCGGCGGAGTGCTCGTCTACCACGAGGAAGGCGAGCTGCGGCTCGGCGGCCACACCGGGCCGGTCACCCGGACCCTGCACTACCGCCCGGCGGGGCCGGGCCGCGCGTCGGTGCACTTCGACCACGGTGGCTTCTTCCACGACCTCGACCTGCGTGAAGGCCGCTGGACGGCGGACCACCCCTGCCGCGCCGACCACTACCGCGGGGAGTACCGCGTGACCGGCGCCGCGCGGTGGCGGCAGGAGTGGGTGGTGCGCGGGCCGGCGAAGGACCACGTCATCGTCAGCCGGTTCAGCCGGCGGCCGGGCTGAGCAGATCGGCCAGGTCGATCCGGCGCAGGAACTCGCGCCGGATCCGGTCGCCGACCTCCGCGACCAGCGAGCCGCCGTCGTCGGCGGGGTCGATGTGCACCCGGAACGGCCGCTCGCCCTTCGGCAGGCCGACCACGCGCGCCAGCTCTTCGGCCACCTTCGCGACGTTCGCGCCGGGCGGGGTGATCTCAGCCAGCTTGCGCCCGACGTGGTCGCTCAGGCCCGCGTACCGCTCTTCGTAGGCTTCGGCCACGGCCTCGTCGGCCGGGTGCCCCGCGTGCGGGAAGTGGTTGGTGCCCGCGGTGAACGCCCCGGGTACGACGATCGTGGTGTCGATGCCGAACCGGGCGAGCTCGGCGGCGTAGCTGACCGCGAGGCTGTCCATCGCCGCCTTCGCCGCGAAGTACGGCGCCAGGTAGGGCGGCGTGCCGCCGCGGACGCTGCTGCTCGACACCCACACCAGCAGCCCGTCGCGCTGGGCGCGCAGGTGCGGCAGCGCGGCGCGGTTGACGCGCTGGGTGCCGATCGCGTTCGTGTCGTACAGCTGCGCGAGCTGCTCCGGCGTGAACGCCTCGGCCGGGCCGAGCGCCATGTGCCCGGCGTTGTGCACGACGACGTCGAGCCGGCCGTGCGCGGCGGCGATCGAGCCGATCGCGGCGTCCGCCGACTCCTGGCTGGAGACGTCCAGCTCGACCGTGCGCAGGTCGACGCCGTGCTCGCGGGCGTACGCGGTGGCGGCTTCGACCTGGGGCGCGTTGCGGCCGGCGGTTTCGCGCATGCCCGCGTAGACGGTGTGCCCGGCGTGGGCCAGCGCCCGGGCGGAGAGGGCGCCGATCCCGCTGGAGGCGCCGGTGACGACGATGATCATGGTTTGTTCCCCTGGTAGTGGGCGGGTTTGTCAGACGATGCCGCCGTTGGCGCGCAGCACCTGGCCGTTCACCCAGCGCGCCGGGCCGGCGAGGAACGCGACGACCTCGGCGATGTCCTCCGGCTTGCCGAGCCGCTCGAGCGGCGGTTGCTTGGCCATCCGGGTGATGGTCTCCTCGTCCTTGCCGTCGAGGAACAGCGCGGTCGCGGTCGGGCCGGGCGCGACGGTGTTCACCGTGATGTCACGGCCGCGCAGCTCGCGGGCCAGGATCATGGTGATCGCCTCGACCGCGCCCTTGGTCGCGTTGTAGATGCCGTAGCCGGGCAGGTTCAGACCGATGACCGACGTCGACGTCGTGATCACGGCGCCGCCCTCGCGCACCCGGCGCGCGGCCTGCTGGGCCACCGCGAACGTGCCGCGGATGTTGGTGCGGTGCACGCGGTCCAGGACGTCGAAGTCGGTGTCGGCGATCGGCGTCGGCGGGTTCATCACGCCGGCCAGGTGGGCGACGACGTCCACGCCGCCGTAGGTGCGCTCCGCGGTGTCGAACAGCTCCGCGACCGCGGCCGGGTCGGCTACGTCGGCGCGGACGGCGATCGCCTGGCCCCCGCGCGCGGTGATGGCTTCGACGGCAGCGTCGGCCTCCTTCTCGTTGCCCGCGTAGTTGACGACGACCGCCATGCCGTCGGCAGCCAGGCGCTCGGCGACCTGGCGGCCGATGCCGCGGGAGCCGCCGGTGACGATCGCGACACGGGTGGTGGTGCTCATCGGTTCCTTCTTCCGGTCGGGCGGCGATCGCAGCGCAGCGTATCGCCGCTTCGTTCTTTCTGTATCGACGATAGCACGGGTTCGGTAACAACGCTAGCGGGAGTGTGTTTCCGTCGTTACCTCCCCTTCCCGGGGCACGGCATCCGGCGGTATCGACGCCGCCGGTCGGCCGAATCGCGAGGTCAGCGGCGTGCCAGCCGGTTTCGGAACGTGGAATTCGGGAACACCGGACGCATCGGGGGGCCGACATCCTTGAAGGAGTTTGTGCGATGCCCACATGGCTGATCGTCTTGATCGTCGTCGTGGCCGTCGCGGTGCTCGGCGCCGTGATCTGGCTGGTGACGCAGGAGATGCAACGAAAACGGCTACAGCAGCGGTTCGGCCCGGAGTACGACCGCACGGTCGCGGAGAAGGACAGCCCCCGTGCCGCGCAACGCGAACTCGCCGAGCGGGAGCGCCGGCACAAGGAGCTCGACATCCGTCCGCTCTCGGCGTCGGCGCGTGAGCGCTACACCCAGCAGTGGGCGCAGGTGCAGGAGAATTTCGTCGACCAGCCGGCCGACGCGGTCGCCGAAGCCGACCGCGTCCTCGTCTCGCTGATGGCCGAACGCGGTTACCCGACCGAAGGCTACGAGCAGCAGGTCGCGGACCTTTCCGTGCGGCACGCCAAGACCCTCGAGCACTACCGCGCCGCGCACACGACGCAGCAGAAGCGTGACGGAGCGTCCACTGAGGACCTGCGCGACGCGATGGTGCGCTACCGCACCGTCATCGAGGACCTGCTGACGGACGGCGCCGACGAGCAGCGCCACGACGACAGCCACGACCACCACGACCGCCGCAACGGCCACGACCACGACCGGGCCGAGCGGCGCGACACCGACGAGCGCGAGACGTCCGCGCAGTCGCGGACCGAACGGAACGGAGGACGCTGACCATGACCGACCACCTGACGCGGCACAGCACCGAAAACGACGAGGACCTCACCCCGCGTGAGGGCTTCCACGAGCGGGACGACGCCGAAGTCCCCGGTCAGGAGCGGGCCGACTTCCGCGAGCCGGGCACCGGCGACGACCGCGACGACGACCAGAACCTGAGCACCGCCGACCTGGCTTCCGCGTCGGCCGGGCGGCACGACACCACCGATTCCGGCGGGGACGTCGAGACGCCCGCCGAATCGGGTGGGGACGTGGAAACGCCCGCCTCTTCGGGCGGCGACGTGGAAACGCCTGCCGGTTCGGGCGGCGACGTGGAGACTCCCGCCCGGTCGGGCGACGACGTCGAGACGCCGGCGCTGATCGACGAGGAGAAGATCACCGGCTTCCGCGACCGCTGGCAGAACGTCCAGACCGGCTTCGTGGACGACCCGAAGCAGGCCGTCCAGCAGGCCGACGAACTGGTCGCCGGCGTGATCAGCGCACTGGCCACCACGTTCGCCGAGCACAAGAGCGAGCTGGAAGCCCAGTGGCAGCAAGGCGAACCGGCCACCGAGGAACTGCGGATCGCGCTCCGGCGCTACCGCTCCTTCTTCGACCAGCTGCTGCCGCGGTAGCGGGCGCCGTTTGCCGGCGGGCATGATCGGGTAGCACGCCGGGGGACGGCGTCAGCAACGGGAGGCAGCCGAATGAACGTGGCCGATCTGCTCGCCGACGGGTTCGGCCGGGTCCAGGGCACAGTGCACGCGGCGGTGGAAGGACTCTCCGCCGAGCAGCTCCGGACCCGGCCGGGCGACGAGGCCAACTCGATCGCCTGGCTGGTCTGGCACCTGACCCGGGTCCAGGACGACCACGTCGCCGACGTGGCGGGCACCGAACAGGTGTGGACCGGGCAGGACTGGCTTTCCCGGTTCGGCCTCCCGTTCCCGGCGGCCGACACCGGCTACGGCCACCGCCCGGCCGACGTCGAGGCGGTCCGCGTCGACGGGCCGGACCTGCTCACCGGCTACTACGACGCCGTGCACGAGCAGACCCTCCGGTTCGTCGCGGGCCTCGAGGCCGACGCGCTCGACCGGATCGTCGACAAGGCCTGGGACCCGCCGGTGTCGCTGGGCGTGCGCCTGATCAGCGTCCTCGACGACGACATCCAGCACGCCGGCCAGGCGATGTACGTCCGCGGCCTGCTGGAAAGCCGGTAGCTCAGCAGTCTTCGCAGCCCTCGCCGCGGTGGTCGGCGAGCCGCCGCGGACCCGGGCCGTCGGCGCCGAGCCGGTCGCCCGGGTTGGCCAGCCGGCACTTCGCCAGCGACATGCAGCCGCAGCCGACGCAGTCGTCCAGCTGGTCGCGCAGCTGTTCCAGCCGGCGGATCCGCGTGTTCAGGTCTTCCTGCCAGCACTGGGAGATCCGGGCCCAGTCGGCGCGGTTGGGCGTGCGGTCGTCGGGCAGCAGGGCGAGCACTTCCCGGATCTTCGACAGCGGCATGCCGACCCGCTGGGACATCCGGACGAACGTCACCCGCCGCAGCGTGTCACGGCGGTAGCGCCGCTGGTTGCCCGCGGTGCGGCGGCTGTGGATGAGCCCTTCGTCTTCGTAGAACCGCAGGGCCGAGGCGGGCACTCCGCTGCGCCGGGAGAGCTCGCCCACCGTCAGCTCGGGCAGCGGCCGGGCCGTGGCGTTCACCATGGCCGACAGCCAACCACAGCCGCGTGCTCGACTTCAAGGGAGCTTGAAGTCCGGAATGGACGGTCCGGCCCGTGGCGCCATGTCGACATGAAGCCCGGCCGTCATGCCTGGCACGTCTGGTACGGCAGCTGGACGTCCGGCCCGACGAGGGCGACGGTGCCGTCGACGGCGTATCCCCCCTGTGCCGCCAGTGCCGCGAACGCGGTGCAGGTCAGCTGGTTGATCCCGGCGCCGGTGATCGGCCGCAGCGGGAACGGGAAGCTGATCGTCGCCGGCCGGCCGGGGGCCACGGTGATCGGGCCGGTCCGCCGCGAGAGCATCGTCGTGTACCCGTCGGACTTTTCGCCGAGGCTCGGTCCGTCCAGCAGCATCGTCAGCGCCGCCTCGACGGTCACCACGCCGTCGGCCGGGCGCGCCACCGGCGCCACCCGGCCGTCGAGGACGAAGTAGAGGATCACGTCGGTGCCGCGCCCGTCGCTCGCCGGGCTGCGCAGCGTCGGCGCCGGGCCGGCCGGCACCACCGGCGTCGGTTTGACCCCGCAGGCACTCGCCAGGAGCACCACCGCCAGGACGAGGAGTTTCTTCACCGCACCTCCCGGGGCAGGCGCAGCTCGAACCGGGCGCCGGTGCCGGTGTTGCCCGCGACGATGTCGCCGCCGTGCAGCCGCGCGTTCTCCCGCGCGATGGACAGTCCGAGGCCGCTGCCCTCGGACCGTGCCCGTGCGGTGTCGGCCTTCGTGAAGCGGTCGAAGACGCGCGGCAGCACGTTGTCCGGGATGCCCGGCCCGTGGTCGGTGACGGTGAGCACGACGGCACCGCCCGCTTCGCGCAGCACCACCTCGACCGGTGGCGCGCCGTGGCGCAGCGCGTTGCCGACCAGGTTCGCCACGACGATGTCGAGCCGCCGCCGGTCGAGCCGGGCGCCGATCCCGGGCGGCAGGTCGGCGACCAGGTCGGCACCGGCCTCCCAGCCCCGCGCGGCGAGGCTGTCGGTGATCGCCGCGGCGACGTCCAGCTCCTCCCGCCGCAGCTCCGCCCGCCCGGCGTCGAACCGGGAGATCTCGATCAGGTCCTGCACGAGCCGGGTCAGCCGCCGGGTTTCGGCCGACACCAGCCGCGCCGCGACCGCGGTGTCCGGCGGCAGCTGTTCCGCGTCCTCGTCGAGGACGTCGGTGACGGCGTTCATCGCGGCCAGGGGGGTCCGCAGCTCGTGCGAGACGTCGGCGACGAACCGCCGTGCGTCGGCCTCCATCGACCGGAGCGTGCCGACCGTGCGTTCCAGCTCCGCGGCGGTGTTGTTGAACGTCGTGACCAGCTGCGCGAGCTCGTCGGACCCCTTCACGCGCAGCCGCACGTCCAGCCGTCCGCGGCCGAGCTGGCTGGCCGCGGTGTTCAGCGCGCGCACCGGCCGCAGCACCTGCCTGGCCGCCAGCAGCGCCACGGCGACCGCGAACGGCAAAGCGAGTGCGGAGTACAGCCAGGCGTTGCGGGCCAGCGCGTCGATCGCGTCCTGCTGTTCGTCGAGGGGCACCATCGCGTAGATCTCGAGGCCGCTCGGGTCGCCGGCGGCGGTCTGCACCGGGACACCGACGAAGAACTGGGGGAAGCCGTGCGCGTCGACGCGCTGGAACTGGATGTGCGTGCTGGTGGCCACCACGTGGCGCAGCTCGGCGGGCACGGCGTCGAGCGACAAGCTCGACGACGAGTGCAGGTCGTGGTAGACGACGAGCGCGTTGCTGGGCTTGAGCGCCGACGCGAACGCGTCGATCGTGCCCGCGGTCGGCGGCAGCGAAACGGTCGGCAGGTATGCGGAGATCTGGTCGCGCAGCTTCAGCATCGTCTGGTCCTGGATGCCTTCGAGGATGGCCCGGCGCGCGGAGACGTAGCTCGCGCCCGCCGCGGCGGTGGCGCCGACGATCATGATCACCGCGAACGCGGCGACCAGCCGGGGGCGCAGCCCGGCCAGCCACGACAGGATCCGCTGGTTCACGACCGGCCGAACCGGTAGCCGAACCCCCGGACCGTCTGGACGTGTTCCGGCTTCGCCGGCACGTCCTCGATCTTCGCGCGGAGCCGCTGCACGCAGGCGTCGACGAGCCGGGAGTCCCCGAGGTAGTCGTGGTCCCACACCGCCGAGAGGATCTGCTGGCGGCTGTACACCTGCCCGGGCGTGCGCGAGAGCTCCAGCAGCAGCTTCAGCTCGGTCGGGGTCAGCGACACCGGCGCGCCGCGCTTGGTCACCTCGAGCGCGGCCCGGTCGATCACCAGGTCGCCGTGCCGTTCCGCGGGCTCCGGCGGCTCACCCGGGCGCTCGACGGCCGCCCGCCGCAGCACCGCCCGGATCCGCGCGTCCAGGACCCGCGGCTCGACCGGCTTGGCGACGTAGTCGTCCGCGCCCGCTTCGAGCCCGGCGACGACGTCGAAGTCGTCGCTGCGCGCGGTGAGCATGATGATCGGGATGGGGCCCGCCGTCCGCATCCGGCGGCAGGTCTCGAAGCCGTCCATGCCGGGCAGCATCAGGTCGAGCACGACGATGTCGGGCCGGTGGTGCACGAGCGCCTCGATGCCGAGCTCGCCCGATTCCGCGGTGCGCACCACGTGTCCCTGCCGGCGCAGGGCCAGCTGCAGGCCTTCCCGCACCGCCGCGTCGTCTTCCACCACCAGTACCTCGGCCACGGCGCCATTATTCGGAAAAGCGCACGTCGTGGCGACTCGGCCGGATCTTGTAGCAAAACCATGACATCGCGCTGACGGGATCTCGAAATGCCCGCTCCAGACTCGAAGACATGGCAGTGATCATCACCGGCGTCCGGCCCGCGACCCCGCCGGCCGGCCGCCACGCGCTCGCGACCCGGTCCGTGTCCCGCACGGCGGTGCTGGCCGCGGGCGCGGCCGGATTCGCCCTCGCCTTCGTCGTGGCCTACCTGCTCTTCGTCCGCACCGAGGCCGGACGCGGCGTCGAGAACGGGGTCGTCCGCAGCGCCCAGTCGACGGGGACGACGGCGGACTGGGCGGCGCCGCTGCGAGAGACCGACCTGGTGGTGGTGCTCGGCGGCGTCGCGGTGCTGCTCGTGGTGATTTCCCTGGTGCGGCGGCGGTTCGCCCTCGGCGTCACGGCCCTGGTCCTGCTCGCCGCGCCCCTGGTGGTGGCGCAGCTGCTCAAGCTGTACGTCCTGGACCGCCCGAGCACCGACGACCGGCTCGGCGTCGCGAGCCACAACAGCTTCCCGAGCGGGCACGTCAGCGCGGCGATGGCCGTGCTGGTGGCGCTCGCGATCGTCCTGCCCCGCCGGTTCCGCCGGGCCACCCTGGTCGTGGGCGGGTTCGGCGTCGCCTGGGTCTCGGCCGCGGCCGTGGCGCTGGGCTGGCACCGGTTGAGCGACACCGTCGGCGGCTGCTTGCTGGTCGCGGCGGTCACCTGCGCCGGGGCGGCGGTGGTGTCCGCCCGCCGCCCCGACGGTGACCGGGTGCCGCCGGTGCCGGTGCTGACCGGCCTGCTGGCGCCACCGGCCCTGGTGCTCGCCGGGTACGCGGTCCTCGGCACGGCGACCTCCGGCGACGCCCAGTTCGTCGCCGCGATGGTGCTGGCCGCGCTGTCGGCGATGGTGGTCGTGCTGCTGGTCGCCGCGCCGTTGCGCCGGGTCACGTTCGACCCGGCGGAGGGGCGGGTTCGTCGCTTGCGGCGCCGCTGACCGTGTCTGCGGGCGTACCGCGATGGCGGACTCGCGTACCTGGACGGTCGGTTCGCGTACCTGGACGGTCGGTTCGCGTGCCGGGAGGGTCGGTTCGTGTGATTGCAGAGGCATCACGCGTGATTGGCGGGGCATCACGGGCCAGTTTCGGGGGATTGGACCGCGACAGCGGTGGCCGGGGCGCCTAGCGTCGGCCGGGTGGATCCGAAGCTTGCCGAAGACCTGAACTCCCTGCCCGATCTCCTCGACGTCACCAGCAAAGTCGCGGGTGAGGCGCTCGCCGGGCTGGCCGAGCGGGCGGCCGCCGTCCCGCCCGTTGCCGTCGTGCCGGTGCCCCTGCCCGCCGAAGGCGCCGGGACGCGGGGTGCGCTGGAGGCGTTCTCGCAGCGCTGGGAACCCGGCTTCGCGGCCAGTGCGGGCCCCCGCTACCTCGGTTTCGTGACCGGCGGGGCCACGCCGGCGGCGCTGGCCGGGGACTGGCTCACCGCCGCCTACGACCAGAACCCGGCCAGCGGGATGGACTCCTCCGCGCAGGACCTGGAACGCGAGACCGTCGGCTGGCTGGCCGAGCTGTTCGGGCTGGGTCCGGAGTTCTCCGGCGCGTTCGTCACCGGAGCCACGATGTCGACGGTGACCGGACTGGCCATCGCCCGTGAATGGCTCGGCGAGCGCGCAGGCGTGCACGTCTCCGAGGAAGGCGCCGCCGCGCTCGGGCCCGTCACCGTGCTGTCCGGTTCGCCGCACTCCAGTGTCCTGAAGGCGTTGTCGTTCCTCGGGATGGGCCGGTCCGCGCTGCTGAAGGTGCCGTTGCTCCCCGGCCGCGAAGCCGTCGATGTCGCGAAACTCGCCGAAGTGCTCGAGACGCTCGACGGCCCGGCCGTCGTCGTCGCGAACGCGGGGACCGTCAACACGGTCGACTTCGACGACCTGCGCGCGATCGCCGCCCTCAAGCAGCGGTACGACTTCTGGCTGCACGTCGACGCCGCGTTCGGCGGGTTCGCCGCGCTGGTGCCGGAGCACGCGGCGCTGACCGCGGGCCTCGACCAGGCCGACTCGGTGGTCGTCGACCTGCACAAGTGGCTCAACGTGCCCTACGACTCGGCCGTCCAGTTCACCCGCCGCCGGGACCTGCAGCTGCGCGTGTTCGCCAACAATGCCGCCTACCTCGGCGAAATCGGCGCGACCCCGGACTTCCTGCACCTCACGCCGGAGAACTCCCGGCGGCTGCGCGCCCTGCCGGCCTGGTTCTCGCTCGTGGCGTACGGCCGCGCCGGGCACCGCGAGATCGTCGAGCGCTGCGTCGCGCTGGCCCGCGACCTCGGCGCGCGGATCGACGGCTCGCCGCGCTGGCACCTGCTCGCCCCGGTACGGCTCAACGTCGTCTGCTTCACCCCGGCCGCCGAGGTCACCCAGGACCGGATCGACGCCCTCGTCCAAGCCATCGCCGAGGACGGGACCACGTTCCTGACCCCGACGGTGTACGACGGCCGCCCGGCGCTGCGTGCCGCCTTCAGCAACTGGCGGACGACCCCGGCCGACGTCGACCGGGTCTTCGCCGCGCTGGAGCGCGTCGCCGGGGATTAGCTGCGGTCGGATTTCGGCATCAGGTACTTCCACGGCGACGCGCCCGCGCCCAGCTCGCACGGCACGTGCACCAGCGAGGGCCGGCCCGCGGCGAACGCCTTGCCCAGCGCGCCGCGCAGCTCGTCCGGGGTGCGGGCGGTCAGGCCGAGCGCGCCGAACGTATCGGCGAGCCGGGCGAAGTCCGGGTTCCGCAGCCGGCCGCCCAGCGCGCGGCCTTCGAACAGCCGCTCCTGGTCGAGGTGGACGTTGCCGTAGTAGCCGTTGTCGAACACGACCGCGACCACGTTCAGTCCATATTGGACGGCGGTGGCCAGTTCCTGCGCGGCGAACATGAAGCCGCCGTCCCCGGTCACCGAAACCACCGGGCGGCCGGGGAAGGCCGCCTGCACGCCCAGCGCCGTCGGGTAGCCGAAGCCGAGCGTGCCCTGGTGGCCGCAGGTGACGAAGGTGCGCGGGGCGTAGACCTCGAACCCGAAGTAGGACGCGAAGCCGACCTGGCAGATCTCTTCGACGAAGAAGCCGTCGCGGGGCAGGACGTCCCTGATCGCCCGCAGGAACTCCAGTTCCGGCCCGACATCGGTGACGCGTTCCGCTACGGTTGCCTTCAGCGCGGCGAACTCCGCCGTCCGATCCGTCCTTTGTGGACCGACGGCGGCGGCGAGCGCGGCTGTGGCGTCGGCGGCGTCGGCGACGATCGCGACGTCCGCTTCGAGCCGGGTCGCCTGCCGCGGGTCGATGTCGAGCAGGATCGTCTTCAGCCCCGCGGGCTTGTCCGGCCAGCGGAACCAGGACAGCTCCATCCGTGACCCGATGCCGATCACCACGTCGGTCTCCGCCCACCGCTCGAAGCCGGAGACACAGGTGAAGCCGAGCGGGTGGTCGTCGCCCACGATGCCGCGCCCGCCGCGGAACGGCACCACCGGCGCCTGCAGCCGCTCGGCCAGCGCCCGGACCTCGGCGGCCGCGTGCCGGGCGCCGCCGCCCACCATGATCATCGGGTTCTTCGCACCGGCCAGGAGCCCGGCGGCCTCCGCCACGGCGACCGGGTCGACGGCCGGGCGGGGCAGCGGCAGCGGTCCGACGGCCTCGGCCGGGGCGCGCAGCCCCAGTACGTCCCACGGCACCGCCAGCGAAACCGGCCGCGGCCGCCCGCCCGCCGCCTCCCGGAACGCGGTCGCCAGCGCGTCCGGGACCTCGGCCGGGTGCTCGACCAGTGCGGACCACTTGGTGAGGGTGCGCAGGGTCGCCAGCTGGTCGGGCATCTCGTGCAGGTGCCCGAGCCCGCGGCCGAGGTAGGCGCGCGGGATCTCGCTCGTGAGGCACAGCACCGGCGCGCTCGCGCCGTACGCCGAAAGCAGCGCGGCGGAGGAGTTGAGAACGCCGGGGCCGGGCACGACGGTGTAGACGCCGGTGCGGCCGGTCGCCTGGGCGTAGCCGAAGGCCATGTAGCCCGCGGTCTGCTCGTGCCGCGCGCCGATCACCCGGATTTCGCCGTTCGCGCGGGCGAGGCTGTCGAACAGGTCGTAGGTCTGCACGCCGGGCAGGCCGAAGACGGTGCCGACGCCGTGCGCGCGGAGGCCGTCGACGATCAGGTCGGCCGCGGTGGGACCGGGCGGGGAACTCGGCATCGGCGGGGCCTCCTGTTCCGTCGGCCCGACCTTATCCGGTTTCGCGGGACGTCAGCCCCGGCCGGAACCCGGGTTGCGGCGCGGCTTGATGCGGACCGCCGGCAGAGCCGGTGCGGGCAGGCGTCGGGGAGTGCCCGCGTAGCCCGTGACGCTGCCGAACTGGTCGGACTCCGCCTGCCACGCTTCGCGGAACGCGGCGATCTCCTCGTGCGTGCGGCCGACGAAGTTCCACCACATCAGGATTTCTTCGTCGAACGGGGTGCCGCCGAGCAGGAGGAACCGGGCCGGCCCGGCGCCGCGGTTGCTGAGCGTCAAGGAGCGCACCCCGGTGCCGAGGTAGCCGAGCTCCGCCGCGCCGACACGGGTGCCGGCGACGACGACCTCGCCGGTGTCCACGAGGACGCCGTGCTCGAAACCGGGGTCCACGCCGAGGGACATGTGCGCGTCCGGGCCCAGGACGACCTCCGCGCCCAGCAGCGGGGTGAACGTCGGAATCGGGGACGTGCGCCCGGCCAGCGACCCGAGGAACACCCGGATCTCCGCGCCTTCGATCCGGTTCACCGACGGGACGTAATGGTCGAACGCCCGGGCCGTGTGCCGGTGCCGTTCGGGCAGCGCCACCCAGAGCTGGACGCCGTGCAGCGTCTTCGTGGCCGCGGTCGAGACTTCCGAATGGCAGATGCCGTGCCCGCCGGTCATCAGGTTCAGCTCGCCGGGGCGGACCATCGCGTGCGTGCCCATGCTGTCGCGGTGCTCGATCTCGCCGTCGAACAGCCAGCTCACGGTTTGCAGCCCGGTGTGCGGATGCGGGGCGACATCCATCGCGCCGGGGCCGGTGACCTCGTCCGGGCCGTAGTGGTCGGCGAAGCACCACGCGCCGATGAGCGACCGCGACCGCTGGGGGAGCGTCCGCCGGACCCGCATCGCCCGCGGGCCGCCCAGCGGCACCTCGCGCGGAGTGAGGATCTCGACGGTCGGCCGCTCGGGGTCGGTCGTCGACGGCCGGTCGCCGCAGGCGAGCTCGGCGGGGGCGGCCTCGGTGTTGCTCATGCTCGCCACGGTAGTCGCGGTCGGTGTGGTGGTGCGGGGTGGCCGGGACCGCTGGGGGTCGGTTCGCCGGGGGCGGGGGTGCTGCGGTGGTGTCGGCCGGGCGGGTCCGGGCTGATGGGGTCGCGGGGGCCGGGTTTGCCGGTGTCGTGGGGCGTCCGGTCTGATTTCCCGGGGCTGCCGGGACCGCTCGCAGGGGGGAACCGATCCCTGCCACCGGCGGACCGGACCGGCGCGGCGGCCGGACGAGTGGCCGTTGCTTTGTGGAGTTGTCAAACGTCGCGCCGGTCGCGGTCAGGCGGCCGACTGGTGGTCCGTGGTGACGATGGCCCGGCCGGCGGCCGTCAGGACCGCCGGGACCTGCTCGCCCGGACGGCCGGGGTGGGCCGGGCGGATCAGGCCCAGGTGGGCCAGCTTGTGGGCGGCGAACTGGTCGCCGCAGGACAGGCCGTCGATGAACAGGTCGGGTTCGCTGCTGCAGGACACCCGGCCGCGGCCCGCGCCGACCGCTCTCAACATCGCCCGCATCCGGTGGTCGACCACGGGGTGCGCCGCCGCCGGTGAGCCGGCCTTCTCGTTCCCGTTCATCTCGGTCCCTCCCGCTCGTGGTTCGGCCTCCTCCACCCCTGCGTCGAACCAGGGGGCGGGATTTCGACAGCAGGTCCGCCCGGAGCGTTTCCTCATCGTCACCGCGGGCGGTCGAGCACGGGTCGAGGTCCCGTCAACAGGTGTTCGGCCGCCGGCCGCGAACGGATGGGGTCACCGGCCGGTCACGACCGGAACGCTAGAAAGGCGGCTCCTGTCCCGGGCCGACGCCCGCCGGGACCGGCGCGGCTCCCCACGCGTTGCCGTCCGCGGGGTTCGTTCCGCTGCCGTTGCGGCTGACCTTGTTGACTGTCGCGGTCGCATACCGCAGCGACGGACCGATCTCCTCCACCTGCAGTTCGACCACAGTCCGCTTCTCGCCCTCCTTGGTCTCGAACGACCGCTGCACCAGCCGGCCGGTGACCAGGACCCGCGTTCCGCGCGTGAGGCTCTCCGCCGCGTTTTCCGCGGCCTGGCGCCACAGGCTGCAGCGCAGGAACAGCGCCTCGCCGTCCTTCCACTCACCCGACTGCCGGTCCAGCGTCCGCGGCGTCGAGGCGACCGTGAAGCTCGCGACCGCGACGCCGGCCGCGGTGAAGCGCAGTTCGGGGTCGGCCGTCAGGTTGCCGGCCACGGTGACCGTCGTTTCGCCTGCCATCGGTCTGCTCCTTCTCCTCCGGGTGCGGGGTGCACCGCTCTCGCCGTCGAGGAGAGCACGGGGGACCGACAATTCCGGGCGGGGCGACGAGATGCCGACACCCGGCCGGGCTGGTTTCCTGCCGCCATGCCGACCGCGTTTCAGAAGGAACTGGTCACGCTCTCCCACCGGCTGGCGGACCTCTGCGCGCTCGTCGCGATCGCGCTCGAAGAAGCCACGCGCTCGGTGCTGGAAAGTGACGACACGCTGGGCGGACGGGTGCGTGAGCAGGTCGCGGCGGCGGCCGCGCTCGGGGCCGCGTGCGAGGACCAGGCGTGTGCGCTGCCGGCCCTGCACGCGCCGCGGGAGGCGGAGGTGAAGGCGGTGGTCGCCGCCGTGCACACCGCCGCGGATCTCACTCGGATGGGTGGTCTTGCGCGGGAGGTCGCGGACGCGCGGGGGCCGGTGCCGTCAGCGGCCCGGCCCGCGCTCGCCCGGCTCGGCGTGCAGGCGGTTGCGGCCGCCCGGGCCCTGGGGGAGATGCTCGCCGGTGCGGCCGAGCGGGAGCTGCGCGAGTGGGTGGACGGCCGGGAGTGGCCGCGCGGGACCGGTGCCGCGGTCGATCTCGCGCTGCTCGCGGGGATCCACGTCCGGTTCGCCGCGGCGGCGGTGGGGATCGCCCGGCGGGCCGCCGGGTTCGCGCCGGTGGGCGCTTGACGCCAGCCAGGGGAAGGCCCGGGCTGGGAGGGCTTTGACGGCAGTAGTGCGGCTCGCCCCGGTGGGCACTGACCCCCGGCCCGCGGGAAGCCCCGGGCCGGGAGAAGCGCGCTACTGGCCTTGCTGAGGGTGCTGGCCCGGCTGCGGGAATCCCTGCGGCTGCGAGGGGTACTGCTGCCCCGAAGGGTGCTGGACACCCTGCTGAGGAAGCCCCTGCGGCTGCGCCGGGAGCCCCTGCGCCGGGTACCCCTGGGGCTGCGCCGGATACCCGGGCGCGGCCTGCTGGGCGTGGCCCTGCTCCTCCTGCGCCTGCAGCCGGACGGCGTCCTCCTTCGGGATCCGGTTCTCGATCCCGCAGAACGTGCACTGCGCGGTGTACTTGACGCTGATCGGGAACAGCGGGATGAAGAACAGCGTGAACTTCGTGACCGCCTTGCGGACCGCGTGCGAAGCGGGGTTGCCGCAGCGGCCGCACAGGAAGGTCGTCATCGCCAGCACGTAGATCCGCGTACGCCAGCCCCAGATCAGCATCGGTCTTCTCTCTTTCGGTCCTCGTTCGCCGCGCAGCCTCGCACACCGGCGCCACGCGCCGTGGGGCTTTTGCCGAACTGGTCCGGACCGGAACCGGTCAAAGTGGACAATCAACCCGTACGGCCGGCGGGCGGGTGCCCGGCGCTAGATTGGGATCATGCCAAGCGACTTCGCCCTGAAGACCATGAATGCCGTGCACCGCGGCCTGATCAAGCTCACGGGCGGGCGGGTGGGCTGGCAGGTCGCCATGCCCGTCCTCGAGCTCACCACGATCGGCCGCAAGAGCGGGCAGCCGCGGTCGGTGCTGCTGACCTCGCCGCACCAGGACGGTGAGACCTGGGTCGTCGTGGCTTCGCGCGGTGGCGACGACACGCACCCCGCGTGGTTCCTCAACCTTCGCGACAACCCCGAGGTCGAGGTCTCGCTTAAGGGCGGCCCGAAGCAGCCGATGCGGGCCCGGGTCGCCGACGCCGGCGAACGCGCGCAGTTGTGGCCGAAGATCACCGCCGACTTCAAGAACTACGCGCAGTACCAGACGAAGACCGAGCGGGAGATCCCGCTCGTCTTCCTCGAACCGCGCTAGCCCCGGGCGGTCAGGTACGCCGGGTCGGGCCCGGGGATCGGCTGGTCCGGGACCCCGGCCAGCAACTGGCTCATCGCGTGGAAGTACGGCGGCGCGGCGACCGTGCCGCCGAACGCGCCGTGACCGCAGTCGCCGAGGTGCACCGGGGTGCCCGGGCAGATCTCGCGCGGGTGCGGCCCGTCGGCGAACACCATGGACGACACCGCGTAGCCGTCGACACCGCCGACGAACGCCACGGACTCGCTCTGCTGGGTCGTGCCCGTCTTGCCGATGTCGGGGCGGGTCCAGCCGGCGGCGCGGGCCGCTTCGGCCGACGTGCCGCTCGTGGTGTCCTTGCTCAGGCCCGCTTCCAGCGTGTTCGCCACGCCCGTGGGGATGACCTGTTCGCACCCCTGCTGCGGCACCGGCACGGCGTTCCCGTCCCGGTCGGTGACCGACAGGATCGGGTTCGGCGGGCACCAGACGCCGCCGCTCATCAGCGTCGCCGAGACGTTCGCCATTTCCAGCGGGCTGACCGGGCTGTTGCCGAGGGTGAACGACAGCAGGTCCTTGAAGTACTGCGACTGCGGCTCGCGGTACTGCGGGTTGCCCGACTTCGGGTCCGGCGTGCGGCCGGCGTCGTTGGTCGCGAGGGTGTTCCGCAGCCCCAGCTTGTACGCCATGTCGAGCACGGCGGGCATCCCCACCTGCGACTCGAGCCCGACGAACGCGACGTTCGGCGACGTCGCCAGCCCCTCTTCGAGGGTGATCGGGTCCGCGTAGTGGCCGTCGTTGTGGACGGTGTAGCACGGCGTGTGCGCGTCGGCGTCCGGCGGCGTGAAGCACTGGCTGTCCGGGTTGGGCAGCGGCGTGTCCAGGCCCGCCTTGCCGGTGACGAGCGCCGCGGCGGAGGTGAAGATCTTGAACGACGAACCCGAGCCGAACTTGTTGCTCGCGTCGGCGACGAGGTCGGTCGACGTCTGGCCCTGGCCCGGGTCCGTGCCGTAGTTCCGGTTGGCGACCATGGCGAGCACCTGGTGCCCGTTCGGGCCCGGCTGGACGACGGCGAAGGTGTTGGCCACGCCGTCCTGCGTGGTCGGCACGTTCGCGTCGACGGCGTCCTTCGTCACCTGGGACACGCGCGGGTCGAGCGTGGACTTGATCGTGTACCCGCCGGTGGCGAGCTGGTCGGCGGTGAACCCGGCGCGCTCGAGGTAGCTTTCCGCGTAGGCGCAGAAGAAACCCGCGTCCGGCGCCGCGCCCAGGCAGGAGCTGGACGGCGTGGCGGGCCCGTTCGGCAGCAGCCCGAGCGGTGTGGCCTTCGCCGTCGCCGCGTAGGAGGCGGGGATCGAGCCGTTGGTGACCATGTCGTCGATGACGAGGTTGCGGCGCTGCAGCGCCTTGTCCGGGTGGGCGTACGGGTTGTAGACGCTGGGGTTGTTCACCATTCCGGCGAGCAACGCCGCCTGCGGCACGGTCAGTTTGTCCGCTGTCGTCCCGAAGTACGCTTTTGCCGCGGCACCGACCCCGTACACGGTTCCGCTGAATTCGACGACGTTGAGGTAATCGGCGAGAATGTCGTCCTTGCTCTTCGTTTCGTTCAGCTGGACGGCCATTTTCGCCTCCCGCAGCTTGCGGGCGAGCGAGTCCTCGCGGTCGGCCTGCTGGGCCGACTGGTTGTTCCGGTCGACGACGTTGATCAGGTAGTTCTTGACGTCCTGCTGGGTGATCGTCGACGCGCCCTGCAGCGCGCCGCCGGTGCTGTCGTTGACCGCCGCGCGGAGCATTCCCTGCACGTCGACGCCGCCTTCGGTGTAGAACCGGCGGTCCTCGACCGCGATGATCGCGGCTTTCATCGTGGTCGCGATCCCGGCCGCGGTGACCGGCAGGCGGTACTGCGCGTACAGCGTCGCGATCGGGGCGCCGTCGCGGTCGGTCACCGTCGTGACCAAGGGCGGATCGGCGGCGGCGAGCTGCGCCGAAATGGCGTCCACCGAATCGCTGACCTGATTCGACAGCAGGCCCGCCCCGATGGCGGCGGGCGCCATCGTCCCGGCCGCCAGGATTCCGGCGAGCACACAAAAACCGACAAATCCGACCACGCCCCGATGACGATTCACGAATTCGAGATTAGGCATCGGGCGATAAAGCTTCCGTTCGGTGAGACATGTGCCTCACCGGGCCAACCTGCCGAGCAGTGCCGAAGCGACCGAAATGGCCACCGCCGTCGCCGCGGCCAGCACCGCGAAGTCGGTCCCGAGGTGGGCGGGGGTGCCGATGAGCAGGCCCCGCAGCGCGTCGACCTGGTAGCTCAGCGGGTTGACGTGGCTGAGCACCTTCAGCCACGGCGGCATCAGGTCCACCGGGTACAGCGCGTTCGAGCCGAAGAACAGCGGCATCGTGATCGCCTGGCCGATGCCCATCAGCCGTTCCCGCGACAGCACGATCCCGGCGATCACGATGGACAGGCAGCAGAAGAACGCCGAGCCGAGCACGAGGACGGCGGCCATGGCGAGCAGCTTCAGCGGGTTCGCGGTCAGCCCGACGCCGAGGATCGCGGCCAGGACCAGCACCATCAGCGCCTGGACGAGCGCGCGGACGCCGGCGGCGAACGCCTTCCCCGCGACGAGCGCCGCTCGCGGTGTCGGCGTCACCAGGAGCTTGGCGAGCACGCCCGCGTCGCGCTCCCAGATGATCTGGATGCCGTAGAAGATCGCGATGAACAACGCCGACTGCGCGAGGATGCCCGGCGCCAGGTAGTCGAGGTACGGCGTCGAGCCGGTCGGGATCGCGCGCAGCCGGGTGAACGTCTCGCCGAAGATCAGCAGCCACAGCGCGGGCTGGATCGCCCGGGTGAGCAGCTCGGTCTGGTCACGGCGGAGTTTCTGCAGCTCGACCAGGCACATCGCGCCGACGCGGGCAGCGAGCACGCGCAGGCGGCGCAGCGGGCCCGGGTCAGCCGAGACGGCGGGCGGTACGGCGAGTGGCACGGACACCGCGGATCCCTCCTTCGTCGTTGTCGAGGCGGTTCCCGGTCACCGCGCGGAACACGTCGTCCAAAGTGGACCCCGGGCCGAGATCGGCTTCCAGCTCGGCCGGGGTGCCGAGCGCGCGGATCCGCCCGGCGTGCATCAGCGCGACGCGGTCGCAGTACTGCTCGGCTTCGTCCATGTAGTGCGTGGTGACGAGCACGGTCATGCCGGTCGCCTCGCGGATCGAGCCGATGCGCTCCCAGACCGACGAGCGGGCGACCGGGTCGAGCCCGATCGTCGGCTCGTCGAGGATGAGCAGCCGCGGCGAGCTGACCAGGGCCTGGGCCAGCTCGAGCCGGCGGATCATGCCGCCGGAGTACGTCTTGGCGGTGCGGTCGGCGTCGCCGGCCAGCCCGACGAGGTCCAGGGCCAGCCGCACCTGTTCGGCCCGGCCGCGGCGAGGCACGTCGAAGAGCCGGGCGAACAACGCGACGTTCTCCCGGCCGGTCAGCGCGGCATCGGCGGACAGCTGCTGCGGGACGTACCCGATCAGCCGTCGCACGGCCATCCGGCGGCGCGCGACGTCGACGCCGAAGACGGTGATCTTCTCCGGCGCCGTCGGCAGCAGCGTGGTGATCATCCGGAGGGTGGTCGTCTTGCCGGCGCCGTTCGGGCCGAGCAGGCCGAACACCTCGCCCGGATGGATCTCGAGGTCGACGCCGTCCACCGCGCGGGTCGTGCCGAACGAGTGGCTCAGGCCGGTGCAGTGCACCGCGGCGGGTTCGGTCATGGCTGCTCCTTCAGGATGCCCATGAGCTTTTCCAGGGCCGGCAACGCCTCTTCGATGGCCGCTATGTCCTCTTCGGACAGTCCGGCGAGCGCGTCGGCGACGAGCCCGGTCCGGGCGCGCCGCCAGGCCGCCATCCGGTCGGCGGCCGCGCCGGTGATCTCCAGCCGGGCCGCGCGGCGGTCGGCGGGGTCGGCCTCGCGGCGCAGCAGCCCGGCGTCGACGAGCTGGTTCACCAGCGTGCTCACGGAGTTGTTCGCCAGGTGCAGTTCGCGCGCGGCCGCGGCGACGCCGATGCCGGGCTGGTCGGCCACCACGCGCAGGACTTCGACCTGGGCGCCGGGCAGCGGGAAGCCCGGCACATCGGCCCGGACCCGGCGGCGCAGCACCCGGCGGACCCCGTGGACGGCACCCAGGAGCCGTTCGGCGAGTTCGGTCACGCCTCCAAGCTAGCTCTGACACAGATCTATTAGCAACGCTAAATGTCTGGTTGGTGCGAAAAGGGGAAAGTCAGCCGCGCGCGGCTTCGGAGAGGGCCAGGTCGAGCAGGCCGGGGAAGCGGGCGTCGAACTCCTCGCGGCGCAGCGCGTTCAGCCGCTGCGTGCCGCTGTCCCACTGCTTCAGCAGCCCGGCCGCGCGGAGGATCTTGAAGTGCCGGGACGCGGCGGGCTTGCTGACCGGCGGCATGATCGCGCCGCACGACTGGCCGGGTTCGCGGGCGAGGGCGGCGATCATGGCCAGCCGATGGGGGTCGCGCAGGGCTTCGAGTGCCGCCGTGAACGAGACGTCTTCGAGGGCCGGGTGGTCCAGGGGGGTCGCGGTGCGGCTGGCCATGTCCCGAGTATCCCCGGTTGCCCGCGCGGGAGCCGCTGTGCCATGGTCGATGTTAGTCAACTGGTTAACATGAGGAGTTCCGGTGCGCGTCTACCGTCCCCAGTCCGGCCGCCTGGTCCAGTGTGAAGAGCCGATGCCCGAGCCGCGGCGCGGCGAGGTGCTCGTCCGGGTCCGGGCCGTGTCCTTGAACTACCGCGACCTGCTCATCCTGAACGGCGACCACTTCACCACCGGGTCCGGCGGCCTGATCCCGGTCTCGGACGCCGCCGGCGAGGTGGTCGCGGCCGGCGAGGGGGTCACCCGCTTCGCCGAGGGGGACCGGGTGATCAACACCTTCCACCCGGGCTGGATCGCCGGACGGATGCCGGACACGATCGTGGGTTACGGCAACGGCCAGGACGGCTGGCTCGCCGAATACCGCGCCGTCCCGGAGCACGCGCTCGTCGCGCTGGCGGATTCGCTGACCTTCGAGCAGGGCGCGACCTTGCCGTGCGCCGCCGTCACGGCGTGGACGTCGCTCGACGGCGTGCGCCCGGGCGACGTCGTGCTGACCCTCGGTACCGGCGGCGTCTCGCTGTTCGCCCTGCAACTGGCGAAGGCGCGCGGGGCACGGGTCGTCGCGACGACGTCGAGCGCGGCCAAGGCGGCGAAGCTGACCGAGCTCGGCGCGGACACGGTGATCGACTACGTCGCGACGCCGGAATGGGGCAAGGCGGTGCTCGACGCCACCGGCGGGCGGGGCGCGGACCGGATCGTCGAGGTCGGCGGGCCCGGCACGTTCGCGCAGTCGCTGGTCGCGGCCGGGACGCACCACGCCGAGATCGCGCTCGTCGGGTTCGTCGGCCGGACCGGGCCCGCGGTCGACTTCATGGACCTGTTCCGCAGTGGCGCGACCGTGCGGAAGATCTGGGTCGGCAGCCGCGAGGACACCGAGGACTTTCTCCGGTGGCTCGCCGTGTGGCCGATCGAGCCGGTCATCGACAGCGTTCACTCGTTCGAGGACGCCGGGGCGGCGTTCCGGCGCTTCGAGGACCGGGAGAACTTCGGGAAGGTCGTGATCACCACCGCGTGAGGCGAGGGGGAATACCGCTGATCGGTCGAACTGTTTCACCGCTGACCGTTCGGCGGCGGGCCGGTGCCGTTCGCCGCGCGGACGCCGGCGTTCCGGGCGGAATGGGCAGCGCTGGCGCATGCTGTCCTTTCCGGCCCCGCGTCCCCGCGCCTGACGTCCACTGTGGACATTGCCAGTGCGCCCGGTCCGGCGGTCTTCTCGACCGAAGATAGGAACCTTCGTGACCCTGCTGGACAGCAAGCTCGTCCGGTGCTGGACGTCCCGCCCGCACCTGCAGTCCCTCTACACCCTCGCCGCGGCCGCCCCGCGGATGCGCGCCGCGCTCGGCCTCGCGCCCACCGGCGGCGGCACGGTCGACTTCAAAGTGGACGGGGACGCGCTGGCCCGCACCGAGGCGGAGCTGATCGCCGCGACGTCGGCACGGCTGCCGGTGCACCCGCTGGTGACCCAGGACCTCCAAGGCCACTCGACGGTCCGGTGCTGGCGCCGCAACCGCGACCTGCGCGTGCTGACCGGCGACCTGGTCGACGTCGCGGACCGGCTGAACCGGGCGGGCTACGGCGGCTGCCTGCGGTCGGCGACCGTCGAGTTCGCCGAGCAGACCGGACGCCGGCAGGGGAAGCTCGCGCTGGTGTACCTGTTCGACCGCGGCACGTTCCACGCCGCGGCGCCGGGGAGCGGGGCCCTGGACCGGGCGCTGGAGCTGCGTGCCCGGGCCGCGCTGCACGGCGCGCTGCCGCTCGAACCCGTCGCGCAACGGCGGTTCGTGCTCTGAGGACGGCCCTGAAAATCCGCCGATTGGCGCAGCGCGGGTGTTCTGCGAGGATGCTGCTCTCGTCCGATCGAAGGAGATGGCCGTGGCTTCTCGCCTTAACCCCTACCTGAGCTTCCGCGACGACGCGCGGCAGGCCATGGAGTTCTACAAGAGCGTCTTCGGTGGCACGCTGACGGTGAACACGTTCGGGGAATTCGGTTCACCCGAAGGGGCGGACGCGGACAAGATCATGCACGCCCAGCTGGAGGCCGAGAACGGCTTCGCGCTGATGGCGTCGGACACCCCGGCCGGGATGGAGCACAACCCGGGCACGAACATCTCGGTGAGCCTCAGCGGGGACGACGCCGACGACCTGCGCGGCTACTGGGAAAAGCTCAGCGACGGCGGCACCGTGACGGTTCCGTTCGAAAAGCAGATGTGGGGCGACGAGTTCGGCGCCTGCGTCGACCGGTTCGGCATTCCCTGGATGGTCAACGTCGTCCACGGCTAGCCGCGGGCCGTTGCAGCCGGTGCCCTCGTCGGTGACGATGGGGGGACCGGCGTGGCGTGGCGCCGGGCCGAAGGAGGCCCGATGGCGGGTTTTCCCTGGACGTGCGCGCAGTGCGGCGCGGTCAACGACCCGGGCACCGGGCGGTGCGGCACCTGCGCGAGCCTGGCGCCGGGCCGGGCCCGCGCGCGGGCGCTGTGGGTCCTGCTCACCCTGATGCTGGTCGCCGGCGCCGCGGTGGGCGGGGTCCTGCTGTTCACCGGGCGCTCACGGCCTTCGCCGTCAGCGTCGGGGCCCTTCCCGGAGTACACGACGCCCGCGCTGCCGACCACCAAGACCGTGGTCACGACCGCTTCCGCCACCCCGCCCGTCACGCCGTCCACGTCCACCTCGGCCACGCCGGACGGGAAGTCCTGCCCGGGCGACGCCGCGCGGTACCTGCCCGGCGGCGAGGGGACCGCGCTGCTCGTGGCGCAGACCGCGAAGACCCTCGTCACGATCTGCCGGATCCCCGACGGCCGGATCTTCTACGACGGCCAGGCCCGCGGGCAGGCGGCCTCCGGCGACACCCACATCATGCTGCCGGCCCAGGCCGAGGGCGACGGTTTCGTCGCGGTCAACGGCGACTACACCTACAAGGTCGGCGGCGGCAGGCTGGTCGTGTCGGCCGGATCCGGGGTGCTCTCGGACGAGGAGCTGACCACCGTCGGCTGAGCACCGATCGCCTCGATCGCGGCCATTGGTTCCGCGTCGAAGCCCAGGTCGAGGCGCATCTTGGCCCGCAGCAGACGGTAGCCGCGCTGACCCGCGGTCCAGAGGGCACGGTCCTCCGTGCCGTCGTTGTCCGAGTCCAGCAACCGCGTGGCCAGCCGCAGCCGGGGCAGCGTCGCGTCGCCGATGAGCTTCCGCACGGCCTCCGGCGCGTGCAGTGTGACCGGTCCGAGGGCGTGCTGGGCCTCGCTCCGCACCTCACGCAACTCGGTGACCTGGTGCTCGTCGATGGGGTGGGCCGTTTCCCGGGATCTGAGCGCCCGGAACAGCACCGTGTCGAACGCCCCGAGGGCGCCGAGCAGCTCGGCGTAGGCGGCGGCGCGGGCTTCGTGGGTCCGGGCTTCCCGCTCGCGCTGCCACCGGCGCTCTTCGCGAGCGGCCTCTTCGGCCATCCGCCGGGCCTCCCGCCGTCCGGAAAGGACCTGGGTCAGGATCACCCCGGCGAGGCCGAGCAGGGCGACGACGATCGGAATCCACACCGGGACCTGGGAACCCACGTGCGCACCCTACCCAGGATGTGGGAGTGGCGGCGGCCACTCGACCGGTGTCGGCATGCTGGAGCCGTGGCTTCTCCGCTGGACAACCCGACCTGGGCCTCGCTGACCGGCCCGCACGCGCACTTCGCGGAACGGCAGGGGCGCGTGCTGCGCTACCCGGAGGACGTCGCGCCGTTCCTGGCCCTGCCCGACGATCCGGGTGAGCAGGACTGGCTCGACGTCGCCGCTCTCGCCGGGCCGGGCGCGACCGTCGTGATCGCCGCCGTCACCGCGCGGCCGCCGTCCGGCTGGGAGGTGCTCGACGAGATCTCCGGCGTGCAGCTGGTGGACGACGGCGTCGCGGCCGCACCCGACCCGGAAGCGGTGCGGCTCGGGCCCGCGGACGTGCCGGAGATGCTGGACCTCGTCGAACGGACGCAGCCGGGCCCGTTCCGGAAGCGGACCGTCGAGCTCGGCACCTACCTCGGCATCCGCCGCGGCGGCGCGCTCGTCGCGATGGCAGGCGAACGGCTGCACCCGCCGGGCTACACGGAGATCAGCGCGGTCTGCACGGACCCGGCCCACCGCGGGCAGGGGCTCGCGACGCGGCTCGTCCTCGCGGTGGCGGCGGGCATCCGCGAGCGCGGCGAGACGCCGATGATGCACGCGGCGGCGGCGAACACCTCCGCGATCCGCCTGTATCTCTCGTTGGGGTTCGCCCTGCGGCAGCGGCCGGACTTCGTGGCGGTGCGCGTGCCGCACGCGGTCGCGGTCTAGGCACCGGTCGACGACCCGGGCCGGACGATCATCAGCACCGTCACCACCGCCCACAGCAGGTTGAACACGCCGGTCAGCATGGCCAGCCGGCCAAGAGTGTCCGAAGTGGACTCTTCGGCCAGCAGCCGCTTCTGGCGCGGCAGGACCAGCAGCGCGAGCACCGCGGCCGCGACCGCCGTCAGGCCGATCGACACGAGCAGCCACGGGTCGCCCATGACGTGCATCGTGCCCGCCACGCCGAAGCCGAACACCGGAACCGCGATGGCCGCGTAGGCGTACACACGGCAGATCCGGTGGAGCAGGGTCGCCGACTTGACGTCGCCCCGGCGGACCGCGGCGGGGAACATGCTGGCCGCGACCGCGACCGGGCCCACGGCGAGGATCGCCGCCAGGACGTGGACCGAAAGGAGGATTTTCGACACCCGCCGAAGCTATCGATCTTCCCGGGCGCCGGGGAGTGGCCGGAACGCCAGGAACCGCCGGAATCCGGCCAGTCGACCGTGCGCGCGGTCAGGCCTGAGTGAGCGCGTAGAGCAGGGGGCGAAGCTCGCTGACGCCGGGGTGATCTTCGCGCCAGATGAGGCGCAGCCGCAGGGGTGGTGCCTGGACATCGACGGCTTCCAGGCGGCCGGAATCCAGATCGGCCCGCACGGCGAACTCGGGCAGCAGGGCGACCCCGCGACCGGTGGCGACCCATTCGCGGACCTGCGCCAGGCCGCCGACGGCGGTGAGGCCGACATCGGGACCGAGCCATCGCCGGGTGGCCATCCAGAAGGAACACCGCGGTTCCCGGCCGACCAGGCCTCCGCTGCGCTGGATCTCCGCCATGGTCACCGGGCGCCCGAGAAGGGGATGATCCGGCGGGGCGACGACCGTCATGGCGACTTCGCGCGCGTCCAGGTGCTCCAGGTCCGAAGCCGGGTCGGAGAAGCCGAGGCCGCCGATGTGCTCACCGGCGTCGAGGAGCACGGCCACGTCGATTTCGCCGTGGCCGAGCGCGGCAAGGAGCCGATCGCGGTCGGGGTCGGGGCGTAGCTGGACCTGGAGTTCCGGACGCGCTTGCCGGAGCTCGTCCAGGACGGACGGCAGCAGCTCGCCGGCGATCGATGCCTGCGCTCCGACAACGAGGCCTGGCCCGGCCCGGAGCTGTCCGGCGGCATCGTCGAGCGCTTCCAGCGCCGCGGCCGCGGTGAGGAGATAGGCGCGGCCGGCCGCGGTCGGGTGCATGCCGGCGCGGTCGCGGAGGAACAACGGTGCCCCGAGTTCGGCCTCGAGGCGGCGTACTCGATCGGAGATCGAGGACGCCGCGAGGCCTTGGGCCGCCGCCGTCTTGTTGACCGTCCGATGCCGCAGCAACGCGATGGCGGTTCTGAGCTGGTCCAGGTCCACGCACCCACCCTAAGCAGGTGTTCGGATATTCCGAATACCGGTGCGGCCGCACCGGTCGAACCGGGCCCGGTGAAGACGCACCATTGCGGACCGTCCGTCCTCACTGGATCAAGGAGTTTCATGTCCGCGACAGCGCCTCCCGATGCACAACGGAACCGAATCCAGCCGGCGACCCGGCTGGTGGGGATCTCGCTGGCCTATTTCATGGTGCTGCTGGACACGACCGTCCTGGCCGTGGCCGAACCCAGCATCATGACCTCCCTCCACACGGGCGTCGTCGGCGTCGGCTGGACCACCACCGTCTACACGATGGCGCTGGCCTCCGCCCTGGTGTTCGCGGGCAGCCTCGCCGACCGCCTGGGTGCCTACCGGGTCTTCCTCGCCGGGGTGATCGGTTTCGGCGCGGCCTCACTGGCGTGCGCGTTCGCGCCCACCATCGCGCTCCTGCTCGTCTTCCGAGCCGTGCTCGGCCTCTTCGCCGCCGCGATCATCCCGAGTTCGCTGGCCTTGATCGCCGGTCTGTATCCGGAGCCCGGAGCCCGCGGACGTGCCATCAGTGCCTGGGCGGCCATCAGCGGGGTGGCCATGGCCGCGGGCCCGGTCCTCGGCGGATGGCTCATCGCCGTCGACGGCTGGCGTGCCGTCTTCGTCATCAACCTCCCGATCGCGCTGGTGGTTCTTCTCCTGTGCCGGACCCCGATCGCGATCACGCGGCGAGCCCGCACGCTCTCGTGGCTTCCCCATCTCGGGCTCGCGGCGACGCTGGCCGTCGCCACCTTCGCCGTCACCCAGGCAGGCCAGCAACGCTGGGCACCGGCTGTTCTGGGTGGACTCGTCGCCCTCGGGCTCGGGTACGGCACCACGCTGATCGACCGGGCGTCGCCCGCGCCGATCGTCCCGGCGGCGTTGCGGCGTAACGGGGCCGTGTGGCGGGCGTTCGGGTGGGGCGCGGTGGTCAACTACGCGCTGACCACCGTGATCTTCTCGATCCCGCTCGTGCTTCACACGACCGCGGCCGGAGCGGGCGCGTCGCTGCTGCCGATGACACTGGTGGTCGCGCTGAATCCGCTGATCACCGGCCGGCTCGTCGGGGCCTACGGGCCGTTGCGGCCCATCCGGATGGGCTTCGTCGCGTTCCCGGCCGGGCTGGCCCTCATCGCCGTCGCGACGACGGTTCACGGCCAGCCGTTCGTGCTGGGCCTCGGGCTGCTGCTGTGTGGCCTCGGAGTCTCCTGGACCCTGCCCGCGCTGGTCGGGTTCGCGGTCAGCCAAGCCGACCCGGCCGCGGCCGGGTCGGTCGGCGGCCTCCTCAACGCCACCCGTCAGGTCGGCGCCACGATCGCGGCCGCGGTGTCCAGCGTGACCGTGAGCCACCACGCCGGCGACTCAGGAGCTGCTCCATTCCTGATCGCGGCGATCGTCTGCACGCTCGGGCTCGTCACTGCCGTGGTGCCGATGTCGATTCCGGCGTCCCCGGTTCGACGTAAGGGTGAGAGCGAAAGGGGACCACGATGACCGCCACGACCAGCACGCCGAACCGGGTCCGGAGCCTGCCGGTCCTGCTCGCCACCGAGGACGACGCCGAAGACATGGGCCTGCTCGCGCCCGACGACCGCCTGACCTGCCACGTGCACGGCCGGTGGATCCACCAGTGCGTGGCCTCGCCTGCCCACGTCAGCCCGGTGACCCGGCACCGCTGGTGCCGCGGCTGCCGGAGCGAGCTGGCCGTCGCGGTCGACGAGCTGTCCCTGGCCGTGTCGATGACCTGCCCGCGCTGCGGGCGCGGCGGCAGCGCGGCGACCACCCGGCTCACCGCGGCGTGCCGGGCGAGCCTGGCCGCCGAGCGCGCCGCCCGCCGTGCCGCCTGAGCCGGGCCCAGCGTGGGACCGCGGTGTCTTGAACGACTCGTTCAAGACGTCCGACGACAGGAACGAGTCGTTCAAGACGTTCGACGAATCCCGGACCTAGCCCGGCACCCACATCGTGACGCGGGTGCCGCGGCCCGGCTGCGAGTCCACGGTGCCGCGCCCGCCGACCTCGGCCAGCCGCGCCACGATCGACTGGCTGATGCCGAAGCCCGGCGGCCGGTCGCGGACGTCGAAACCCTGGCCCTGGTCCCGGGCCACGACCGCGATCCCGCCGTCGCGCTCCTCCACGCGCAGGACGACCTGGTTCGTCCCGGAGTGTTTCACGGCGTTGCGCAACGCTTCCCGGACCGCCTCGACCAGCGCGGTACGCCGGTCCTGCGACACCTTGCGGTCGTCGGCGAAGTCGGCGGCGACGAGCTGCGTGCGCAGGCCGTCGCGCGCCATTTCGGTGGCGACGTCGGCGAGTTCGACGGCGAACCCGCGCGTCGACCCGTTGGGCACCGGCTCGGTGATCCGCTGGCGCAGCTCGGCCGCCTGCGCCCTGGCGACCGAGCGCAGTTCCGACAGCCGGGCGGCGGCCTGGGCGTCGTCGCCGGGTGCCGCGATGGCCAGCGCTTCGAGTGTCTGCAGCACGCTGTCGTGCATGATGCGCCGGGTCCGGCGGCGTTCGGCCTCGCGTCCGCGCCGGAGCCCGATGTCCACCGCGAACCGCGTGCCGACACCGAGCAGGATGAGGATCGCCACGGCGATCACGATCGCCACGGCCAGCGCGACCAGGCAGCCGATCGACCGCGTCAGCGCGAGCTGGTGGCTCAGCGGGAGACCGCCGGCCAGCGTCAGCGCCGCGCGGAGCGGGACGGCCGCCGCGAACAGCCACAGCGCCGCGGGCAGGCCGCACGTGCCCGCCCACATGGCGACCCCGCTGACCAGCCAGGTCCAGGACACGTCGACGGCGAAGGGCTGCACGGACGCCGGCGCCGTCGCCGCCACGGCGAAGTTGAGCACCACACCGACCGCCAAGTCCAGGGCGAGGGCCCGGCCGGTGACGCGGGCCCGCAACCCGCCGGCGCGCAGCACCCAGACCGTCGCGGCGGTGTTGGCCACGACGGCGAACAGGGTCGCCCCCAGCACCGGGCCGAGACCGAGGCCGCCGTTCGCCGCGGTGAAGCCGATGAAGACCTTCACGAACGCCGCGATCCGGTACGCCAGCGGCACGACGACCCAGTAGCGCGAAGCGCGGGCGAGCGTCGCGTCCCCGACGGCGGCGAGGTTGCCGTCGTCGGCTTCGGCGGGTTCCGCGGGTGTGCCGCTGCGCAGCAGCGTGCGGACTAAGGCGCGTGGCGGAGCGGGAGAGCCCGCCTCGGGCATCGGTGGTCCCCATTCATCGGACGTCCGGGCGCACCGAGCGTGGCAGCGCGGCGGGGCGCTCGTCAACCGTCCCGGCCAGGAGCCAGCCCGGTGGAGCAAAGGGGATCAGTAGGCGTGGAACATCGTGTCTTCGCCCTTGTACTCCGCCCAGCCCGGCGAGCCCGTGGCGGCGAAGCGGTACCAGGCGCCGTTGAGGTCTCCGGCCAGCTCGGCCGGCGGGTTTTCGCCGAGCAGGCCGCGTGGTCCGGACAACGCGTCCAGCGCGTCGAACACGAACGGCAGTTCCAGCCCGTGGCACGCGCCCAGCCTGCCTTCCAGCAGCGGCGAGCCCCACTCGAACTCGTAGCGGAACGTCCGGCCGGTGTGGTGCTCGGCGAGGTCGCGCACGCCGTCGCGGAAGACCAGGTCGGTCAGCGCTTCGACGAGAACCTCGCCCGCCGAGCGGCCGGCGCCGAGGCCGTAGGCGTACAGCACGCCGGCCGGGTCCGGGTGCGACACCGCCAGCGACGCCACGGCCTGGTCGTCGGTGACGGCTTCGAGCGCGCCGGTCGGCACGAGGTAGAGCCGCATCTCCTCGCTGCAGCTGCCGGCGATCAGGTCGACGTCACCGCCCGCGCCCGCCCGGATCGCCTTGCCCGGGTGCTGCGGCAGGACGTCGTCGCCGACCATCGGCAGGAACGGGCTCAGCCCGTACCCGCGGTCGTAGCCCAGCGCGTCGCGCAGGTCGGGCGCGCCACCCGGGCGCAGGACGGCGTCCTGCGCGTCGAGCAGCTGCTCGGTCGACACCTTCCGGAACGCCTCGGCGGTCGGCTCGACCTTCAGCTCGTCGGCGACCACCTTGGCCAGCCGCCGTGCCTGGACGCCGTCGCGCACCATGTCCGGATGTCCACTTTGGACGATCGCGCGGTGGAAGAGCCCCGGTGACAGCGGCGAACCGAGCAGGCAGGCGACGCTCACGGCCCCGGACGCTGCCCCGAAGAGGGTCACGTTCGCCGGGTCGCCGCCGAACCCGGCGATGTTGTCCCGGACCCAGCGCAGCGCGGCGAGCTGGTCGCGCAGCCCGACGTTGGTGGTGCCGCCGTCGAGGGGCAGGAAGCCGTCGACGCCGAGCCGGTACTGCACGGTCACCAGCACCGCGCCCGCGCGGGCGAACGCCGTGCCGTCGTAGGCCGCCGCCGATCCGGTGCCGCCGAGGAACGCGCCGCCGTGCACGAAGACCAGCACCGGCAGCGAAGCGGCGCCCGGCTGCGGGGTCCAGACGTCCACGGTCAGGTATTCCGGCCCCGGCCGCCAGCCGGTCCCGGCGAGCGGGGTCAGGTCGAGCCCGGGCACGTCGTGACGGCGTTGCGGTGCGGTCGGCCCGGGTCTCCGCGTATCGCGGACCCCCTCCCACGGCGGGGCGGGGACGGGTTCGGCGAAGCGGAGCTCACCTTCGGGCGCCGCGGCGTACGGGATGCCGCGGAAGCGCACCACGCCGGCGGGGGTGACCTGACCGCGCACCGCGCCGGAGGTGGTGGGGACGACGGGGTCGGTCATGCGGGTGGCCCTTTCGTGGAAGACCTGGGGGAGTGCCCGCCAGCCTAGGACCGCGAGGGTCCGCCGTCATGACCCGATCGCCCTCACGTTGTCGCGGATGGGTAACGGCCGTGAGCGGGGAACGACCTGTCCGGCCACCCTGTTCCCCGCTCACGACCTCGCCGCTTACTCCGCCAGGAGGTCCTCGATGGTGATCGGGATGTGCCGGACCCGGACGCCGGTGGCGTTGTACACGGCGTTGGCCACCGCCGCCGCCACGCCGACCGTGCCGATCTCGCCGAGGCCCCGCGCGCCGACCGCGTTGTGCAGGGTGTCCGGGTACTCGACGAAGTGGACATCGACCTCCGGGATGTCCGCGTTGACCGGGATCAGGTAGCTCGCGAAATCGCCGTTGGCCAGCCGTCCGTTCGCTTCGATCTCCAGGCCCTCGTGCAGCGCGGCCGACACGCCCCAGATCATGCCGCCCATGAGCTGGCTGCGGGCGGCCTGGTCGTTGATGATCCGGCCGGCGTCGAACACGCCGAGCATCCGCGACACCCGGGCCTCACGCGTCCACTTGTGCACGCGGACCTCGACGAACTGGGCACCCCACGAGCTGAACGAGTGCTTGGTCAGCTCCTCGCCCGGTGCCGAAGACCCGGTGACTTCGAGCGTCTCGCGGCCCAGCGTGCGCAGCAGCTCGCCGAACGTCATGGTCTCGCCGTCGGCGAAGAGGCGGCCGTCGGCGTAGGTGACTTCGCGGCCTTCGAACGGCGCGCCGGCGTCCGACGCGAGCGCCACCAGCTCGTCGATCGCCTTCGTCGCGGCGAGCATGATCGCCGTGCCCGCGCTCGCCGTCGCCGTCGAGCCGCCGGACAGCCCGCCCGGCGGCAGGGCCGAGTCGCCGAGCTTCGGCGTGATCCGGTCCGCCGGGATGTCCAGCGACTCCGCGCCGACCAGCGAGAGCACGGTCAGCAGACCGGTGCCCGGGTCCGCGCCGCTGGTCGCGACGACGGCGGTGTCGTCCGCGTTCAGCGTGATGCCGACCGTCGCCGGGAACCGCAGGGCGGGGAACATCGCGGTGGCCACACCCATGCCGACCAGCCAGTCGCCGTCGGTGCGCGTGCCCGGCGGGCGGTGCGCCCAGCCGAACCGCTGCGCCCCGACGCGGAAGCACTCGTCGAGGTGCTTGCTCGCCCACTGCAGGTCCTTGCCCGGCGGGGCGATGGAGTTGTTCTTGATCCGCAGCTCGACCGGGTCCATGCCGAGCGCGACGGCGAGCTCGTCCATCGCGCTTTCCAGCGCGAACGAGCCGGGTGCCTCGCCGGGGGCCCGCATGAACGTGGTCGGCGGGACGTTCAGCGGCACGATCTTCTGGCTGATCGCCAGGTTCCGCGTGGCGTACCACTCGCGCGAGGTGCCGTGCGACGTCGGCTCGACGAACGAGCCGGCGGCGTCGGTGCTGCACCACGAGTCGTGGCGGAGCGCGACGAGCGAGCCGTCCCGCTCCGCGCCGAGCGTCATCTTCTGGACGGTCGCGGCCCGGCCGGCGGTCGCGGTGAAGACCTGTTCGCGGGCGAGCGCGGCCTTCACCGGGCGGCCGAGGTCCCGGGCCGCCGCCGCGGCCAGGAACAACGGCGTCGACACCATCGCCTTGCCGCCGAACGCGCCGCCGACGAACGGGTTCACCGCGTGGACGGCTTCGGTCGGCAGGTCCAGGGCCATGGCCAGGTACTCCGCCTGCAGGTTCGAGGCCTGGTTCCCGCTGTAGACGGTCAGCTCGCCGTCGTCCCACACCGCGACCGCGGAATGTGGTTCCATCGCGGCGTGGTTCTGGGTCGCGGTCGAGTAGGTCGCTTCGACGACCACCGGGCTCGCGGCCAGCGCGTCTTCGAAGGTCTCGACGCCGTCTTCGAGGACTTCCAGCGTCGGGGGAGCGCCGTCGCGGGCCGGCGGCGCGTCTTCGGCGTCCGCCAGGCCTTCGGCCAGCGACGTCCGGGCCGGGAGCGGGCGGTAGGCGATCGTCACGAGCGCCGCCGCGTCGCGGGCCTGTTCGAAGGTCTCCGCTACCACGAAGCCGATCGGCTGGCCGTAGTAGGTGACTTCCTTGTCCTGCAACGGAACCCACGCCTCGCCGAACATCGTGGTCGGCGTGCGCAGGGCCAGGGGGTCGAACGGCGAGTACACGCCGAGCACGCCGGGCGCTTCCCGCGCCGCGGCGAAGTCCATGGCTTCGATCTCGCCGTGGGCGATCGTGCTGAGCACGACGTAGCCGTAGACCATGCCGGGGAAGTTGTGGTCGGCGCCGTACTTCGCCTGGCCGGTGACCTTCAGCGGCGCATCCAGCCGGGTGATCATCGGGAGCTCCCCTCGGTCAGTTCGAGCAGGGCGCGGACGATGGTCCGCTTGAGCAGCGGCACCTTGAACCCGTTGCCGGACAAGGGCTCGGCGCCGTCCGCCGCGACGGCCGCGGCTTCTTCGAAGGCGGCCTGGGTCGCCGGGGCACCCCGCAGGGCCGCTTCGACACCCGCCAGCCGCCACGGCACCGTCCCGACGCCGCCGGCCGCGACCCGCGCGTCCGCGACGATTCCGTCCCGGACGTCCAGCGCGACGGCCGCGGAACACAGCGCGAACTCGTAGGACTGCCGGTCGCGCACCTTGACGTAGGTGGAGTTCGCCGCCCAGTCCAGCCGGGGGACGAACACCTCGGTGATCAGCTCGCCGGGCCGCAGGTCGTTTTCCAGGGCGGGGGTGTCACCCGGCAGGTGGTAGAACTCGCCGAGCGCGACCTCGCGGGTGCCGGCGGCGTCCGCCAGCCGCAGCCGGGCGTCGAGCGCGACCAGGGCGACGGCGACGTCACTGGCGTGCGTGGCCACGCACGAGCCGCTGGTGCCGAGGATCGCGTGCATCCGGTTGGCACCTTCGATCGCGGAGCAGCCACTGCCGGGCACGCGCTTGTTGCACGGCATCGCGACGTCGCGGAAGTACGAGCAACGCGTGCGCTGCAGCAGGTTGCCGCCGATGCTGGCCATGTTCCGCAGCTGCTGGGACGCGCTCAGCAGCAGGGCGCGCGAAATCGCCGGATAGACGCCGGCGTGGGCGGCGATGTCGCTCATCCGCTCCAGCGCGCCGATGCGCAGGCCGTCGGTGGTGTCGATGCCGCGCAGCGGGACCGCGTTGATGTCGAGGACGTGCTCCGGCGTCAGGACGTCGAGCTTCATGAGGTCGACCAGCGTCGTGCCGCCGGCGAGGAACGTGCCGGGCGTCGCGAGGGCCGCTTCGACGGTGGTGGGCGCGGTCAGCTCAAAGGGTCGCATCGGCCCGCCTCGCCTGCTCGACGGCCTTGACGATGTTCGGGTAGGCCGAGCACCGGCAGAGGTTGCCGGACATGAACTCCCGGACGTCGTCGACGTCCTGCTCGACGGCGGCGACCGCCGACATGATCTGCCCGGCGGTGCAGAACCCGCACTGCAGGGCGTCCTGGTCGACGAACGCCTGCTGCACCGGGTGCAGACCGTCCTCAGTGGACAGTCCTTCGACGGTGGTCACCGGCTGCTTGACGGTGGCGGCCAGGGTGAGGCACGACAGCACGGGCCGTCCGCCGACGTGCACGGTGCAGGCGCCGCACTGCCCGCGGTCGCAGCCCTTCTTCGGGCCGGTCACGTCGAGGCGCTCCCGCAGCGCGTCCAGGAGGGTCACGCCCGGATCGACGTCCAGGTGTTCGGTGGTGCCATTGACTTCGAGTGAGATCTCCACTGGTCTCTTTCCGTGGATCGGTCGAGCCTCGTGTGGTGGGAACGGGCGTACCGGATAGTCATCCGCTTCACCCCGGTCGCGAGGCTAGCGGATTACAATCCGCTCCGCAACGAAGTGTTCGAGCTGGAGTCGCTCCAGGTCTGGGCTAGATTCGGCGGGGCCGCACAAGCACCGGGAGGCACGATGACGACGGGATCGGTCAGTCCCCGCCGCGCGGACACCCGGCGCAACCACGAGCGCATCCTCGCCGCGGCCGCGACGTCGCTGGCCGAAACGGGCGAGGTCTCGTTCAACGCGATCGCGAAGCAGGCCGAGGTCGGCGTCGGCACGGTCTACCGGCACTTCCCGACCCCGGAGGCGCTGATCCTGGCGGTCTACCGGCGCGAGGTCCGGCACATCGTGGACGTCGTGCCGGCGCTGCTGGAAAAGCATCCCCCGGACAAAGCGGTCCGGGTGTGGGTGACGGACCACCTCGCGCACTACATGATGACGAAGAAGGGGCTGGCCGACGCGCTGCGGACCGCGACGGCGTCCCGGGGTGAGCTGCCGGGCGACGCCTTCGAGGACATGCTCGGCGCGGTGGCGACGATGCTCGAAGCCAACGTGGCGGCCGGCACGGTCCGGCCGGGCCTGACACCGGTGCTGGTCATGCAGGCGTTCGGCGGCCTGCTGTGGCTCGATCCGAACGGGGACTGGCGGCGGGACGCGGCGAGCCTCGCCGATCTGCTCTGGTACGGGATGGCCGCGCAGCCCCGGTGAACGGTGGTTGCGGGCAACCCGGTGTCGATGCCCCTGCTCGCCGCCGTTAGTGCGGCAAAGCTGCCCTGAATACTCTCGTTCGCGCGACGTTCTCCAGGCTGCCGTCACCTCGGGTGTAGAAGGTGGTGAGTGGGCATCGGCTTGCCCCTGATCGAGGGGGAACGGGGGCACGGTGGAGCGGACGACGTGTTGCGTCGTGGGAGGCGGCCCGGCGGGCATGGTGCTGGGGTTGCTGCTCGCGCGGGCCGGAGTCGAGGTCACGGTGCTCGAGAAGCACGAGGACTTCCTGCACGACTTCCGCGGCGACACCGTGCATCCGGCGACCCTGCAGCTGCTCGACGAGCTGGGACTGGGCGAGCGGTTCGCGCGGCTGCCCCAGACGCGGATCACCGACGTGGTCCTGCCGGACGGAGCCGGCGGGGTCCGGCGGATCGGTGATTTCGGTGCGCTGCGCAGGTGGGGAGTGCGGCATCCGTATGTGGCGATCGTTCCGCAGTGGGACCTGCTGGATCTGCTGGCCGGCGCGGCGAGGGCGGAACCGGCGTTCCGGCTCGAGATGGGGACCGCGGCGACCTCGCTCATCCACGAGCGCGGCCGGGTCGCCGGCGTCCGCTACCGCACGAACGGGCCCGGCGGCGACGAGGTCGAAGGCGAGATCCGGGCCGACCTCACGGTGGCGTGCAACGGCCGGAATTCGGTCCTGCCCGCGGCGGCCGGGCTGGGCGTGACCGAGTTCGACGTTCCGTTCGACACCTGGTGGTTCCGGCTCTCGCGTCGTGACGGCGAGCAGGTCGGCCAGCTGACCCGGCGGCCGGGCCGGGGACGGTTCGCGATCGTCATTCCCCGGGAGGGCTACTTCCAGATCGGGTACGTCGCCCGCAAGGGCACCGACAGCCGGCTGCGTGCCCGCGGCGTCGACGCGTTCCGGCGCGACGTGGCCGAACTCCTCCCCGAGTACGCCGACCGAGTCGGCGAGCTGGTCTCGATGGACGACGTCAAACTTCTCGACGTCCGGCTCAACCGGCTGCACCGGTGGCATGTCGAGGGCTTGCTGTGCATCGGGGACGCCGCGCACGCCATGTCGCCGGTCGGGGGTGTGGGCATCAACCTCGCCGTCCAGGACGCGGTCGCGACCGCGACCCTGCTGGCCGGGCGGCTCCAGCGGGGTGCGGTGAGCGGGGCCGACCTCGCCCGGATCCGGCGGCGCCGGCTGCCGTCGCTGCTTCTGGTGCAGGCCCTCCAACGGATCATGCACGCCGACCTGGCCGGCCCCCTCGTGTCCGGGAGGCAGGCCGGTCCGGCGGGCCGGCTCATGACTGCGGCACAGTGGTTGCCTTTCCTGCGGACGGTGGCGGTGTATCTCGTCGGCGTGGGGTTGCGTCCGGAGCGAGCACCGGCTTCCGCCCGGCGGCACGGCACGCCCGCGGCTTCAGCTGGACGTGGGAAAGGTGAACGCCGCCGCTGAGGCGCTCGTGTGGGGCCAGCGGGTGGTGACGACCTTGGCGCGGGTGTAGAAGCGGACGCCGGCGGGGCCGTGGATGGGGCTATCGCCGATGAGGGAGTCCTTCCAGCCGCCGAAGGAGTAGTACGACATCGGCACCGGGATCGGGACGTTGACGCCGATCATGCCGACCTTGACTTCGCGCTGGAACTTGCGGGCCGCTTCGCCGCTGCCGGTGAAGATCGCGGTGCCGTTGCCGTAGGGGTTGGCGTTGATGACGGCGATGGCTTCGTCGAGCGTCCGGGCGCGGACGATCGCCAGTACCGGGCCGAAGATTTCTTCGCGGTAGGCGTCCATGTCCGGGGTGACGTCGTCCAGCAGGGACGGGCCGACGAAGAAGCCTGCCTCGTGGCCTTCGACCTTGAGGTCGCGGCCGTCGACGACGACTGTCGCGCCTTGTTCGGCGCCGCGGGTGACGGAGTGCACCACGCGTTCGCGGGCGGCTTCGGTGACGACCGGGCCCATGTCGCTGGCCGGGTCGGTGCCGGGGCCGACCTTCACCTCGCGGGCCTTGCGTTCGAGGATCTCCACCAGTTCGTCGCCGGCCGAGCCGACGGCGACGCCGACGGAGATGGCCATGCACCGCTGGCCGGCGGAGCCGAACGCGGCGGCGGTGAGGTGGTCGGCGGCGTATTCGAGGTCGGCGTCGGGCAGGACGACGGCGTGGTTCTTCGCGCCGCCGAGGGCCTGGACGCGTTTGCCGCCCGCGGTGCCGCGCTCGTGCACGTACTTGGCGATGGGGGTGGAGCCGACGAACGACACCGCGGCGATGCCGGGGTGGTCGAGGATCGCGTCGACCGCGGTCTTGTCGCCGTGGACGACGTTGAAGACGCCGTCGGGCAGTCCGGCTTCGGTGTAGAGCCGGGCGACGAAGTTCGAGACCGAGGGGTCGCGCTCGCTGGGCTTGAGGATGAAGGTGTTGCCGGTGGCGATGGCGATCGGATGCATCCACAGCGGCACCATGATCGGGAAGTTGAACGGGGTGATCCCCGCGACGACGCCGAGGGGCTGGTGGAAGTCGTGCACGTCGACGTCGCGGGAGACCTGGTCGGAGAAGCTGCCCTTGAGCGCGTCGGCGATGCCGCACGCGTACTCGACGACTTCGCGGCCGCGGACGATTTCGCCGCGGGCGTCCTCGATCACCTTGCCGTGCTCGGCGGAGATGATCCGGGCGAGTTCGTCTTCGTGCCGCACGAGCAGCTCGCGGAAGGCGAACATCACCTTGGTGCGCTGGGACAGCGAGGAGTTGCCCCACGACTCGAAGGCCTTGCCCGCGGCCGCGACCGCGGTGTCCACATCGGACTCCTCCGCCAGCAGGACCCGGGCCTGCTCGCGGCCGGTGGCCGGGTCGTGGACGGGGGCCGTGCGGCTCGAGCCCGCGGGTGTGGCGGTGCCGTTGATCCAATGCTCGATGGTGTTCACGGTGTTCCTCCGGGTCGTGGCGCTGGTGCGGTGGTGCGGGTTCACAGCAGCCCCACCGCGGTGTCGACGGCCTTGGCGACGTCTCCGTCGTGCGGGTAGAGCAGCGAACGCCCTACGACGAGGCCTTGCACTGTCGGCTGGGTGAGGGCGCGTTGCCAGGCGGCGAAGGCCGCGTCCGGGTCCTTGACCTCGCCACCGAGCAGGACAGCAGGCAAGGTCGACGACGCCAGCACCCGCTCCATGTCGTCCACCACCGGCAGTTTCAGCCAGGTGTAGGCCGAGGAGCGGCCGAGCGCGGCGGCGATCGTGATCGACTTGATGACGGCGTCGGGGGAGAGGTCGTTCTTGAGGCGCCCGCCGGCCCAGGTCGACAGGAACGGCTCCACCATCGCGATCAGCTTGCGGTCGGCCAGCTCGTTGACCGCCTTGGCGGTGTTCTCCAGGACGCCCGGGCTGGCCGGGTCGTCCAGGCAGATCCGCGTCAGCGTCTTGCCGCCGTCGAAGCGCATCCGCTCGATCGCTTCCGCGTCGTAGCAGGCGAAGCGGTCGTCGATCTCGAAGCTCGACCCGGCCAGCCCGGTGCGGTTCATGGACCCGATCACGGTCTTGCCGTCCAGGACGCCGAGCAGCAGCAGGTCGTCGATGACGTCCGCGGTCGCCAGGACGCCGGTGACGCCGGGGCGTTCGAGGGCGAGGCACAGCCGCTCCAGCAGCTCGCCGCGGTCGGCCATCGCCGACGGATTGCCGCCCACCGCGTTCGCGCCGCGGGCGGGGTGATCCGCCGCGATGATCATCGTCCGGCCCTTGTCGTTGAAGGGCGACTTGGCCCGCACCCGGTTCGCGGCCGCCTCGGCGATCGCTTCCGGGGCGTGCACGCGTCGGGCGACGAGGCGCCGCAGCACGTCGGTCACAGTTCCGCTCCCTGTCTTCGGAGCACGCCCTTCGTGTCCCTGTCGTCGACGATTCCAGCGGTCGGAGACTTTGTCAAGACATATGGACAACAGGTCATCCCTACAGGGGACACGGACGCGGTAGGCTTCGCGGATGAGCACGCCGGACCTCAACTTCCCGGCCTGGGACGCGGGCCGGGAGATCATCGTGGACCCGGGCAGCCCGGAGCCGCTGTACTTCCAGGTGTCCCGGCAGCTGCACGCGGCGATCGAGGACGGCAGGCTGCCGGCGGGGGCGCGGCTGGGCAACGAGATCGACCTCGCCGCGAGCCTGCGCCTGTCGCGGCCGACGATCCGCCAGGCGATCCAGACCCTGGTCAACCAGGGCCTGCTCGTGCGGCGGCGCGGGGTCGGCACACAGGTGGTCCGCACGAAGGTGGCCCGGCCGCTGCGGCTGAGCAGCCTCTTCGACGACCTCGCCGGGCTGGGCGGCAAGCCGGCGTCGGCGGTGCTGGTCAACCAGGTCGAAGAAGCCGGCGCCGAAGTGGCCGAGCTGCTGGAGGCACCCGGGCTGACGCACGTGCGGCGGCTGAAGCGGCTCCGCTCGACCGACGGCGAGCCGCTCGCCCTGATGAACAACTACCTGCCCGACGGCGTCATCGACCCGGCCGACGACGAGCTGCGCGAGCGGGGGCTCTACCAGCTCCTGCGCTCGGCGGGGGTGCGGCTGCACGCGGCCGAGCAGAACATCGGCGCGCGGCTCGCGACCGAAGAGGACGCGGAACTGCTCCACGAGGAGCCGGGGGCGGCGTTGCTCACCATGCAGCGCACGACCTACGACGACACCGGCCGGGTGGTCGAATACGGGTGGCACGTGTACCGGGCGTCCCGGTACACGTTCAACCTTTCGCTGACCAACGGGCCTCAGTGAGCGACGACCGGGGCCGGTGAAGACCCCCGGGTTTCGCGGACACCGGGGAGCCCGCCCGCCGGCGTGGTCACCCGGCCGTCCACGGCGACCCCGTGCGCCTTCCCCGGACTGCCCGCGTGCCGGTCGGAGGGCGGCGAGCAGGCCGCGACGGCGAAGGCGAGGAGCCCGGCGGTCACCGCTGCGACCCGGCGGACCCCGGTCAGCGGCGGCGCCACCGCAGGACCTTCCGGGCCGCCGCATACGCGAGCCCCGCCGCCAGCACCCACGGGCCCGCGATGATGACCGGGTCCGCCAGGTGGTGCTTGACGTCCGCCCGGTTCTTGCCCACCCGCGAGGAAAAGCCGTGCCGGGTGAACTCGCTCAGCACGCCGGTCTCGGTGACCGGGTTGTCCGGGCGGAGCGTGGCGAACGAGCGCAGGTGGCTCTCCCAGGCGTCCACCCGGTCGGCGGCCAGCAGGAGCAGCCAGTGCGCGGCCCGCCCTTCGCTGTACTTCCGGTAGGAAAACCGGCGCAGCGCACCGGAAAGCCCCTTCGGCGGGCACGACGTCCCGAAGACCGGGGTCAGGAACTCGTGCTCGATCGAGCGTTCCCGCGGCCATTTCTCCGGCTGCCGCTCGGGGAACTCCCAGTGGGCGCCGCTCTTGTCCTCCTGCCACCGCAGCTTCGGCACCGACGGCCGGTCCTTCGGGTCCAGGTCCGCGCCCCAGCCCGGGATCCGGGCGCGGAGGCTGTCGCTCGATTCGGCGATCGGCGGCCGTTCCGACGTGTACGTCATGGTCGTCCCTTCCTCAGCCGGCGTCCGGCACGATCAGCGGCTTGATGCAGCCGTCCAGCTTGGCGGAGAAGATGTGGTAGCCCTCGGCGATGTGCTCCAGGGGGATGCGGTGGGTGACGATGTCGCTCGGCTTGAGGTAGCCGTTGCGGATGTGCTCGAACAGCCGCGGCCACTGCCGCTTCACCGGGCACTGGTTCATCCGCAGCGTGAGGCCCTTGTTCATCGCGTCGCCGAACTTGACGGCGCTGAACATCGGGCCGTAGGCGCCCATCACCGAAACCGTGCCACCCTTGCGGACGGCGTCGATGCACCAGTTGAGCGCCACCGGCGAGCCGCCCTGCAGCTTCAGCTTGGCCGAGGTGACGTGCTGGGTGAGGTTGCCGTCGGCCTCCGCGCCCACCGCGTCGATCGCGACGTCGGCGCCGAGGTATCCGGTGAGCTTCTTCAGGTGCACGACGATGTCGTCGTATTCGGTGAAGTTGTACGTCTCGGCGTGGGCGAAGGTCCGCGCCTTCTCCAGGCGGTTCTCCAGGTGGTCGATGACGATCACCCGGCCCGCGCCCATCAGCCACGCCGATTTCGCCGCGAACAGGCCCACCGGTCCGGCGCCGAACACCACGACGACGTCGCCTTCCACGATTTCGCCCAGCTGCGCGCCGAAGTAGCCGGTGGCGAGCGCGTCGGTGAGCAGGACGGCGTCTTCTTCGGCCAGCCAGTCCGGGATCACGGCCGGCCCCACGTCGGCGAACGGCACCCGGACGAACTCGGCCTGGCCGCCGTCGTAGCCGCCGCAGGTGTGCGAGTAGCCGTAGATCCCGCCGACCGCGGTGGCGTTCGGGTTGACGTTGTGGCAGTTGGAATACAGCCCGCGGGCGCAGAACCAGCACGTGCCGCAGAAGACGTTGAAGGGCACCATGACGCGGTCGCCGCGCTTCAGGTTCCGCACCCCCGAGCCGACTTCTTCGACCACGCCGACGAATTCGTGCCCGAACGTCGTGCCGACGCGCGTGTCCGGCATCATCCCGTGGTACAGGTGCAGGTCCGAACCGCAGATCGCGGCCAGCGTCACCCGGACGATCGCGTCCCCGGGGTGTTCGATCGCGGGGACGTCCTTCTCTTCGACGCGGATCTTGTACGGGCCGCGGTACACCATCGCACGCACAGCGCCTCCTTCCGACGGGCCGTCGGCATACCCGTGGCCACCGCGGCTAACCCTCGGCGAACTCCGTGATCAACGCCGACGTCGAGCCGCCGGACCGCGCCGGGAACGTGTGCGCGCCGGGAACGGTGACGAACGCGCCGCGCGACGCGGCGGCGAGGGACCGCGCCCATGGTTCGGGGCTCAGCGTGTCCCGCCGGCCGCGCACGACCAGGACCGGGCACCGCAGCAGCGGCATCGCCCGTTCCGGTTCGTCCCGCTGGGCCGAGCGGATCATCCGCATCAACCGCCGGGGCCCGGCGCGCAGGTAGTGCGGGACGGTGCCGGGTAGCGCCGAGGGCGACTCGTGGACCAGGTCGGCCAAGAATGCCGCGGACAGGCGGTCCAGGCGGCGCAGCTCGGGCGGGAAGGTCGGCCCGGCCAGCACGAGCGCTCGGACGAGGTCCGGTCGCCGCGCCGCGACGGCGATGGCGGCCTGCGCAGCCGTCGAATGTCCGAAGAGGACAGTGGGCCGGTCCAGCCACGCGGTGACCGCGCCGGCGATCGCGTCGATCTCCGGGGCGCAGGCGAGTGGACCCGGCCCGCCGAAGCCGGGGACGTCGAGCAGATGGCTCCGCGTGGCCGCGGCGCACCCGTGCAGTGTGTCGACGAGGTAGCCCGGCGCGCCGAGGCCCGGCAGCAGCACGACCGGGGGACGGTCCGGGCGTTCGGCGCCGGCGGACAGCGCTCGCACGCGACCGGACGTCTTCAGGGTGTCCATGCTGCGGGATACCCGGGACCGGCGGTGACACACCGCTGTCCGGCACGAGCGCGGGACCGCGGTGACGGTGCGCCGCGGTAGGGGTCAGGCGGCCGCGTGGACCGCCCGGGTCACCAGGATCGCCTCCTGGCGGGTGGTGCCGAGGTCGGCGGCCGCGGCGAAGATGGTCTCCGCCGCGGCCCGGGCCGGGTCGTTCATGTCCGGCGTTCCCGTCAGGCCTTGATCTCCTTCCGGTCGGACTGGGCGCCGCTGATCTCGATGCGCCGCGGCTTGGCCTTCTCGGCGACCGGGATGCGCAGCGTCAGCACGCCGGCCTCGTAGTCGGCGGCGATGTGGTCGGTGTCGAGGGTCTCGCCGAGGAACAGCTGCCGGGAGAAGACACCGAGCGGGCGTTCGCAGACCTGCATCTGCACGTCGTCACCGCCCGGGAGCGGACGGCGTTCGGCCTTGACGGTCAGCACGTTGCGTTCGATGTCCAGCTCGATGGCGTCCGGGGCGACGCCGGGCAGGTCGAAGCAGACCACGAACTCGTCGCCGGCGCGGTAGGCGTCCATGGGCATCGCGGCCGGCTTGGACCAGGTTCCGGGCGTGCCGAAGACCTGCTGGGTGAGGCGGTCCAGCTCACGGAACGGGTCGGTGCGCATCAACATCGGTTTCCTCCTCCTTCGGTTCGGTTCGTGTCAACACGCACCTCTTTTCTAGCATGTCATCCAAACGATGACAAGAACGAAGTCGTCAAAAAGATGACATCTTCCGATGACGTGTGGACCGGGACCCGGCGGGTAACTCGGGGAACGGAGATCCCCCCGCACCCGAGGAGCGACCCGTGTCCGAGCAGCCCGCCCAGCAGCAGACCCCGCCCGGGACGACCGCCGCGATGACCCCGCGGCCCGACCACGGCGAGCACACCTACCGCGGCTCCGGCAAGCTGACCGGCAAGGCGGCGCTCATCACCGGGGCCGACAGCGGGATCGGCCGCGCCGTGGCGATCGCGTACGCCCGGGAAGGCGCCGACGTGCTCATCTCCTACCTCGACGAGCACGAGGACGCCGAAGAGACGCGCCGCTGGGTGGAGGAAGCCGGGCGCAAGGCCGTCGTCGTGCCCGGTGACGTCGCCGACCCGGCGCACTGCCGGGCCCTGGTCGCCCGCGCGGTCGAGGAGTTCGGCCGGCTCGACGTGCTGGTGAACAACGCCGCCTTCCAGATGAGCCACGACTCGCTCGAGGAGATCCCCGACGAGGAGTGGGACCGCACGCTCGCCATCAACCTCAGCGCGTTCTTCCACCTCGCCAAGGCCGCGGTGCCGCACATGAAGCCCGGGGCGTCGATCATCGGCAGCTCGTCGGTGAACTCCGACAGCCCGACGCCGCAGCTGCTGCCCTACGACGTCACGAAGGCGGGCATCGCGAACATGACGGCGGCACTGGCGCAGATGCTGGGACCGAAGGGGATCCGGGCCAACAGCGTTGCGCCGGGCCCGATCTGGACGCCGCTGATCCCGTCCACCATGCCGGAAGACCAGGTGAAGTCCTTCGGCGAGCAGGTGCCGCTGGGCCGCGCCGGCCAGCCGGCCGAACTCGCGCCGGTGTACGTGCTGCTGGCTTCCGACGACGGCAGTTACGTGTCGGGCGCCCGCGTCGCGGTGACCGGGGGCGCGCCGATCCTCTGAGCGGATCCGCAAGCGGAAAGCCGCCGGGACGCCCGGCGGCCTTCCGCTGTTCAGCCGCCGCGTTCGAGGTGCAGGCAGACGGCGAGGTTGACGGCGACGCATCCCGCGAACAACCACGGCAGCGCCAGGAAGATCCCGGCGGCCACCAGCGCCAGCGCGACGGCGTCCAGGCCGAGGCACAGCACCAGCGGTACCCGGGGCCCGGTCGGCCGCAGCCTCCGCTCGAGCCCGCGCAGCCGCCGCCGTTCCCGCGCGCTCAGCGGCGGGCCGGGGTCAGCGGCCGCGGGGATCATCGCTTTCGCCCTGCTCGTCGGGCTGGGTCGCGGCGGCCGCCAGCTCGGCCGGGTCCGCCGCGTTCCGGGGGTGCCCGCGGGTGACGTGGGCTTCTTCGCGCATCCGTTCCACCATGTGCGGGTAGTGCAGCTCGAACGCGGGGCGTTCGGAGCGGATGCGGGGCAGTTCGAGGAAGTTGTGCCGCGGTGGCGGGCTGGTGGTGGCCCACTCGAGCGAGTTGCCGAAGCCCCAGGGATCGTCCACGTCGATGGGGTCGCCGTAGCGGTAGCTCTTGAAGACGTTCCAGATGAACGGCAGCACGGACAGCCCCAGCAGGAACGCGCCGATCGTGGAAACCGTGTGCATCCAGGTGAAGCCATCGCTCGACAGGTAGTCGGCGTAGCGGCGCGGCATGCCCGCGTCCCCGAGCCAGTGCTGGATGAGGAATGTCGTGTGGAAGCCGATGAAGGTCGTCCAGAAGTGCCACTTCGCCAGCCTCTCGTCGAGCATCCGGCCGGTGATCTTGGGGAACCAGAAGTAGATGCCGGCGAAGGTCGCGAAGACGATCGTGCCGAAGAGCACGTAGTGGAAGTGCGCGACGACGAAGTAGCTGTCGTGGACGTGGAAGTCCAGCGGTGGCGAGGCGAGGATGATCCCGGTGAGGCCGCCGAGCAGGAAGGTGACGAGGAAGCCGACCGACCACAGCATCGGCGACTCGAACGTCAGCTGCCCCTTCCACATCGTGCCGATCCAGTTGAAGAACTTGATCCCGGTCGGCACCGCGATCAGGAACGTCATGATCGAGAAGAACGGCAGCAGGACGGCGCCGGTGGCGAACATGTGGTGCGCCCACACCACCGCCGACAGCCCGGTGATCCCGATCGTCGCGAACACCATGAGCTTGTAGCCGAACAACGGCTTGCGGCTGAACACCGGCACGATCTCGGTGACGATCCCGAAGTACGGCAGCGCGACCACGTAGACCTCGGGATGGCCGAAGAACCAGAACAGGTGCTGCCACAGGATCGCGCCGCCGTTCTCGGGGTCGAACACGTGCGCGCCGAGGTGCCGGTCGGCCAGGAGCGCGAACAGCGCCGCGGTGAGGATCGGGAACGCCAGCAGGATCAGGATCGACGTGAACAGGATGTTCCAGGTGAAGATCGGCATCCGCCACATGAGCATCCCGGGGCAGCGCAGGCACACCACGGTCGTGATCATGTTGACCGCGCCGAGGATGGTGCCGAGACCGGTGACGATCAGCCCCGAGATCCACAGGTCTCCGCCGACGCCGGGGGAGTGGATGGCGTTGGACAGTGGCGTGTAGGCGGTCCAGCCGAAGTCGGGCGGCCCGCCGGGGGTGGCGTAGGCGGAGAGGACGATCGTGCCGCCGAACAGGTACAGCCAGTAGGAGAACGCGTTGAGCCGGGGGAACGCCACGTCCGGTGAGCCGATCTGCAGCGGCAGGACGAAGTTGGCGAACCCGAACAGGTTCGGCGTGGCGTAGAGCAGCAGCATGATCGTGCCGTGCATGGTGAACAGCTGGTTGTACTGCTCCGGCGAGAGGAACTGCAGGCCCGGCCGGGCCAGCTCGCCCCGCATCAGCAGCGCGGTCAGGCCGCCGATCAGGAAGAACCCGAACGACGTCGTCAGGTACAGCACACCGATCGTCTTGTGGTCGGTGGTGCGGATGGTCTTGAGGATCGTCGCGCCGCGCTTCTCCCGCCACACGGGCCGGTGGGGGATCGGAGCCGGGCGCAGAGAGGTTTCGGTCATCGGGCTCCCACCTGGTGCCGCCGGGGCTGGTCGCGCCGCGCGTACCCGGCCCGGTCGCCGATACACGCGGCGAACGGGGTTCCGGACGCCGTGCTTAGGCGCGTGGCGCCCGGGTATGACGTCCGGACCAGCGCCGGCCACCGGCCGGACCATGGAAAGGAACTGCCATGTCGACCCCCACCCACACCCGCACGAGAACACCCGTGCAGGTCGCCGCCCTGGCCGTCGCGGCCGTATTCCTGCTGGTCGGCGTGCTCGGCTTCATCCCGGGCGTCACCACGCACTACGACCAGCTGAGCTTCGCCGGCCACGACTCGATGGCCATGCTGCTGGGCCTGTTCATGGTTTCGGTCCTGCACAACATCGTCCACCTGCTGTTCGGCGTCGCCGGGATCGCCTCGGCCCGCACCGCGCGCGGCGCGAAGCTGTTCCTGATCGCCGGGGGTGCCGTCTACCTGGTGCTCTGGCTGTACGGGCTGCTCGTCGACCACGGCAGTGACGCGAACTTCGTGCCCGTCAACACCGCGGACGACTGGCTGCACCTCGTCCTCGGCGTCGGCATGATCGCCCTCGGCCTGCTGACCGGCCGCGCGGGCCGCACCACGCGGGGGCCGCAGGCCGCCACGGGACCCGGGCTGGGCTGACCACCACGCGAGCCGCGTACCTGGAGGGTCGGTTCACGAGCCGACCCTCCCGGTACGCGAACCGACCGCGCGGGTACGCGAGTTACCCCTCCTGGTCCTTGGTGCGCAGCAGCACCGCGAGGGAACGGGCGCCGACCACGAGGGTGCTGTTGCCCGCCACCGTGCGGGGCGTCGCGAGCTGGTCGCCGGCCACGCCGCCGACCAGGACGCCGCCCACGGACCGGTGGAACGCCTCGCCCGTCGTCGTGTCGAGGACGATCGCCCACTCTTCGCCGTATTCGCCGCCGGGGACGGTCATGGTGATGTCGTCTTCGTGGGCGTTGAAGCACAGCAGGAACGAGTCGTCCAGGACGCGGTCGCCGCGGGCGTCCACGTCGGGGATGGCCGCGCCGTTGAGGAAGACCATGATGCTGCGGCCGAAACCCGCCTCCCAGTCGTGGTCGGTCATCTCCTCGCCGGCCGGGGTGAACCACGCGATGTCGCGCAGCTCGTCGCCCCGGCGGATCGGGCGGCCGGCGAAGAACCGCCGGCGGCGGAACACCGGGTGCTGACGGCGGAGGTCGACGACCGCGGCGGTGAACTCGAACAGCTCGCGGTTGCGCTCGAGCAGCGACCAGTCCACCCAGGACAGTTCGTTGTCCTGGCAGTAGGCGTTGTTGTTGCCCTGCTGGGTGCGGCCGAACTCGTCGCCGTGCAGGAGCATCGGCACCCCCTGCGACAGCAGGAGCGTGGCGACCAGGTTGCGGCGCTGGCGGGCCCGCAGGTCGAGCACCTTCTCGTCCTCGGTCGGCCCTTCCGCACCGCAGTTCCACGACCGGTTGTCGCCGGCGCCGTCCCGGTTGTCCTCGCCGTTGGCTTCGTTGTGCTTTTCGTTGTAGGACACCAGGTCGGCGAGTGTGAAGCCGTCGTGCGCGGTGACGAAGTTGATCGACGCGAACGGGCGGCGCCCGTCATTCTGGTAGAGGTCCGACGAGCCGGTGATGCGGGAGGCGAACTCGCCCAGCGTCGAGGGCTCGCCGCGCCAGAAGTCCCGGACGGTGTCCCGGTAGCGGCCGTTCCACTCCGTCCACAGCGGCGGGAAGTTCCCGACCTGGTAGCCACCGGGCCCGACGTCCCACGGCTCGGCGATCAGCTTCACCTGGCTCACCACCGGGTCCTGCTGCACGAGGTCGAAGAAGGTGGCCAGGCGGTCGACGTCGTAGAACTCGCGGGCGAGCGTGGCGGCGAGGTCGAAGCGGAAGCCGTCGACGTGCATTTCGGTGACCCAGTACCGCAGCGAGTCCATGATGAGCTGCAGGGTGTGCGGGTCACGCACGTTCAGCGAGTTGCCCGTGCCGGTGTAGTCCATGTAGTACCGGGGGTCGTCTTCGACCAGCCGGTAGTAGGCCCGGTTGTCGATGCCGCGCATCGACAGCGTCGGCCCGAGGTGGTTGCCCTCGGCGGTGTGGTTGTAGACGACGTCGAGGATCACTTCGATCCCCGCGTCGTGCAGGGTTCGCACCATCGCCTTGAACTCGTGGACCTCGCTGCCCGGCGTCGCGGGCAGGACCGAAGCGGCGTAGCCGTTGTGCGGCGCGAAGTAGGCGATGGTGTTGTAGCCCCAGTAGTTGGCGAGGCCGCGCTCGGTCAGGGCGTGGTCGTGCAGGAACTGGTGGACCGGCATCAGCTCGACGGCCGTGACCCCGAGGGTCTTCAGGTAGTCGATCATCACCGGGTGGGCCAGCCCCGAGTAGGTGCCCCGCAGCTCCTCCGGGACGCCCGCGTGGAGCTTCGTCAGCCCGCGCACGTGGGCTTCGTAGATGACCGTTTCGTTGTACGGCACGTTCGGGGGCCGGTCGTTGGCCCAGTCGAAGTACGGGTTGACGACGACCGCGCGGACGGTGTGCGCCGCGGAGTCGGCGTCGTTGCGCTCGCCGGGCCGGCCGAAGCGGTAGCCGAAGACCGACTCGTCCCAGTCCACCCGGCCGGTGACCGCCTTGGCGTACGGGTCGAGCAGCAGCTTGGCGGGGTTGCAGCGCAGCCCGCGGGCGGGGTCGTGCGGCCCGTGGACCCGGAAGCCGTACTCCTGGCCGGGGCCGACGCCGGTCAGGTAGCCGTGGTGGACGAAGCCGTCGACCTCCGGCAGCCGGGTCCGGGTCTCCGTCCCGTCCGGGGCGAACAGGCAGAGTTCGACGTGGTCGGCGACCTCGGAGAAAACCGCGAAGTTGGTGCCGACGCCGTCGTAGTCGGCGCCGAGCGGGTAGGGGGAACCGGGCCAGGGCTGCACTGGGCCTCCACAGAGCAAAGGGAACTCCTGGTCGGATACCCGGACGGCGGGCCTCGAACCCGTGATCGGCCTCTCCTCACCCGGACGGCCCCGGCGCGGGGCCGTCGCGCACGACGGTCCCGCGTCCGGTCCGGCCGGGGTCAGGTCAGCTTGTTCTTGACCTCCTTGGCTTTGCCCTTGGCCGTGCCCTTGGCGTCCTGCAGCGGCGCGTAGGTGCCGAACAGGGCCGGGTCGGGTTTCGGGGCGGTGCCGGGACCGCCGAGGGGTTCGGGGTCCATGAGGTACTCGAGGCCGGCGTCGGTGGTCCAGCTGCTGCCTTTGGCGCCGTCGGGGCCGTCGGAGAGGTGCCAGATCGTGTGGTTGTGTTCCTGGTTTTCTTCGTCGAACAGCGCGCTCGGGGCGATGTCGCCTTCGAGGCCGTCGGCCTTGAGCTCCTCGATGGCGGCG
>NZ_NMUL01000010.1 GCF_002234595.1 Amycolatopsis vastitatis
CTGGAACAGGTACTGCATCGTCACGGTCATCTCACCGAACGCACCGCCGATGAGTTCCTGGAGCTTGCGGGCGTAGACGGGGTCGGGCTTCTCGGGCTTGGCTTCGAACTGCAACAGCTTCGTGTGACGGAACACGTCAGTCCCTCCGTCGTCCGGGGTGGCACCCGCCGGGGACCGGCGGGTCCCGGGGGCTTTCCCGGTTAGCGGAGGGTTAACCACGCGGGGACGGAAGGCCGTGCGTGGTGGCGTTCCGGGCCTCGACAACGCCGTGACCGCTATGGTAGTTGAACGCGAAACGTTTCGAAGTCGTGGCGAGTGGAGCAAGTACGTGAGCGATCAGCGGGAACGGGTGCGGGTCTGCCGCCGGTACCAGTGCGACGAGCCGGCCCTCTGGCGGCGGATGTGCGCGGCGCACTGGGCCCGGTGGCAGAACGGCGTCGACCCGCTCGACCAGCCGGGCGACGACGGCGAAGTCCCGGAACGGCAGGTCTGGCAGCCACCGCTGCGCGACTCCAGCGTTTCTCAGCGGAAACCCTCCGGCCGCTGGTGAGGTGACCAGGCGGGGCCGAAGGCGGGCAGCTCGACGGTGATCCGGAGCCCGCCGCCGCGGCGCGGGGTGATCGTCAGGGATCCGTCGTGCACCTCGGCGATGCTCTTGACGATGGCCAGGCCGAGGCCGACGCCCGCGTGGTCGGTGCGCAGGCGCTCGGTGTCCCGCCGGAACGGCTCGGTCAGCGTCGGGACCAGTTGCGGGGACAGGACTTCGCCGGAGTTTTCCACCGTGAGCACCACGGTTCCGGAGCGGACGCCGGTGTCGACCCACACGGTCCCGCGTTCCGGCAGGTTGTGCACGATGGCGTTGTGCACGAGGTTGGTCGTCATCTGCAGCAGCAGCGCCGCCGACCCCACGGCCGGGGTGACGTCGCCGAAGTCCTCGATGGCGACGCCGCGTTTCTCGGCGATCGGGAGCAGTGTCTCGACGGCTTCCTCCACGAGGAGGGACAGGTCGACGCGTTCGCGGGTGAACGTCGCCTGCTCGGCGCGGCTGAGCACGAGCAGCGCCTCGGTGAGGTCGATCGCCCTGGCGTTCACGGCGTGCAGGCGGTCGAAGAGCTCGCGGGGGTTCTTGGCCGGATCGGTGCGGGCCACCTCGAGCAGTGCCTGCGTGATCGCCAGCGGGGTGCGCAGTTCGTGTGAGGCGTTGGCGGCGAACCTCCGCTGCGCGGCGACGTGCGCTTCGAGGCGGGCGAGCATGGTGTCGAAGGCGTCGGCGAGCTCGCGGAACTCGTCTTCCGGGCCCTCCAGCCGGATCCGGTGGGAGAGCGACCCGTCCGCGGCCGTGCGGGCGGCGTCGGTGATGTGGGTCAGCGGGGCGAGCATGCGGCCGGCGAGCACCCACCCGCCCAGCAAGCCGAACGCCAGCAGGAAGACCAGCACCGAGCCGGCGGCCGGCGCGAAGTTGCGCGCGAGGACGGAGCGCTGCAGCACACCGCCGGCGGTGGCCACCACCGCGGGCACGTCCCGCAGTAGGAACACCCACACGGCGGAAAGCAGCAGGACGCCGGCGACCATGACGAAGCCGGCGTAGCTGAGGGTGAACTTGAGGCGGACACTCATCCCCGGCGCCCTACGCACCGGCTGATCCCCCGGGCGCGGTGCCGATGCGGTACCCGACGCCGGCCACGGTGGCGATGATCCAGGGTTCGCCGAGCCGCTTGCGCAGGGCCGAGACCGTGATGCGCACGGCGTTGGTGAACGGGTCGGCGTTCTCGTCCCAAGCCCGTTTCAGGAGCTCTTCGGCGCTGACGACACCGCCTTCGGCGGAGACGAGGACTTCGAGCACGGCGAACTGCTTCCTGGTCAACGCGACGTAGCGGCCGTCGCGGTAGACCTCCCGGCGGAACGGGTCCACCCGCAGGCCGGCGATCTCCCGCACCGGCGGCCTGTTGTGGGCCCGCCGCCGATCGAGCGCTCTCAGCCTGAGCACGAGCTCGCGCAGTTCGAACGGCTTCGTGAGGTAGTCGTCGGCGCCCAGCCCGAACCCGGTGACCTTGTCTTCGAGCCGGTCGGCGGCGGTGAGCATGAGGATCGGCGTGCCGCTCCCGGAGGCGACGATCCGCTCGGCGATCTCGTCACCGGTCGGCCCGGGGACGTCCCGGTCGAGGACGGCGATGTCGTAGGTGTTGACGGCCAGCAGCTCCAGCGCGGCGTCGCCGTCGCCCGCGATGTCCGCGGCGATCGCTTCCAGGCGCAGGCCGTCGCGGACCGCTTCGGCCAGATAGGGCTCGTCCTCGACGATCAGCACGCGCATCCTTCGATGGTACGAGCAGCCGGGATATCGCCGGCATATCGAAAACCGCATACGCCCTGGCAACACCCCGCTGTCTTCACTGGACCCGTGGCCTCCAGCGGACCGGCAAGGACGACAACCCGTCGGCTCGCCGGCGTCGTCGTCCCCGCGAAACGCCGGATTCGCCGTCTCCTCGTCGCCGGACCGCGAGCCGTCCTCGCCCGGATCGCGAAAGCGCTCGGCCTCCGCGGCCGGCTCGACCTGGCCGGTGGCGCCGTCCCCGCCGGTGTGACGGTCTTCGACGAAGATGTTCCGGGCGTGGTCAACCTCGATCCGCCGCTCCTCGCCGCGCTGCGCCGGGCCGGTGCCGCCGCCGCCGACGACGGGGTCGAGCTCCGCGTCAACAGCGGCTGGCGGTCCCCGGAGTACCAGGACCGGCTTCTGCGCGGGGCGATCGCGAAGTACGGATCCGAGGAAGAAGCCGCCCGGTGGGTGGCCACCCCGGAGACGTCCGCGCACGTGGCGGGGGTGGCGGTCGACATCGGGCCGCCGGAGTCCGCGCGGTGGCTGTCCGAGCACGGCTCCCGGTACGGGCTGTGCCAGATCTACCGCAACGAACCCTGGCACTACGAACTGCGTCCCGAGGCGATCGAGCACGGCTGCCCGCCCATGTACGCCGACCCCAGCCAGGACCCGAGGACACGCCGGTGACCGGCAGGCTTCCGGCCGTCCGGACGGTGACCGAGTGTCACCGGCCGGCTCGCGGATCCGCCCCGGCGGGCGAACGCGGCGCGCGGGAATTATAGTTATTCCACGCAGGCGATCAAGCCCGGCAATCGGGTTAACGGGATTTGCCGAAAAGGCCGCGGGGTTTACATCCGAGCCGAATTTGTATGATTCGCCGCATTGTACGTATGCCCGATGTGTGAGTCAATGCAATTAGTCCATTAGGGAAGACCGGACCTCGAACCTGGACGGCGCGCTCCGCCGGTGAATCACGATTCTTCGTCAATTGCCGACGGCGATCAGTCATGCCATGCTGCCGTGGTGCGCACTCATTGGGGACCAAGGGGTGCGGTGACTGGGGGTCACGAGGCAATGGGGAATCCTGCCGAGCAAACCACCGAGCCGCGCCAGGCACTTGCCGGGAACTCGAGATCGAACACGCTCTGCGTCCTCGCGTTACCCGAACGTCGGCCCTGGTCGGGCTGACGGACTCAGACCTTGGCCGGGTGGAAGCCGCCGGACGCTCGTTCGGCGGCTTCCACCCGGGGCGAGGGGAGCACGCCCTTGGGCTCCGGCGGTTCGCCGGAGCGCAGGCTGATGCCGTCCACCGGGAGACCGCGGAGTAGGTCCGCGCGCGCCGGTGGTCTTCAAGGGGATCCTCACCGTCGAGGACACCCGCCGCGTGGCTGTGGCCGGAGCGGACGGGATCGTGGTGTCCAACCACCGAGGTCGAGCAGTTGGACGGTGCGGTTCTCTGCCGCACCGCAATGTTGACGATCCCATGGGGGCTAGGTGGATCCGACGAGAGTTGACACGTTCGCTCTTCCCGTCGTCGAAATCGAGCTGTCCCGGCTGTCTTCCGCAAGCTCACCACGAACCTCGGGTGAGGATCCGGAGCACGTCGAGACGCTGTTGTCGGCAGAGGGGGAGCTTCCGCCCATTCTCGTTCATCGTCCGACGATGCAGGTCCTGGACGGCCTGCACAGGCTGAAGGTGGCACGGGTACGAGGTGATACGAAAATCCTGGCCAGGCTGGTCGACGGCACCGAGTCGGACGCCTTCGTCCTGGCGGTCGAAGCGAACGTCAGGCACGGCCTGCCGCTGTCGCTCGCCGATCGCAAGCGCGCGGCCGTCCAGATCATCGGGACGCACCCGCAGTGGTCCGATCGGCGGGTGGCTTCGGCGACCGGCATCTCGGCCGGCACGGTGGCCGACCTGCGCAGGCGGGCGGGCGAGGACGGGGCCGACGCCAGGATCGGACGGGACGGGCGCGTCCGGCCCGCCGACGGTTCGGAGAGGAGAAGACTCGCGGCCGAGCTCATCCGCAACGACCCTGGCCTGTCGCTGCGGCAGGTCGCCAAGCAGGTCGGCATCTCCCCGGAGACGGTCCGGGACGTGCGGGGCAGGCTGGAGCGCGGCGAGAGCCCGACCCCGGACGGGACCAGGAGGCTGCCGGCCAAGCCGCACCCGCTGCGGTTGTCGGAGCCGGACTTCGGCAGCACCGTGGACCGGGATCGGCTCGCCCTGCTGGAGAGACTCAAGACCGACCCTGCGCTGCGGTTGAACGAGGTCGGCCGGATCCTGTTGCGCATGCTCACCATGCACTCCATCGACGGGCAGGAGTGGGAAAGGATCCTGCACGGCGTCCCGCCGCACCTTTACGGCGTGATCGCCGGCTTCGCCCGGGACCACGCCCGGGTCTGGGCGGAGTTCGCGGATCACCTGGAGAACCGGGCGACCGATCTGGCCGCCGGCTGAGGGCCGCGTGCGCGACGCCGGTCCCGGTGCGGTGAACGCACCGGGACCGGCGTCGCGGTCCACATCGGACAGTGGAGGCCCGGTGCCCAAGCCGGGCGGCTGGACTTCGCCCGTTGGGCGGCTTAAGAAAGACCGGTGACCCTCGAGAAAGCGCTTGTCGTCGGTACCGGACTGATCGGCACTTCGGTGGCGCTGGCCCTTCGCGCGAAGGGCGTGGCTGTCTACCTTTCCGACATCGACGCGCACGCCGCGCGGCTGGCGCGGGAACTCGGCGCGGGTCACGAGTGGGCCGGCGAGGACGTGGATCTGGCGTTGATCGCCGTGCCGCCGCCCGTCGTTGCGGAACGGCTGGCGGAACTGCAGAAGCGGGAGACCGCACCGGCCTACACCGACGTGGCCAGCGTCAAGGCCGATCCGATCGCCGCAGCGGAGCGGCTCGGGTGCGACCTGACCTCGTATGTGCCGGGACACCCGCTCGCCGGCCGGGAGCGTTCCGGCCCGGCCGCCGCCCGCGCCGACCTGTTCTCGGGACGGGCGTGGGCGCTCTGCCCCCGCCCCGAGACGGACGCGCACGCGCTGCGGCGGGTGCGGGAACTGGTGTCGATGTGCGGGGCGGACGCCGTCACCGTGGACCCGGGCGAACACGACTCGGCGGTGGCACTGGTGTCGCACGCCCCGCACGTGGTGGCGTCGGCGGTGGCGGCCAGCCTGGCGGGCGGTGACGACGTCGCGTTGGGACTGGCGGGCCGGGGGCTGCGTGACGTGACGCGCATCGCCGCCGGGGATCCCTTGCTGTGGCGGGCGATCCTGGCCGGGAACACCCAGCCGGTGGCCGGGGTGCTCGAGCGGATCGCGGCCGACCTCGCCGAGGCGGCCTCGGCACTGCGGTCCGGCGATCTGGACGGCGTGACGGACCTGCTGCGGCGGGGTGTGGCCGGCCACGCGCGGATCCCCGGCGAACGCGGCGGGCCGGTGCGCGAGAACGCCGCGGTTCAGGTGGCGCCGGGAGACGGGCGGCACTAGGCGTCCGGCCAAAAAGGACCGATCCCCGCGCGGCGTCCGACCGCCACCGAGCCATTCGGCCGGATCGGCGACGGCCGGCCCGCTTTTGCCGCGCCGGCACCGGTTTTCGCCGAGCGGGGCTCTTTCCGTGACGCCGAAGGCGATTCGCGCCCGGCGCCACTCGTGGACATCGATTCGATTCAGCACGATGGGGATCGCCGGCTTAGCGTGTGGAGAAGGGAACCTGCATGGACGTGGTGATGCGCTTCGGGGGGGTGAAGAAGAGCGACGACGACCCGGACCCCTGGAAGACCAAGATCCGCCAGGGGACGCTGCGCCGGGTGTTCGCCTACTTCCGCCCGCACCTCGGCAAGGTGGCGCTCTTCTTCCTCGTCGCCGCGCTGGAGTCGCTCGTCGTCGTGGCGACGCCGTTGCTGCTGATGAAGCTCGTCGACGACGGCATCCTCAAGAACGACGCCGGGTTCGTGGCCTTGATGGCCTCCCTGTCCGCGGCCTGCGCGGTGGCCGGCGCGCTGCTGCAGCTGCTGTCGGCCTACATCACCGGGCGGATCGGCATGAGCGTCACCTACGACCTCCGGGTGCAGGCGCTCGACCACGTCCGGCGGCTGCCGATCGCGTTCTTCACCCGCACCCAGACCGGGGTGCTGGTCGGCCGGCTGCACACCGACCTGGTCATGGCCCAGCAGGCCTTCTACTCCCTGCTGATCGGGGCCACCAGCGTGATCACCGTCGTGCTGGTCGTCGTCGAGCTGTTCTACCTTTCGTGGCTCGTCGCCCTCGTCTCGGTGCTGCTGATCCCGCTGTTCCTCGTGCCCTGGATCTACGCGGGGCGGCTGATCCAGCGGTACACGCGGCAGCTGATGGAGGAGAACGGCGGCCTCGGCGGAGTCCTCCAGGAGCGGTTCAACGTGCAGGGCGCGATGCTTTCCAAGCTCTTCGGCCGTCCGGAGGAGGAGATGGCCGAGTACGCGGACCGGGCCGGGCGGATCCGCCGGACCGGCGTGCGCCTGTCGGTGTACGCCCGGCTGGGCTTCGTCGTCATGTCCCTGATGGCCTCGCTCGCCACGGCGCTCATCTACGGAATCGGCGGCGGGCTCGTGCTCGACGGGCTGTTCCAGCTGGGCACGCTGGTCGCCATCGCGACCCTGCTCGGCCGGCTGTTCGGGCCGATCACCCAGCTGTCCGGGATCCAGGAGACCGCGACGACCGTCGTGGTGAGCTTCGACCGGATCTTCGAGCTGCTCGATCTGAAGCCGCTCATCGAGGAACGGCCCGGCGCGGTCGGGCTCCCGAAGGACGTGGCGCCGGACATCGAGTTCGAGGACGTGTCGTTCCGCTATCCCGGCGCGGACGAGGTTTCGCTGCCGTCGCTGGAGCAGAACGTGCGGGTCCGGCGGGAGCGCGGGGAAGTGACGCCGGATGTGCTGCGCGGCGTGAGCCTGCACGTGGCGGCCGGGACCATGACCGCGCTCGTCGGTCCGTCCGGCGCGGGGAAGAGCACCCTCACCCACCTGGTGTCGCGGCTGTACGACCCGACCTCGGGGATCGTGCGCGTCGGCGGGCACGATCTGCGGAACCTGTCCTTCGAGGCGCTCCGCCAAACCGTGGGCGTGGTCAGCCAGGACACCTACCTCTTCCACGACACGATCCGGGAAAACCTGCTCTACGCCCGGCCGACCGCCACCGAAGACGAGCTGATCGAAGCGTGCAAGGGCGCCCAGATCTGGGACCTGATCGAATCCCTCAGCCGGGGGCTCGACACCGTCACGGGCGATCACGGCTACCGCTTGTCGGGCGGGGAAAAGCAGCGGCTGGCCATTGCCCGGCTGCTGCTGAAGGCGCCCTCGATCGTGGTGCTCGACGAAGCCACCGCGCACCTGGACTCCGAGTCGGAAGCGGCCGTCCAGCGGGCGCTGAAGACCGCCCTGCGCGACCGCACCTCGGTGGTGATCGCCCACCGGCTGTCCACGATCCGCGAGGCCGACCAGATCCTGGTGATCGACGGCGGCGGCGTCCGGGAGCGCGGGACGCACGAAGAGCTGCTGGCCGAGGGCGGTCTCTACGCGGAGCTGTACCACACGCAGTTCGCCAAGCCGGGAGGCAACGGAGCCGAGCCGGGAAGCGTTGGAGCCGAGCCACGGGACTACGGGCCCGCGCCGGCGGTGCACCAGGTGGTTCGTGGAGGATGACGATGAATTCCGCAGCGCACCCCACCCCGACGGTGCCGGAGCTGGTCGCCCGGCGGGTGGACCGGACTCCCGGCGCGGTGGCCGTGGTCGACGGCGACCGGGTGCTGACGTATCAGGCGCTCGACGAACTCGCGGGCCGGCTGGCCGCCCGGCTGATCGGCCGGGGCGTCCGCCGGGGCGGCCGGGTCGCGGTGATGCTGGACCGTTCGGCCGACCTGGTGGTGGCGCTGCTCGCCGTCTGGAAGGCGGGGGCGGCGTACGTACCGGTGGACGCCGGCTATCCCGCGCCGCGCGTGGCGTTCATGGCGGCGGACTCGGGGGTGTCCCTGATGGTGTGCTCGGCCGCGACGCGCGGCGGCGTGCCGGAGGGGATCGAGCCGATCGTCGTCACCGATGAGGAGGACGGCGAAGCGGCGACGGCCGCGGCCCGCCCCGGGGACCCCGCGTACGTGATGTACACCTCCGGCTCGACGGGAACCCCGAAAGGCGTGACCGTCCCGCACCGGAGCGTCGCGGAGCTGGCGGGAAATCCCGGCTGGGCCGTGGAACCCGACGACGCGGTCCTCGTGCACGCGCCCCACGCCTTCGACGCTTCCCTGTTCGAGATCTGGGTGCCCCTGGTGTCCGGGGCCCGCCTGGTGATCGCCGGGCCGGGCCAGGTGGACGCCCGGCGCCTGCGTGAGGCGATCGCGGCCGGGGTGACGCGGGCACACTTGACCGCCGGGAGTTTCCGTGCGGTGGCGGAAGAATCGCCGGAATCGTTCACCGGCCTCCGGGAAGTACTGACCGGCGGCGACCTGGTGCCCGCGCACGCGGTGGCCCGGGTGCGGGCGGCTTGCCCCGGAGTGCGGGTGCGGCACCTCTACGGCCCGACCGAAACGACGTTGTGCGCGACGTGGCACGTGCTCGAGCCGGGTGACGCGCTGGGACCGGTGCTGCCGATCGGCCGTCCGCTTCCCGGCCGCCGGGCTCAGGTGCTCGACGACTCGCTGCGGCCGGTGGCGCCGGGGGTGGTCGGCGAGCTGTATCTCTCCGGCGCCGGCCTGGCGGACGGCTACCTGGACCGGGCGGCGCTGACGGCGGAGCGGTTCGTGGCGGACCCGTCCCGGCCCGGGGAGCGGATGTACCGGACCGGCGACCTCGCGCAGCGGACCGCGGACGGCGAGCTGCTGTTCGCGGGCCGGGCCGACGACCAGGTGAAGATCCGCGGGTTCCGGGTGGAGCCGGGCGAGGTCGAGGCCGCGCTGACCGCCCAGCCCGGCGTCCACGAGTCCGTGGTGGTGGCGATCGACGGGCGCCTGATCGCCTACGTGGTGGCGGACGAGGACACCGATCCCGTGCTCGTCCGCGAACGGCTCGAAGCCGTGCTGCCGGAGCACCTCGTGCCGGCCGCGGTGCTCCGGCTGGCCGCGCTGCCGCTGACCGCCAACGGCAAGGTGGACCGGGCGGCGCTGCCCGCGCCCGACTTCGCGGCGAAGGCCACGGGCCGGGCCCCCGCCACCGAGGCCGAACGTGTCCTCTGTGGACTGTTCGCCGATTTGCTCGGCGTGGCCGGGGCCGGCGTCGACGACGGCTTCTTCGAACTGGGCGGGGATTCGATCGTCGCGACGCGGCTGGCGGCCCGGGCGGCCAAAGCCGGGCTGCTGGTGACGCCGTCCCAGGTGTTCGCGGAGCGGACCCCCGCCCGGCTGGCGGCCGTGGCGGGAGCCGTACCGGCGGGCAGCCCGGTCGAAGGCGCGCCGGTTGTCCTGACCGCGCAAGAGGAGGCGGAGCTGGCGATCGCCGTCCCCGGCGCCGAGGACGTCTGGCCGCTGGCCCCGCTCCAGGCCGGCTTGTTCTTCGAGTCGTCGCTGGAGGACAAGGGCCCCGACATCTACCAGACGCAGTGGATCGTGGAGCTGACCGGGCCGCTGGACGTGCCCCGGCTGCGCGCGGTGTGGGAAGCGGTTTTCGCCCGCCACGCCGAACTCCGGCTGAGCTTCCACCGGCTCGCGTCGGGCAAGACGGTGCAGGCCGTCGCCGGGAACGTCACCCTGCCGTGGCGGGAAGTCGACCTGACCGGGGCCGCCGACGCCGAAGCGGCCGTCGACGCGCTGGCCCGGCGGGAACAGCAGGAGCGGTTCGACCTCGCCAAGGCACCGCTGTTCCGGCTGGTGCTGGCCCGGCTCGGGGACGACCGGCACCGCCTGCTGGTCGTCAACCACCACATCCTCACCGACGGCTGGTCGGTCGCGGTCGTCCTCAACGAGGTGGCCGAGGCGTACGCGGCCGGCGGGCGGTTCCCCGACCGGTCCGGTGCCGCCTCCTACCGCGACTACCTGGGTTGGCTCGACCGGCAGGACAAGGACGCGGCCGTCGAGGCCTGGCGGGCGGAGCTGTCCGGCGTCGGCGAGCCCGGGCTGATCGCCAAGACGGCGGCGGGGACGGACGACGGCTACGGCTACCGCGTCACCCACCTGCCGCCGGACCTCTACGCGAGGCTGCTCGAGTTCACCCGCGACCACGGGCTGACGCTCAACACGGTGGTGCAGGGCGCGTGGGCGATGGTGCTGGCGCGGCTCGCGCGGCGGACCGACGTGGTGTTCGGCACCACGGTCGCCCTCCGTCCCGCGGAACTCCCCGGGGTGGAGTCGATGCCGGGGCTGTTGATGAACACGGTGCCGGTCCGGGTTCCGCTGGAGGCCGGGCAGCCGGTCTTGGACATGCTCACCGGCCTGCAGCACCGGCAGGTGGCCCTGATGCCGCACCAGCACCTGGGGCTGCCGGAGATCCAGAAGGCGGGCGGGCCCGGCGCGGTGTTCGACACGCTGCTGGTGTTCGAGAACTACCCGCGGGACTTCGCCGAGGGCTTCCGGTACCTCGGCACGATCGAGGGGACGCACTACCCGGTGACCCTCGGCATCATCCCGGGGGACCGCTGCCGGATCCAGCTCGGTTACCGGCCGGGGCAGGTCGACCGGACCGTCGCTGATTCGGTGCTCGGCTGGTTCGTCGGCGCCCTCGAGCAGGTGGCCGCCGATCCCTCCCGCCCGGTGGGGCGGGTCGCGGTGGGCGCGGGCACGGTGCACCGCCCGGTGCCGGCGTTGCTGGCGGGGGAGTCCCTGCCCGCGCTGATCGGCCGGGTGGCGGCGAGCCGTCCGGCCGACGTGGCGGTGATCGACGCCGACGGCGAGCTGTCGTACGGACAGCTGTGGGACCGGGCCGTGCGGTTCGCGGCGGTCTTGCGGGACCGCGGGGTGGGGCCGGAGTCACGGGTGGGCCTGGTGGTGGGCCGGTCGTCCTGGTGGCTCGTCGGGATGCTGGGCGTCTCGCTGACGGGCGGGGTGTTCGTCCCGGTGGATCCGGCGTACCCGGACGAGCGCAAGAGCTGGATCTTCCGCTCCGCGGACCCGATGTCCGTGGTGTGCGCCGGGAAAACGCGCGCGGCGGTGCCGGGGGAGTTCGCGGACCGGCTCGTCGTCATCGACGAGCTGGACCTGGCCGACGTCCCGGAGGCGGACCTGCCGCGGGTGGGCCCGCGTGACGCGGCCTACGTGATTTACACGTCGGGGTCGACGGGAACGCCGAAGGGGGTCGTCGTCACCCACTCGGGGCTGGGGAACCTGGCGATGGCGCACATCGACCGGTTCGGGGTGACGCCGTCCTCCCGGGTCCTGCAGTTCGCGGCGCTCGGCTTCGACACCATCGTGTCGGAAGTGATGATGGCGCTGCTGTCCGGGGCGACCCTGGTGATGCCGCCCGAGCAGGACCTGCCGCCGCGGGTGTCGCTGGCCGAGACGCTGGAACGCTGGGACATCACGCACGTGAAGGCGCCGCCGTCGGTGCTGGGCACCGTCGACGCGTTGCCGTCCCGGCTGGAGACGGTGGTGGCGGCGGGCGAGCTCTGCCCGCCCGGCCTGGTGGACCGCCTGTCGGCCGGACGGCGGATGATCAACGCCTACGGGCCGACCGAGACCACGATCTGCGCGACGATGAGCATGCCGCTCTCGCCGGGCCAGGACCCGATCCCGTTCGGGAAACCGGTTCCGGGTGTCCGCGGGTACCTGCTGGACGCGTTCCTGCGCCCGCTGCCGCCCGGGATCACCGGCGAGCTGTACCTGGCCGGGATCGGCGTGGCCCGCGGCTACCTGGGCCGTCCGGCGCTGACCGCCGAGAGGTTCGTCGCCGACCCGTTCGTGCCCGGTGAACGCATGTACCGGACGGGGGATCTGGCGTACTGGACGGACGAGGGTGAGCTGGTGTCGGCCGGGCGGGCCGACGACCAGGTCAAGATCCGCGGGTTCCGGGTCGAACCCCGCGAGATCGAGTTCGCGTTGTCCGGCTACCCCCGGATCACCCAGGCCGCGGTGACCGTCCGCGAGGACCGCCTCCTGGCCTACGTGACGCCGGCCGACATCGACACGCAGGCGGTGCGCGAGGACCTCGCGTCCCGGCTGCCCCAGTACATGGTGCCCGCGGCGGTGGTGGCGCTGGACGCCTTGCCGCTGACGGCGCACGGCAAGATCGACCGGCGCGCGCTGCCCGATCCGGACTTCACGGCCGGCGCACCCGCCCGGACGCCGGCCACCGAGGCCGAGCGGGTCCTGTGCGGGTTGTTCGCCGAGCTGCTCGGACTGGAGCGGGTCGGGGTGGACGACAGCTTCTTCGAGCTGGGCGGGGATTCGATCCTCGCGATGCAGCTGGCGGCACGGGCGCGGCACACCGGCCTGACGTTCGCCGCGGCGGACGTCTTCGACGGGCGGACACCCGAGCGGATCGCGCAGCTGGCCGGCTCGCCGTTGCTGGAGCCGGCCCCTTCACCGCAGGCGGACGGCGTGGGCGAGATCCCGTGGACGCCGGTGATGTCGGTGCTGGGGGACGGCGTCGTGGGCCCGCGGTTCGCGCAGTGGGTCGTGGTGGGAGCGCCTCCGGAGCTGACGGAGGAGGCGCTGGTGACGGGGGCGGCGGCCCTGGTGGACACGCACGACGTGCTGCGGGCGCGGGTCGTCGACGACGCGGCAGGCCGCCGGCTGGTGGTCGGCGAGCGCGGGTCCGTGGACGTCCGCGGCGCTGTCACGCGGGTGGAAGCCGGTGACGGTTCGCCGGACGAGGTCGCGGAGGAAGCGGCGCGGGACGCCGTGGGCCGGCTGGACCCGGCGGCCGGGGTGATGCTCCAGGTCGTCTGGGTCGACGCGGGCCCGGGCGGGCCGGGGCGGTTGGTGGTCGTCGTGCACCACCTGGCGGTCGACGGGGTGTCGTGGCGCGTGCTGCTGCCGGATCTGCGGACGGCGTGCGAGGCGGCGGCCGCGGGCCGGGAGCCGGCGCTGGAACCGGTCGGGGTGTCGTTCCGGCGGTGGGCGGGCCTGCTGGCGGAGTGGGCGGTCTCCGCGGAGCGCGTCGGGGAACTGGCGGCGTGGAAGGCGATCGTCGGTGCGGATCAGCCCGTCGGTGCGCGAGGGCTGACCGTGGGCGGTGACGCGGCCGGGGCGGTGCGCTCGCGGTCGTGGGCGGTGCCGAAGGCCGAGACGTCCGTGCTCGTGGGGCGGGCTCCCGTGGTGTTCCACTGCGGGGTGCACGAGGTCCTGCTGGCCGGGCTGGCTGGGGCGGTGACGCGGTGGCGCGGCGGGGACGAGGTGCTGGTGGACGTGGAAAGCCACGGCCGTCATCCCGCCGGCGGGATGGATCTGTCGCGGACGGTGGGCTGGTTCACCAGCGTGCACCCGGTGCGGCTGGACCTGGCGGGCATCGATCCCGCGGACGTTCTCGCCGGCGGCCCGGCGGCCGGGCGGTTGCTCAAGGCGGTCAAAGAGCAGTCGCGGGCGGTGCCGGGCGACGGGCTCGGCTACGGGCTGCTGCGTCACCTCAACGCCGAAACGGGACCGGTGCTGGCGGAATTGCCGTCGCCGCGGATCGGGTTCAACTACATGGGCCGGTTCGTCACCGGTGACGGGAATGACGTCCGCGCGTGGCAGCCGGTCGGCGACATCGGCAGTTCGCTGGAACCGGGAATGGGATTGCCGCACGCGCTCGAGGTCAACGCGATCGTGCAGGACACGCCGGACGGGCCCGTGCTGACGCTCATGGCGGAATGGCCGGAAGGCTCGCTCGGCGACGGCGAAATCGAACGACTGGGCCAGGCGTGGCTGGACACGTTGTCAGGGCTGGCCCGCCAAGCGGATGATCCTTCCGCGGGGGGACACACGGCTTCCGACTTCGATCTGCTGGATCTGGACCAGGACGAGGTCGAGGAATTCGAAGCGATCGCGGCGGAACTCCAGTAATGGCGGCGCACGGCAATGGAGGCTTGATTTCGTGAACACTCCGACCACGTTCTCCGGAACGGCGCTCGCGGAAGTCTGGCCGCCGTCGCCGATGCAGGAGGGAATCCTTTACCACGCCGCGCTCGACGACGAGGGTCCCGACATCTACCTCATCCAGCAATTGCTGCTCGTCGACGGGCCCATGGACGCGCAGCGGTTCCGGAAGTCCTGGGAGACGCTCCTCGGCAGGCACGCGGCCCTGCGGGCGTGCTTCCACCGGCGGAAGTCCGGCGAGATGGTCCAGCTCATTCCCCGTGAGGTGAAGCTGCCCTGGACCGAACACGACCTGTCCGGACTGTCCGAAGAGGACGTCGAGGCCGAGGTGGGCAAGCTCGCGGAGCAGGAGCGCGCCAAGCGGTTCGACGTCGCCAAGCCGCCGCTGCTGCGGCTGATGCTGATCCGGCTCGCTCCGGAGAAACACTGCCTGGTGACGACGAGCCACCACCTGGTCATGGACGGGTGGTCGCGGGCGCTCCTCGAGTCGGAGCTGCTGGACATCTACGCGGCGGGTGGCACCGCGTCGGGGCTGCGGGCCGCCGGCTCGTACCGGGACTACCTGGCTTGGCTGCACGAGCAGGACAAGGAAGCCGCCCGGGCGGCCTGGCAGGCCGAGCTGGCCGGTGCCGAACGCGCGGCACTCGCCCTTCCCGAACGGGTCAAGAAGGCGCCGGGACCGCGGACCCGGGAAGTCGTCCGCTATTCGCCGGAGTTCACCTCCGCACTGGCCGGCTTCGCCCGCCGGCACGGGCTGACGCTGAACACGCTGGTGCAGGGGGCGTGGGGGGTGGTGCTGGCCCGGCTGGCGCGCCGTCGTGACGTGGTGTTCGGCGCGGTCGTCTCGGGGCGGCCCCCCGAGGTGCCCGGCGTGGAGCAGGTCGTGGGGCTGTTCATCAACACCGTGCCGGTGCGGGTGCGGCTGGACGGCGGGCAGCCGGTCCTGCGGATGCTGACGGAGCTGCAGGAGCGGCAGTCCGCGCTGATCTCCCACCAGCACCTCGGGCTGCAGGAGATCCAGAAGCTGCCCGGGGCGAGCTTCGACACGATCGTGTCGTTCGAGAACTACGTGGACCCGGCGGCGAAAGCCGGAGCCGATCGCGCTCTCCGGCTGAGCCTGAAGGAGTTCCACCAGTCGGCGCCGTACTCGATCCTCCTGGGCATCATGCCGGGCGAGAGCCTGCAGACCGACATCGAGTACCAGCCGGAGCTGCTCGACGCCCGCACCGCCGAGGACGCACTGCACGGCCTCGCCCGGGTTCTCGAGCGGATGATCGCCGAGCCCGAGGCGCCGGTGGGCCGCCTGGACGTGGTGGACGACGCCGGGCGTGAGCAGGTCGTCGAGCGGTGGAACGACACGGGCGCCGCGAACGGGGCGCCATCGGCGGTGGACCTGTTCCGCCGTCAGGTGGACAGGCAACCGGACGCGACGGCGGTGACGGCCGGGGACCGGGCCTGGTCCTACGCCGAGCTCGACCGGTGGTCCGGCCGGCTGGCGCGGATCCTGGTGGAGCGCGGCGTGCGGCGCGGCGACCGCGTCGGGGTGGTGCTGGAACGGTCGGCGGAAGTGCCCGCGGCGTGGCTCGGGGTGTGGAAGGCGGGCGCGGTGTTCGTGCCGGTCGATCCGGGCTACCCGGCGGACCGGGTCGCGTTCCTGCTGGCCGACTCCGCCGTCGCGGCGGTCGTGTGCAGCGCGGAGACCGCGGATGCGGTGCCGCCGGGTCACCAGCGGGTCCTGGCCGAGGACGCGGGCGATGGCGACGTCGCCCTGGTCCCGGTCGGCGCGGACGACCTGGCCTACGTGATGTACACCTCCGGCTCGACCGGGACCCCGAAGGGCGTGGCGATCTCGCACGGGGGCGTGGCGGCACTGGCCGGGGACCCGGGGTGGGACGTGCACGCCGGTGACGCGGTGCTGATGCACGCTCCGCACACCTTCGACGCTTCGCTGTACGACCTGTGGGTGCCGCTCGTGTCCGGGGCGCGCGTGATGATCACCGAACCGGGCGTGGTCGACGCGGCGCGGCTCGCCGCGCACGTGGCGGACGGCCTCACCGCGGTGAACTTCACCGCGGGCCACTTCCGGGCGCTCGTGCAGGAGTCGCCGGAATCCTTCGCGGGGCTGCGCGAGGTGGCCGCGGGCGGCGACGTGGTCCCGCCCGACGTCGTGGCGCGGGTGCGGCAGGCGTGCCCCCGGCTGCGGGTCAGGCACACCTACGGCCCGACGGAAACCACGCTGTGCGTGACGTGGAAGGCGATCGAGCCCGGCGACGAGACCGGGCCGGTGCTCCCGATCGGGCGGCCGATGCCGGGCCGCCGGCTGTACGTGCTGGACGTCTTCCTGCGGCCGCTGCCGCCGGGCGTCGCGGGTGATCTGTACATCGGCGGCGCCGGGGTCGCCCACGGCTACCTGGGCCGCGCGGCGCTGACCGCGGAGCGGTTCGTGGCGGACCCGTCCCGGCCCGGGGAGCGGATGTACCGGACCGGGGACCTGGCCTACTGGACCGACGAGGGCGAGCTGGTGTTCGCCGGGCGGGCCGACGACCAGGTCAAGATCCGCGGCCATCGCGTGGAGCCGGGCGAGGTCGAGGCGGTGCTGACTGGGCAGCCGGGTGTCGACCAGGCGGTCGTGGTGGCCCGTGACGGGCGGCTGATCGGCTATGTCGTGTCCGGCGGAGACGTGGATCCGGCCCGGCTGCGCGACCAGGTCGCCAGGGTGCTGCCGGAGTACCTGGTGCCCGCGGAAGTGATCGTGCTCGCCGCGCTGCCGGTGACGGCGAACGGGAAGGTGGACCGGGAAGCGTTGCCGGATCCCGACTTCGGCGAGCGGGTCTCCGGCCGGGAGCCGCGCACGGAGGTCGAGCGGGCGTTGTGCACGCTCTTCGCCGAGGTGCTCGGCCTGGACCGGGTCGGCGTGGACGACAGTTTCTTCGAAATCGGCGGGGATTCCATCCATTCGGTGAAACTGGCGGCGCGGGCGACCCGGGCCGGAATGCCGTTCAGCGTGGTGGAGGTGTTCGAACACCGGACGCCCGCGGGACTCGCGACGATCGTCGATCCGGACGGCGTGCCCGCGGCCGAACCGGCCGAACCCGCGTCCGACGCCGATCTCGTCGGTCTCGGCCGGGACGAAATCGAGGAATTCGAGTCCGAATTCGACGACGTCCGCCAGTGAATGATTCTTTTTTTGCGGGGCTCGCAGGTGATCGAGGGAGATATTTGATGGCTCAGTCGCGGATCGAGGACTTCTGGCCGTTGTCGCCGCTCCAGGAAGGGCTGCTCTTCCACACGGTGTACGACGACGAAGGGCCAGGCCTCTACGTGGGCCACTGGATCCTGGACCTCGACGGGCCGGTGGAGGCGGCCAGGCTGCGCGCCGCGTGGGAGGCGGTGCTGGCCCGGCACGCCGCGCTCCGCGCGTGTTTCCGCCAGCGCAAGTCGGGTGAGACGGTGCAGCTCATCGCCCGGCAGGTGGAGCTGCCGTGGCGGGAGGCGGACCTTTCCCACCTCGAAGATCCCGAGGAGGCGGTGCGCGAGCTGGCCGAGGAGGACCGGACGAAGCGGTTCGACCTCGCGAACGCGCCGTTGCTGCGGCTGACCCTGATCCGGCTCTCCGGCACCGCCCACCGCCTGGTCGTCACCTGCCACCACGCGATCATGGACGGCTGGTCGATGCCCATCGTCTTCGACGAGCTCTCGCTGTTCTACGCGGCCGGTGACGCACCGGCGGACCTGCCGGCGGTGCGGTCCTACCGCGAATACCTCGCGTGGCTGGACCGGCAGGACAAGGAACGGACGCTGGCGGCGTGGGCCGCGGAGCTGCGCGGTGCCGAGGAGCCGACGCTGGTGGCGCCCGCCGATCCGGGGCAGGCGCCCGGGATGCCGGAGAACGTCACGGTCGACCTGCCGGCGGACCTCACGCGGTCGCTGGGCGAGCTGGCCCGCCGCCGCGGGCTGACGCTGAACACCGTGGTGCAGGGCGCGTGGGCGCTGGTGCTGGCGCAGCTGGCGGGCCGGACCGACGTCGTGTTCGGGGCCGTCGTGTCGGCGCGCCCGCCGGATCTGCCCGGTGTGGAGGGAATGGTGGGGCTGTTCCTCAACACCGTTCCGGTACGCGTGCGGCTGCGCGGCTCGGCGCCGGTCGCCGACCTGCTGGCGGAACTGCAGAAGCGCCAGTCGGCGCTCATCCCCGACCAGTACGTGGGGCTCGCGGACATCCAGAAGGCGGCCGGGCCCGGCGCGATCTTCGACACCCTGCTCGTCTTCCAGAACTTTCCCCGTGAGCTCGGCGAACCGGACTCCGGCGAAGCCTTCGGCATCCGGATCAACCAGGGCAAGGAAGCCGCCCACTACCCGCTGACGCTGGTCGCCGTCCCCGGCGAGTCGATGCTGCTCAACCTCGACTACCGGGCGGATCTCTTCGACCGCGGCACCGCGCTCGCCATCGTCGAGCGGTTCACCGGGATCCTGCGTCAGCTGACGAGCGCGGACGACATCACGGTCGCCGACGTCGACGTGACGAGCGCGGCCGAGCGCGCGGCGGTGGACGAGTGGAGCGCGGCACCGCAGGCGGCGCCGGAACTGCCGGCTCCGGACCTGTTCGACCGCCAGGTGGAGCGCCACCGCGATCGCGTCGCGGTCGTCGACGGTGACCGGACGATGTCGTACGGGGAACTGGCCGGGCAGGCGGAGCGGTTCGCCGGCTACCTGAGCGGCCGGGGCGTCCGGCGCGGGGACCGGGTGGCCGTGGTGATGGACCGGTCGCCCGGGCTGATCGTGACGTTGCTGGCGGTGTGGAAGGCGGGCGCGGCGTACGTGCCGGTGGATCCGGCCTATCCGGCCGAACGCGTGAAGTTCATGCTGGCGGACGCGGAACCGGCGGCCGTGGTGTGCACGCGGGCGTACCGGGACGCCGTGCTGGACGGCGGGCTCGAGCCGGTCGTCCTCGACGATCCGGAGACACGGCAAGCGGTGGCGGAGGGCGCCCGGCTGTCCGTCGGTGCCACGGCCGACGATCTCGCCTACGTGATGTACACGTCGGGGTCGACGGGGACGCCGAAGGGCGTCGCGGTGTCGCACGGCAATGTCGCGGCGCTGGTCGGCGAGCCGGGCTGGGAGGTGGGTCCCGGCGACGCCGTGCTGATGCACGCCTCGCACGCGTTCGACATCTCGCTGTTCGAAATGTGGGTGCCGCTGCTGTCGGGCGCCCGGGTGGTGCTGGCCGGACCGGGTGCGGTGGACGGCGAGGCGCTGGCCGGGTACGTGGCCGCCGGTGTCACGGCCGCCCACCTGACCGCCGGGACCTTCCGCGTGGTGGCCGAGGAGTCGCCGGAGTCGGTCGCCGGGCTGCGCGAGATCCTGACCGGCGGTGACGCGGTGCCGGCGGCGGCGGTGGAACGGGTGCGGCGGACCTGCCCGGACGTGCGGGTGCGGCATCTCTACGGCCCGACCGAGGCGACGCTGTGCGCGACCTGGTGGCTGCTCGAACCCGGCGACGAGCCGGGACCGGTGCTGCCGATCGGACGCCCGCTCGCGGGCCGTCGCGGTTACGTCCTCGACGCGTTCCTGCGGCCCGTGCCGCCGGGGGTGGCGGGTGAGCTGTACGTCGCCGGAGCCGGTGTGGCGCAAGGCTATCTGGGGCGTTCGGCGTTGACGGCCGAGCGGTTCGTCGCCGATCCGTTCGCTCCGGCCGGGCGGATGTACCGGACCGGCGACCTGGCGTACTGGACGGACCGGGGCGAGCTGGTGTTCGCCGGCCGCGCCGACGACCAGGTCAAGATCCGCGGGTACCGCGTGGAGCCCGGCGAGGTCGAGGTGGCCCTCGCGGGCTTGCCCGGTGTCGCGCAGGCCGTGGTGGCCGCGCGGGACGAGCACCTGCTCGGTTACGTGGTGGCCGAAGCGGGCCACGACGCCGACCCGGAGCGGCTGCGCGGACAGCTCGCCGGGACGCTGCCCGAGTTCATGGTCCCGGCCGCGCTGCTGGTGCTGGACGAACTGCCGTTGACGGTCAACGGCAAGGTGGACCGCCAAGCCCTGCCCCAGCCGGACTTCGCCGCGAAGGCGGCCGGCCGGGAGCCGGCCACCGAAGCCGAGCGGATCCTGTGCGCGGTGTTCGCCGAAGTCCTCGGCCTGGACCGGGTCGGTCCCGAGGACAGCTTCTTCGAGCTGGGCGGGGACTCGATCTCGTCGATGCAGGTGGCCGCCCGTGCGCGCCGGGAGGGGATTTCCCTCACCCCGCGGCTGGTGTTCGAGCACCGGACCCCGGAACGGCTGGCGGCGCTGGCCGCGGCTTCGCCGGGGACGCGACGCTCCACTGTGGACAGCGGCGTGGGGGAGATCCCGCGGACGCCGGTGATGCGCGCGCTGGGCGAGGACGCGGTGCGTCCCTCCTTCGCGCAGGTGCGGGTCGTCGTCACCCCGGCGGGCTTCGACCCGGACGCGCTGGTGACCGCGCTGCAGGCCGTGCTCGACGGGCACGACGTCCTGCGGGCCCGGGTCGAGCCAGACGGACGGCTGGTGGTGGCCGAGCGGGGTGCGGTCGACGCGGCGGGCCTGGTTACGCGGGTAGCGGCCGGAGCCGGGGACCTCGACGAGGTCGCCGGGCGCGAGGCCCGGACCGCGACGGGCACGCTGGACCCGTCGGCGGGAACCATGGTGGCGGCCGTGTGGGTCGACGCCGGGACCGCCGAGCCGGGCCGGTTGGTCCTGGTGGCGCACCACCTGGTCGTCGACGCGGTCTCGTGGGGCATCCTGCTGCCGGACCTGCGGGCGGCCTACGACGAGGCGGCCGGCGGCGGAACCCCTGTCGTCGAACCCGCGGCGACGTCGTACCGGCAGTGGGCGCGGCAGCTGACCGAGCAGGCGTTCAGCGAGCGGACCGTGGCCGAGCTCGACCACTGGGTCGCCGTGCTGGACGGCGCCGAGCCGTTCCCGGAGCAGCGCACCGCGCAGCCGCATTCGTGGTCCCGGACGCTGTCCGGGCCCGAAGCGCGCGACCTGGTGGCCCACCTGCCGGGCGCGTTCCACTGCGGCATCCAGGAAGTCCTGCTGGCGGGCCTCGCGGGGGCGGTGGCGCGGCTGCGCGGTGACGGTGCCGGGTTCCTGGTGGACGTGGAAGGCCACGGCCGCCACGCCGCCGACGGCGAAGACCTGCTGCGCACTGTCGGCTGGTTCACCAGCGTGCACCCGGTCCGCCTCGAAGTCCCCGCCGCCGGCCTGCCGGCCGGGGAGCTGCTCAAGATCGTGAAGGACCAGGTCCGTGCCGTTCCCGGCGACGGGCTGGGCTACGGGCTGTTGCGTCATCTCAACCCCGGAACCGGGGCGAGGCTGGCGGAACTGCCGTCCGCGCGGATCGGGTTCAACTACCTCGGCCGGTCCGGTGGCGCCGCCGGGGACACCGCGTGGCAGGTGACCGAGGGGGCGTTGGGCGGCGGCGCGGAGCTGACCGGCGCGCACGCCCTGGAGATCGGCGCGGACGTCCGGGACACGCCGGCCGGCGCCCGGCTGCGGCTCGTGATCGACGGTCTCGGCCCCGAGACGGTGGAGCGGCTCGGCGCGGCCTGGCTGGAGACGTTGACCGGTCTCGCGGCCCTGGCCGGGCAGCCCGGCGCGGGCGGGCACACTCCCTCCGACTTCGACCTCGTCGGCCTGACGCAGCAAGACGTCGCGGAGCTGGGGGCCGCGGCGCCCGGGCTGACGGACGTCTGGCCGCTGTCGCCGCTCCAGGAAGGCATGCTCTTCGAGCGGGCCTACGACGAGGACGGCGTCGACGTCTACCAGAGCCAGCGGATCCTGGACCTCGACGGGCCGCTCGACGCGGGACGGCTGCGGGCGGCGTGGCACCAGGTGGCCGCGCGGCACGCATCGCTGCGGGCGAGCTTCCACCAGCTGGCGTCCGGCGAAACGGTGCAGGTCGTCGCGGGCGACGTCGAAATCCCTTGGCGTGAGGCGGATCTGTCGCACCTCGGCGAGGCCGACGCGGCCGCGGAGGTCGACCGCCTGCTCGCGGAGGACCAGGCGGACCGGTTCGACGTGACCCGGCCGCCGCTGCTGCGGCTGCTGCTCATCCGGCTCGGCGAGGACCGGCACCGGTTCGTCGTGACGTCGCACCACGTGCTCCTGGACGGCTGGTCGACCCCGATCGTCCTGGGCGAGATGTCGGCCGCCTACGCGGGTGAACCGGTCCCCACGGCACCTCCGTCCTATCGGGACTACCTGGCGTGGCTGAGCCGCCAGGACGCGGAGGCGACCCGGGCGGCGTGGCGGTCCGAGCTGGCCGGCTCGGACGAACCGACCCTGGTGGACGCCGACGCGGGCAAGACGATGGTGATGCCGGACGAGCTTTCCGAATGGCTGTCCGAGGAAGCGACCCGCACTCTCGACGGATTCGCCCGCGGGCACGGCCTGACCGTGAGCACGATCCTGCACGGCGCGTGGGCGCTGGTGCTGGCGCGGCTGGCGGGCCGGACGGACGTGGTGTTCGGGTCGGTGGTGTCGGGGCGCCCGGCGGAGGTGCCGGACGTCGAGCGGACGGTCGGCATGTTCGTCAACACCGTCCCGGTCCGCGCCCGCCTCGACGGCGACCGGCCGGTGCTGGAGCTGCTCCAGGACCTGCAGCGGCGCCAGTCGGCGTTGACCGAGCACCAGTACCTCGGAGTGCCCGAGATCCAGAAGGCGGCGGGGACGGCTGCGGTCTTCGACACCATCGTGATGGTCGTCAACTACCCGCACGACGCCACCGGTCTCGGTGCCGACGGCGGGGTCGCGATCAGCTCGGTCGTCACCCGGACCGGCACCAGCCATCCGCTGGCCATGAGCGTTTCCCCCGGGATCCGCTTGCGGGTCAACGTGTCCTACCGGCCGGACCGGACCGGCCGGGAAACCGCGGCCGAGGTCGCCAGGCAGGTCGTCCGGGTCGTGGAGCGGCTGGTGGCGGAGCCTTCGCTGCCCGTGGGCCGCCTGGCCGTGACGAGCGAACCGACGCGCGCGGCCGTGGTGGAGCACTGGAACGCGACCGGCGAAGCGGCGGCCACGTCGCCGGTGCCGGAGCTGTTCCGGCGGCAGGCCGCCGTCACCCCGGACGCGGTGGCGGTCGTGGACTCCGGCCGCACCCTGTCCTATGCCGAGCTGGACCGGGAATCGGACCTGCTGGCCGGGTACCTCGTCGGCGCCGGAGTGCGGCGGGGCGACCGCGTCGGCGTCGTGCTGGAACGTGGTGCGGACCTGCTCGTCGCTCTCCTCGCGGTCTGGAAGGCGGGCGCCGCGCAGGTTCCGGTGAACGTGGACTACCCGGCGGAACGGATCGAGCGGATGCTGGCCGACGCCGGCGCTTCCCTGGCCGTCTGCGCGGCAGCGACCCGCGCCGCGGTGCCGTCCGGGGTCCAGCCGGTGGTCGTGGACGCGCCGGAGGTCCGTGACGCGCGGCACGAAGTACCGCCGTTGGCGGTCGGAGCACACGACATCGCGTACGTGATGTACACGTCGGGATCGACCGGGGTGCCGAAGGGCGTCGCAGTGCCGCACGCGAGCGTGGCGGCCCTGGCGAGCGACCCGGGCTGGGCGCAGGGCCCGGGCGACTGCGTGCTGCTGCACGCGTCGCACGCGTTCGACGCCTCGCTCGTCGAGATCTGGGTGCCGCTGGTCGGCGGAGCCCGCGTAATGGTCGCGGAACCGGGCGCGGTCGACGCGCAGCGGCTGCGCGAAGCGATCTCCCGTGGCGTGACGACCGTCCACCTGACTGCGGGCGCTTTCCGGGCGGTGGCCGAGGAAGCGCCGGAGTCCTTCGCCGGGCTGCGCGAGATCCTGACCGGTGGGGACGCGGTGCCGCTGGCGTCCGTCGTCCGGATGCGCCAGGCGTGCCCGGAGGTCCGCGTCCGGCAGCTCTACGGCCCCACCGAGATCACTCTCTGCGCCACCTGGCTCGTTCTCGAGCCGGGAGACGAAACAGGCGACACCCTGCCGATCGGCAGGCCGCTGGCCGGACGGCAGGCCTACGTGCTCGACGCGTTCCTCCAGCCGGTGGCGCCGAACGTGACCGGCGAGCTGTACCTCGCCGGCGCCGGCCTCGCGCACGGTTACCTGGGCGGCACCGCGTCGACGTCGGAGCGGTTTGTCGCCAACCCCTTCGCCGCCGGCGAGCGGATGTACCGCACCGGCGACCTGGCGCGCTGGACGGACCAGGGTGAGCTGCTGTTCGCCGGCCGGGCCGACGCCCAGGTGAAGATCCGCGGCTACCGGGTCGAGCCCGGCGAGGTCGAGGTGGCGCTGACCGAGGTGCCCGACGTCGCGCAGGCGGTCGTCGTGGCGCGGGAGGACCGGACGGGCGACAAGCGGCTGATTGCTTACGTGACCGCGGAAGCGGGTGCGGGACCGGATCCCGAAGCGGTCCGCGGGCACCTCGCGGCGCGGTTGCCGTCGTTCATGGTGCCGGCCGTGGTGGTGGTGCTGGACGGCTTCCCGCTGACGGTCAACGGCAAGATCGACCGGGCGGCCCTGCCCGCCCCCGGGTTCCCCGGGAAGGCGGCCGGCCGCGAGCCGCGCACCGAGGCCGAACGCGTGTTGTGCGCGCTGTTCGCCGAAGTCCTCGGGCTGGAGCGGGTCGGCGCCGACGACAGCTTCTTCGAGCTGGGCGGGGATTCGATCCTCTCGATGCGGCTGGCCGCCCGGGCGCGACGCGACGACTTCGTCTTCGGCGCGAAGCAGGTCTTCGAACACAAGACGCCGGCGGGCATCGCGGCGGCCGCCGAACGCGGCAGCGGGACGAGGGCCGGGCTCGCCGACGGCGTCGGCGAGGTCGAGCTGACGCCGGTGCTCCGCGCGCTGGCCGAACGCGGTCCCGGGGCCCTGACCGGTGGCGCGCCGACGCAGTGGATGACGGTGGGCGCGCCCGGCGACCTGTCGGTGGGCACGCTGGTCCGCGCGCTGGCGGCGGTGCTGGACACCCACGACATGCTGCGAAGCCGGATCGCCGAGACCGCGGGCGAAGCGCCGCGGCTCGTCGTGGCCGAGCGGGGTGCGGTGGACGCGGCGGCCCTCGTCGAGCGCGTCGAAGCCGGCACCGCCGATCCGGACGAGCTTGGCGCTCGCTGCGCCGGTGACGCCGCCGCCCGGCTGGACCCCGCCGCGGGCGTGGTGATCCGGGTCGTGTGGGTCGACGCGGGACCCGGCCGGGCGGGCCGGCTCGTGGTGGCCGCGCACCACCTCGTGGTCGACGTCGTGTCGTGGCGCATCCTCCTGCCGGACCTGCAGGCCGCCTGCGAAGCCGTGGCGGCGGGCCGGGAACCGGCGCTCGACCCGGTGGACGTCTCGTTCCGGCGGTGGGCGCGGACGCTGGCCGCCCAGGCCGCGACCCGGACCGCGGAACTGGCGACCTGGACGGAGATCCTGGCGGACGCCCGGCCGCGGCTGGGGGAGCTGGACCCCGGGCGCGACACCGTGTCGACCGCGGGACGCCGGTCCTGGACCCTGCCGCGGGAGCACGCGGGCGTGCTGGTGGAGAAGGTCACCTCGGCCTTCCACTGCGGTGTCCACGACGTGCTGCTGGCCGCCCTGGCCGGCGCGGTGGCCGCCTGGCGCGGGGGCACCGCCGTGGTGGTGGACGTCGAAGGGCACGGCCGTCAGCCGCTCGACGAGCTGGACCTGTCGCGGACGGTCGGCTGGTTCACCGACGTCCACCCGCTCCGGCTGGACGTCACCGGGATCGACCCGGCCGAAGCGATCGCCGGTGCCGACGCGGCGGGCCGCTTGCTCAAGCAGGTCAAGGAAAACGTGCGGGCGGTGCCCGACGGCGGTCTCGGCTACGGGATGCTGCGGTACCTCAACGCCGAGACAGGGCCGGCCCTCGCCGCGCTGCCGAAGGCGGAGATCGGGTTCAACTACCTGGGCCGCTTCTCGTCCCGGCCCGCCGGAGACGTCGAGCCCTGGCAACCGACCGGAACCATCGGCGGCGCGACCGAACAGGACACGCCGCTGCGGCACGCCGTGGAGATCGACGCGGTCGTGCTGGACTCGGCAGGCGGACCCGAATTCACCCTGACCCTCACGTGGGCCGGGCGGCTCCTCGGCGACGCCGAGGCGGAGTCGCTCGGGCAGGCGTGGCTGGCCATGCTCGGCGGCCTGGCCGCGCACGCCGGTGGCGACGCCGGCGGGCACACGCCGTCCGACTTCCCGCTCGCCACGCTGACCCAGCGGGACGTGGCGGAGATCGAGGCCGCGGTGCCGGACGTGGTGGACATCTGGCCGCTTTCCCCGCTCCAGGAAGGCCTGCTGTTCCACGCCGCCGACCAGCGCGGCCCGGAGGTCTACGCGGCCATGCTCGCGCTGGCCGTCGACGGCCCCCTCGACGTCGCCCGCTTCCGCGCGGCCTGGCAGGCCCTCGTCGACCGGCACCCCGCGCTGCGGGCGAGCTTCCACCAGCTCGAGTCCGGCGAGGCCGCGCAGGCGATCGCCGGCGAAGTCACGCTGCCGTGGCGGGAAACCGACCTGTCCCACCTGCCCGAGGACGCCGCGCTGGCGGAGTTCGAGCGCCTCGCGGCCCAGGAGCAGGCCGAGCGGTTCGACCTGACCCGGGCGCCCCTGCTGCGCCTGCACCTGATGCGCCTCGGGGACCGGCGGCACCGGCTGGTCGTCACCTCGCACCACATCTCGGCCGACGGGTGGTCCCTGCCGATCTTCTCCGCCGACGCGATGGCGGCGTACGAAGCCGGCGGTGACAGCGGGGCGCTGCCCGCCCCGACGTCCTACCGCGACTACCTGGTCTGGCTCGCCCGCCAGGACAAGGAAGCCGCCCGGGAGACGTGGCGGGCCGAACTCGCGGAGCTCGACGAGGGAACCCACGTCGTGCCGCCGGAGACGATCACCGCGCCCGTCGAGCGCGAGCGCGTGGAGTTCGAACTCGGCAAAGAGCCGAGCCGGCGGGTGGTGGAGTTCTCGCGCCGCCACGGCGTCACGATGAACACCCTGTTCGAGGGCGTCTGGGCGCTGCTGCTGGCCCGGCTGACCGGCCGCAACGACGTCGTCTTCGGGACGACGGTGGCCGGGCGTCCGCCCGAGATCCCCGGCGTCGAGTCCGCGGTCGGCCTGTTCATCAACACGCTGCCGGTCCGCGCCCGGCTGGCCGGCGCCACACCGTTCCTCGACATGCTCACGGAGCTGCAGGCGCGCCAGGTCGCGACGATGGCGCACCAGCACATCGGGCTGGCCGAGATCAACCAGCTGGCCGGCCAGGGCGCGGCGTTCGACACGCTCGTGTTGTTCGAGAACTACCCGCGTCCGCCGCGTCCGGCCGACGACCCCGACGCGGTCACCATCCGGCCGGCCGGATTGCTGAACGAGAGCGGGCACTACGGGCACTACCCGCTGTCCCTGCGCGCGTCGGAAAGCGACGGCGTCCGCGGTGACATCGTCTTCCGGCCGGACGCCTTCGACCGGCGCCAGGCCGAGGAGATGCGGACGGCGATCGTGCGGGCGCTGGAGCAGGTCGTGGCCGATCCGTGGACGCCGGTGGGGCGCATCGGCCTGATCGGCGAGGCGCAGCGCCGCCGGGTCGTCGAGGAGTGGAACCGCACCGACGCGCCGCCGGTGGCGGAGACGTTGCCGGAGCTGTTCCGCGCGCAGGCGCGGCGGGCACCGGACGCGGTCGCGGTGGTGGACGCGGTGCGGAGCCTGTCGTACGGCGAGCTGCTGGCCGAGGTGGAGACGCTGGCGCGGCTGCTCGCGGGCCTGGGCGTGCGGCGGGAGACCCGCGTCGGCGTCGTGGTCGGGCGCTCGGCGGAGCTGGCGGTGACGCTGCTCGGGGTGCTGGTGGCCGGCGGGGCGTTCGTGCCGGTCGATCCGGACTACCCGGCCGAGCGCGTCGAGTTCATGCTGGCGAATTCGGCGCCCGAGGTGCTCGTGTGCACCGCGGCGACCCGGGAGGTCGTGCCGAAGGGGTTCGCCGGCGAGGTGCTCGTGCTGGACGAGCTGCCCGCCGCCGATCCCGGGGTGGAGCTGCCGGAAGTGGGGCTGCTCGACGCGGCGTACGTGATCTACACGTCGGGGTCGACGGGGGTGCCCAAGGGCGTCCTGGTCACCCACTCCGGGCTCGGCAACCTGGCGCGCGCCCACATCGAGCGGATGGGCGTGACGTCCTCCTCGCGGGTCCTGCAGCTGTCCGCGATCGGGTTCGACGCCATGGTTTCCGAGCTGTACATGTCGCTGCTGGCCGGGGCGACCTTGGTCCTGCCGGACGCGGCGAGCATGCCGCCCCGGGTGACGCTGGGCGACGCGCTGCGGCGGTGGGGCATCACGCACCTGACCGTGTCGCCGAGTGTGCTGGCGTCCGAGGACGACCTGCCCGCCACCCTGGAGACGTTCCTGACGGGCGGCGAGGCACTCCCGGCCGCGCTGGTCGACCGCTGGTCCCCGGGCCGCCGGGTGATCCAGGCCTACGGGCCGACGGAGACGACGATCTGCTCGACGATGAGTGCCCCGCTGTCCCCGGGACACGACCAGGTCCCGCTCGGCGGCCCGATCCGCAACGTGCGGCACTACGTGCTCGACGCCTTCCTGCAGCCGGTGCCGCCCGGCGTGGTCGGCGAGCTCTACATCACCGGCGCCGGGCTGGCCCGCGGCTACCTCGGCCGTCCCGGCCTGACGGCGGAACGGTTCGTCGCCAGCCCGTTCGCCCCCGGCGAGCGGATGTACCGCTCGGGCGACCTGTTCCGCTGGACCGCCGAAGGTCAGCTGCTCTTCGCGGGCCGGGTCGACGCCCAGGTCAAGATCCGCGGCTACCGGGTCGAGCCCGCCGAGATCGAGGCCGTGCTGGCGGAGCACCCGGGGGTCGCCCAGGTGGCGGTCGCCGTCCGCCGGGACGGGCCGGGCGACAAGCAGCTGGTGGCGTACTTCGTCCCGGCCGCGGAGACCGGCGAGGGCGGCGCGCTGGTGCCCGCGCTGCGCGAGCTGGCCGCCGAGCGCCTGCCGGAGTACATGATGCCCGCGGCGTTCGTGCCGCTGGACCGGATGCCGTTGACCCCCAACGGCAAGCTCGACCAGCGAGCGCTGCAGGCGCCCGACTTCGCCGGGATGGCCTCGAAACGCGACCCGCGCACGGCCATGGAGGCACGGCTGTGCGAGCTGTTCGCGGACGTGCTCGGCCTCGACCGCGTGGGCGCCGACGACAGTTTCTTCGAGCTGGGCGGGGATTCCATCCTCTCGATGCAGCTGTCGGCCAGGGCCCGCCGGAACGGGCTGGAGCTCACCCCGTGGCAGGTGTTCGAAGAAAAGACGCCGGAACGGCTGGCGGTGCTGGTCAAGGAGTTCCCGGCCGAAGGCGGGACCGCCGGGGCCGCAGCGGAGCCCGCCGACGGCATGCTCGTCGATCTTTCCCCCGACCAGCTGGACCAGCTCGAGGCCGGACTGGCCGGCGGTCAACTTTCCTAAGGAGCAACCGTGACCGTTGACGACACCCGGGCAAAGCCGCGCTCCGGCGTGGAAGACGTCTGGCCGCTTTCGCCGCTGCAGGAGGGAATGCTCTACCACACCGCCCTCGACCACGACGGGCAGGACACCTACACCGTCCAGTCCGTCTACGGCATCGACGGGCCGCTGGACCCCGTGCGGCTGAGGGCGTCGTGGCAGGCCGTGGTGGACCGGCACGCCGCGCTGCGGGCCTGTTTCCGCTACGTCAGCGGCGCGCAGATGGTGCAGGTCATCGCCCGCGACGCCGAAATCCCCTGGCGCGAAACGGATCTCTCCGGGCTGCCGGACGAGATCGCCGACGGCGAGGTGGACCGGCTGGCGGCGGACGAGCTGGCCGAGCGGCTCCGCATCGACGTGGCACCGCTGATGAAGCTGCACCTGATCCGGCTCGGCCCGGAGCGGCACCGCCTCGTGCACACGCTGCACCACGTCCTGCTGGACGGCTGGTCGGCGCCGATCATCCACCGCGAGCTCTCCGAGATCTACGCGGCGGGCGGCGACGCGTCCGGGCTGCCCGCCACGGTGTCCTATCGGGACTATCTCGCGTGGCTGGGCCGGCAGGACAAGGAGGCGGCCAGGGCGGCGTGGCGCGCCGAGCTCGCCGGGCTGGACACCCCCACCACCGTCGCGCCGGCCGATCCGGCCCGCGTCCCGGACATCGACACCACGGTGATCGAGCTGTCCCCGGAGCTGACCGACGGCCTGGCGCGGCTGGCACGCGGCCACGACCTCACCGTGAACACCGTCGTGCAGGGCGCGTGGGCCGTCGTGCTGTCGCAGCTCGCCGGCCGCACCGACGTGGTGTTCGGCGCGGCCGCCTCGGGGCGGCCCGCCGAGGTGGCCGGTGTGGAGTCGATGGTCGGCCAGCTGATGAACACCCTGCCGGTGCGGGTCCGCCTCGACGGCGGGCAGCGGGCGCTCGAGATGCTCGCCGGGCTGCAGCGCACCCAGTCGGCCCTGATGGCCCACCAGCACCTCGGCCTCCAGGACGTGCAGGCCGTCGTCGGTCCCGGCGCCGTCTTCGACACGCTCGTCATCTACGAGAACTTCCCCCGCAGTGGACTCGACCACGCGCCGGACGGCGGGTTGGCCCTGCGCCCGGTGAAGCGGGGACGCAACTCCTCGCACTACCCGTTCACGCTCATCACCGGGCCGGGCGAGCAGATGCCGCTCATCCTCGACTACGACCGCGGCCTGTTCGGCCCCGCGGCCGCCGAATCGGTCGTCGGCGCGCTGGCTCGCGTGCTGGAGCGGCTGGTCACCGAGCCCGACGTCCTCGTCGGCCGGCTGACCCTGCTGAGCGAAGCCGAGCGCGCCCTGGTGGTGGACGACTGGAACGCGACCACGGGGCCGGTGCCGGGGGAGTCCGTCGTCGCGCTGTTCGGAAAGCGCGTGGCCGCGGCGCCGGACGCCGTCGCGATCACCGGCGCGGATGGCACGGACCTGACCTACGCCGAGGTCCACCAGGCCTCGAACCGGCTGGCCGGCTACCTCGCCGGCCGGGGCGTCGGCCGCGGTGACCGCGTCGGGGTGGCCATGGACCGGTCGCCGGACCTGCTGATCGCCTTCCTGGCGATCTGGAAGGCGGGCGCCGCCTACGTCCCGGTGGACGTCGAACACCCGGCCGAGCGGATCGCGTACGTCCTCGCCGATTCGGCGGTCTCGACCGTCCTGTGCACCGAGGCCACCCGCGCGGTCGCCCCGGAGGACGCGATCGTCCTCGACGCGCCGGAGACGCGCGCGGCGGTCGGCGCCTGCGCCGCCACCGCGCCGGAGCACCGGCCGGGCGGCGGCGACCTGGCGTACGTCATGTACACCTCGGGGTCCACCGGGCTCCCGAAGGGCGTGGCCGTCCCGCACGACGCCGTCGCCGGTCTCGCGGGCGACACCGGCTGGCGGATCGGCCCCGGCGACGGCGTGCTGATGCACGCGACGCACGTCTTCGACCCCTCGCTCTACGCGATGTGGGTGCCGCTCGTCGCGGGGGCGCGGGTCCTGCTCACCGAGCCGGGCGTCCTCGACGCGGGCGGGCTGCGGCAGGCCGTCGAACGGGGCACGACCGCCGTCCACCTCACCGCCGGCACCTTCCGCGCACTGGCGGAAACCGCTCCGGAAGCGTTTGCGGGCCTGGCCGAGGTCGGCACCGGCGGCGACGTCGTGCCCGCGCACACCGTGGAGCACCTGCGCCGGGTCCAGCCCGGCCTGCGGGTGCGGAACACCTACGGCCCGACCGAAACCACCCTGTGCGCGACGTGGAAGCCGATCGAGCCCGGCGAGCGGACCGGGCCGGAGCTCCCGATCGGCCGTCCCATGACGAACCGGCGGATCTACCTCCTCGACGCCTTCCTGCGCCCGGTCGCGCCGGGCGTGGCCGGCGAGGTGTACATCGCGGGCACGGGGCTGGCGCGCGGGTACCTCGACAGCCCGGGCCTGACGGCCGAACGGTTCGTGGCGTGCCCGTTCCTCGACGGGGAACGCATGTACCGCACCGGCGACCTGGCGCGCTGGAACCGCGACGGGGAGGTGGTGTTCCTCGGCCGCGCCGACGACCAGGTCAAGATCCGCGGCTACCGGGTGGAGCTCGGCGAGGTGGAAGCCGCGCTGGCGGCCCAGCCGGGCGTGGTCGAGGCCGTCGCCGTGGCACGGGAGGACCAGCCCGGCGAAAAACGCCTCGTGGGCTACGTCGTCTCCGACGGCCACGACGCGGGGCCGGACGAGATCCGGCGGCAGCTGGCGCTGGTCTTGCCCGCGTACATGGTTCCCGTAGCCGTCGTCGTCCTGCCCGGCCTGCCCGTCACGCCCAACGGCAAGGTGGACCGCCGGGCCCTGCCCGCTCCGGATCTCGCGGGACACGCGTCGGACAAGGCGCCGGAGAGCGAGACCGAAAAGGTGCTGTGCGCGCTGTTCGCCGAGATCCTCGGCGTCGAGCAGGTGGGTGTCGACGACGCCTTCCACGACCTGGGCGGCAGTTCGGCGCTGGCCATGCGGCTCATCGCGCGGATCCGGGAGGAGCTCGGCGCGGATCTGCCCATCCGGCAGCTGTTCTCCGCGGCCACCCCCGCGGGTGTCGCCCGGGCGCTGGCCGCGAAGTCGCGCCCCGCGCTGGAAGCGGCCACGCGGCCGGACCGGGTGCCGCTGACCGCCCGGCAGCTGCGCAGCTGGCTGCTGGCGCGTCCCGGGGAGGAGGCGGCCGGTCTCCACATCCCGGTCGCGCTGCGCCTGCGCGGCAAGCTGGACGTGCCCGCGCTGGCGGCGGCGCTCGGGGACATCGCGGCGCGCCACGAAATCCTCCGGACGACCTTCCCGGGCGACGCGCAGCGCGTGCACCAGCACATCCACGACGCCTTGACGGTGGAGCTGATCCCGAAGCCCGCCACCGAGGACGAGCTGCCCCGGCTGCTCGCCAAGGGGCGGGAGCGGGCCTTCGACCTCACCCGGGAGGTGCCGTGGCGCAGTGAGCTGTTCCGGCTCTCGGACAAGGAGCACGTGCTGCACCTGGAGGTGCACCGGATCCTGGCCGACGACGACTCGCTGGACGTGCTCTTCCGCGACCTGGCCGCCGCGTACGGCGCGCGGCGCGCGGGCCGGGCCCCGGAGCGGGCGCCGCTGGCGCTGCAGTTCGCCGACTACGCGATCTGGGAGCGCCGGCTGCTCCAGGACGAGCAGGAGCAGGACGGCCTGATCCACGAGCAGATCGGCTTCTGGCGGGACCACCTGGCCGGCGTCGACGGGGAGACGGTGCTCCCGTTCGACCGCCCGCGTTCGGCCGTCCCGTCGCGGCGGACCGGCACGGTCGCGCTGCGGCTGGACGCCGGCCCGCACGCCCGGCTGATGGAGGCGGTGGATTCGCTCGGCGCGCACACCCAGCAGGCGGTGCACGCCGCGCTCGCCATGCTGCTGGCCAGGTTCGGCGCCGGCGAGGACCTGGTGCTCGGCACGACGCTGCCGCGGGACGACGACCTCATCGACCTGGAGCCGGTGATCGGCCCGTTCGCCCGGCCGCTCGCGCTGCGGACGGACGTTTCGGGCGACCCGGCCTTCGTCGATGTCGTCACCCGGGTCCAGGAGGCGGCCCGGACCGCGCGCCAGCACCTGGACGTGCCGTTCGAACGGATCGTCGAGCTGCTGGACCTGCCGGGCTCGCTGTCGCGCCACCCCGTGTTCCAGGTGGCCTTGGAGGTGCGAGAGGAGGACATCGGCGCGTGGGACGCGATGGAGCTGCCCGCCCTGCGCACCACCGCGGAAGCCGTCGAGCCGCCGGCCATCGAGCTGGACCTCGCCTTCAAGCTCACCGAGCACCGCGACGAGGACGACCACGAGGACGGCATCGACGGCACCCTGCACTACGCCGCGGACCTGTTCGACCCGGCCACGGCCGAGTCGCTGGCGCGTCGGCTGGTCCGCGTGCTGGAACAGGTGGCGGAGGATCCGCGGCGGCGCGTCAGCGAGCTGGACGTCTTCCTGGACGACGCCGAACGCGAACGTCCGGCCGAGGAATCGGCGACGTGGTCCGGGCCGGTGCCCGCCGTGGCCGCCGGCCTGGCGGGGCCGCTCGGCGCGCTCGTGCTCGACGACCGGCTGAGCCCCGTCGTCCCCGGCGCCGTCGGGGACCTCTACCTCACCGGCGCCGCGGTCGACGCCGTCCCGGCCGAGGAGACCGTGGCCGGCCCGTCCGGGACCGCGGAGCGGCGGATGCTCCCCACGGGCCTGCTCGCCCGCCGGTCCGCCGCCGGCACCCTGACCGTGGTCGGCGAGCGGCGGCGCTCGAGCGCTTCGGTGCGGACCGGCACCGGCGACTTCGAGGTGCTGCTGCCGCTGCGGGCGGGCGGCAACCGGCCGCCGTTGTACTGCGTCCACGCCAGCGGTGGACTGAGCTGGAACTACGCGCCGTTGCTGCGTAGCCTTCCGCAGAACCAGCCGGTCTACGGGGTGCAGGCGCGCGGCCTGGCCCGGTCCGAGCCGCCGGCGGCCAGCGTCGAGGAGATGGCGGCCGACTACGTCCGCCAGATCCGCGCGTTGCAGCCGTCCGGGCCGTACCACCTCCTCGGCTGGTCCCTCGGCGGGCGGATCGCGCAGGAGATGGCCGCGCTGCTCGAGGCGGTGGGGGAGCAGGTCGGCCTGCTCGCCCTGCTCGACGCCTATCCCACGGACAAGGGGAAGTTCCGGCGCCCGCGCGGCGACGCGGAGGACCAGGAGGCGCGGGACTTCGACAAGCAGCAGGAGGAGCAGGTCGAGCTCGCGGCCGGAATCGCCGGGGAGGCCGGTGCCCGGGCGCGGCTGGAAGGGGTCATGCAGCACCTCTCCCGGATCGGGCCGATGCACACCTCGCGCAGCTTCGGCAGCGACGTCCTGCTCTTCGTGGCCACTGTGGACCGGCCATCGCACCTGCCGGCGGCGGAGGCGATCGCCAGCTGGCAGCCGCTGACCACCGGGACCGTCGAGCCCCACGAAATCGCCACCAGCCACATGGAAATGCTGCAACCCGCGGCTTTGGCCCAGATCGGGGCCATCGTCGCCGACAAGCTCCGGCCGCGACCGGAGCGGGAAAGGACACAACGATGACCAACCCCTTCGACAACGAAGACGGCTCCTTCTTCGTGCTCGTCAACGACGAGGGACAGCACTCCCTCTGGCCCTCGTTCGCCGAGGTGCCCGCCGGCTGGACCCGCGTCCACGGCGAGGCGAGCCGCCAGGAATGCCTCGCCTACGTCGAGGAGAACTGGACGGACCTGCGGCCGAAGAGCCTCGTCGAGGAAGTCGGCGCTTGAGAGAAGGTGTCCAGCCGCTCGATGCGGACGGTTGGACAGCCGGCCGGTCGACGCGAAAGGACCTGTGAGGTGGAAGAGTTCGAGGAGCTCAACGTCACCCTGCCGACGGAACTGCACTGGCGGGACCGCTTCGACCCGGTCCCGAAGCTGCACGCCCTGATGCAGGCGGGCCCGATGACCGAACTGGGCACCGAGAGCTCCCCCGGGGGCCGGACCGCGTGGCTCGCCACCGGGTTCGACGAGGTCCGGCAGGTGCTCGGCTCGGACAAGTTCAGTTCCCGGCTGCTCTACGGCGGGACCGCGGCCGGCATCACCTTCCCCGGCTTCATCACCCAGTACGACCCGCCGGAGCACACGCGGCTCCGGCGGGTCGTCTCGCCGGCCTTCACCGTCCGGCGGATGGAGAAGTTCCGGCCGCGGATCGAGCGGGTCGTCGGGGACTGCCTGGACGCGATGGAGTCCGTCGGCGGCCCGCTGGACTTCGTGCCGCACTTCGGGTGGTCCATCGCGACGACGGCGACCTGCGACTTCCTCGGCGTTCCCCGGGACGACCAGGCCGGCCTGGCGCGCAGCCTGCTCGCCAGCCGGGCCGAGCGGACGGGGAGCCGGCGCGTGGCGGCCGGGAACAAGTTCATGACGTACATGGGCCAGATCGCGGCCCGCACCCGCCGCGACCCCGGCGACGACATGCTCGGCGTCGTGGTCCGCGAACACGGGGACGAGATCACCGACGCGGAGCTGACCGGGCTGGCCGCGTTCGTCATGGGTGCGGGCGGGGACCAGGTGGCCCGGTTCCTCGTGGCGGGAGCGTGGCTGATGGTCGAGGCGCCCGAGCAGTTCGCGCTGCTGCGGGAGAAGCCGGACGTCGTCCCGGACTGGCTGGAGGAGGTCGTCCGGTACCTCACCACCGACGAGAAGCTCACCCCGCGCATCGCGCGGGAGGACGTGCGCATCGGCGCGCACCTCGTCAAGGCGGGCGACACCGTCACGTGCTCGCTGATCGGGGTGAACCGCCGGAGCTTCCCGGGCCCGGAGGACCGGTTCGACATCACCCGGGGGAAAACGCCGCACGTCGCGTTCGGGCACGGCATCCACCACTGCCTCGGCAGGCCACTGGCGGAGCTGGTGTTCCGGACGGCGATCCCGGCGCTGGCGCACCGCTTTCCCGCGCTCCGGCTGGCCGAACCGGACCGCGAGATCAAGCTGGGACCGCCGCCGTTCGACGTGAAAGCCCTGCCGCTCGACTGGTAGTGCCCGAAGCTGAGGAGAATCATGGTTGTTCCGCTGCCGCACCAGCGGCTCCGGCTCGATCCGGTGCCGGAGCTCTGCGAGCTGGAAAAGACCGGGCCACTGCACGAGTACGAAACCGAGCCGGGGCTGGACGGCCGCAAGCAGTGGCTGGTCACCGGCTACGACGAGGTCCGGGAGATCCTCGCCGACCCCGAGCGGTTCAGTTCGATGCGCCCGGTCGACGACGAGGCGGAGCGTGCCTGGCTGCCGGGGATCCTGCAGGCCTACGACCCTCCCGAGCACACCCGGCTGCGCGGGACCGTGACCCGGGCGAACACCGTCCGGCGGATCGAGGCCTTGCGGCCCCGCGTCGAAGAGGTCGTCGAAGAGTGCCTGGACGACTTCGACAGCATGGGGTCGCCCGCCGACTTCGTCCGGAACGCCGCCTGGCCCATCCCGGCGCTGATCGCCTGCGACTTCCTCGGCGTCCCCCGCGACGACCAGGCCGAGCTGTCGCGGATGTTCCGGGAAAGCCGGGAAAGCCGGATTCCCCGGCAGCGCAACCTCTCCGGGCTGGGCGTCGTCAACTACGCGCAGAAACTGGCGGCCCGCAAACGCCTCGACCCCGGCGAAGGGATGATCGGGGGCATCGTGCGCGACCACGGCGACGACGTCACCGATGAGGAACTGGCCGGCCTCGCCGAAGGGATCATGATCGGCGCGGTCGAGCAGATGGCCTCCCAGCTGGCGATCGCGGTGCTGCTCCTGGTCACCCACCCCGCGCAGCTGGCGCTGCTTCGCGAGCGACCGGACCTCGCGAACGGCGCCGCCGAGGAAGTGTTCCGCTACGGATCGATCGTCGAGACCCCGTCGCCCCGGACCGCCCTCGTCGACGTGCGCATCGCCGGCCACGACATCCACGCCGGCGACGTGCTGACCTGTTCGATCCTGGCGGTCAACCGGGCCAGGGGGGACCGGTTCGACATCACCCGGCCCAACCCCGAGCACATCGCCTTCGGGCACGGCATCCACCACTGCATCGGCGCGCCGCTGGCCCGGCTCCAGCTGCGCGTGGCGCTGCCCGCGGTGGCCCGCCGGTTCCCGGCGCTCCGGCTGGCGGTCCCGGAGGAGGACCTGCGGTTCAAGCCGGGCAGGCCGGCCCCCTTCGCGGTCGAGGAGCTTCCCGTTGAGTGGTGACGCATCGCCGCCGGTCCACACGCGACGGCAGGGCTTCGACCCGGCCGACGAACTGCGCGCCGCCGGAACGCTGACGAAGATCACCATCGGGTCCGGGGCGGACGCGGAGACCACCTGGCTGGCCACGGGCTACGCCGTCGTCCGGGAGGTGCTCGGCGACCACCGGCGGTTCAGCACCCGGCGCCGCTGGGACCGCCGCGACGAGATCGGCGGGACGGGCATCTACCGGCCGAGCGAGCTGGTCGGCAACCTGATGGACTACGACCCGCCCGAGCACACCCGGCTCCGGCAGCTGCTCACCCCGGCGTTCACCCTGCGCAAGATGCGGCGCCTGCGGCCGGCCATCGAAGAGGTCGTGACCGAACGGCTCGATGCCATGGAACAGGAGGGCTCCCCGGCGGACCTGGTCGAGCTGGTCGCCGACCAGGTGCCGGGACCCGTTCTGTGCGGGCTGCTCGGGGTGCCCCGGGACGACCGCGCCGAGTTCATGCAGCTCTACCACCGGCATCTCGACGCGTCGCTGAGCTCGAGGAGGCGGGCGTCCGCCGGCGACGCGTTCTCCCGCTACCTGCTGGCCATGATCGCCAGGGAACGCAAGGACCCCGGCGAAGGGTTCGTCGGGACGGTCGTCGCCGAGCACGGCGACACGGTCACGGACGAGGAGCTGAGAGGCGCCTGCGTGCAGCTGATCCTGGCCGGCGACGACAACATCTCCGGCATGATCGGGCTGGGCGTGCTGGCCCTGCTGCGGAACCCCCCGCAGATCGCCGCGTTCCGGGGCGACGACCAAGCGGCGGACCGGGCGGTCGAAGAGCTGATCCGGTACCTGACGGTCACCTATGCCCCGACACCCCGGATCGCCAAGGAGGACGTCACCCTCGCGGGCCAGGTGGTCAAGGCGGGGGAGACGGTCACCCTTTCTCTTCCCATGGCCAACCGGGATCCCGCGCTGCTGCCGGACGCGGACCGCCTCGACGTCACGCGCGAGCCCGTCCCGCACGTCGCGTTCGGACACGGCGTCCACCACTGCCTGGGGGCCGCCATGGCCCGGCTCACGCTCGGCTCGGTCTACCGCATGCTGTGGCAGCGTTTTCCTGCGCTGAGACTGGCTGATCCCGGCCGGGAAACCCGGTTCCGGTTGACCACTCCCGCGTACGGATTGTCCGAGCTGATGGTCGCGTGGTGATCCGCATTGTCCATTGTGCGGTGCTGGACTTGTTTCCGGACCGCGGGCGAAGATTGCGTTGCCGAGTGAAGGAGTTTTTCCCGTATGGATCACGATGTCGATCAGGAAGCGCCGATCGTGGAGCCGACGGCCAACTACATGTTGAGAACGCTTTGTGATCCGCACGAGGACATGTTCGAGCTCCGGGCGCACGGTCCGCTGGTGCGGATGGTCGGAAACGCCTCGACGCAGCTACGCACGAATTACGTCTGGCAAGCGTTGGGCTACGACGTCGTGCGGCAGATTCTCGGTGATCACGAAAATTTCACGACGCGGCCTCGGTGGAGCTCGGCGGAATCGATCGGTGACGAGCCCATCCCGCCGGATCTCGTGGGGCAGCTGTCGGTTTACGACCCGCCCGAGCACACCCGCCTGCGGGGGATGCTGACGCCGGAGTTCACGGCCCGGCGGATCCGCAGGCTCGAACCCGCCATGCAGGAGCTGATCGACGAACGCATCGACGCGCTGGAGGCGGCGGGGCCGCCCGCGGACGTCCAGGCGCTATTCGCGGACCCGGTCGGCGGGGGAGCCCTGTGCGAACTGCTCGGCATCCCGCGCGACGACCGGACCGAGTTCATCCGCCGGGTCCGGCAGAACGTCTCGCTCAGCCGCGGGTTCAAGGCCAGGGCGGCCGACAGCGCGGCGTTCAACCGGTACCTGAACGGCCTCATCACCCGGCAGCGCAAGGACCCCGACGAGGGGTTCATCGGTTCGCTCGTGCGAGAGCACGGGGACGACGTCACCGACGCCGAGCTGAGGGGCGTGTTCACGGCGCTGATCCTCGGTGGTGTCGAGACCGTCGCGGGGATGATCGGGTTCGGGGTCCTCGCGCTGCTCGACCACCCCGGCCAGCGGGACCTGCTGTTCGCCGGCCGTGAGGAGGCGGACCGGGTGGTCGCCGAACTGCTTCGGTACCTCTCGCCCGTGCAGCAGCCGAACCCGCGGCTGGCCATCAGGGACGTCGTCGTCGGCGGCCACCTGATCAAGGCGGGGGAGTACGTCCTGTGCTCGATCCTGATGGCCAACCGGGACGAAGCGCTGACGCCGAACGCGAACGTCCTCGACGCGAACCGCGTTTCCGGTTCGCACGTCGGGTTCGGGCACGGCATCCACTACTGCATCGGCGCGGCGGTGGCGAGAACGCTGCTGCGCATGGCTTATCAAACGCTGTGGCGCCGGCTTCCCGGGCTGCGCCTGGCCGTGCCCGTCGAGGAAATCAAACTCAGGAACGCGTTCATCGATTGTCCTGACCAATTGCCGGTCGCCTGGTAATACGTGATCGCGGTACGGTCGGAAAACAGCCGCAACAAATTGGCACTCGATAGAGGAATGGTGGCGAATGTCGGTCGAACAGTTCGATGTGGTGGTGGCTGGTGGCGGGCCGAGCGGTTCGACCGTGGCCACCCTCGTGGCGATGCAGGGGCATCGGGTGCTGTTGCTGGAGAAGGAGGTCTTCCCCCGCTACCAGATCGGTGAGTCCCTGCTGCCCTCCACGGTGCACGGGGTGTGCAAGATGCTCGGGGTCTCGGAGGAGCTGGCGGCGGCGAACTTCCCGGTCAAGCGCGGTGGCACGTTCCGGTGGGGTGCCCGCCCGGAGCCGTGGACGTTCTCCTTCTCCGTCTCGCCACGGATCACGGGGCCGAAGGCGTTCGCCTACCAGGTCGAGCGGGCGAAGTTCGATCACATCCTGCTGAAGAACGCCAGGAGCAAGGGCGTGGACGTGCGAGAGGGCTGCACGGTCACCGAGGTGCTGGAAGACAGCGAGCGCATCACCGGTGTGCGGTACACCGACGCGGACGGCAACGAGCGCGAGGTGTCCGCGACCTTCGTGATCGACGCGTCCGGCAACAAGAGCCGGCTGTACTCCAAAGTCGGTGGCTCACGCGAATATTCGGAGTTCTTCCGCAGCCTGGCCCTGTTCGGCTACTTCGAGGGCGGCAAGCGGCTGCCCGAGCCGTATTCGGGCAACATCCTGAGCGTCGCGTTCGACAGTGGCTGGTTCTGGTACATCCCGCTGAGCGACACGCTGACCAGCGTCGGCGCGGTGGTCCGCCGGGAGGACGCGGACAAGATCCAAGGTGACCGGGAGAGCGCCCTCAACGCCCTGATCGCCGAATGCCCGCTGATCTCGGAGTACCTTTCCGGCGCGACCAGGGTGACCTCCGGCAACTACGGCGAACTGCGGGTGCGCAAGGACTATTCCTACCAGCAGCCGTCCTACTGGCGTCCGGGCATGATCCTCATCGGCGATGCCGCGTGTTTCGTGGACCCGGTGTTCTCCTCCGGAGTGCACCTGGCCACCTACAGCGCGATGCTCGCGGCTCGTTCGATCAACAGCGTCCTCGACGGTGACATGGACGAGAAGACCGCGCTGACCGAGTTCGAGGCACGGTACCGCCGCGAGTACAGCGTGTACTACGAGTTCCTCGTCGCCTTCTACGAGATGCACGTGGACGAGGAGTCGTACTTCTGGTCGGCCAAGAAGGTCACCAAGGACGTCGAGCACACCGAGATCGAGTCGTTCGTCGACCTGGTGGGCGGCCTGTCCTCCGGCGAGGCGGTGCTGGCGGCGAAGACCCGGATCGCCGAGCACAGTGCCGAGTTCGCCGCGGCCGTCGACCAGATGGCCGGCGGCGACGATGCCAACATGGTGCCGCTGTTCAAGTCGCACGTGGTCCGGCAGGTGATGCAGGAGGGCGGCCAGGAGCAGATGCGGGTTGTGCTCGGCGAGGACGCCGAGCCCGAGCTGCCGCTGTTCCCCGGCGGCCTGGTGACCTCGCCCGACGGGATGAAGTGGCTGCCGCACCGTCCGGTGTGACGGGGCGGCACGTGGATCAGTTCGCCGACGGCCGGTGACAGGGAACAGGGGATTGCGCGATGCGGGTGTTGTTGTCGACGACGGGATCACGCGGGGACCTCGACCCGCTGGTCGCCCTGGCGGTGCGGTTGCGGGCACTCGACGTCGAGGTGCGGGTGTGCGCACCGCCGGACTCCGGGGCCCGGCTGGCCGAGGCCGGACTGCCGCTGGTGCCGATCGGCGGGTCGGCGCGCGCGAAGGTGCACGGGAAGCCGTCGCCCAAGGACGCGCCCCGGCTCTCGGCCGAGGCGATCGCCACGCAGTTCGCGGAGGTTCCCGCGGCGGTCGAGGGGTGTGACGCGGTGCTGGCGACCGGGGTGCTGGCCGCCGCGGTCTCGGTGCGGTCGGTGGCCGAGAAACAGGGCATCCCCTACGTCTACGCCTGTCACTGCCCCATTTTTCTGCCGTCGCCGTACTATCCGCCGCCGCCACCGCTGGGCGAGCCGCCCGCCCGGGACGTGACCGACAACCGGGTGCTGTGGGAACGGAACAACCAGAGTGCCTACCGGCGGTTCGGGGACCCGCTCAACGAGGAACGGGCCGCGATCGGGCTGCCGCCGGTGGCGGACATCTTCGGCTACGGCTACACGGATCGTCCGCTGCTGGCGGCGGACCCGGTCCTGGCCCCGCTGCAGCCGACGGACCTCGACGTGGTGCAGACCGGGGCGTGGATCCTGCCCGACGAACGGCCCCTTTCCGCGGAGCTGGAGGCGTTCTTGGCGGCCGGTCCGCCGCCGGTGTACGTGGGTTTCGGCAGTTTGCGCGCCCCCGAGGACGCCGCCAGGGTGGCGATCGAGGCGATCCGCGGCCTGGGCCGCCGGGTGATCCTGTCCCGCGGCTGGGCGGACCTGACCCTGATCGACGACCGGGACGACTGTTTCGCCGTCGGCGAGGTGAACCACCAGGCGTTGTTCCGCCGGGTGGCCGCCGTCGTCCACCACGGCGGGGTGGGGACGACGACCGCGGCCACCGGGGCCGGCGTCCCCCAGGTCGTGGTTCCCCAGATGGCGGACCAGCCGTACTTCGCCGGGCGGGTGGCCGCGCTGGGTGTCGGGGCGGCGCACGACGGTCCGACCCCGACCGTCGAGTCCCTGTCGGCCGCGCTCGCCACGGCCCTCGCCCCGGAAACCCGCACGCGAGCGACCGCGGTGGCCGGCACGATCCGCACCGACGGGGCGACGGTGGCCGCGGAACTGCTGCTCGACGCGGTCACCCAGGAAACGCCGCCGGTTTCCGTGTGAACCGGACCGGTACGCCCGGAATACGTCCAGCCTGGAGGTGTTGATGCGTGGCAACGCGGTCACCAAACTGAACCCCATGTTCGCACTGCCCGGCGCGGCCCGGATTCTGGCGATATCCCCGCATTTCGGCGATGCGGTCCTGTCCCTCGGAGGCAGTCTCTCCCAGGCCGTGCGGGACGGCGCGGAGGTGACCGTCTATTCGGCGTTCGCCGGCACGGCGTCGCCCCCGTACTCCCCGGCGGCGGAGCGGATGCACGGAATCTGGGGCTATTCGCCGGATGACGACGTGCAGCTCTGCCGCCGGGAGGAGGACGTCGCCGCGCTGACCCCTTTGGGGCTGGGGCACCGGCACGGCCGGTTCCTCGACTCCATCTACCGCAAGCTGCCCGACGGCCAGTGGTTGACCGACCACAAGGAGGGCAAGCAGAAGCTGGCCACCAACAAGGACGCGCCGAGCAGTGACCCCGATCTCGTCGCCGAGATCCAGGGTGACCTCAAGGCGGTCATCGACGAGGTCGCCCCGGCACTCGTCGTCACGAGCGCGGCGATCGGTGGTCATCCCGACGACAAGGCCGCGCGAGACGCCGCGCTGTTCGCCTCGTCCGAAAAGGACATACCGGTCCGGCTCTGGGAAGACCTTCCGTATGTGCTGTTCCGGTCGGGCACGGTGGAGCTGCCGCCCGGTTTCCGGCTCGGCTCTTCCGAATTCGGCGCCGTGGAACCGGGGATGCGGACGCGGAAATTCGAGGCCGTGCGGGGCTACCCGTCGCTGCTTTCGATGTTCGACGGGCCGGGCAAGGATTTGTTCGGCGGGCTGGACGAGCATGCCGGGGAACTTTCACCACAAGGCGGCTACGGCGAAAAAACCTGGCCGGTCACCCGCGGCGAAGAGGGCGGTTGCTGATGGATGCCGAGGTAGTGCGCAACGACCTGAAGCTGGGCGACGGGGAGGAGATCACGGCGTGGCTGGCCGAGCTCGACGAGGTGGGCCCGCCTGGCGAGCCGGTGCGGCTGCCGCGGGGAGACGAGGCACGTGAGCTCCTGCGGCGGCTGGAGGTGCCGGAGGCCGACGTCGAGGAGATCGTGGCCGCCCTTCCCCGGCCGGATCGCGACCCGGCCGTGTGGTGGCTGCTCGAGCGCACCCACCACGCGATCGTCGTTCGCATGGGCGACTGGAAGACGCATCGGAGTGCCGCGCCGTCGCTGCCGTCCGACATCGGCGCGGTCGCACGCTACTTCCACGTGTACGTCTTCCTCGCGACGATTCCGGCCGTGCGCCGGTTCCACGCAAGCCGGGACGTTCCCGAGGCGATCACCTGGGACACCCTGGACCAGCTGGGGGAGCTGGTCGAGGTCCACCGCCGCAAGTTCGGCGAGGGCGGGATGAGCAAGCAGTACTGGACCGCCTGCATCCTGAGGGGCATCGTCTTCCGGCTCGGTCGTCTGCAATTCGACCTGGGGATCGGGCGCGACGGCGAACCCGAACTCGGCCTGCACATTCCCGAACGGGGTGGGCGGCTCGTTCCCGAGATCTTCGAGGAATCGCTGCGCCGGGCCCGGCCGTTCTTCGACCGGCACTTCCCCGAGCACGGCGCGCGGGTGACGACCGGCATGTCGTGGATGTACGACCCGCAGCTGGCGGAATATCTCACCGAAGAGGACTCCCACATCGTCCGGCTCAGGCGGGGTTGGACGCTGATCGACTCCGAGCCGTACATGATCGGAGACCGGTCGATTCTGGAGTTCGTGTTCCGGTACAACGGCCAGCCGCTGGACGAGCTCCCGCAGCACACGCGGCTGCAGAAGGCCGTGGTCGCCCATTTGAAGGCGGGACGGCACTGGTACAACCGGGTCGGTCAACTGGAGTTGCCATGATGTTCCGGAATCCGGAGGTGTCCCGGCTGTTGGCGATATCCCCGCATTTGGACGACGCGGCCCTCTCGTTCGGGGCCGGCGTTGCCGAGGCGGCGCAGGACGGCGTGAAGGTGACTGTCTACACAGTCTTCGCCGGTACCGCGCCGCCTCCGTATTCCCCGGTGGCGGAGGAGATGCACGAAGTCTGGGGCCTCTCGCCGGAGGACGACGCACCGCTCTACCGGCGGAAGGAAGACGCCGCCGCGCTCGGCCACCTCGGGGTGGACCACCGGCACGGCCGGTTCCTCGACTCCATCTACCGCAGGTCGCCGGACGGCCGGTGGCTGACGGACCGCGTGGTGGGGCCGACACAGGACGAACGGCGGCCGGGCATCGATCCCGATCTCGTCGCCGAGATCAGGGACGACATCAAGTCGGTGATCGAGGAGATCGATCCCACGCTCGTCGTCACGTGTGCGGCCGTCGGCGGCAACCGCGACCACGTGACCGCGCGAAATGCCGCGCTGTTCGCCGCGCGCGACAAGAACGTTCCGATCCGGCTGTGGGAAGACCTCCCCTATGCCCTGTTCGGGAAGGCGCGGGCGGTCGAGCTCCCCGACGGTTTCGGGCTCGGCTCTCCCGATTTCGCCCCCGTCGGGGCCGAGGTGCGGACGCGGAAATTCGAAGCGGTGGCGAAATATCCGTCCCAGCTGGGCATGCTCGACGGACCCGAGCGGAACTTGTTCGCCCGTCTCGAAGAGTATTCCCGGAAAACTTCACCGCAGCACGAGTACGGCGAAACGACCTGGCCGGTCGTCCACTGAACAGGGGGATGCGAATGCGGGTGTTGTTTTCGGGGAACGGAACGCGCGGGGACGTCGAGCCGCTGGTGGCGTTGGCGCTGAAGCTGCGGGAGCTCGGTGCCGAGGTGCGAATGGCCGCACCGCCGGACTACGTGGAGCGACTGGCCGAGGTCGACGTGCCGCTGGTGCAGATCGGCCCGGCGGTGCGCAAAGGGGCACGCAGGGCCGGGCTGCCGCCGGGGGCGCCCGAACTCGCGGACGCGATGATCGCCGAGCAGTTCGGCAAGCTCCAGGTCGCTGCCGAAGGGTGCGACGCGGTGGTGGCGACCGGCCTGCAGACCAGTGCGGTCGCCGCGCGGTCGGTGGCCGAAAGCCTGGGGATCCCCTACCACTACACCTTCTACTGCCCGGACTACCTGCCGCCGGAGCGGGACCAGCACAACGAGGGCGCCTTCAGGCTGTTCGGCGGCGCGCTCAACAGCCGGCGGGCCGCACTCGGCCTGCCGCCGGTGGAGAAGGTCTTCGACTACGGCTTCGGTGACCGGCCCCTGCTGGCGGCGGACCCGGTCCTGGCCCCGCTGGGTCAGACGGACATCCAGGTCCAGCAGACCGGTGCGTGGATCCTGCCCGACGAACGACCGCTCTCCGCGGAGCTGGAGGCGTTTCTCGAGGCCGGTCCGCCGCCGGTGTACGTGAGTTACGGCAGCGGGCCCGCGCCCGCCGACGCGGCCAAGGTGGCCATCGAAGCGATCCGCGCCCAGGGCCACCGCGTGATTCTTGCCCACGGCTGGGCGGAGCTGGCGTTGATCGACGACGGCGCCGACTGCCTGGCCGTCGGCGAAGTGAACCAGCGGGTGCTGTTCGGCCGGGTGGCCGCGGTCGTGCACCACGGCGGCGCCGGCACGACGACGGTGGCCACCCGGGCCGGTGTTCCCCAGGTCGTGGTGCCGCAGAAGGCGGACCAGCCGTATTTCGCCCGCCGGGTGGCCGAGCTCGGTATCGGTGTGCACGAGGACAAGACCCCGACCTTCGGCTCCTTGTCGGCCGCGCTCACCACGGTCCTGGCCCCGGAAACCCGCGCCAAGGCGATGACCGTGGCGGGCACGATCCGCACCGACGGGACAAGCGTGGCCGCCGAACTGCTGCTGGGCTCGGTCAGCCGCGAAAAGCCGTCGGTTCCGGCGTAGGGCGGCCTGACCGCCGGCACCGCATCACCCCTCATCTCCCGGCCGCGGGCGAAGGCGCACGGCCCGGCAGGGATTTGCCCGGTCACCTGGAGCGGAGTGTGCTCGTCGCCGCTCGCGTGGGATGAGGGTCCTGACCGGCCACCACCGACACGTCACACCTGGAGGCATCGGAGTTGTCCGAAGTACTCGCTTCTCTGCCTTCGTCGTCCCGGGACGCCGTGCCCGGCGGCCGGTCTCCCCGCTGGATGGTGTGGCGCTCGCCGGCCGGTCAGCCGGGATGGGCCCGGCCGGCGCTGCTGGCCATCGCGGCCGTGGCGGCGGTGCTCCATGCCTGGAATCTGCCGCGGGCCGACTTCGCGCCGCTGTACTCGCAGGCCGTCAAGGGCATGTCCGAGAGCTGGAAAGCGCTGTTCTACGGGGCCATCGACGCGAACGCGACGGTCACGCTCGACAAGCTCGCCGGGTCGTTCGTGCCGCAGGCCGTCTCCGCCCGGATCTTCGGGTATCACGCGTGGTCGCTGGCGCTGCCGCAGGTGATCGAGGGCGTGATCTCGGTGCTGGTCATGTACCGGGTCGTGCGGCGGTGGGCGGGCGTGGTGCCCGGGTTGCTCGCCGCCGGCATCTTCACCTTCACGCCGGTGGCCGCGTCGATGTTCGGGCACAGCATGGAGGACGGCGCGCTGGTCATGTGCCTGGTGCTCGCCGCCGACGCGTACCAGCGTGCCGTCATGGAAGCCCGGCTGCGGTCGCTGGTGTGGGCCGGCGTCTGGGTCGGGCTGGGCTTTCAGGCCAAGATGCTGCAGGCGTGGATGATCCTGCCCGCGCTGGCGATCGGGTACCTGCTGGCCGCGCCGGCCGGGCTGCGCCGCCGGCTGGGGCACCTGGCGGTGGCCGGGGTGGTGACGATCGCGGTGTCGCTGTCGTGGATCGCGCTCTACACCTTCACGCCGGCCGGCGCCCGGCCCGCCATCAACGGCACGACGAACAACAGCGCCTTCACCATGGTGTTCGGGCACAACGGTCTCAGCCGCCTCGGCATCGCGCTGCCCGGGACCGTGCCGAACAACGGCCGCGTCAGGGCGGTCGTCGGCCCGGGACAGCACCTCACGCCCGGTGAGCTGAACGGGGAAGGTCTGCCCGGGGCGCCCCAGGGCCCGGCCGGAACGCCGGGCAACGGGCCGGCCGCGGCACCCGGCGCGGGCCCGGAAGCGGACGGCGGCGCGGCCAAGCTGCTCGCCGGGCGCCTCGGCATCGCGATCGGCTGGCTGTACCCGCTGACGTTGCTGGCCCTGCTGTGCGGCCTCTGGTGGCGCCGCCACGCGGAACGCACCGACCCGGAGCGCGGCGGGCTGGTGATGTGGGGCGTGTGGCTGCTGACGTTCGGCCTGACCTTCAGCGCGACCGATGTCCCGCACACCGCGTACGTCGCCTCGCTCGCCCCGCCGGTCGCCGCACTGGCCGGCCTGGGCATCGTGCGGTTCTCCCAGGCGTACCGGCGCGGCGGCAGGGCGGCTTGGCTGCTGCCGGCGGCGGTCCTGGCCGAGCTGGTCTGGGCCGCCTGGTTGTGGTCCGATTATCTCGGCTTCCTGCCGTTGGCGCTGTTGAGCACGCTCGCCCTCGGCGTGGCCGCCATCGTCGTGCTGGTGCTGGGGCGGGTGGGCAAGCCCGCCTCCGCCGCTGTGGTCAGGGCCGGGCTCGCGCTCGGTGCCGCGGCCATCCTGGCCGCGCCCGTCACGTATGCCGCTTCCGTGCTGGGCCCCGCGTACAGCGGCAACTCCTTCGACGCCAACGCCGGACCGGTGAAGGTGGAAGGGGTCCCGCAAGGAGGGTGAGCCGGGACTTCCGAAGTCCCGGGGCGGCGGCGCACAGCCCGGGGCCGGTGCCACGGCCCGCCCTGTCATCCGTTACGAAGACGACGAAGATGAGGGATACCCGATGACCGAGGTCGTCACCGAGCCCACGGCCCCCGCCCTTCCGGTCGAAGCGGGGAGCGGTTCCCGGCACGTCTACCACCGCCAGATCCGCTTCGCCGACATCGACGCCCACGGCCACGTCAACAACGCCCGGTTCCTGGAGTACCTGGAGGACGCCCGGATCGACCTCTACCTCGGTTTCGCGGGCGCGCTGCGGGAGGACAGCGACGGGCTGCCGTCGGTCGGGTTCGTGATCGTCCGGCACGAGGTCGCCTACCGCAAACCGCTGAAGTTCCGGGACCGCGCGGTGCGGATCGAGTCGTGGGTGACCAAGGTCAGCTGGGCCAGCTGCGAGCTGGCCGGGGAGGTCCGCTCGGCCGACGAGGTGTTCCTCGAGGCCCGCTCGACGGCGGCGCCGGTCGACCCGGACACCGGCAAGCCGCGGCGGTTCACCGTTCCCGAGCGCGCGTTCCTCGAGGGCTACCTGATCTGACGCCGTACTTCGGAAACACAAGAATGGGCAGCCGCTTCGGCGGCTGCCCATTTTTTCGTTTTTTGGGGACTCGTAACGAGGGCCTGATTTGTCCATTTCTCACCAGTGTCGAAGAAAATCACAAACCGTATTCTGGTCCGGTGAGTGATCAAATGGTGAGCGGACCGGCGCGTACCGCTCGGGCGGACGTGCTGCTGGCCGCGGCGGGGGAACGAGGCGTTCTGTGCGATTTCTACGGAGAGGAGGCTGCCGGCATCTATCGCGACATCATGCATGAGGACCCCTGGGAAGCCCGGGAATACGCGGCCCGCATCCGGCCGTCGCCCGGACCGGTGCTGGAGCTCGCGGCCGGAACGGGCCGGCTGACCTTCCCGCTCCTCGAGCTCGGCCGGGAAATGACGGTTCTCGAACTGTCACCCGCCATGCTCGCCGTTCTCCGTGAGCGGCTGACCGCCGCGCCGGCGAGCGCTCGTGATCGGTGCACCGTGGTTCGCGGGGACATGAGCGCCTTCTCGGTGGGCAAGCGCTTCGGAACGGTGGTCGTCAGCCCGGGCTCGATCAACCTCCTGGGCGGTGCGGGCCGGGCCGGTCTGTACGCGTCGGTCCGCGATCATCTGGAGCCCGGCGGGAAGTTCCTGGTCGGTGTTCCGGAGAAGAACGCAGGCAAACCGGAGACGCTGGAGCGTTCCCAGGAGATCCCGGGGGCGAGTGGCCGGCGGTACGTGCTGCACACCAGGCTGATCCCCGCCGAGGAGACCCGTGAGGTCACCGTCTGCCCCGCCGACGAAACGGCGGACCCCTTCCCCGTCTGCACGAGCCGCATCCGGCTCGTCGACGCGGACCGGGTGGTGCGGGAGCTCGGGCAAGCCGGATTCGACGTGACCGAGCGAGTCCCGCTCGTGTTCGCCGGGGGACGTCATCAGGACGTCTTGCTGGTGGCGGTGCTTTCGGGCAGCGACCGTCCGTGAAAGGCGAAAGACAAGAGTGGGCAGCCGCTTCGGCGGCTGCCCACGATTCGTTTTGGGGGCCTCCGCCGAAGCGGAGGCCGTCGTCGTCAGAGGCGTGCGGTGATGAGCGCGGCGAGCCTGGAGACGCCCTCCTCGATCAGTTCCGGGGTGAGCAGGCTGATCGACAGCCGGAGCTGGTTGAACCCGCCCTTGCCGCCGTAGAAGTGGTGCATCGGGGTGAACAGCACGCCGTGGTCGCGGGCGGCGACGGCCAGCAGGTCGTCGTCGACGGTGAAAGGAACGGTGACGGTGACGAAGAACCCGCCCGTCGGAGTGTTCCAGCGGACGCCGGCGCGGCCGCCGAGCCGCCGCTCGAGCTCGCCGAGCATGAGCCGCAGGTTGCGCTGGTAGACGGCGATCTCGCGGGCGTTGGCCTTGGTCAGGCTGAAGTCGTTGAGGAGCAGCTTCCCGGCGATCACCGCCTGGGCGATGGGGGAGGTGTTCACCGTGAGCATGCCCTTGAGCTTCGACAGCTGGTCGGCGAGCAGGCCGCCCCCGGCCACCTGCTGGTCCGCCACGGCGTAGCCGACGCGGGCGCCGGGCATGCCGGTCTTGGCGAAGGATCCGATGTAGACCACGGTCCCCGAGCGGTCGAGGGCTTTGAGCGTGGGCAGGCGCTCGGCCCCGAAGAGCCCGTACGCGTTGTCCTCGAGGAGCAGGATGCCGTTGGCCTCGGCGACCTCGAGGAGGCGGTGGCGGGCCGGCAGGTCCATGCTGGTGCCGGTGGGATTGGCGAAGTTCGGGGTCACGTAACAGGCCCGGACCCGCTTGCCCTGTTCGTCGGCCCGCTTCAGCTGCAGGACCAGGTCGTCGGGGTCGATGCCGTTCTCGGTCGACCGGACCGGCCAGACCGGGGTGTCGGTGAGCAGCGCCGCCCCGGTCAGGCCGACGTAGGTGGGGGCGGGCGCCAGGAGCACGTCGTGCTCGGCCGCCCGCAGCGTGCGCAGCACCAGGAACATGGCTTCCTGGGCGCCGACGGTGACCACCACGGATTCCGGGGCGGCCTTGATGCCCTCGTCCTCGGCGAGGTTGCGGGCGACGAGATCGGCGATGACGCCCTTCGTGGTGCCGTACTGGAAGAGCGTGCGCGTGACCCCCGCTTCGTCGAGTTTCCGGTCGCGGCGGAGGTGTTCGCAGTAGGCGTCGAGGTACTCGTGGATGAGGCGGATGTCGAAAAACTCTTCGTACGGCCGGCCTGCCGCCATGGAAATGGCCACAGGGTATTCGTCGATCAATTCGTTCAGCAGGTTCATCGACGAGATGGCCGGATCGTTGAGCGATCCGTGCAGCGTTTCCATGCTCAATTGAGTGGACAGACCGTAAGAATCCATGAATACTAGGATTTAGTCACGCCTTCGAGGTGTCAAGCAAAAGCCGTGGACGCCGGTCGTTTCCGCGTATTTCCGTCCGTGTCCATTCCTGGCCACTCCGATGACTCGATCTTTGCCGGTACGGTCACCGGCGTGGGATGACCTCCGATATCTCCACGGGGGAGGAGCAGCATGCTGATGACGACTCGAGACGGGATCCGGTTGTCCTACCACGACCAGGGGGACGGCCCGCCGGTCCTGTTGCTGACCGGCACCGGGGCGCCGAGCTCGGTGTGGGACCTGCACCAGGTACCCGCGCTGCGCGCCGCCGGTTTCCGGGTGATCACCATGGACAATCGCGGAATCGCGCCCAGCGACGAAGGCGCGGACGGGTTCACCGTCGACGACCTCGTCGCGGATGTGGCCGCCCTGCTCGAATACCTCGACGCGACGCCGTGCCGCGTGGTCGGGACGTCGATGGGCGCGTACATCGCGCAGGAGCTGGCCCTCGCCCGCCCGGACCTGCTGGACGCCGTCGTGCTGATGGCGGCCTGCGGCCGGAGCAGTCACGTCCAGCGGGTGCTCGCGGAGGCCGAGGCGGAACTGATCGAACAGGGGACCGAGCTGCCGCCGGGCTACCGCGCCGCCGTGCGCGCGATGCACAACCTGGGCCCCGCGACGCTCGCCGACGACGACCTCGCCGCCGACTGGCTCGACCTGTTCGCGGCGTCGGAGAACCGGGGGCCGGGCGTCCGGGCGCAGCTGCTGCTGAGCGCGCTGCCCGACCGCCGCGAGGCCTACCGGGGGATCAAGGTGCCCTGCCACGTCGTTTCGTTCGAGCACGACCTCGTGGCGCCGCCGTCCGCCGGAGCCGAACTGGCCGACGCGATCCCCGGCGCCACACACCGCACGATCCCGGGGTGCGGGCACTTCGGCTACCTGGAGAAGCCCGAGATGGTGAACCGCGAGCTGATCCGGTTCCTCCGCACCGAACCCGCTGTGCCGACCGGGGCCGGGCGCGCTGCCACCCGGACCCCCGCCGAACGGCGAGTGTGACGACCGGGCTCCGCCACCCGGCCCCCCGAAACCTGTGTTGCAGCCGGGGCTTCGCCCCGGGCCGGGGGCTCCGCCACCCGGACCCCCGAAAGACCTGTATTGCAGCCGGGGCTTCGCCCCGGGCCGGGGGCTTCGCCACCCGGACCCCCCGAAAGACCTCTAGAGGAGACCGCATGACCGGCGCGATCGTGCCCCCGTCCACGGCGCCCGCCCTGTTCGAGGCGGCCGCCGCCGCGGTGCCGGACCGGCCCGCCGTGGCGATGGGGACCACCACGCTGACCTACGCCGAGCTCAACACGCAGGCCAACCGGCTCGCGCGGCGGCTCGTGGCGCACGGGGTGGGCCCGGAGCGGCTGGTCGCACTGGCGATGCCGCGGTCGATCGAGTTCGCCGTCGCGATGCTGGCCGTGCACAAGGCCGGCGGTGCGTACGTGCCGATCGACCCGGACTACCCGGAGGAACGCCGTCAGCACATGCTGGCCGACACGGCGGCGCAGTGCCTGCTGTGCCTGCCCGGGCAGGACGCGGCCGGCGCTCCCGTCGTGCTGAGCGTGGCGCCGGCGGAAACCGGCCGTCCCGAGCCGGACCTGGACGACTCCGACCGGCTCGCCCCGCTGCTGCCCAGTCACCCCGCGTACGTCATCTTCACCTCGGGCTCGACCGGGCAGCCGAAGGGCGTGGTGGTCACGCACCGGGGCATCCCGAACCTGGCCGCCGACTACGTGCACCGCCAGAACCTGTTGCCCGACAGCAGATTGCTGGCTTTCGCCTCCCCCAGCTTCGACGCCGCCGTCGCCGAGTTCTGGCCGATCTGGCTGGCCGGCGCCTGCCTGGTGCTGGCGCCCGCGCCGGACCTCATCCCCGGCGAGCCGCTCGCCCGGCTGGTCCGGGACCAGCACATCACCCACGTGACGCTGCCGCCGTCCGCGCTGGCACCGCTGGAGGAAGCCGGCGGCCTGCCCCCGGGGCTGACCCTCCTGGTCGCGGGCGAGGCGTGCCCGGCTCCGGTCGCGAAACGCTGGGCCTCCGGCCGCGTCATGATCAACGCCTACGGCCCCACCGAGGCCACGGTCGCGGTGACCGCGAGCGACCCGCTGACCGGTGACGGCACGCCGCCGATCGGCAGGCCGATCACCGGTGTCCACACCTACGTCCTGGACGACCGGCTGGCCCCCGTCCCGGACGGGACCGTGGGCGAGCTGTACATGACCGGCCCCGGCCTCGCCCGCGGTTACCTGCACCGGCCGGCCGCGACCGCCGAGCGGTTCCTGCCGGACCCGTTCGCCGGCCCGGGGGAGCGCATGTACCGCACCGGTGACCGGGTCCGGGCACGCCCGGACGGCCAGCTCGTCTTCGTCGGCCGGGCCGACGACCAGCTGAAGGTGCGCGGTCACCGGATCGAGCCTGCCGAGGTCGAGTCCGCGCTGCTCGCGGTGGACGGGGTGGCCCAGGCGGTGGTGACCGAGCACGACAACCGGCTCGTGGCCCATGTGGTCGGTGCCGGGGGCACGCGGGTGAGTGCCGAAGACCTGCTGCCGTCGCTGCGGAAGCAGCTGCCCGCCTACCTGGTCCCCGACGTGGTCGTCAGCCTGCCGCAGCTGCCCACCACCCCGAACGGCAAGGTCGACCGGGCCGCGCTGCCCGCTCCCGAACGGGAGGACGCCGGGCGCGCGGTCTCCGGGCGGCCGCCGAGCACGCCGACGGAAATCCACCTGGCCGCGTTGTTCGCCGAAGTGCTCGGGGTCAGCAGCGTCGGCGTGGAGGACAGCTTCTTCGACGTCGGCGGCCACTCGCTGCTCGCCACCCGGCTGGTGTCCCGCATCCGCGAAAGCCTGCGGGTCCGCCTGCGGGTGCAGGCCTTCTTCGACGCGCCCACCGTGGCCGAGCTCGCCAAGGTGCTCGACGCCGCCCTGACGTGACCTGGAGACCCTTCATGCAGACGACGAACGCCGTCGACCTCGGCAACCCCGACCTGTACACGACCCTGGAGCGGCACACCCGCTGGCGCGAGCTCGCGGCGGAAGACGCGATGGTGTGGAGCGAACCGGGCAGTTCCCCCGGCGGCTTCTGGTCGGTGTTCTCGCACCGGGCGTGCGCCGCGGTCCTCGCGCCGTCGGCGCCGCTCACCTCCGAGTACGGGATGATGATCGGCTTCGACCGCGACCACCCCGACAACTCGGGCGGCCGGATGATGGTGGTCTCCGAACACGAGCAGCACCGCAAGCTGCGCAAGCTCGTCGGGCCGCTGCTGTCCCGGGCGGCCGCGCGCAAGCTGGCGGAGCGGGTGCGGACCGAGGTCGGCGGCCTGCTCGACGGGGTGCTCGACGGCGGGGTGTGCGACGTGGCCACGGCGATCGGCCCTCGCATTCCCGCCGCGGTCGTGTGCGAGATCCTCGGCGTGCCCGCCGAGGACGAGGACATGCTCATCGACCTGACCAACCACGCGTTCGGCGGCGAGGACGAGCTGTTCGACGGGATGACGCCACGGCAGGCGCACACCGAGATCCTCGTCTACTTCGACGAACTGATCACCGCGCGCCGCAAGGACCCCGGCGACGACCTCGTCAGCACGCTGGTGACCGACGACGAGCTCACGATCGACGACGTGCTGCTCAACTGCGACAACGTGCTGATCGGCGGCAACGAGACCACGCGGCACGCGATCACCGGCGCGGTGCACGCGCTGGCGACGGTGCCCGGCCTGCTGACCGCGCTGCGGGACGGGAGCGCGGACGCCGACACCGTCGTGGAGGAGGTGCTGCGCTGGACCTCGCCCGCGATGCACGTGCTCCGGGTGACGACCGCCGACGTCACGATCAACGGCCGTGACCTCCCGCCGGGCACCCCGGTGGTGGCGTGGCTGCCCGCCGCGAACCGGGACCCCGCCGAGTTCGACGACCCCGACGCGTTCGTGCCGGAGCGAAAACCCAACCGGCACATCACCTTCGGGCACGGCATGCACCACTGCCTCGGGTCCGCGCTCGCGCGCATCGAGCTGTCGGTCGTGCTGCGGGTGCTGGCCGAGCGGGTGTCCCGGGTGGAGCTGGAACGGGAGCCGGAATGGTTGCGGGCGATCGTCGTGCAGGGGTACCGGGAGCTCCCGGTGCGGTTCACGGCGCGCTGACCCATCCGTCCACTATGGACTCCGAGGCGCTGTGGCCGTCCGCGGTGTCAACCGGACACCGTTGATACGCAAGGGGCTTGGAGCCATCCTGGGGAATGAGCGTTACTTCTATTTAACGGAGGAATGTCTTGACTTCCGATTCGACTGTCCAGAATTTCGAGATCGACTACGTCGAAATGTATGTGGAAAACCTCGAGGCGGCCACGTTCACCTGGGTGGACAAGTACGCCTTCGCCGTCGCCGGTACCGACCGGTCGGCGGACCACCGGAGCGTCACGCTGCGGCAGGGGCCGATCAAGCTGGTGCTCACGGAACCGACGTCGGACCGGCACCCGGCGGCCTCCTACCTCCAGACGCACGGCGACGGCGTGGCCGACATCGCGCTGCGCACTCCGGACGTGACCGCCGCCTTCGAGGCCGCGGTGCGGGGCGGGGCCGCCGCCGTGCGCGAACCCGTGCGGCTCGCCGACGCCGGCCCGGACGGCCCGATCGTCACGGCCACCATCGGCGGGTTCGGCGACGTCGTGCACACCCTGGTCCAGAGCGGCGAAGCCGCCGCACCGGAGTTCGCCGGCCGGAGCGGGGGAGACGTGGAGCTGCTCGGTCTCGACCACTTCGCCGTCTGCCTGAACTCGGGTGACCTCGGCCCCACGGTGGCGTTCTACGAGCGGGCCTTCGGGTTCCGGCAGATCTTCGAAGAGCACATCGTGGTCGGCAGGCAGGCGATGAACTCCACGGTGGTGCAGAGCGCGTCGGGTGCGGTCACGCTCACCCTGATCGAGCCCGACAGCAACGCCGACCCCGGCCAGATCGACGAGTTCCTCAAGGCCCACCAGGGGGCGGGCGTCCAGCACATCGCGTTCAACTCCGACGACGCGGTCGGTGCGGTCCGGGCGCTGTCCGGGCGCGGGGTGGAGTTCCTGAAGACTCCGGGGACCTACTACGACATGCTCGGCGAACGGATCGAGCTGCAGACGCACACGCTGGACGACCTCCGGTCGACGAACGTGCTCGCCGACGAGGACCACGGCGGCCAGCTGTTCCAGATCTTCGCCGCCTCCACGCACCCGCGCCACACCATCTTCTTCGAGATCATCGAGCGGCAGGGCGCGGGGACCTTCGGCAGCTCCAACATCAAGGCCCTGTACGAGGCCGTGGAGCTGGAGCGGACCGGACAGAGCGAGCTCGGCGCCGTCCGGCGATGACGTACGTCTCCCTGGCCGACCTCGAACGTGCCGCCCGGGACGTCCTCCCCGGCGAGATCTGGGACTTTCTCGCCGGGGGCAGCGGCGCCGAGGCTTCGCTGACGGCCAACCGCACGGCACTCGAACGGATCTTCGTGATCCCCCGGATGCTGTGCGACCTGACCGGCAGCACCACCGAGGCCGAGTTCTTCGGCCGGCGCGCCGCGCTCCCGATGGCGGTCGCGCCGGTCGCGTACCAGCGGTTGTTCCATCCCGAGGGCGAGCTGGCGGCCGCTCGCGCGGCTCGCGACGCCGGGGTGCCGTACACCATCTGCACCTTGAGCAGCGTTCCGCTCGAGGAGGTCGCGGCCGTCGGCGGCCGGGCCTGGTTCCAGCTGTACTGGCTGCGCGAGGAAAAGCGGTCGCTGGAGCTCGTGCGCCGGGCGGAGGACGCCGGTTGCGAAGCGATCGTGTTCACCGTGGACGTGCCGTGGATGGGACGGCGGTGGCGGGACATGCGCAACGGCTTCGCACTGCCGGAGTCGGTGACAGCGGCCAACTTCGACGCCGGAGCGGCCGCGCACCGCCGGACGCGCGGGGCCTCGGCCGTGGCCGACCACACCGCGCGCGAGTTCGCCCCGGCCACCTGGGAGTCGGTCGAGGCGGTCCGCGCGCACACGGACCTTCCGGTGGTGCTCAAGGGAATCCTCGCCGCCGAGGACGCCCGCCGTGCCGTCGAGGCCGGGGCCGACGGGATCGTGGTGTCCAACCACGGAGGTCGTCAGTTGGACGGCGCCGTACCCGGGATCGAGGTGCTGGGCGAAATCGCCGCCGAGGTCGCCGGCCGCTGCGAAGTGCTGCTGGACGGCGGAATCCGGACCGGCGGGGACATCCTCAAGGCGGCCGCGCTGGGCGCGTCGGGCGTGCTGGTCGGGCGGCCCGTGATGTGGGGGCTGGCCGCGGCGGGCCAGGAGGGTGTCCGGCAGGTGTTCGACCTGCTCGCCGCCGAGCTCCGGAACGCGCTGGGCCTGGCGGGCTGCGGCTCGGTGAGCGCGGCCGGCCGGCTGGGCACGAGGGTTCCCCGGTACGGCTGATTTCCGCGCGCCCGGCCCGTTCGATCCGCCCGCCCGTACGAAGTCCTTTCCCGAAGGAGGAAAATGCTGCACACCTTTGCCGCGGCGAGCGCGCCGGTCGCCCCGATCGCCGCGCACAGTCTCCTGGTCTTCCTGCTGCAGGTCGGCCTGCTGCTCCTGCTCGCCGTCGTCTTCGGGCGGCTGGCCGGCCGGTTCGGGATGCCCGCGGTCGTCGGTGAGCTGTTCGTCGGGGTGATCCTCGGTCCGTCGCTGCTGGGCTGGGCGGCGCCGGGCCTGCACAGCTGGCTGTTCCCGGCCGCCACCGAGCAGTACCACCTGCTCGACGCCGTCGGCCAGGTCGGCGTCCTGCTGCTGGTCGGCCTCACCGGCGTGCAGATGGACATGGGGCTGGCCCGCAAGCGCGGCCTCACCGCGGCCGGGGTCAGCATCGGCGGCCTGGTCCTTCCGCTCGGCCTCGGTATCGGGGCGGGTTACCTGCTGCCGAAGGTGCTCGTCCCGGAGGGCACCGACGTCACCGTCTTCGCGATGTTCCTGGGCGTGGCCCTGTGCGTCAGCGCCATCCCGGTCATCGCCAAGACACTCATCGACATGAAACTGCTGCACCGCAACATCGGGCAGCTCACGCTCACCGCCGGGATGATCGACGACGTCTTCGGCTGGTTCATGCTGTCCGTCGTCAGCGCGATGGCCGTCAACGCGGTCTCCGCCGGCACCGTGCTGACCTCGCTGGCCTACCTGGTCGCCATCATCGCCTTCTGCTGCACCCTCGGCCGTCCGCTGGCCCGGGGCGTGCTCCGCGTCGCGGCCAGGTCCGACGGCCCCGGGCTCACCGTCGCGACCGCCGTGGTCCTGATCTTCCTCGCCGCGGCCGGTACGCAGGCTCTCGGGCTGGAGGCGGTCTTCGGCGCGTTCCTCTGCGGCATCCTGCTCGGGACGGCGGGCAAGGTGGATCCGGCCAAGCTCGCCCCCCTGCGCACGGTCGTCCTGTCGGGACTCGCCCCCCTCTTCTTCGCCACGGCCGGGTTGCGGATGGACCTCACCGCGCTGACCCACCCGGTCGTCCTGCTCACCGGGCTGGCGGTGCTCGCCCTGGCCATCGCGGGCAAGTTCGCCGGCGCGTTCGCCGGCGCGCGGCTGAGCGGCCTGAACAAATGGGAAGGGCTGGCGCTCGGCGCCGGGCTGAACGCGCGGGGAGTCATCCAGGTCGTGGTGGCCATGGTCGGCCTGCGGCTGGGTATCCTCAGCGTGGAGGTCTACACGATCATCATCCTCGTCGCGATCGTCACTTCCCTGATGGCGGCACCGATCCTGCGGTTCGCGATGTCCAAAGTGGAGCAAACTGCCGAGGAGCAGGTCCGCGAGACCGAGCACCGGGCGTGGACCTCGCCGCCGGCGGCGAACCAGAACGAGCAGGTTCCCTGACGGCTTTCCCGTACCGATTTCGTGACCTCGGGCGGCCTTGGACGAGCTGGCCGCCGAGATCGCCCGAGGTTACTTTCGTTTGGTGGATGACCATTTTCGACGGCTGGAACTCGAAAGGTGAAAGCAATGGCCGTGTCGCAAGTCAAGCAGCTCCTGCGAAGCAAGCTCAGAACCTGGGGGTGGATGTACCGATGACTGTCGCCGTCGCACCGGCCGAGGACCTTTCCGTTCTCACCGGGCTCACCGAGATCACCAGGGTCGCCGGCGTGGGGACCGCCGTGTCCGCCACCTCCTACTCCCAGACCGAGCTGCTCGAAATCCTCGACGTCGAGGATCCCAAGATCCGCTCGGTGTTCCTGAACAGCGCGATCGACCGGCGTTTTCTCACGCTTCCCCCGGAAAGTCCCGGTGGGGGACGCGCGTCCGAACCGCAGGGCGACCTCCTCGACAAGCACAAGGAGATCGCCGTCGACATGGGCTGCCGGGCCCTCGAGGCCTGCCTGAAGTCGGCGGGAGCGACGCTTTCGGACCTGCGTCACCTGTGCTGCGTCACCTCGACCGGGTTCCTGACGCCCGGCCTCAGCGCGCTGGTCATCCGTGAACTGGGCATCGACCCGCACTGCAGCCGTTCGGACATCGTGGGCATGGGGTGCAACGCCGGCCTGAACGCGCTCAACGTCGTCGCGGGCTGGTCCGCGGCGCACCCGGGTGAACTCGGCGTCGTCCTGTGCAGTGAGGCGTGTTCCGCGGCCTACGCCCTGGACGGCACCATGCGGACCGCGGTCGTCAACAGCCTCTTCGGCGACGGGTCCGCCGCGCTCGCCGTGGTTTCCGGTGACGGGCGCGTGCCCGGCCCGCGGATCCTGAAGTTCGCGAGCTACATCATCACCGACGCGCTCGACGCCATGCGCTACGACTGGGACCGCGACCAGGACCGGTTCAGCTTCTTCCTCGACCCGCAGATTCCGTACGTGGTCGGGGCGCACGCGGAGATCGTCGCGGACCGGCTGCTGTCCGGCACGGGCCTGCGGCGCAGCGACATCGGTCATTGGCTGGTGCATTCCGGTGGCAAGAAGGTGATCGACTCCGTCGTCGTCAACCTCGGCCTCAGCCGCCACGACGTCCGCCACACCACCGGGGTTCTCCGTGACTACGGGAACCTTTCCAGCGGCTCCTTCCTCTTCTCCTACGAACGGCTCGCCGAAGAAGGCGTCACCCGGCCCGGAGACTACGGCGTCCTGATGACCATGGGACCCGGGTCCACAATCGAAATGGCGCTGATCCAATGGTGAACGGTGAACTGGTGCTCCGGCTCGACGGCGCGCGACCCCTGTCGGCCGCGTCGGTCGAGGAACTGGCGGCCCTCTGCGACTTCGCGGAAGACCACCGGGAACCCGGCCCGGTCACCGTCCACGTCTCGGGTGCCCCGCCCGCCGGCTGGGCGGCGGGCGTGACGGTCGGCCTGGTCTCCAAGTGGGAACGGGTGGTGCGCCGGTTCGAGCGGCTCGGCAGGCTCACGGTCGCGGTGGCGGCGGGCGACTGCGCCGGAACGGCGCTGGACGTCCTCCTCGCGGCCGACGTCCGGATCGCCGCCCCGGGCACCCGGCTGCTGCTCGCCGGGGCCGGCGGCGCGCCCTGGCCCGGGATGACCGTGCACCGGCTCACCCGGCACGCCGGGGCGGCCGGCATCCGGCGGGCGGTCCTGCTCGGCGCCCCGATCGACTCCGATCGCGCGCTGGCCCTGAACCTGGTCGACGAGGTCTCGGCGGACCCGGCGGCGGCGCTGGCGGCCCTCACCGGGACGGCCGGTGCCGTGGACGGCAAGGAGCTGGCGATCCGCCGCCAGCTGGTGTTCGAAGCCGGCTCGACCGCTTTCGAAGACGCCCTGGGCGCCCACCTCGCCGCGGCGGACCGGGCCCTGCGAAGGGAAACCGCGTCGTGACGGCCGCACCCATGACGTCTCCGCCGCGGCCGCGGCTCGACCGCCCGGCCCTGGCGGAGGCAGCCGGCCGCGTCGACGACCTGCTCGCCGAACTCCCGCCGCCGCCCGCCCGGACTCGTGAGCAGCGCGATGCCGCGGCTTCAGCGCTGGACGGGATCCGGGCGCTGCGCGCGGACTACGTGGCGGCACACGCCGAAGCGATCTACGACGAACTCACCGACGGCCGGTCCCGGTCCCTGCGCATCGACGAACTCGTCCGGGCCGCCGCCCGGACCTTTCCCGGCCTGGTGCCCACGGACGAGCAGATGGCGGCCGAGCGCGCGCGGCCGCAGGCGGAGAAGGACGGCCGGGAGATCGACCAGGGCATCTTCCTGCGCGGCATCCTGCGGGCGGCGCAGGCCGGCCCGCACCTGCTCGACGCCATGCTCCAGCCGACGCCGAGGGCGCTGAAGCTGCTCCCGGGGTTCGCCGAGTCCGGCGTGGTGCAGATGGAGGCGGTCCGGCTGGAACGCCGGGACGGCGTCGCGTACCTGACCCTGTGCCGGGACGACTGCCTCAACGCCGAGGACGCCCAGCAGGTCGACGACATGGAGACCGCGGTCGACCTGGCGCTGCTCGACCCGGCCGTGCGGGTGGGGCTGGTGCGGGGCGGGGAGATGAGCCATCCCCGCTACCGGGGGCGCCGGGTGTTCTGCGCGGGGATCAACCTCAAGAAGCTGAGCTCGGGCGGCATCCCGCTGGTCGATTTCCTGCTGCGGCGGGAACTGGGCTACATCCACAAGATCGTCCGCGGTGTGGTCACGGACGGCTCGTGGCATTCGCGGCTGACGGACAAGCCGTGGATCGCGGCCGTCGACTCCTTCGCCATCGGCGGCGGGGCGCAGCTCCTGCTCGTCTTCGACCACGTGCTGGCCGCGTCCGACGCCTACTTCAGCCTGCCCGCGGCGAAGGAGGGGATCATCCCCGGCGCCTCGAACTTCCGGCTCTCGCGGTTCACCGGGCCCCGCGTGGCCCGGCAGGTGATCCTCGGCGACCGCCGGATCCGGGCGGACGAACCGGACGCGCGGTCCATTGTGGACGAAGTTGTCCCGCCGGCGGAGATGGACGCGGCGATCGATGCCGCGCTGGCCCGCCTGGACGGGGAGGCGGTGCTGGCCAACCGGCGCATGCTGAACCTGGCCGAGGAACCGCCCGGGCAGTTCCGGCGGTACATGGCCGAATTCGCCCTGCAGCAGGCGCTGCGGATCTACGGCGAAGACGTGATCGGCAAGGTCGGCCGGTTCGCGGCGGGCTCGGCATGAGCGGCGACCGGGTGCGGTACGAGAAGAAGGACCACGTCGCCTACGTGACGCTGGACCGGCCCGACGTGCTGAACGCCATGGACCGGCGGACGCACGAGGAGCTCGCCGGGATCTGGGACGACACCGAGGCCGACGACGACGTCCGGGTGGTGGTGCTGACCGGCGCGGGGACGCGCGCGTTCTCCGTCGGCCAGGACCTCAAGGAACGCGCGCGGCTGAACGAGGCGGGTGCGCAGGCCACAACGTTCGGCAGCCGGGGCCAGCCGGGGCATCCCCGGCTGACCGACCGGTTCACCCTGTCCAAGCCGGTGGTCGCCCGGGTGCACGGCTACGCCCTGGGCGGCGGCTTCGAGCTGGTGCTCGCCTGCGACATCGTCATCGCCTCCGACGACGCGGTGTTCGCGTTGCCGGAGGTCCGCCTCGGCCTGATCCCCGGGGCGGGCGGGGTGTTCCGGCTGCCCCGGCAACTGCCGCAGAAGGTGGCGATGGGGTACCTGCTGACCGGGCGCCGGATGGACGCCGCGACGGCGCTGAAGTACGGGCTGGTGAACGAAGTCGTGCCGCCCGAAGAACTGGACCGGTGCGTCGCGGAATGGACCGACAGCCTCGTGCGCGCCGCACCGCTGTCCGTCCGCGCGATCAAGGAGGCCGCCCTGCGGTCGCTCGACCTCCCCCTGGAGGAGGCGTTCACCGCCGCCTACACGTGGGAAGAGCGCCGCCGGCGGAGCGAGGACGCGATCGAGGGCCCCCGAGCCTTCGCCGCGAAACGGGACCCGGTCTGGACCGGGGAGTACCGGCCGAGCTGACTCGGCTGTTCGGTGGTTTCGAGTGAGGATGGTGCGGAGATGTCGGTGACGATATTCGCTGTGACGGCGCGAGGGAGCCGGGCCACGGCCGGGCTGGGGTGGCCGCGATGACCCACACCGTCGCCACGATCGAGCTCGACAACCAGCGCATCGACCGGATCGTCCCGCTGGTCACCCCGGCCCTGCTGCACCACGAAATGCCGCTCAGCGCCACCGCGGCCGAGACGGTGCGAAAGGGCCGCGAGACCGTCGTCCGCGTCCTCGACGGCACGGACGACCGGCTGCTCGTGATCACCGGGCCGTGCTCCATCCACGACCCCGCCGCGGCGCTCGACTACGCCGGCCACCTCGCCGCGCTCGCCGGCGAGGTCGCCGACGACCTGCTGGTCGTCATGCGCGTGTACTTCGAGAAACCCCGGACCATCGGCGGCTGGAAGGGGCTCATCAACGACCCCCACCTCGACGGCACCGGCGACGTCAACCACGGGCTGCGCACCGCCCGGCACCTCCTGCTGGAGCTCGCCGAACGCGGCCTGCCCGCGGCGTGCGAATGGCTGGACACCACCATTCCCGCGTACTTCGCCGACACGGTCTCGTGGGGCGCCATCGGCGCCCGCACGGTGGAAAGCCAGAACCACCGCATGCTCGCCAGCGGCCTGTCCATGCCCGTCGGCTTCAAGAACCGCCGCGACGGCGACATCACCGTCGCCATCGACGCGATCCGGGCAGCCGCGGCACGCCACGTCCTGCCCGGCGTCGACCCCGGCGGCCTGCCCGCCATCCTGCACACGGCGGGCAACCCGGACTGCCACGTCGTCCTGCGCGGCGGTGACACCGCGCCCAACCACGACGCCGCGTCCGTCCACAAGGCACTGACCGCGCTGGAGGCGGCGGGCCTGCCCGGCCGGGTGGTGATCGACGCCAGCCACGACAACAGCCGCAAGGACCACCACCGCCAGCCCGCCGTCGCGGCCGAGATCGCCGGCCAGGTCGAGAGCGGACGGCACGGCATCGTCGGAGTCATGCTCGAGTCCAACCTCCGCGCCGGCCGCCAGGACCTCCAGCCGGGCCGGCCGCTGACCTACGGCCAGTCCATCACCGACGCCTGCATCGACGTCCCCACCACCCGGACGGTCCTCCACGGCCTCGCGGCGGCGGCCGCCGCCCGGCGAAGGCTCGGCACGCGCTGAGCCGTGGACCTCGGGCGAGCCGGGACGCCCGGGTTCGCAGGGGTCTCGCATCCGTCACCTGTACTCAGTGGACAGTGGGCGCGGCCGAGCATTGCCGAAGCCCCGCCCATCGGCCCGGCTGTGGACCGTGCGGGGTCGCTCTCAGTGATGCTGAACGACCTCTTCCCCCCGCCGAATGTGAGCGCTAACATTCCGCTCGCCCGTCATCGAAGAGGGGACCGGTCCCATGCGTCAGCCCAGTTCGCCGTTCCGTCGCTTCACGAAATTGTCGATGGCCGCCGCGATGGTGACCGCCGCCGCGGTGGCGGTGCCGCCGGCCGCCACGGCGTCGACACCTTCGACGGCCGCCACGGCACCGGCCCCCGACGGCGTCGCCGCGGGCAACGCCGCGCTCGCCTCGGTGGACCTCGCCGGTCAGTGGAGCTTCACCCCGGCCGGAAAGGCGGCCACGTCGATCACCGTGCCCGGCGGCGGGTGGTACAAGCAGGGCTTCACCGACGTGTCGGAGGCGGTGTACTCCCGCACGGTCACCGTGCCGGACTCCGGGCAGCCGCAGTCGGCGTGGATCGAGTTCGGCGCGGTGAACCACCAGGCGACGCTGTCGGTCGACGGCCGGGTGGTGGCCACCCGGACCACCGCCTTCACGCCCTCGAACTTCGACATCAGCGCCTACGCCGCGCCCGGCACCACGCACACGATCAGCGTCGACGTGAAAGGCCGTGGGGCGCTGAAGAACCCGGCGAACGGCAAGTACGTCGTGCCCGACGCCGCCGAGTGGTCGGAGGCGGTTCCGCAGGGCATCTACCGGTCCGCGACCCTGCGGGTGTACCCGGCCGTGTACGTCAGCGACACGTTCGTCCGCCCGTCCGTGGCGAACCAGACGCTCAGCTACGACGTGTCGGTGGCCAACACCTCCGGCAGCGCGCGGTCGGTGACGCTGACCGGTGCGCTCGCCTCCGACAACGGCGCTTCCTTCAGCTATCCGGCGTTGCCGGGCCGGACGGTCACGGTGGCCGCGCACTCGACGGCGACGGTCACCGTCGGCCCGGTCGCGTGGACGGCCGGTGCCGCCTCCTACTGGTGGCCGAACGTGCCCTACCGGGCGGGTTACCGGGCGCAGCTGCACCGGCTCTCGGTGCACGCGGCGACCGACGACGGCCACACCAGTGACGCGAGCTACCGGTTCGGCTTCCGGGAAAGCACCCAGAACGGCGAGTACTACTACCTCAACGGCGTGCGCGTGAACCTGCGCGGCGACAACCTGCAGGGCGCCGACTTCGACCGGATCGACAACGGCGGCAAGGGCGACGCCTACGACACCCTGCCCGGCTTCCTGCCGCCTTCGGCGGGCAACGGCGGCTGGCCGCAGGCGGTCGACAACTACCAGCGGCTCAACTACAACGTGGTCCGCGTCCACCAGGAGCCGGCCAGCCCGTACATGCTCGACGTCGCCGATGAGCTGGGCCTGATGATCATCGACGAGTCCGGCATCCGCGGCTCGAACGGCCTGCAGGACTTCGTCGCCGGGCACGACAACATGGTGGACCACGTCCGCGCGCTGACCCTGCGCGACCGCAACCACGCCGCCGTCGTCCGCTGGAGCCAGTCCAACGAACCGGACCTGTCCGGCTTCGACTCCGAGCAGTTCGAGAAGGACCTCTACGCCGCGATGAACGGCGCCGACGGCACCCGGCCGATCAGCGTCGACTCGGGTCCGGGGCAGCCGGCGAACCCCTACCCGGGCATCACGTACGCCAACTTCGCCACTTTCGGGCACTACCTCGACGGCCTGGGCAAGTACGGCGACCGCCTGCAGCCGGTGACCGGCAGGCCGGATGGCGAGGGCGAGTTCATCTGGCCGGCGTGCAACACCAAGCAGGGCTTCGAGTGGTTCGCCACGGCCACGGCGGCCAAGCGCGGCAAGGACGCCGCCGACCTGCGGCCCTACACGCTGCTGTCCGGCTGGACCGGGTTCGTGCCCGGGGTGCGGACCACCGACTTCACCCCGGAGGAGGGCGGCCACCCGATCTACGGCGCGGACAACCTGGCCGACCCGTGGAGCAACCCGCAGATCCAGCGCATCCAGGCCGCGTTCAACCCGGTCGCCGCGATCGACCTGCCCTACTGGGCGGCTTCCGGTGCGTCCGACGCGAACGGCACCTTCCCGCTCGCGCAGTCGGCGGACTCCTACCCGTACACCAGCGCCGTGACCCGGAACGTCACCGTGTTCAACGACGACCTCGGCGGCACCGCCGTCGGCTTCTCCTGGACGGCCCGGCTCGACCGGCCGGACGGCCCGGTCGTCGCCTCCGGCACCGAGAACCTCACCATTCCGCTCGGCTCCCGCGTCACGCGTCCCGTTTCGTTCACCACCCCGGCCAGTGGCACGCGGGTGTACCTGCAGCTGACCACGACGAAGTCGGGCAGCACGACGTTCAGCGACAACGTCCAGTTCTTCGGCCTCGGCTCGCCGACGTCCACTGTGGACGATGCGAGCACCGCGGTGACCTACAGCGGCAGCTGGGGGCACGCGACCGGCGAGCCGGGCACGTACGCCGGAACCAACTCCTACAGCGACGTCACGGGTGACACGGCGACGTTCGGCTTCACCGGCACCGGAGTCACGCTGCGCGCCGTCACGGCCCCCGAGCACGGCATCGCGGGCGTGTCCGTCGACGGCGGCGCCGAGACGCTCGTCGACGAGTACTCCGCGGCGCGCACGGGCGACGTCGCGGTGTGGACGAGTCCCCGGCTGGTGTCCGGCAAGCACACGATCCGCGTACGGGTCACCGGCACGCAGCGGACCGGGGCGGCGCACGACTGGGTCACCGTCGACCGGTTCGAGGTCACCGACCAGCCCGTGGCCGGCACGAACTACCGGATCATCAACCGCAACAGCGGAAAACCGCTCGCCGTGGCGGGCGGGTCGGCGGCCGACGGCGCGCCGGTGGTCCAGCAAAGCGGTGCCGCCGCCTGGACGCTCGGCGCCGTCGGAGGCGGGTACACCCTGCGCAACACCGGCACCGGCAAGGCGCTCGACGTCAACGCCTTCTCCACCACGGTGGGGCTGCAGCTGCAGCAGTGGACCGCCACCGGTGCCACCAACCAGCAGTGGTACCTGCGGTCCACCGGGGACGGCTACTACACGATCGTCAGCCACGACAGCGGGCTGGTGGCGGACGTGTACGGCTTTGACACCGGCGACGGGGCGAAGGTCGTGCAGTGGAACGCCACGGGCGGCGCGAACCAGCAGTGGCAGCTGGTCCCGGCCTGACCGTCTTGTCCACAATGGACGAAAATGCGGACCGAGGAGGGAACGCATGCGCGGGTTCCGGACCATCGTTTCGGCACTGCTGATCGCCGGGGGACTGGTGGCTCCGGCCGGCCCGGCGGGAGCCCACCCGCCGGGTAGCCGCCGGGTTCCCGCCACCGCAGCGGGTCGTTGCCCTGGCTCAGGGCGAGGTAGACCTGCTCCTGGTCCAGGTCGCGCCGGAGACGGCGGGCAACGTCTGGGCGCCGGAGGCGTTCTACGACCCCATGCGCGGCGCGTACGTGGTGTTCTGGGCGTCCACGATCTACCCGGCCGACGACCCCGGTCACACCACGACGTCGTACAACCGGATCATGTCCGCGACCACCCGCGACTTCCGGACGTTCAGCGAGCCGAAGCCGTGGTTCGACCCGGGGCATTCGGTGATCGACTCCACGGTGATCCGGCACGACGGCGAGTACTACCGGTTCTCCCAGGACGACCGGGGCCCCGGCGGCGGTGGCTCGACGCCGTGCGGCCGGTACATCACCGAGGAGAAGTCCAAGGTGCTCACCAGCCGCAGCTACGACCTGGTGAAGGAGTGCGTCGGCCAGGGCGCGATCGTCGGCGGCGAAGGCCCGCTGGTGTTCCGGTCGAACACCGGGAAGCGGTGGTACCTGTTCATCGACGAGTACGGCGGCAAGGGCTACAAACCGTTCGAGACCACGGACCTGGCTTCGGGCGACTGGCAGCCGGTGGCGGACGCGCAGCTGCCCGGCAAGCCCCGGCACGGCACGGTCCTGCCGGTGACGCGGGCCGAGTACCAGCGGCTGGCCGCGGCCTCCCGGCCTTGACGGACTGAAGCCCACCGGCGCCGTGGGGGTCGTGAGTGGCAAGGCGGGTTCTCACCCGCCTTGCCACTCACGACCTCAGCCGATGGCCAGGGTGAAGATGTGCATCGCCGCCGTGCCCATCGGCGCGCCGTCGCTGACGTCCGGCAGCGTCACGTACTTCACCGTCTTGCCCGGCTGCAGCGGTATCGGCGCGTAGTACAGGCTCACCCGCTGGTCCAGCCGTCCGTTGCTGTTGTTGAGGTACGGGAGGGTGGTGAGAATGTCGCCGCCGGTCGCCGCGTTGGCCCACCAGTCCGCGAAGCTGACGGTGTGGGACTCGGTGGTGCCGTCGGTGTAGGTCACCGTCGCGGTGCCGCTCGGGCTGCCGTAGTCGCCGGCGCCGATCAGGCCGAGAGTGTGCCCGGAGCCGGAGATCGCGATGGTCTGGCCGCCGCCCGCCCCGCCGGCGACCACGTTGTCCGGGCTGCCGGGCTGCGCGTCCGGCCAGGTGAACGTCAGCCCGTCGTGGGTGAACGTCGCCCCCGGCGTGAGGCTGGGCGTCGCGGCGGCCAGTGCCTGCGCGGAGAAGCTGGCGTTGCCGCCGTCGAAGTTGCCCGCGCCGGGCGTGGCGTCGTCGCTGATGCCCACGTTGTTGTACGCCGCGGGGAACGACGGGTACGGCGGATGCGGCAGCAGCACGGTGGTCGCGTCCACCGAGTTCCCCGGCCCGTTCACCGAGGTGAACGTGGCCTGCGCCGACACGTCGAACTTTCCGGGTTGCGCCGAGGCCGGGACGCCGACCTCCCAGGTGGTGCTGACGGTCCGGCCGGCCGGCACGACCGGGAAGGTGGCCGGCGAGGTGGCCTTCACGGTCCAGCCGCTGGGCACGGACAGCGTCATCGTCACGTCCCGCAACGGCCGGGCCCCGGCCGGGTTCGGCAGCGTGGTGGTGACGGGGTAGGTCGTGCCCGCCTGCACCTGCGCCGGTGCGCTGAGCGAGAACGGTTGCTCGACGACCACGGGCGTGGTGCCGGTGACCCCGTCGACCGTGACGCTGATGGTCGCGACGCCGGGCGCCACCATGGTCACCTTGCCGGTCCGGCTCACCTGGGCCACGCGCGGGTCGCTGCTGCGGTAGCCGACCCGTTTGCGCCCCAGGTCCACAAAGGACTGGTCGTTGTTCACGGCCTCGACGACGCGGTCGGCCGGCACGTGCTGCGCGGCCTGGGCGGTGTCGTCGGCGATCCAGGGGTTCTTGGCGGTCAGGTCGAGGGTCTGGCCCGGTGCGAACACCACCTGGCCGGGCTGCACGGTCACGTACTGGGTCTTCGGCTTGACGGTTCCGGTGACGGCCACCGTGGCGGTGCCGGCGAGGTGGCCGGCGTCGGCACCCACCCCGAACCGGTAGGCACCGTTGTAGACGACCTCGCGGTGCTTGCCCTCGTCCCAGAACGCCAGGTCGCCGATCCGCACCGGGATGGCCAGGTGCTGGGTCCGTCCGGGCGCCAGCACGCCCGTCTTCTCGAAGCCGGCCAGGCGCTGGCGCGGCAGCTCCACCCCGGGCACGCCGAACGCCGTGGCGGCGTAGAGCTGGGCGACGGTGGCACCGGGCGTGCTGCCGGTGTTGGTCACGTCCACGTGCACGGTCACCCGCCCGTCGGCGTCGACGCTCCTGGTGTCGGCGTGCACGTGCGAGTAGGCGAACTTCGTGTAGGACAGGCCGTACCCGAACGGGTACGCCGGTGTGCCGGTGAAGTACTGGTAGGTGCGGCCGAGGCCGCCGGTCTGCGACGGCGTCAGCCCGTAGTTCTTCATGTCCGGCAGCTGCGTGTCGTCGGCGTACCAGGTGAAGTTCAGGTGCCCGCTGGGGTTCTGCTTGCCGAACAGGACGTCGGCCAGCGCGGTGCCCTGGCTTTCCCCGTTGTAGCCGCTGAACACGATGCCCGGGAAACCGTCCTTGGCGTGGGCGAGGGAAACGGCGCCGCCGGACTGGACGGCCAGCGCGGTCCGCGGGTTGCCGGCCGCCTTGACCTGGTCGAGCAGGGAGTCGTAGTTGCCCGGCATGGCGATGCTCGTGCGGTCCCGGCCCTCGGTGGCCACGTTCCCGTCCGTCCCGGCGACCACCACGACCAGATCGGCGGTCTTGATCGCGGAGAGCGTCTCCGCCGAGCAGGTCGCCGCCGTCGTCGTGCCGGTGGAGGTGCCGCACGCGTCGAACGTGACCGTGGCGGCCGGGTTGGCCGCCTTGACCGCGGTCGTGATGCCCTGGACCGCGTTCACCTGCAGCGCGGGTTCGCCGGAGTAGCCGCCGAGGGTGACCTTGCCCGCGAGGTCGCCGACGACGACCACGGAGCCGAGCTTCGCCGGGTCGGCGGGCAGCAGCGGCGCGGCGGTGCCGGGGACCGCGTCGTTCTTCAGCAGGACCAGCGAGTTGGCGGCGACCTTCTCGGCCAGTGCCTGGTGCTCGGCGCTCTGGATGACGTCCTTGGTGATCTTCGTGTAGGCGACCCGGTCCGGCGGGTCGAACTCGCCGGTCTGCATGCGCGTCGTGAACACGTGCACCAGCGCGTTGTCGAGCACGCCCTCGGACAGCACCCCGGCCTTGATGGCCTCCTGGATGTTGGCCACGGTGGCTTCCGTGCCGGTGCAGTTGAGCTGGGTGCCCGCGCGCAGCGCGTACGCCTGGCCACCGGCGGCGCCGGAGACCTGCTGCCCGGTCGCGGTGTTCGTCCACTGCGTTCCGGCGTTGGCGGTGGCCGTGGTCCAGCCCGGTGGCGCCCAGTTGTGGCTGCCCGGCGCGTAGACGTCGCCGACCGCGCCGCAGTCGGACGTGGTGTAGCCGTCGAAGCCGTAGGTACGCTGGGCCAGCTCGTTCGCCGTGTACGTGTCGGCGGGCGACGGCGTGCCGTTGATCGCGTTGTACGACGTCATCAGGCCGGACACGTGCGCGTCCTGGATCAGGTGCCGGAACTGCGCGGTGTAGTAGTCGCGGAGGTTGGCCTCGGTGGTGTCCGAGGAGTCCGCGTGCCGGTCGTTCTCGACGTTGTTGAGCGCGTAGTGCTTGGCCGTGGCCGCGACCTTGAGGTAGGGCGTCGTCGGCCGGCCGGAGGCGGTCTGGCCCTGGTAGCCGTTCACGAACGCGCCGGCCATCTTCGAGACGAAGTAAGGGTCTTCGCCGAACCCTTCGTCGGTGCGGCCCCACCGCGGGTCGCGGTCCAGGTTCACCGTCGGCGCCCAGTAGGTCAGCGACCCGTAGTTGTTCTTGTCCGGGCCGATGTTGTTCTGCGCCACGCCCCACAGCGACTTGTCCAGCATGCCGCGGGCCTCGTCGGAGATCGCCGTGGTCTCCTGGTGGATCAGGCCCGCGTCCCAGGACATCGAGCTCGCCAGGTTGGTCGGGAAGCTGGTGGCGTGCACCCCGCCGGTCGCCGTGCCGTGGTCGGTGTTCGCGCCGAGCGTGTTGAGCCCGTGCTGGCCCTCACTCCAGTACGTGTACTGCTGCACGCCCAGCCGCGGAATGGCCGGCGCGCTGTTGGTGCGCAGCTGCAGCACCTTTTCGCCGAGCGTCATGCGCGAGACGAGGTCCGCGGCCCGTTCGGCGAAGCTGTAGTGCGTGTCGCGGTAGACCGGCAGCGCGGCCGAAGGCGGCGGGGCCGCCCACGCGGCCGGGACGAGCGTGGCCGCGGTCGTCGTGGCGGCGAGCAGGGCAGCGGCGGCGAGGCGTGCCCGCCGCCGGAGGAGCAAGGACATCGGATCTCCGTGGTGTCGGTGGTGCCGGCCGTCTTACCCGAGGGTCCAGCGCTGGTTGCTCTGTCCGTTGCAGGTGCCGAGGTCGACGAGCGCGCCGTCGGCCGTGGAACCACCGGTCACCTCGAGGCAGAGTCCTGATTGGACTCCGGTGACGGTGCCGTTCGAATTGACGGTCCACTGCTGGTTGGTACCGCCGTTGCAGGACCACGTCTCGACCTTGGTGCCGGGGCTGGTCTGCTTGTTGTAGGCGTCCAGGCAGAGGGTGGTGCCGTTCATGGTGGCGGTCAGCTGACCCGACGAGGTCCGGGTCCAGGTCTGGTTGGCGCCACCCCAGCAGGAGTAGATCTGCAGCTGCGCGCCCGGCGTCGTCGAGGAGTTCGGCACGTCGAGGCACTTGCCCGCGCCCGCCGCGCGCAGGGCGCCCGTCGTGCCGTTGTCGCTGCCCCCACCGAGGACGATGTTCGAGTTGCCGCTGCTCTGGTAGCCCTCGGTCGCGAGGATCATGTAGTAGCTGAAGCTGCCGAGCGGCATGCCGGCGCGGGCCCACGCGTCGAAGTGGTTGCCGGTGGTGATGGTGCCGCCGGTCCGGCGCTGCTGCCGCACGCTCCAGTACTGGTTGAAGGTCTTGTTCCCTTCGACGGAGGGCGCGTTGTAGCGGGTCGTTTCGTAGATGTCGTAGGTGCCGCCGTCGCTGGTCACGGTGCCCTTGTAGGTCCCGGTCGGCCGGTAGCTGCCCCAGTTGTCGACGATGTAGTACTCGACGAGCGGGTTGGACGTCCAGCCGTAGAGCGACAGGTAGCTGTTGCCGGAGGGGTTGAAGGAACCGGAGTAGTTCACCGCCATGCGGCTGCCGTTGGCCCAGCCGGTGCCGGCGACGAAGTTGTTGACGTTGCTCCAGCTCGTGCTGTAGTTGCCCCCGGAACCGAGGGTCATGCAGGCGGATCCGCCGCCGGCGGTCCAGAACGAGAAGTAGTAACCGTTGCTGTTGCCGGTCTGGCTCGAACAGATCGTCCCGGCGGCGTGGGCGGTGCCGGGCAGGACGACCGCCGCGAGCGTGAGCACCGCGGAAAGCACGACGGCACGGGCGACGCGGATCAGGCGCCGGGCTCCGCCGCGACGCTTGGAATGGACAGGACGCACGTGCCTCTCCTTCGCCTTGGCTGAAGGAGATTCTTGCGTCACCGTTCCCCGGAGTCCAACAACCGTGTGAAACTTTCAGGCGCCCGTCAAGTCGTCGCGCGGCGGAGCATCAGCCAGGCCGCGCCGCCGAACGCCAGCGCGAGCACGAGCGGAATGGCGGCGAACAGCGTGAGCGACGGCTGGTCGCCGAGGAAACCCGCGATCGGGGGCCACCAGTGCTGGGCCGTCACGAGGACCTTCATTCCGGCCAGCACCGCGGCGCCGCCGATGACCGCGAGGTAGATCCCGGTTTGCCGCCAGCGCTGGAAAACCACGCCCGCCAGCACGAAGATCGCCGACGTGGCGACGATCGGCCCGGTGTAGGCCGCCCACTGCGTGAGCGGGCCGTCCTGGCGCAGGGCGCCGAGCCCGAAGATCCGGGCTTCCCGGCCCCAGCCGCCGGTCAGCCGCTCGACGGCGTCGAACGCCACCAGCACCAACGCCAGCAGCAGCGCCTGTGCCGTGACGACCAGTGCCGTCGCCGCGGCGAACTTCCGGCGCGTCACCCCCAGCCCGAGGGTGAAGGGGAAGACCTGGGTCATGGTCTGCAGGTGCGCGGGTGCGGCCATCCCGCAGAGCACCGGCAGGAGGAAGATCTCGTGCGGTCCGGTGGCGGCCTCGCCGTTGGCGAGGTCGATGCCCAGGCCCAGCAGGGGCATCGCGACCACGATGGCCAGCGGGTAGGCGAGCAGGGCCGGCCAGTTGACCAGCTGGATGCGCGCGACGTCGAGCACGCGTGTCATCGGGGTTCCTTTCCGGCGGCGACCGGCCCGCCGTGGCGTTGGGTGGTGCGGACGACCAGCTGCTGCAGGGAAACCGGCTCGAAGTCCAGCCCGGGGCCGGCCCGGTCCGGCGCGCCGGTGAGGGTGACGCGCAGCGAGCTTCCGATCCGTTCGCGGTGCAGTTCTTCGTATCCGGCGGCGAAGCGCTCGACGGCGTCGGCGGGCCCGGTGACCGCGACGGCCTCGCCCCGCAGCGACTCGGCGTCGGCGTCGATGAGCACCTGGCCGCGGTCGAGCAGCACGACGTGGTCGATGAGGTCGCCGACCTCGTCGATCAGGTGCGTGGAGAGCACGATCGTGCGCGGGTGTTCGGCGTAGTCGGCGAGCAGCCGGTCGTAGAACAGCTGGCGCGCGACGGCGTCGAGACCGAGGTACGGCTCGTCGAACAAGGTCAGCGGCGCCCGCGAAGCCAGCCCGATGATCACGCCGACGGCCGAAAGCTGGCCGCGCGAGAGCTTGCGGAGCAGCCGACCGGCCGGGACGGCGAAGTCCGCCAGCAGCGCCGCGGCGTAGGAGCCGTCCCAGTTCGGGTAGCACAGTTCCGCGGCCCGCAGCGCGTGCTTCACCCGGAACTTTTCCGGGTAGTGCTGGCTTTCCTTGACGAAGCAGACCCGCGAAAGCACACCGGCGTTCTCGCACGGGTGCTGCCCGAAGACCTCCACCGTGCCGCTCGTCGCGAAGTCCTGCCCGGTGAGGATCTTCATCAGGGTGGTCTTGCCGGCGCCGTTGCGCCCCAGCAGGCCGTGGATGGAGTTCTCGGCGAGCTCCAGGCTCACCCCGTCGAGGGCGGCGAGGGCGCCGAAGCGCTTGGTCACCCCGGTCGTGCGCACCACGTTCATCGCTGCGGCTCCCAGACGTCGATCAGCTTCTTGATCTCCTCGGCGTCCATGCCGAGCTTGCCCGCCTCCGCCATCAGCGGGGCGACGTACTGCCGCGCGAAGTCCCGGCGCCGCCGATCGAGCAGCTGCGCGCGCGCATCCGTGGCGACGAACATGCCGATGCCTCGTCTCTTGTAGAGGATCCCGTCGGCGACTAGCTGGTTGATGCCCTTGGCCGCGGTCGCCGGGTTGATCCGGTGAAAGGCCGCGAGCTCGTTGGTGGAGGGCACCTGCGTGTCCGCGGCCAGGCTCCCGTCGACGATCGAGTTCTCGATCTGCTCGGCGATCCGGAGGAACAGCGGCCGCCCGTCGTCCTTCACGCCGACCACCGCGCGGTGCGGTTCGTCGGTTCATTACTCATGTAATGAACCATGGAGGCTCGGAGGAGTACTTGTCAAGCGTGAGCCGATTCGTTATCTCGTCGGGGTCTTGACGGGCGGGGTTGTGACTGCGTAGACATGTCAGCGCAGTCACACGGCTCACCAGGCATGACGCCGGGCGAGCGAGGACCGGGAGAAGCAATGACGCGATCGAGCCGGAGCGGGAACACGTCCGCACCCAGCAGCAAGGACGTGGCCTTGGCCGCCGGCGTCTCGCAGAAGACCGTTTCCCGCGTCTTCAACAACGAGCAGTACGTGTCCGCCGACGTGCGCCGCCGCGTGCAGGCCGCGGCGGAGGAGATCGGCTACCGGCCCAACAACGCGGCCAGGGCGCTGGCGTCCGGCCGCACCCGGTCGATCGGGGTGGTGACGCTCGGGACGGGGCTCTACGGACCCGCGTCCCTGCTCGTGGGCATCGAGCGGGCGGTGCAGAACGCCGGTTACGCGCTGCGCGTGGTCAGCACACTCGAGGGCGACCCGTCGGGTGTCGCCGGCGCCGTCGAGTCGCTGCTCGAGCAGGGTGTCGACGGGATCGTCCTCTCCGAGCCGATCGACGAGGGACCGCTTTCCCTGCAGGTCGACGTCCCGGTCCTGGTGTTCGGGGCCCCGCCGTCGCTGGACGCCCCGCGGATCATCACCGCGGGGGTGGTCTCGGAAGAGCTGGCCCGGCTCGCCACGGACCACCTGCTCGACCTCGGGCACGAAACCGTCCACCACATCGCGGGGCCGCGGCGGTGGTACGCGGCCCGGGACCGCGCCGAGGGCTGGCGCAAGGCGCTGCGGGCCCGCGGCGCGGTGGAGCCGCCGGTCGTCGACGGGGACTGGTCGGCCCGGTCGGGCCACGCCGCCGGGAAGGCGCTGGCCGGCGACGACGTCACCGCGGTCTTCGCGGCCAACGACGACATGGCCATCGGGCTGATCCGCGCGCTGCTCGACGCGGGCAAGCGGGTTCCCGGGGACGTCAGCGTCGTCGGCTTCGACGACACCCCCATCTCCGCCTACGTGACCCCGCCGCTGACCACCGTGCGGCAGCCGTTCGACGAGATGGCTTCCACGGGACTGCGCCTGCTCGTGCACGCCATCGAACAGCCGCGAGCGGGCGATCTCGATCCCGGGCAGCCGCCGATCGAAATCCTCGTCCGCTCCTCCACCGCCCCGCCGCGGTCCCGGACGACCTCCGGGCACGAGCGGACCGCGATTCCCGCTCGGGAGTGAACCCGGGCCGACCGCCCGGCTCCCCTCCACCGTTTCCCCGCCTTCGCTCGATTTCGCGGCGTGTCCGGCACGCCGTGCTCATCCACCTGGAGTTCCGTCATGCCCGAACTCGTCCCGAACCGCGCCCTCAGCCGCCGGACCTTCCTCGCCGCCGCCGGCGCGGTGTCGCTCGGCGCCGCACTGGCCGCGTGCACCGGCAGTGGGGGAAGCGCCGCACCCGCCGCCGAACGGGTGAGCCAGGCCGACATCGACAAAGCGATGTCGACGCCCACCGAACTGGTCTTCTGGAGCTGGGCCCCGGAAATCGAGCAGGAGGTCGCCCTGTTCCAGCAGAAGTACCCGGCGATCAAGGTCAAGGTGCAGAACGCCGGCCAGGGGACGCCGCAGTACACGAAACTGCGGACCGCGCTGCAGGCCGGCACCGGCGCGCCCGACGTGGCGCAGGTCGAGTTCCAGTACCTCCCGACCTTCACGGTCCTGGACAGCCTGCTCGACCTGCGGCCGTATGGCGCCGATGCGCTGAAGGCCAAGTTCGTCGACTGGACGTGGGCCCAGGTCAGCGGGCCGAACGGCGAGGTCTTCGCGATCCCGCAGGACACCGGCCCGATGGGCCTGCTGTACCGCCAGGACATCTTCGATCAGTACGGCATCACCGTGCCGAAGACGTGGGACGAGTTCGCGGCCGCGGCGCGGAAACTGCACGCCGCCGCGCCGGACGTCTACCTGACCAACCTCGCCGCGAACCAGGCCGCGGCCTGGCACGGCCTGCTGTGGCAGGCCGGGGACAAGCCGTATGCGCTGTCCGGCAAGAGCGACATCACGGTCGCCGTCAATAGTGCCCCGGCCAAGAAGCTCGCCGGCTACTGGGGCGGGCTGGCCAAGGAAGGCGTCATCGGGACCGAGACGGACTTCACCGACTCCTGGTACGCCTCGCTCAACAACGGCAAGTACGCCACGTGGATCACCGCGGCGTGGGGACCGGCGTTCCTGTCCGGCTCGGCCAAGGCCACCGCGGGCAAATGGCGGGCCGCGCCGCTCCCGCAGTGGGACGCGGCCAAGCCGAGCTCCGGCAACTGGGGCGGCTCGACGACCGCGGTCCTGAAGAGCACGAAGAACCCGATCGCGGCGGCGATGTTCGCGCAGTTCCTCAACACCGACCCCGGCACCACGAAGATGTTCACCACCAAGCAGTTCTTCTTCCCGGCGACCAAGGCGCTGCTCGCCGACCCGTCCTTCACCGGCGACGCGCCGGCGTTCTACGGCGGCCAGAAGGTCAACGAAGTCTTCAGCGCGATCGGGGACACCGTTTCCCCGTCGTTCCAGTGGCCGCCGTTCCTCGACCAGGCGGTGACCGACTGGACCGAGACCGTCGGCAAGTCGCTGGCCGACAAGACCGACACGGTTGCCGCGCTCGACCAGTGGCAGACGCGGATCACGACGTTCGCCAAGAACCAGGGCTTCACGGTCCAAGGCGGATGAGCGCGATGACCGTCACCGCGAGCGCTGCCGCCAAACCGTCCTCAATGGACCGGATCGACCGGATCCGGCCGCGGCGGAAGCACCGTTCCGCCGGGCCGTGGTTCGTCGCCCCGTTCCTCGTCCTGTTCGTGCTGTTCTTCGTCACCCCGCTCGGCTACGCCGCCTATCTCAGCTTCTTCCAGCACAAGCTGATCGGCGGCACGGTCTTCGTCGGGCTGGACAACTACGTCAAGGCCGTCGCCGACCCCCAGTTCCTCCGGGGCGTGCTGCGGGTGGCGACGTTCTTCGTGATCCAGGTGCCGGTGATGCTGCTGCTGGCGCTGCTGTTCGCGCTCGCGCTCGACAGCGGCCTGATGTGGCTCTCGCGCGTGGTCCGGCTGGGCGTCTTCGTCCCGTACGCCGTGCCCAGCGTGGTCGCGACGCTGATGTGGGGCTACCTCTACGGCCAGGATTACGGGCCGTTCGCGCAGCTGAGCCGGTTCTTCGGCCTGCCGGTGCCGAAGTTCCTCACCGACAGCTGGATGCTCGGCAGCCTCGCGAACGTCGTGACGTGGGAGTTCGTCGGGTACAACATGATCATCCTCTACGCCGCCCTGCGGACCATTCCGGCCGAGCTGTACGAAGCGGCCGAAGTGGACGGTGCCGGCGCCTGGCGCACGGCCTGGTCGATCAAGCTCCCGGCCCTGCGCCCGGCGCTGCTGCTGACCTTGCTGTTCTCCGTGATCGGCAGCTTCCAGCTGTTCAACGAGCCGAAGCTGCTGAAGACCATCGCGCCCAACGTCATCGACAGCGGGTACACGGCGAACCTGTACGCGTACTCGCTGGCCTTCACCGGCCAGCAGGTCAACTACGCGGCCACCGTGTCGTTCCTGCTGGGCCTGGTCATCGTCGTCATCTCGTACACGATCCTGATCACCGCCAACCGCCGGAGCCGGAGGGCCGCGGCATGACCCACCGACCGGCCCGCCGTCGCAACGTCCCGCTGACCGTCGCCATGCTCGCCGCGCTGGCCTACTTCCTGCTGCCGCTGTTCTGGCTCGTCGTCGCCTCGACGAAGAGCACGCAGGACCTGTTCACGTCGTTCGGGCTGTGGTTCTCCAAGGTGCCACAGCTGTTCACCAACATCGGGGACACGCTGACGCACGAGGACGGGATCTTCCTGCGCTGGCTGCTGAACACGATCGGCTACGCCGTGGTCAGCGCGCTCGGCGCCGCGCTGCTCGCCGCGGCCGCCGGGTACGGGTTCGCGAAGTACCGCTTCCGCGGCCACGGCGCCGGGTTCAACCTCGTGCTCGGCGCGGTGATGGTGCCCGCGACGGCGCTGGCGATCCCGACCTACCTTTTGTTCTCCCAGGTGGGCCTGGTCAACACGCCGTGGGCGGTGATCCTGCCGTCGCTGGTCAACCCGTTCGGGCTCTACCTGATGCGGATCTACGCCCAGGACGCCGTCCCGGACAGCATCATCGAGGCCGCCCGGATCGACGGCGCGGGGGAGGCGCGGATCTTCTTCCGGATCGGGTTGCGGATGCTGGCCCCGGGGCTGGTCACCGTCGTGCTCTTCACGCTGGTCGCCACCTGGAACAACTACTTCCTGCCGCTGATCATGCTCAACGACCAGCGCCTGTACCCGGTCACCCTCGGGCTCGCCTTCTGGGCGGAGCAGGCCCAGAACGGCGGCGCCGGCGCGAGTGGCGAGATGCTGCCGCTGGTCCTGACCGGCTCCCTGCTCTCGATCATCCCGCTCGTCGTGGCTTTCCTGTTCCTGCAGCGGTACTGGCAGAGCGGGCTCGCCGCCGGCGCCGTCAAGCAGTGACATCGATCCTTCCTGGAGGTTGCACCATGGCGGACCTGCCCGCCCGTGTCCTGTTCGGTGCCGCGTACTACCACGAGTACCAGCCCTACGAGCGGCTCAAGACCGACCTCGACCTGATGGCCGAGGCGAAGTTCAGCGTCATCCGCGTCGGCGAGTCGGTCTGGTCCACCTGGGAGCCCGAAAACGGCCGGTTCGACGTGGACTGGCTGCAGCCGGTCCTCGACGGCGCCCACGAGCGCGGGATCTCCGTGGTGCTCGGGACGCCGACCTATGCCGTCCCGCCGTGGCTGGCCCGGCAGTACCCGGAGATCACCGGCGAACGGGCCACCGGGCAGCGGATCGGCTGGGGCGCCCGCCAGGAGGTCGACTTCACCCACCCGGCGTTCCGGTTCCACGCCGAGCGGGTGATCCACAAGATCCTCGCCCGCTACGCGGAACACCCGGCGGTCATCGGCTTCCAGGTGGACAACGAGCCGGGGCTGGAGCTGTTCCACAACCACGGCGTCTTCCAGCGGTTCGTCGACCACCTGCGCGCGAAGTACGGCGACGTCGAGACGCTCAACCGCGAGTGGGGCCTGGTCTACTGGTCGCACCGGCTCTCGACGTGGGCCGACCTGTGGACCCCGGACGGCAACGTCCAGCCGCAGTACGACGTCGCCTGGCGGGAGTTCCAGGCCCGCCAGACCACCGAGTTCATCGCCTGGCAGGCCGAAATCGTGCGCGGGTACGCGCGTCCCGGGCAGTTCGTCACCACCTGCATCTCCTACACGCGGCCGGCGGTCGAGGACGACGAGCTCACCGACAGCCTCGACATCGCCTCGGGCAACCCGTACTACGTCATGCAGGACGGGCTCGCGCTGCCGGACCCGGCCCCGGCGGGCCACGAGCAGAAGTGGAAGACCACCGGCGTCTGGGCGCTGTACCAGACCGCGGACTGGATGTTCTCCTCGCGCCAGGCCCCGTTCCTGGTCACCGAGACGAACGCGATGCACATCGGCCAGACCTGGGACAACCGGCCCGCGTTCGACGGCCAGTGGCGGCAGGCCGCCTGGGCGCTCGTCGCGCGCGGGGCCCGGATGATCGAGTACTGGCACTGGCACACGCTGCACTTCGGCGCCGAGACCTACTGGGGCGGCATCCTGCCGCACAGCGGACGGCCCGGCCGCACCTACGCCGAACTGGCCCGCCTCGGCGAGGAGTTCGAGCTGGCCGGCGCCACGGTCGCCGGGCTCGAGCCGGACGCGGACATCACGATGGTCTACTCGACGCCGAGCAAGTGGCTGATGCAGAAGTACCCCGCACTGTCCACACCGGACGGTGAGCCGGACGCCACGTCGTACCACCGGTTCTTCGACCCGTTCTACCGGGGCGCCTTCGACGCGGGGCGTCAGGTCCGGATCGTCCACATCAGACAGCTACACGATCCGCGCGGGGAACGAGAAGGTGTCGCGCCCGAAGATGCCGCCCGACGTCACCCCGTCCTGGTCGTCCCCGCGCTCTACCTGGCCGCGGACAGCACGGTGGACTGGCTGGCCGCCTACGCCCGCGCAGGCGGGCACCTCGTCCTCGGCCCCCGGACCGCCTACGCCGACCACGAAGGGCGGGCGCGGCACGAACCGGCGCCCGGGCGGCTCGTCGACGCCGCCGGCGTCTGGTACGACGAGTTCAGCAACCTCGGCGAGGACGTCCCGCTCAAGCCGGTTCCGGGCAGCCCCCTGGAACTGCCGGCGGACGCGGCGGCGACGCGCTGGGTCGACGGCCTGACGGTCCTCGACGCGCAAGTGCTCGCCGAGTACGACCACCCGCACTTCGGCCGCTGGCCGGCCGTCACGACCCGGCAGGAGGGGGCCGGCCGGGTCACCTGCGTCGGCACGGTCCCGGACGCCGCGTCCGGCCGGGCGCTGGCCCGCTGGCTGGTGCCGTTGCCGGCGCACGCGTGGCCGAACCTGCCGGAGTCCGTGACCGCGACCACCGGGACCGCGCCCGACGGCCGCCGGGTGCACGTCGTCCACAACTGGAGCTGGAACCCCACCCACGTGACCGCGCCCGCGCCGCTGTCCGACCTGCTCGACGGCACGAGCGTGCCGACGGGGATGGCCCTGAGCCTCGGCCCGTGGGACGTCCGCGTCTTCGTCGAACGTCCCCCTGCGAAGAAGTAGCGAGGTACCGATGGCCCGATCCTTCAAGGTGGTGCTGCTCGTCGTCGTCGCGGCACTGCTGGGCGTGAGCCCGGCGGCGACCGCGCGGACGAGCGGCCCGACGACGATCTTCAAGCCGGCGGCCGCGGCGGGGTACGTCAACCCCGGTGTCATGTACGCGCGGTCGATCACCCTGCACCACAACGGCGAAGCCAACGGGACGCTGGTCTCGACGTTCGAGGTCTACCGGAACGCGGGCGCCCCCGTGTTCCCGGTGTACCGCAGCAGCGACGCCGGGAAGAACTGGACGTCCGTCTCGCAGGTCACCGATACGGTCAACGGCTATGGCATGCGCTGGAACCCGGAGATCTACGAACTCCCGGCGCAGCTCGGCACGCTCCCGGCGGGCACCCTGCTCGTCTCGGGGCTGTCGGTGCCGTCGGACATGAGCTCCACCGAAATCCTGCTCTACGCCAGCACGGACATCGGGAAGACGTGGAAGCTGCTCAGCTCGGTGGCCAAGGGCGGGCCGGCCAAGGTGCAGGACCCGAACACGCCGGTGTGGGAACCGGTGCTGCTGATGCACGACGGCAAGCTCGTCGTGTACTACTCCGACCAGCGCGACAACGCGAAGCACTCGCAGAAGCTCGTCCACCAGGTCACCACGAACGGCCGGACGTGGGGGCCGGTCGTCGACGACGTCGCCTACCCCGCGCAGTCCGCCCGGCCCGGCATGGCGACGGTCGCGCAGCTGCCCGGCGGGCGGTGGATCATGACCTACGAGTACTGCGGGGCCCCGCAGGGCAGCTGCCCGGTCTACTACCGCATCGCGACCGACCCGGAGAAGTTCCTCCAGGCCGACGACCACCAGATCATCCTCGACGACGGCAGCAAGCCGTGCTGCCAGCCGTTCGTCGTCTGGACGCCCGCGGGCGGGCCGCAGGGCACGATCGTGGTCAGCGACGGCGGCCAGACCGCGCTCGCCGTCAACACCGCGGGCGGTGACCCCACGCAGTGGCGGTCGCAGGCGTCCAACGCGCCCGGTGGGTACAGCCGCGGCCTGATGGTGATGCCGGACGGCAACACGGTCATGTCCGTCACCGGCGGGTACCACGACAGCAACTACCTCAACACCGTCGAGTTCGCCCTCGACCACGTCGCGCCGGGCATTTCCACGGGCGCGACGTACACGCTGACGAACGACCACTCCGGCCTGAACCTCGGCGTCGACCGCACGTCGGCTGTCCAGCAGAGCGGCGCCGCGGCGTGGGTGCTCGACCGCCGGCCGAGCGGGTACTTCACGGTGGCCAACGCGGGCCGGGTCCTGTCGGTCGTCGGTGGGTCCACAGTGGACGGCGCGCGGCTTGAGGTGCGCACGCCTTCGCCGGGCTCGGCGACCCAGGAGTGGGCCGTCGCGCAGCAGACGGACGGGACCTTCGAACTCGTGAACCGCAAGAGCGGCAAGCTCCTGGAGGACTTCGCCTGGTCCGCTTCGCCGGGGGCGCCGATGGCGCAGTGGTCGGACACCGACGGCCGCAACCAGCGGTGGACGCTGCACCAGACCGCGCCGCCGGACCTCACGGACGGCGACTTCACGATCCAGAACCAGCTGGGCAGGTACCTGGAGATCTCGGCCGGGTCCACGGCACCGGGCACGCAGGCCGACCAGTGGTGGTACGCGAACCAGCCGTGGCACCTGTGGCACTTCGTCGCGGCGGGCGGCGGTTACCGGATCGTCAACGCGAAGTCGGGTCTGGCGCTCACCGACACGCATCCGGCGGGCAGTGAAGCGATCACCCAAACGGCCGTCGACACCGGCAACCCCCAGCAGGTCTGGACCCTGGTCTCGAGCGGGGACCGGACGCTGATCGAGAACGTGGGCAGCGGACGGTTCGTCACGATCACGAACGGTTCGCCGTCGAACCTGGCGAAGGCGGTTTCCTGGACGGAACTGGACACGCCCGACCAGTTCTGGACGGTCCGCCGTCTGTAACTTTCAGCGGTGAGTTGTGGCGTTCGCACCGGTGGCAGGACGCTCGGGTGAACGCGACCGGCTTCCGCCCGTCGCGTTCACCCGAGGAGGTAAGGCAATGCGACGCGTTCTCTCCCGAGCCGTGACCACGGCCGTGGCGGTCCTGGGCCTGGTCGCCCCGGCGGCCGCCGCGGCCAACCCGTACCAGCGGGGGCCGGATCCCACCCTCACGAGCGTGGCGGCACCGTACGGGCCGTTCGCGACGGCGCAGGCGAAAGTCCCGCCCGGCAACGGGTTCAACGGCGGGTACGTCTACTACCCGACCGACACCCGCCTCGGCACGTGGGGCGCGGTCGCGATCGTGCCCGGCTACTCCGCCTTGTTCGCCAACGAAGAGGCGTGGATGGGCCCGCGGCTGGCGTCCTTCGGCTTCGTCGTCATCGGCATCGAGACCAACAGCCGGACCGACAGCGCCGACGCCCGCGCCACGCAGCTGCTCGCGGCGCTGGACTACCTGACGCAGAAGAGCCCGGTGCGCACCCGGGTGGACGCGAGCAGGCTGGGCGTCATCGGTCATTCGGCGGGCGGCGCGGGGGCGCTTCTCGCGGCGCTGCGGCGCCCGTCGCTGAAGTCCGCGGTCGGGCTGGCGCCCGGCTCCCCGGTGGGCAACCTCGACCTGTCCGGCGACCAGGTGCCGACGATGTTCATCGCCGGCCAGCGCGACCCGGTCGTCACCCCGGCGTACCTCGACAAGCTGTGGGCCACCCTGCCGGCGGCCCTGAAGAAGGCCTACGTGCAGATCACCGGCGTGGACCACCTGTTCGCAACCCGGCCGAACACGGTCGAGATGCGCACGCTGATCCCGTGGCTGAAGCTGTCCCTCGACCAGGACACGCGCTATGAGAGGTTCCTGTGCCCGACGGTGGCGGACGCCACGGGCATCTCGATGTACCGCAGCACCTGTCCACTGTAGACAGTCAGGGCAGCCGGGCGGGCACGCCGTCGCCGTCCAGGAAGGGGCGCAGCAGCGCGAGCAGGGCGTGCGGGCGGTGCAGCGGGATGATGTGGCCGCAGTCCTCGAGGACGTGCTCGGTGAGATCGTCGGCGATCGGCCGGAGCTGGCGGCCGAGTGCCGCCCCGACGGGCTTGGCCCCCAGTGCCATCGTCGGCACGGTCAGGCGGGCGGTGCTGACCGCCCGCTCGAGCTGGGCCGCGCTCTCGGGCAGGGCCCGGTAGTACGAGAACGCGCAGCGCAGGGCCTCGCGGCCGGTGTAGGCACGGACGAAGGCGTCCCGGATCGCCGGGCGCACGCCGTCGCCGAGCGTGCCGGCGCGCAGGAACCAGTCGATGTAGGCGTCCTCATGGCCCTCCAGCACGGTTTCGGCGAGGCCGGGCGCGGCGGCGTGAAAGCCGAACCACCACGGCGGCCCGCCGGCGAGGAACTCTTCGGCGCCGGGCAGCCCGCCCAGCACGGACTCCATGACGACCAGGCGCCGGACGAGCCCGGGGCGGCGCAAAGCCAGGAGGAACGCCGGCGCGGCACCCGCGTCGATGCCCGCCACCGCGGCCGAGGACTCGCCGAGCGCGGTGAGCAGCGCCTCGGCGTCCTCGGCAAGGGTGCCCGCGTCGTACCCGGAGGCGGCCCGGCCGCTCGCGCCGAACCCGCGCAGGTCCGGCGCGATGACGCGGTGGTCCGCCGCCAGCTCGGCCATGACGTCCGTCCACAGTTCCCACGTGTGCGGGAAACCGTGCAGCAGCAGGACGGCCGGACCCGCGCCGGCGAGGGCGACGTTCAGCTCGACATCGTTGACGGGGACACGGCGCAGCTCGGGCACGGAGGGCTCCAGGGGGTGGCGATGGGTGACGTGGTCACCGTAGGGAACTAGCCTGGACCACCCAAGACGGCACTTTTCGTTCAGGTGGTGAGCTCCAGGTGACCACGTCGGCTCCCGGTGGTCGTGAGCGGCGGCCCGGCCGGCGCGGTGACCTGCTGGACCCGCTCTGCCCCACGCGCCAGCTGCTCGACCGCGTCGGCACCAAGTGGACGTCGATGACGGTCAAGGTGCTGGCCGAGGCCGCTCCCGGCGAGCTCCGGTTCGCCGAACTGCGCCGCCGGATCCCGGGGATCTCCCAGAAGATGCTGTCCGTCACGCTGCAGAGCCTGGTCCGCGACGGCCTGGTCGCGCGCCGCGTGGAACCGACCGTGCCGCCCGCGGTCCACTACCGGCTCACCGCACTCGGCCTGTCCCTCGAAACACCGCTCGCGGCCCTGCGGGACTGGGCCGAGACCCACATGCCGGAGATCGACCGCAACAACCGTCTCGCCGACGAACCGGCTTCCGGCCAGGGCGCACGTCCGACCGAGAGCTGACCGCCGGCGTTCTTGCCAAACCTTGTCGCGGTGTTCTATAACTACTAGAACAGCTGGCCAAGGAAGGCGGTCACGTGCTCATCAGCCTCGACCTGTCCGGCGACGTGCCGATCTACCAGCAGCTGCGGGACCGCATCGTGGAGGGCATCGCGGCGGGCACCTTGACCGGCGGCGAGTCGCTGCCGTCCACGCGGCAGCTCGCGGCGGACTTCGGCATCAACTTCCACACGGTCAACAAGGCGTACGACCTGTTGCGGCAGCAGGGTTTCGTGCGCCTGAACCGGAAGTCCGGGGCGGTGGTCGACCCGGCCGCGGCGGACGACGCGTTCGCGGCCGGCTGGTCGGTGCGGGCACGCACGTTGCTCGCCGAGGCGGTCGCCAAGGGGCTGCCCGCGGACGAGGTGCTGGCGACGTGCCGCGCCCTGCTCGCGGACTTCGGCGAGCAAGACGAGCGACAAGGGGATGAGGCATCGTGACCACGACCGGTGTTGTGGCGAACCTGGTGCTGATGGCGCTGCTGAGCTACCTGGCCTGGCTGACGCCGGTGCTGTCCGCCCGGAGTGTGCGGTTCGGCGTGCGGGTCCCGGACGACCGGATCGAGGATCCCTTGGTGCGGCGGGAAACCGCCCGGTTCCGGACCGCGGTGCTGCTCGCCGGCGTGGTCATCGCCCTGGCCGGCGTGGGCCTGATCCTGACGGCCGGGATCGCGCTGCTCCCCGTGGCCGTGCTGGCGATGGTGATCGTCTGGTACCTGCTGTACTTCCGGGCCAACCGGGTGATCACGGCCGCCAAGCGTCAGCAGAACTGGTACGAGGGTGTCCGCCAGGGCGTCACCGCCGACACCTCGCTGCGCAGCGACCCGCCCCGGTTCCCGTGGGCGTGGCTGCTGCTGCCGGTGCTCGTCGTGGCCGCGACGGTCGTCGCCGGTGTGATCCGCTACCCGGACCTGCCGGACACCCTGCCGGTGCACTTCTCCGGCGGCACCGCGGACCGGTTCGCGCCCAAGTCCGTGGGAAGCGCTTTCCAGATCGTGTTCATCCAGGCCGCCCTGACGGTGATCCTCTGCGTCGTGGGTGTCCTGGTGTTCCGCGGCCCGGCCGACGTGGACCCGGCACGGCCCGCCGCGTCCGTCCGGGCGCACCGGAAGTTCGTGACCCGGCTGGGAAAGGCGCTCATCGCGCTGGCCACGCTGTTCGACGCCGGCCTGTTCGCCGCGGCCTGGGCGACGTGGGACGCCTCGCCGGACGCCGGGTTCCTGCTGCCGCTGACCCTCGGGCCGGTCGCCGCCGGCGTGGCGATCCTCGTGGCGATCGTGGCGGGGCGCAACCGGGACCGTGAGCCCGACGAGCACACCGGACTGTCCCACCGGGACGACGACGGCAACTGGATCGGTGGCGTGCTCTACCGCAACGCGGCCGACCCGTCGTGGTTCGTGGCCCGCCGGTTCGGCGTCGGCTGGACCGTCAACGTCGGCAACCGCACCGCGCTGATCACCTGCCTCGGGCTGACCGCCGCGCTCGTCCTGCTCGGCATCTTCCTGCCCTACCTCCTGCACTGAAGAAGGGATTCCCATGCACAGCCTGCTGGTCGCGGCCCTGATCGCCGCGACCGTTTCACCGGCCGGCGGCATCCCGGCCACCGATCGGGAGCTCACCTTCCAGTCCGGCGGAATCGCCGCCCACGGCACCCTGCACGTGCCCGCGCACCGCCCCGGCGACCGGCTCGCGGCCGCGTTGCTGCTGCCCGGCAGCGGGCCCACCGACCGGAACGGCAACCAGGCCGGCATCCACCCCGGCACGTTGGCGCTCATGGCGGACGCGCTGGGCCGGGACGGCGTCATGACGTTCCGGTTCGACAAGTACGGCAGCGGGCCGGCTCCCACCCTGCCGCCCGCCGGCAGCGGCTACAGCGTCTTCATCCGCCAAGCCGATGCCGCGTATGAGACTCTGCGGGCGCAGCCGGAGACGAATCCGTTCGCGATGCTCGTGGCCGGCCACAGCGAGGGCGGCATGAACGCGCTGCTCGTCGCCACGTCCGTGCGGCCGCGGCCGGCCGGGTTGGCGCTCGTCGCGCCCCAGGACCTGCGGATCCTCGACTTGATCCAGCTGCAGGTCGGTGCGCAGCTCGACGCCGCCCTGCCGCCGGATCAGGCCCGTGTCCAGAAGGACCTGGTCGCCGCCTGGATCGCGGACTTCCGCGCCGGACGGCCCACCAGTACCGACGGCATGCTGCCGGCGCTGGTCCCGCTGTTCCGCACACTCGCCGCCCAGAGCATCTACCTGCGCCCCGACGACGCGATCTACCCACCGGACGTGGCCCGCCACGTGCCTGCCGGGACGCGGGTGCTGGTGACGTGCGGGACCGCCGACGCCAACGTCCCGTGTGACACCTTGCCGCCGTTGCTGCGCGCGCTGCGCGGAGAGCACCTGGCCACCCTGGACGGGATCGACCACTTCCTGCACCCGGCCGGCAGCCCCGTCGACGACCAGCCACTGGCGCCGGGTTTCCTCGCGGCGCTGCACCAGTGGGCGAGGTACTGGTCCCGCTGACCCGTGCCGGATGGTCGCTTGCCTTTCGCAGCGCGGAAAGCAGCATTTCTGTCGGTGCCTGCCGGTAGCGTGGAAAACGGGGGGCGCCCCCGCGGGTCGCAGGGGTTCCGGCAAAGTCGATCGTGGCCGCGGGGTTCCGTGGTGAAAGCCGGGTTGCGAGCTGCCGGCCCGTGTCCTGAATGACTCATTCAGGACGTCAGAGGTCCCCAATGACTCATTCACGACCTTCGGAACCACGGCCGCCCTCGGCGACCAGCGGTCAAGGGGCCGAGCCGGGCGAGCGCAGGTGGGTGTCCGGGCACGCAACTTCGCCGGAACTTCGCCGGGTGCTCGTCGTTGCGGCCGTTACCGTGGCCGGGTGGACTCCGTGGAGCTGGGGCTGCTGCAGGCGTTGCAGATCGACGGGCGGGTGGCGTTCAGCCGGGTCGCCGAGGTGCTCGGGGTGTCGGACCAGACCGTGGCGCGGCGGTACCAGGCCCTGCGTGCCGCCGGCACCGTCCACGTCGTGGGGCTCACCCTGGCGGAGGCCGTCGGGGAGGAGACCTGGCTCGTCCGGGTCGGGTGCGCGCCGGGCACGGCCGACCGGCTGGCGCAGGTGCTGGCGGCCCGGCCCGAGACGTCGTGGGTGCACGTCGCTTCCGGCGGCGCGGAAATCGGCTGCATGGTGCGCACCCCGGCGGAGGCGGCCACGTCGTCGGTGCTCGCGCGCCTGCCCCGCACGTCGCCGGTGACCCGCGTCAGCGCGCACTGCGTCGTGCACGTCTTCTTCGGCGGGCCCACCAGCCCGCTGACCAAGGCCGGTCCGCTCACGCCGGACCAGGTCGAGCGGCTCCGGCCGGCGGAGGCCGCCACGGCGTCGCCGGACGAGCCGGTCGAGCTGACCGACGGCGACCGGGCCCTGCTGGCCGAGCTGGGCCGCGACGGCCGGATCGGCTTCCGCGAGCTGGCCAAGGCCACCGGCTGCTCGCAGACGACGGTCCGGCGGCGGCTCGCCGAGCTGCGCCGGGCGGGCGTGCTGTACTTCGACGTCGACTTCGCGCCCGCACTGATGGGGATGCGCACCACCGCGTCGCTCTGGCTGTCGGTGGCTCCCCGTCACCTCGCGGCCGCCGGCGCGGCCCTCGCCGGGCACACCGAGGTGAGTTTCGCCGCGGCCACGACCGGGCCGTCCAACCTGTACGTCACCGTCCAGTGCCGCAACCCGCACGCGCTCTACACCTACTTGACCGGTCCGCTGGCCGCCCTGCCCGGGGTGTCCGCGGTGGAGACCGCACCGATGATGCGCACGGTCAAGCAGTCGGAAATCGCCATCCAACCGGGGAAAGCCGGAAAATAACGCCGAGGATCACGACTTTCCTGGGGTTCGCCCGGCCGACGTGGCGAAAGTGGGCCGATAGCCCCCGCCCGAAAGGAAAGTTCGCATGTCCGTAGGCATCGGCCTGCCCGTCGCCCGCCCCGAAGCGCTGCTCGACTGGGCACAGCGCGCCGACGACGGCCCGTTCACCACCCTGGGCCTGGCCGACCGGCTCATCTGGGACAACCCCGAGCCGCTCGTCACCCTCGCCACGCTCGCCGGCGCGACCCGCCGGATCCGGCTGCAGACCGAGGTTCTGCTCGCCCCGCTGCGTGAACCCGCGCTGCTCGCGAAGCAGGCCGCCACCCTCGACCGGCTCTCCGGCGGGCGGTTCACGCTCGGGCTCGGCGTGGGCGGCCGCGCGGACGAATTCGACCTCGTCGGCGTGGACCTGCGCACCCGCGGACGCCGGTTCGACGAGCAGCTGAAGATCATGAAGGACATCTGGTCCGGCGGCCCGATCGGCCCGGCCCCCGCCCGCGACGGCGGCCCCGAGGTGCTGATCGGCGGCTTCGCCGGACCGGCCCTCGACCGCGTGGCCCGCTTCGGCGACGGATTCCTCTGCGCGGCCCCGCTTCCCCTGGCGGGACGGCAGGTCGAGCACGTCGAAACGGCCTGGACCCGTGCCGGGCGGCCGGGACGGCCACGGCTGGTCGGGCAGGTGACCGTCGCGCTCGGCCCTGAGTCCACAGTGGACGAAGCACGGGACCAGATCCTCGGCTACTACGCGTTCGACGCCGACCTCGCCGCCGACACCGCGGAGCGTCTGCTGACCACCCCCGCGGCCATCCGCGCGGCGGTGGCGGAGTTCACGGCGCTCGGCGCCGACGAGGTGATGTTCTACTGCTGGTCACCCGACACCGACCAAGTCGACCGGCTCGCCGACGTGGTCGGCTAGGCTTTTTCCGCGAGGCCGTTCGCCGTGAATTCCTGACCGTTCCGACCACGAGGGGGCGCCACGATCACGGAAAGCGCGTTGCTGAAGATCGGGCAGGCGGTGGCCAGGCAAGTCGCCCTCTCGTGGTTCGCCGACAAGAAGGCCGCGAGCCGGCGTGGGCGCGACCTCGCCAAGCTCGTCCGCGCGCGGTTCCCGATGCGGCGCGCCGAACGGGACGTGCTCGACGCGCTCGTGCGGATCGAGGACGACGTCGCCGACCAGCTGGCGCCCGGGTTGGCCGGCGCCGCGCACGGGCTGCCGGACCACGAGCGGGAGGCCGCCTACGAGGCGGTGTCGGACGCGCTCGAGGACGTCGACCTGTCCGACGACGCGTTGTTCGACGTCGATGTCGACCCGGCGGCGCTGGCTTCGCTGGTGCGCAAGCAGAAACCGGTCGAGCTGGTCGGGTTGTCGGAGCGCGCCGCCGGGCTCTACGAGGTGGCGCTGGACCGGGCGTGCGTCGTCCTCGTGCACCTGGTCCGGGAACTCCCGGAGTTCGACGCCGCGGTCGCGGTCGAGAATCTCACCCGGTTGCGGACGGTGCTCGGCGGCCTGACCGAGCTGCTCGAACGCGTGCCCGCCCGCAGCCTGGACGCCCCGGCGGGCGCGGACCTGGACGAGCGGTTCCGCCGCCGGTACCTCGAGCGGGTTCGCCAGGCCTGCGACCAGCTCGAAGTGATCGGCCTGACCACCCACAGCTACGAGCCCAGGACCACGCTCAGCGTCGCCTACCTGAGCCTGACCGTGACGACCGACGCCGGACGCGGCCCCGGGACCCGGGCGAAGCCGGTGACCGACTGGCTCATCGAAGGCGCGGGTGGTTCGCGCTCCGCCGAGAACCTGAGGGTCGAGCCGGCGCTGGGTGGCAGCCGGCTGACCGTCGTGCGCGGCGAGGCGGGCGCCGGGAAGTCGACGCTGCTGCGGTGGCTGGCGGTCAACGCCGTGCAGGCCGCCTTCACCGACACGCTCGCCGACTGGAACGCGTGCGTGCCGTTCCTGGTCAAGCTGCGCGACTTCGCCGACCGGCCCCTGCCGCGCGGCGACGAGCTGCTCACCCAGGCCAGTTCACCGCAGTTCGGCCCGTTCCCGCCGGAATGGGTCCACCGGCAGTTCGAGTCGGGCACCTCGCTGCTGCTGGTCGACGGGGTGGACGAGCTGGTCGCCCAGCGGCGCCCGCTGGTCCGGCAGTGGCTGGCGAACCTGCTGGCCGCCTACCCGTCGCTGCGGGTCGTCGTCACCTCCCGCCCCACGGCGGTGACGTCGAGGTGGCTGGTGCGTGAGGGTTTCCGTTCGGTGGTCCTGGAACCGATGACCTCGGCCGACGTCCAGGTGTTCCTCCGCCGCTGGCACGACGCGCTGCTCGACTCGGCGCCCGACCCCGCGCTGCTGCCGTGCCGCCCGGACCAGGTCCGGGAGCACCAGCGGGCACTGCTGGCCCAGCTGCAGGCCAGGACCCACTTGCGGGCGCTGGCCAGGAGCCCCCTGCTGTGCGCGATGCTCTGCGCCCTCAACCTGGACCGCCGCGCGCGGCTGCCCCGCGACCGGGTGGCGCTGTACACGGCGGCACTGGAGATGCTGCTGGAACGCCGGGACGCCGATCGGAACGTGCCCGCCGAGGTCCAGGTCTCGGCAGGCGAGAAGCTGGTGCTCCTGCGGGGCCTGGCGTGGTGGCTGAACGAGAACGGCCGCTCGGAGATGAGCCGTGAGCAGGCACTCGGCCGGATGCGGGAGCGGCTGCGCGGCATGCCGAACGTGCGGGAGAGCGCGGAGGTGCTCCTGGACCACCTGGTGGAACGCAGCGGCGTGATCCGGCAGCCGGTGCAGGGCCGGATCGACTTCATCCACCGGACGTTCCAGGAGTTCCTCGCGGCGCAGGAAGCGGTGGGCCGGGACAGCATCGACCTCCTGGTCCGCCACGGGAAGTCCGACCTGTGGCGGGAAACCGTGCTGATGGCGTGTGCCCAGGGTTCGGAGGAACAACGGGGCAGGCTGCTGAACGGCATCCTCGACGAAGCCGCGAAAGCGAGCCCGAAGGTGGCCCGGCAGCTGAAACTGCTGGCGGCGGCCTGCAAGGAGACCGCGATCCTGGCACCCCCGGAGGTGCTGTCCCGCGTCGACGACTGCATCAGGAGCCTGGTCCCGCCCCGCAGTGTCCGCGAAAGTCGCTCCCTGGCCACGGTGGGCGAGGCGGTCCTGGACTACCTGCCGGATTCCGTCGAAGAGCTGTCCCCTGCCAGGGCCGCGGCCTGCGTGCGAACCGCGTCGCTGGTCAACGGCCCCCGCGCGCTGGAGAAGCTGGCACGTTACGCACCGGACCCGCGAGTGGGCGTGCAGGAGGAACTCGTCCGGGCGTGGAAGTACTTCGACCCGGAGAGCTACGCCCGCAACGTGCTGGCCGACGCTCCGCTCATATCGCCGGCGAAGCCGATGTACAAGAAGGTCGAGGTCGAGTTCGCCGCCGCGGTTCCCTTTCTGCACCTGCTCCGCCACCTGCGCTCGTGCCGGGTGAACCTCTGGAAGCACGGGCCGGTGGCCGACGAGATCCGGGCACTTTCCGAGGCGCGCCAGCTGAAGGAGCTCACCCTGCTCGGGGACATCGCCCCCGAAACGCTGCCCGGGCTCGCGAAGCTGACCAGACTCGAAGAGCTTTTCGTCAACTTCACCACGGGATGGCCGTCTTCGCTCGATTTCCTGGCGGAGCTGACGCAGTTGTGGCGGATTCACCTGGTCAACGCCGGAAACGTGCGCGACTTCAGGTTCTTGCGCGCCATGCCGGACCTGCGCATGATCTTCCTGCTGCACAACCCGGTCCAGGACTGGATGGACGAAGTGGCCTGCCCGGAGAAAGTGGGCAGCATCTACGCGAAGGGCGTCGACAGCACCGAAAACCTGCGGAAGGTGCTCGCGCGGTTTCCCCGGCTCAAGAACCTCACCTTGGGCAGGGCCACGGCCACCGATTTGAGCCCGCTGCGCGATTCGGGTGTCGAAAACCTCGGCCTCGTGGACTGCGGAGAGCTGGATGTGAGTCCGCTGGACCACAACGAGATCTCCATCTTGTCTTCCCAAGGGGTCGTGCCCGTCGTCAATGTGAACCGCTTCCGGCCGAAGTGACCGTGCGCGTCGGCGTCCGGACCGTCCGATAGGCGATGTCCCGCCCGGTGCGCTCCCAGAGCACGTCGGGGCAGTTCAGGCCTTCGGCGGAAAGCCGCCGCTTGAGGACCTTGAACGTCGATGTCCGCGGGAGTTCCCGGACCGTGCGCACGTACTTGGGTACCTGTTTGGGCCCGAGATCGGGCTGGCCGGCGAGGAAACGGCCGAACTCGGCGGGTTCCAGGGGCGTGCCGCCGGTGACGATGGCGGCCATCACCTGGTCTCCGGTCACCGGGTCGGGCACCGCGTAGACGGCGGTGTCGGTGATCGCGGGGTGCCGCAGCAGGATCCGCTCGATCGGCGCGGTGCCGAGGTTCTCGCCGTCGACGCGGAGCCAGTCGCCGAGCCGCCCGGCGAAGTAGCAGAATCCGTCGGTGTCGGCGTAGGCGAGGTCGCCGGTGTGGAACCGGCCGTCGCGCAGCCGTTCCGCGTCGGCTTCGGGGTCGCGGTAGTACCCGGCGAACCAGCCGGCGCCCGCGGTGTTGACCAGTTCGCCGACGGCTTCCTCGGCGTTGATCAGGTGGCCGTCGGCGTCGAATTCGGCCGGTGGGCAGGGCCGGCCGGTGTGCGGGTGCAGGATCGTCACGTCGCCGGCGGGCCTGCCGATCGAGCCGGGCGGGGTGTCGTCGGTGCGGGCGAACCCCACTCCGCCTTCGGTGGAGCCGAACGCGTCGATGACCTTGCAGCCGAAGCGTTCCTCGAACGCGGTCAGGTCGGCGTTCGCTCCTTCGTTCCCGTAGACGAGGCGCAGGGGGTTGTCCGCGTCGTCCGGACGTGGGGGAGTGGCGAGGACGTAGGACAGCGGTTTGCCGACGTAGTTGGCGTAGGTCGCGCCGAACTTCCGCACGTCGGGGAGGAAGCCGGAAGCGGAGAACCGGCGGCGCAGGGCGATGCCGGCACCGGCCGCGAGCCCGACCGCCCAGCCGGCCATGATCGCGTTGGAGTGGAACATCGGCATCGTGACGTACACCGTGTCCGATGCGGACAGCCGGAAGCGCTCGGCGAGCATCGCGCCGGGAAAGGCGATCTTGCCGTGGGTGCAGCGCACGGCCTTCGGGTCGCCGCTGGTGCCGGAGGTGAAGATCAGCATCAGCAGGTCGTCGGCCGACGCGGGGACGGGCTCGATCGGCGCGTTCGCCGACGGCCACGACTCCAGGTCCCGCACGCCGATCCCGCCGAGGTCCAGCCCCTCCAGCAGGGGCCGGTACTTCCGCTCGGCGAGCACGAACTGGCAGTCGGCGAGCCGGATGTCCCGTGCGAGGGCTTCGCCGCGCCGGGTGGGGTTGAGCCCGACCAGCACCGCCCCGGCGAACGCGCAGGCGCCCAAAAGGACGGAGAACGCCGGTACGTTGTCGGCCAGGATGCCGACATGCGGCGGTTCGTCCCACCGCAACGTTTGCCGGAGGTCGCCCGCGCGGCGTGCCGAAGCCCGGACGTGCTCGGCCCACGAATACGTCTCCTCCTCGAACCGCAGGCCGGGCCGCTCGTCCTCGGCGCGGGCCAGCAGGAGCTCGGTCACCGTGGGGACGTTCACCCGGTACCTCCCGGCCCTTGAAACTGAAACACGTTCTATTTTTAGCACGGTGCCCGCCTGACGGTCCACCCGTGTCATCGGTAGCTCTCGAGGAGGCTGGCCAGCTCCGTGGGGCGGCTGAGCGCGACGCAGTGGCCCGCGGTGATCTCGTCCGGGACGAGGCCGAGCCGTTCGGCCGCCAGCCCGCGGAGGAAGTCCGGCGGGAAGCAGCGGTCCTCGCGGCACAGCGCGAACCGGGTCGGGACGTCAGGCCACGCGTCCAGTGGCCACGGCTCGTTCCGCCCGGCGGGCGAGGGGTGTGCCCGCTCCCTGCGCATCGCCTCTTCCGCGAGCGCACGCGGTACGTCGTGGAGGAAGGTGACGTACGGGTCGGCGTTGCCGGTCCGGCCACCGTCGCGGGCCGCCCGCGCCCGCACTGCCTCGGCGTATCCGGTGTCGCGTCTCCACTCGTCGGGCGATTCGCCGGGCGCGGGGATCATGGCGGCCACCAGGACCAGCAGATCGGCCGCGAGCCGGTCGGCGACCAGCGGTGCGGTGTACCCGCCGAACGAGTGGCCGACGACGATCAGGTACTTCCGGTCGCCGACGGCTTCGATCACCGTGTCGGCGTAGTCGGTGAACGTGGCCGATGCGTCGCCGGGCAGATCCGGAGCCGGGGCCACCGTCTTACCGCGCGCTCAGCTTCCGGGTGCGGGTTCGAAGAGGCTGAACGGCGTCCCCTGATCGTCGTGGCAGTGGGCGATCCGGCCGACGCCCGGGACCGCCTGGACGTCCTCGCTGCGGCCGCCGAGTTCGCGCAGCCGCTCGACCGAGGCCTCGATGTCGTCGGTGCCGAAGTAGACCCGTGGATGGGTGAAGCCGGCCTCGGCCGGGGTGATCGCGCCGGCCGGGCCGTGGGCGATCACGTGGTAGTCGCCGCCGAACTCGTCGGTGCGCCAGGCGAACAGGCCGCCGTAGAAGGCGCGGGCCTTGGCGGTGTCGGCGGCGGGGATTTCCAGCCAGTCGATCTGTCCGGGCATGATCAGTCCTTCCGGTGATGAGGAGTTGCTCACCTCGAGGACGAACGGTGGCGGCCCGTCTCGACGCCGTCCGGCGGATTCACGTCCCGATGGCTGCCCGGCCGGCGTCGTAGCTGCGCAGGGCCGCTCCGATCGCCGCGGCGGCGGTCACCTCGAAGATCGCGTCGTCGCTGTAGCCGGCCGCCTTGAGCTCGTCGAGGTCGGCGTCGGTGATCTTGTGGGACGCGCCGCGGACGTTCGCGGCGTAGGACTTCAGCGGATCCGGCAGCTCGCCGCCCAGCAGGGCGGCCGAGCGGGTTGCTTTGTCCGTAGTGCCGGGGGCTTCCAGCACGGCGTGGCGCAGGTTTTGCGCGGCGTCGCCGAGGTCGTTGTAGCGGCCTTCGGCGATCAGGAAGCCGGGGAAGCGGTAGCCGAACCGGTGCAGGGAACGGGTTCCGCTCTCGAGCTGGCCGTCGCGCAGGACGAAGCCGAACGCGTTGGCGAGGCGGTTGACGATGTTCCACACGAGGTTCACCCGGAGCGCCTCGATCACGGCGGGGCGGGGCAGGCCGGCCACGACGGCGGCGTCGACGTGGCCGGGGTCCTGGCTGACGTTCCCCAGGAACGCGCGGACGGCCGCCAGCTCCGGACGCGCGGAGCCGGGGTCGTCCGGGTCGATCTCGCCGGTGGCGGCGATCCGGACGAGCTCGGCGTGGGTGACCGCGCAGAACGGGCACTGGTGCACCTTCGCGGTGGACATGGCGAGGTACTCGCGTTCGGCGGCGGTCCAGGAGGACGGGCCGCGCATCGCGTCGGCGGTCAGGGCCAGCAAGGGACGGGCGAAGAGCCCGGGCCGGTAGAGCAGCAGCTTCACGATGTCGGGAGTGGCTACGCCCGACATCTTGGACGTGAGCGCGAAGAAGGCCTTCGCGCGGCGGCGGTGACCGTGGTCGAGAACGGACAGCCTCATCGGTTCTCCAAGGTGTCGAGGGCGCGCAGCCGGCCGGCGAGGTAGCGCCGGTCGGCGGGCTTGGTGGCCAGGTCATGGGCGCGCCGGTACGCGGCCGCGGCTTCGGGGGTGCGGCCGAGGCGGCGCAGGAGGTCGGCGCGGGCGGCGTGCAGCAGGTGGTAGTGGTCGAGGCCGCCGATCCGGTCGATCAGCGCCAGCCCGTCGGCCGGGGTGGTGGCCATGGCGACGGCGACGGCGTGGTTCAGCGCGACCACCGGGGACGGGGACAGCTCCAGCAGCCGGCCGTAGAGACCGGCGATGCCCGCCCAGTCCGTCCGGTCGGCCGAGGGTGCTTGGGCGTGCAGCACGGCGATGGTGGCCTGCAGCTGGTACGGCCCGGGCGCGCCGAGCCGCAGCGCGCGGTCCAGCAGCCCGACCGCTTCGGCGATCTCGGCGCGGTCCCACCGCGATCGGTCCTGGTTCTCCAGCAGGACGACGTCACCGTCCGCGTCGTAGCGGGCGGCGGCGCGCGAGTCCTGCAGGAGCAGCAAGGCGGCCAGGCCGAGTGCTTCCGGTTCGTCGGGCATGAGGGTCGCGACGAGCTTGGCGAGCCGGATCGCTTCCTGTTGCAGTTCGCGGAACTCCGGCCGGTCCGGCCCGGCGGTGTAGCCCTGGGTGAAGACGAGGTAGACGACCGCGAGGACGCCGGAGAGCCGTTCGGGCAGGAGGTGGTCGCCGGGGACGTCGAGGCCGATCCGCGCGTCACGGATCTTGCGCTTGGCCCGGACCAGGCGCTGGGCCAGCGCGGGTTCGGCGACGACGAAGGTGCGGGCGATCTGCCCGGCGGTCATTCCGGCGACCGCCTGCAGCGTCAGTGCGACGCGGGCTTCCTCGGCGAGGGCGGGATGGCAGCAGGTGAAGATGAGGCTCAGCCGCTCGTCCCCGAGGCCGAGCAGGCTGTCTTCGCGGAGGTCCGTGGTCGTCACCTCCGGCGGCTCGAGCCGGGCGAGCTTCTCCTGACCGCGCCGGGCGCGGCGGAGCCGGTCGATCGCGCTGTTGCGGGCCGTGGTCAGCAGCCAGGCGACCGGGTCGTCCGGCACCGCGTCGTCCCACTTGCGCAGGGCGAGCGCGCAGGCGTCCTGCAGCGCGTCCTCGGCGAGCTCGAAGTCGCCCAGGACGCGGACGAGCGCGGCGAGCATCCGGGACCGGTGCTCGCGGTAGGCCTCCTGCAGGACCGGTGCGGCGCTCATGCGCCGGTCGAGGCCCGGTGGTCGAGGTCGGGGACGCCGGCGATCGGGCGGACTTCGATGGTGCCGTCCGCGGCCATCGGGCACAGCGCGGCCAGCTCGAGCGCCTCGTCGAGGGTGGCGCAGTCCAGCACGTAGGCGCCGCCGAGGTGCTCGTGGGTCTCGAGGAACGGCCCGTCCGTGATCAGCGTTTTGCCCTCGCGCACGGCCACCGTGGTCGCGGTGTGCTCGCCTTGCAGCGGGTGCCCGGCGACGAACGAACGCGCCCCGCCGCCGGCACTCCTCGGCGAAGGCGTTCACGGCGGCCAAGGCCTCGGGGAAGCGCGGGTCGCCGGGTTCGGGGCGGTCGCAGTTGTAGATCAGCAGCATGTACTGCACGTGTCCTCCAGCTCGGGCCGCGGGGTTCCGTCGAAGAGGATGACGAACAGGCCGACCGTAACTCGACAGGCAGCCTCGAGCTTCCCGAAACTCGCCCGGCCGGGTCGCGGACGGCGTTGTGTACATTTGTTCTTATGACCCTCCCCGGACCGCGGGCCCAGGACACCGGCCGGCGACCCCGCCGGCACGATCCCGACCGCAGGGTCCGCATTCTCGACGCTGCGCTGGATGTCCTGGTCGAGCAGGGGATGGCCGGGATGACGCATCGGCAGGTCGCCGCACGGGCCGATGTGCCGCTCGGTTCGGTCACCTACCACTTCGCCGGCCTGGCCGAGCTGCGAGCGCAGGCCTTCACCCGCTTCGTCGAGCTGCAGACCGCGGTGTTCGAGGCGCTCTTCGACGGCGTCGGAACCCGCGAGGAGTTCGTCGAGGCGCTGGTCGACCTCGTCCACGCGAGTCCTGCCCGGCAGCGCAGTGCGGTGCTCGGTTTCGAGCTGCACCTGGCGGCGTTGCGCGACCCCGGGCTCCGCGTTCTGGCCGAGGCGTGGACGAGGAGCAGCCAGGAGGTGCTGGCCCGCTTCGTCGGCGCGGCCGACGCCGCCCGACTGGATGCGCTGCTCGAAGGGATGATCATGCACGCACTGCTGGCGACCGGACCGCGGTCCAGGGAGGCGGCACGGGCGGCCGTCGCCAAGGCCGTCGAGCTGTCCGGTGAGGCCGGATTTCCGCGAACGCAAGGAGAAAACCATGTCCGATAGGCCCGTGCTCGCGGTCACCGATGCCGAACTGGGCGAGCTGCGAACCCGCCTGGCCGGCACGCGGTGGCCGGCTCCGTGGCCGGTGGCCGGCTGGGCGGCGGGAACCGATCCCGTCGAGCTGCGGCGACTGGTCGCCCACTGGGCGTCCGGCTACGACTGGCGTGCCCACGAAGCCGCCATCAACGCACTGCCCCACCGTGTCGCGGACATCGCCGGGACGCCGGTGCACTACCTGCGTTTCGACGGCGAAGCCCCGGACGCCCTGCCGATCGTCCTGACCAACGGGTGGCCCAGCTCGTTCCTGGAGCTGACCGGCTTCGCCCAGCGGCTGGCCACGCCGTCGAAGCACGGCGGTTCCGCGGCGGACTCGTTCACCGTCATCGTCCCGTCGCTGCCCGGCTTCGCCTTCTCCCCGCAACGTCCTTCGCTCGCCGATCCCGTGCAGACCCACGAACTGTGGCACCTGCTCATGCGCGAGGAACTGGGCTTCACCCGGTACGCGGCGCACGGCGGAGACCTCGGCGCGGGCATCACCTCCCGGCTGGCCGAAGCCCATCCCGACGCCCTGGCCGGCATTCACCTGATGGCCGTCGCCGGTCCGGTCGCCTACGACGACGAGAGCCTCACCGCGCAGGAACGGGCGTACCTCGATTCGGTGGCGACCTGGTCGGCGCAGGAAGGCGCCTACCAGCACCAGCAGAGCACCCGGCCGGTCACCCTGGCCTACGGCCTGGCCGACTCGCCGGCCGGGCTGCTCGCCTGGATCCTCGAGAAGTACCGCGCGTGGAGCGACTGCGGAGGCGACGTGTCCTCGCGGTTCAGCGACGACTTCCTGCTGACGCAGGCGTCGCTCTACTGGTTCACCAACACCATTTCGACGTCGTTCCGGCCGTACTACGAGTACCGCGAGAATCTGACCCGCCGGGTCGAGCGGGTCGAGGTGCCGACCGCCGTCGCCCTGTTCCCAGCCGACCTCGCCCAGCCGCCGCGCAGCTGGGCGGAGCGCACCTACAACGTGACGAGGTACACCACGATGCCCCGCGGTGGCCACTTCGCCGCCTACGAGGAACCCGAACTGCTCGCCGGGGACGTCACCGAATTCTTCCGGGAACTGCGGTGAAGATCGGCGCTTCGAGCCGGCCCGTCAGCGGAAGAGGCGGAAGAACCCGCGCACCTGCTCGACGAGCGACTCCGGCTGCTCCAGGGCGGCGAAGTGTCCTCCTCGCGGCAGCTGCTCGAACCAGCGCAGGTCGGTGAACCGCAGCTCGGCCTCCCGCCGCGACGGCCGGGTTATGTCGCGCGGGTAGACCGAGAGCCCGGACGGTGCGGTGACCTTGTCCCGGAAGTGGGCGAAGCTTTCCCAGTACAGGCGCGCCGACGACGTGGCCGAGGCGGTGAACCAGTAGACCGAGATCTCGTCGAGGATCGTCTGCCGCGTCACCGCGTCCTCGGGATGGCCGTCGTTGTCCGTCCAGGCCCAGAACTTTTCGGCGATCCAGGCGGCCTGGCCCGCCGGGGAGTCGGTGAGGCCGTAGCCGAGCGTCTGCGGCCGGGTCGCCTGGATCGCCGAGTACCCCCGGCCGGTGCGCTGGAACTCCTTCTCGGCTTCGAGGTTCGCCAGCTCGGACGGTGTCGGGTCGCCGAACGTGCCCGCTGCCACGGACCCCAGGTTCAGGTGCACACCGGCGACCCGCCCGGGCGCCACCTCGCCGAGCGCGCCGGACACGGCCGAACCCCAGTCACCGCCCTGCGCGCCGTACCGCTCGTAACCCAGCGAGACCATCAACGTGTCCCAGGCCCGAGCGATGCGGGTGATGCCCCACCCGGTCGTCGCCGGCTTGTCACTCCAGCCGTACCCGGGCAACGACGGCGCGACCACGTGGAACGCGTCCGCCGGGTTCCCGCCGTGCGCGCGCGGGTCGGTCAGCGGGCCGATGACCTCGAGGAACTCGAGCACCGAACCCGGCCACCCGTGCGTGAGCACCAGCGGGAACGCGTCCGGCTCCGGCGAGCGGACGTGCAGGAAGTGGATACCGAGCCCGTCGATGGTGTCGCGGTACTGCGGGAAGGCGTTCAGCCGCTCGGCGAACCCGAAGTCGTAGTCCTCGGCCCAGCTGCGGCAGAGTTCCCGCGTGTAAGCCAGCGGGATCCCCTGTGACCAGTCGTCCACCGGCTCCGGCTCGGGCCACCGCGTCCGGCGCAACCGGTCACGCAGGTCCGCGATCTCGGCTTCGGTGATGCTGACCTCGAACGGCTCGGCGGCCACAGCGAGCCTCCCTCCGACGGAACGCGTTTCCGGCACCGGCACGATCATGAACAGGATATCGCCATGACCCGGCACCGGATGGTCGTCGTCCTCCGTGCGGCGCCCGGTGATGTTTACCTCCGAGGGAATTGGATCGCCGCGCCCGGCCCGGCAAACTCGAGAACATGACCGTTCACCAGCTCCACACCGCAGACACCGCGGACGAAGGCGCGAAGGAGCCGCTCAAGGCTCTCGAAGGCGCTTTCGGGTTCGTGCCCGCCGCGGCCGGCCTCATGGCGAACTCGCCGCCGCTGATCAACACCTTCTTTTCCGCTTTCGGTCACTTCCGGGGCGGGGGGGACGTTCGGCCCGGACGAGCGGCAGGTCCTGCTGCTGTCCAACGCGGTCGCCAACCGCAGTGCGTGGGCCGTGGCGTTCCACACGCTTGAGGCGCTGCAGGACGGCGTCGAGCCGGCCGTGGTCGAGGCGATCCGCCGGGGCGAGGTCCCCGCGGATCAGCGGATGGCGGCGCTGTCGGCGTTCACCCGGTCGTTGATCGGGAAGCAGGGGCACGTCGAGGACGCGGAGGTGGCCGCGTTCAAGGCGGCGGGCTTCACCGAAGAACAGGTCTTCGAAGTGATCACCGGCGTGGCGATCTCGGCGATGACGAACTACACGGCCAACCTCGCCGGTCCGCCGCTGGAGGACGCGGTGGTGCCGCACGCCTGGAAGACGGGATACCCGGCGGGTGCCTGACGTCGGTCTCCTGCTGAAACACTGGCGCGGTACCCGGCGGCTGAGCCAGCTGGCGCTGGCCGCCGAGGCCGCCGTGTCGGTCCGTCACCTGAGCTTCGTCGAAACGGGACGGGCGAACCCGAGCCGTGCCATGGTGCTGAAGCTCGCGGAGGTCCTCGACGTCCCCTTGCGCGAGCGCAACACCTTGCTGCTCAGTGCCGGCTTCGCACCGGAATACCCGGAGTCCGCATTGGACGCACCGGCCCTGGCCGCGGTGCGGGACGCACTGGAGACGATTCTCGCCCAGCAGGAACCGTTCCCGGCGCTGGTGATGGACCGCAGCTGGGACATCCGGCACACCAACACCGCCGCCCGCCGGTTCTTCGCCTTCCTCCGGGGCGGACAGCCGGCGAGCCCACCGGGGCCGCCGAACGTGCTTCGCCGGATGTTCCACCCGGACGGCGCGCGACCACACGTGACGAACTGGCCGGAAGTCGCCGAGGCGTTGGTGCGGCGTGCTCGGCGCGAGGCGATCGGTGGTGTCCTGGACGAGCGCGCGCAGCAGATCCTCGACGAGGTGCTGGACTACCCGGACGTGCCGGCGCACCTGCGGGTGGTGGACGCGACGACCCCCGTCCTCCCGATCGTCCCGATCCGGTACGAGCGTGGCGGCAGGCGGTTCGACTACTTCTCCACGGTGACGACGCTGGGCACACCGCAGGACGTGACCCTGCAGGAGCTGCGCATCGAATGCTTCTTCCCGATGAACGACGAAACCCGGGAGCACGCCCGAGAACTGGCCGGGCCGGTCCGTCCTCACGCGACGAGGTAGGTCACTTCGGCGGTGGTCACCGTCGCGGTCTACGACGGCCTTCCAGGGCCAGTTCCGGGTCAACATCCCGCGGTGCTCGCCGCCGTCATCCTGTCCACGATTCCGGTACTGGCGCTGTACGTCCTGGGCCGGCGTTACCTCGTCACCGGCCTCACCGCCGGGTTCGGCAAGGAGCGGCGGGACGTCATCGAGGCCCGCGGCGTCAGCCGGCGTGAGTCTCTTCCACCGCGCCGATCAGGGTGCGTTCCACCGCCGTGAGGAGTTCGAGGAGCTCCGCACGGCGGGCGGGATCCAACGCACCTGTCGTCAGGTCTTCCAAGTCCTGCCAGATGCTCTCGACCTGGCTCCGCAGGGCGTGCCCCGCGGTCGTCGATTCCACGATCACGGCCCGCCGGTCGGTCGGGGACGGCGTCCGGCGCACGAACCCGGCCCGTTCGAGCCGCTGCACCGTCCGGGTCATGGTCGCGGCGTCGGAGTCGAGCACCTTGACGAGGTCCGCCTGCCGCTGCGGGCCGACGTCCCACAGGTGCATCATGACCAGCTCCTGGCCGGGGTAGAGGCCGGTCCGGCGCAGGAGCAGGCCGGCGAGCATGCGGTGCAACCGCGCGACCCGGAAGATGGCGTGGCTGACGCGGCCGGACGCCGCCGCGCCGGGTTCGCCGATCGCGACGCCGTCGTCCTGTCCGGCCATCGTCAGTCTCCTCGCGGGCTCGGTGGTCCGGACAGCAACTTACCCGGTCGATCTCACCCGGCTGCCGGCGTGAGGGCGACGACGGGGATGACCCGCTCGGTTTTCTTTTCGTAGTCGGCGAAACCGGGGTACAGCTCGGCCTGCCGGGCGTACTTCTCGTCCCGCTCGGCACCGGTCAGTTCGGTGGCGTGGACGTCGAGGACCTCGTCGCCGACCTCGATCCGGACGTCGGGGTGGGCCAGGAGGTTGTGGTACCAGTCGGGGTTGTGGTCGGAGCCCGCCTTGGACGCGAAGACCAGGTACCGGTCGCCGTCGGGCAGGTACATCATCGGGTTGACCCGGCTCGCGCCGGTGCGTGCGCCGATCGTGTGCAGCAGGAGCAGCGGGGCACCTTCGAACTGGCCGCCGACGCGGCCGTGGTTGGCGCGGAACTCGGCGATCGTCTGAGCGTTCCAGTCGGCAGCAGCGGACATGGTTCCATCCTTCGGTCGGTGATCGATCACGTTACTTCGCGACTGCGCCGAGCGCCGGGTAGTCGGTGTACCCGCGGTGGTCGCCGCCGTAGAAGGTCGCTCGATCGGGTTCGTTGAGCGGCGCTCCAAGGAGGATGTCGATATTTGCTCGAACAGCAGAGCGGAGTCCGTCGCGGCGCAGCCTTGGCCGAGGATGCGCCGCGCTCCGCATGCGATCGGCGTGCTGGAGATACTGGGCGCCCTCGGCCTGATCCTTTCCGCCGTGACCGGCGCCACGCCGATCGTCCGGGCCGCACGGTTCACCGCGGCGGAACCCACTGGCGCCTTCCTCGACGCGACCGGGGTTTCTCCGTGGTGACGCGGTTGCTCAGCTGCCTCGAGGGTGCCGGCGGAAGGACTCGATCAGCTGCCTGGTCGGTGAGCCCAGGCCGGTGGCCGTGTTGTAGCCGGGGGCGTAGACCAGGTTCGAGTCCGCGTATTGCCCCGGGGTGATCAGGTCGACGTACCCGTACTTCACGACCGCGAACGCCACTGTGTCCGGCGTCCCGGCGGGATTGTCGCCAATGGCGTGATAGGCCGACCGGGGCCGGGCGTAGAGGGCCGGGTTCGCGAAGCCGATGGGGCCGTGTTCCTGGACCAGGAGCGCTTCGACCCCGGCGAAGGCGGGTGAGGACAGGCTCGTCCCACCTCCGTTGCTCACCTGGTAGGACAGGCTGTCGTCGACGTTGTACTCGGTTTCGCCGACGAGCAGGCACAGATCGGGATCCGCCAGGGCGGCGACGTCCGGGAGGGTGCGCATCGCCGGTGACCCGGCGAATGAGGCGGGCACCACGCCCCGCTGGTAGAACGGCTGCCGGAACACGGTGCTGGTTCCGCCGCCGGAGGCCTTGCCCTGATAGCCGGGCAGCGCCGCTTCCCACGACGTGCCGTCACCGGAGAGGGGCACTTCGTCGGTCGCCCAGCCGATCTCCCACCGGTAGGAGTTGCCGGGCCCGATCGCCAGCGTGGTGCCGCCCACCGCGGTCACCCACGGGCTGGACGGGGGGTAGTCGACGACTCGGCCGCCGTCGATGCCGCCTCCGCCGGAGTCGCCACTGGCGAAGGTGACCGTGATGCCCTCGACCGCGGCTTCCTGGAACGCACGTTCGTACGCCCCGATGGCGTCCGGGGCCTCGCCGGGGGTCGCGCCGACGCCGACCGAGCCGGACACGACGTCGGCGAGGCGCCGGTCGACGATCTGGACGATCGAGTCCAGCACGTCGTCGCCGTAGCGGGCACGGGAACCCACCACGAAGGCGACGTTGGCCTCGGGGGCGATCGCGTGGGCGGCCTGGACGTCCATGGCGAACTCGCCACTGCCCTCCTCGGGCGGGGCGTCGGCCGGGACGTAGGCGGTGAACTGGCCGGGGGCGAACGGCGGCTCGCCGTGCTCGGTCGCGAAGCGGTTGGCGTCCGGCAGCGCGTTGATCTCGTTGCCGATGCTGATGATCCCGATCGTCACGCCCTTGCCGGTGAGGCCGGTCCCGGTGATCCCGTAGGCGTCGCGCACCTGCCGCGGCGTGTACCCGCACGGCGCCCATTGCGCGGGATGCCCGTAGGCGAGCGGGAGGTCGGTGGCCGGGGTGTCACCGTAGTGGTCCGGGCAGGGGCTGGTGGGCACCGCACCTCCCACGGCGGCGCGGGAGGCCTTGCGGGACCCGGTTCCGAGAGCCGGACGCGGGGGGCCGGTCGCGACGGTGAGTCCGGTGACGGTCAGGACGTCCTGGCCGACCGCCGCGGGCACGGTGACCGGATCCGCCGCCGCCCGGAACGGGATGCCGTAAAGGGTGTAGTTGCGGAAGCGGGTGCCGAACGCCTCGGCCGCCTGGGCGACCGTGCCACGGGCGACGACGGCCCGCGAGTCGGTGCTGACGATCGAGAGGCCGGTGCCGCGCAGCCACTCGCTGACCGCGTCGATGCGGTGCTGCGCCGGCCCGAAGCGGGTGCGTGTCTGCTCGGGGGTCAGGTAGTGGCCGTAGCGGGGATCACGCGGGTCCGACACCGCGCGTGCGTAGTCGGCCAGTCGCCAGGTGTCGCCCGCGAGGAACACCTGGGCGGTGACCTGGGCTGCCGGATCGGCCGGCCCGGTGTCGGTCCCGTCGTGGACGACGTGGGTGGACCGGGTGCCCTCCAGCCAGCGAACCGGTACCCGTTCCGGCGGGTTCGCGAACGCCGGCGCGGCGGGCATGACCACGGTCGCGACCAGGACGCTGACCAGCAAGGTCCTGCTCTGTCGTCGGCTCCGCACCGGCTGTCCTTCCCTCGAGGTCTTCGGGGCGGTCAGCACGCGACCTGCTTGCCGTCCGCGATCTGGACGCGGAGGGCGCCGAGCCCCCGGGAAATGTGGCTGCGCACGGTTCCGGTCGCGCACCCGAGTACTTCGGCGATCTCGCCGTCGTCGAGGTCTTCGTAGAAGCGCAGGACGATCGCGGCCCGCTGCGACCGCGAGAGGGCGGCCAGCAGGTGGGCGAGCCGGTCGGCGTCGACGATCCGGTCCGCGTGGTCGGGGGCGGCAGTTTCGGCGAACGCCGGGACGTCGGGGGTGGTCCTCACCGAGCGCTGGTACCAGCGGCGGCGCCACGAGAGATAGCCGTTGACCACCATTTTCCGCAGGTAGAGATCCGGCCGGTCGGCCGCTGCCACCCGGCGCCACTGCTGGTGCGCGCGCACCAGCGCGTCTTGCACCACGTCCTGCGCCAGTTCGCGGTCGCCGGTCAAGACGGCCGCGAACCGCACCAATTCGGGCAGCTCCGCACGCGCGAACTCTTCGAAGTGCACATCACATTAGATGCCCGTACCCCGGCAAGCTGTTGCGCCGAGGCCGGAAAAATTCCCGGTGGGCTCCACCGCAACAGATTGCGGAGCAGCGGCATCTTAATTGTGTGCAGTTCGAAGGGTTCCCCCGTGGGCAACGGCCCGGGGCAGAGGAGAGTGTGATGACCGACCTCGACGAGTTGCGCCGCACCCTGCGCGCACAGGAGTCCTTGGCGCCCGATCCCGGTGACGTTCTCGCCGCCGCCACCCGCCGGCTCCGGCGCCGCCGCATCGCGAGCGTCGCCGCGGTGACGCTCGCCGTGGCCGCGCTCGGTGTGGGCGCCGTCGCGATGCTGGGCCGGGGCACCGCGACGGCGCCGCCGGCGTCGCGCGTGAACGCCCCGCCCGCCTCGGTGACCGAGTTTTCGGTCGCCGAGCAGGTGCCGCCCGCCGCGCCGGCGGTGAGCCTCGAGGACGGTTCCTGGGACCTGATGTTCTGGGCCGTCCAGCCGCATTTCGCCACCGTGCACTACGGGCAGGGACATCGCTACGCGTTCGAGATCGAAGTTCGTGACGGCGCCGCGCCGCGCAGCGCGCTCGCGGCGAAACCGTCGGATGCCAAGAAGATTCGGGACCCGCAGTCGGTCGCGTGGCAGGACGGACCGGGCCGATGGATCCGGGTGACGACCACGAAGCCGATGGCGCCCGCGGAAACGCTTGCCCTGCTCACGAAGATCCGCGCTGCTCCGCCGGTGATCAGCTCTCCGCTGGAGTCTCTGCAGATCCCCGCGGGACAGAAGGTCGACACGTTCACCAGTGAGCCCGAGAGCAACACCCTGGTGCTCTGCCCCGACCCCGAGGCGAGGAAGGCCCCGCTCGACAACCGGTGTTTCTCCCTGACTGTGTCGCCGGCCGGCAGGACCGCCCAGCCGGAGGACGGCGCCATTCCCGAAGAGCCGCTTCCCGTGCACCGGTTCCGGACGCTCGGGGCGTACACCATCGAAGTCGACAGCTCGTCCGCCCAGGAACAGGCCGCGTCGGCCTTGATGAACTCCGTCCGGCTCAACCGGTGAGCACGGATGCACCACGAATGTTCGATTTCGATGAATTCGATAAAAGCGGCTGAATGGGGGTCACTCCGATGATGTCCGAAACAGGCTCGAGTTCCCGGAGAACGGTGTTGAAGTACCTCGGCGCGGGCGGCGGCATGGTGGCCGCGAGCGCCGCGCTGGCCGCGTGCACCGGCGTCCAGCAGGCTCAGAACGGCGGGCGTTCCGGGCCGTTCCCGGGCAATCCGGGGTGGCGGTTCGTGTTCGTCAACCACGTCACCACCAACTCCTTCTTCGTGCCGACGCGGTCCGGGCTCGCCGACGCCGCATCGCTGCTCGGCGTGCCCGAGCCACAGTGGACCGGCTCGGAAAACGGCAACGTCGCCCAGATGGCGAGCGCCATGGAGACCGCGATCAACAGCAAGGTCGACGGGATCGCCGTCGCGCTGACCGACGACCACGCCTTCGTCGAGCTCACCAAGCGGGCGCTGGGCCAGGGCATCCCGGTGATCGCCTACAACGCCAGCGCGGCAGGCAACTACCCGCTCACCTACGTCGGCCAGGACCTGTACCTGTCCGGGTTCCGGATGGGACAGCGCATCGCGCAGAAGATCACCTCCGGGGACATCCTGGTCGGCATCTCGCAGCCGGGCGGCAACAACGTCCAGCCGCGGCTGGACGGCATCACCGACGCGCTGAAGCAGGCCGCGCCCGGCGTGCGCGTCCAGTCGGTGAACACCGGGGCCGAGCAGGCGGGCGAGCTGAACGCGATGACCGCCGCGTACACCGGGAACACCGGAGCGAAGGGGATCTACGCGGTCGACGCCGGCAGCACCGCGGCGTGCGCGAAGCTGATCGCCGACCGCGGCCTGTCGGGCAAGGTCGGCGCCGGCGGGTTCGACCTGCTCGACGACACGGTCGCCGGAGTCAAGGGCGGCGCGCTCGACTTCACCATCGACCAGTCCCCGTACCTGCAGGGGTTCCTGTCCGTGCTCTACCTGTACCTGTTCCGGCTGTCCGGCACGCTGGTCGCGCCGCCGGCCACCGACACCGGCCTCACGTTCGTCACCAAGGAGAACGTCGGCCCGTACGCGACCGCCCACAGCCGGTTCGAGGGCGGCGACAACAAGGACGTCATCGGGATGCCGGGCGCGATCCCGCTGCCGCCCGCGTCGGTGCCGAGCCGGTAGCGGGGATGATGTCGTTGAGATCGCTGCTGCTCGGCGTGACGCGGGTCAAGGAACTCAGCATCCTGCTGGTCACGATCGCCGCCGGGATCTACTTCACGGCGACCAGTGACGCGTTCAACTCCCTGGACAACTACCAGACGATCGCCCAGTACGTCGCCCCGTGGGCGATCATCGCCGCGGGGCAGGTGATGCTGCTGATCTGCGGCGAAATCGACCTCTCGGCCGGGTTCGTGTTCACCCTCGCGCCGTTCATGCTGACGCTGTTCTTCGTCAACGGCTGGCCGCTGTGGCTCGCGCTGCTCGGCGCGATCGTGGTGAGCACCCTGGTCGGGCTGGTGAACGGGCTGATCCGGACCCTGCTGAACATCCCGTCGTTCATCACCACCCTGGGCATGGCGTTCCTGTTGCAGGGCCTGGTCCTGATCATCTCGAACGCCCGCCCGGTCGGGGCGCCGAAGGACAGCTGGGTGGTCGACGTGTTCGGCGGGTCGCGCTGGACGGAGTTCCTGTGGGCGGCCGGGGCGGTCGTCGTCATGCAGGTGGTGCTCTCGGCGACCCGGTTCGGCGTGCACACCCAAGCCACCGGCGGAAACCCGGTCGGCGCCGCGGAGTCCGGCATCCCGGTCAACCGGGTGAAGGTGGTCAACTTCGCGATCACCAGCACCTTGGCCGGGCTGGCCGGCATCCTGCAGGGCACCCGGGTCGGCTCGTACGACCCGACCAACGGAGGGTTCACGACGATGTTCTTCGCGGTGGCCTCGGCCGTGATCGGCGGCACGGCGTTGCTCGGCGGGTCCGGCACGGTGGTCGGCGCGTTCCTCGGCGCGCTGCTGCTCGGCATCGTGTTCGACGGGTTCAACCTGACCGGCGTCAGCGCGAACGCGTTCAACGTGGTCCTCGGCGCCGCCATCCTGGTCGCGATGGTGCTGAACGTGACGCTGATCGTGGTGCGCAAACGCGCCGGATCCCGGGAGCTGACGTGACCGCCGACGTCATCCGGGTCGAAGGCGTCAGCAAGAGCTTCGGCCCGGTCGACGCGCTCGCCGACATCACCCTGCACGTGCGGCGCGGGGAAGTCCTCGGGCTCATCGGGGACAACGGTGCCGGCAAGTCGACACTGATCAAGATCCTGACCGGCTACCACCAGCCGGACGGCGGCCGCATCCTGTTCGAAGGCGAGCCGGCCACGCTGAAATCCGTCGTGCACGCGAGGTCGCTGGGCATCGAGACGGTGTTCCAGGACCTGGCGATGGTCGACGACCTGCCGGTGTACCTGAACCTGCACCTGAACCGCGAGCTGACCCACCGCCCGATCCCGTTCCTGCGGCGCCGCGAAATGAAGCACCGTGCCCGGGAGGCGCTGGACTCGATCGGCATCGACATCCCGTCGGTGACCGCCGAAGTGGGCATGCTGTCCGGCGGCCAGCGCCAGGCGATCGCGATCGCCCGCTCGGTGTATTCGAAGGCGAAGCTGCTCCTGCTCGACGAGCCGCTCGCCGCGATGGGCGCCAAGGAAAGCGCGCTGATCCTGCGCCTGCTGCAGGAGCTGAAACGCCGCGGCGACATCGCGATCATCCTCATCGCCCACAACTACGGGCAGGTGATCGACATCTGTGACCGGGTGAACCTGCTGCAGCACGGCGAGATCACCTTCGACCGCCCGGCCGCGGAAACCTCGGTGGCCGAGCTCCTCGACCTGGTGAACGCGGAGTACCACCTCGGCGAACCGTGAAGCGCGACGTGCCCGCCGTGTCGCGGTCTCATGGGGTGACGACGAGCCGCCTGCCGCGCAGGTCGGTTCGCTGCCCTTGCCGACGCCGTAGACCTCCACGCCGGAGGTGCGGACGCTGTCCGCGGTGAGCGCGATCCGGGCTCCGGCCGACTCGCCGGGCCTGGACAGGCCGGGTGGGTCTCGGCCGGAACACCGGACCTGGCTGCCGTCTCGTCGACCGGACTTGAATCCCTTCCGGTCGTCCGGGTATAGCCGGATTGGTACCCCGGAGAGGTGCTCCATGCGGCGTTGACCGGTGCCACAATGAAGGTTCTGCAGAAAGGGGTTCGAAATGCGCGTGCTGACGGCCGTGACCCTGCTGACCATGGTGCTTGTGCCGGCCTGCAAACCGATGCCGTCCCGGTCCGGTGGCGGGACGAAGAAATGCTCGACCTCGGTCGCCAAACCGCGGATCACCGAGCGGGACGACGGAAAAACGATCTGCATGGGCCGCAAGGCGCCGCTGACGGTCACCCTGCACGGCACCAAGGCGGATCCGTGGAAATCGGTTTCGGTGAGCGGGGGCGTGCTGAAGGAGACCCAGGGACCCGCCGTCGCCGGCGCGGTCACCACCGCGGTGTACCAATCCGACCGGTCGGGCAGCGGAACCCTGTCCGCGTCCCGGAAAGCGGGGCACTTCCAGGTCACCATCGTCGTGCGCAGCTGACGCCGGCCGCCCGTGCGCCGGCCCGTTCAGACGACCGGCATGAGCGTCGTGAGCCGGCTCGTCACCTTGGCGGCGTCGCCGACCACGACCGTGACCGCGCGGGCCGGTGCGAGGTACCGCGCCGCGGCCTCGTTCACCTCCGCCACACCGGCTTCGGCGAGGCGCTCGGAATGAACGGTCAGCCAGTCCAGCCGCAGGCCGTGCGCGGCCAGTTCGGAAACCAGGTTCGCCAGCCCGGACTGCGTGGCCATCCCGAGCCGCTGCACCCCGAACAGGTATTCGCGCGCCTGGTCGACCTCGGCCGTGGTCACCGAGGTACAGGCCATCCGCCCGAGTTCGTAGCGGATCTCCAGCACGGCGGGCGCGGTGACGGCGGTGGCGACGTCGGCAATGACCGCGATCGCGGCGCCCGCCTGCGGGAAGACCAATGTGGACTTCGCGGAATACGTGTAGCCCTTGTGCTCCCTGATGTTGGACGCGAGCCGGGAGGAGAAGATGCCGCCGAAGATGACGTTCGCCAGATCGACCGCGGCGAGGTCCGGTGCGCCGAAACCGGCGCACGGCAGCGCGAGACGCACCGAGGACTGGACCGCGCCGGGCGCGTCCAGCACCTCGATCGCCTCGGTGGCCCGGTCGTCGGCCAACGGCCGGTGCCGCCGGGGCACCTCGCCACCGGCCAGTCCGGACAGTGCGTTCCCGGCCGCCCGCAGCGCTTGGTCCGGATCGATGTCGCCGACCAGCACCAGGCAGGCCGACGTGGCCCGCACCCGATCCGCGTGCAGGGCGAGCAGATCCTCGGAGGTCACCGAAAGCACCTCTTCCGGGGACGGGCTCGGCCGCCCGTAGACGTGCTCGCCGTACAACCTCCGGTTCAACGCCTCGAGCGCGCGATGGGCGGGCTGCGCGGTGACGATCCGGAGCATGCCCGCCAGCCTGGCCGCCCGCTGGGCGACTTCGGCCTCGGGGTAGCACGCACCGGTGAGGACCTCGCCGAGGATGCCGAGCAGGTCACCCAGGTGCGCCGCCAGCGCGCTGCCGACGACCAGCAGGCGATCGGCGTCGACGCCGGCGGTCAGCGTCCCGCCCATCCGCTGGATCCGCCGGGTGAGCTCGACGGCGGAGGTGGAAGTGGTCGCGGCGCACAGCGATTCGGCGAGCAGGGCCGCGCCCGCGGGATCGACTTCCACCAGCGGAATCCGCAGCCGCAGCTCGACCAGGGGCACTGAGCGGCGGCGCACCGCCAGCACGGTCAACCCGTTCGGCAAGGTCGTCTCGGCCGACTCCGGCAGGGAAAGCTCGCGGCGCGGCTGCAGCGCGGGAACGTCTGTTCCGGACAGTTCTACGGTCATCATGCCCGTCCTGGCAGGATTTCGGCCAAGGCGCGGTGCCGGCCGCACAGCGCCGCGGCGGCGGCGGCGATCTCGTCGGCGGTGATGGACGCGTACCTGGTGGCCAGCCCCGCGAGCAGGCCGGCGTCCCCGCGTTGCTGTTCGAACACCCCGAGCAGTTTCGCCCGGCCGATCAACGGATCCAGTTCGCGCAGCAGCCGGCTCCGTGCCATCGTCCGCAACCTGGTCAGCTCGTCTTCGTCGGGACCGTCGGCCGCGATGCGCGCCAGCTCCTCGTCGACGACCCGGACGACCTTGTCCACGTCACCACCGGGCGGCAGGAAGCCGGAGACCACGAAGGCCCCCGGGCCACGCACGGCCAACGCGTCCCCCATCAGGCCGAGCCCGGCGGACACGTCGGTGACGAGGTTCTCGTCGGTCACCAGCCGCCGGACCAGCCGAGCGGGTTCCCCGCCGGCGAGCAGGTCGGCGAGCAGGTGGTGCGCGAGGTACGCGTCGAGTTCACCGATCGGGTCGGGAACCCGCCAGCCGGCCGCGAACGCGGGCAGCGGGGCCAGGCGGTCGTGCGACTCGCCGCGTCGCGGTCCGGTGAGCGGTGGCTCGGCGAAGTCGGGCCGCACGGGCACGGCCCGGGCGGGCACGTCGCCGAAATGCCGGGTGACCAGCTCGACGGTCTCGCCGACGTCGATCCCCCCGGCCACGCACAACACCGCGTTGGCCGGGGCGTAGTACCGCTCGAAGAAGGCCTCGGCCTCGGCGACGGTCGCCGACTCGAGGTCGACCTGCGAGCCGTACCCGTCGTGGGTGTTGGCGAAACTGTCGAACAACAGCGGTGGCAGGTGCAGCCAGGGGAAACCGCCGTAGGCACGGTTGGTGACGTTGGTGTTGATCTCCTCGGCGACCACGTCGACCTGGTTGCGCAGGTTCGCCTCGGTGATCCTGGGCCCCCGCATCCGGTCGGCCTCGAGGAAGAGCCCGCGCTCGAGGGCGTTGCCGGGCAGCGTCTCGTGGTAGACGGTGTAGTCGAGGTGGGTCGACCCGTTGAACGAACCGCCGGAAGTCTGCACGTACCGGGCGTGTGCGAGTTTCGGCACCTTCGCCGAGCCCTGGAACATCAGGTGTTCGAAGAGGTGCGCGAAACCCGTGCGGCCCGGTGGTTCCGAGCGGATCCCGACGTCGTACAGCACGGCGACGGCGGCGACCGGAACCGCCGGGTCGGGCGCGAGCACGACGCGCAGCCCGTTCGGCAGGGCGAACCGTTCGAGTCGGGCACCGATCAGGGGTTCCGGCATCGTCTTCCCGTCCTTCGAAGTCACCGGACCGTCAGCTGTAGACGGTCACGTCGACCTGTTGCCCGCAGACCGGGCGCGCGCCGGCCTGGCACACGCTCAGGGCCGCGCTCCAGGTTATGGAAAAAGTGCTGTCGGACAGGCTGATCGGGATGCTTCCGGGTCCGCACTGCTGCGGCGACTGGTGGGCGACGGGCATCAGGTCGTGCGACACGATCAGCAGGACGTAGTAGCAGTCGGCGCTCTTCACGGTCAGCGTGCCGTCCACGACCAGATTGCCCGAGAAGCTGCTGGTCCGCTCGTAGTGCGCGGTACCGGCGGCCGTTCCGTTCCGGTAGGAGGCCGACCAGTTCCGTGGTGCCGCGTCCGCGATCCCGCCCGTGAACAACACCGTCGAGATGATCGCCGCCAGCAAAACCAGTTTGCGCATGGTGGTGCCCTCCGTCGGAAAGAATGCGAGCCGTTGACAGCGACACGATTCCGCAAGCCGGCTCCGGGACGCCAACCGCTATCGGCCTCCCAGTCGGGCCTAGCCAGGTGGCTACGTCACGGTAGCCACCTCGAGCGTCCTCAAGAGCCTTATCCGGACAATGAGATTGGGTAACGCTACCGGGCAGGTCGGCGTCCGCATTCTGGTGGATGCTCACCGAATCGGGAGGCAATAGTGTCGGGCTCGGCAATTACCCGGATAGCCGAAGGAGCTGACCATGAACCGAATCGAGTGTGCTGCCGCCAAGTCGACCCTCGAGGCGCTCGAAATCAACCACGAGATCGCCGCGCCGGTGTTGACGCCGGTCCTGGTGACCGTCACGGTTGCCGGGTTCGCCGGCGGCGCGGCCGTCGGCTACGTGCAGTGCGCGCGGCACGGCTGCATCGACGAGAGCGGCGACGGCATCCGCATGACCGACATCCGCGAGATGTCGGTCAGCGAGCTGCTGCAGGCGCGGCAAGACGCCGCCGTCGCGTAAGTACAGGCAGGGCAAGCGGATGCCGGAAGGGTGTACGCGCTTCCGGCATCCGCCTCGCAACGAATCTTGGGGGAACACATGGCGCAGCCGGACACTTCGCAGGTCGACAAGGTCCTCCGGCAGACGGAGGTGATCACCGCAGCGGGCATCGCGCTCGGGTCACTCGAGTACCTGATGCGTCCCAAGCACTTCGAGGAGTCCGGTCTGCTGAGCTGGCAGGTCGGGCGGACCAAGTACCGCTGGACGTCGAAGAAATCCGCTGACGTGCTCAACCCGCTGTTCAAGCCGCCGGGCATCCAGTGCCTGATCGGCATCCGCCTGGCCGCGGCCTCGGCACTGGTCGCACCGCGGGCCACGCCCGCCGTGCGGACCGCCGCGGTCGCGTACCTCGCCATCACCAACTGGCTGCTGCACATCCGCAACAGCTACGGCACCGACGGCACCGACCACATGAACATGCTGGTGTACGCCGCGCTGACGGTGAGCAAGCTGTTCCCCCACGATCGCAAGGCGAAAGAGCTCTGCACGATGTTCATCGCCGCCCAGTCGGTGTTGTCCTACGTGGCCGCCGGCGCGGCGAAGGCCGTCTCGCCGTACTGGCGGGACGGCAGCGCGATGACTGGGGTCTTCCGCACCCACACCTACGGTCAGCGGCACGTCGGCCGGCTGTTCAAGAAGTTCCCGCTGCTGGCCAAGGCCGGCGGCTGGGGCACGATCGTCGGCGAGATGTCGTTCCCGCTCGCCTTGCTCGGCGGCAAGAAGGCCGCGGTCGCCACCCTGGCCACCGGCGCGGCGTTCCACGCCGGCAACGCCGCGTTCATGGGCCTCAACCGGTTCCTGTGGGCCTTCTGCGGCACGTACCCGGCCGTCATGCACCACTCTCGCAGTTTCCGCAAGAGCTGACCCACCGAAACGAGGCTCGCCATGACCGGTCCCGCGGCCACCGGCGTCTACCGCCGGTTGTCAAGTCTCATCAAGCCGTACCGCGGCGGCTTGTCCGTCGCGGTGGTGCTCGGCGTGTTCAGCAGCGGACTCGCCCTCGCGCAGCCGATGGTGATCGGCTCACTGGTCGGCAAGATCACGGCCGGCGCGCCGGCCACCGTGCCCGCGCTGTTGCTGGCGGCTCTCTTCGTGACCGATCTGGTCCTCGGCGGGGTCGAGGTCTACCTGCTCGGCCGGGCCGGCGCGACGCTCGTCCTCGACTCGCGTCGCCGGGTCGTGCGCTCGTTGCTGCGGGCACCGCTCGGGCTGCACCTCCGGCGCCAGCGCGGCGACCTGTTCAGCGTCGCCGTCGCGGACACCGACCTGCTCAAGACGTCGTTGATGCAGGGACTGCTGAACCTCGTGGTGAGCACGCTGATGGTGGTCGGCTCGGTCGTCCTGATGACCATCATCGACCCGGTGCTCACGGTGTCCACCTTGGGGGTTCTGCTGCTGGCCGGCCTGGCCACGATGGCGGTCGCCAGGCGGGTCCGCGCCGTCGGGGTGGAGACCCGGGAGCGGGTCGGCGCCTTCGCGGGCGCCCTGCAACGAGCGATCGGCGCGATCCGCACGGTCAAGCTCAGCCGCGCCGAGGACCGGGAGGAAACCCGGATCGGGCAGTTCGCCACCGACGCCTACGGCATCGGCATGCGCGGCGTCCGGCTCGAGTCGCTGATGGCCCCGATCATGAACCTCGGCATCCAGGCCGCGTTCGCCGCCGTGTTCACCGTCGGCGCCTTCCGGCTCGTGGGCGGCGCGATGGACACCGCGCACTTCTCGTCCTACCTGCTGTACCTGCTCTACCTCATCGCCCCGCTGATCAGCCTGTTCAGCGCACTCGCGCAGATCCAGCTCGGGCTCGCGGCGATGATCCGGGTGGACGCGCTGGCGGCGGAACCGGAGGAGGCCGGCGGCGCCGCCGACGTGGTGCCGATGACCGACCCCGCGTTGTCCTTCGACCACGTCACCTTCGGCTATCAGCCTGGTTCGCCGACCGTACGTGGACTGACGTTCGACATTCCGCGCCGGGGGTTCGTGGCCGTCGTCGGCCCGTCCGGCGCCGGGAAGTCGACGATCTTCGCGCTGGCCGAGCGGCTGTGGGACGTCGACTCGGGCCGGATCCTGCTGGCCGGCCAGGACATCCGTGACCTGCCGTTGCGCGCGCTCCGCGGCCGCGTCGGCTACGTCGAGCAGGACGCTCCGGTGGTCGACGGCACCATCCGCGAGAACCTGGTCTTCGCGAAACCGGACGCGACCGAGGAGCAGATCGCGGACGCGATCGACAAGGCCAACCTGCGCTGCTGGATCGACAGCTTGGACAACGGTCTGGACACCGAGGTCGGCGAGGCGGGCACGGCGATCTCCGGCGGCGAACGCCAGCGGCTCGCCATCGCCCGGATGTTGTTGCTGCGCCCGGACGTCCTGCTCCTGGACGAGGCCACGTCGCAGCTGGACACCGAAGCCGAGATCGCGCTCGGCAACTCGATCGCCGCGGCGTCCACGGACTGCGCGGTGGTGGCCATCGCCCACCGGATGGCCACCGTCGTCGCCGCCGACCGGATCCTCGTCGTCGACGACGGCAGGCTGCAGGCCGTGGGCGATCACGAGTCACTGCTCGCCACGAACGAGCTCTACCAGCGCCTGGTGCACACGCAGCTGGGCGGGACGGACGACTGGGACCCGGACGCGGCCACCGGTACCGAACTCGCTGGGAGGATCTGATGAAACCGACAGTCTTCAAGCTCTGTGCCGGCGCCGGTGTCCTGGCGGCACTCGCCACGCCGGCCGCGGGCGTCGCCTACCAGTGGCGGACGACCCGGCGGGAGGACGAGACCGTCCCCGGCCTCGGTGAGCGGGTCGACGTCGGGGGCTACCGGTTGCACGTCCGGACCGAGGGATTGGCAGGCGACGGGCCCACGGTCGTGTTCGAGAGCGGCATGTCGTGCCCGTTGGAGGTGTGGTCGTGGATCCAGCCGGAGATCGCCCGGGACGCCCCGGCCGTCGCCTACGACCGGGCGGGGCTCGGCTGGAGCGAGCGCGGTCCCCGGCCGCGGACCGCCGACGAGATGCTCGCCGAACTGGAGACGGTCCTCGAGGTCTCCGGCGCGAAGCCGCCGTACGTGCTGGTCGGGCATTCGTTCGGTGGCCTGCTCGTGCGCCACTTCGCGCAGCGGCACCCCGAGCTGACCGCCGGTGTGGTGCTGGTCGACGCCAGCCACCCCGAGCAGCTGGTCCGGTCGGCCCGGCAGGCGCTCGGCCTGCCGCTGATGAAGGCGACCATCCAGGACTCGACCGTGCTCGCGACTTTCGGCGTGAACCGGCTGTCCAAGCGGTACGTCGTGTCCGATGTGGAGTATCTGCCGTCGGCGGCGCGGGCGGCCGCGTGCGCGCGGATGCTGACCCGCCGCACGTGGCGGACCACCGGTGAGGAGCTGCGCAGCTGGCTCACCGACGTCAACGACAAGGTACGCGACGCGAAGCTGCCCGCGGACCTCCCGCTGGCGGTGCTCACCGCCGGCGAGGTCAGCCGGAGCGACCCCGTGCACAACGAGCTGCAGGACGACCTGGCCGCGTTGTCCGCCAACAGCAGGCGGCTGGTCGTCTCCGGAGCCAGCCACCTCGGCCTGATCATGCGGGAACAATTTGCGAAGTACGTCACCGAAGCCGTCGCGGACGTCGTGCGGGCCGCCCGTGCCGGCGGCCGGATGGACTCCGAACCGACGCAAACTGGGAGTGGACGATGAACGGTTCCGGCCGGGTGGCCCGGATGGTGGTGGGTGGTTTGCTGGGTTCGTGGTTCGTCGCGACCGCACTGAGCCAGGACCCGTTCCGCAAGTTCCCCGGTGCGCGCCGGTACGACCCGTCCGGCGCGGTGGTGCCGGACTGGCGGTTCTTCGCGCCGCGGCCGGGTATGCACGACTACCACCTGCTGTTCCGGGACGAGCTGCCCGACGACTCGGTGACCGAGTGGCGCGAGATCCTGCCGGTCGAGCAACGGGTGCCGCGGCACTTCGTCTGGTACGCCAACAGACGTGCGGAGAAGGTGCTCGGCGACTCGGTGGTCGGCATCATCGGTTTCTCCAAGGAGGCGGATCGCAAGAAGGAGGACATCCAGCTTTCGATCTCGTACCTGACGCTGCTCAACTACCTGACCTACCAGGAGAAGCACGACCCCGACGCGAAGCGGACGCAGTTCCTGATCGCGGCGTCGGCGGGCTATGACGAGACCGAGGAACCGATGATGCTGTTTCTGTCCAATCTGCACCCGCTGTCGTGAAGCGGTAGTCCGCGATGATCAGACTGGTCCTGGCGGGGTCGTTCACCGTCGACGCCGCCGACCTCAAGAAGCTGCTGTCCGTCGCACCGGACATCGAGACGGTGGAGGTGGTCGGCTCCGTCGACCACCTTTGCCTGCTGGCGAAGGCCGGACGGCCGATGACCACGCTGCTGTACGCCGAACTGTCCGAACCGGACATCGCGGCGGCCGCGCGGGCCTTAGCCGGGCTCGACGAGCGCAACACGCTGATCGTGGTGGTCGAGTCGGCCACCGTCGCGAAGGTCCGTTCCGTCCTCCAGGCCGGCGCGCGCGGCATCGTGCTGCCCGACAGCCCGGTCGAGGAACTGCTCACCGCCGTGCGCGCGGTGGCGGCCGGCCACCCGTTCGTGCCGGCGCCGTTCCTGACGTCGTTGGGCGAACGGCTGTTCACAGTCACCGCGCAGGCCGGACGGCGGCGTGGCGGTCACCGGCTGACACCGCGGGAGCTCGAGGTGCTCCGGGTGATGGCCGTCGGGCTGCCGAACTCCGAGATCGCCAAGAAGCTGTTCATTTCGGAGGCGACGGCCCGCAGCCACGTGCTGAGCATCCTGCGCAAACTCCGCGCCCGCAACCGGACCGAGGCGGTGGCGAACGCCTACCGGGACGGTCTGCTCGCCACCGAGTACCTCCTGCCCACCGCGACGGAATGAGAAGATGTGAGCTACCGACGTCCCGAGGAACTGCCGCTGCTCGTCTTCGACGGTGACTGCGGTTTCTGCACGCGCAGCGTGCTGTGGCTGTTCGCCAGGGCCGCACCGGCGGCCGAGGCCATTCGCTACCAGCAGCTCGACCTCGCCGCCTACGGCACCACCGTGGCACGGGCCCGGTACGAGGTGCTGTGGTTCCCGCTCGCCGGCCCGGTCTGCGGCGGTCCGGCGGCCTTGGCGCGGCTGCTGAGGACCAGCCGGAAAACCGGCTGGCGGCTGGCCGGCCGCGCGCTCGGCGCCGTCCCGCTGCGGTGGGCCGCCGGACCGGTCTACCGGCTCGTCGCGCGTAACCGGCACCGCATGCCGGGCGGTACCGAAGCCTGCGCCATCCGGATCGTTTCGTGAGTTCCCGAACTGCCGGCCGGTGTCCGAGCTCCCCGTAGCCGGGCACCGGCCGGATTCCCATTTCCGTTCAGCGCGCATCGCCCGGTGCCTCCTTGCCGCCGATGATCCGGTTCAGCGTCCGGACGTATTCCCGGTACGCCTCGGCCCCGGTTTCGGTGAGACTGAGCCACGTCACCGGCCGGTTCTCCGCGACTCCCTTGACGATTCGGACGTAACCGGCGGTATTGAGGACGGCGACGTGCTTGGACAGCAGCGAATCGCTCACCTCGACGATGTCCTTCACGTACCTGAAGTCCGCTTCGCTGGTCGTGGCCAGTACCGCCATGACCGACAGCCGCACCGGGGAATGGATGACTTCGTCGAGCTTGCGGCGCGGGTGTGGCTCGTTCATTTCTTGCCGAGCACCCCGGCGGCGGCGAAGCAGACCGCGGCCGGCAGCAGGCCGGGCAGCGCCGCGGCGACCGTGCCCTGCCTGAACACGAAGATCTCGAGCGCGCCGGCGACCACCATGGCCACGATGTACCCGGCCAGCAGCCATTGTTCGACCCGCAGCACGCCCCGCGCCGACGTGCTGGCGCGGCGGATGCCCACGACCACGAAGAACAGTGCCACCGGGAACAGGACGAGCAGGGAATCGTACGGTTTCACGACCGCCCGGGGGATCCCGCCGACCACGGCGAAGTAAGCCAGCGTGATGACGCCGAGCAGGACGACGCTGCCGACGTAGATTCGCTTCGTGCGGCCCACCCGGTTCTCCACCTGGGTGATCCTGCTCGCGGCGGCGTCGTGGTCGAGCGGTCCGTCTGCAGTGCCGTTCATGGACGTTCCTTTCTCGTGAGAAGGGCTCGCTGAGGTCAGCGTGCCACACGCTTGAAGACTTTTCAAGTGGTCTGAATCCGCAGATTTGTGGATGTCCGCCCGGTCGGGCCGCCCTAGATTTATGGGGAAAGCTCGCCCGAGCGAAAGGAAATGACATGAACCGCATTGAACTCGCCGCCGAGAAGCTGGCCGGAAGCATGGTGCCGCTCCAGGAAGTCACCCCGGAGCAGCCCGTCGTGTGCACCCCCGTGGTCACCGCGGGCTTCGCCGCGTTCGGCATCGGCTACTACGTGGCGAAGGCGTTCGGGCCCTCCGAGGAGGCCTCCGCCGAGGCGTCCGGCGCCGGGATTGAGGCCATGAGCGGCAACGACCTGATCCAGTTCCGCCGTACCGAGGTCAGCGCCTGAGCCACCTGAATGAGGAAGGTTCTCCCACCCCCAGGGAGAACCTTCCGTTCGCTTTCCGCCCCTGGTCCGCAGCGCAGCTGACGTCCGCGGCGGGCAGCGTGCCCGCGGCGAGGTACGCGGTCACCTCGGCGTCGACGCAGGGGTCGGCGCGCAGGAAGGACACCGCCGGATCCAGGCCGCCCTGCTCGGTGACCAGCCGCGAACCCGGCACCGTCGCGTGCAGCCGCCGGGCGTCCCGGTAGGCCAGCGCGATGTCGTCGGTCGCGTGCACGATGAGCGCCGGCGGCAGGCCCGTCCCGGTGATGGTGACCGCGTGCCTGGGGAACGGCGGCCAGAACGCGCACGGCGCCAGGTACCAGGTGTTGTTCCAGGTGGCGAAGGGCGCGGTCGCGTGCAGCCGGGAGGCGTCCGCGTGCCACCGGCTCCAGTCACGTGGCCAGTTCGTGTCGGCGCACTGCACCGCGGTGAACGCCGCGTAGTCGTTGTCGCCGTGGTGCGCCGCGAGAGCCTGGTACGCGGTCAGCAGGGCCTGTTCGTCGCCGTTCCGCCGGTAGGCGGCCAGCGTGCCGGCCAGGAACGGCCACAGCCGGCTTTCCCAGGCCACGTTGTGGAACGTCGCTTCGAACTCGAACGGGCCGACCACCCCGGCCGCGGGCTTGTCGCGCACCGCGCTCCGGGCGCCGTAGTACGCCGCGGAAACGGCTTCGGCCGTGGTGCCCAGGTGGTAGCCGGCGTCCTGGCCGGCGATCCAGGCGAAGAAGTCCTTCGCCCGGGCGTCGAAGCCGGGGTCCTCCTGCTCGACGTAGTGCCGGTACCAGTCGGCGTCCGGCCGCGCGACGCTGTCGAACACCGCCCGGCGCAGCTTCCCGGGGAACAGGGTGCCGTACACCGCGCCGACGTACGTTCCGTAGCCGTAGCCCAGGAAGTCGATCGTCCGCTGCCCCAGTGCCTGCCGCACGTCGTCGAGGTCGCGGGCGCTGTCCTCGCTGCTCATGTGCGGCAGCAGCCAGCCGTAGCGGGCCGCGCACTTCAGCGCGTACCCGAGCGGGCGCGCCGCCAGCCGCAGCTCCTGCCCGGGATTCGCCGGGACCGGGTCCGGCCACGGCGGGGTGAAGTACCCCTCGTCGCAGCTCAACGACGGATCACTGGCACCGACCCCGCGGGGGTCGATGCCGACGATGTCGTACGACGCGGCGAGGTCCGCCGGCATGACGCCGGCGACCGTGCCGGCCACCGACCGCCCGGTGATCCCCGGCCCGCCGGGGTTGACCACGAGCACGCCCTGGGAGCGCACGGCTTTCTTGCGGCTCAGCGCGAGCGTGATCTTCCGGCCGCGCGGCCGGGTGTGGTCCACCGGGACGGCGAGGGTGGCGCATTCCAGGCCCAGCTGGGCCAGGGACGGTTCCGCGCAGGGCGTCCAGGACAGCCCGGTCCGCGCCGCGGCCGGAACCGCGGGCGCCAGACCGGCCACGAGCACGGCCGTGACGACGGCCGCCGTTCTCTTCACAGTTTCCTCCACAATGGATAGTCAGCCGACCGGGGCGAGCCGGGTGCCCGCGCGCCGGGTGGTCCACCGCAGCACCACCGGCGCCATCAGCGAGGTGGTGATGGCCAGGAGCAACACGGTGGCGTACATGCCGGGCGTGAGCAGGCCGAGGCCGCGGCCGACCGAAGCCACGATGATGCCGACGACACCGCGCGCGTTGAGCCCGGCACCGACCGACAGCGCGTCCCAGTGGCCCAGCCCGCCCACGCGGCCACCGGCGTAGCCGCCGCCGAACTTGCTCGCCACCGCGATCAGGAGGACCACCCCGGCCAGCGCCAGTGCGGGTCCGTTCATCAGGTCGGCGAGGTTGACCCGCAGGCCGACGGTGGCCAGGAAGAGCGGGGCCAGCACGGAGATCACCATGATCCGCAACGGCTCCAGCCGCGTCCGGTCGAAGCCGGGGCAGCTGCCCACGACCACGCCCGCGACGAACGCGCCGAACACGGCCTCCAGCCGCAGCGCCTGGCCGGCCGCGGCGCCCAGCAGGACCACGGCGGCCACCGTGACGATCAACGGCCCCGGCCCGCTCGAGCGGTTGGCCCGGTTCAGCGCCAGCCGCACCAGCGGCCGGGCCACCAGCGCGGCGGCCAGCAGGAACCCGGCGAGCTGACCGAGCGACAGCAGCACCGGACCCGGGTGGACGCCGGTCACCGCCATGGCGGACACGATCGACAGCAGCAGCCAGCCGATCGCGTCGTCGAACACCCCGGCGGTCAGGATCAGCCTGCCGACCCTGGTGTGCACCAGGTCCATGTCGGTCAGGGTCTTGGCGATCACCGGGATCGCGCTGACCCCCATGGCCACGCCGACGAACAGCGCGAACACCACGCGGTCCACCCCGGCGGGCACGACCGAGGCCGGCATCAGGTACCCGGTGAGCACCCCGCCGCCGACCGGGACCAGCACCCCGCCCACGCTCACCCCGATGGCCGGCTTGATCTGGCGGCGGAGCTGTCCGAGGTCGAGGGAGAACCCGGTGAGCCCGACCAGCAGCACGACCCCGACCTGCGCGACCGAGTCCAGCAGGTGGGCCTGCTGGGCGTCCGGCGGGAAGAGCCACGACGTGACCGAGGGCGCCGCGGCGCCCAGGACCGACGGGCCGAGCACGATCCCGGCGAGCAGCTCGCCCACGAGCGGCGGCAGGCCGAAGCGCACCGCGAGCCTGCCCAGCAGCAGCGCCAGCGTGAGCAGGACACCGGCCTGCAGCAGGAACAACCACAGCGAGTCGGCGGCGATGGGGGGCGGCAGCGAGGTGGCCACCGCCGGCGCGATCCTCACGTCTCGATGCTCCCGGCCAGCGCGGTGTCGTCCACCCCGGGGATCCGGAACAGCTCGGACATGGCCAGCCGGCCGGAGATCACCGCGACGAACGCGGCGCGCGCGTGGGGGTAGCGCTCGTTGAAGTCGGCCATGGACCGCGCCTGCTGGAAGTAGTCCTCGCGATCACGGGTCGGGTCGTAGAAGAACCGCACGTAGTCGAGGAAGCTGGACACCATGTTGTCGATGCCCGCGTCGTAGGCGCGCATCGCGCGGCCGGCGAGGTCGGGCCGGCGCAGGGCCGTATCGGCGGCGGCCGCCGCCGCGTCGGCGCCCAGTACGGCCAGGCACACGCCACCGGAGAACAACGGGTCGATGAACCCGCTGGCGTCGCCGGTGGACAGCCAGCCGGGTCCGGTGACCGCCCGGCCGCGGTAGGACCAGTCCCGGGTGGACCGGTAGTCACCCACCCGGGTGGCGCCGGCGAGCAACAGCCTGAGCTGCTTGCTTTCCGCGACACCCGCGTCGTACAGCTCACCGATGGACGGGCCGCCGGAGACCAGGCTCGCGGTCGGGGTCACGTACCCGACGCTGAGCCTCCTGGTCGCGTCGTCCACCGGGATCGCCCAGAACCAGCCGTGCGTGACCCGCTCGACCAGGATGTTGCCGAGCTGGCCCGCGGGCAGGTCCGCGGTGTTCTCGAAGTACGTCCAGTAGGCGATGTTGCGCAGGTCGTCGGCCCACTCGACGGTGGTCAGCCGCCGGGACAGCACCCGGGACTGGCCGGACGCGTCGATCACGAGCGGCGCGGTCGCCTCGACGTCCTCGCCCCCGCACTCGTAACGGACCCCGGTGACGCGGCCGGCGTCGAGGATCGGCTCCTTGACGGTCGCCTCTTCGACGACGGTGACGCCGAGCTGCCGGGCGTGGTCGAGCAGGATCTCGTCGAACTCGGCGCGCCGCACGTGGTACGAGTAGTCGTACGGGCCGTCGATCTCGGCGAAGTCGACGTTCCACAGATCGCGGTTCGCGCCCCAGACGATGCTGAGCCCGTTCTTGCGCGGGAAGCCCGCCCGTTCGATCCGTTCCCGGACGCCGAGCTCGTCGAACACCGAAAGCATCCCCGTGATCAGCGACTCGCCGATGTGGTAGCGGGGGAAGCGTTCCCGTTCGAGCACCAGCACCCGGTGCCCGCGCTGGGCGAGCAGCCCGGCGGTGGTGGATCCGGCAGGTCCGCCGCCCACCACCAGCACGTCGAATTCCTCAGCCATCCCAAGCCCTCCGTCGCAGGTTCATCGCCTTCGATGCATCCTCATCCGGGCCGGGGGCGCGCAGAAATCCCCAACCAGCCCACTCGAGCTGCGCGGTCGGGGTAGCCGGGCGGCTACGGTGCCGAAGGCGCGACCGTCCGTGCGGTAGAACTGTGGGGTGTCGCACCTGTACCACGACCCGCCCGCTTACCGGCGGCAGATGAGCGTTCCCTTCAGTGGTCTGCACGCACGCGCGGCCGCGCACGTCCGGGCGGCGGCGCCGGAGTCGGGTGCGGTGCTGGACATCGGCTGCGGCCCCGGCACACTGGCGCTGCGGATCGCCCGGTCCCGCGCTGATCTTCGGGTGTCCGGGGTGGACCCGGTGCCCGAAATGGTCACCTACGCCACCGGTCTGGCCCACCGGCGTGGCCTCTCCGACCGGGTCCGGTTCGCGGTGGGAGAGGCCGCCCGGCTGCCGTACGAGCAGGGCATGTTCGACGTCGTGGTCGCCACCATGAGCCTCCACCACTGGAACGCGCTCCCGGCCGCGGTGCGGGAGCTGCGGCGGGTCGTCCGTCCCGGCGGCTCGATCTTCGTCTACCACCTGCGTTCCGCCGACTTCGCCGGTCTGCGCGCCGCTGTCGAGGCCGTCGCCCCGGAGTGGACGTACCAGCGGAAGTTCCTGTGGATGCGGGTCCTGCCGTCGCTGGTGTTCGGCTGCGCGAGGATCAGCGTGCCGGGTCGCCGGTGATGGTCAGGACGGCGCTCGCCGCGTTGTAGCCCTGTGTCCCGCCGACCATCAGCACCCGGTCCCCGGCGGAAAGCCGGCGCGTGGCCAGCAGGTGGTGCAGGGACACGACCTGGTCGCACGCGCCGAGGTGGCCGACCGTGCGGCCGAAGTCCCAAGTGGACAGAGCCATCGGCAGGCCGAGCGGCTGCATGATGCCCGCGTCGACGGCCGGGGCACCCGCGTTGACGAAGATGACCCTGGCCAGCTCGCTCGTGTCGGTGCCGGCTTCGGCCAACGCCCGCTGGGCGACCGAGAAGTACATCGAAGCGAACATCCGCCGGAGGTCCAGCGGGTCGTAGCCGGCATCGGCCACGAACTCGGCGGACCGGGTGGCGACGTCGACCAGCCCGTGGCCCGCGGTCTCCTCCGACGGCGGCGTACCGCCGCGGTGCAGCCCTTCCAGCTCGGGGAACGTGGTCGAGCAGACCGCGTCCACCCGGGCCAGGCCGTGGTCCCGGCCGAGCACCAGCGCGCAACCGGCGTCACCGGTGTACATCCCGAAACCCGCGCTGCGCCACCGGTCCATGAGCGGGCTTTCGCCGCGCAGCGCCGTGGTGAGCAGCGCCGTGGCCGGCGAGCCGGCCATCGCGAGCCACCCGGCGGCCAGTTCCAGCGCGGCGAACATGCCGTTGCAGCCCTGCCGGACCTCGTGCCCCGGCCGTGGCCCGCAGCCGAGTTCGCGGAGCACGTAACCGGCGGGCGACCAGCCGTCCGGGCCTTCCGGGAGCATCGTCGCGTGCACGAGGAGGCCGACGTCGCCCGGTCCGAGGCCCGCGTCGGACAACGCTCGCCGGCCCGCGCCGACCGCGAGGTCGACCCCGCTCGTGCCGTCCCCGGCGGCGACGCTGACCAGGCCGCTGTAGGCGATCTGGTCGGCGTCGCACAGCCCGGCCGCGACCGCGTCGTCCGCGTTGATCCGGCCGTCGGGCAGGAGGACGCCGATTCCCCGGACGAAGACCGACCGCGGTTTCAGGATGTCACCGGCCCTGCCCAGACACCACCGAGGTACGGGTGCCAGACGTGGTCCGGGTCGTTCTCCACCGCCCGCAGGATGTTCCGCATGTCCTCCAGCGCCTTCGGCGGTTCACCGTCGTAGACGTCGCCCTGCAGCATCCGCAGCACGTCGATGCGGTAGCGCGGGTCCTTCACGAACGCGGTGAAGAGCACGTTGAGCCGGTAGAAGATGGCGATGAACTCGTACCAGTACCCGACCGCCTTCTTCAGCTTCTCCTCGTAGCCGGCGAAGCTGGCCCGGCCGTAGCCGCGACCGGCCCGGTGGGCGGCGATGATGTCCCGCGAGACGAGGCGCGCGCTGTTCATCGCGACGCTCACCCCGCTGGAGAAGATCGGGTCCACGAACCGCGCGGCGTCGCCGATCAGCACGAACCGGTCGCCCGCGATCTCTGTCATCCGGTAGCTGTAGTCGCCTTCGGCCTTGAACGGGCGGACCTGGCGGGCCTTGCGCAGCGCCTTCGACAGCTCCGGCCGGGTGTCCACGAAGTCCCAGAACAGCTCGTCCGGTGAAGAGCCGGCCGAGCTGAAGTTCTTCTTCTGCGTCACGACACCGAAGCTGGTGATGGTGTCGGTGATCGGGATCTGCCAGACCCAGGAGTCCCGCATGGCCAGCCAGTGCACGAAGATGAAGTCCAGCTCGTGGTCCTCGGTGACGAACGCGCTGCGGTCGAAGTCCTCGAACCACGCGTGCAGGGCGTACTGGTTGAACACCGGGTCCGGGACCTTCGTCTTCAGCTGCTTGCCGAGCAGGGTGTGCCGCCCGGAGGCGTCGACGACCATGCCGGCGGTGAAGTCCACGCTCTCGCCGGCGATCCGGCAGTTCAGGGTGACCTGCTCCGGGTCGTCGAAGTCCACCTTCAGCACGCGTGCGCCGCAGATCACCCGCGCGCCGCGTTCCTCGGCGTTCTTCAGCAGGATGAGGTCGAACTTGCCGCGGTCGACGTGGTAGGTGTAGTCGCGGTCGACGCCCTCCTGGTCGCGTTCCACGAACTGCACCACCGCGGGCAGGTTGTGGCTGAGCCCGGCGAAGCCGTTGTTGGGCAGGTTGACCGAGTGCGCGGTGGTCCAGGCGGCACCGTACTTCCGCGGGAAGCCGGCGGCGTCGACGGCGGTGATCGCGCCGGTCTCGACGAGCGGTGGCGTGGCCGCGGGCACCAGGGACTCGCCGACGTGCGGTCGGGGGAAGATCTCGCTTTCCAGCAACAGGACGGAAAGGCCGGCTTGGGCGAGATACGCGGCCGCCGTCGAGCCGGCCGGACCACCGCCGACGACGGCGACATCGAAGTTGGCTTGCATGTGTCCCAGTCTTCGGGCGGCGCCAAGGACACGCTGACGACCCGCTAAAACGCCCGACCACGGCCTTTGGCGGTTCTTTGCCGATCTGTTGGCCGTGGCCGGTCCGATGGGTTCCGTTATGGACTTCGACGTGACTTCCGAGCAGCAGAAGCGGATCGACGCGCTGCGCACCGCGGTGCGGTTGCGCCTGCCCGGCGTGGCCAGGAACTCGCCGGACGCGCACTATTCCCGGGACGAGTGGTCGGCCGCCGCGGCGCTCGGGCTGACCGGGTTGTGCCTGCCGGCCACCTCGGGCGGCGGCGGTCTCGGTGCGCTCGACGTCGCACTGTGCCTGGAAGCGTTCGGTGACGCGTGCACGGACACCGGCCTGGTGTTCGGCGTCGCCGCCCACTTGCTCGCCTGTGCCGTGCCCGTCAGGGACTTCGCGTGCCAGAGTCTCCTCGACGAGCTCCTGCCCGGCCTCGCGGACGGGACGCTGATCGGGGCGAACGCGATGACCGAACCGGAGGCCGGTTCCGACGTCGGCGCGCTTACCACCACGGCCACGCCGGTGGACGGCGGCTACGTCCTCGACGGCGTGAAGTCCTTCGCCAGCAACGGCCCGGTCGCGGACGTGTTCGTCACCTACGCGGTCACCGACCCCGCCGCGGGTTTCCTCGGGATCAGCGCGTTCGCGGTCCCGCGCGACCTGCCGGGCCTGAAGGTCGGCGGCCCGCTGCCGAAAATGGGCCTGTGGGGCTGCCCGGCGAGCTCGGTGGAGTTCACCGGGTGCCGGGTGCCGGCCCGGTACCGGCTCGGCGAGGACGGCCAGGGCTCGATGATCTTCCAGCACTCGATGGGCTGGGAGCGGGCCTGCCTGTTCGGGCTCTACCTCGGGGTGCTGGCCCGCCAGCTGCGCCAGTGCGTCGAGCACGCCAGAACCCGCCGTCAGTTCGGCCGGGCGATCGCCGGCTTCCAGGCGGTGTCCCACCGGATCGCGGACATGCGGGTGCGCCTGGAGGCCGCGCGGCTGCTGGTCCACCGCGCGTGCTGGCTGCTGGACGGGGGCCGGGACCACCGGGCCGCGGCGGCCGTGTCGAAGGTGGCCGTGGCCGAGGCCGCGATCGCGAACGGCCTGGACGCCGTGCGCGTCTTCGGAGGCGCCGGGTACCTGACCGAGGGCGGCGTCGAGGCCCAGCTGCGGGACGCCGTCCCGGCGGCGATCTTCTCCGGCACGACGGAGATGCAGAAGGAGATTCTGACGCGGGAGATGGGCCTGTGACTCGACTGCACGAAGCGGTGCGGGCCGCGGCCCGCCGCTATCCCGACCGGCCGGCCGTCACCGGGCCCGACGGCTCGCTGACCTACGCCGAGCTCGACCGGCGGGCGGACGCCATGGCCGCGCACCTCGCCGCGGCCGGGGTGCGCCCGGGGGACCGGGTCCTCATCTGGGCCGCCAAGTCCTGTGCCGTCGTGACCGCGATGCAGGCGGCCCTGCGCGTCGGCGCGGTCTACGTCCCCTTGGACAGCACGTCTCCCGCGCGCCGCGCGGCGAAGGTGGCGCGAGACTGCACCCCACGCGTGGTGTGCACGACCCCGGAACGCGCGCGGGAGATCAGGCCCTGGCTCGAGGCCCCGACCGTGTTCGTCGACCTCGGCGAGCCGCTTCCCGCCGCCGTACCGCCGCCCGTCGAGACCGGCCGGGACGACCTCGCGTTCATCCTCTACACGTCCGGCTCGACCGGTGACCCGAAAGGCGTGTGCCTCAGCCACGCCAACGCCTTCGCCTTCGTGCGATGGGCGATCGAGACGCTGGCGATCGGACCGGGCGACCGGCTCGCCAACCACGCGCCGTTCAGTTTCGACCTCTCCGTGCTCGACCTGTACGGGGCGCTGTGCACCGGTGCCGTCGTCCACCTGGTCGGCGCGGAACTCGCCTACGCCCCCGTGCAGCTGGCCGATTTCCTGCGGCAGCGGGAGATCACCGTGTGGTACTCGGTTCCTTCGGCGCTGATGTTGATGCTGCGCGAAGGCGGCCTGCTCGACCGGCCGGCGCCGCCGTCGCTGCGGGCCGTGCTGTTCGCCGGTGAGGTCTTCCCGATCGGCGCACTGCGTGAACTCGCGGGCTGGACCCGCGCGCGGCTGCTGAACCTCTACGGCCCCACCGAGACCAACGTGTGCACCGCGCACGAGGTCCGTGCCGAGGACCTGCTGCGGGACCGGCCGGTGCCGATCGGCACCGCGGCCAGTGGCGACACCGTGTGGACGGTCGCACCGCCGGGTGAGCCGGGGGAGCTGTACGTGAGCGGCCCGTCGGTGATGCGCGGCTACTGGGGCAGGGAACCGCACCAGGGCCCGTACGCCACCGGCGATCTGGTGACGGCCCGGGACGACGGTTCGTTCGAGTACGTCGGCAGGCGCGACGCGATGGCCAAGGTGCGGGGACACCGGGTCGAACTGGGCGACGTCGAAGCCGCGCTGCACACCCACCCCGCGGTCGCCGAGGCGGCCGTCGTGGTCGGTGGCCAGGCGCTCGAAGCGCGGCTGGAGGCGTTCGTCGTACTCCGTCCCGGCGCCCGGACCGGAGTGCTGGCGATCAAACGCCACTGCGCGGAGCGGCTGCCGACCTACATGATCCCGGGCGAGGTGCACCCGGTGTCCGCGCTTCCCCGTACCGGCAACGGAAAAATCGATCGGACCGCGCTCGTCCGCGCATCGCGGGAAGGCAGCGCGGTAGGAGAGGAGCACAGTATGAGAGGGGCACAGCATGCAGGCGGACGTTGAGCAGCAGCTCGTCGAGTTCATCCGGCACAAGTTCCTGGACGGCGACCCCGAGGGAGAACTCGGCGCGGACACCCCGCTGCTGCAGTGGGGGATCCTGGACTCGCTGAAAGTCGCCATCCTGCTGACCTTCATCCGCGAGCAGCTCGGCGTGATCGTGCCCTTCCAGCACCTGAGCGCCAAGAACTTCGGCACCGTCGGCGGTATCGCGACGCTCGTGCGGGAACTGGGCGAACCCGCGCCGGACTACGCCGACTCCGTCCACTCGCTGCCGCCGGCGTGACAGGTCGCGAGCAGCTCGTCGTCCGCTCGGAGGATCGCCTGCTGAACCCGCTGCAGCATCCGGCCCGGGCGGACGCCGAGCTGGTCGTCCAGAGTCTTGCGGGCGAGGTGGTAGACGTTCAGCGCGTCCGCCTGCCGGTCCGAGCGGTACAACGCGATCATGAGCTGGCGGTGGAAGGTCTCCCGGGTCGGGTGCTCGGCGACGATGGAGTGCAGCGGCCCGACCAGCTCCCGGTGCAGCCCGCTGGCGAGCCGGCAGTCGATCAGCGTTTCCAGGCACGCCATCCGGGTCTCCTCGAGCCGGGTGACGAACCCGTCGACGAGGTGCCCGGCGCGCAGGCCGCCGAGGACCGGGCCGTGCCACAGGGACAGCGCACCCTCCAGCGCGCCGATCGCCTCCGGGTACCGGCGGTGCCGCGACAGGACCCGGCCGTTCGCGGCCAGGCGGAGCACGATGTCCGCGTCGCACTCGTGGGCGCCCTTGTGGAGCACGTAGCCGGCCTGGTGGGTGACCACGGTGCCCGCCGGGAACCCCGCGGCCGCGAGGATCTTGCGCAGCTGCGAGACGTAGACCTGCAGGGCCGCGGTGGCCCGGCGGGGCGGGTCGTCGGCCCAGATCTCCGCGATCAGCTGGTCCCGCGTGACCAGCTCACCCGCACGGATCAACAGCACGGCGAGCACCGCCTGGACCCTCGGCGGCCCCACGACGGTGACGCGGTTGCGGTCGGCCAGGCGTAACGGGCCGAGGACTTCGAAGCGCATGGTGTGAGTCTCGTCTCGCGATCGTGGTTCCGCCATGCTGGAGTGGGCCGCTGATCGGGCACCGCACGGCATAGCCGTCTGGGTAGCGTGCGGCCGTGGCCGCATGGGTCAGGACGTGCTGTCCAACGCGGCCAGGTCGATCTTCCCGTTCGGGGTGGCCGGCATGGACCGGTGCGCGCGGAACGCCATCGGCACCATCTGCGGCGGCAGCACGCCGGTGGCGAACGTGCGGAGCTGCTCACCGGTGATCTCCGCGTCGCCGCACCGGGTGTAGTGCGCGGTGAGCAGCGGTTCGCCGTGCCGGTTCGCGGCCACGGTCACCGCGCACTGGGCCACCAGCGGGTGCCGGGCGATCGCGGCCTCCACCTCGCCCAGCTCGACCCGGAACCCGCGGATCTGCACCTGGCGGTCCTTGCGGCCGATGTAGTGCAGGTCGCCTGCGGCGTCCCGGACCGCCCAGTCACCACTGCGGAACGTTCGCACCCCGTCGCGGACGGAGAAGCGCTCCGCCGTGAGGTCCTCGCGGCCGAGATAACCGTGGCTGACCCCGGAACCGGAGACGAGCATCTCGCCCGGCGTGCCGGCGGGCACCGGCCGCAGGTCCTCGTCCACCACGGTGATCTCCAGGTGTGGCAACGGCACTCCGATCGGGGTCGTGCCCGGCCGCCCGTCCCCGGCGTCCGGCGCCAGCACGTGCCAGGTGGCGTGCACGGTCGTCTCGGTGATGCCGTACATGTTGACCAGCGTCGCCCCAGGTGCCACGGCCAGGTCGTACCAGCGCCGGATGGCGGGCGGGTGGATCGCCTCACCGGAGAACATCACGTACCGCAGCGCGGGCAGCCGCTCGCCCCGTGCCGCCAGTTCGGCCAGCAGGTAGTCGAACGCGGTCGGCACCTGGTTGAGCACGGTCACGCCCTCGGCCCGGAGGACGTCGACGAACGCGCGCGGGTCGGTCGCGGTCTCGTGGGAGATCATCACGGCGGTGCCGCCGTTGAGCAGGGCACCCCACAGCTCCCACACGCTGACGTCGAACCCGTACCCGCAGAACACCGACCAGACGTCCGTCGCGTCGAAGTCGAAGACCTTGTGGCCGGCGTCCAGCAACGCCAGGACGTGTTCGTTGCCGACGAAGACCCCCTTGGGACGGCCGCTCGAGCCGGACGTGTAGATCACGTAGGCGACATCCGGCGGGGTTTCGTGCCGGACGGTCCGAGGGCCGGTGACGACCACGTCCGGCCGCCGGGTGCCCCGCTCCGCCGTGACGACCACGGTCACGCCCGCGTCCTCGGCGATCAGCTCCCGGCGGGCGGCCGGATACGCCGGGTCCAGTGGCACGTAGGCACATCCGTGCGCGAGGATGCCCAGGATCCCGACCGCGACGGCCACCCCGCGGGGCATGCGCAACCCGATCAGGTCCCCGGGCCGCGCGCCCGCGGCGGCGAGGCGGTCGCGCAGGTCTTCCGCGGCGGCGCGCAGCTCGTCGTAGCTCAGGGACAGTTCACTGTCGACCACGGCGACCTGGCCGGGGTCGAGGGCGGCCTGCGCCGCGAACCTCTCGTAGAGCGTCATGGTGTCGGGGCTCCCTGCGGTACGCCGGATTCCTGGGTGAACAGCACGTCGAAGCACCCGTCCGTTTCGGACCAGGTGAGGACGGCCCGGTAGCCGAGCCGCGCGCCCAGCGCGGACGTCTCGGCCGGGTCGGTGCCCGGCGGCGGGGGCGGCCGGGACTCCAGTTCCGCGAGCACGGCGAGCTCACCGGTGAGCCGCAGGTTCGGGATCCCGGTGACGGCGAGCCCGCGGCCGCCCGCCTCGACGAGGTGGCCGGCCAGCTCGGTGGTCCCGGTGACGTCGACGCCCCACGCCAACCGGCGTGCGACCGGGTGCTCCGGCCGCGGCGCCTCGGTCAGGATGACGTCGTACCGGTGCCTGCTCAGTTCGTTGTGGTACCCGGCGTTCTTGAGGCGGACGTCCGCGCCGTACGGCAGGCCGGTGAAGAAACCCGGGTCGACGAGCAGTTCCTTTTCCAGCCGCAGCAACCGTTCCAGGGTCGCGCGGTCGCCGCCCTTCGCGACCGCGACGGCGGCCAGCAGGCACCGCTGGGTCCGTGCGTTGCGGACGTCGCCGACGAACACCGCGCCGCCGGGCGCGAGCAGCCGGAACACCCCGTCGAGGACCTCGCGCAGGTAGCCGAGGCCGGGGAAGTACTGCACGACGGAGTTCAGGATCACCGTGTCGAAGAACAGCTCGGGCAGGTCGCCGAGCTCGTGCGCGGCGCCCTGCCGCAACACGACACGGTCGGCGATGTCGTCGTCGAGGGTGTCCTCCAGCCAGTCGATCGCGGCACCGGACGCGTCGACGCCCCAGTACGTGTCGCAACGCCCGGCCAGTTCGGTCAGCACCAGCCCGCTGCCCACGCCGATCTCCAGCACGCGCCGGGGGTTCAGCGCGCCGATCCGCCGAACCGTGGCGTCCCGCCACTCCCGCATTTCCGCGAGCGGGATCGGCTCACCGGTGTAGCTGCTGGTCCAGCCGGCGAACCGGGTGTCCGGGTCGGCCGTCAGCGACCCGGTGTAGAGCTCGTCGTAGAGCGCTTCCCAGGACCGGACGTGCTCGGCGGCCGTGGTCATCTCCCGTCCGCCCCCACCGTGGCGAAGGCCGTCAGCGCGCCGCGGAGGTACTCCGCGTCGACCGGGCCGCAGACCACCGCACCGGCCAGCGCCGAAGTGGCCAGCGACGTGTCGTAGCCCGGTTCCCGCCAGCCTTCCGCCACGTGCCGCTTCCAGGCACCGACCACGGCGAGCACCAGGTCCCAGCGCGAGTCCCGGTCCGCCGCGGACCGGCGGACGAGTTCGGAGTACCAGGTGTCGATGTCCACCGGCCGCACGTCGTGCCCGGCGAGCGTCATCGCCTCGCCCAGTACGCGGAAGCTGAACGGTTTCGGCGCGACGAGGTGGTAGTGCCCGCCGAGGGACTCCCGCCGGCGCGCCAACGCCGTGATCGCGTCCGCGACGTAGTCGACCGGGGACGCGGGCATGGGGACGTCCGAGTCGGGCACCAGACCCAGGTACGTGCACGCCCGCACGATCTCGCTCGTGGCGTCGGCCGGTTTCCAGTAGGCGGGCGACGTCGCGCCCATCAGCCTGGTGGCGCGGTAGACCACGGTCGGGACGCCTCGCTCGTTGGCCAGGTCCAGCATCCGCTCGGCCACCCATTTCGTCGCCAGATAGCCGTTGCGGACGTCCGGCGGGTTCTCGCCCAGCGGCAGTTCACGGCCGGCGACCGCCGGATCGGGGTGCTCGGTGAGCCCGGCGAACGACGGGTAGTGCACCGGCTTGGTCCGGCCGGTCGCGGCGAGCCGGAGCACCTCCCGGGTCCCGCCGACGTTCGTCGGCCGCAGGCGCCGGTAGCTCGGCAGGATGTTCAGGCTCGCGCCCGCGTGGTAGATCTCGGCCACGTCCTCGCCCAGTGCGGCGAAGTCCGCCTCGGCCAGCCCGAGCAGCGGCTTGCCGAGGTTCCCGCACACCGCGGTGACCCGGCCGTGGTACTCGTCGCGCCACAGCCCGGCAGAGCGGAGGGTGTCGCGCAGGCGCGCCAGCCCGTCGTCCGCCGTCTTGTCCCGCACCAGGCAGGTGACGGTGGCGGCGGTCGTGCGCAGCAGCCGGTCGAGCAGGAACGTGCCGAGGTACCCGGTGGCCCCGGTGAGCAGCACCCGGTGGGGGGACGCGGTCCAGGCGCCGGGCCCGGTGCCGGTGATCGACTCGTCCAGGGTGACGTCCGTCCGGAGGTCCTGGTGCCCGCGGGGCGCGGGCTGCGTCTCGCCGCCGGCCTCGACCAGTTTCGCGAGGTCTCGTACGGTCGGGTGCTCGAACAGCGTGTGCAGGGTGACCGTGGTGTTCCAGGCGTCCCTGACCTGGTTGATCGCGCGGGTGCCGAGCAGCGAGTGCAGGCCCAGTTCGAGGAGGTTGTCGGTGGCGCCGATCCGGTCGACGCCGAGGATGCCGGCCATGAGCGCGGCGATCGACTTCTCGGTCGGCGTGCCCGGCTCGTCGTCCGGTGCCCCGGCGCGGACGGGGACCGCGGGCCGGGCGCGGTCACCGAGGTACTCGATGTCGTCGTGGTCGGTCACCCTGGCCCACACGCCGGAAGGCGTGCCGCCGACCTCGACCAGGCCGGGTGCGCCGAGCGGAACCTCGCGCCCCTGCTGGTCCACGAGCCGCAGCGGCCGTCCCGGCGCCGCCCGCAGCAGCCCGGCCACCCGGGGGTCCGCGGCGGCGAGCAGGTCCAGGTTGACCGTGTCGGCGCAGGCCCGTTCCGTGTGCCGCCGTTCGTCGCCGGTCCGGACGTCGATCTCGCCGAGTGTCGTGCCACGGCCCGTACCGACGATCGCCCGCAGCGTCTCGCGCACCCGGCGCAGCAGCAGGTCGGCCTGGTGCGCGCTGAACCGCCGCCGGTCGTGCACCAGCCGCATCGGCATGGTGCTGCCGGGCATCACCATCAGCACCAGCGGCAACTGCGGCCGGGTGTCCACCGTGTAGCCGCGGATCGTCACGTCCTCGCCCGGCAGCGAGAACTCCGGGATCGGGATGTTCTGGTACGTGACCAGGCTTTCGAAGAGGCGCTCCGACGGCGGCAGCGGGCTCCAGCGGTGGATGTCCACCAGGCTGTTCCCGGCGTGCTCGTGCGCCGACAGCACGGAATCCTGGATGCGCGCCAGGTAGTCCAGCACCGGCCGGCCGGGCCGGACCGCCGTGCGGATCGGGAACGTGCCGACCAGGCAGCCCACGATCGACTCCACGGCGGGCACGTCCTGCGGCCGGTGGGCGAACGTCGTCCCCACGGTCAGGTCGTCGGTGTGGAGGCAGCGGGACAGCACCAGCGACCACGCCCCGTGGACCAGGGTGTTCGCGGTCAGGCGGTGCTCGCGGGTGAAGGCCCGGATGTCGCCGGCCAGGTCGGCCAGGTCGAGATCCGCCCCCTCGTACGGGACTTCGCCCTGGTCGGCGGCCGGGGGAGTCCCGAGGTCGAGCGGTGCGGGCGGGACGTACCCGGCCAGCTCGGTCCGCCAGTACTGTTCGGACCCGGTGCTGTCCGGCTGCTGCCACCGGGCCACGTAGTCCCGGTAGCGCCCGGCGCGTGGCAGTTCCGGGTCCCGGCCCTCGTGGTAGTCCCGGTAGGCGCGCATGAACTCGGCGAGGATGATCCCGACCGACCACCCGTCCAGGATCAGGTGGTGCACGCTGAGCAGCTGGTACTGCCGGTCGTCGGCGACGCCCAGGCACAGGTCCATCGGCGGCCGGGCTTCCAGGTCGAACCCCTTGACGCGCACCGGACGCAGGTAGTCCTGGATCCGGTGCCGCCGCTCGGCCTCGCCGAGCCTCCGCAGGTCCAGTTCGGTGCGCGGCAGCGTTATCCCGCGGTGCACGGTCTGCACGGGCTTCTTGATGTCGTTCCAGTGGAACGTGGTGCGCAGCGCCGCTTGCCGGTCCACGACGTGCTGCCACGCACGCCAGTAGGCGTCCCTGTCGAGCGAGCCGCCGAACTCCAGCACGGACTGCTCGACGTAGGTCCCCTCGCCCGGCGCGTACAGGTTCTCGAAGAGCATCCCGTGCTGCAGCGGGGTCAGGTCGTAGACGTCCTCGATATCACGTGCGCTCACCGGCTCGTGCTCCGTAAGTCGTAGGGGTTTCCGGGGCCGCGGTTCACCATGGCGACACGCCTTCCCGCTCGTCGGTGCCGAGGTGGCCGGCGGCGATGGCCCGGAGCTGCATGTTCGTGGTGCCCTCGTAGATCTTGCCGATCTTCGTGTCCCGGTAGAACTTCTCCACCGGAAAGGCCGTGCTGTACCCGTTGCCGCCCAGGGTTTCGACGGCCTGCGAGGCGGCCCGCTCGGCGACCTCGGCGGCCAGGAACTTCGCGGTCGCCGTGGCGGTGAGCCTTTTCGCGAACGGCAGCGTGTCCAGCACCGCGATCGTGTGGTACAGGTACGTCCGGGCAGCGTCCAGCTCGGCGGCCAGCCTGGCCAGCGGGAACCGCACGCCCTGGAACGAGATGATCGGTTCGCCGAACTGGCGGCGCCGACGGGCGTAGCCGAACGCCGCGTCCAGCGCTCCCTGCGCGAGCCCGATCATCTGCGCGGCGATACCGATCTTGCCGATGTTGAGCGTCTCGATCGCGTTGGTGCGCCCGTCGTGCACCCCGCCGAGGACGTCCTCCGCGCCCACCGGCACGTCGTCGAACTCGACGGCACACGTCGAGCTTGCCCGGATGCCGAGCTTGGAGGCGCGCTCGCCGACCCGGAGCCCGGGCGTGTCCGCGTCGACGAGGAACGTTCCGACACCGCCGTCGCCCACTTTCGCGAACACCACGAACAGGCTCGCCTCGGCGGCGTTGGTCGTCCAGTGCTTGCGCCCGGTGATGCGGAACCCGGTGCCGTCCGCGGTGGCCTCGGTGCCCATCGCGAAAGCGTCGCTGCCCGACTCCTCTTCGGACAGTGCGTAGGCACCGACCGCCGAGGTGGCCAGCCGCGGCAGGTACCGGCGTTTCTGGTCACCGTCGCCGTGCCGCGACAACGCGCTGACCACGAGCGCGTTCTGGACGTCAACGAACACCGCGACACCGGGATCGACCCGGGCGAGCTCTTCGATCACCACGGCCGAGGACAGCAGGTCACGGCCCGCGCCGCCGTAGGCCTCCGGGATTTCCACCCCCATCAGGCCTTCGGCGAACAGGGACGCGACCAAGCCGTCGTCGATGCGTTCCTCGGCATCCATTTTGGACACCAAGGGTGCGACGGCGCGCTGCGCGAAGTCGCGGATCTTCGCTCGCCAGGCCGGGTCGGGTTCGAGGGGACTGTTCATCGGTACTCCTCGAACAACGCGGCCAGGTCGTCGTCGTCCACGTCGGCCAGGGGGAAGTCGCCCGCGTCGACGTGGATCTCCGCGTGCCGGCTGTGTTCGCCGACCCGGCGGACCGCGTCCGCGAACCGGCCGGCCATCGACGCCGCGTTCCCGGTCCACTCGGTGACCAGGCCGCCGTCGACGACCGCCCACGTCACCTCGGTGCGGGGAAGTCCGCTGGGCTCCCAGTGCGGCCACGGGATCGTTGCCGTCCCGATGACGCCGAGGGACCGCACGAGGACGTCCGCCGGCCCGGTGGGCTGCCCCGACGTCGCCGCGCGGTAGGCGCGTTTGACCGCGGCCAGGTCCCCGGCGTCGGCCCGGATCTCGGCTGTCGCGCCGAACGCGCCGACCGGCCCATCGGCCCGCCCACGCCGGCAATGTTCGAACTGGACCGGACCGTCGACCAGGTCGAGCACGGCGGCGAGAACCACTTCCTCGGCGGACATCCGGTACGCCTCGGCCGCGGCGGTCAGGATCGCGGTGGTCTCCTCCGGGCTCAGCTCCACCCGGGTGCGGCCGGTTTCCGCGGCCGGGACGTCCCCGGCCAGCGCCGCCAGCTCGCCGAGCAGCACACCCCAGCTGCGGGAGTCGGCCACCAGGTCGTGGGCCAGGCACACCAGGTGGCGGCCGGCGTCGAGGTCGAACAACGCGAACTTCACGAGACGACCTTCACGCGGGTTCATCTCCGCGCGCATCTCGGTGATCATCTGCCGCATCGCGTCGCGCTGCCGGTCCGCCGGAAGGAAGTCCAGCTCGATCCGCGGTACGTAGGTGTCCTGCGGGCGGACCGGTCCGATCCGCTGCGTCCAGACCGCCCCATCCTGTGCGAAACCGGCCCGCAGCGCGGGATGCTTCCGCAGCAACGTGTCGATCCACTCGGCACAGACGGTGAAGTCGTTCGCCACCCGGGTCTCCACCCAGTTCACGTCACCGTGCGTGCCGTCGAGCAGGCGGAGCTGCGCCGCGGTCGGCGGCACCTCCTGCTCCTGGCTGTCCGCGTTCGCACCACGAGCCTCGATGAGCGCGGCCGCGTCGGCGATGGTCTCGGCCTCGAACAGGTCACCGTGCACCACCTTCATCCCCTCTTCGACGGCACGGGCCGCGATCCGCACCGCCGCGATCGAGTCCCCGCCGGCTTCGAAGAAGCTGGCGCGGGGGTCGATCCGGGCGACCCCGATCACCTCGGCCGCGATCTCGGCCAGCCGGACCGCCAGCTCGCTCACCGGCCGGTCATCGTCCGATGTGGACGTTGTCGCAGTGGGGTGGGGAAGGTTGTTGCGGTTGATTTTTCCGTTGGGGGTGAGGGGGAGGTGGGTGAGGACGGTGGTGGTGTGGGGGTGCATGTAGGGGGGAAGGGCGGTGGCGAGGTGGTCCTGGATGCTTGCGAGGAGCTGGTCGTGGGGGACCGTGGTTTCGGGGTGGGGGTAGAGGTAGGCGTGGATCTGCTTGTGGTGCGAGGGTCCGGTGGTCGTGGTGATGGCGGTGTGGATCTCGGGGTGTTGGTTGAGGATGGTTTCGATCTCACCGAGTTCGATGCGGTGGCCGTTCACTTTGACCTGGGTGTCGCTGCGGCCCTGGAATTCGATGGTTCCGTCGGGATGGCGGCGGGCGAGGTCGCCGGTCTTGTAGAGGCGGTTTCCGGTATCGGGATGGGTGAAGAAACTGGCGGTGGTTTTCTCCGGGTCGTTGTGATAACCGGAGGCAAGCCCGGTGCCGGAGATGTAGAGGTGCCCGGTGGTGTGGATGGGGCAGGGCTGCAACTGGTCGTTGAGGATGTGCAGTTGCTGGTTGGCCAGTGGTGTGCCGTAGGGGATGGAGGGCCAGTCGGTGGGGGTCGCGTCGGTGATGGGGTGGTAAACCGACCAGATGGCGGCTTCGGTGGCGCCGCCGAGACTGATGATCCGGGCATGGGGATGGGTGGCCTGGATCTTTGGCGGCAGGGTGAGGGGGATCCAGTCGCCGGAAAGCATGACGAGACGGAGTGAGGTCGGTGGTGCCGTGGGTGGCAGGTAATCGGTGTACATGGTCATGAGGGCGGGGACGGAGTTCCAGAGGGTGATCTCGTGGGTGGTGATGAGGTGGTGCCAGTGGGCGGGGTCGCGGTTGGTGTTGGGGAGGATGAGGCTGGCGCCGGTGCCGAGGACGCCGAAGATGTCCCAGACGGAGAGGTCGAAGCTGAGGGAGGAGAGGGCCAGGGCACGGTCGTCGGGGGTGATGGTGAATCGTTGGTTGATGTCGAGGCAGGTGTTGGAGGCGGCCCGATGGCTGACGGCGACGCCTTTGGGTTGGCCGGTGGAGCCGGAGGTGTAGATGACGTAGGCGAGGTCGTCGAGGTTGGCGAGAGACTCGGGCGGAGCAGCGGTCTCGGTGGGGTCGATCGGTGCCGTGTCGGGACGTACCATCTCGGTACCGGCGGGCCAGGTCAGGTGTTGGTTGGTCACGATCAGTCGTACATCGGCGTGGGTGGTCATGTGGTGGCGGCGTTGTTCGGGTAGTTCTGGGTCGATTGGTACGTAGGCGCCGCCGGCGAGGAGGATGGCCAGCACAGCGATGATTTGTTCAGCGGACTTGGCTATGGAGACGGCGACGCATTGGCCCGGACCGACGCCGTGGGAGCGGAGGGTGTGGGCGGTGCGGCAGGCTCGTAGATACAGCTCACCGAAGGTCGTCCAGGATCCACCGCTGAATATCGCCGGGGCAGTCGGGTTCGCCAAGGCCTGGGAGACCAGCGGTGCATGGAGGAGTCCGACATCGATGGGCGTGGTGGTGTCGTTGACGCGGTCGATCATGTCTTGCTGCCAGGAGGGCAATAGCGATCCGGTGCCTTGTTCCCAGCCGATCTCGTCCTGGGCCAGCGACGACAGCACACCGCAGTAGGCCTCGAACATCTCCTCGACCACGCCCTCGGGGAACAACCCTTCCACCGCGGGCCAGCTCAGGTAAAGGCCGTCGGACACCTCGAGCACGCCCGCGTCCAGCCAGACCTGCGGCGTCTGGATGACCTCGTACGTCAACCCGCCGATCCAGTCGACCATCGAGCGTTCGCTCTCGCTCTCGTCGACCAGGGTGCTGGTGAACACGAACGGCATCACCGAGCCGGTGGTGCCGCCACGGGCCCGCGCGAGCTCACGCAGGACATCGACGCCGTTGACGTACCTGTGGTCGAGGTCCGCCCAGCTCTGCGTCTGGATCGCGGCCGCGACCTCGCCGAGTCCGGTGTGCTCGGTGAGGTCGACCGGCACCAGGTTGAACGACGCGAACCCGCCGACCAGGCCGGGGACGTCCTCGTGCACCGGGAACCGGTTGTTGGTGGTGACGTTCAGGGTGAACTTGCCGGAGGTGCTCCACGCGCCCAGCACCAGCGCGTACGCCGCCAGCAGCACCGACGACGGGGTGACCCCGTGCTTCCTGGCCCGTTCCTTGATCTTCTCCCACTGCTCGCTCGGCAGTGTCCGGCTGCACGGCACGAACCGGGGCTCGGTGATCGTGTCCGGCGCCGTCGCCAGCGGCAGCTGCGGCGCGGGCGGGAGATCCTCCACCCGGTTCCGCCAGTACGCCAGGGAACGCCGGTACAGCTCGGTTTCCTTCAGCCGGCCGACGGCCGTCACGTAGTCGCGGAAGGAGAGGCGCAGCGGTGTCAGCTCGGCCGCGGGGTTCTCGTAGAGCGCACGCCAGTCGCGGAGCATGACCCGCACGCTGCCCATGTCGGACACCATCAGGTCGAACCCGAGGAACACCCTGGTCCCGCCGTGGGGCAGCAGCGCCGCCCGGATGTTGAACAACGGCCACACGTCACTGGGCCGTACCTCGTGCGACATCCGCGCACGCACCTGTGCCAGTTCCGCGGCCACCTCGTCTTCCGGGACGGCACGCAGGTCCAGCACGTCGAACTCGTACGGCCCGGTGTCGGGCAGGATGCGCTGGGTGCCGTCCGGGGTGATGATCGCCCGGAGCATGTCGTGCCGGTCGAGGATCCGGTTGAAGGAACTCTGCAGCCGGCCGAGGTCGATGCCGTCGTGCTCGACCTCCCAGTAGATGTGCGCGGCGACGTTGCCGACGCTGAAGTTCGCCGACCGCCCGATCCACTGGGCCTGCTGGATCTCGCTCAGCGGGAACGGCTCGTAGCGCGACTCCGGGTCGGGGACCGCGACGGGCAGCTCGTCGCCCCCGTGCCGGCGCGGCACGCCACCGGCCTTGATGACCAGCTCGGCCATGGCGGCCACGGTCGGGGCCGTCATCAGGTCCCGCAAGGGGACGTCCACCTCGAACTCGGCCCGGACCGCGGCCACGATCTTCGTGGCCAGCAGCGAGTGGCCGCCGAGCTCGATGAAGCTGTCGTGCACGCCGATCGGCCACACGCCGATCAGGTCCTGCCAGATGTCGGCCACCCGGCGCTGGGTCTCGGTCTCCGGCGCGGCGTACTCGGTCAGCAGGTCCGGCCGTGATCCCAGGGTGGCCTCGGCGCCGGAGTGCTGTTCGTCCTTGGTCGACACGATGGCGGCGTCCAGGGACCGGGCCGCGGTGTCGGCTGCCGGTGCGTCGATCCAGTACCGCTTCCGGTCGAAGGGGTACGGCGTGAGGCTGCGGCGACGGCGCTGTTCGCCCTCGTGCATCGCGGCCCAGTCGACGTCCACGCCGGTCAGCCAGAGCCGGCCGACCGCGCCGAGCAGGAACCGGGTGTCGTCGTGCGTCTCGGTGGGCGCGCGCATCGTGTTCACCAGCAGGTGGCCGCGCAGGTCGGGGTCCATTCTGGACAGACTGCCCAGAGTGTGCCCCGGCCCGACCTCCAGCAGCACCATGCCGGGTTCGCCGGCCAGCTTCCGCAGGCAGGCGTGGAACCGCACGGTGTCCCGGACCTGCCCGGCCCAGTACGCCGGCGCGGTCGCCTCATCGCGGGTGATCCAGTCGCCGGTGCGGTTGGCCAGGAAGGGCGTGTCCGGCGCGGACAGCGGGATCTCGTTGATCGCCTCGGTCAGCGGCCCCACCGCGGTGTCCATCATCGAGGTGTGGAAGGCGTGTGACGTGTGCAGTCTGCCGAAGTCGATGCCACGGCGCGTCAGCAGCTCGGCGAACGCGTCGATCGCCTCGTGCGGCCCGGCGACGGCGCATTGCCGTGGCGCGTTGATCGCGGCGATCTCCACCCCGGGAAGCAGGATGCCGCGCAGCTCGTCCTCGGCCAGCGTGACCGTGAGCATCGCCCCCGGCGCCTGCCGCTGCATCAGCTTGCCGCGCACGGCCACCATCCGCAGCGCGTCCGGCAGCGTGAAGACCCCGGCGAGGCAGGCGGCGACCACTTCGCCGACGCTGTGCCCGAGCATCGCCCGCGGTTTCCCGCACCACGACTCGAGCAGCTTCGCGAGTGAGTACTCGACGGTGAACAACGCGGGCTGCGCGAACTCGGTCCGCTGGATGCGGTCGGCGTCGTCGTCCGGGTACAGCACGGTACGCAGGTCCAGCCCGAGGTGCGGGCCCAGCAGCTCCGCGCATTCGTCGACGCCCGCGCGGAACGCGGGTTCGTCCCGGTAGAGACCTCGGCCCATGGCGGCGTACTGCGTGCCCTGTCCCGGGAACAGCCACGCGACCTCCGGTGTGTCCCGGACCTGCCTGCTGAACACGCGTTGCGGGTCGTGGCTCTCGACGGCCTCGATCGCGTCCTCGGTGTCCGAGCAGACGATCACCCGCCGGTGGGGGAGCACGGTCCGAACCGTCTGCAAGGTGTACGCGGTGTCGGCGAGCGGCAGCTCGCCGAGGTCCTGCCCGAGCCGGCGGGTCATCTCCTCGAGCGCGCCGGCCGACTTGGCGGACAGCACGATGGCCTGCACCGGCTTGCCGGGTGTGGAGTCCACTGTGGTGGGTGCTTCTTCCAGCACGCAGTGGGCGTTCGTGCCACCGAAGCCGAACGAGCTGACGCCGATCCGGCGCGGCACCCCGGTCGCGTGCCAAGGGCGCAACTCGGTGTTCACGAAGAACGGCGTGGCGTCGAAGCCGATGTCCGGGTTCTCCTGCTCGAAGTTCAGGCTCGGCGCGATCTCCCGGTGCTGCAGCTGGAGGATCGCCTTGATCAGCGCGGCGACACCCGCGGCGCTGTCCAGGTGCCCGATGTTGGACTTCACCGAGCCGATCGGGCAGCCCCCGGCGTGGTGCGGGCCGAAGACCTTGGTCAGCGCGGCGATCTCCACCGGGTCGCCCAGCGCCGTGCCCGTGCCGTGCGCCTCGATCGCGCCGATCGTGCCGGGGTCGACCCCGGCCGCCCCGAGTGCCGCGGCGATGACCGTGGCCTGTCCGATGATGCCCGGGGCGGTGTACCCGACCTTGCGGTCTCCGTCGTTGTTGATCGCGGAGCCCTTGATCACGGCGTCGATGCGGTCGCCGTCGGCGATGGCGTCCGCCAGCCGCTTGCACACCACGATCCCGGCGCCGTTGCCGCCGACCGTGCCACTCGCCTTGGCGTCGAACGGACGGCAGTGCCCGTCCGAGGACAGGATCATGCCTTCCTGGTAACGGTAACCGTACTGCGGCAGCCGGATCGTCACCCCGCCGGCGAGCGCGATGTCGCAGTCGTACGACAGCAGCGCCTGGCGGGCGAGGTGGACGGCGACCAGCGAGGTCGAGCACGCGGACTGCACGCTGACCGCCGGGCCCTTCAGGCCGAGGTGGTAGCTGATGCGGCTGGCCAGGTAGTCCTTGTCGTTGGCGATCAGCATTTCGAAGCCGTCGGGCGAGGTGTCCATGGCCCGGCCGGGCAGCAGGTTCGCGAGCAGGTACGTCGACATGCTGCTGCCGGCGAAGACGCCGATGTGCGCGTCCGGGTCGAAGAGCCGCTGGCCGGCGTCTTCCAGAGCCTGCCAAGCGGTCTCGAGGAACACGCGCTGCTGGGGGTCGAGGATCGCGGCGTCCCGGGCGCTGTAGCCGAAGAAACCCGCGTCGAACAGGTCGATGTCGTCGAGGGCGCCGAAGGCGCCGACGTAGCCGGGATCGTCCACCAGGTCCCGGCTGATCCCGGCGGCCAGCAGCTGGTCCCTGCCGAAGAAGGTCACCGACTCCCGGCCGGCCCGCAGGTTCGCCCAGTACTGCCGCTGGTCCTTCGCACCGGGGAACCGGCATGCCTTCCCGATGATCGCGATCTCGGTGCCGTCATGCATGGAAGTCATGCGAGTCCCCGCTGTCGGTCGTGATGGTCTGTGGATGTCTGGGCGCACGCCGTTGGCGGGCACGTGCGAAGGTCGCGGCGACCGCGTCGTCGGTTTCGTCGCTGCCACCGAAGTACGCCGCCAGGTGCCGCATACTCGGGTTTTCGAACAGTGCGGTCAGGGGGAAGTCCCGGCCGAGCTTCTCGCGGAGAACCCGATGCACCCTGACCATGACCACCGAGTCGAGCCCGATGTCGAAGAAGTTCGCGGTCACGCTGATCCCGCGTGCTTCCAGCACATCTTCGACAATGGCGAGGATGCGCTTCTCCACCGCGCCGGCCGGTGGGTCGCTGGACGTCGTGGTGGTGGGGTGGGGGAGGTTGTTGCGGTTGATTTTTCCGTTGGGGGTGAGGGGGAGGTGGGTGAGGATGGTGGTGGTGTGGGGGTGCATGTAGGGGGGAAGGGTGCTGGCGAGGTGGTCGTGGATGGCGACCAGGAGTTCGTCGTGGGCGGTGGTGGTGGGGTGGGGGTAGAGGTAGGCGTGGATTTGCTTGTGGTGCGAGGGTCCGGTGGTGGTGGCGATGGCGGTGTGGATGTCGGGGTGTTGGTTGAGGGTCGCCTCGATTTCGCCGAGTTCGATGCGGTGGCCGTTGATTTTGACTTGGGTGTCGTTGCGGCCTTGGAATTCGATGGTTCCGTCGGGGTGGCGGCGGGCGAGGTCGCCGGTTTTGTAGAGGCGTTGCCCGGTGTGGGGGTGAGTGATGAAGCTGGCGGCGGTTTTGTCGGGGTCGTTGTGGTAGCCGGTGGCGAGTCCGGTGCCGGAGATGTAGAGGTTTCCGGTGGTGTGGATGGGGCACGGCTGCAACTGGTCGTTGAGGATGTGCAGTTGCTGGTTGGCCAGTGGTGTGCCGTAGGGGATCGACGGCCAGTCGGTGGGGGTGGTGTCGGTGATGGGGTGGTAAACCGACCAGATGGCGGCTTCGGTGGCACCACCGAGGCTGATGATGTGAGTGTGGGGGTGGGTGGCCTTGATCTTTGGTGGCAGGGTAAGCGGGATCCAGTCACCGGAAAGCATGATGAGCCGGAGGGTGGTGGGCGGTGTTGTGGTTGGTAGATGGTCGGTGTACATGGTCATCAAGGCAGGAACAGAATTCCAGAGGGTGACCTCATGGGTGGTGATGAGGTGGTGCCAGTGGGCGGGGTCGCGGTTGGTGGTGGGCAGAACGAGAGCGGCGCCGGCGCCGAGGACGCCGAAGATGTCCCAGACGGAGAGGTCGAAACTGAGGGAGGAAAGGGCCAAGACACGGTCGTCGGGGGTGATGGCGAATCGTTGGTTGATGTCGAGGCAGGTGTTGGAGGCGGCCCGATGGCTGACGGCGACGCCTTTGGGGTGGCCGGTGGAGCCGGAGGTGTAGATGACGTAGGCGAGGTCGTCGAGGTCGGCGAGAGACTCGGGCGGAGCAGCGGTCTCGGTGGGGTCGACCGGTGCCGTGTCGGGACATACCACCTCGGTACCGGCGGGCCAGGTCAGGTGTTGGTCGCTCACGATCAGGCGCACATCGGCGTGGGTGACCATGTGGTGGCGGCGCTGTTCGGGTAGTTCCGGGTCGATCGGTACGTAAGCGCCACCGGCGAGCAGGACGGCCAGCACAGCGATGATCTGTTCAGCGGACTTGGCTATGGAGACGGCGACGCACTGGCCCGGCCCGACGCCGTGGGAGCGGAGGGTGTGGGCGGTGCGGCACGCTCGGACGTGGAGTTCACCGAAGGTGGTCCAGGTTCCGTGGTCGAATATCGCCGGGTTGCTGGGGTTGGCCAGGGCTTGGGAGACCAGTGGTGCGTGGAGGAGTCCGACGTCGATGGGCGTGGTGGTGTCGTTGACACGGTCGATCACGTCTTGCTGCCACGAGGGCAGCAGCGATCCGGTGCCTTGTTCCCAGCCGGTCTCGTCCTGGGCCAGGGACGTCAAGACACCGCAGTAGGCCTCGAACATCTCCTCGACCACACCCTCCGGGAACAACCCCTCCACGGTGTCCCAGTTGAAGTGCAGTTCGCCGTCCTTCTCGTACGTCTGGTTGTCCACCCACACCTGCGGGGTCTGCGAAATCGCGTACACCGGCTCGCCGATCCATTCGCCGGTCAGGTATCCGCGACCCTGCCCGCGGCCACTGGCGAACACGACCGGAGCGATCGCTCCGGTGGCCGTGCCGTCGCGCAGGGCCAGTTCGCGCAGCACCTCGATCCCGCTGAACTCGCGGTGGTCCATGTCGGACAGCAGCTGCCGCTGAATCCGCGTGGCGTACCCGGCGATCCCGCAGTCCCCGCTCACGTCCACGGAAAGCGGCACGATCGTGGTGAAGTCGCCGATCACCTCGTCGATCCGGTCGTGCAACGGCTGCCGGTTGAACATCGGGACGTTCACGAGGAACCGGCTCGTCCCGGTCCACGTCCGCAGCACGACGGCGTAGGCAGCCAGCAACACGGCCGACGCCGTGACGTCGTACTTCGCCGCCCGCTCGGTGATCTCTGTCCACAAACGACTGTCGAGTTCGGACTCCAGGCGCCGGAACCGGGGCGCGGTGGTCCGCGCGCGCTCGACGACCGGCAGGTTCGGCGCCCCGGGCATCGACTCGATGCGCCGCAACCAATAGTCGCGGGCCGCGTCCCCGTCCGGTTTCCCCACCGCGATCAGGTAGTCGCGGAACGCCACCTCACCCGTCAGCGGCGGCAGTTCCTTGCCGTTGTACAGCTGCTCCCAGTCGTCGTAGAAGATCTGGATGCTGCGCACGTCGGCGATCAGCAGGTCGACCCCGATGTGCACGCGGACCTTCGTGTCGGTGACGCGGGTGATCCTGACCTCGAACAGCGCACCCCCGTCGAGCGGCAGCACCCGGTGGGACATCGCGCCGCGGGTGTCCTCGAGGTGCCGCGCGGCCTCGGCGTCGTCCAGGTCACGGAGGTCGTCGAAGGTGACGGGCAGGGGATCGCCCTCGCGGAACGGGAGAACCCGCTGTGTCCCGTCGGCGGAGACGGTGGCGTGCAGCATGTCGTGCCGCTGCACCAGCTTCGCCAGCGAGCCGACGAACCGGTGGACGTCGAGGGTCTCGGAATCGAACTCACGGTAGTAGTGCGTCGCCACGCTGCCGAGCTCGTAGGCTTCACCGCGGCCGGTGACGTACGCCTGCTGCAGATCGGTGAGCGGGAACGGCTCGTACCGCTGCCCGGTGTCCACCGACACGGCCGGGACCGGTGCGGCCGCGCTTCCGCCGGACCGCGCGAGGATCTTGCCGAGCACGTTCCGTGCGCTGCCGAGCAGCAGCTCGTCCAACGAGAGCCGGACACCCGTCGCCCGTTCGAGCTGATAGCGCAGCATCATGCCGCGCAAGGAGTCCAGCCCGAGCCGGGCAAGCGTGGCCCCGGACGCTTCGAGGTCCTCGGGCGCACCGTTGCCGAGCGCCTCCCTGATCCACCGCGTGACGGTTTCCCGTAGCTCCCCTGCCGGTGCGACGTCGCCCGCGGGCATGCTCACGTCGCCGGGCATGCTCACGTCGCCGGGCACGCTCGTCGCGAGCGGGTGCAAGTGGCCGTCGAGGTAGAGCTTGCGGCACTCGCCCCGGCGGATCTTGCCCGCGCCCGTCCTCGGTATCGCGGCCGCGTCGACGACGAGCACCTCGGCGTCCACCCGGTGGTGGGCGGTGACCGCGGCGCGCAGTTCGTCGGCGATCTCCGCGGCGCCTTCGGCGGTGTCGACGGCCTGGACCAGGACGAAACGTTCCCCCTCGTCCCCTTCGACGGCGAACGCCGCGGCGGGCGCGGCCTTCGTCGCCGGGTGCGCCTCGGCCGCGGTGGCCTCGACGTCCTGGGGGTGGATGTTGCGCCCGCGGATGATCAGCAGCTCCTTGAGCCTGCCACACACGACGATCTCGCCCTGGTGGCGGAAGCCCAGGTCACCGGTGCGCACGAACGGTCCTTCGCCGTTCGTGAGGCAGGCGCCGAACACGGCCGCGGTCTCCTCGGGCCGGCGCCAGTACCCGGAAGCGGTGAACGGTCCCCGTGCCCAGATCTCCCCGACCTGGTCCGGCGCGACCTCGGCGCGGGTTTCCGGGTCGACGATCCGGACCGTGGTAGCCGGACCCGGGTCACCGCAGCTGACCAGTTCGATGCCGTCCGGCGCCACCCGGACGGTGTTGGCTTCCAGCGCGGCGCGGTCGACGGTGATGCTGCCGATGTCACCGGCGCGCCTGCCGCTGACCAGCAACGTGGTCTCGGTGAGGCCGTAGACCGCGAACATCGTGTGCGGGGAAAGCCCGCAGGCGGCGAACCGGCCGGTGAACCGGGCCACGGTGTTCTTCCGGATCCGCTCGCCGGCGACCAGCGCGGAGTGCCAGTTGCTCAGGTCCAGCCCGGTCGTTTCCGCGTCCGTGACGAGACTGGTACACCTGTCGTAGAGGAAGTTCGGCCCGCCGCTGTAAACCGGGGAATCCGTCGAGGAGATCGTTTCCAGCCAGCTCGCCGGCCGGGCCACCACGTCCTCGGTGCGCAGCACTGTGCAGTCGCCGGCGATGTACTGCGAAAGCAGCAGGTGGCCGATCAGGCCGATCCCGTGGTGCACCGGAACCCAGTTCACCACGCTGGAATGATCCGGGATCCCGGTCATCCGGACCATTTTCCCGATGCCGGCGACAATGCTCGCGTGTGAGTTCATCACGCCTTTGGGGGAAGAGGTCGAACCCGAGGTGTAAAGCAGCATCGCGAGATCGTCCGGCCGGCACACCATCGGCGCGGGCTCCGGCGTCGACGGCCGTACCTGCTCGTCCACGGCGATCCACGCGACCGGGTACCCGTCCGCGGACTCCCACTGCCGCTGGGCTTCCGCGGCCTCCGCGGCCGTGGTCAGGATCGCCGAGACCGCCGCGTCACGGCCCGCCGTGGCGATCATGGCGTGCGTCCCGGGCTGCTTCGCGACGGCGGAGAAACCGAGCGGTACCGCGCACATCCCCGCGTACAGGCAACCACACACCGCCACGAGGCAATCGGGCGCCGAAGAGGTGAGGACGAGAACTCGCCCGTACGGCTCGCTGACCGCTCGCAGTGCTTCGGCCACGGCCAGGGCGCGGGTGTGCAGCTCCGAGGTGGTCAGCGAGCTGGTGATCGAGGAGCCGGGCCCGTCGCGGAACGAGAAGGCGGTTCGATCCGGTTCGTCGTAGGCGTTCCGAGTGAGCACGTCGACGATCGTGGGGGCGTTTTCGGAACGTTCGGACATGACCCTCGGTGCCTTTCCTCCGGTTAGGAGCCGAGTCTTCAGCGAGCGCAGGGGTGACGACAGGCGCGGACGGCCGGTCCGGACGGCACTCGGGCGGCGTACCTGAATGGCTACGCCGGCGCTCCGATGGGCACGAGCCGTCTGCCCGAGACACAGTGGCTTGACACGGATCGTCTCGTAGCGAGACAGTATGTATCGCCCGTTTCCTCCGTGATACGCCACGACGAGCCCAGGTGTTTCCATGACAGCGACTTCGGTAGCGCCGGCCGCGGCGGTGACCGGCCAGATCCCGGCGGTTCAGACGACCGGCCTGAGAAAACGGTTCGGGGACAACTGGGCGGTCGACGGCGTCGACATCGCCGTGCCGCCCGGCCAGATCTACGCGTTCCTCGGCCCCAACGGCGCCGGCAAGTCCACCTGCGTCCGGATGATGTGCACCCTGCTGACGCCCACCGAGGGCACCGTACGCGTGCTGGGGCACGACACCGTGCACGACCAGCTCGCCGTCCGGCTGCGGGTCGGCGTCGCGCTGCAGGCGACCGCGCTGGACGACAAGCAGACCGGCATCGAGCTGCTCCGCCTGCAGGGGCGGTTCTACGGCCTGGGCAAGAGGATGATCGACAAGCGGGTCGGTGAGCTGACCGAGTTGATCGACCTCGGCGAGGCGGTGCGCGACCGGGTCGGCACGTACTCCGGCGGCATGCGCCGCAGGCTGGACCTGGCCATCGCGCTGATCCACAACCCGAGGGTGCTGTTCCTGGACGAGCCGACCACGGGCATGGACCCGGCCAGCCGGATCAAGCTCTGGGCCGAGGTCAACCGGCTCAACCGCGAACTCGGCACCACCATCTTCATGACCACGCAGTACCTGGAAGAGGCCGACCAGCTCGCCGAGCGCGTCGGCATCATCAACGCGGGCAAGGTGGTCGCGGAGGGCAGCCCGGAGGAGCTCAAGCGTTCGATCGGCCAGGACCTGGTCGTGGCCACGACGAAGGACGCCGGACTCGCCGCGCACGCGTTGCGCGGACTGCCGATGGCCCAGCGTGTCGAGGTCAACGGCGACGAGGTCAGCGTGGTCGTCGAGCACGGCCCGACGGCGATCAGCCCGATCGCCATCGCGCTGGCCGAGAACCAGGTGACCGTGGCGAACCTGGTGCTGCGCCGCCCGACGCTGGACGACGTGTTCCTTTCGCTCACCGGCCAGCACATGTCCGAGAAAACACAAGAAGACGCTCTCGCGGACGCGAAGGGGAAATGATGACGTCGACAGCTGCGGTCGCCGGTGTCCCGGTGCCTGCGGAACCGGATCTGGTCGGCAAGCCGGCCGGCTTCGTCCGCGACCTGGTCAGCGTTTCGGGCCGATCGCTGCGTCAGGTGCTGCGCGAGCCGGAGACCCTGGTCCCGCCGATGCTCATCCCGCTGTTCTTCTTCACTGTTTTCGTCGGTGCCCTGGAGAAGGTCGGCAACATCGGCGGGACCGCCGACTTCCGGGCCTTCCAGTTCCCGGTGGCGATCGTGATCGCCTCGACCGGCACGACGAGAGCGACGTCGTTGGTCAACGACATCAACAACGGCTACTTCGACCGGCTGCTGATCGCGCCGACGAACCGGCTGTCGTTGCTGCTCGGCCTCATGGTCGCCGACCTGGTGACCGTGGTGATGCTTTGCGTCCCGACGGTGATCCTCGGCTTCATCCTCGGGGTCGGCTTCGCGTCGGGTCCGCTGGGGGTGGTGGTGTTCATCGCCATCGCGGCGTTGTGGGGGCTCGCCTTCGCCGGTCTTCCGTATGCCATCGCCTTGCGTAGCGGTAACGCGACAGTCGTCGCGCAGAGTTCCCTGCTGTTTTTCCCCTTCGTGTTCCTGACGACGACCCTCATGCCGCTGGACCGGTTGAGTGGATGGCTTTCCGCGGCTGCGCACGTGAACCCGGTTACGTACCTGCTGGACGCGCTGCGCTCGTTGCTCACCGACGGGTGGAACGCCGAGAAGCTGCTGGTGGGCGTCGGGGTCGTCTGCGCCGTCGCGGCTGTGACGTTCAGCATCGCGCTGCTGGCCCTGCGAAGCCGTGTGTCGCGGTCATGAGGTCGCTGACGGCTCCGGCGAGTCGAAAAGGTTCGTTGGGAGCGCCGTTCCCCAGTAGTGGAATTCGAGGTCTCGGCCTTTGCTTGCTCAACAGCGCTCCCAGCGAACGCCTCTTCTCCTCGGTACGCCCCGGGCCTGATCAGACGACGATGTTGTCACGCAACGCCACCGCGACCGCGAGCGTCCTGTTCGGGCAATTCAGTTTGGCCAGTACATTTGCGACGAGACGTTTGGCCCCATGTTGCGAGATACGCAGTTGCTTGGCGATCTGCTTGTTGCTCAACCCGTCGATCAACAGGCGCAAAGCCTGCTGCTCGCGCGGGGTGAGGCTGTTGCTGAAACCGTGGCGTTGCGCGTTCGGCTCATCGCGCAACCGGCGCAGCATCCGGGCGGCCAACGTGGACGGTATGACTATTTCGCCGGCAATCACCTCCTGCAAGGAATGCTCCAGGGAACCTGGGGTGACTTCGTGCAGAAGGAGGAATCCATTGGCCGGTATTCTCGACACGGTGTCGAACAGTTCCGGGTCCTGGACGAGGAGCAGCAGGATAACTTTGCTGCCGGTCGCCCGGATACGTTCCGCCGACAACCGTACGCAATCGGTGTTCAGTCCATCGCAGCCGAGGATCGCAACGTCGGGGACGCAGTGCCCGGGTGCGCTGGTGGTGTGCGTTGCGTAGTCAAGCTTTCCCCATTCTGTTACGGTGTACAAATTAGCGGACTCGATCATCGACGTCAGCCCACTGCGGATTACATCCCCCTCCACGAGGACTGCAACCGATGAGGGTTCCGCATGATTCTGCGGCGGGCCGGCTAAACGATCTTCGCTCATGCCTCCTTGAACCTCCCCCAGTGATGTGACGATATATCGCAGGCGTAAAATATCACTGCCTCCCTGACGTGTGCAAGAGTTTCGGTCGACTTGATTAACATTTAAGATTGTGACCGTGCGTAAGCAGTCATTTGCTTGAATAGGGTCGGATGACCAGGGGGTTTGCGTTTTTTGTGTGCCGACCGTGAGCTTGGCCGGGCCCATTTTATTGTTCGAGTATTCCGCGCATCATAAGCGACCAAATGGTGTTCATCGCGTCGGTTGTGGTGAGCGTTTCGTCTGCGATGTCCTCTTGCATGCTGGCCACCATCTTGAAAATCAGCTTGCCGTGTCGCTGGGGGTCGAGTTCCCCGCGGAAGCGATGGGTGGCTGTTCCTTCACCCAGCGTGGCGATGAAAGGCTGGTGCAGCCTGGTCATCCCGGTGCGCAGCTTGGCCATCGCGGCGGCGGAGAGGTCGGCCTTGTCCAGGCTGGCCCAGCCGACGCGGTGCCGTCGGCTCGCGAAGTAGTCGAGCATGGTGCGCACGCACGCCTGGAGCCGGTCCAGCGGGTCGGCGTGCTCGGCGGTGGCCGCGGCGAGTCTGGCCGCGCACTCGTCGAGCTCGCGTTCGACGTGGGCGAGCAGCGCCGACTCGACATCGGCGAAGTACTTGTACAGCGTGGCCCGGCCGACGCCCGCGTGCTGCGCGAGCTTGGCCATCGACGTTTTGGTGGCGCCTTCGGCGGCAACGAGTTCGATCGCGGCGTCGATGATTTGCTCGCGGTACCGGGCCTTGTGTGTCTCGACTGCGGACTGCCACGCCTGAGACATCCGAATCCTCTCCGACCGTGAAAACACCCAGGCTCAGACGGCATGTCTTGACCCCGTACTGATTGTATCGCGGTGTCGCGCCGGGCGGGCGGTTCGCGAACTTGGCGGGAGGGTGCCGCCGGTGCCTGCCGCCTTCGCGGTCTGGCGGACTCACCGTCCTGGCCGGCCACTGTCGGTCACGGACCCGGCGTAGCTTCTAAGGTATGAGGATCGGCGAGTTGTCCCGGCGCACCGGCGTGAGCCCGCGCTCCCTGCGGTACTACGAAGCGCAGGGCCTGTTGACCAGCACCCGCTCCGACGCCGGGCAGCGGCACTACTCCGACGCCGAGGTCCAGCGTGTGTCGCTCATCCGGCAGCTGTTCGAGGCGGGCTTGTCCAGCCGCGTGATCGCGATGGTGCTGCCGTGCGTCGAGACTCCCGGCGACCCGGGTGTCGTGGAGTTCGCGTTCGCGACGATGAAGCGCGAGCGCGACCGGATCGACGCGGAAATCGCGCACCTGACCGAGACCCGGGACTCGCTCGACCTGCTGCTCAGCGCCAACAGCCGCCACCAGGCGAAGCTGGCCTGACAGTGTGACCCGCGCCTCAGCCGGTTGCCCCTGACACCGGTGTCAGCGGTCAGGATGGCCGCAGAGCCCGGAACGACCGGGCCGGTCACCCGGAAGGCGCGGAAAATGGGACAGGCATGGGGTTTCGGCAGGTACGGCGGGCCCGAAGTGCAGGAGTTCTTCGACCGCCGCGATCCCGTTCCCGGCCGCGGTGAGGTGCTGATCCGGGTCGACGTCGCCGGGGTCAACCCCCTCGACCACGTCGTGCGCGCGGGCCTGGTCCCCGGGCTCGACGGCGGGCGGCCGTTCCCGCGCGTGCTGGGCATGGAAGCGGCGGGAACCGTGCTCGCACTGGGGGAGGACGTCGACGGGCTCGAGGTGGGGGACGCGGTCTTCGGCTTCGCGCTCACCGGTGGCGGCACCTACGCCGAGACGACGGTGCTGTCCGCGCCGAACACCGCGCGCATCCCGGCGGGTCTGTCCGCCACCGTGGCGGCGACGCTGCCGGTGGCCGGGACGACCGCGGTGGACGCGCTCGACCAGCTCGGTCTCCCTGCCGGCGCCACGATCCTGGTGAACGGCGTCGGGGGCGGGGTCGGCCTCGCGGTCGCCCGGCTGGCCGCGGCGCGCGAGCTGCACGTGGTCGGCACCGGCAGCCCCGCCAAACGTGAACCGGCCGAGGCCGTCGGGGTGCGATTCGTCGACTACACCACGGAAGACGTCGTCGCCGTGTGCCGTGAGCTGGTTCCCGACGGCTTCGACGGGATCGTCGACCTGGTCGGCGGCCCCTCGCTGCGGACGGTCGCGCCGCTGGCGCGGGACCCCAGCGATGTCATCGCCGTGGGCGATCAGTCCGTGCCCGACGTCGGTGGCCGTATCGTCGAGCGCCGCCTCGGCCGCGAGAACCTGGAGCGGGCCGCCCGGCTGGCGCTCGACGGGGTCCTCGCACCGGCGATCACGGCGGTCCACCCGTTGTCCGACGCCCCGGCCGCCCTCGCGACCGTCGAGAACGGTCACGCTTCGGGCAAGGTCGTCATCAAGGTGACCTGAGGCCTGGCAGTTGGTCGAACAGCCGGCGGCTTACGCGTAGTCGGCGAAGATCCGGCGTTCGGTGCCGTCGACGGTGACGGTGCCGCCGTGCGGGAGGATCCATTGCGGCCGGGTGTGGCCGAACGGAATGCCGACGCAGACGACCGCGTCCGGGTTGTAGCGGCTCACCACCTCGACGACCGCATCACGTTGCCCGGCGCGCAGCCGTGACCGGTCCTGAGTGGACGGTCGGCGGGTGAGATCGGAAACGGGCGGCCGGGCGACCAGGACCGCCTCCACCGCGCCGAGGATTCCGCGTTCGCCGAGCGAGCGGACGATCCACCCGACGTTGCGCGCCGGCAGGAGGTCCTCGGAGGTTTCGATGATGAGCACGCCGCCCTGGAGCACGTGGGGCGGGAACGGGAACCGCCCCGCGGTCAGGACCCACTCGATCACCTCCAGGCAGCCGCCCCAGGTTCGGCCGGTCACCGATCTGGCCGGCCCGTGCCAGCTCCACGGCTCGGTCGCTTCGCGTTCGCCGAAGGAGTCCAAGGCACGCGGATCGGCCCAGTTGATGCCGACGTCCTCGGACTCTCCCGGATCGGTGATCTCCAACCGCTCGCCGGTCACCAGGGCCGCGCGCAGTGACCGGGCGTGGATGTCGTCCACGGCGGGGCCCGGACCGAGGTGGACCTGGGACGAGCCGCCGTAGAAGCTCGCGATGCCGGCTGCCCAGAGCCAGTGGTGCAGGTTGGTGTTGTCACTGGTACCCAGGAACGGCTTGGGGTCCGCTCGGGCCAGGTCGGCGACCAGGTGCGGAATCACCGTGATCTGATCTTCACCGCCGACGACGGCGAGGATCCCGCGGATCCGCGGGTCCGCGAAGGCGGCATTGACATCCGCGGCGCGCGCCGCGGGTGTCGCCGCGATCTCCCGCGTCGTCGGGTACTCGACCGGGACGAGACCGGTCACCTCGGTGAGCCGGCGCATCGCCTGCTCGTGCACCTCGGGAAAGGCGCCGGCGGCCGCGAACGACGGCGAGAGAACCGCGATGCGATCCCCCGGGCGGGCCTTCGGAGGATGGACGAGATCGAGCGTCACGCTCGAGATCCCACCACGTCACCGGCGGGCGCGCATTCCCTTTGTCACCCGGCCGCGGGTGCTCGTGTGCCCGAAATCGGCGTTGTTCCGGCCGGGCCGCAGGTGCTATACCGGCAGCTGCCCGGTGTCGCGACGACGCGATGCACAAGCGAGCGGAGTGTCTGGTGGTCAACCGTGCTTTGCGCTCATCCACCGTGGTGGCGGCCCTCACCGCGCCCGTTCTCCTGCTGGGGACCGCGACCGCGGTGGCCGCTCCCGGCACTCCACCGGGGCGGTGGCTGACGATCGAGACGGTGTCGAACCCGCGGCCCGCGCTCGTCAGCGGGGGACAGGTCCTGGTCAAGATCGTCCCGCCGCGGAGAGCCGGGCGGGTCGACGTCAGCGCCAACGGCCACGACGTCACCCCGAGTTTCCGCGCCCAGCCGGACGGCAGCCTGCTCGGCCTGGTGACCGGCCTGCGCGACGGTGCCAACGACCTGAGCGCCCGGACGAACGGGCGCGGCCCGGACCAGTGGGCGAACCTGCGTGTCACCAACCACCCGATCACCGGGCCCGTCTTCTCCGGCGCACAGCAGCTCCCGTTCTACTGCGAGACACAGGCGTTCGGCCTGCCCGCCGCGTCGCAGCCGTACTGCGGCGCGCCGACCCAGGTGAGCTACCAGTACAAGACCACCGCCGGGGCGTTCGCGCCGCTGGCGGACCCGGCGACCCGGCCCGCGGACCTCGCGACGGCCACGGTCGGCGGGCACGCGGTGCCGTACGTGGTCCGCGTCGAGCGCGGCACGATCGACCGCGCCGTCTACGAGATGGCGGCGCTGTACGACGGCACGCCGTCGCCCGTCGAACCGGACCGCAGCTGGAACGGGAAGCTGGTCTACACCTTCGGCGGCGGCTGCAACGCGGGCTACCACCAGGGCAGCTCGACCGGCGGGGTCGTCAACGACCTGTTCCTGGCCCGGGGCTACGCGGTCGCGTCGTCGACCCTGAACGTGCTCGACAACAACTGCAGCCCGATCATCTCGGCCGAGGCGGCGATGATGGTCAAGGAACACTTCGTCGAGACCTACGGCCCGGTCGCGCACACCATCGGCTGGGGTGGCTCGGGCGGGGCGATCCAGCAGTACGACATCGCCGAGAACTACCCCGGCATCGTCGACGGCATCATCCCCGGCGTCTCGTTCCCGGACCCGCTGAGCACGGGCGGTCCCGTGTCGGACTGCCGCTTGCTGGAGCGGTACTTCGCCGGGCCGGGCGCGTCGTTCACCGCGGCGCAGAAGCAGGCGGTCGCGGGCTTCGGCAGCTACGACACCTGCGTCTCCTGGGACAAGACCTTCGCCAGCCGCGCCACCGCGACCGGCAGCTGCAACGCGGCCATCCCGGTCGCGGCGCGGTGGGATCCGGTCACCAACCCGGGCGGGGTGAAGTGCAACTCCAATGAGCAGCTGGTCAACCAGCTCGGGCGGGACCCGCGGACCGGGTTCGTGCGCAGCCCGCTGGACACCACCGGCGTGCAGTACGGCCTGGCCGCGCTGAAGGCCGGGACGATCACCGCCGCGCAGTTCGTGGACCTCAACGCCACGATCGGTGGCCTCGACTACACCGGGACGCCCGTGGCGCAGCGGATCGCGGCCGACCCGAAGGCGCTCGACGCGGCGTACGCCGACGACATCGTGAACTCCGCGTCGCAAGGCTTGCGGGAAACGCCGATCATCGACCAGCGGACCGATCTCGACTTCGCCGGGTTCGGCAACGACATCCACACCACCGAGTGGTCTTACGTGATGCGGCAACGGCTTCTGCGGGCCAACGGCACGGCGGGCAACCAGGTCATCATCGAAAACCACGCCACCGCGGCCGAAGCGGGCGCGGCCGGTGTCTACGAGCTCGACGCCATGGACCGCTGGCTGACCGCGATCGACGCCGACCGTTCGCACCGGAGTCTCCGGCAGAAGGTGCTGGCGAACCGGCCGGGCGATCTCGGCGACGGGTGCTACCTCTCCGCCGCGTCGCGGATCACCGAGAAGCTGACGTACCCGGCGAGCGGCCAGTGCGGCGCGCAGTACCCGGTGGCGGCCGACACCCGGATGGTCGCGGGGGAGGGCCTGTCCCTCGACGTGCTGAAGTGCCGGCTGAAGCCGCTGGACTTCCGCGACTACCCGGTCACCTTCACCGCGGCGGACCGGCAGCGGCTGCGGGCGGCGTTCCCCCGCGGCGTGTGCGACTACAGCCGTCCGGGCGTCGGGCAGCGGGCCCCGATCGGGACCTGGCTGAGCTACGGAGACGAACGGACCGGCACCACCCCGCCGACAAAGCCGCGGTGATTGCGGTATACCCGGAACAGTGGAGGAAATCCGGGCCGAGTTCATCCGGCCGTTGCTGACGGCGTTGTCCGCGCACCCCGCCGAACGTCCTGCCTACTCCGACGGACGGCGGACGCTGACCTACGGTGAGCTGGCCCGCGCCAGCGCGGACTTCGCCGCGGGTCTCGGCGTGTCCCGGGGCGATCGCGTGCTGGTCCACGTCGGCAACCGGGTCGAGTTCGTCGTGGCCCTGCTGGCGGTGCTGCGGGCGGCGGCCGTCGGGGTACCGGTGAGCGCGCGGTCGACCGAGGCCGAGCTCGCCCACCTGGCCGGCGACTCGGGGGCGACGCTCCTGATCACCGAGGCGCGGCACGCCGAGATGGCGCAACGGCTGCGCCCGGGCCTGCGGGTTCTCTACGTCGAGGAGCCGCCGGCGGCGGCGGGACCGCCGCGGGACGACCTCGGGCTGGACGAGCCCGCTTGGCTCCTCTACACCTCCGGCACCACCGGACGGCCGAAGGGCGTTCTCCTTTCCCAGCGCGCGATGCTGTGGTCGACCGCCGCCTGCTACGTCCCCGTGTTCGGGATCGAGGCCGGTGACACCGTGGTGTGGCCGCTGCCGCTCCACCACGCCTACGCCCTGTCGCTCGCCTTCACCACCACGATCGCGCTCGGGGCCCACACCCGGCTCGCCGACGGCTGCACGCCGGAGCTGCTCGCCGCGTACCCGGGCTGCGTGCTCGCCGGGGTGCCTGCCACCTACCTGCGCCTCCGCCAGGAGGCCGACGGCCCGGTCGCCGCGCCGAGGCTGTGCCTGACCGGCGGTGCGCCGTGCACGCCGGCGACCCGCGCCGCGGCCCGGGAGCTGTTCGGCCTGCCCCTCGTCGACGGCTACGGGAGCACCGAGACGGGCGGAAAGGTGGCGGTCGAGCGCCCCGGCGAACCGGGACTGGTCCCGGTGCCCGGCATGGAGGTCCGGGTCGACGCGGGGGAGGTGCTGGTCCGCGGCCCGGGACTGATGCTGGGCTACCACGGGCAGTCCGAGTCGCCGCTGCGGGACGGCTGGTACCCCACGGGTGACGCCGGCCGGTTCGAAGGCGGCCGGCTGGTGCTGGACGGCCGGGTCGACGACGTGATCGTCTGCGGTGGCCAGAACGTCCACCCGACCGAGATCGAGGCGGTGCTGGAGGAGTCTCCGTCGGTGCGGGAGGTCCTCGTCACCGGCCGGCCCGACGACGTCGTCGGGCAGGTGCCGGTGGCGTTCGTGGTCGCCGGGCCGGACGGCTTCGACGCCGAGGAACTGCGCCGCCTCTGCCTCAGCCGGCTATCGCTGCACAAGGTGCCGGTGGCCTATGTCGAAGTCGACTCGATCCCGCGGACCGCGTCGGGCAAACCGAGGCGGAACGCCCTGAAGCAGCCGGATCTGGCCGCGGCGGTGCGGGCCGAGCTGACGACCCTCTGCGGTCACGACGGCGGCGACGGGTGGCGGGACCGGCCCTTCACCGACCTCGGGTTGTCCTCACTGGCCGGCGTGCAGTTCCGGCACCGGATCACCGCGCTGACCGGCGTGCCCGTCCCGCACTCGCTGATCTACGACTTCCCCACGCCGGGCGCGGTGATCGCCGAGCTGACGCGGCTCGCCTCGGCGAGGCCGGGGGAGCCGCCACGCGCGAGCCCGGCGCCGTCCGCGGAACCGATCGCCGTCGTGGCGATGGCGTGCCGGTTCCCCGGCGGGGTGCGCTCGCCGGAGGACCTGTGGCGGCTCGTGGCGGACCGGGTGGACGCGACGGGGGAGTTCCCCGCCGACCGCGGCTGGGACGTGGCCGGGTTGTACGACCCGGATCCGGACCGGATCGGGCACTCGGTGACCCGCCGCGGCGGGTTCCTCGACGGTTTCGCGGACTTCGACGCCGGGATGTTCGGCATCTCGCCGCGGGAGGCGCTGGCGACCGACCCGCAGCAGCGGCTGCTGCTGGAGACGTCCTGGGAGGCGTTCGAGCGGGCCGGCATCGACGTCGCGACGCTGCGCGGCAGCGACACGGGCGTGTTCGTCGGCGTCATGAACGAGGACTACGCGAGCCGGTTCACCACCGCCAACGAACTCGAGGCGTGGCTGGGTATCGGCTCCTCCCACGCGGTCGCCTCGGGCCGGATCTCCTACACCTTCGGGCTCACCGGGCCCACCCTGACCGTCGACACGGCCTGCTCGTCGTCGCTGGTCGCGCTGCATCTGGCCGTGAAGGCGCTGCGTGACGGGGAATGTTCGCTCGCCCTCGCCGGCGGGTCCACGGTGATGGCCACCCCGCGGACCTTCCTGGCCTTCAGCCGGCAGCGCGGCCTCTCCCCGGACGGCCGCTGCCGGTCCTACGCGGCCGGAGCCGACGGCACGGCGTGGTCGGAGGGCGCCGGGGTGATCCTGCTGGAACGGCTGTCCGACGCCCGCCGGCACGGGCACCCGGTGCTGGCCGTGCTGCGCGGCACCGCGGTGAACGCCGACGGCGCGTCGAACGGCCTGACCGCGCCCAGCGGACGCGCCCAGCAGGCGCTGATCGCGGCGGCGCTCGCGGACGCGGGGCTGACCGCGGCGGACGTCGACGCCGTCGAAGGGCACGGGACGGGAACGCCGCTGGGCGACCCGATCGAGGCGGACGCGCTGATGGCGGCGTACGGGCGTGGCCCGCGCCGGGAGCCGCTCTGGCTCGGCTCGGTGAAGTCGAACATCGGCCACACCCAGGCCGCCGCCGGGGTCGCGGGGGTGATCAAGGTGGTGACGGCGTTGCAGCACGAGCAGCTGCCGGCGTCGCTGCACGCGGACGAGCCGAGCCCGCACGTCGACTGGGCGTCCGGCGAGGTGAAGCTGCTGGCGGAGGCCCGGCCGTGGCCGCACACGGACCGGGTCCGCCGGGCGGGGGTGTCGGCCTTCGGGATCGGCGGCACCAACGCGCACGTGATCGTCGAGGAGGCACCGCCGTCGGAGGCTCCGGCCCGGCGGCCGTTCCCCGAGGCGCCCTGGCTGCTCAGCGCCGCGGACGGCGATGCGCTCCGGCTCGTCGCGGCCGGGCTGGCCGAGGCCCCCGACGCCGTCGACGCCGTCGACGCCGTCGACGCCGTCGACGTATCCGACACTGCCTACACCCTCGCCCGGCGGACGCCGCTCGCGCACCGCGTGCTGGTGCCCGCGGCGAACCGGGAGGCCCTGCGAGCCGTCGCCGAAGGGCGCGTGCGCGGCCGGACCGTCCGAAGTGGAACCCGGCTGGCCGTGCTGTTCGGCGGGCAGGGCGCGCAGCGGGCCGGGATGGGCCGGGAGCTGGCCGAGCGGTTCCCGGTGTTCGCCGACGCCTTCGACGAGGCGTGCGAGGCCTTGGGCGGCGGCGTGCGCGACGTCGCCTTCACCGGCGGGGAAGCGCTGGACCGCACCGACCACGCGCAAGCCGCGCTGTTCGCCTTCGGCGTCGCGCAGTACCGGTTGTACGAGTCGTGGGGCCTGCGCCCCGACGTCCTAATGGGACACTCGATCGGCGAGATCACCGCCGCGCACGTCGCCGGCGTGCTCTCGCTGGCGGACGCGGCGACGCTCGTGGCGGCACGCGGCCGGCTCATGGCCGCGTTGCCCGGCGGCGGGGTGATGATCGCCGTAGAGGCCACCGAAGCGGACGTGGCTCCGCTCGTGGGCGACGCCGTGGCCGTCGCCGCGGTCAACGGGCCGCGTTCGGTGGTGCTCTCCGGGGAGGCGGCCGTGACGAAGGCGCTCGCCGACCGATTCGGCGGCGGCACGTTCCTGCGCGTCAGCCACGCCTTCCATTCGCCGCTGCTGGACCCGATGCTCGACGAGTTCCACGAGGTCGCCGCCGGGCTGAAGTACCACCGTCCCACCCTCCCGCTCGTCTCGTGCGTGACCGGAGAACTGGTCGACGAGATCGAGCCGGGCCACTGGCGGCGGCACGCCCGCTCGACCGTGCGGTTCGCCGGCGCGCTCGCCACAGCCGCGGCGCCGGGCCCGGTCGTCGGCCTCGAGATCGGCCCGGCGCCGGTGCTCGGCCGCCTGACCGCCGACGTCATGCCGACCGCGCCGGCCACGATGTCGGGCACCGGGGTGCTGGCCGCGGCGGGTGCGGTGCACACGGCGGGCGTCCGGGTCGGCTGGTCCGCGGTGTTCGCGGGCTCGGGCGCGCGGATCACGCCGTTGCCCACGTACCCGTTCAAGCGCACCCGGTACTGGCTGGACCAGCCGTCCCCGGAGCAGGACGGCGGCGACCACGCCGTGCTCGGTCCGGCGCTGGAAGCGCCCGACTCGCCGCGGGTCGTGCACGGCGGCTCGCTCGGCGTCCGCCGCCACCGGTGGCTCGCCGACCACGTCGTCGGCGGATCCGTGCTGGTGCCCGGGACGGTGTTCGCCGAGCTGGCCCTGCACGCCGGCGGAGCGGGCGTCGAGGAGCTCGTGATCGAAGCCCCGCTGCGCCTGGACACCGAGGACGTCCACGTCCAGGTCGTCGTGGACGAGCCGAGGATCGACGTCTACGCCCGGACCCGCGACGAGAAGCAGTGGCGCAAGCACGCCGGGGGAAAGCTGCGCCCGCGCGGCCCGCTCCCGCCCACTTGGAATGGTGAGTGGCCGCCGGCCGGGGCCGTGGAAGCCGACGTCGCCGAGGCCTACCGCGCGCACGCCTACGGGCCCGCCTTCCAAGCCGTGCAACGCTTGTGGCTGCGCGGTGAGGAGTTCTTCGCCGAGGTCGAGCTGCCGCCGGACGTCGGGGGCCGGTTCGAACTGCACCCGGTCCTGCTGGACGCGGCCGTGCACGCGACCGCGCTGGCCGAGGGACCGGCGGCCGAGCAGCGGGTGCCGTTCCTCTGGAGCGGTGTCGAGGTCTACGCGCCCGGTGCGCGGCGGGCCAGGGTGCACGGCGTCCGCCTCGGCGTCGGCGCGGTCCGGGTCACGCTGTACGACGAAGCCGGGAACCCGACGGCCGGGATCGAAACGCTGACGACCCGGCCGATGGCGGCCCCCGACACGATGCTCTACCGTCCACAGTGGACTCCGATGCCGCCGGTGGCGGCCTCGGAGCCGGTGCGGACCGTCGAAATCGCGCCGGGTGACGTGCGCGCGGCGGCCGGTCACGCGCTCGCCGTTCTCCACGACTGGCAGGGCAGCGGCGAGCGGCTGCTCCTGGTCACCCGCAACGCGACCGGCCCCGATCCCGACCCGGCCGCCGCGGCGGCGTGGGGACTGGGCTGCGCGGCCGCGGCGGAATACCCGGGCCGGATCGGCCTGGTCGACCTCGAGCCGGGGTTCCCGGTGACGCGGGTGGCGGACCTCGCCGGCGGCAGCGCGGAACCGCAGATCGCCGTCCGCGACGGAGTGCCGCACGTCCTGCGGATCACGCGCGCCGCCCCGGCGCCGGAGCGGCCGATCGACACGGGCGGGACCGTGCTGATCACCGGCGGGACGGGAGCGCTCGGCGCCGTGCTGGCCCGGCACCTCGTCACCGCGCACGGCATCCGGCACCTCCTGCTGGTGAGCCGGAGCGGGCCCGCGGCGCCCGGCGCCGAGGAACTGCTTGCGTCCCTGCGGGAACTCGGGGCGGACGTGCGGATCGTCGCGGCCGACGTCGCGGACCGGGACACCGTGGTGCGGCTGGTCGGCAGCTGCGATCCGCCGTTGACGGCAGTCGTGCACAGCGCGGCCGTCGTCGACGACGGCGTGCTGGCGGCCCAGACACCGGAACGCCTGGACTTCGTGCTGCGTCCCAAGGCGGACGCGGCCCTGGTCCTCGACGAGGTGACCCGGCACCTGCCGCTGACGGCGTTCGTCCTGTTCTCCTCGGTCGCCGGCGTGTTCGGCAAGGCCGGGCAGGCCAACTACGCGGCCGCGAACCGGCTGCTGGACGCCGTGGCGTGCCGCCGCCGCGCGGCGGGGCTGCCGGCGTTGTCGCTGGCGTGGGGGCTGTGGGAGCTCGGCACCGGTCTCGGCGACCGGATCTCGGCCACCGCCCGGCGGCGCATCCACGCGTCCGGCGTCGAGGGGCTGACCGCCGAGCAGGGCCTCGCGCTGTTCGACGCGGCACTCGGCTCGGCCGAACCGGTGCTGGTGCCGGTCCGCTTCGACCCGTCGGCGTCGATGGCGCCGCCGACCGGCGCTTCGGCCGTGCGTGCCGCCTCGGCACGGGAGAGCTGGCCGGAGAACCCGGCCGAGCCGGAGCTGCGCGAGCTGCTGCGCGCGGAGGTCGCCGCGGTCCTGGGCCACCCGGACCCCGCCGTGATCGCCGACGACCGCCCGTTCCCGGAGCTCGGGTTCGATTCGCTCACCGTGATCGAGCTGCGCACCCGGCTCACCGGCTTGTCGGGCGTCGACTTGCCGGCCACCGTCGTCTTCGACCGGCCCACCGTCGCCGAGCTGGCGCGGTACCTCATGGATCGCCGGCGTTCCCCCGGAGCGGGGTAGCCGCTGCGCGAAGTCGAGGCAGTGGAGCCTCCACAGCCACTGATTTCTCTCACCGACACCGAGAAGCACGACGAGCCAGGAAACCAAACCGGCATCGTGAAGCGTGAAGCGAACGGATCCCCTTCCGACCAGCGTGACGACGATTACGGCCGCCGCGATGATCTGGATCATGGTGGCGATGAGGTCCAGCCACAGGCCGGCGCCGGCCTCGCCGTATTTCCCGGTTATCAGGAAGTTGATGTCGTACATGGGGCCGGTGGGCGCGGTGGCCACGACACCCGGCAGCAGACCGGCTCCGGCCGATCTTGTCCGAGATCCGAGCAGGCAGAGGCCTACTCCGATGTCCAGGGCAGTCGAAATGACCACGGACAAGGTGTTGCTCGGCACGTTCGTCAGGTGGAAATCTCCAAGAAATTTGGGGAACAGGCGAGAAATCCGAGCGCGGCAGCCAGAACTGCCAAAACCCCGGCCGCAATGAGCGGTAGTGGTCTCGCGCTGAGGGGGTAGGTGTCAGCTGATCGCTCACGGTAACGATCCGTTGGTGGACACCGCCATATGGACGAACGGGTTGATGCTTGGGAGGCTGGCCGGAGCCGAGTCGCCGACCGTCGCCAGTGAGGTGGAGGGCATGGAGTTCAGGCAGCTGCGCTACTTCGTCACTCTTGCGGAGGAACTACATTTTGGCCGGGCGGCGGCGCGCGAGCACATCGTCCAGTCAGCGTTGAGCCAGCAGCTGGCTCGGTTGGAACGGGAGCTGGGGGTGCTTCTGCTGGAGCGCACCACCCACCATGTTCGGCTGACCCGTGCGGGCAGCGCGTTTCTCGTCGAGGCGCGACAGATTCTCGCTCACGCCAGCCGGGCCGCGATCACGGCACAGCGGGCCGCCGTCTCGGCGCCGACTTTGCGGGTGGGCATCGTCGACGCCGGCTATGACTCGATGCCTCAGATCCTGCAGCAGGTTCAGCAGCGCCATCCCGATCTGGAGATTCACCAGGTGGAGGTGGGTGTGCCGGAACAGTTCAAGCTGCTCGCCGACGGTCGGCTCGACGTCGGATTCGGGCGAGCCTCGTTGGCCCCGGCCGAGGTGGACTTCGAGCTGGTGCGGCTGGATCCGCTCGGTGTGCTGGTCGCGCGGGAGCACCGGTTCGCCGCATTGCCCCGTGTGCCGGTTCCGGCTCTGGCCACCGTGCCGGTGCTGCTCGGTGAGGAGGAACGGGCTCCGGAGTTCAACCATTTCGTGGTTGAGCTGTGCCGGTCGGTCGGCTTCCTCCCGACGGTCCATCGCGGAACCGTCGAAAGCATCCGAGCCGCAGTTGACCTGGTGGCACAGGGTCGATGTGTGCTGTGCGCCCCGGAGTCCTGCGTGTCTACGACTCACGACATCGTGTGGCGGCCGCTGACCACGCCCACATCTCTTTATCCCTGGTCGGTGCTGTGGCGGGCCGGTGAACGGTCCGAGTACGTGCGCGCTGTGATCGTCGGCGCCCGTGCCCTTTCGCAAGATCTGGGCTGGCTGCAACCGTCCGACCGAACCACGTGATGAGGTGATGAGCACCCGTCATTGTCGCCGTTATTAGTTGCGGTGATGATCCTTGCTCAAATTGGCCATTTCCTGAACATGATCTGATCTGATCTGCTTGTGGGCGATTAGTATCGAGTACTTCAATGCCATCTGATCTGCGCGGACTGACATTTCGGCAAACGCGAATGAACAAAGGTGGAAGGCGATGGCGATGCCGAGAGAACACCTGACCGACTTCGACAATCCACATGCGGACGACCCTGATCTGGCGGAGGCCTACGAGGCGGGCTATCGAGAGGCGGCCTTCGGTACCCATGATGCGGACAAACCATCGCCGTTCCCGGCGGGGCCACAGTCTGACGCCTGGAAAGAGGGCTTCGTCGCGGGTGCACGTCGTTTCCGCGCGTACCAGAAGGGCTACGCGCGGGGTATCACGCAAGGCCTGCAACACGAGGGCACTATCGACCCGATGCCGAACCCGCACCCGCCGGGTGACCTGGCCAACGCCTGGGGCGAGGGTCAGCAGGACGGGTTGCTCACCGCGCGGGTTGTGCGCGACGACATCGCGACGAAGGCTCTGGAGATTGCGCACTTCGACCAGCCTGCCGGGCCGATCCATGGATCGGGGTGGTACTGGCAGGAATGGAACGGTGGCCGGGCCATCTATGTGCAGCGACCAGCGGACCACGAGCTGCCCCCCGACGCGGTGTTCGCGGTGGACGCACCGATCCACGCCGAGTACCAGCGGCTCGGCGGCGTCGGTGGGCTGCTTGGTCGTCCCGTGGGCGACACGGAGAACGTGCCCGATGGCCGCGGCACGGTCAGTGAGTTTCAAAACGGCACGATGTACGCCACCGAGGCTACAGGAGCCCGTGAGGTGCATGGCCTGATCCGTCAGCATTGGCTCGAACGGGGTGGGCCTCGCAGTGACCTCGGTTACCCGACCAGCAACGAGTTGGACGAGCGAGCGGACCACGGGAAGGTCAACACCTTCGAGCGAGGGGATCTCTACTTCTGGCCCGACACCGGTGTTGTCGAGGTCGCCGGAATCCAGGTCCGCTACCGAGGCCAGAACTGTTTCGGGGAGTCAGACGAGATCTCCGCCGAGGACGAGACCTACATCGTCGCCAGCACGGTCGGTCCAACACAGGAAACAATCAAGTCCACGACCACGTCGATCGCCGACGTCAACGGAGGCGGCTCATACCCGGATTTCCTGGTCCTGTACAGCGGAGCGCCCGCCGGCATCGGCGCGCTCGCCGTCACGATGATGGAACACGACGCGGGGAACCCCGACCAGTACCGGACGCAGATCGAAGGCGGCGTGCGCCTGGCCCTCAACGGCCTCGCCGGGGCCATCGCGGCAACCGGTGTCGGGCTCCCTGTCAGCGGCATCGCTCTCGCCCTGGCCAATGCAGGCGCCGGCCCCATCGCCAACGCCATCAACAGCGCCATCGGCTCCGGTGACGACCTGATCGGGACCGACGTCTTCCCCTTGGCCCCCAAGTCCCTCATTGAGCTCGCACGAGCAGAACTCCAACGCGAACGCGATGTGGAATTCAACCTGGCGACCAAACTGCTTTCAGCGGACGGAGGATCATACAAGGCGTACTTCGACGTCGACTTCGTCTAAGAGTTGTCACGTAACTGATGGGCGGGTTGCCGAGCTAATTACGACTGAACCGAGGACATGCGCATACCTGAATTCTGAGGAGACGATCGCAGATGCCGTTCGATCAACCAGATCTTCAAATCGGCGACAGCGGCCCCGCGGTGGCCAGGCTCCAGGAGGATCTGACTGTCGTCGGGTGTTTTGCCGACGCTGTCGACGGATCCTTCGGTCAAACAACGATGGATGCTGTCATGCAACTCCAGGCGAACGTCGGGCTATCCGTCGACGGCGTCGTCAGCGCTGATACCTGGGCAGTCATGGAAGGCCCGGAAGCAACCGTCGAGGATTCCATCGACCTCGCCGACTTCCCGGCCATCTCCCTCGCCGCCAATCACGGAGCAGAGGGCGACCTCGAGGCCTACCTCGCTGACCTGGGAATCACGTCGGTCGGAGACAAGTCGGTCCAAGAACACCTTCCGGAGGAGTAAGCCGTGGCTTGTGAAATTCAAAAGGTAGGTGCCGCCGTCGCTCTGGGCAACGCCATCGCCGCGACTCCGGGGGTGGCGTTCGGCGCTGTGGCGCCGCCGCTCGAACCGTTGCTGGCGCTCAGGATGTGGCTGTCGTGGGCGGCGCTGCTGGTGGCGCTCGGGTTCCTCATCAAATGCCTCGAGGAGAACGACCTGGGCGACGATGCCGCCAAGCTGCGGCAGGAGCAGGAAAGGCTGCGCCGGGAGCTGGAGAGCCTCAAGCAACGGGTGCAATAGGCCAATTTGCCCGGTCGCGAGCGTGTCGATTTTGGACAGTCACATCTTCTGACCGCGTGGGTGTGTTCACGATGATCGGCGCTGTCGTCGGGATGTCCTTGGCCGTGCTCGCCGGCGAGAGGCAACCGTAGAAGGGCTGTTGGCGCACTCGGAACGTTCCCATTTGTGCTCTCTGAAATTCAAGACGATCCGCAGCCACGGCACCTTCGGTCGCGGCGGCCCACCGCCATCTGCCAGGCACCGGACGGGCTGATGGCCTGCGCCGGTTCCACCGTTCACGATGGCAACCAGGACGTCTCCTGGGGCAGGTCGATGCCGGAGCGGCTCGCGTCGGTGATGGCGGTCTGGAAGGCGACGACCGCGGGCGCCAGCGGCCGGTGGGGGACGCGGACGACGGCGATGGTGCGTTCGGTGCGGGGGGCGCCGAGTGGACGGTGTCCGAGTTCGGCGAACGTCATGAGCGGCAGGACGAGTCCCGGCACGGCGGTCACGCCGAGGCCGGCGGCGACGAGGCCGGCGACCGCGCTGATGTTGCGGGCCTCGATGGTGTTGCGCGGGCGGGCGCCTGCCTCGGTGAAGGCCCGGTCGAGGTGCTGGCGGATGCTCGTGGTGCGGTCGAAGGCGATGAACGCCTCGGCCGCGAGGTCGGTCCAGGTGACCTCCGCGACCTCGGCGAAGGGGTGGCCTTTCGGGAACACGCAGCAGAACCGGTCGGTCGCGACGGGGGTGACCAGCAGGTCGTCGGTGGGGTCGGTGGTCGCGGACACCACGGTCACGGCCAGGTCGACGTCACCGGCGCGGACGCGATCGAGCACCTCGGTGGCGAGGGCGTCCTCAATGGACAGGACGACGCCGGGGTGGTCACGGTGGTAGGTGGACACGATGGCAGGCAGCAGGATCGCGGCCAGGGAAGGCAAAGTCGCCACGCGGACCCGGCCGCGCTGTCCGTCGAGGAAGCCGGTGAAGTGGCGCAGGTTCGCGTCGAACGACGCGACCGTGACGCGGGCGATCGCGACGAACTCGCGGCCTTCGGCGGTCAGTTCGAGCCGTCTGGTCGTGCGTTCGAAGATCGCCACCCCCAGGCGCCGCTCCACTTCGAGCACGGTCCTCGACAGTGACGACTGTGCCTGCAGCAGCACCTCCGCCGCCGCGGTGAAGCTCCCGGCGTCGTGCACGGCGAGCACGACGCGGAGCTGCTGCACTGTCAGATCCATGCGCACAGCTCATCAATCTATCGGATATTGATGCTTGCCGCGCGGGGTGGCGGCTGGGGAAGGTGAGCACACTCGAAGGAGGTCAAGGATGCTCGCCGCGAGTGGCTTCGTCACGATCGCGCTGTTCCTGGTGGCTGTGCTGTCCCGCCGGGTCTCGGTGCTCATCGCGTTGACCGCGCTGCCGGTCCTCGTCGCGGTGGTCACCGGGCACGGCGGCGCCCTCGGCACACTGGTCGGCGGCGGTCTCCTCAAGGTCGCCCCGGTCGCGATCATGATCACGTTCGCGGTGCTGTACTTCAGCCTGATGATCGACGCCGGGCTGTTCGACCCGGCCGTCGCGCGGGTGCTGCGCTGGGCGAAGGGTGACCCGCTGAAGATCACCGTCGGCACCGCGGTGCTGACGCTTCTGGTCGCGCTCGACGGCGACGGCGCGTCGACGTTCCTGATCACCGCGTCGGCGCTGGTGCCGATCTACGAACGGCTCGGCATGCGGCGGCTCGTCCTCGCCGGCGTGGTCTGTCTCGGGGCCGGCGTGATGAACATGGTCCCGTGGGGCGGCCCGACCGCCCGGGCCATGGCGGCGCTGCACCTGACCTCGGGCGACATCTTCGTGCCGGCGATCCCGGCGATGGTCGCGGGCATCCTGTGGGTGCTGGTCGCCGCGTTCCTCATCGGACGGTCGGAACGCCAGCGGCTCGGTGTCATCGAACTGGCCGAGGTCGTGCCCGCGCCGGAGCCGCGCGCCGGCTGGGCTCGCGTCCGGTTCTGGTTCAACGTGGTCCTGACCCTCGCGCTGATCGTGGTGCTGCTCGCCCAGTGGTTCCCGCTCGAGGTCGTGTTCGTGGTCGCGTTCGTCATCGCGGTGATCGTGAACCGGCCGAAGTGGGAGCAGCAGCAGGAGCTGTTCGCCCAGCACGGCACCAACGTCGTGCTGGTCACCACGATGATCTTCGCCGCCGGCGTGTTCACCGGGATCCTCGGCGGCACCGGCATGATCGGGGCGATGGCGAAGTGGCTCGTCGGCATCATCCCGCACGGCGCGGGCGGTGCGCTGCCGGTGATCGTGGCCGTCACGAGCATGCCGCTGTCGCTGGTGTTCACCCCGGACGCCTACTACTTCGGTGTGCTGCCGGTGCTGGCGGAGACCTCGGCGGCCTTCGGCGGCAGTGCGGCCGAGGTCGGGACGGCGGCCATCCTCGGGCAGATGACCACGGGGTTCCCGCTCAGCCCGTTGACCGCGTCCACGTTCATCCTGGTCGGCATGAGCGGCGTCGACCTGGGTGACCATCAGCGGTTCATCTTCAAATGGGCGTTCGGCACGACGCTGGTCATGACCGTCGTCGCGCTCGTGACCGGCGCCATCTCGTTCTAGCGGGGAGAGATCACTTGTCCACCACCAGGATCGGCAGCGGGGCGGGGTTCTCCGGCGACCGGATCGAGCCGGCGGAGGACCTCCTGCGCCGGGGGGACCTGGCCGACATCGTGCTGGAGTGCCTCGGCGAACGGACGGTCGCGCTCGCGCAGCAACGCAGGCTGGCCGACCCGGCACTCGGCTACGAACGCCGGTTGCCGGCCCGGTTCTCCCGGCTGCTGCCCCCGGCGCTGCGCAACGGCGTGCGGATCGTGACGAACATGGGTGCGGCCAACCCGCTCGCGGCGGGCCGGGTCACCCGGGACCTCCTGGACGCGCACGGGCTCGGTGGCCGGGTCGCGGTCGTCACCGGCGACGACGTGCTCGCCGGCCTGGACCTGGACGCCCCGGCGTGGGAGACCGGGAAGCCGCTGCGTGAGCACGGCGAGATCGTGTCGGCGAACGCGTACCTGGGTGCCGACGCGCTGCTCCCCGCACTGTCCGCCGACGTGGTGATCACGGGCCGGGTGGCGGACCCCTCGCTGTTCGTCGCGCCGCTCGCCGACCGCCTCGGCTGGGACGTCGGCGACCTGCCGAGGATCGCCGCGGGCACGGTCGTCGGGCACCTCCTCGAATGCGCGGGCCAGCTGACCGGGGGCTACTTCGCCGACCCCGGCTTCCAGGACGTGCCGGACCTGCCCGCGTTGGGGTTCCCCTTCGCGGACGTCGAACCGGACGGCACCGCCCTGTTCGGGAAGCTCCCCGGCACCGGGGGACGGCTGTCCCGCGCGACCGTGCGCGAGCAGCTGCTCTACGAGATCACCGACCCGGCCGCCTACCTGACCCCGGACGTGACGCTGGACGTGCGCGGTGTGTCGGTCACCGAGACCGGTGCCGACGCGGTGCGCGTGGCGGGCGCGCGCGGGACCCCGCGACCGGGGTCGCTCAAGGTGAGCGTCGGCTACCGGGCGGGGTCCAAAGTGGAGGCTGAGATCTCCTATGCCGGTCCGAACGCCGCCCGCCGCGCCGCGCTCGCCGCCGAGGTCGTCACCACCCGGTTGGCCGGCGTGCCCCTGCGTGCCGAAGTACTCGGCGGCGAGACCGACTGCCGGCTGCGGGTGGCCGCGATCGGCCACGACCGGAACGTCCTCGAACGCGTCGGCGACGAGGTGGAGTCCTTGTACACCAACGGTCCCGCCGGCGGCGGGGGAGTGCGCGTGCACGTCGGCGAGGTGATCGGAATCGTCTCGACCCTCATCCCGCGCGACGCCGTCCGCCCGGCTGTGACGTTCCTGGAGGCACCCGATGCTGCTGCATGACCTGGCGCACTGCCGCGCGGGGGACAAGGGCAACGTGGCGACCCTGTCGGTGTTCCCCCGCGACGACGGCGACTACCAGTTGCTGGTGCGGACCCTCACGGCGCACCGGGTCCGCGCCCACCTCGCCGAGTACGTGGCGGGCGACGTCGTCCGCCACGAGCTGCCCGGCCTGTGCGCGCTGCACTTCGTCTGCCACCAGGTCGTCGACGGTGGCGTCACCACGTCGCTGGCCCTGGACACCCACGGCAAGTCCCTCAGCTCACGCCTGCTCTCGCTGGAGCTCCGAGTCACGCCCCGCGGCGTGACTGGGCGAACAGCCAGTCGATGACGACGTCGTTCTCGTAGGTCTGCCCCCACGCGAAGTGCGGGCTGGGCGTCGTCGTCCCCGCCGTGTAGCTCGTGAACAGCACGTGGCTGCCGGCGGCGCGGGCCTCGCGCAGCAGTGCGCGCGAGCGGGCCTCGAACTCGGCCTTGGGAAGGTTGTTGGCCCACTCGCCGCGGGTCACCTTCGTGCCGGTGGCCTCCAGCGCGTTCATCAGCGTCCAGGTACCGGGTTTGCCGAACCGGCCCTCCCGGTAGGGCACCACCGGGTCGTCGATCGAGTGGTCAGTCCACAGTGGAACGTGGGTGATCCTTTCCATCGCGGACACCTCGCCCCAGCCGGAGGTGGCCAGGGCCGCGGCGAACTTGCCGGGGTACTTCGGCAGCAGGTGGTAGATCCCGCGGCCGCCGGAGGACAGGCCGACGAGGTAGATCCGGTCGGGGTCGACGGGTTCGCGGGCCGCGAAGGTGTCGATGAGCTCGGCGGTCGCCGCGTTGACCCGGGCGTCGGTCCAGTCGGTGCCGTCCGGGCCGTCCATCGGGCGGGGGAGCGGGATCTGGGGAGCGAGGACGAACGCCGGGTTCGTGCGCTGCCGTTCCGGTTTCGCGAACGTGACCGCGATCCGGTTGCCGGTCAGCTGGGTCAGGTCGTTGTCGGCGACCTCGCCACCGCCGTGCAGGGTGACGACGAGAGGGCGGCGGCTGTTCCCCGTTGCCGGCCGGTGGAGCCGGAACCTCAGCTCGAACCCGGTCGAGTCGACGAACGAGCCCGCGGTGAAGCCGTCGACGACCGGGGTGAGCACGCCGTCGTTGCGGACGGCGAACGGGGTCGCCGGGAGGACGACCGCACCGCCGCGGGTTTTCAGGTCCTCGACCTGCCGGATCGCATACGCCCGGTCGAGCGGCAGCGGGTCGACGGCGCCCGAGGCGCGTGCGTTGGGATCCGCCGGATCCAGCTCGATGACCACGTACTGGCCCGGCCGGCCCCGCTCGGCCACCTCGGGCGCGGTGTTCGGGTAGGCCCGGGTGACCGTCCGGGACGCCTTCTGGCCGCCGACCGTGGCGACGACCTCGAACGCGGACGGCGCGATGGTGCCGCCCCGCAGGTCGACGGGATCGGCGTACCGGACGGCGACCGCGGTGACCCGCCAGTTGTCGCGCGGTGTCACGGTGGTGATGAGGTCGGCGCCCAGGACCGGGTTCTGTCCGCGGCTCACCGGCGGGCTCGCCGCGGCGGCGGGCGGACCCGTGCTCACGACCTGGGCCGTGACCGCACCGGCGGCCAGCGCGAGTGCGCCCCGTCTCGAAATCCCGGTCATGCGTACCTCGTCTCCTCGTCGAGCGACGGTTCACCGACGAGTCTGGTGGCAGCCGACGACCGCGGTCCAACACCGGCATCCGATCAATCGATGCGGTACACGCATGGACGGCGTCCATCCGTTTGGGGGAGCGGGAACCACCGAAGCGAAGGTGCCGCCGGAGCGCACGCTGCGGGCCTTCCAGGGTTCGGCGTCGGTACGACCGTGACCGAATCGAACCGAGGGCGCCTGGCCAGTTCACGGCAAGGTGTTGATCTGTGGCGGCGCCGGCGTCAGACTCGTCGCCGGGGTGTCCGGCTCGTCATGGCCGGGCGTGCTGGGAGATTGCGAAGGTTCATTGGTCGAGTGGTGGAGTCGTCAGGTACGCAAGGCCGCTCGGCGGAAGCATGCGTTGGCCGTGGTGGATTACGCGGTGGCGTGCGGATGGCTGGACCAGGTCCGCTCCGAGGGGCTTCGGCAGGAGGTGTCGGAGGCGGCCTATCACGATCTGCCGGCGATGGTGGCCGACCTGCCCGCGCCGAGGTGGGACACGGTGCCCGCCACCACGCCCGTCGGCGACCTCGAGCGCGAGTTCGCGATCACCCTCCTGGACATCGCCGCCGAGTACGACTCGTTGAGCGGCGCGGATCGCAGGTGGCGGACGATCTTCGCGGCCCGGGCGCGAACCGCGGCGGATTTGCTCGTGTTGTTCCTGGACATCGAGCCGCACCTGCGGCCCCGGCGAAACGATCCCGCGCTGGCGGCAGGCCTGGAGCGGCTCGCCTTCGTGCAGGAAGCCCTCCAGGCCAGGGGGAGCCGCAGGCTGACCAGAGCGGAGTTCGACAGCATCCTCGAACGCGCGGCCTCAGGCGAGAGCCTTGACACGTTGCGCGCGGCATGGGATGGCCCACGACAAACCGGCCGGCCGGACAGCCGCGGTGGGGATCACGTGGTGGAGTCCGGCAGGTCGGCTGTCGTGGCTGAGCCGGAGTATGTTTTGGTGGTTGAGCCGCTGGAGCCGGACCCTGTTGTGGTGGTCGAGCCGGTTGTGGTCGAGCCGGTTGAGCCGGAGCCCGTCGTGGTGAGGCCGGCCGTCGTGGCTGAGCCCGCGGTCGCCGACCCGTCGGCGCTCGACGTCGACCGGGCCCGGGTCGCCAAGTACCTCGAACAGGCGTTGGCCGAGGAACGACTCGGTCCGGGTGAGCACGCGGCCCGGACCGTCGGGGTCTGGTCGGCGACAACGACCCGTGAGCTGGCGAAGCTGGTGGTCGACCTCCCGTTGCCGGCCAATGACCCACTGAGCGACCGCAAGCCGGATCCCCACTCGGACGACCTGATCACCCCGGCCCACCGCCAGGTCGTGCTCGACCGGCTGAACCGCGCGATGGCCGGCGGCGTACTCACCTTGTGGGAGTACGAGACCCGGCTGGACGTGGCAGTGCGAGCCCGCACCTTCGAGGAACTGACGCCGGCGATCACCGGCCTGCCATCCGGCTGGTAGCAGGCCGCACCGGCCGAACTCAGTCCGACGCGCACCGGGCCCCCGGCCTCAGCCCCGGTGCGGGTCGGTGCCGTTGAGTGCCGCGACGACCTGGGCGTATTCGCCGCGGGCTTCGCCGTAGCGGAGGAACTTGACCCGTTCGACCTGGACTTCCTTGGCCTCCGGCTGTGTCTCGAGGATGCCCATCACCTCGGCGACGAACTCGCCGAGCGGCATCGCCTGGTCGTTTTCGGCTTGGCCCGGGAGCAGGTCGGTCTGCACGGACGGCGGTTCCAGCTCGAGGACGCTCACCGACGTGTCGGCCAGTTGCAGCCGCAGCGACTCGCTGAGCATGTGGATCGCCGCCTTGGACGCGTTGTAGCTCGGGGTCACCTTGAGCGGGATGAAGGCCAGTCCTGAAGAGACGGTCATGATGGTGGCGTCCGGCCGGGTGCGCAGGTGCTCGATGAAGGCGGCGATCAGGCGGATCGGACCGAGCACGTTGGTCGTCACGACGTTCTCGGCGGACTCGAGGAACGTTTCGGGCTGGTGCCAGTCCTCGACGCGCATGATGCCGGCCATGGTCACGAGCACGTTCAGCTCGGGGTGGCGGGCGAGCACCTCCTTCGCCGCGGCCTGGACGCTCGCGGTGTCGGCGGTGTCGATCCGGACCGTGTCGATGCCGGGGTGCTCGGCCGCGATCTTCTCCAGCCGTTCGGTGCGGCGCCCGCCGACGATCACGGTGTTGCCCCGCTGCTGGAGGGCGAGCGCCAGGGCCAGGCCGATGCCGCTGGTGGCGCCGGGGATGAAGAGGGTGTTTCCGGTGATGTCCATGCCCCGAGTCTCGGTGTCCCGGCCGGGGTGGCGGCAGAGATCGGTTATCGGGGGATCGGTTGTCCCTGGTTCGGGCTCGGCGGAGCGGGATACTGGGGTTATGGATCGAGCGGAACTGGCGGCCTTCCTGCGTCGGCGCAGGGAGCAGTTGCAGCCGGAGGACGTCGGTCTCCTGCCGGGAGCCCGCCGCCGGACGTCGGGGCTGCGGCGGGAGGAGGTCGCGTCGCTGGCCGCGATGTCGACGGACTACTACACGCGCCTGGAGCAGCAACGCGGTCCGCAGCCGAGCGAGCAGATGCTGGCCGCGCTCGCCCGGGCGCTGCGGCTGAGCGACGACGAGCGGAACTACCTGTTCGTGGTGGCCGGCCGCAACGCCCCGTCTCCCGCGGCGACCGCCGCGCACGTCGCGCCCGCGTTGCTGCGGGTGCTGGACCGGTTGTCGGACACGCCCGCGCTGATCTTGTCCAACCTCGGCGAGGTCCTGGTGCAGAACCGCCTCGCCGAAGCGCTCTACGGCGGAAATTCCCACCACACCGGTCTCGCGCGCAGCGAGATCTACCGCTGGTTCACCGACCCCGGCCAGCGCCTGATCTACCCGGAGCACGACCGCGACCGGCAGAGCCGCGCGCTGGTGGCGAACCTGCGGGCCGCGCACGGGTCGATGGGTCCGCATTCACGGGCCGGTGAGCTGGTGCGGGCGCTGCGCCGGGAGAGTGAGGAATTCTCACGGTTGTGGGAACGGCACGAGGTGGCGAAGCGGTTCGAGGACCACAAGGTGCTCGTGCACCCGCAACTGGGGGAGATCGAGGTGGATTGCCAGGTGTTGTTCACCGAGGACCAGTCGCAGGCGTTGCTGGTGCTGACCGCGCCGCCACGTACGGAGGCGTTCGAGAAGCTGCAGCTGCTCGGCGTGCTGGGCCACGAGCAGTTCGAGGACGGTGAATCCGCAGAGGCCGTCCCGCGGGGGTTGTCCGTGTGACGCTGAACCGGTGGTTCGTCGTCACGGGGCCTGACGCAGTCCCTCGAGAGCCACGTCGATCGCGGCGGTGGCCGCTGCCGGGTCCGTTCCCGCTCGCGCCAGCAGCGAGGTCCCTTCGGCGACCACGAGCAGGAGCTGAGCCTGCGCTTCGGGGGCGGAGGCCGTCGTCACTTCACCTCGGTGCTGGGCCGCGCGGAGGGCGTCGGCCATCATGCGCACGAAGCGCGCGAACGACTCTCTGACGATCGCGGTCGCCTCGTCGTCCTGCGGCACGAGCTCGGCGGCCGTGTTGCCCATCATGCAGCCGTGCGGGGCCTGGGGGTCGGCTGCCGCGGCTCCGAGCTGGGCCGGCATCACCAGGAGCTCTCGCAGGGCGGGCAGCAGCGGGATCGTGGCGAGCGCCGGCTCGAGAGCCCGTTCGTAGTCGGCCCAGTACGACTTGACGGCCTCGAGGTAGAGCTGCCGCTTGTCGCCGAAGGTCGCGTACAGGCTTCCGCGTTCCACGGCGAGGCCGTCGACCAGGTCCTGGATCGAGGTGCCGCCGTATCCGGACGCCCAGAAGATGCCGCGCGCCCGTTCCAGCGCGTCGGCGGGGTCGAACCCGCGGGGCCGTCCCGTCCTCGCCATGAGCCCACCCTACGACTTCTTGACTGCCTGTTCAAGAAGTCGTAGGGTCGGTCTCTCTACTTCTGGAACGCTTGCATGAAAGTCGTTCCCCGCTCGGACGGGAATCGGAATGAAGGATCTTCGCGCCGCATACGGCCAGTACGCCGTCGTCACCGGGGCGTCCTCCGGTATCGGCGAGCAGTTCGCCCGCCGGCTGGCCGCCGCCGGGGTCGACGTCGTTCTGGTGGCGCGCCGCAAGGACCGCCTCGAGGCCCTGGCCGCGGAGCTGTCGCGCGCGCACGGCACCACCACCAAAGTCGTCGCCCTGGACCTGCTCACGCCGGGAGCGGTCGACGACCTGTGCCAGCAGGTCGCCGACCTCGACGTGGGCATCGTCGTGGCCAACGCGGGGTTTTACTTCGCCGGACCGCTGGTGGCCAACTCGCTGGCCGACGAGCTCGACGTCCTCACCATCCACGGGGCGGTGCCCCTGCAGCTGGCGCACCGCTTCGGCCGAGGCTTCGCGCAGCGGCGCCGCGGCGCCATCGTCCTGGTGTCGTCCAGTATCGCCGCCAGTCCCGTGCCCTTCGAAGCCAACTACGCCGCGGTGAAGGCCTACGTGCTGTCACTGGGCCAGGCGTTGAACCACGAACTGAAGAAGGACGGCGTCGACGTGCTGGTCGTCTCGCCCGGGCAGACGCAGACCGAAGGCCTGGACAACGCGGCCGGCATCGACTTCGGCAGGCTCGCCGGGTCCAAAATGGACCCCGCGCGGGTGGCGCGGACCGCGCTGGACAACCTCGGCAAACGCGCCCACGTCATCCCCGGCGCGGTCAACCGCGCGGCCGACCTCATGGGCAAGTACCTGCTGCCCCGGCGGTGGTCGGTGCGCCTGTACGCCTCGATCATCGGCCGCGCCCTGACCGGGGACACCGGACCGCGTCGAGGGTGATCGCGGTTGCTGTTTACGACGTACTGTCGTAATCTTTGCGACAGTACGTCGTAAAGACTGGAGAGGGGCTGGCCCATGGACACGCTCGCCGACCGAGCCGAACTCGTCGAACTGCTCGGCCGGTATGCCGACATCGCGGACCTGAAGGAGTACACCGAGCTGCCCGGCCTGGTCTTCGCCGACCCGGTGACCCTCGACTTCGAGGCGGTCGCCGGAATTCCGCCCATGACCACGCCGTTGCGCGACTACGTCGAAGTCCTTCGGGCCTCCTTCGCGCCCTTCACCGCAACCCACCACGTCATCAGCGGGCACGTCATCGAAATCGACGACGACACCGCGAAGATCCACGCGCACGTCCGAGCCGAACACTGGGTCCCGGACACACTCGCCGACGGTGGGCCCCACCGCTGGCTGGTGGCCGGTTTCTACGACAACGAGGCGGTCCGCACGGCGGATGGCTGGCGCCTCAGCCGGGTCAAGCTGACCTCGACGTACCAGGAGAACCCGCACCTGGCGGGTCTCGCCGTGACCGCCGGCCACCGACCCCGGGGAGCGGACGGCGCCGGGCCGGCGGGAGGATGACCGGATGCCGCGGATCCGGGGAGCCAGCATCGACGAGCACCACGAGATGGTGTGGGCCGACCTGGCCGAAGCGCTTCGGCAGCTGCTGCTCGACCACGACTTCGACGCGATCACCATGGGCCACATCGCGGCCCACGCCGGGCTCGCGCGCAACACCTTGTACAACTACGCCCGCGACAAGAACGCGCTCGTCCTGGCGTTGACCCGGCGGGCGTGCCTGCCGTTGATCGAACGGGTGGCCGCGATCGCCGCCCGGTCGGCGGACCCGGCCGCCGAACGGATGCGGGACATCGTCGAAGCAGTCTTGAAGGCGTGCACGGACCAGGCCCTGCACCTGATGTTCCGCCCGGGTTCCGGGCTGCCGGTCGCCGAGGTGCCGAAAGGCCCGGAGGGCCCGTTCCACGCGATCGTCGCCGAAGTCCGGAACGTCGTCCGCGACGGCATCGCCCGGGGGGAGTTCCGCGATGTCGGCGACGTGCAAGTCGCCGTCGAGCTGCTGTCCGGCGCCATGCGGGCGGGTGCCGAACGCATCAGCCGCGACCCGGCCACCTTCGCGGCCACGGTCGGCGCGGCACAGGACATCATCCTCGCGTCCCTGGCACGCCGCCCGGGCTCATGACCTCGAGGGCTGGGCGCCCGCATCCGCCGATCGGTTGATGCCGGGTCCGCCACCGGGACAGCCGGGTTCGAACCGTCCTGACGATCCGCCGGAGCCCCTGCCCGCGGGATTCTCGATCCGTCGAATCTGAGCGAGAAGGGGGACGGCGGCATGCCGGTCATCGAGGTCGAGCACCTCCACAAGGAATACGGGGACAAGGTCGCGGTCGACGACGTGTCCTTCACCGTCGAGCGCGGCGAGATCTTCGGCATCCTCGGCCCGAACGGCGCGGGCAAGACCACGACCGTCGAGTGCCTGGAGGGCCTCCGGATCCCCGACGGCGGCACCATTTCGGTGTTGGGCCTCGATCCGCGCCACGATCGGGCGGAGCTGCGCCAGCGCGTCGGCGTCCAGCTCCAGGACGGCCGGCTGCAGGACAGGCTGCGGGTGGGCGAACTGCTCGACCTCTACGCCGCGTTCTACCGCACACCCGCCGATCCGCGGGGGCTGCTCGCCACGCTCGGCCTGACCGAGCACCGGAACACCACGTACCGGAAGCTCTCCGGTGGGCAGCAGCAGCGGCTGTCGATCGCGCTCGCGCTGGTCGGGAGCCCTGAGGTCGCGGTGCTCGACGAGCTCACCACCGGCCTCGACCCGCAGGCGCGCCGCGACACGTGGCAGCTCATCGAGGCGGTGCGCGCCCAGGGCGTGACGATCCTGCTCGTCACGCACTTCATGGAAGAAGCCGAACGGCTCTGCGACCGGGTCGCGGTGATCGACGCCGGCCGCGTGGTCGCCGTCGACTCGCCGGCCGGGCTCGTCGCCCGGGTGGTCGACGAGCAGGTCGTGCGGTTCCGGCCGTCGGCCCCGCTCGAGCCCGGGCTGCTCGAGGCGCTGCCCGAGGTCCGGAAGGCCGAGCGCCGCGGCGACCGTCTCGTGGTCAGCGGCCACGGCAACGTCCTGCACGCGGTGACGTCGCTGCTCGCCAGGGAAGGCGTGATCGCCGGAGACCTGCGCGTCGAGCAGGCCGGCCTCGACGACGCCTTCGTCGCACTCACCGGCCGCCGGCCGGAATGAAGGGGGAAACCGTGTCCGTCCTGACCAAGCTGACCGCCGCCGAGGCCAAGGTCTTCCTGCGCGACCCGGGCGCCCCGGCCGTCGTCGCAGGCATCCCGCTCGCCCTGCTGCTGGTGTTCGGGCTGATGCCCGGCGCGAACCTGCCCGACCCGAAGTACGGCGGGCACAGCGCCCTGGCCACGGTCATCGCGCCGATGGCCGTCACGATCCTGCTGGCCATGCTCGCCCTGACGCTGTTCCCGAACGCGATGGCCACCTACCGCGAAAAGGGCCTGCTCAAACGGCTTTCCGCGAGCCCGGTGCCGCCGAGCCGGCTGCTCGCCGCGCAGCTGCTGGTCAACCTGGCCGTCGCCGTCGTCGTGGTCCTGGTGATCGCCGGGGTCGGCGGGCTCGCGCTCGGCATCCCGTTGCCGGGCAACCCGGGCGGTTTCCTGCTGTCGATCGTCCTGGGCACCCTGGCGTTGTTCTCCGCCGGCCTGGTGGTGGCGGCCCTGGCGCCGACCGGCCGCGCGGCGAGCGGCATCGGCAGCGCGCTGCTCTTCCCGATGATGGCGCTCGGCGGGGTCTGGGTGCCGAAGGAGCAGCTCCCGCCGTTCCTGCAGCACGTCGCCGACGTCCTGCCGCTGGGGGCGACGCTCAACGCGCTGCGCGCCACCTGGGCCGGGGACGCCCCGGAGCTGCTGCAGCTCGGCGCGATGGCGGCCTTCGCCGTCGCCGGCACCGCGATCGCGGCGCGGGTGTTCCGATGGGAGTGACGACCACGCCCGCCCCAGCCCGGGTCCGGCCGGTCGCGCCGCTTGCGGTGGTCCCGGTGGCGATCGTCGCCGCGCTGACGGCGATCCCGTTGCTGCTGACCTCGAACCGGTACGGCTACTTCGGCGACGAGCTCTACTTCCTGGCCGCCGGACGGCACCTGGCCTGGGGCTACGTCGACCAGCCGCCGCTGCTTCCGTTGCTGGCCAAAGCGATGGACGCGCTCGGGCCTTCGCCGTTCGTGCTGCGGATCCCGGCGCTGCTGGCCACCCTCGCCGGGATCGCGCTGACCGCACTGATCACCCGCGAGCTCGGGGGCGGGGCCAAGGCGCAGACCCTGGCCGCGGGGACCTTCGCCGTGTCGACGCAGTTCCTGGCGGGCGGCCACTACCTCGCCACGTCCACAGTGGACCCGGTGCTGTGGACCCTCGTGCTGTGGCTGCTGGTCCGCTGGCTGCGCACCCGCGCCGACGGGCTGCTCGTCTGGGCCGGCGTCGCGACCGCGGTCGCGCTCTACGCGAAGTTCCTCATCGGCGGCTTCTGGCTTGCGGCCGGGATCGCGGCCCTCGTCTGCGGGCCGCGGGAGCTGTTGCGGCGGCCCGCGTTGTGGGCGGGCGCCGCGATCGCCGCGATCGCACTGGTGCCGACGCTCGGCTGGCAGGCCGCGCACGGCTGGCCACAGCTGGGCATGGGTGCGGCGATCTCACGAGAGGTCGGCGGCACCTGGGGTGGCCGGCTGACGTTCCTGCCGACCGCCCTGCTCACCGCCGGGCTGCCGGTCGGCGTCGTCCTGCTGTGCTACGGCCTGTGGCGGCTGCTGCGCGACCGCGAACTCCGGTTCCTCGGCTGGACGACGCTGCTGCTGACCGTGGTGTTCGTGGCGGTCAACGGCCGGTTCTACTACGTCGCCGGGATGTACCCGGTCTGCTGGGCGATGGCCGCCGTCGCGCTCGAGCGCCGGGAGGCCGCCCGCTGGTGGCGGTGGATCGCCACCTGGCCGTGCTACGCGCTCGCCGCACTGCTCGTCCTGCCGGTCGCGCTGCCGGTGTGGCCGCGGGCGTGGCTGACCGAGCACCCCGCCCTGCCGGCACCGCTGTTCGCGTTCGCCGAAATCGGCTCGCCCGAGGCCGCGCGCTCGGTCGCCGAAGCGTTCGCGCGGCTGCCCGGGCGGGCGCACACGGCGGTGCTCACGGAGACGTATTGGGAAGCGAGCGCGCTCGACCGCTACGGCCGCGACCTCGGCCTGCCGGAGCCGTCCAGCGGCAACCGCGGGTACGCGACGCTGGTCGTACCACCCGAAGGCGCGATCGACGTCCTGTACGTCGGCGCCGACCCGCGGCCGCTGCTCGGGCACTTCACCGGCCTCCGGCCGCTGGGCGAAGTCACCACAGGCACCGCGAAGCCGAGCTACTTCGACGGCGTGCCGCTGTGGCTGGCGACCGGCCGGACCGAGCCGTGGTCCGCGCTGTGGCCGAAGCTGGTGAACACCCACACGTGAGCGCCCGGTACGGCCCGGCCCGCCCGCGTAGGGTGCGGGAAGACCGGGCGCGCACGGGGGACAGGAGCATGATGGACGATCGTCCGGCAGCTCACCGGCCGGACCGGGAGCCGGGCGACGATCCGGCCGCGGCCCGAGGACACGAGAGCGTGAGCCTCAAGGTCGACTGGAACCGGCCGATGTGGCCGCCGGAGCCGGCGCGGACCCCGGTCGGCTGGCAACCGTGGCTGCACCGGGTCGAGCGGTTCCTGCCCGGACTGCTGCTCGCCGTCGCGACCGCGGTCAGCCTCGGCGTCGGCGGGCACGACGGCCGCTGGTGGGCGATCACCGGCGGCCTGGTCGCCGTGGCCGCGCTCTGGGTGCTCGGCACGGTGATCTTCGCCCCGCCGCGGCTGCGCGGACGGCCGTCCTTCGCCCTGCTCACGTTCCTCGGCGTCATCGGGCTGGGCGGCGTCCTCGAAGGCCGGGACGTCACCTTCCTCATCTTCATGATCTTCGGGTTCCTCGCCGCCATGCGGCTGCGTCCGACGTGGCTCGCCTTCGCCGCGCTGGCGGTGACGTCGCTGCTGATCAACACTCTCGGCAACGGCGGGCCGGTGCACGCCCTGCGGGAGCGGCCGGCCGTGTGGATCACGATCGTCGTCGTCCAGACCGCGGCCATCGGCGGCGGCGGGCTGCTGTCGGCGGCCGTCGCCCGGCAGAACGAGGAACGACGGCGCGTGCTCGACGACCTCGCCACCGCGCAGGCGGAAAACGAAGGCCTGCAACGGCAACTGCTCAGCCAGGCCCGCGAAGCGGGGATCCTCGACGAGCGGCAGCGGCTCGCCCAGGAGATCCACGACACCCTCGCCCAGGGCTTCACCGGCATCATCACGCAGCTCGAAGCCGCCGCGCTGGCCAAGGACGAGCCCGCGGAGTGGCAGCGGCACCTGGACTCCGCGACCGCGCTCGCGCGGGAGAACCTCACCGCCGCCCGGCGTTCGGTGCGCGCGCTGCACCCGGAGCCCCTCGATGCCGCGGCGCTGCCCGAGGCGCTCGCCGGCGTCGCGGCGCGGTGGAGCGCGCGGACCGGCGTACCCGCCGCGGTCACCACCACCGGCGACCGGCGGCCGCTGCACCCCGAGATCGAGTCGACCATCCTGCGGGTCACCCAGGAAGCTCTGTCCAATGTGGACAAGCACGCCGCGGCGAGCCGGGTCGGCGTCACGCTCTCCTACATGGACGACGAGGTCAGCTTGGACGTCCGCGACGACGGCGCCGGCTTCACCCCGGGGCCGGGGCCCGGGTACGGGCTGCCCGGGATGCGGCGCCGGGTCCTGCGCCTCGCCGGTAGGCTGTCCGTCGAGTCGGAACCCGGCGGCGGCACCGCGATCTCGGCCATCCTGCCCGCCGTCCCGTTCCCGCCGGAGGCCTCCGCATGACGATCACCGTGCTCATCGCCGACGACCACCCGATCGTCCGCGACGGGCTCCGCGGCATCTTCACCGGCCGCGGCTTCGAGGTCGTCGGCGAGGCGGCGAACGGCGCCGAAGCCGTGGCGCTGGCCGAGCGGCTGCGCCCCGACGTCGTGCTGATGGACCTGCGGATGCCGGGGACCGACGGCGTCGCGGCGATCACCGAACTGGGCCGGCTCGGCAATCCGGCGCGGATCCTGGTGCTCACGACGTACGACACCGACTCCGACGTCCTGCCCGCCATCGAAGCCGGCGCGACCGGCTACCTGCTCAAGGACGCTCCGCGGGAGGACCTGTTCCGCGCCGTCGAGGCCGCCACCCGCGGGGAGGCCGTGCTCTCGCCCGCGGTCGCCAGCCGGCTGATGGGCCGGATGCGCGGGCCCGCGCGGGAACCGTTGTCCCAGCGCGAACTCGAGGTGCTCACCCTGGTCGCCCGCGGAACGACGAACAAGGAAGCCGCGAAGAAGCTCTTCATCAGCGAAGCGACGGTCAAGACGCACCTGATCCACGTCTACGCGAAGCTCGGCGTGAAGGACCGCGCGGCGGCCGTCGCGGTCGCGTTCGAACGCGGGCTGCTCGGTTCGTAGGGCCGGTATCGAAGACAGCTGCCTTGATTAAGGCACCTGTCTTACCTAGGCGGCGGTGATGCCCGACGACAGAGCGCACGTAAGCGACGGCGACGACCCGGCCGCGGCGGTGGCGCTGGAGGGACTGCCGCCGTACCCGTTTCCGAACCCCACGGCGCTGGAGCCACCGCCGGAGTGGGCGCGGCTGCGGTCGCAGTGCCCGGTGGCCCGCATCGAACTGGCCAGCGGCGACGAAGCTCTGCTGCTGACCCGCTACGACGACGTGCGGGCGATGCTGTCGGACGCCCGGTTCAGCCGCCAGCTCGACGCCGACGACGCCTCCCGGGTCTCCGACAGCGACGACGGCGGCGTGTTCAGCCGCCCTTCGGCATCGACCGGCGGCGAGGCGGACGAACCGGTCGCGTCGATGCTCGGCGGTCCCGAGATGGTCGAGGCCGGCGCGCCCGCCGACCTCGGCCCGGCACTGGGGTTCCCGCTGCCGGTGTTCGTGATCTGCGACCTGCTCGGGTGCCGCGGGGCGATCGGGACCGGTTCGCGCGCTGGTCCGACACCATGCTCAACATGAGCCGGTCGCCGGCCACGAGACCACCGCCAACATGATCGGCAAGATGGTCGCGATGCTGCTCGCGGACCGCGAGCACCGCTGGGAACGCCTGCTCGCCGACCCGTCGCTGGCGCCCTCCGCCGTCGAAGAGGCGCTGCGGCTCGACGCCAACCCCGGATTCGGGATGCCGCGCTACATCTCGGAAGAGACAGTGGTCGGCGGCACGACCTTGCCGCGCGGCACGACGGTGGTGTGCAGCATGGCCGCCGGCAACCGCGACCCCGACGCGTTCGACGGCGCCGGCGAGATGGACCTCGCCCGCCGGCCCAACCCGCACCTGGCCTTCGGCGTCGGGCCGCATTCGTGCGTGGGCCAGCAGCTCGCGCGGGTCGAACTGCAGACCGTCCTCGAGGTGCTGCTGCGCCGCCTCCCCACCCTCGAGCTCGTCGGGGACGCCGCGGACCTGCGCGCCCGGCAGGGACTGATCGTCGGCGGGATCGACCGGGTACCGGTCCGGTGGTGACCGTGCCGCGACCGCAACCGGGCGGGAGGTCGGCGGCGACCCGGGCCCGGCTGCTGGCGACGGCGGAGCGGCTGATCGCCGAGGACGGCGTCGCCCAGGTGTCGAGCCGGCGGCTCGGGCAGGAAGCCGGGCAGGCCAACAACTCGGCGGTCGCCTACCACGTCGGCACGATGGAGGAGGTGATCCTCGCCGTGCTGCGTCGGCACGGCGAGGCGATGGACCGCATCCGCGCCGGGATGGTGGACGCGGCCGAGGGCTCGGCCGAGCTGCGCGACCACGTGGCCGCACTGGTGCTGCCCACGACCCTGCACCTCGCGGAGCTGGGGGTGCCCAGCTACTACGCCCGCTTCGCCGCCCACGTCGTCAGCGACCCGGCCCTGCGCGCGCCGGCGCTGTCGGTCACCACGTCGACGCCCGTCATGCAGCGGGCGCTGCTGGCGGTGGCCGCCCACGCCGGCGACGCGGCCGGCCCCACGATCCTCACCCGGTCGGCGATGGCCCGGCACGCGATCATCCACACCTGCGCCGAACGAGAAGCCGAACTGGCCGAAGCCGGGAACCGTTCCGGCATCCCGGGCTGGGCCGAGACCGGCGAGATCCTGGTCGACGGCATCACCGTCCTGCTGGCGGCACCACCACCGCGGCGAACCGCCGTCGGCTGAGGCCTTTGCCGGAGCCGAATGGGTTGGAGATCTGCCGGAGGCTGCGCCGCCGCGGGTTCCGCACGCCGATCCTCATGCTCACCGCGCGGGACCCGGTCGAAGATCGGGTCGCCGGGGCCGACGACTCCCGGGTCAAGCCGTTCGCGCTGGACGAGCTGCGCGCCCTGCTGCGGCGCACCGGCTTGCTTCGTGACCTCTGTCGCGACCTGGTACCGGGTGGACCTTGGTTACAGGTGGGCTGCCGTGCGGACGAGCCCGGCGACGGCCGGGGAGCGGCTGTGCGCAGGCCAGGCAAGAACGGTGGTGACCGGAGATGCGCCGGTCAGGGGAACGGCAGCGTGTGCGCTCCACAGCCAAGATCGGGCGGAGGCGCCCGTGACGGCGACGGTGTGCCCGAGGGCGATCAGCTGCGCCAGCTGCGACTGGTCGTGGATCTCGGGGCCCGGGCCGGGTGGGTAAGCGCCGTCGTTGCAAGGCCAGCGGGCGAGGGGGAGGTCCGGCAGATCGCTGATGTCGGCCATGGTCAGAGACGTGCGCGTGGCGAGGGGATGCCCCGCGGGCAGGATGGCGACCTGCTCCTCGGTGAGCAGGTCTTCGGTGTCGAACCCGGCGAGGGAGTGGACGGGCCGCTGCATGAGCGCCACGTCGGCGCGGCCGTCTCGCACCATCCCCGCCTGTTCCCCCATCCCGCACAGCAGCACCTCGATTTCGGCTGCGCCGGGTTCGGCGGCGTGGGCATCGAGAAGCTTCCGCAACAGCTCGTGATTCGCGCCGGCCTTCGCCGCCAACGTGAGGCGGTTCGCGGAGGCCGCGGCGCGCCGGGTGCGCCGGGCGGCCGCGGCGGCGGCCTCGAGGATGGCGCGGGCCTCGCCGAGCAGCACCCGACCTGCGTCGGTGAGGAGGACGCCGCGGCGGTTGCGTTCGAGCAGGGTGACACCGAGACGCCGTTCGAGCTGCTGAATCGCCCGGGACAAGGGCGGCTGAGCGATGCCGAGGCGCTCGGCTGCCCGGCTGAAGTGCAGTTCCTCGGCGACGGCGACGAAGTACCTCAGCTCGCGGGTCTCCAGCGTGTTCACCGCATCACCTTACTGCGGTGATACCAGGTGGGTATGAAGCTCGCGGTGTGACCAGCGCGAACAAAGGACTCGGATACGCCGCCGGGGTGGACGCGTTCGCGGTCCTGCTGGACGTCACCAGTGACCGCAGCGTCACCGAGGCCGCGGAACTTGTCGAACATCAAGGCGGACACCTGGACGCTCTGGTCAACAACGCCGCCAGCTCCGGAGAGATGGGACCGGGACGGATACAGGATCCGACCACGACGTCGTTCGCAGATCGCGTAGACCAACATCCCCGGTCCGGCAACACCGGAGCGCGGCCACTGAAACAGCTCTCCGTTCGGTACTGACGGGACCGTCGACCCTCCGATGTGCCGGATCCAAGGCCGCCGACGCCCAGCGCCAGGCCGTCAATGCCGGGACACCGTTGCCGCTACCCGTCAAAGCCGGTCGATCACCTCGACTCCGTTCACCGCAGACGACGGCCGACCCGCTCTCACGCAGCGCATTCAAAGTATGTACAAGAATCCTGCAGACATGGCCCGGCAATGTATTCGTGGTGGGCGGGAGTGAGCGGCACGCTTGCGACTGCGAGATGCCGGGGGGACCAGTGAGATCAGGAAAACTAGGCCGGGCAGCAAACATCGTCCGGTTGGAGCGGCCGAGTAGTCCGGTGCCAGGCCGCGACCTGGACCGGGCCACCAGCCTGGATGCATCGCCAAAAGGCGATACAAAGTCGCCTACGGTGGAGTTCCGCCTGTTCGGCGCTGTCGAGGCGCACATCGGTGGTCGCCCGGTCGACCTCGGTCCGGCTCGCCAGCGCTGCGTGCTGGTGGCGTTGCTGATCGACGCGAACTGTGTCGTCCCGATCGATCAACTGATGTCTCGCGTCTGGGGAGAAGCGTCCGACCACCGCGCGACGCTTTACAGTTATCTGTCTCGGCTGAGAAAGGCACTTGCCGATGCGGAGGAAGCTGAGATCGTCCGCGTGTCAGGCGGCTACACACTGACTGTCGATCCCATGGTCGTGGATCTCTGGAGGTTCCGGCACCTGGTTGAGCTCGCACGTCTGAGCCAAGATGCGGAGGACGCCGCCGAATGGTTCGAGCAGGCCCTGAGCCTGCGACGGGGGGAAGCCTTCGGCTGCCTGGATACCGCCTGGCTCAGCGAACTGCGCGGCCAGGTGGACGCGGAGCTGCGCGCCACCAGGCTGAGGCGCAATGAGCTGATGCTGCGGTTGGGACGCCACATGGACCTGATCGCGGATCTGACCGCGGATGTGGCGGCGCAACCCCTGGACGAACAGCTCGTGTCCCAGCTCATGCTTGCCCTCTACAGGGCAGGCCGCCGGGCCGAGGCCCTGTGGGTTTACCACAGAACTCGCAAGGCCCTCGCCGACGAACTGGGAATTGATCCCGGCCCCGAGCTGACCGAGTTGCATCGGCGCGCACTGGCCGATGCCGTCGACGTCGCGCCCGGGGTGGCCAATGGCAGGCGACCTGGCTCGACGCAGTTTCCGGCCGACGTCGTTGACTTCACCGACCGTGACAAGTGCTCGCCCGGATGCGTGCCCAGCTGGACCGAGCGCCGGATCCTGCCACGTCAGCGGCCGCTACGGTGATCGACGGCCGGACCGGGCTTTGCCTGTATCTGCGCCGCTACGGAACCGAGCCGCCCATGGCGGTCGTCGAGACCGCGATTACCAGGTATTCAGCGAGAGCGGGCCGGACGACGTGAGTTCGACGACCGCCGGAGCGCGCTCTCCGGCCCCAGGACGGCCTGGACGGGATCCCGTTGAGCTGCGTTTCAAGTCGCTGCAAGGTTCTGCCAGAGCCGATCGGCACAGTGGTCGACGTCGGGCGAGGGCCGCCAGGGACCGGGGCGAACGGGTCTTGCGACTGAGGCTTGGTCGCCGTTGTCCTTCACACCCGAACCGGCACACCGTGAAGCACGGGTGGCACGAGGTCGCCCCATCAGTGAAAGGAGATGACCATGGCGTCTCAGCGTGAGCACGATGGTCTGCTGGACCAGGCGCAGTCGGCCAAGAGCGAGTTCGTTCCCACGATCGAGCAGGAGCTGGAGATCCTCAGCTGGCCGCGGTGCCTGTCGGCCGTTCCGGCCGACGTGCTGGACCTCATCGAGTAACGCCGCGCCTCCGCTGGCCGGCACCTGACCGGCGGTGCCGCGGGTGACCGGGCCTGGCTCACCACCCGCGGCATCGCCGCCAGACCCCCATGGACAAACCGACAGGAGGACCCGCATGAAGAGGGTGCTGAAGGACCAGAACATCTCGGTGATCGACGGCTACCTCGGCGAGCGGGAATTCGGCCTGTTCACCGAGGCCGTGCAGTTCACCGAGTACACACCGATGCACGGCAAGGCGTGGGTGAAGGCGTACGGCGTGCCGGGTGGTCCCATCTTCGAGAGCGCTCTGGTCGTGCGGGGGCACAAGACTACGACTCCACCCACCTTGGGACACGTCGGTCGCCTGATGGACAGGTTCACCGAGCCGGCCTCACCGCTCGCGGCGCTGTTCCAAGACGGCACAACCGCCGAGGACCACTACCTGACCGGCCGAATCGTGCTCTTTGGACGTGGCGCGGGATTGCGGTGGCACGCCGACGCCAGCGAGCAGATCGGCGCGTACATCTACTACTGCCACCCGCAATGGCACACCACCTGGGGCGGCGAACTGATGGTCATGGACGGGTCTTCCGTGCTCGGCCAGGGACTGTCGGCAGCCGAGACCAACAGTTTCCGTAAGGCAGCGACAGATTCGCCGGGGTCTGTGGTCGGACCGGACTACGAGTGCGACGGTGCGGAAACCCGTCGGGCCGACATCGGCACCGGGCGTTTCGTCATGGCCAAGCCCGACCGTCTGGTCGTCCTGACCGGGACGGCCGAACATCGGGTCGCGCCGGTCACTGCGGCCGCCGGTGACCACTTGCGTTGCGCGGTCACGGGTTTCGTGGTCCGCAAGCGCGCGAACTGAGCGAGGGCTGATGAACGACCAGGCATTCCGGTTTGTGGCGCTGGACGAAGCGGCGCAGTTGTACGGTAGGGGGTATCGGGCCGCGGTGCGCGAGATCGCGACATCGGCCGACCTGCGCCAGCGGCTGGAGATGTCTCGCCGCCAAGCAGCCAGCCGACTGCCGCTGCCGCCGGACCTCAGGCGTGCCTACGAGGCGCAGGTGCCGCACAGCGAATCGGCTGTACGGCAGGGCGACTTCACACTGCTGCAGCGCCACGAAGGCCGATTCGTCCCCTTGGTGCGTCAGGATTTACTCGGTGTCCCCCGGCTTCCGGCCGCACCGTCGGTCGTTCTCCCGAGCCTGCTGGATCCGACGGCATGCGCGTCCGGTGTGCTCGACGCGATCCGTGAAATCCCCGATCCGAATGCACATCTCGACCTCGTCGACGGTTCATTGGTGATCTTCGCTCCCGACATGCCGACGATGCCCGCGCTGATGGCGACCCTGCACGAGGTAGGTCATTACCTGTACGAAGTGCAGAGCGGACGCTCGGTGAACCTCGGCTTCGCGCACTATGTCGAGTCCGAGGCGGCGGCGATGACCTTCTGCCGACGGGGGATCAGACGCTACCTGGAGCTGCATCCGCCGTACGCCGCCGACGGGCTGGAGGCCTACCAGTCCGCGGAGATGCTGCTCAATCACTACTTCTTCCTGGAGGAGGCGGGCCGATTGGGTTTCCATTCCGGACATCTTCCACCCATGGCGATGCCGTACCTGCGCGACAACTGGATGAAGCAGTTCGGGTACCAGATCGTCTACGCCGCCGCTTCCCAGCTGGCCGTCGACCACGCGACGGATGTCTTGACTGCGAGGAGGCCGTCGTGAGCGATGTGCGGCAGGCAGAGCGAGAGCCACAGGACCAGCTCGCCCAGCGGTTCTATGACCGTATCAGGGAAATGCCGCCTGTTTTCCGTACCAAGTCGGGAATCTGGGCCGTAGCGGGCCATCCCGAAGCAACCCGTCTGCTGAGCTCCCGGTGCATTGTCAGCGATGACAGGGAATCCCTGCGCCGACGCGACTCGGCGTGGGATGAGCTTGCTCGCCGGTTTTTCATCTTCGCCGACGGCGCCGAGCATGCCCGGTTACGACGGTTGGTCAGCTTCGCCTTCACCAACCGTCGTCTGCAGACGTTGACCAGCACGGTCGAGCGACTCGTACGCGAGGGGCTGACCGGGGTTTCCGGTCGGAATGCCGAGATGATGTCGGCGCTCGCTTTCCCGGTCGCCAGCCGGATGATTGCGGACCTGCTCGGACTTCCGTCCGAGGTCGCCGACCGGCTCGCCCGGTGGGGACATGAATTGTCCGGCGGGCTCGGCGGCAGGGGCGGGGCAACGCAGTTCGACAGAGCCGCCATCGAGATCCAACGTTTTCTGCATGACCAGATCCCCCACGCGGAAGCCGGTGGTTTGCTGCACGCATTGAGCGAGCGGCACGCGGGCGACCGGCTCACTGCCGACGAGGTCGTGACCACCGCCGCGCTGCTGCTCGTTGCCGGGTTCGAGACGAGCGCCAACTTCTTCGGCAATCTCCTGCTCGGTCTGCTGTGGCGCCGAGAGCGTTACGAGGAGCTCATCCATATCCCCGACCTGGCCGATTCAGCGGTGGAGGAGATGCTGCGGTTGTTCACACCGGCCCACATCGTCTTCCGCAAAGTGGTCGAGCCATTCGCGGTCGGCGACGCGGAACTGGTTCCCGGCGACCGGGTGGCGGTCCTGCTCGGGGCGTGCAACCGCGATCGCCGGGTGTTCGACGACCCCGACAGCTACGACGCCCGGCGTCACCCCAATCCTCACCTCACCTTTTCCCACGGTCCGCACTACTGTCTGGGTGCCGGGCTGGCCCGGCTCGAGGCCTCGGTGATGCTGCGCACTCTCGTCGATGTAGCTCCTGGTTTGCAGCTCGCAGCCGAGGAGGCCGCTCGCTGGGAGTCGCGCCTGCTCGGGCGCGGGCTCGCCCGGCTCGGTGTGGTACTGCCATGAGAGGCGCTGACGCACAGCTGCGGACAAGCGTCCAGCTCGGGGATCTCGGTGAAGTCTCGCGCATCGGTCTCGGCGGCAACCGGTTCTGCGGTCCCGGTGCCTTCGGCAGGTCGTCGTGCCCCGAGAGATGCGCCGCGACACTCAGGGCTGCGATCGACAGCGGGGTGTCGCTCGTCGACACGGCCGACTCCTACGGCCCGGGGTGGTCCGAGACGATCATTGGCCGGACGTTGTGGAATTCGCTTGCGAGGCCCGTCGTCGCAACCAAGGTCGGCCTGCTCCGGGACAACGCGGGCAATTGGATCGTCGATGTGTCACCCGGTCATCTGCGCCGGGCCGCCGAGGCGAGCGCGCGCCGGCTGCGGGTCGAGGCGATCGATCTGCTCCAGTTGCATACGCCCGGCGATGGCGTCCCGATCGAGGACTCGGTGGGCGTACTGCAAGACCTGAGGCGAGCAGGCCTCGTACGGCAGGTCGGCGTTTGTAACGTGTCCGTCCGTCAACTAGCGGCGGCTCTGAGCGCGGGGCCGATCGCGTCTGTGCAGAACCGGCTCAACCTGATCACGATCGACGCGGCCGAGATGAAGGTTGTGTCGATGTGCGCGGAAGCGGGAATCCCCTATCTGGCATATCAGCCATTGGGGGACGGGGCGCTGCTGGGCGCGGGACGCATCCGTGCCGTGGCTGCCGAACTGTCGGTCACGCCGGCCCAGCTGGTGGTGCGGGTTCTGCTGAGGTTGTCGGACTCGATCGTCGCGATCCCGGGAACGTGCGATCCGGGTCACGCTCGCACGAACGCCGCGAGTCTCACAGCCCGCCTTGACGACCGCGACAAGGACATCGCGGTCCGCTGTCTGGCCCGGCACCGGCGGCAGCAGAAGCAGGAGGGAAACGAACATGCAGCTGTTTGATATTCCGGACCGCTGTGGTCACCGGCCGAGCACCAGTGCCGCGCCACCGCACCAGCAGCTCAGCCAGACGGCGCCATTTCACCTGCAGCAAGAACTCTACCGGCAGTGCTGTGCCCTCGCAGGCACAGTGGCGCACCCGTCGCTCGTTTCCGTGCCGGGCGCACGGGCGTTGTCGATGCCGGATGCCGCATCGCGCGGGGAGTTTATGGTGCGCCGGGAATTCTTCCACCTGCACCCGTCCTACGACGGCTCGATGCACCTCTCCCTGCCTCCGCGAGCAGCGCGGGTTGTGGTCGAGCGTGGCTGGGGTGAACCCCATCCCATCGCCGGGATCCACTTGCCGGCGGGGACGGTCCTGCTCTACGGCCCGCGCGACCGCTCTGAAGTCGACATCTGCCTGATCGTCGTCCAATACTCGGCCAGTCACCTACGAGGAGAAATCGATGCTCGCGCCGGCCGATGACCCCCTCGGCACCATCTGTGTACTGGGCGCCGGGCGCATGGGCTCGGCACTGTGCCGGCGGTTCACCGCTGCCGGCCGTGAAGTGCTGCTCGCCGCCCGGAACCGGTGCCGTGCCGCCGAGGTCGCCGAAGGTACGACCATTTCGGCCTTGCCCGCGGCCGAGGCTTTCGAACGAGCAGCCACGATCGTCCTGGCGGTCCCATACCAAGTGGCGTTGAGGCTCGCGCAGCGGTTCCCCGCGTTCGCCGACGGCAAGATCGTCATCGACGTGACCAATCCGCTCACTGACCGGCATGATGACTTGTTGACGGCGCCGGGAACGTGCGCGGCGGTTGAGATCGCGCGTGCCATCCCGTACACGCCGGTGGTGAAGGCGTTTAACACCCTGACGCCCGAAATCGTGGCTACAGCGTCCACCGGCGACACGAGCCATGATTACTCGGTCCTCATAGCCGGTGACGAGCCGCGATCCAAAGCGGCCGTGGTGACGCTGGCGGCCCAGATGGGGTTCGCCGGCGTGGACGTCGGTCCGTTGGTATACGCCCGGCATATCGAAGGCCTGGTTCTGCTCAACCGGGCCGTGGCCGCGAGCGCCGGAGGTACCGGCATCGAAATCCGGCACCCGTGGGTCCCGGTTCCCGGCAAGAACAGGCGGAAGGCGGCTGTGTCATGACGAAAATCAGGCTGGTGGGCATCGGCATGTTGCCGCAACGCGACCTGACAGCGGGCGGCCTGGCCGCACTGCGGGCGAGCAAGGTTGTGCTCTACAGCAGTTTCCCGCATCTCCGCCCTTGGCTCGGATCGCTGGGGCTCAGCCGAATCGAAGACATCTGCGACCATTACGCCGACGGCGGCAAGGACGTCGACAACTACACTGCGATCGTCGGCGCGGTGGTCGGCGCAGCGCGCCGTAACGGCGACGTGGCTTACCTCGTGCCAGGTCATCCGAACCTGGGCGTCACCGCCACCCAGCGGTTTCTCGCGATGGCTGCCACGGACGACGAACTCGACGTAGAGGTCGTACCGGGTGTGTCGAGCATCGACACGATCTCCATGGATCTCTCTCTCGACCTGCTTGAACGCACGTGCGTCATCGTAGACAGCAACCGGCTGCTTCTGCTTCGCCAGCAACTCGATCCACGAGCCGGGGTGCTGGTCTACCACGCCTCAGCCGTCGGCACGACGACGACCGACTATCGCGAGCCATGGATCACGAACCGGATCGAATTGCTTCAGCGATATCTGGTCGACACGTTCGGCGAGGACCATGAATACCACGCGGTCGTGTCGCAGACCGTGCCTGGCGTGCGGCCGAGAGTCTCGCGGGGAACACTCGGCAAACTGAGCGAGGCAGTCAGATCAATCGACTACGGCACGACTTTGTACGTACCACCGATCGTGAAACGAGGTGTCGACGAGAATTTCCTGCGATTGCTGGACTCCGGCGTAGCCGCCACGCGAGGGGCGCGGGAATGACCGATCTCGATATGCTGCCTTTCGAAGTCCAGCATCACGCCACGATGGTCGGTGACCGGTCGCGCCTCGAGGCCTACCAGGCGGCTTTGAGGGCCGTGGTCCGGGACGGTGACCGCGTGGTGGATGCTGGAACAGGTACGGGCGTCCTCATCAGCTACGCTGCCGCGCTCACGCGCGGAGCGGTGTACGGAATCGAGTACTTCCCGGCCGCGGCGGCTCTGGCCGACCGGATGGTCCGCGCGGCGGGCATGTCGAACGCGCTGATCCTCAACGAGAACGTGTTCCATGCCAGCGTCGACGCACCGGACGTCGTCGTGACCGAAACCATCGGCGCACTCGGCCCGGAGGAGAACATCGTCGAACTGACCCACAACTTCCTCCAGCGCCACCCGAGTGTCCGGCGTCTCATCCCCTCAAAGTTGTCGATCTACGCCGTGCCGGTCCGGTCGGACGTCGTGGAGACGGTGACGGAACGCTTTCTACGCAGCTTCTCGGCGGCGTCCCATGACCGGTTCAGCTATGACGCCATCATGGACGACCTGCGTTACCACGTCGGGCGGCACCTGTTCACCACGGACCTGAGCCAGGCTGCCGTCCTCGGCGAGGAAACGCTGTTGGTCGCATACGACCTCGGACGCACCGAGAACTCGGCGTTCGACGCGACGGTCCGGGTCCCACCGGGTGGAGCGAACGCCGTGCATTTGTTCTTCCGCTGTCAGCTGGCTGATGACGTGCTTCTCGAGTCCCGCCTGTCGGCACCGCCGAACCACTGGCGGCACTCGTTCGTCGCCATCCCTCCGGGTTTCGATACGCTGCACGTGCACTACCGACGTGCGAGGTTCGTCTTCACCTGGTCCGACTCCGGGAACGGTGGCTGATGACGTTGCGTGTCTCGATTCTCGACCAGTCGCCTGTCGTCGAAGGCGGCACGGCCGCGGACGCGCTGTCGGCAACCGTCGACCTTGCCCGCAGCGCCGACCAATGGAACTTCACCCGCTACTGGGTGTCCGAGCACCACGACGTGCAGCGGTTCGCCGGCGGCGCGCCGGAAGTCCTCATGGCGAGCTTGCTGGCACAGACCCGCCGTCTACGGATCGGCTCCGGGGGAGTGTTGATGCCGTGCCGCGATCCCGGGCGTGTCACGGAATCGTTCCGGGTGCTGACCGACTTGCACGGGGCCAGGGTGGATCTGGGGATTGGCCGGTCGAGGGCGCCCGTCGCACTGTACGCCGAGCAGATCGACGCTGTCCGGAAGCAGTTGTGCACCGGATCCGGCGCACAACCCGAGTGGTGGCTGCTCGGAATGGGCGCATTGGTCGCGGGAACAGCCGCCCGTGTCGGAGCCGGTTTTTGCTTCGGGCACTTCATCACGCCGAAGGGGAGTAAGGAGACGCTCGAAGCCTACCGGGAAGGCTTCGAGCGTGGTCCGGGGAGCCCGGTACCACGAGGCGGCCTGGCCGTCAACGTCATCGTGGCCGACAGTGCCGCCCGCGCGGATCGGCTGGCCGAGGCGTTCCTGCTGTTCCGCAGCCACGACAACGCGGACTCTCTGTTTCCCTCGGCGGAAACCGTGCGGTGGCACCGTTGGACGAGTGCCGAACGCGAGCGGGCGGCGGTGCATCGCCTGTCTCTGATGTCCGGCACCGCCGAGCAGGTCGCTCCGGCACTGCATACTCTGGCCGAGGAGCACAACGTCGATGAACTGGTGATCAACACCGTCACCCACGACTACGGGGAGCGGCAGCGATCCTTCGAGTTGCTGGCCGAGGCGCTGGAGCTCACCGCAGGCAGCGAGCGGGCTGCCGGCTGTGGCACGGGGCGCGGGCGATAAGCTGTGCCCATCGACTCGGAAATCACGCGTTACCGGGACGTACTTGCCCTCCCTGCGGCTCTGCGCACCTTCATTCCTGCGCTTGTCGGCCGGTCGGCCTACGCGTTGCTGCCTTTGTCGCTCCTGTTCGCCGTACACGACCTCGCGGGGTCGTTCACGGCAGCCGGCACCGCCCTTGCCGGCTACGGGTTCGCCGGCATCCTCCTGCCGGTAAAGGCCGGCCTCATCGATCGGCACAGCCAGGCACGGACATTGCCCGTCCTGGCGGTGTGCGCCGCTGTCCCGATGGCCGTCATCGCCGTGGTCTCACCGGCGAACGCCGCCCTGCTGGTCGTTCTGGCAACGTCGGCCGGGATCGCGGCCCCACCACTCGGGCCGGCAATGAGGTCGTCCTGGCGGTCGCTCACCCGGGGTACCCCTCTCAAGCGCCGAGCTTATGCACTCGACTCGACGTGTGAGGAAACGCTCTACCTCGGCGGTCCCCTGGTGGCCGGGGTCCTGCTGGTGGTCTGGTCGCCACGTGCGGCACTGCTCCTCGTCGTCGTCCTTTTGCTGCTCGGTGCGCTGGGGATGGCCACAGCGCCACCGGCTCGGTGCCGCGTGCACGAAACTTCGCCTGCGGGTCCCTGGACGCTGTCGCGAGGCCCGATCGGTGCTCCTGGGCTGAGGTTGGTCGTCGCCGCCATTCTGGTGACGGCACTGGGCCTGAGCATGACCTACACGTGCCTGGCCGCCACGGCATCCGGGCAGGGCAGACCGGCTGTGGCCGGGTTCGTCGAGGCCGCCATCGGGCTTGGCAGCGTGGTCGGTGGCCTGGTGTGGGGCCGGCTGGAGATCGCCGCGAGCAGGTCCACCCAACTGGCACGGCTGATCGCGTTTCTGGGCGTGGGGATGGCTTTCGCGTCCATGACCACCAGTCTGATCGTCATCGGCATCTCCCTTGCGATAGCCGGGCTCGCGATCGCACCCTTGTTCGTCGTGTCTTACGTCGCCGCCGACGACCTGGCGCCGGAGAATCAGGGGACCGAGGCCGGTAGCTGGGTCAACACCGCCAACAATCTCGGCAGCGCTTTGGGGGCATCCGCTGCCGGTCTGATCGTCGACAACGCGCGTGCACAGTGGGGATTCCTGGCGGGCGCCGTCGCGCTGCTGCTGACCGTCGCCGTGGTGAGGCTGTCCAGGAAGTCCCTGGACACGACTCCCGCTGCCCAGTAGCCCTCGGGCGAGAACCGGAACGTGAACGCTTCGGCGTCCTGCCGCTGAAGCGTTCACTCATACGGCGCCGAGTCCGCTGTTCGGTCGCCACACCCACGGGGAAGCACGAACGGCCTACACTCGAACCCGCATTGACTCAACCCCCGTGTCCGCATCCACGGGGTCGATGAGTCGGCTGTTGCAGACGGCCGGGGCATTCCGCAGGTAGTGGTGCGGAGGGGGTATCAGTGGACGTCGACTTTCGTTTGCTGGGGACGGTCGAGGCGCGGATCGGGGATCGGCTTGTCGATCTCGGGCCGGCGCGGCAGCGGTGCGTGCTGGTTGCGCTGCTGCTCGAGGCGAACCGGGTTGTGTTGTGGGACCAGCTCGTCGATCGGGTCTGGGGGGAGAGCCCGCCGCACCGGGTGCGCAGTACATTGCCCAGCTACGTTTCTCGGCTGCGCAAAGCACTCTCGGGCGCGGACCAGGTCAGCATCGCGCAACAGGTCGGCGGTTACATGGTTGTCCTGCCCGACGCTGCGATCGACCTCCACCGGTTCCGCAAACTGACTGTCGACGCCCGGGCCGCCGGTGACGAAATCGCACTGCGCCTGTTCGAGCAGGCATTCGATCTGTGGCAGATGCCGGATGCGTTCGCCGGGCTCGAGACCGCGTGGCTGACGGCGGCCAGGGGCGTGCTGGCGCAAGAACGCTTCGCCGCCAGACTGGACTACTTCGACGTGGCACTGCGCTGCGGCAGGCATGCGGCCCTGCTACCGGAACTGACGGCACTGGGCAAGGAACGGCCGTCGGACGAACGGCTCGCCGGGCAGCTGATACTCGCCTTGTACCGCAGCGGCCGCCAGGCCGAGGCACTCGGGAACTACGAACAGTGCCGACTTCGGCTTGCCGACGAACTAGGTGCGGATCCGAGTCCGCCGCTCCAGGAACTGCATCGCAAGATCCTCGCTGCCGATCCGCTCTTGCTCGGGAGCGCAGAGCTGGGCTTCGCGAACCCGCGGCATCCGGTAGCGCCGGTCCGCGCTGCCGCGGGAGTCGTGCCGGTACCGCGCCAGCTGCCGCTCCCTCCGGGGCGGTTCACCGGTCGTGCCGCCGAACTGGCGGAGCTGGGGGCGGTCCTCGGCGGATCGGGGCCCGCCGTCGCGGCTCTGTCCGGTGCCGGCGGTATCGGCAAGACGTCGCTGGCGCTGCATTGGGCGCACGGCAACGCCCACCGTTTCCCGGACGGAGAGTTGTTCGCGGACCTGCAGGGCTTCGGTCCGAACGGCCCGCCGGTGGACCCGCAGGTCGTGGTGACGGGCTTCCTGCGGGCACTGGGCGTCGCACCGGACGACGTCCCGGTCGACCCCTCGGCGCGGCAGGGCCTCTACCGCAGCCTTCTGGCCGATCGGCGTGTGCTCGTCGTGCTGGACAACGCGTCCGATACCGCGCAGGTGTCGCCGCTGCTGCCCGGCGCCGGTGCGTGCGCAGTGGTCGTGACCAGCCGCCGCGTCCTGACCGGTCTGGTCACCGGGTGCGGCGCGCATCACCTGGCCCTTCAGCCACTGCCTGATGATCAGGCCCGTGAGCTGCTGGAACGGCACCTCGGCCGACCACGCCCGGCCGCCGAACCCGTCGCGACGGGGGAGCTGATCAAGTTGTGTGGCGGGTTCCCGTTGGCGTTGGCGGTGTTCGCCGCGAGGGCCGCGGCCAACCCACGCGTGTCGCTCGCCGCCTTCGCCGCGGAACTGTGCGACCTCGGCCTCGACGCGCTCGAGGACGATGACGCGGCCGCCAGTCTGCCTGCCGTACTGTCGTGGTCCTGCCGGGCGCTCACCGACGAGGAGCGGTTTGTCTTCGCGTTGCTCGGCATCGCCCCGGGCCCGGACATCGACCTGACGGCGGTGGTCAACTTGACCGCGCTGACCCCTGCCCGCGCGCGGAAGGCGTTGCGTGGCTTGACGGACGCGTCACTGGTGACGCGCAACGCCCGCGACCGGTACGCCATGCACGACCTCGTGCGGCAGTACGCCGCGACATGTCTGCCGGGCACGCCGGAGGCGGCGTTGCGGCGCCTGGTCGACTTCCACCTGGCGACCGGGTTCGCCGCGGACCGCCTGTTGGCCCCGCACCGCCCAGTGCCCCGGAGGTTCTCCGTGGCGACTCCGCACCACCCCGCTCCGCCGGCCGACGCCACGGCCGCGCTCGCGTGGTTCGACGACGAGCACCCCTGCCTGCTTGCCGACCAGCGCGTCGCGCTGGAACGCGGGTGGCACGACGTGGTGTGGCGCCTGGCCTGGCTGCTCAACACCTACACGTACCGGCGCGGTCACCTTCCGCACCGGATCGCCTCGTGGGAGGCCGCGTTGGCCGTCGCCGACTGTTTGGACGACGAGGAGCGTGCGGACGTGTACCGCTACGTGGGCAACGCCTACGTTTCCACCCAACGGGTCGAGGAGGCGGTGCGCCACCTCTACCACGCCCTGGAATTGGCCGAGCGGCGGTCGGACCCCGTCGCGACCGCGGTCGCCCACCACGACCTCGCGGGCGTGTACGAGAGACGGAACGACGACCGGCGGGCGCTGGAGCACGCCACCCGGGCCCTCGCGCTGTTCCGCACGCTCGGCAACCCTGTGTGGGAAGCGTTCGCGCTCAACGACGCCGGGTGGTACGCCGCCCGCGTCGGTGACCACGACGCGGCACGTCGGCACTGCGGAGAGGCGCTGGAACTGCACCGCCGCCACGGCAACCACGTCGGCGAGGCGGCGACGCTCGACAGCCTCGGGTACAGCCACCACCGCACCGGCGGCCACGGGCGGGCCGTCGAGTATTACCGGGAGGCGCTGCACCTCTACCGGGATCTCGACCACCAGTTCCAGGTCGCCCAAACGCTCGACAAGCTGGGCGACGCGTACGCTGCGGCCGGCGCTGACGGCCGCGCGCGGGAGGTGTGGCAGGGAGCGCTGGAGCTGTACTGCGCCCAACACCGGAGTCTTGAGGCGAACCGCCTGCGCGCCCGGCTCCAGCGTGGTGAACTCCGCGGCTCGGCGAGGTGAGGTCCGGCGTGTCTCCCGGCCGCGTTCGGCACTTGACCGACGATCAGGTGAGGCGTCTGGTTCTGCCCCGCCAAGAGCGCAAGATCACGCGGTACCACGATCACCGAAGATCGGATCCGTGTGCCGTCGCCGGCAATGTGTTGAGTGCAGTTGTGACAGGGTCTGGCGGTGTCGTGAAGCCGGCGCTCCAGTCAATAAGTTTGGCAAGGCCGAGATTGATTTCTCGGTCGTCACGCCATCGACGCGGGTGGCGCCGAGGTTGCCCGCTGCGCCGACGGCGACCACGAGCCGGGCTGCAATGCGGTCTGACCTGGGGGCTGCCTATGGGCAGAGGTGAGGCAGCGGGAGGGGGAACACCGCGCGACTTGGCAATCAGCTGCCTTTGAGGTCTGTTCTGCCGGAACTCAGCGGGTGGCGGTGCGCCAGTTCCAGGACCAGGACGCCGCCCGGCGCGTCCCTTCCAGCTGTGTCGAGTGATAGCCCAGCGAAGTTGCGACGTGCTTGACGGCCTGCCCCATGCGCAGGCTTCGAATCAGACCGCACGCCGTAGTGCTCCGGCTGGCTGCGGGGGCCGAGGGGCTCGCCATCAGTCGCGACGTCGAGGCCGCTACCGTCCTGAAGCGCAATCGCACGTTCGACCGGCCCTGCTGCAGGCGCTGGCCGCCGCATCAGCTAACGGGCGTCCGGGTGTCGTCGCTCAGACGGCCAGCTCAGACAGCACTTCGGCGGAGTAGCCGGAAAGTGTGAACGTAGACGCCGAGTTGCCGGAGGGGCACGGTGTGAGGATCGGCGGCCTCGCGCGCTGCGTCGACGCGGCCTCAGGTTTTCCTCCGGGGTGTCTTCAAGTGGCGCGTTCGGGATCGATGCGATAACCGGTGGACCGGCACGTGCGACCCACCTAGCCTTCCGTCGAACCGTATGGCCTTCCGTCCGAAGAGGTGCATTTCATGAATGTCCGGGTAGCCCGGCCGTCGACGGCCGACTCAGCGCTGACCACTGTGAACGACCCTTTGGACGTAAGGAATCCCCGAAGTGGATCTACCCCGTAGCTTCACCATCCGCGAGAGCGGCCACCGCATCCACAACCCGCTCACCAGCCGGAAACTGGCCGTCCTGGGCGAGGCGCTGAACCCACCACCCGGCACTCGGGTGCTCGACCTGGCCTGTGGCTCGGGCGAGCTGCTGTGCACCTGGGCCCGCGATCACCGCATCACCGGAACCGGCGTCGACATCAGCACCGTGTTCCTGGCCAAGGCCCGGGCACGAGCGATCGAACTGGAGGTCGCCGAACAGGTCACTTTCACCCATGGTGACGCGTCGGACCACGTCGCCGACGAACCGGTCGACATCGGGGCGTGTGTTGGTGCGACCTGGATCGGAGGTGGTGTTGCCGGCACCGTGGACCTGCTCCGACGCAGCCTGCGCCCCGGCGGCGTGATGCTGATCGGCGAACCGTACTGGCGCAGGGAACCCCCGGACCAGGCGACCGTCGAAGGCTGTCACGCCACCAGCGAAGACGACTTTCGCGTGCTCCCGGAACTGCTGGAACAGTTCGGGGAGCTGGGTTGTGACGTCGTGGAGATGGTCTTGGCCGACGAGGACAGCTGGGACCGCTACGTCGCGGCTCAATGGCTCAACACGCGCCGCTGGCTGGACGCACACCCTGACGACGAGCTGGCCGGGCAGCTGCGCGCGGAACTCACCGCCGCGCCGGTACGCCACGTCCGGTACCAACGCGAGTACCTCGGCTGGGGCGTCTTCGCTCTGATGAACCGCTGACACCAGCGGCCGAGTGAGTCCCGGTGACCCGACACCGGGACTCACTCACATCGGCATGGCCGGACGTGAGCACGTGGCTGTCTCCTGCGAGCGCGAGAACGTCGGTGAAGTCCTTCAGCCTGATCCGGCCGTCATCGGGCAGCCGGCGGCACCCGTCTTGGGTAATGGCCCGCTCAATTCAGGGGAGTAGCGTCGTGGGGATGACGGGCCGGTGGCCGTTGGTCGGGCGGGACGGGGAAATCGCGGCGCTGCATGACGCATTGTCCGGCCTGGCCGCCCGCGCCGTCGTTCTGGCCGGGCCTGCCGGCGTCGGCAAGACCCGGTTGGCCGAGGAGTTCGCGGAACAGGCCGGGGCGTCCGGCCGGGTGACGTGCTGGGTGACCGGGACGAAAGCGATGGCCTCGATGGCTTTCGGGGCCATCGCGCATCTGTTGCCGGCCTCCGGCGCGGAGGCGCCGTCGTCGGTGCAGGTCATGCGGACGGCCGTGGACGAGCTGGCCCGGCGAGCCGGCTCGGCGGGACTCGTGTTGTGCGTCGACGACGCCCACCTGCTTGACGCTTCCTCGGCGGCGCTGGTCCACACCGTTGCCCGGAACGGCTTCGGGTTTGTGGTGGCGACTGTGCGTACCGGCGAACCGGCGCCGGATCCGGTGGTGGCGCTGTGGAAGGACGGCCTCGGCCCCCGCGTCGATCTGCCGTCGCTGTCCCGTTCGCAGACGGCGCGTCTGCTGACCGAGGTCCTCGGCGGGCAGGTGGACACCGCGACCGGGTACCGGCTGTGGCGCAGCACGAGGGGCAACGCGCTGTACCTGAGGGAGCTGGTGTCGGCCGGGGTGGAGCAGGGACTGCTGGGTGTGCGCGGCGGAGTTTGGTCGTGGACGGGGGCACTGGCGTGCGGCGAACGTCTCGGCGAGCTGATCCGGCAACGAGTCGGCGAAGTCGACCGCGAACAGCGGGACGTTTTGGAGCTCCTGGCGCTCGCCGAGCCCGTCGGCCCGGCGTTCCTGGGCGGCGATCCGGCGGTGCTGGAAACGCTGGAACGCCGGGGCCTGGTCACCGTGACGATGGAGGGGCGCCGCTGCGTCGTGCGGCTGGCGCATCCGCTGTACGGGGAAACATTGCGGGCGGGCATGGGCACGGTGCGCCGCCGCACGCTGCACACGCGGCTGGCCGACACCCTCGCCGCGTGCGGAGCCCGCCGGCACGACGACGTGCTGCGCCTGGCCAAGTGGCGGCTCGACGGCGGTGGCGCGGCCCCCGGCGCGTTGCTGGCGGGCGCGCGGCAGGCCCGTGCGTTGTCCGACCACGGCCTGGCCGAGCGCCTGGCGGCCGCCGCGCTGACCGCCGGCGCGGGCCGGGAGGCGGCGATCCAGCTCGCCGACGCGCTGTTCTGGCAGGACAAGTTCGCCGAAGCGGGCCGTGTCCTGGACGAGCTGGTGCCGGAGGCCGGGCACGCGGGCGGGTGGGAGGCCATCGTCACCGGCTCCTGCCTGTTCTGGGGCCTGGGCGAGGTCGACCGGGCCGACAAGGTGCTTTCCGCCCATCGGGGTTCCGCCCAGGTCGCGGCGCACTGGGCGTCGTTGCTGATGTTCAACGGACGCGCCGCCGAAGCGCTGGCTTTGGCCGAGCCGATCCTGGCTTCGGCGGACCACGACGACGTGGCGCGGGCCCGGGCGCTGGTCGCCGCCATCCCGGCCTGGGCGCTCCTGGGCCGGGCTGACACCGCAGTCGCCGCGGCCGGGGAAGGCTTGGCGATGGCGGCTCAGGTGGCCGATGACGAACCGGTGTTCCGAGGGTACGTGGTGGCGGGACAGGCGACCGCGTACTGGCTGCTCGGCGATCTGGACGCGATGGAAGATCTCGTCCGTCCCGCCTACGAAGACGTCGCACGCCGCCCGGACGAGCTCGACGGGTTGTGGGCGTTGCAGCTGGCCCGGGTGACCTTGGCCCGGGGGAAACCCCGGAGCGCGCTGCGGCTGTGCCAGGAGGCGGCCACGCGGTTGCGCCGGCACGACGTGGTCAACCAGCTACCGTCCTCCCTGGCCACGGCGGCGATGGCCCACGCGCTGCTCGGTGAGGCGGAGAAAGCGACGCGCGCCGCCAGTGCCGGGCAGCAGACCCTGCGCCCCGCTGTCCGCGTGGTGGACACGGAGCTGCTGCTGGCCCGGGCGTGGGCCGCCGCGGCCCGTGGCGAACGGACCTCCGCTCGCCGGCTCGCCATGACCGCAGCCGACCACGCCGCCGGCCTCGGACACCGGCCGTCTCAGGCGTGGGCCCTGCACGAGGCGCTGCGCTTCGGGCAGCCGGACGTCCCGACGGCGCCGCCGGCCGACGGCCCGCTGGTGAAGCTTTACGCCGACCACGCAGCGGCCGCCGACGGCCCGTCGCTCGACTCCTGCGCCGAGCGGTTCGCGGCGGCCGGCTTCCTCCTGCTGGCGGCCGAAACCGCCGCCGAGGCCGCCCTCGCCCACGAACACGACCGGGCCGCCCGCGAGTCCCGGCGGAAAGCGCGGGTGTGGGCAAGCCATTGCGAGGGAGCATCGACCGCGCTCCTGCGCACCGTGGCGACGCCGCAGGTCACCGCGATCAGCGAACGGGAGCGAGAAATCGCCGAACTGGTCGCCCGAGGGCTCTCCAACCGGCAGATTGCCGACCTGCTCGTCATCTCCGTCCGGACAGTCGGCAACCACCTCCACCACATCTACACCAAGCTCGGCATCGACAACCGGACCGAACTGGCCGCGCTACTGCGCGCCGTCCGCTGAGGCGCCGGCCGGCGAGGCACCCTCGCCGGCCGGGCTTCCCGCTGGTCAGGCGAGCAGCTCGAACACGTCGCAGCCGAAGAACATCCACTTCTGGTTGCTGGAGTTGTTCAGGATCCAGTACTGCCATGTCGCAGCGTCGTAGTCCACGGCGACTTGGAACGACACGGTGGCGGCACCCCGCGCCTGGGTGCTGGTCCGGCTGATCGTGCCGTCCCGGTCGGTCAACCGGTAGTCCGTCGTGCCGGGAGCCCCGTCGCCCTGCACCTGGCAGTCCAACCGGTAGCGGTGGGCATTGCCGTCCGGAATCCGGATGAACGTTTCGACGATCCCTTTGGCGCTCGGCGGAATGACTTCGGGGTCGAACAGCGCTCCCTGGACGCCGATTACGTACACGCCCACCATGGAGAGCTGCAGGTCGGCGTTGATCCAGTTCGTGACGCTGATCCGGCCGAGATTCCGCTCGGCAGGCTGCGCCTGCGCGCTGGCCCCTTGGCCACTGAGAACACCGACGACGAGCAGCGCCGAAAGGGCGCCGCCGAGCCGCTTCACATTCATGAGGAACCTTCTTTCGCTCGAGGTCGCCTCATCGTGAACGGACGCGTGGCGCACGTCATGAGTCGGTGGCTACTCATTGTCGATCCGCGGCCCGGAGGCGTAAAGCCAGACAGCGCGCCACCAGCCGGACTGGTGGCGCGCTGTTCCCCCTCGTTCCTCCCCGGACGAGACCGGCCGCTCCCGGGGTGGTCAGTAGATGATGTCGATCTGGGTGGCGCGGACGGATTCGGGAACCGGGCACTGCACGTCGGTGCGGCCGTTGCCGTAGAACCAGGATGAGTACCGCGTGTCGCCCCAGGTGCACGACACGTGGAGCCGCCAGTGGCTGGAGCCGCTCACTCCGGTGCACGAGCCCCAGGCCCAGTTGGTGGTGCCCGAGTCGATGCCGCTGTAGCAGGGGCCGGCGCTCGCCGAAGCGGTGCCCGCGCCCGCGAGGCTCACGGCGCCGGCCGCCGCGATCGCGGCCGCGCCTGCCGCCATCCGCCGCGTCAGGCGGGCGCGCCCGCCTTGCCGGTCGAATTTCCGCGGTGAGGAGCTCTGTGCAGTGTTCATTCCGCACTCCTGCAGTGATTCCGGGCCGGATAGCCGTGGGATGGTGTTGCCGACGTTAGGTGCCGGATGTGCTCGCTCCGGGTGCTGGTGCACGCCGGTCTTTTCGTGCACGGGACGGCCGGTTGACGTGAGCGTCGAGTCGACTGAATGGTTGATTGCGGCACGGGTGTGCGGGGCGCATCGTTCACGGGATGGGAAAACGGGGTGCTCGGCGACTGGCCTGGTTGTTGCGGACAAACAGGATGCTGGGCGCTGATCCGGAGTTCCGTTCCGCCCACCGGTTCGCCGACGCTTTTCGCACGGACTCGGCGAAAGCCCTGGCGCCGTCGCAGATCAGCCGGTGGGAGAATGCCCACACCGCCGTCGACGAGGCGGCGGTGGCGCGGTACGAGACGCTCTTGCAGCTGCCTCGGTACCATTTGACCGCTGTTCACGAGGCAAGCAGCCGGTTCTTCGGGCACACACCCGTGCGGCGGTCTCCGTCCACCGACGGGCCGCGGGATTTGCACGACCTGCTCGACCGCGCGTGCGGTGCGGCGATGACCGGTCCTGACTGGCGCCGGCTGACCCGGTTGATCAGCGACCGGCCGGGTTTGGTGCTGCACCCCCTCCACCTGTGGGAAACGATCGCTCACCATCTGCTCACCGAGCTGGCCGTGGCCGAGGGTGACGCGTGGCTGGTCCGGCAGGAAGCGATGAGTGTGCTGCTCGAGCATCCGGCCGGCACCGACCCGGCCACCGCGGTCTGCATCGCCATGGCGGACGCCCGGGACAGCCCCGTCGTCATCGACCCGATTTCCCTGCTGGACAACAGCCGGTCGCCCACTGCCGCCCGCTACGTGATCGAGCAGGTCCGGCAGCCCCGGAGCTGGCCCGCGTGGGAAGGAGCGCTGCTGGCGGCGGCCGCCAAGGCTCGACGCGGTCATTTCACGCCCGCGCAGCTGGCCGACCTGGCCGCCGCGACGTCGGACCCGGCCGCGGCTTCGGCGCACCCCACGATCGCACCGCTGGTCGAAGACGTACGAGCTGTCCTCGCTCATGACGTGCGGCGACCGGTAGCCCCCGAAAAGGCGGCGGTGTGCCGGCGGCTGGGTCTGACCGCTCAGGCCGGTGCCGCGGCGGACGTCCACGAAGAAGACACCCTCTTCGCGGAGCTGATCCGGGAGTCGCTGTTCGATCACAACCCGGATCGTCGCCTCTACACCGGGTTTCTCATCGCGGCGACGCCCTACCGCCAGCCTCTGGCCAAGGCCATAGCCGACGAGCTGAGCCGCAGCCGCGGCCAGGATCGTGCGCTCTTCGTGGAACGGGGTTTGCGCCTGGTGTCGCGGCTTCGAGCACCGCAGCACCGCGTCTTCGTCCGCAGCCTGTTGCTGGACGCGACGTTGTCACCCCGAGCCCGCCATGCCGCGGCGTGGGCCTCGGTCCACAGCACTGGCCGGCTCGACGAGCCGACCTGGCGGTCGATCGTCGAGTGCCAGCTGAACCTGTGCACCGCACGTCCGTCACCCCTGGACGAGGACATCGTGCGCGGACTCGTGTACTCGATCGGCACGGACAGCCACCACCGTCTTCTCCGCCACCTGTGCACGGACGCCCGGCTGAGCACCAGCGCACGACGGCTCGCGGGGTGGTGGGATGAACACCCGCGTCCCCTGACCGACCCACCGTCACAATGACGGGTGGTGCCCGTGACCGTGGTCTCAGCTGACGGGGTTGTCCGGGCAGGCTTGGGGTCGGCAGGGCTGCCTGCGCCTCATGCCGCTCGGTCCGTCAGGATCGCGCTCATCACCACCTCGAAGAGGTGCTCGGCGCGCGTCTCGAGCCCGGGTTGGTCGCCGAGCCAGGCGAGCGAGGAGGCCAGGGCGAACAGGTCGGCGCCGTCGAGGTCGGCGCGCGCCACGTCCGCGGCCTGGGCGCGGGTGAGGAGCCGGGTGCCGGCCGCGCGCATGGTGACGCAGGAGTTGTGGAGCGCGGATTGGGGATCCTCGATCGCCCTGATCATCGACGTCACCACGCCGCGGTAGTTCGTGGTGCACGCGACGAAGTCGCGCAGCCACAACATCAGCGCGTCCCCGGGTGAGCTCGTGGTCTCGACCTCGGCTGCCCGTGTGGTCAGCTCGTCGAAGCTCGTGCGGAGCAGGGCCTCGAGCAGCGACTCCCGCGTCGGGAAATGACGCAGCAGCGTCGCCAGCCCGACCCCGGCCTGGCGGGCGATGTCGCGCATCGACGCCTCGGCGCCCTGTTCGGTGATGACGGCGCCGGCGACGTCCAGCAGACGGTCGTGGTTGGCCCGGGCATCCGCCCTCATCTGCCCTCCCTGGAACATCCGGATCACTGACCCGTATAGTCGGATCAGTGATCCGGAAAAACGGACCTCTGGTTCACTTAGTTTACCTGGCGACAGAAGCAGGAGAGACAGCTATGCCAGCGAAGACCATGAACGCGATCCGGCTGCACGAGTTCGGCGGCCCCGAGGTGCTGCGTCACGAGGAGGCACCCGTCCCTGAACCGGCGCCTGGTGAGGTGCTCGTCCGCGTGCACGCGGTCGGCATCAACCCTCCGGACTGGTACTCGCGTGAAGGGATGCCCGACGTCCCTGCCGAGCTGAAGCCCCCGGTCGAGCTCCCGCTGATCCCGGGAACCGACGTCTCGGGGGTCGTGGAAGCCGTCGCCGCCGACGTCGCCGGCTTCTCCGTCGGGGACGAAGTGTTCGGTCTCCTGCGCTTCCCCACTTCCCTCCAGGGCAGCGCGTACGCCGAGTACGTCACCGCGCCGGCGTCGGACTTCGCCCGCAAGCCGGCTGCCATCGACCACGTGCGGGCCGCCGCCCTGCCCATGTCGGGGTTGACCGCGTGGCAGTTCCTGATCGAGCTCGGGCACGACCACCCCTCGCCGTTCCAGGAAGCCCAGCACCGCCCGATCGCACTCGGCAGCGGGACCACGGTCCTCGTCAACGGCGCGGCCGGTGGCGTGGGTCACCTCGCTCTGCAGCTGGCCAAGTGGAAGGGTGCCCGCGTCATCGCGGTGGCTTCCGGCGCCCACGAGGCGTTCCTGCGCGAGCTCGGTGCCGACGAGTTCATCGATTACACCCGGGTCCGCCCCGAGGAGGTCGTCCGTGACCTCGACCTCGTCCTCGACACGGTCGGCGGCCCCGGCAGCAGGCGCTTCCTGCGCACCCTCAAGCGCGGCGGGTCTCTCTACCCGGTGTACTTCGGCGAGTTCGACGACGACGAGAACGCCGAGCTGGGCATCACGGTCACGGCCGCCCAGGTCCGCTCGAACGGCGCCCAGCTCGCCGAACTCGGCCGCCTGCTCGCGGACGGCACGATCAAGGTGGCGATCGACAGCACCTTCCCGCTCAAGGACGCCCAGGCGGCGCACGAGCGAGCTGCCCAGGGGCACCTCCGGGGCAAGATCGTGCTGACGGTCGCATGAGCGCGAAGGCCGCCCCCGGCTGGGGAAGCGCTTCCTTCCCGGCGATCCGTCCGGGCGAGGTGGCACTCGACCCGGCCGGGCAGTTCGCCGTCCACCAGGCGCTGGCTCGCTATGCCTTTGCCCTGGACCAGCAGGACGCGGAGGCGCTGGCAGCCGTCCTGACCGAGGACGCGACGTGGGCGTTCATGATCGCCGGTGAGAGCGAACTCGGGCCCGTCGCCGGACGCGAAGCGATCCTGGAGTTCGCGCGAGGCGCGTGGGGTGCGGAGACCGACCAGCGGCGGCACAACCTGGTCAACGTGGTCTTCCGCAGTGCGGACGCCGGCACGGCGCTGGTGCACGCCTATCTCATGCTGACGTCGAACGCGGGCGGGAACTCGAGCGTGATCGCGACCGGCTTCTACACCTTCCGGCTCGAACACGCCGGAGGCGAGTGGCGGCTCGCCGAGCTGTTCCTCGGCACGGACAACGCCTGGTAGCGATCGGCGACGCAGATCGAAGGAGAATGCTGATCGGGATACTCCTCCGGGACCGGCCCGCGAGTCCGTCTCGCGGGCCGGTCCGGTGGGGGATGTCGGTCCGAACCTGCGGATGTCTTACCGGTGGGTTCCCGCCCCGCTTACCGAGATGGTGTCGCCGGCGATTTCGGAAGGCGCCGTCGATGACCGACGCGGGGCCGGCACGGTTGCCACAGCCAGGCCCGCCAGCAGGAGACCGGCACCCGCACCCGCGGGCCACGGGAGGTGTTCGCCGAGGAAGGCGAGGCCCAGTACCGCCGCGACGAGCGGCTCGGCCAGGCTCAGCGTTCCGGCCGTCGCCGCGGTGACGTGCCGGAGTCCCGACACGAAGAGCAGGTAGCCGAATGCGGTGGCCGGGACCGCGAGCCAGCCGATCAGGGCGAGGGTGTTCGGTTCGGTGAGCCGGGACAGGTCGCCGGTGAAGGGCAGGATCATCGCGCCGCCGGAGATGAGCGTGGCGGAGACCGCGACCAGAATGGGCGCGGCGCTGTCCATGAGCCGTTTTGCCGCGACGGTGTAGATGCCGTAGCAGATCCCGCCGGCTATCCCGAGCAGCACGCCGGTGGCGTCGATGTGGACGGTCGCGCCCGGCAGCAGCAGGAGCGCGGTGCCGGCGACCGCCGCGACGGTTCCGAACAGCCAGGGCCGGGTGAGCCGTTCGCCTCCGGCCACCCGGGCCAGGACGCCGACGGCGGGCGGCGCGACGCCCAGGGCGACGACGGTGGAGAGCGCGGCTCCGGTGCGGGCGACGGAGCTGAGGAAGGCGGCCTGGTAGGCCGCGGTCGATGCCGCGGCGAGCAGGAGCCAGCCCAGGGTGGGGCCGTGGCCGAGCGCGCGCCATCGGCCGAGGTCGCCGCGGCCGCGGGCGATGACCAGGCCGAGCAGGACGACGCCGCCGACAACGAGGCGGGCGGCGCCGAGCGCGAGTGGGCCGGCGTTCGAAGCCGCCAGGACCTGGGCCGGGCCGACCGTGCCCCACAGAACCGCGGCGCCCAGGACTGCCGCCGCGCCCCGCGCGGCGGTACTACTCATTCGTGCGGTCATGTAATCCGAAGCTAGCCGCTAGGATCCCTGGATGCCCAAGCAGCCGAACTTCTCACCAGTGAATTCGGAGATCTCGAAACTTGATGCGCTCGACCTGTCGCTTCTGGGTCTGCTGCAGAACGATGCACGGCTGACCAACCGGCAGCTCGCGGCCCGTACCGGTGTGGCACCGTCGACGTCGCTGGACCGCGTGCGTGGCCTGGTCGGGCGCGGGGTGATCGCCGGCTTCCACGCGGAGGTGGACTTGGCCGCGATCGGGCGGCCGGTCCAGGCGCTGATCGCCATCCGGATCCGGCCGCCGTCCCGGCAGCGGATCGAGGCCTTCCGGGACTGGGTTCTGACGCTGCCTGAGGTGCTCGGCCTGTTCGTGACCAGCGGGACCGAGGATTTCCTGATCCACGTCGGGGTCTCCGACACCAACGGGCTCTACGCCTTCGTGATCGACCGGCTGACCGAACGTCCGGAGGTCGCCGACGTGCGCACGTCGGTCGTGTACGAGTACGTGCGGTCACGGCCGGTCGAACCTCTTCGGAGCGAAACCGGGTAGCGAGCCGGCCACGGGCTTCGCCGCGGTACTCAAGGCCCCTCGACCGTCGTGGTGTTCGACGGCAACCCGGGTTTCCCGCGCGCCCGGCTCACGGTGCCACGGTGTCCGGCGGGGACCAGCCCGGGAGCAGCTCGACCACTTCCCCCAGCAAGCGGCGGAGCTGCCGGTAGTTCTCGTCGCCGAGTGACTGCTGGAGGTAGCCGTCGAGGTCGGCCATGAGCCGGTTGGCGCCGGCCAGTTCACCGCGGCCGCGGTCGGTGAGGTGCAGTTCCTGCACGTTGCCGTGTCGCGGGTGCGATCGGCGCTCGATCCAGCCGCGGCCGGAGAGCTTGCTCACCAGTGCGGCGATCGCCTGGGGCGTCACGCCGACGACCCGGGCCAGTTCGGCGCCGGTCAGCCCCGGTGTGACCTGGAGGTTCGCCAGTACGGCGTACAGCGACCCGGAGACACCGAGCTTGCGCAGGGGCGGCTCCTTCGTGGCCTGCAAAGCCAAGTCCGCGCGCCGCAGCAGAGACACCACGCGGCTGAGCACTTCCTGGTTCTGGGCAGCTGAGTCCTCGGTCACGATGGTCAAGAGTACGGCACCTTGATCCTCGATCAGACGTTGATCTGTATCAAGAAGTTTACTACAGTGAAGATGTTGGATCGCGGACGACGGGGAAGTGCCATGGACGAAACGAATCCGGAGCAGATCGACCGGATCCTGCAGCAGCTGGCCGACGCGTTCGGAGGGCAGCTCCGTTCGCCGGTGCTGCGCACGCCCGCGGACGTCGGCCTGGACTACGAGGACGTCTCGTTCCCGGCCACCGACGGAACCGCGCTCGAAGGCTGGTACATCCCGGCGGCCGGCTCCGGCGAGGTGGTCATCGCCAACCACCCCATGGGATTCACCCGCTCCGGTCTGCCCGCCGACACCGAGCCCTGGAAGTCCATCTGGAGCTCCAGCGGGAACGACTTCGCGGTGGACCTGATGCCGGACTACCGGATCCTGCACGACGCCGGGTACAACGTCCTCGCCTACGACCTGCGCAACCACGGCCTCAGTGCCGCGGCGAACGGCGGGATCGCTTCCAGCGGCATCTACGAGGCACGCGACGTGATCGGCTCGGTGCAGTACATCAGGAACCGCCCGGACACGCGACGGATGCCGATCGGCCTGTTCAGCCGGTGCCTCGGCTGCAGCGCGACGTTCGCCGCCATGACGCAGGACCCGCGGGCGTTCGCCGGGGTGCGCTGCCTGGTCGGCCCGCAGCCGGTGACCATGAAGACCATCATGACCCGGCGCATGGGAATTCTGGGCGTGCCGGCCACCGCCATCGACGAGTTCGAGCGGCGCCTGGTCATGCGGACCGGAATCCCGTTCGCCCGGCGAGTGCCGCAGGAATGGGCGAAGGGCGTCCTCGTCCCGGCCTTCCTCTATCAGGTGCGCGACGACGTCCTGACCGTTCCCGAGGACGTGCAGGCGATGTTCGACAACATCCCGGTCGCCGACAAGAAGCTGCAGTGGATCACCGGCACCACCAGGCGCTGGGACGGCTACCTCGAATTCCAGCGTCGCCCGGAACCGGTGCTGGCCTGGTTCGCCCAGCACATGTCCTGACTTCCTCCCGCAATTCACCAGGAGATTCCCTTGATCGTCGTCACCGCCCCCACCGGCACCATCGGCAGTCAGGTGGTCGGCAATGTGCTCGCCGCCGGCCAGCCCGTGCGCGTCATCGTCCGCGACCCCGCCAAGCTTTCCCCGGGCGTTCGCGAGAACGTCGAAGTCGTCCGAGGGTCGCACGGAGACCCGGACGTGCTCGCCGAGGCTTTCGCCGACGCGGATGCGGTGTTCTGGCTCGTCCCGCCCGCACCGGATGCTCCCAGTGTCGAAGCCGCCTACGTCGGCTTCAGCCGGCCGGCTGCCGAAGCCATCGCCAAGTACGACGTCGGTCACGTCGTCGGCATCTCGGCACTGGGCCGCGGTACGGACCTCGCCGAGCACGCCGGTCTGGTCACCGGCTCCTTGCACATGGACGACCTCATTGCCGGCACGGGCACGAACTACCGGGCGCTGGTCATGCCTTCGTTCATGGAAAACCTGCTGAACTCGGTCCGGGCGATCAAGACGCAGGGCCTGCTGACGTCGGTGATCTCCGGCGACCGGAAACTGCCCACGGTCGCCTCGCGGGACATCGCGGCGATTGCCGCCAGGCTGCTGGTGGAGCGCGACTGGAGCGGGTTCGAAGAGGTCGCCGTTCTCGGCCCGGAGGAACTGTCCTTCGAGGACATGGCCGCCGTCGTCTCCGACGTCGTCGGCGAACCGATCCGGTTCGAGCAGATCACCCCGCAAGTCCTCACGTCACGCCTGACCGGGTTCGGGATGGGTGTCCCGCTCGCCCAGGGCATGGCGGACATGATGGTCGCCAAGGACGGGGGCCTGGACAACGCCGCCGAAGCGGACCCGGCGTTCGAGACCCCCACGACCTTCCGCCAGTGGTGCGAGGACGTTTTCAAGCCGGCGTACGAGGCGGTCTGAGCCATGACCGCGTACGAGCTGCGGATCTACGAAGCCGCGACCGGGAAGATGGCTCTGCTCAAGGACGCGTTGCGGGAACTCGCCGCCCCGTTGATGGCCGAGTACGGAATGCGGATCGCCGGACTGTGGTCGACCACCGACGACCGCGTTCTCTATTGGGTCGTCGAACACCACGGGACCGGCGACCCCGACGCGAACTGGCACGGTTTCCACGAGGATCCGCGCTGGACGAAGGGCCTCGCCGAACGCACCAAGGGGGACTCGTTCGTCGCCGGCACGCAGAGCATCCCGTTGGCAGGAGTCGCGGGTTTCCCGCCGTGGTGAGATCCGCACTCCAGCCACTTGTCAGGAACCTGTAAGGAATACTCGTTCTATTGCCGGTTCGCGATAGGGTCTGTTTGGGTGGCGGTGCACGTGAAGTACCGCGAGCCACTTCAGAATCGGAGCGGAATGTCCATTCTTCCCCACGCGGCAACACGAGGCCGGCTTCGACGGCGGCACGCGGCGGCGTTGACGCTGGTCGTCTCCATGGCGCTGCTCGCCGCCGGAGGACGAGCCGGCGCGGCGTCCGTGCCGTCCAGAGTCACGTTGCCCAGCCCGAACCCGGCAGACCTGGCCGGCACGAGCAAGCCGCTCGACGCCGCACAGGTCCTCAACCTCCGCGTGTACCTGGCTGACCGGCCCGGTGTCGCGCCCCTCGCGGCGGCCGTGTCCGACCCGGATTCGCCGGTATACGGGCACTACCTCACGCCGCACGAGTTCCAGCGGCTGTTCGGGCCGGCTGCCGGCCAGGTCACCGCGGTGCGCGACTGGCTGACCGGCCAGGGCATCACCGTCACCGCGAGCACCGCCCACTACCTCGCCGTCACCACCACCGCCGGCACGTTCGACAATGCGTTCGCCACCCAGGTCAGCGAATACGACACACCCCGTCCGTTCGGTGGCCCCTACCGCCGGGTCGCCCTGACCGGTGACCTCTCGGTGCCCGCCGAACTCGGGCCGGACATCCTGAGCGTCACCGGCTTCAACGAAACGACGCTGCCGCGGGCCACCGGTTCCGCCGCTTCCGCGGCCGTGCGCACCGCGCGGGCCGTGAACGCCCCGGTCGCTCCTTGTTCGCATTACTGGGCAGAGCACACGGTGTCCATCCCCGAGGCGTACGGGCAAACCACCGCGCCCACCCCGATCTGCGGGTACACCCCGCAACAGATCCGGCACGCCTACGGGCTGGACACGAGCCCGTACACCGGTAAGGGCGCCACTGTGGCCGTCGTTCTGGACGACCGCAATCCCGACCTGCCCGGGGACGCGAACCGGTTCTTCGCCGACCACGGCCTCCCCGGATTCGCCCCCGGCCAGTACACCGAGGAGGACGTGAGCCCGCCGTCGTCGTCCCATTGTTTCGATTCGTCCGCCCGTGGTCCCGCGCACGCGAACGGGCCTGGCGGCCTGGTCGGGCAGTGGGTCGAATCGGCCATCGACATCGAGGCGGTGCACCTGGCCGCGCCGGACGCGAAACTGGTCTACGTCGGCATGGACTGTGTGGCGTCGTCGTCCGGGCCCGGGTCCGACTTTCTCCGCAACGGCCTCGACGGGGTCACCAAGGTGGTGGACGAGCGGCTCGCGGACGTCGCGTCGGGATCGTGGAGCCTCGGCGAAGAAAACTACGGACCGGCGGATCTGCTGGTATGGGACGCGATCCTGGAACAGGGCGCCGTGGAGGGAATCGGCTTCGATTTCAGCTCCGGCGACAACGGTGACGCTCTCACCGGCAATCCGGTTCACGTGCCCTTTCCCGCGGACGACCCCTGGGCCACCCAGGTCGGTGGCACCAGCCTGGCCCTCGGCGCCGACGGCTCGATCGTCGGTGACTACGCCTGGGGTCAGCACCGCACCCCGTTGAACGCGGCGGGAACGGGCTACGAGCAGCCGCCGCCGGGAGACTTCTCCCAGGGCTCCGGCGGTGGCGTCAGCACCCACTACGCGCAGCCGCACTACCAAAAGCCCGCGGTGCCGGCCGCGCTGAGCACTCTCGACGGCATTCAGCGGCCCGGCCGCGCCGGCCCGGACATCTCCCTCGACGCGGGCATCCAGATCCTGGTCGGTTACACCGGGTCGATCACCGAGGGCCAGTACGGCGAAGCCGCCCAAGGTGGTGGCACCAGCCTGTCAGCGCCATTGCTGGCCGGCGTCGAAGCCGATGTCATCCAGGCAGCCGGACATCCACTGGGCTTCGTCAACCCGCTGCTGTACAGCGCGCGCGGCACCGGGGCGATCCGCGACATCCTGCCGGTCGACCCGGCCCACCCACCGGTGGAGTTCGGCGCCCCCGAGCAACAGTCTTCCGACAACGCCACGCTGATCACCGAAGGGGAGGACGGTGTACTGCAGGCGGCCCCCGGCTATGACGACGCCACCGGACTGGGGGCGCCCTCGCCGACGTTCATCGCCGAACTCGGCGAGCTGTCCGTGGACAGAAGAAAATAGCGCGGGGCCGGCCGAGCCGGCTGGTGGCGCATGTGGACGGTCGGGAAAGATCGGCGGCTCTGGGCCGATTTGTCCTCAAGGGAATGCGGATGCAGGGGTTTGGTGTGGAGAGCTTTGATTTTGTGATCGTGGGCGGCGGGACGGCGGGCTGCGTGCTGGCGGGCCGCCTGTCCGAGGATCCCGGCGTTTCGGTGCTCCTGCTGGAGGCCGGCGCGGCTACGCCGCCGATCGGCGCGGACGACCCGCAGGCTTGGTTGTCACTCGTGAGATCCTCGGCTGCTACGGGCGGCGTCGCGCAGGGCGAGTCGATCGCCGGCTCCACGGATCCGATCCCACGGGGCCGGGTGCTGGGCGGTTCCTCGGCGATCAACGGGATGATTTTCGCCCGCGGCCACAGGTCCAGTTATGACCGGTGGGCCGAGGAAGGCGCCACAGGCTGGGGGTACACCGACCTGTTGCCGTATTTCATGCGCACCGAGAGCGCCCCGGGCCGCGATCCCGCGATCCGCGGCATGACCGGGCCGCTCGCGGTTGCTCCCGCGAGTACGCCGGGACCGGTGTTCGAGGCCAGTCTGGAAGCAGCCGAAGAAGCGGGCCATCGCCGGGCGGGCGATATCAGCGGCGGGCTGGAGGAAGGCTTCGGCTGGCCGGACCTGAACATTGTCGCGGGCAGGCGCCAGAACGCCGTCGACGCCTACCTCGCGCCGGCCGCCGGCCGCCGCAACCTTCGGGTGGTGACGGGGGCCCTCGTCCACCGTCTCCTGGTCAACCGAGGCCGCTGCGACGGCGTCGAGTACAGCGTGGGCACCGAACTGGTCCAAACCAGGTGCACCGGCGAAGTGGTGCTCGCCGCGGGGGCCATCGGCTCGCCCCCACTGTTGCAGCGCTCCGGAATCGGTGCTGCCGACGTGGTCCGTCCACATGGCATCCCGGTGGTCGAGGACTTGCCCGGCGTCGGGGAAAACCTGCAAGACCACCCGACCGTCAGCATCGTCCATCTCCCCGGTCAGCCGATGCCGATGGCCAGGAACAATCGCCTGGAGGCACTGGGGCTGCTCCGAAGCGACCCGGAGGTGGGCAGCCCGGACCTGCAGGTCGCGTTCGGCGACATCCCGGTGCCCTCCTCGCACGGCGGCGAGCCGGAGACGATCCTCGTGGTCCTGACCTCGCTGATGCAGCCCTTCAGTCGCGGGTCAGTCCGCCTCGCCGGCGCCGACCCGGCCGTCGCTCCCGTGGTCGTCCCACGCTATCTGGCCGATTCCCGCGACCTCGAGGCCATCGCCAAGGGCCTCGAGATCGCCCGGGACATCTGTCGTACCACAGCCTCGAAGCCCTGGTACGCAACGGAAGTCGTGCCCGGACCCGACGTCGGCGGCGACGCGGCGCTGCGTGCCTACGCCGCCGCATCGGTGTCCACCTACTACCACCCGGTAGGCACCTGCCGCATCGGAACCGACGCCATGGCCGTGGTCGACCCTGAACTGCGTGTCCACGGCATCCTCGGGCTGCGGGTCGCTGACGCCTCGGTGATGCCGTCGATCGTGTCCGCCAACACCAACGCCACCGTCTATGCCATCGCCGAGCGGGCGTCGGAACTGATACAGGCGGCCTATCGCAGCGGGTCATAAGCGCCCGGATCGGATCGGCCCAGTCGCGGCAGGCGCTCGGCTTCCACCTCCGCGGTGGCCGCCGCGATGCGGTCAGTCGATGCCTTCGACGATGCGGAAGTCGCGCTCGACGCCGTCGGACAGGGCGACCAGCGCCTCCTGGTAGGCCGCACTTTCGCGCGCCGCGACGGCCTGCTCGAAGCTGTCGAACTCGATCAGGATGGTGCGCTCGGCGATTCCGGCGTCGTGCGCCACGACCCGACCGCCACGGACGAGGACCCGACCGCCCCCGGCCTTGACGGCCGGAGCGGCCAGCTTGTTGTAAGCAGCCAGCTTTTCAGGGTCGGAAATGGTGCGGTAGACGCTGACCCAGTAGCCCTTGGGCATGGAACCTCCAGTGTGGGGATGTACATCTGACTTACGGGTTGGTCTCGGACGAGCGTCGGCGGGCGAGAGCGAGGCTTGTCAGCGTCGTGATCGCCATGGCGCCGATGCCGACCAGCGCCGCGGTGGTGTAGGCGCTGTCATCGGGGAAGAGGTGGCCGGGGCCGGTGCCCGCGGCGAGGATCAGGCCGCCGATGGCGCTGCCCAGGGAGTACCCGACGCTGCGGACGACGTAGTTGAAGCTCATCGCGCTCGACGTCTCGCTCTTGGGGGTGACGGCCAGGATGACGCCGGGCATCGCGGCCGAGAAGCCGCCGACGCCGAAGCCGAGCACGCCCATCGCGGCGAACAGTTCGGCCAGGTCCGACCGGGCCGCCGCGAACAGGGCGAACCCGCCGCCGACCACGACGGCGCTGCCGGCCAGGAGCAGGGGGTCGGCGATCCGCTTCCGGACCCGGGGCGTGAGCTTGCCTGCGACGAACCCCAGCAGAGAGAACGGGATGAGGACCAGCCCGGCGACGAAGGTCGTCAGCCCGAAGCCGTAGCCGGCGCCGTGCGGCGTCTGCGCGTACCGGGTGATGAGGGTGAGCAGGAGGTACATGCCGATCCCGCCGACGAACATGGCGATGTTCGCCCCGGCGACCGCCGGGTGCCGTACCGCCCGGACATCGACCAGGGGCGTCTTGCCGCGCAGCTCGGAAACGGTCCAGACGCACAGCAGGAGCACGGCGGCGACGGCAAGGGTCACCGCCACGGCGAGGTGCCGGCTCCACAGGCTGCTCTCGCCGGCCAGGAACAGCACAAGGAGCAGTCCACCGGCCAGGACGAGCGCACTGGTCACGTTCACGTGAGCGGAGCGGCCTTCGGGAGCTGCGGGCATGGAGCGCCACGCGGTCACGAAGGCGATGGCGGTGACGAGCAGGCCGAGGCCGTAGGCGGCCCGCAGTCCGCCGAACTCGGCGAGCAGCGCGGCCAACGGGTAGCCGACGCCGGCGCCGATGATCGAGACCACCGAGATCAGGGCGATCGTGGCCGCGCTGCGCTCCTCGGGAAGGTGGTCGCGGGCCACGCCCATCATCAGCGCCGTGAGACCGAGTCCGGCGCCTTGGGCCGCTCTGCCGATGAGCAGCCAGGCGAACGGCAGCGGCAGCACGGTGAGCGCGCTGCCGGCGACGACGATCGCCAGCGTGGCGAGGATCGTGGCCCGCCGGTGCGGACCGGCTCCGAGCCGGCCGAGGACGGGCGTGGCGACAGCGCCGCTGAGCAGGGCGATGGTCAGCGTCCACTGCGCGCTGTCGAGCGAGACGTGGAACGTGGTCGCCACGCTGGTGATGAGCGGCGTCCCGAGGCTGGCGACCGCCGCCACGACCAGGGCGATGAACATCAGGGCGGGGACCAGCAGCCGCGCCTCGGAGCGCTCCAGGGTGCGCTCCGTCACTGCTTCGGCCCTTCGCGGTCCTGGCTTTCGAGTTCTGCCAGGTGCGTCAGCGCCGGAAGCGCCGCCACCAGTGCCTCGACCTCGTCGCCGGTGAGCTCGGCGATCAACCGCTCGAACGCGTGGACGCCCGCCTGGCGCCGCGTCCGGACATAGGAGGCGCCGGCCTCGGTCAGGCACACCAGCGTGACCCGCTTGTCGGCGGCGTCGCCTCGCCGCTCGACCAGGCCGGACTCCTCCATCACCCGGACCACGGCGGTCATCGCGGGCTGGGTGACGCCCTCGACCGCGGCCAGATCGGTGATGCGCCGCGGGCCGGTCCGGTCCAGGGTGGCCAAGGTGGCGGCGGACGTCAGGCTCATGTCACGGGGCAGGCGTCTCGCGGCCCTGGTGGCCAGGCCGTAGAGGGCCGCCCCGATGGCGGCGGACGCGCCACGAGCGGCGTCTTGACGACTCATGCCCGAAGCATAGCAGTTTTATATTCATGGTTTATGTAAATGCCCGACTGGCGCGTGCGCGCGCTGGCCGGCTTCGGTTTGCGCGGGGTCGGCGGGCGGCAGCAGCGCGGCGGTGAGGGCGGTGGCCAGGAAGTCACGGAAGCGTTCGAGGGGCCAGGTTTGGCGCAGTACGAGGAGTTCGTAGAGGGCGGGGTCGGTGTAGGCCCACATCACGTCGCCGGCCTGCGCGACGTCGACGTCCGGGCGCAGGTATCCGCGGTCGTGGAGCAGGCGGGCCTGGTGATCCATGCGATCGCGGCGTTCGGTGTCGAGCCGGGTGAGCAGGGCGGTCATCTCGGGTGAGCTGGCCGCGGCCGCGCGGATGAGCAGGACCACGGGCGCGAAGCGCGGGAAGACCTCGGAGGCGAACTTGGCCCATCGCCGGACGATCGCATACGGGTCGGTCTCCTGGGCGCCCATCTCGTCCGATCGCCGGACCGTGGGCACGAGGTCGGGTCCGGCCAGTGCGGCGTCGGCGATCGCTTGGACCAGACCGGGCTTGTTGCCGAACGCCTTGTAGACGGTCTCGACCGACACCCCGGCCTGCGCCGCGATGGTGCTGATCTTGGTGGCGGCGTACCCGTCGGCCAGGAACAGCCCGCGAGCGGCCTCGAGGATGGCGTCACGGTTCTGCTGGGCCTGCACGCGTCGTCGGCTGGAGTCGTAGTTTCTGCTGGCCTTGACCGGCGTCATATTTGAGTACATACTCCTGTATCGGTTACAGATGGCTGTAACCAAGTATGGACGGAGGTGGGCGGCATGACAAGCGACCGCACGGAGGTCGGCCCCATGGCCGTCGCCGAACGGATCTGCCGGGCCACGAGCGAGCATGATCTCGACGCGCTGGCGGCCTGCTTCAGCAGCGAATACCAGAGCGTGTGGCCGATCCATCCGGCCCGCGGCTTCGGCGGCGTCGACCAGGTGCGGCGGAACTGGGAGCAGATCTTCGCCGGGGTTCCCGACGTGCGAACCGAGGTCGTCAACAGCGTGGTGTCGGGCGATGAGGTCTGGTCGGAGTGGGAGTTCAGTGGCAACCGGCGCGACGGGGAGCCGTTCCTGATGCGCGGAGTGGTCATTCTGCGGGTGTCCGGCGAGCGGGCGACGCTGGCTCGGTTCTACCTCGAGCCAGTCGACGACACCGCGGACGAGGTCAACGCCGCCGTGCGGCGTCTGATCGGCGCCACCGACAGTCAGGAGGTCCGGTCATGATCCTCGTGGCCGGCGGGACCGGCACCCTGGGAACCCGGGTCGTGCGGGCGATCACCGCGAGCGGCACGCCGGTGCGGGTCCTGACCCGCAACGCCGACCGCGCCAAGGCGTTGCGCGCCGACGGGGTCGAGATCGCGGTCGGCGACGTGCGTGATCCGGCGACCCTCGTGCCGGCGATGCACGGCGCGACCACCGTCGTCTCCGCCGTGCAGGGCTTCGCAGGGTTGGACCCGGGTGGCGCCACCGCGGTCGACCTCGGCGGCAACGAGAATCTGCTGCGCGCCGCGGAAGCCGCCGACGTGCGGCGGTTCATCCTGATCTCCGCGGTGGGTGCCTCACCGGACAGCCCGCTGGATCTGCGGCGCGTCAAGCACCAGGCCGAGACGACGGCACGGCGTAGCCGGCTGGAGACCACCATCATCCGGCCCACTGTGTATCTGGAGACCTGGCTGGGCATCCTCACCGAAATGATCGAGACCAAGCGCGCGACCACCGTGTTCGGCCGCGGCGACAACCCGATCAACTTCGTCAGCGCGGACGACGTCGCCGCACTCGTCGAGCGCGCCACCCACACGCCCGAGCTCGCCGGCGCGACCGTCGAGATCGGCGGCCCGGGCAACCTCACCCTCAACGAGCTGTCCCGCACACTGCTGGCGCGCCACAACGTCCCGGAGAAGATCAACCACGTCCCCCTTCCCGTGCTCAGGGCCGTCGCGACCCTCCTCCGCCCGATCAAACCGGCTGTCGCCGCACTCGCCCGCTTCGGAATCATCATGGACTCCACCGATATGACCCTCGCGGCCGACACGGCCCGAGCTACCGTGCCCAACCTTCCCCTGACAAGCCTCGACGCCGTCCTCGCCCACCCGAGCGGCCCGGCTCCCGGTCCGACGAGCCGGCCGGCCTGAACCTGTCGCCGTGGCCACGCAAGACCAGCTTGGTGAGGTTCTCCCGGCCGTGCCCGGTCAGAGCCCGAACCGCGGAAACAGCGCGGAGCCGTGGAACGCGACGATGCGGCTGACACCCTCGGCGGTCGTCGTCAACACGTGCAGGGCGTGTGGACGGCGCGCACCGTCGTGGCCGCGGGTGTACACCGCGAACGCGGGCTGTCCGTTGGCGGCGGTGGCCACCACTTCGGCCGGGCCGATGATCGGCATCTGCTTGGCCAGGAAGGCGAGAACGGTGTCACGGCCTTCGAACCAGGTGGTGATCGGCGGCATTTCCCAGCGTGCGTCTTGGGTCAGCACGGCGACCAGCTGGTCGACGTCCGCGGTTTCGAACGCGGTGACGTACCGGTCGAGCAGGGCTCGCTGCCGCGGCTCGGCCGGTTCGGCCAGGCTGCCCTCTTCGAGCGGAACCTGGGCTCGCGCTCGCTGCAGCGCGCTGGTGACGGCCGCTGTCGTCATCTCCAGCAGTTCCGCGACCTCGGCGGTCCGCCATTGCAGCACGTCGCGCAGGATCAGCACGGCTCGTTGGCGCGGTGGTAGCCGCTGGAGTGCCCCGATCAGGGCGAGCCGCATGGTCTGCCGCTGCACCACGACGGTTGCCGGGTCGGCCGGTGTGGCGGCGAACAGCAGGTCGGGTGCCGGTTGAAGCCACGGCACCTCCTGGGCCGGCTCGACCAGCCTGGCCTCCAGGTTTGTTTCGGGCGAGCCGAGATCGGCCGGCAGCGGCCTGTGTCTGCTCTTTTCCAGCGCCTTGAAACACGCCCGGGTCGCGATGCGGTAGAGCCAGGTGCGCAACGACGATCGGCCCTCGAACCCGCCGTAGGCCCGCCAGGCGTCGAGATAGACGTCCTGAACCACTTCTTCGGCCTCGTCGACCGAACCGAGCAACCGGTAGCAGTAGGCGAGCAGCTCGCGCCGGAACGGTTCGCTCAGCCGGCCGAAATCCTCGTTGCCGTTCTGGGTCTCGGTCACAGAGTGCATGATCCACGCTTCCGGTCGATGGCGGTGGGTGGCCGGCCGGTTCAGCGGAAACTGATGTCGGCCATGTCGATGGCGACGAGGACGATCCGGTCCTCGCCTGTGGCGGTGTAGGCCCGTCGGGTGGCCGGGATGAGGATGCCGTCGATGTCGCGGTAGCCGGTGGCGTGGAGCTGGGCCTCGGTGTCCGGGTCGACGATGTCGATGGTGAAGTCGTGGCGGCGCAGCAGCCCGTCCGGGCCGAAGCAGAACACCTGCTCGCGGGTGTGGCTCTTGATGTGGTCGGGGAAGGTGACCTTCAGCCGCCGCCAGGTCTCACCCTCGCCCTCGATGGGCGCGATCTCGTCGCAGACGAACCCCGGCCAGGTGAACAGGAACGGCGTGGTCAAGTACGTCCACAGTGCTTCCCCGGTGAAGTACGCGAGATGGAGGTCGTCCCACGGCGTCTGGAACCGGTGGCCGTCGAACGACCGCTCCGGGTCGTCGCGCGCGTCGACGAGCGTGCCGTCGGGTTGCTGCAGGACGACCCGGCCGGGCTCGAAGATCGACCGCCGGTTCTGCCCGGCGAAGTCCATGGTCAGCCGTTCCCGCGTGGTGTCCACTTCGAAGCGGACCTCCTTCAACGCGTCACTCTTGCCCTTGACCTGCCAGAAGGCCCCGGTGATGGTGGCGGCGACGCGGATCGCGCGGATCCGGTTCCACCGATCCAGGCCACCGTGCGCGGCGACCGCGGTCGCGAGTAGGTCATTCATGGCTCTGCTCCTCTCTCGGGGCGTGTCGTGGTCAGTCGACGATGAGTCCGCCGGTCAGGTTGGCGACGGTGCCGGTCATCGCGGAAGCCTGGCCGGAGGCGAGGAACACCGCGACCGCCGTGAGTTCGGCCAAAGCCGTCGGGCGCTTGCGGTGAGTCATCGCGGCGGCGGCCGCGGTGAACTGGTCGACGGGGATGCCCAGCGCGTCGGCGTGCAGCCCGTACACGACGTCGATGACCGGCGTGCCGACCATGCCGGTGGTGCGCAGGCAGATCGATCGGACGCCGTGCTGGGCCCATTCCGCGGACAGCGCGCGGTTGAGGGCTTCCATCGCCGCCCAGCCGACGCTCATGCCGCCGACCAGGGGAAGGCTCACCCGGGCGGGTTCGGGAGTGTGCATCATGATCACTCCCGACCCTTGGGGGATCATGTGCCGAGCGGCGGACTGCGCGGTCACGAAGTGCGCCTGGGCGTAGGTCGTGACCGGCCGCATGAAGTCGTCGACCGGTAGCTCGGCGAGCGGGATTCCCTGCAACCCCCGCGGCGAGATTCCGATCGCGTTGAACGACACGTCGATGCGGCCCGCGTCGGCGACGACGGCGTCGAGGTGGCCGGTGACGGACTTCTCGTCCAGTGCGTCGACCACAGCGCTCTCGGCGGCCCCGCCCGCGGCGGAGATTTCCTTCCTGACGGTGTCGACGACGTCGGGATTTCGCCCGGTCAGGAAGACCCTGGCGCCTTCTTGGGCGAACCCGCAGGCGACCGCGCTGCCGACCGCTCCGCCGGCGCCGTAGACGACCACGTTCTTGCCTTCCAGCAACATGTCCTTCTCTTTCCTGTTGTTCATGTCAGCGCATGAAGTCGGTGACCGGTCGCGTCGGTACCCCCCCGGCTCCGGCCGCGGCGACTACCTCCTGCACATACAGAGGCGATCGCGGAGCGAAAGTAATCGGCACCCGTCCGGCTTCTTGACGACGAGTTCGGGCCGACTCAGCCGGCACGGCTCCCACGCCTGGTGAGGGCGTGTCAGCCGACGGCTCAGCCTTGAACGACCAGCTCGACGCGCTCGTCGAACGCCTGCGCGGGCTCGGGGTGTCGGTCACCGACGTCCGGCGCTACGCCACGGCGGACTACGCCAGTGCGAAAGGGCCGGACGAGCTGCTGTTCGAGCCGCACGCTGTCCGTCCGGACTCCGTGATTTCTTCGCCGAGGAGGAAGCATGACCGTCATCACCGTGAACACCACGAAGGGCCGTCTGAGCCTCGACCAGCGCCGCACCCTGGCCGAGACATTGACCGACGCGGTGCTGATCCCGAGAACGGCCGGTTCGCCCGTGCGAGGCTCTCGGACTCGACGAATGCGGTCGGCCGAACGGCTGTCGGAGTGCGTTCGACCCGTCGACGTCAGTTGCCGGGACGCACCTGTGCCCCCTCTCACGCGGATGTCCGCTTGTCCGCTGATGGCTCGATCCCCTGGGATGCAAGTGCGGTCATTCCGAGCGAATCGCGAAACGCGATCTTGAAAGGGGCGCGATGAGCGTCCAGGGTGGGTTGATCACGCACAACCCGGCGTGGGGAGTGGCCCTCGACGCGTCGCCCACGGGCGGTGGTGTGCCTGCGGGTCAAACACCATGTTCGGCGTTACCCGAACCGGCACGCGCTGTCCGGCTGCCGTCCCGCGGGGGCTTCCCTTTGCGGGCTGGGAAGGCCGTGACCAGCGCGCTGAGAGCGACAGCCAGACACAGCCAGGCGTACCAGTCCCCGAAACGGGAGTACGGCGTGGCGCCCGGACCGAGGGGCACGTCGGCCACCAGTGTGGTGAACGGCCCGGGGCCGCCTGTGTGCGCGTCGGCCCGCACGCGGCCCCAGCCGTCGGAGATCAGCACCGTTCCGGTCCGGTCGGACCAGATCACGGCTTGGCCGTTCTCCACCCCACGCACCAACGCGGTCCGGCTGTGCTGCCAGCCGTTGTCGTCCTCGTCGGACGCCGGGATCGCCAATATCCGGGCGCCGGCCTGAGCGTAGTCACGGCTCGGGCGCGGGAAGTTGACGTCGAAGCAGATCTCGACGCCGGTTTCTCCGCCCGGAACGAACACGAGATCGTGGCCAGGCGGGCTGACCGCGTCGTGGTGCTTGAGGTACGTCAGCGGCTCACCGCCGTCCGCAGGGAAGACCAAGGCGTAGTTGTACTTGGCTTTGCCGTCGGAGTAAGCGAACCCGACCACGATGTCGGCCCGGCGGACCGCGGCGGCCTGGCGCATCGGTTCGAGCAACGCGGCCGGACGGGCCTCGCTCGAGGAGAAGGACTGCTCGGGCAGCACGATGGTCTGAACCCCGGCGGGCAGCGCGGCGATCCTGTCGACGTAGGCAGCGACGAGGTCGCGGCCGGCCGGGGAAGCCAGATTGGGCGCCCACGCCCGCTGGTTGGTTGCGATCGCGGCTACGCGCCTCACCGGCCCCGCATCCTCGCTCGCCAGCCGCAACGCTCCAGCACCCAGCCCGACCACGAGCAGCGTCACCGCGAGGGCCCCGGCCCGGACCCGCGCGGCGGCACGGAATCCGGGAGCGAGCACCACCGCAAGCGCGGAAGGCACCAGCAGCACGAGAAACTCGACACCCCACATGCCCGTGGCCGCGGCGGCCTGCAGCACCACGGGCACGTCGCCCTGCAGGTTGGACATCGTCCCGCCGAGTCCCATCGGATTGGTGATCGACACCAGGTAGAGCACCCCGGTCCAGACGGCCGGCGCCGTGACCGTCGCGAGCACCGCGCGCCCGCGGCGAAGCTGAAGCCGGAATGCCGCGACGGTGACCGCGAACACCGCTGCCAGGCCGGCATCGATCAGGAGCCCGATCGGCCACAGCGGGGTGTCGTGCGATCGCAGCTGGAACGCCCAGCTGTTGGCTGTGCCCAGCAGAAAGGCCACGAAGGCGACGGTGACGGCAGCCAGGCAGGACACCCTGGGCGCGACGAGCAGCACCGGCAGCGGTGCCAGCCAGGTCAACGTGGCGACCGGCGTGAGCCCGGTGCCGAAGAAGAACAGCACCGCCGACCCCACCAGCGCGGCCGCCACCAGTCCGCGGGCGCGGTTCGCCCGTTCACGGCCGGAGTCCATCAAGAACCCTCCCCATCGTCCGTCGGCAAAGCTCACGAAAGTCCTTTTCGGGCAGATTGATCCGGCCGCCGTGGTAGAGCTGGACCAGGCCCACGACCGACATGGTGGCGGCCAGCGTGGTTTCGAGCGGGTCGTCCTGCCGCAGCGCGCCGTCCCGCATGCCCTGCTCGACGGCTCGGAGCACCGGGATGAATGTGGGCGAGCCGCCGGTCCGGAAGTCTTCCGGGAAGCGCCGCACGTCCTCGCGCCGGTCGGTGATCAGGTAGCGGTACAGGTTCGGGCTGCCCAGGGCGAAGTTCAGGAAGTCGTCGGTGAGCCCGTCGATCCGCTCCTCGAAAGAGCCGGTCTCGTTCCGCTTTCCCCAATCCCGGGTCAAGCCGGCGACAGCGTCGTCAACCACCTGCCGCAGCAGCGCCTCCCGGTTCGGATAGTGACGGTAGGTGGCCATCGCGGTGACCCCCGCCTCGGCCGCTACCCGGCGCATGGTCACCGCCTCGGCGCCCTCCGCCGAGAGAATCGCCAATGCCGCCGCAGCTATGCGGCCGGCGGTCTCGTTTCCGACCATGTATACAGCGTACACGCCTTCGTCTACGCTGTATACATTCAATTGGATCGAGGCGTCTCGCAGACTGCATCCCAGATGCATGGCGTCGACTGCCGCTGTCAGTCAACGCGAGCCGCAGCCACGCGGGTCCTTCGGGGCAGACCCGGTCGAAGCGGCCGACGGACTCGGCGAGACCGAGCTGGACGCACAGCCGTCGCGGGCGGCGAGCGAGGATCGCAACGACGTGATCGAGGGCGACGTCACGAAGTCCGCGGGCGTCAGCTACCTGGCCATCAACTTCGTTTGACGATCTCGACCGATGCGAGTTTCCGGCAGCCGGCAGGGAGGATTTGGTACACGATATCGCCTTCACCGTTCGGCGTCGCCGTGTCGAGCGTTCCGTTGCATGAGGCATCGGCCATGGTGACAGTCAATGTGAAGGCGTGTCCATCGTCGTCGGGCGTTGTCGAGCCGACTTGGGGGTCAAAGAAGCTCCATTGACCGTTGGCAACAGGCACGGGAACGCCTGTGATCAGATAGTACTTGTGGTCGTCGGCGAGGTCGAAGATCCTCAGCAGTTTCCCATCGAGATTCTGAGCTGTCCCTGTGAGCTGAACACCTTGGCGTCCAACGACGCTCTGTCCCGGCTTCGGGGACGTGATAGCGACTGATTCAGCTGGCGGCGCAGGCAGCGTCGAGGAGGGCAACGAGGTAACTGGGAGGGTGACGACGGCCGAGGTGGCGCTGCCGGAGTTCCCTGTCGAATCCTTCGAGTTGGCGATGATCGCAGTGGTAACACCGCCGATGGTCGTGATCACCGCGACGACCACGGTCACGACGGCATGTGTGGAACGGCTCTTCTTGTCCGACGACTGGTTTTCTGAATCGTTGTCCGCGTTCACCTGGTAGATCTCCTCGGCTGCGTGCGTCATCGGTTCGTCTCGGCACGACAGTCGACCAGGAATCTTGAGTTGTTACGTTTGCCTACGGCTGGACGTAGTTTGTGTAACGATCAGGTTCACCGTTGTCCAAGGCCGCTGTGGCCATGCGGATGAGTCCAGGTTGAGGCTGGGACAACGGAGCCACGCTTGAAGCGGCGGTGTGCGGCCGCGGCTCGAACACCGGGATCGATGGCTCCGCCAGCGCCCACAGCTCATCCGGCGCCAACCGCAACGAGTGCGCAACATCGCTCCGTCCTCCTCCGATTACGTGGTAGAGGTGAAGCGATGTCGAAAGCTTTGAGCTATGCGGACGCCGTGCGGGTATTGGACGGCGGAGCGCCGAACAAAGCCGCAGCCGGCGACGACTTCGCTGTCCGGCTGCAGTCCGCGCTCGCAGAAGCCCACAGGCGTCCCCGGCCGGCCGGCGTCGAAGGTGGCACCGTCGTATTCGGTACCACAACCGCCAGTGGGCAGGGTGGTATCGCGATCGGTTCGGTAGCCAGAGACGTCACCCTGGCCCCCGACCTCGACTCCGGTGATGGGGTATCGCCGGCGACGTGGCGGCCCTATTTCGTAACAGGCACGAATTGGGCGGCCGGCTCTGTGGCGCTGGTCCGTGGCGTCTGAACGAGCGGCTTGGCTCCGCGTGCTCCCATTGTTTCCCTTCGCGTGTTCGTTGTGCGATCTCAGAAGGCGGTCACGGCGGCGGCCGATTGCGTCGCGGATGTGTGCTCCGGCGTGTCGGTCGCGCGGCGGGTGCCACCGGTGACGGGCAGGCCGCCGGCCGGGGTGAACATGGCTTGGTTGAACGTGGATCCGCTCGGTGCGGTGGCGATCGGGATGACCGGGAAGGCGTTGCCGCCGGGGCGGACTGACGTGGAGATGTAGTCGCCGAACATGCGGCCCTGGGAGGTGTTCGGGATCCAGGACAGGTTCATCGGCCCGGCGACCTGGGTGGCGGTGCTCCAGCTGGTGCCGCCGTTGGTCGAGGAGATGAAGCCGACGTCGAGCTGACAGGTCGCCGCGGTGCAGTTGGCGGTGGGGTAGAAGTAGTACGTCAGGCCGATCCGGGCGCTCGAGCCGGAGGTCGAGGCGTCGACGCCGATGCCGGGGACGAAGTGGTCGACGGTGCTGGTGGTGGCGTCGATCGGCACGCGTGCCGGGGTGGTCCAGGTGGTGCCGTTGGCGGATTTGCTCAGGACGATGTCGTTGCTGGGGCAGCCGGTGCGGAACCGGCAGTCCGACCAGGCGACGTAGACGGTGCCGGTGCTGTCGGTTTCGGCGGTGGGCAGGGCTTCTTCGCGCAGGCCGCCGGCGGCGTCGTGGTGGCTGATCGTGGCGACGGCGACGGTGGAGGTCCAGCTGCCGCCGCCGTTGGTGGAGCGGAAGCTGCGGATCTGGTCGTTGAGCGACAGGTAGGGGACGACGACGGTGCCGTTGGATTGCACGACGGGCTGGCCGCCGAGACCGGTGTGGGTGCCGGCGGGGGCGCGGGCGGGGCCCCAGGTGAGGCCGCCGTCGCTGGAGGTTTTCATCCGGATGGAGTCGCCGGAGCTGGTGATGTCGTACTGGGTGTAGCAGTTGCCGAAGAACGGGCTGCTCGCGGTGTTGTCGCAGACGATCCAGTTCTTGTCCAGCGAGCCGGTGGCGGTGGTGACGGGGTTGCCGAAGGTCTTGCCGCCGTCGGTGGAGCGGCTGGTGAGCACGGGGGTGCCGCTCGGGCAGTTGACGCCGAGGGAGGAGATCAGCCACACGTTGTGCTTGGCGTCGAAGGCGACGGCGGCGTCGCTGATCTGGCCGCACGGTCCACCGGTGTTGGCGGTGGTGCCGGGCAGGAAACCCTGGGTCCAGGTGGCGCCGCCATCGGTGGAGGTGGCGAAGCCGATGTCGGAGGAGCCGCCGCCGGACACACGGCCGACCTGGAAGGCCGAGACGACCGTGGAGCCGAACGTGAACGTGTCGGGTTCGACTTCGGTCCGGTGCTGGGCTTGGGCGTCGGTGAACGGATCGGTGCTGACCTGGGTCACGGCGACGTTCGCGGACGCGGACGTCGCCCCGACCAGGAGTCCGCCGATCACGACGGCCGGCAGGAAGGCGGCGGTGACGATTCTTCGGGACAGCGGCATGGCGCGGTCACCTTCTCCGTTGAGGGGTGCGGCAACGAGGCGGGCAGCGGGGGCGCCACTGCGGGCCATGACGACTGTCGATCCAGCCACTTGGATCGAGCGCCGTAAAGCCGCCATGTGGAGGAGCCCGCCGCGAGGGACCGGCCACCGGCTGATCAACTGTCTCATTGAGACGGATATGGGCAGTTCTGCCGGCATGTGGGACGAGTTCGGCGGCGTGATTTCCCGGTACGACCTGTCCTTCGCAGGTCGGCGCCGTGCTCGACCGATCCAGTACGTTCGTCGGCAGCCGAGTGGGGGACGAGTTGGCCGTGCGCTTACCTTGTCCGGAATGGATAGTTGACAAGTGGGTAACGATCCCGCGCGTCGCGGCGACGGTCCCAGCGGCGGACCAAGGCGCGGCATGTGCCGTGTGGCTGGCCGCGCACCGGAAACCCCGGTCAACCAAGGGAGCACGCAGTGTCGCGTCCCCGTACTGTTTCCGCAATCAGTGTGACAGTGTTCAGCACCGCCGCGCTCGGCCTGTTCGCCGTGTCCCCGGCGACGGCGCAGCCGTTCGGCTACCAGCAGCTCAACCCGGTGCAGCAGCGCCATGTCTCCGGCCTGCTGTCCACGGTACTCAACGGCGAAGACCCGGCGAACGCCGCTCGCACACTGGCGCCGAACCGGGTCACCCCTTCGGCCGCGTCGCCGTGCCCGAACCGGTTCGGCGGAGGAGTCAAGGTCAACCAGAACTGCCTGAACCTCACCGACGCGGACCTGCAGGGCCGGGCCCAGGCGCAGAACGAGACCTGGGCGGCCGCCGACCCGAACCGCCCCGACCACATCGTGGCCAGCTACAACGACTACCGCCGCGGCGACGGCACCTGCGGCGTCAGCTACTCCCTCGACGGCGCGCGTTCGTGGGCGGACGCGACGACGCCGAACGGGTTCAGCCGGGGCACCGATTTCGGCGGTGTGCCAAGGGAATACTGGCAGTCCGGTGGTGACACCTCGGTGGCGTGGGACTCGCGCGGCAACGTATACCTGTCGTGCCAGGTGTTCAACCGCGGCAGCGCCGTGTCGCCGAACCCGGACCAGTCCAGCGCGTTCCTCGTCTTCCGCTCGACGGGGACCAACGGTGCGTCCTGGAACTTCCCAGGTCGTCCCGTCGCCACCCACGACGACACCGCCGGTGCCGGGAACTTCCTGCTGGACAAGCAGCTGCTGACCGTCGACAACAATCCGCGCAGCCCGTTCCGCGACCGCGTGTACGTGTCGTGGACGACCTTCGCCGACGACGGCACCGGCTACATCTACGAGGCCTACTCCGCCGACTACGGCGAAACGTTCTCCGCTCCGGTGCTCGTCAGCTCCGACGCCCCGTTGTGCGCCAACGCCCTCGGCTTCCCGACGCCGCGAGGCCGGTGCAACCAGAACCAGGACTCGCAGCCGTTCGTCGGTCCCGACGGTGCGCTGTACGTGGTGTTCAACAACTTCAACAACGCCACCGTGAACGCGGCCGACAACCACAACCAGGTCCTGCTGGCCCGCTCGGCCGACGGCGGGCAGAGCTTCTCGACGCCGGTGCCGGTCGGGAACTACCACGAGCTGCCGGACTGCGCGACCTACCAGAACGGCCAGGACCCGGGACGCGCCTGCGTTCCGGAGAAGGGAACATCGGCGAACTCGGTGTTCCGAGCGAGCAACTACCCGATCGGTGGCGTCGACCCGCGGAACCCGCGCCGGATCCTCGTGACCTACGGCTCGTACATCAACCGGAACTCCAACGAGGCCAACGGCTGCACGCCGACCGGTTTCAACCCCGCCACCGGCATCAACACCTACACCGGGGTGAAGAACGGCAGCTGCAACAACGACATCGTCCTCTCGGCATCGACGAACGCCGGGGCCTCGTTCACCGGCGGAACCACCGACGTTCGGCAGCTGCCGGTGGTGACCACTGCCGCGGGGCAGGCCCGCACCGACCAGTTCTGGCAAGGCGCCGCGTTCAGCCCGGACGGCACCTTCGCGGTCAGCTACTACGACCGCCAGTACGGCGCCGACGAGACCACCGGGTTCTCGGACATCACGGTCTCCACCGGGTTCACCCACACCCGGGCGACGTCGGGCAGCATGCCGCCGCCGACCCAGTTCACCGGCACCTTCTACGGTGACTACGCCGGAATCGCCGTCACCGCCCGCACCGCGTACCCGGTCTGGTCGGACACCCGTCCGCCGGACCTGTTCCTCTGTCCCGGCACCGGCACGCCTGGCACCCCGCCGCGCACCTGCCAGGCCGGCGCGCCGAACGCGTCGATCGCCAACGACCAGGACGCGTTCACCACCGCGATCGGCCTCCGCTGACCATGGTCGAGTGGGCCACCTGCGATGCGGCGGGTGGCCCACTCACGTGACCTGGACGGGGAGTTCCCACTGGGTCTGCGGCGGTCCGCGGGTCGCCGGCGAAAGCGAACTCGTCGACGGCCTGTCGACCGTGTCCTGCCGGGCGATCAGCTGCGCGCCGCGTGGCCACCGATGCCGGCCGCACGGTTCGAAGCTATGCTGGCTGCCTTATCCGCTCGTAGCGCCGGTGTGCTGATCCACCAGCTCGTGCACGGCGTCGGCCTCGCTCGGCGATTCCCGGCGTGGCCGACCCCGCTCGTCCACGAGTCAGCCGGCCGGGGTCCAGCTGAGGATGTCGGCGTAGGCCGCTTCCAGGCCCGCGTTGGTGCGGATGCTCGCCGGGATGCCGGCGGCGTCGGTGATCGCGTGGTTGTTCTTGATCACCACGGACTTCTGGTTGTAGTCCGCGCTTCCGTTCTCCCAGTAGTTGTTCTCGATGTCGAGCGGGTCGTAGGTGCCCTTGTTCAGCGTGTAGTCGGTGTGCTTCGAGCCCCACGCGAGATCGGCGTTGTAGAGGCCGTTGCCGGTGATCGTGATGTTCCCCGCGCCGTTGTCGGTGTAGACGGCCTTGCCCGCGCCCTTCTGGTCGTGGATCACGTTGCCGGTGACCTTCTCGCCGCCGGCCATGTTCGGGCCGGTGTTGCCGTTGGTGTAGATCCCGGCGCCGTCGGCGAGCAGCTGCATGTGGTCGAAGATCAGGTTGTCCGCAAGGGTGTTGTTGTTGCTGTAGTTGGGTTCCGCCTTGATCTTCACCTTGTCCGGCCAGCCGCCCCAGCCGATCGAGATCCCGCTGTAGGGGACGTGGTCGATCTGGTTGTGCGAGACCGTAGTGTGCTCCGTGTAGCCGATGTCCATCCCGATGCCCCCCGCGTACTCCACCGACGTGGCGAACACGTGGTTGTCGAGCAGCCGGTTGCCGCTGGTGTGCTGCGCGGCCGCGGTGGGCAGGGTGATGTCGACGCCGCCGAGCTCCAGCCCGTTGCCGGAGATGTCGGTGAACACGCTGCCCTGCACCAGGTCGTTCTGCGAGCCGGTGCCGAGGTCGAGTCCCGCTGCGCCCAGGTGGACGAACGCGTCCCGGGTGAAGCTGATGTTCTTGTCATAGGCGAAGGAAACGTTGCCGGGTTCCTTGGTCCAGTTGCCGTACGGGCACTTCCCGCTGTCGATGAACTGGCACAGCCCTTGCTGGTCGAAGCCGTGCGCGCCGGTCAGCGTGTAGTTCGCCTGGATCTCGGAGAATCCTTCGGGTGTGCTCGGGAAGTTCCAGGTGGCGTAGGAGAACTGGAGGCCGTTGAACGTGATGTCGTGCACTGGCGCCGACGCCGTGCCGATGCCGGACACCAGGGTTTCCAGCGCGGGCGCGGTCACCGTCTCCTTGGTGATGTCTTCACCGGGCTTCGGCACGTAGAAGACGGTGTGCGCGGTGTTGTCGAGGTACCACTCACCGGCGGAGAGCAGCTCGTAGGCATTCTCCACCGCGGTGGGCAGCTCGGTGATGGCCTGGCGGCCGACCAGTTCCACGGTGCGGCCGGAGTCGTCGGTGCGCATCACGCGTTTCGTCGAGTTGTCCCAGCACGGCTGCGCCATCTTGATCGTCGTCGGCGAGATCGTGTTCACCGGGCACCGCGGCTGCGTCCACGCGCCGAGGCCGCCGGTGTAGACGAAGTCGATGTCCTTGGGGTTGCGCCAGTTGTCCATCGCGGCCGACGACGTCGTGTAGCCGCCGGTGATCCTGGTCAACGTCACCGGAAGGGTGCCGGTCGCACGCGGGACGCGGGCACCGTTGACGTAGAGCTGGCGCGTCCGCAGCGTCGCGGGGGCGGGCGCGGACCAGATGTTCTTGTTGCTGTCGGCTACTTTCCAGCCGGTGATCGGGACGCCGCCGCTGATGACCGGCCGGGCGCCGGGCGCGGCGGTCCAGAGCACGCGGTGGCCGTTGGTGCCGGAGTCGGCGGCGGTCAGCTGCAGCGGCGCGCTCAGCGTGTAGGTGCCGCCGGCGAGGCTGACGGAGACGTCGCCGGTCATGCCCGGGATCAGCCCGCGCACGAGCTGCTGGGCGCGTTGCAGTGTCCGGACGGACTGCGCGTCGCTCGTGCCGTCGTGGCTGTCGTCGCCGTTCGGCGCGACGTGGACGACCTGCTGCGGCGCGGACGTCGCCGGGGTTACCAGCGCCCCGGTCGCCGTCAGCGCGAGGCCGCTCGCGAACAGTGCCGCCTTGACTCGTGTACGCACCGATGACCGTCCTTCGTTGGAGGCTCTGGGCGGTTCAGAGTTTGACGGGCGTAATGAGGAACTGTCAACGATTGATCGGATGATTCATTCGGAGAAATGGTATTAATCGGGCATTCACACGCTCTGATGTTCCGGTCATCGGACCTCTACTTCTTGCTGTGCGAGGCCGGCCGCTGTCGGCGCATGGGGCCCTCGGGCCCCTCCGGTGACTCTGCGGCCCAGTAGCGCGGACATGCTGGAGCAGTGCGTCGAGGCCGTTTCTGTCGACCCGGTCGCAGCGCCTCCGTCCGGAGATCGGCCGGCAATCCGATGTCATGGTCGACGTGGAGTCGAGCCCGGCCCGTCCGTGTCGACCGAGGGCCACCCCGCCGCGTCGAGCGCACTCTGTCGGCGCGGCGGAATGGCCCTCCACGGCGCCGACTAGGAATTGAAGCACTCGTTGCCAGAACTCACCCAGCGGTGGGACCGGACGATGTATTGGGTGCCGGGCACATACGATTGGCCTTGGGGTACGTAGTGCAGCCAGTGGCTGTAGTTCGCGTTGGCGTACAGGCAGACACCGCTGAAACTCGAGCTGGTGCCCCTGTTGTAGATGGCTTTCACCGTCTGGCTGGACGACCAGCTGCACACGACAGGCGTGTTCCACCAGTCATTGTCACGGTTCAGCCAGGTGCAGCGGTTGCGGCTGCCATCGGTGACCGGCCAGACGCAGAGGTTGGACGAGGGACAGTCCAGAGCCTGCGGCGCGAAGCCGGGGTCGGGCGTCTGCGCCAAGCCCCTCGTGGCGGGTTGGGCCGCGGCGGTGTCGGCGGTGGCGGTGTTCACCAGGACGGCCAAGGCCCCGAAAACAACCAGCAGCATGGCAAGTGTTCTTTGTGCTTTTCTCATCTTGCCCCCTTCGAGATTGATGTGCGGGACGTGGAGTATGCCAAGACCGCCACGCGCTGGGAGGGTCCTTCGAACCTGGTCGAAGTGCTTCCACGCGACCTGGATCGACTGCGCCGTCAATTTTCGTCGCGCGAGTTCGATACTCCGGCCTGCCGCGCGAACAGGGGACCTCTCGTAGCTGCCGTCTCTTCGGTGCGCTGTGCGTTCAGCGCGGCACGCGTGGCCGGCCAGGCGGAACCTGCTATTCGAGCTGGTCCTGGCGCCGGAGCGGGTGGGCAAGCACGGCACGGCGAATATCGACATCGAGTCCGACCGCCGCGAGTAAGCCGTCCAGTACGTACGGCTCGCTGTGCGCGAAGACCGCCGAACACTCGGCTTCGACGACGCCCCCGTCTTGCCGGGCTCTACGCCCCATCCGGCGAGTCTGTCACTCCTGGTGGCCGCGATCACGGCGCACCAGAAGCGGGAGGTCAGGAACAGACTTTCTTTTCGCCGCCGGGCAGGTCGCCGTCGTACACGATGCCGTCGATGTTCACCCACCCGGAGATGTACGCGCAGTGGATCTCGGTACCGCCCACGTAAATGGCTTCGGCGTACTGTGGCGTATTGATTCATCGACAAAGGGGGAGGGGCGCCCCTTCGTCTGCTCCTGCGCTATGACCTCAGATTGCCGGCTGCGCGTGGCGGGCCAGCGTGAGCAGGTCGGCCAGGCCGAAGGCCGGTCCCGCGGCGGGCAGGGTCGGTCGCCGGCCCGGTTCGCGGTTCAGGTAGCTCGCCGGGTCGGCGCGCAGCAGTCCGATCAGGACTTCCGCGACGATGCGGCCGCCGACCGGGCCGAGGCGGTCGCCGCCGTGGTGCTGGGCTTCGTTGAGGATGTAGATCCACAGTGGAGTGCTGTGCGGCCAGGAACGTTCGTCCGGGGGCAACGGTGGCACGCCGATGTGGCGGGCGACGGATTCGCCGCTGGGCAGTCCGGTGATCCCGCCGCGGAGGAGGTCGCGGACCGCGAGCGACCGGTGGGCGGCGGCGTCGACGGTGCCGGTGACCTGCTCGGGCAGCGCGATGAGGCTCGCGGGCAGGCGACCGTCGATGCGTTTCGCTCGTTGCGCCGGTGGGTGACCGGGCAGGTCGAAGATCATTGCGAGATCGAGGCGCCGGTCGGCGGGCACCGGCCGGAACCCGACCAGGTCGGGGAAGAGCGGCAGTTCGGGACCGCCGTGGACGAGCCGGTAGGTGTGGCGGATCTGGCTATGGCCGTAACGGAAGGCCGCGTGGGAGAACTCCAGCGGGATGCAGGCCTGCCCCGGCGGCGGCGCGAACCACCGGCCGCCCGTCGCGAGCACCTGCTCGACCAGGGGGAGCCCGACGAGCCTCGGCAGGAAGTCGTGCACCACGATCCACTGGTAGTGCCAGGTGAGTGCCTGCCGCGCCTGGTCGAAAACATCGGTCACACCGTCGTCCCGCAACAGATCCACGATGCGGTTGTGCGCCCGCAGCAGCGCCGCGTGCAGGGTCAGCACGAACAGGTGCGAGTCGTTGCGGGGGTCGCCGATCAGGGCCACCCCCTGCTGGTTGCGGGGCACGTCGCACCCGTCGGGGTGGCCGAGCAGGAACTTCGCCGGATCCCCGGTGTCGTAGAGGAACGGCGAACCGGTGGGGCCGTCGGAGTAGAGCATCTCCAGGTCGAGCTTCGGCGTGCGGGCGTTGCGCAGCGCTCCCGGGTGCGGGTCGCTGGTGATGGGGGAGCGGTCGGCGGTGATGTCGTGCGCGATCAACTGGCCGAAGAACGGCCACCCGGCGGACTCGGCCGCGTCGTCGCCGCTCGGTCCGGGGATTGCCGCCGCGTCGCAGATCCCGCCATGACCGCCCGCGTGCGCCAGCAGCCGCGGGTCGGTGACCAGCGGGGCGAGGCCGGGGAACATGCGCCCGTATCGGCTCGGGTCGGCCGGCGACGGGTGCCCGGCCTCCGCCTCCGCGATGGCTGTCACCACGGTCGTCACGGCATACCTCCTGTCCGCCGGGCATCGTGGTGATCCCGGCGCGAGTGAAGACAGGACAGCCCTGCGGCGTGTGACAGCCCGGTGTGAAATCCCGGGAGTCACAAATCGCGCGGCTGTCCGGTCCTAGCGGGTGTACGCGTTCGTCGAGGAGGTCTTTCGATGTCATTGACCGTGCTGCAGGAGGCGAAACCGCCCTTCATCCCGGAGGGGGCGCATGCGATGACGATCGTCATCGAGTACCCGCCGGGCGACCCCGGCACCCCGCCGCACCGCCACCCCGGACCGGCCTTCGGCTACGTGCTGGAGGGCGAGATGGTGTTCGAGCTCGAAGGTGAGCCGCCGCGTGTCGTGCGCGCCGGCGAGGCGTTCTGGGAGCCGGGTGGCGACGTCATCCACTACCAGGACGGCAACAACCGCGCCGACATCCCGGTGCGGTTCACCGTGACCATGCTCTGTGAACCGGGCAGGCCGATGGTCGACCTCGTGGCCGAAGAAGAACTCCGGGCGAAAGGATGGTCGAGGAAATGAAGATCGCCGTCATCGGCGGGACCGGGCTCATCGGCTCCCGGGTGGTCACGATCTTGACCAAGAGCGGGCACGAAGCGGTCCCGCATTCGCCGTCGACCGGGCTGGACCTGCTCAGCGGGCACGGCCTGCCCGAGGCGCTGGCCGGGGCCGAGGTCGTCGTCAACCTGACGAACTCGCCGACGTTCGACGACGCCTCGCCCGAGTTCTTCCGCCGGACCATGGACAACTTGCTCGAGGCGGCGGACTCGGCCGGGGTCGGCCACGCGGTCATCCTCTCGATCGTGGGCGCGGACCTGGTGCCGGACCTGGTCTACTACCGCGCCAAGGTGCTGCAGGAGGACATCCTGAAGGCCGGGCCCGTGCCGTACTCGATCGTCCGCGCCACGCAGTTCTTCGAGTTCATGGCCCCGACGATGTCCTGGACCTCCGACGAGAACGCCGTCCGCCTGCCCGCGACGCGCGTCCAGCCCATCGCCGCGGACGACGTCGCCCGCGCGGTGGCCGATGTCAGCATGGGTGCCCCGCTGCGCGGTACCCGGAACATCGCCGGGCCCGAGGTGTTCACGCTCGACGAGCTGGGCAGGATCACCCTCGCCGCCCAGGGTGACCGGCGCCCCGTCGTCACCGACGACCAGGCCGGCCTGTTCGCGGCCGCCTCCGGCGACGCCCTCATCGCCCAGGACGGGGCCGTCATCGCGAAGACCACCTATCGGGAGTGGCTGGCGCGCTGAAGGGGACCGGGCCCGCACGGCGGACGTGGTGCGGGCCCGGTCAACCGCGGTGCCAGCCGCTCAGCTTGGCCGGGTTGAGCACGATCCAGAGTGCGGTGATCTCGGGCCCGGCCGTCTCGGCGCCCACGACCGCGACGGCGCGCGAGGCGAGGCGCAGGGCGAGCCCGAGCTGACCGTTGACGGACTCGACGGTCAGCTCGGCACCCGCTCGCCCGCACAGCACCGCCATGACCAGCCGGGCGGCCGCTGCCCGGCCGTGCACCGGTCCGGCCGGGCCGGGGACCCGGCCGCCGCCGTCGCACGTCACGATGGCATCGACGGCCAGGACGGCGGTCAGCCTGGTGACGTCTCCCCGACGGCAGGCGTCGGCGAATCCGCGGACGACCTGGTTGTGCCGAGCACGGGATTCGCGCACACGGTGCCCCGTTCTCTTGCGCGGTCGCCGGTAAGACCGGGTAGCCCGCGGGTCTGTGACGCCGGTGGCTCAGCCCGCGGTGGAGACCGCCTTGTTCTTCTCCGGGTTGACCAGCCACAGCACCTGGTCGATGCCCTCGGTGGTGGCGCCGACCGTGAGCAGGCCGTACACGACGCCGTTCTGGAGGAGCACGGCGGAGGTCTGCCCGTTCGTGATCGCCCACCGCACGTCGACCTCGTCCCAGAACCAGGTGGAGATCGCCTGCAGGAACTTCGCCACCCGCGCCGCGCCCACCACCGGCGTGCGGGCGACACCTTTCCGGCCGTTGCCGTCGGACAGGCTGGTGACGTCCGGCGTGAAGAGCCGCTCCAGCTCGGCCATGTCGCCGGACCGCGCGGCGGCGAGGAACGTGGTGAGCAGTTCCCGCTGCTCGGCCGCGGGCACCGACGCGTGCCGTTCGCTCGTGAGGTGCTTGCGTGCCCGGCTGACGAGCTGGCGCACCGCGGCTTCGGGTCGAGGAGAGGATGCCGGCGATTTCCGCGTAGGAGTAGTCGAAGGCTTCCCGCAGCACGTAGGCCGCGCGTTCGCCGGGGGTGAGCTTCTCCATCAGCAGCAGTGCCGCGAACTCCAGCGCTTCACCGCGCTCGGCGCCCAGGTACGGGTCCGCGGCGGTGTCGACCGGTTCGGGCAGCCACGGCCCGATGTAGGTCTCCCGCCGTTTCCTCGCCGACTGGAGGACGTTGATGGCCAGCCGGGTGGTGGTGGTCGCCAGGAAGGCCTCCGGACTGGCCACTGTGGACCGGTCGTACGCCTGCCACCGCAGCCAGACCTCCTGCACCAGGTCCTCGGCCTCGGTGACGCTGCTGAGCATGCGGTAGGCGATTCCGAACAGACGCGGCCGCAGCTGCGTGAACACCGCCGTGGCCGCCTCGAGACCGTCCGCGCCGCCGAGTTCGGCACCCACCCCGGAATCCGCCACCTCACGCCCCTCGTCGTCTCGCGAGCGCCGCCCGACCCCACCACTCTACGAGATCGGCTGCCGGCGGGTCCCGGTCACGTGGCCGGGTGTCATTCGACGAGCTTGCCCGCAGTGGGCACCGCGGCGATCTCCGGGTTGGTCCGCGCGGTTGCGGGAGCCGCGCGCCGTTCAGCGGTGTGCCGACGGCGACCCGGCCGACCTCGGCGGCCACGTCTTCGGCCGCCATGGCTGGATGCGGGCGTCCGGCAGGCGCACGGTGTTCCCCTCGGTCAGCGTGTTCACGCCCGAGTCGGGTGACGCGGGGACCGCGTTTGTGACAGCCCGGATGTCACAAACCACGGCGGCATCCTGTCCTGGCTGGGGACACCGACCTGACGAACCGAGGTACCGCATGGACACCAGTGGCGCCCACGCCATCGAGACGATCGACGATCTCCGCCGCCACCTGCAGTGGGCGATCGAACTCGAGCACGCGACGATTCCCCCGTACCTGTGCGCGCTGTACTCGCTGGACCCCGTCCGCAATCCCGAAGCCACCCAAGTCGTGGGCACGGTCCTCGCCGAGGAGATGATCCACCTGGCGCTGGCCGCGAACCTGCTCAACGCCGTCGGCGGCACGCCCAAGCTGGACACGCCGGAGCTGCTGCCGCCGTACCCGCATCCGTTGCCGCACGGCGACCGGTCCGTGCACGTCCACCTGGTCCCGTTCGGCCCCGAAGCGCTCGAGCTGTTCTTGCGCATCGAACAGCCCGCGTCGGCGGACGACCCGCCCCAGGGCGACGGATACCGGACGATCGGGCAGTTCTACGCCGCCGTCGAGGCCGGCTTGCGCACCCTGTGCGACAAGCTGGGCGAGGACGAGGTGTTCAGCGGCGACCCGGCCCGGCAGATCGGCGAGTACCACCTCCGGGGCGGGGGCGGCGAGGTGATGCCGGTCCGCGACCTGAAGTCCGCGTCGGCCGCGCTGGCGGAAATCATCGAACAGGGTGAAGGGGCCGCCCGCACGGACGTGTGGGACGGCGACCACGACGTCTTCCACCCCGAGCGGGAAGAGGTCGCGCACTTCTACCGCTTCCAGGAGCTCCGGCTCGGCCGCCGCTACCGGACCGGCGACACGCCACAGTCCGGGCCGACCGGCGAGGAGATCACGGTCGACCTCGACGGCGTGCTGCCGATGCGGCCCAACCCGCGGACCGCCGACTATCCGGAAGGCAGCCCCATCCGCGTCGCCCAAGAGGCGTTCAACCAGACCTACAGCCTCCTGCTCTACCAGCTGGAAGAAGCCTTCAACGGCAGCCCGGACCAGCTGAAGGACGCCGTCGGCACGATGTTCGGGCTGCGCAAGCAGGCGCTGGCGCTGATGAAGCTGCCCACCGGCGACGGGACGACGACCGCGGGCCCGACCTTCGAGTACGTGCCACCCGAGCGGCGGAACTGAAGCACGGACGCCGCGCTCGCCGGTACCTCGCCGCCGGCGACTTCGCCGCGGCCGGGAAGATCCGGGGCGGCGAAGTCATCCCAGCGATCGGTAACGTTCGCTGATCATGGGGATATATGGTGTATGGCTGGGGAGCACCGGGTTGTCGTCTGGGTGGGGTTCCTCGTGCTCGACCGCACGGGCGAGCAGAACGAAACTGACAACCGAACATATGACAACTATGGGTAGCGCAAGAATTCGCGGCCTGCTGGCGTCCTCTGTCGCCGTTCTCGCCGCGGTGACCGTGATGACCGGGGTCCTCGCCCCGGTGGCGAGTGCCGCTTCGGCCGGGACTCCGGCGGCGGTGATGCAGACGCCGGACGAGTTGCGCATCAACGCCGCCGCCGTCGTGGGGCTCGCGGTCACTCCGGAACTGCTGCGGATCAGCGAAAGCAATTTCGTCTACGAGATCTACCGGGCCGCGACGCAGCAGGGCGAAATCGCGCAGGAGGTCCAGTTCGAGGCGCTGGACGCCTACCTCTACGAGAGGACGTCGTATTTTCTCACGGCGGGGATCTACGAGGCACACCAGCGGGATCTGGACCGCGAGGCGGTGTACCAGGCGCGGCGTACGGAGCGGCAGCCCGCGGCCACGCTGCTCGGCTTCGAGCTGACCTCGATCCTGCTGGCCAAGGACGACAAGAACTTCGTCTTCGCCTTGTGGGAGCGGGCCGCCGGGGGTTCGTTCGTGAAGGCCGCCGCGGGTGCCGTTTACAGCGGAACGCCGGCGGAGCAGAAAGAGTTCATCCTCCGCGGCATCTTCGTCGAGCATCAGCGTGACCTGGAAGCGGCCGAGAAGGAAGCCGCCGAGAAGAAGCTTCGTGACGCACGGGTGAAGGCTGCCGCCGTCGTCGGCATGGACCCGGCGCTGGCCGCGCAGTTGACGGACAAGGACTTCGTGGAGGCCATCTGGTTCCACGGCCTGGCACCTCGGGATTCCGAGGTGTATTACCAGGCTTACACCAGCCGGACGCCGGAGCAGTGGCGAACGTTCATCGACACCGGCATCTTCGAGGCTGCGGCCAAGGACAAGGTGGACAACATCAAGGTTCGCGCCGCCGCGGTCGTCGGTATCGACGCTGGGTACGCCAGGTATCTCCAGGAGGGCCCCCTGGTCCGCGAGATCTGGACCAGAGCGAAGCCCGGCACTCAGGTCCAGGCTGCCGCATATCGAGCCCTGCAGAGTGAATCACCCGCCCAGTGGCGAACCTTCCTGGAAACCGGCATCTTCACCGCCGACGCCGCGGACAAGTCCTGAGGCTCCCGCTGTTCCGGCAACCACCCGTTGAAGCGTGCGGATCATCGACTCGCCGGTGCGACGCAGCCGCAGGTTCGGGCGTCTCGAGGCCGGGGAACTTCTCTCGGAGCTGACCCGGGGGCTCTGACCTGGTCTTTTGTGTGGTAGTAAGCTGCTTCGTCCGACGAGGAGTCCCGTTTGTGCTTTCTGCAAACGGGGCTCTTCGTTTGTCAGGCGAGTACGGCGAATGTCCGACCAGGCCTCACCTGCAAACCTGGAACGGATAGTTCGAGTTCATTTTGCCGCCGGTTCTTAACATTCGCTTACGGAGGCCGGTCGGCGGTGTCTCCCGAGGTGCGGAGTCTCTAACGTCTGTCTGTGCCGCCGTCCCGTTTTCCCTTGTGTCACAAGGAAAGGACGAGTACATGGACACGTCTCTGGTTCGTCGCCTGTTGGCGGAACTCGCCGGCACGGCCATCCTGTGCCTGTTCGGCATCGGCGCCGCGGTGTCTGTCGCGGCGGCCCGTGCGGGTGGGCCCGGTCTGCTGATCATCGCGTTGGCGCACGGGCTCGCACTGGCCGTCGCGATCTACGCCTTCGGTTCGGTGTCGGGTGGGCACTTCAACCCGACGGTCACCGTCGCGCTGGCCGCGCGTGGCCGGTTCTCCTGGCGGGAGGTCCCCGCGTACGTGGTCGCGCAGCTCGCCGGCGGCGTGCTCGGTGCCGCGCTGGTCTATGCCACCTACGCCGACACAGCCCTCGCCGCGGGACTGGGCGCCACGACCTTCGGTACCGGTGCCGGCTACATCCAAGCGCTGGTGGCCGAGGCGATCGGCGCGTTCATCCTGGTCACCGCGGTGTTCGCGCTGGCTGTCGCGCCGAACGCGCCCAGGGGCGTGGCCGGGATCGGGATCGGGCTCGCGCTGGCCACCCAGATCATGGTGTTCGGTCCGCTCACGGGTGCCTCGGTGAACCTGGCCCGCACGTTCGGCCCGGACGCGGTGCTGTCCCTCGCCGGTGAGGGTGCCGCATGGTCGCAGCTTTTCGCCTACCTCGCCGGTCCGCTCGTCGGCGGTCTGGCCGCCGCGTTCCTGTGCGACTACCTCGTCACCCGCCGGTCGGCGGTCGGGGCCGGAGTGTGACGTGAACGGCGAGGACCCGTGCCGCACTTGTGCTCTGCGAACCGCTGCCGCGCTCGGCTGGACTCTCGACGACGCCCCGCCCACGGTGGCGCCGCGGCATCGTTGTCCGTGGGAACGGAACGATCGATCCAAGTCGACGGACAACGGGACGGACCGATCGCGGATGGCTGAGCCGCCGGAGCTGCTGGTCCAGTAGTTCCAGGCCGCCTCGCTGCCCGCGGCGGCCAACTACACCAACCACATCGCGTGATCTCCCTCGACCCTGCCTGGGCCGAGCGGGAGAGAACGCCGCCGCGCGAGTTTCAGGCGTGGCTGGAGGTGAGGGTCGCCCAGACGACCTTGCCGCCGGACCAGCGGCGGCTGCTGCCCCAAGCCTGGGCGGTTTGGGCGATGATGCGCAGGCCGAGTCCGGGATCGCGCAGGTCGGTGCGCTCGATGAGGGTCGCGGGCCGGGGACTGTCGTCGGCGACCGCGATGGTGAGCAGGCCTCGGCGGAGGTCGAGGCGCACCTCGGGTGAGGACGTGGTGTGCTGAAGCGCGTTGCCGACGAGCTCTCCGACGATCAGAGTGCCGTCGTAGACCAGCTCGGGTACGTCCCAGTCCGTCATGAACTCCCGGAGGAACGCGCGGGCGAGCGTCGTCGCGCTGTCGGTGCGGGGGAACACCCGGAGGGCCCAGCGACGGACCGGGATCGTCTGCCGTCGTTCGGCTGCCTCGACGTCGGCGTGCACGGCGACGAACTGGTCGATGCCGTAGCGGTGGAACGTGTCCAGGTGGACCGGCTGCCGGGTGACCAGGGAGAAGGGGATGCCGGGCCAGTTGCCGATCCGGCGTGCGACCAGGGGGAACACGGCGGCCGGGGACAGTTCGCCGATGCGCAGCCCGTCCACGTCGGCGATCAATCCGGGTGGGCCGTCGGCGGCGACCTTCAGCAGGCCGTCGCGCAGGAACCCGTAGCCGGAGAGGTCGAGTTCCCCGGTAACGGTGACCAGGGTGCTGGCGAGCCGAGCTGTGGGCTCCAGCGTGACACTTCGGTCACGGCGTCCGGTCATGGTCCCTTGCTGACAGGGCCGGATCGAGGTCGGGCTTCCACCGCCTCAAGCTACTCTCCGCCGAGTCACCGCGATACCGGCTGGGAGGCGGCCGGAGTCTCTTCCATGCGCAGCAGGGCGCCCTGGCTCTGGCCGCCGGCGGAACGCGGTGCGCTGCACAGCAGCCGGACGACCGCGGGCCGGCCCCGGCGGTTGATCGCCTTCACCGTCAGCTCGCTCTGGAAGCCGGCGTCGGCCAGCGCGTCGCGAACGGCCGGCCGAAGCTCGGTCAGTGGCAGCCCGATGTCGAGGTTGAGCGGCGCCGCCCGAAAGAGTGTCCGATGTAGACGATTTGCCGAGGTCGGCGTGGCCGGCGAACTTCGGCTGTGCCGCGACCTGAGTGGCGGGCGAAGCGTGCGTCGCCGGCCCAGACTTCGACGAGCCTGTCGCCCGCTGCTTGTGCCGCTCCCGTGTGCGAATCGTCGGTGTCGATCGCGCACGGATTTCCCGCGTCGCGCCGCCGAGGACGGTCAAATTCGCGCTGTAGCCGCTCGAGGCGAGGTTTTCTGCGATCGTGGTGTACTGCGGCGCGGCGAAGCCCAGGCCCGGTTCCAGGATGACGAGGGGGGAACCGACCTCGGCTGCGGGAGCGTCGGCTACGGCGCGGACGCGCAACGGATTGGTCCGCGCGGGGCAGATCGATGCGGAGGACCGCGAGGCCGGTCCTGATCATCGATCGCAGGCTCGGCGCGCCGTCCGGGTCCGGGCAGACGCCTACGATGGTTGTCCAGGGAGGTCCTGGCTGACCATGAAGACTGGTGACACACAGGCGCACCGGGCCGGTTCAGGCGATCCGGCGTCGCCGCCGTCGACTTTGCTGTACCTGGTGAAGCAGGTCGAGCTGTCCGTGCGCGCCGGGCTCGACGCGCTCGTCCGTCCGGCGGACATCACGACGCTGCAGTACACCGCCCTGACCGTCCTCGAACGCCACCCCGACCTCACCGCCGCGCGCCTGGCCCGGCACTCGTTCGTCACCGACCAGAGCATGGCCGACATGGTGACGACGCTGCTGAACCGGGGACTGATCGAGCGCCATCGCGACCCCGCCGACCGCCGCCGCCTCGTCATCGCCCTGACGCCCGCCGGGCAGCGGCTGCTCGACGGGCTCCGGCCGCAGGTGGCCGCGTTGCAGGACCACATGCTCTCGCTGCTTTCCGACGGCCAGGCCGTCGAACTGCAACGCTCGCTGGAACTGTGCCGTCGCGCCTTGCTCGAGGACCGGGTCGAAAGTGACCCACCACCCCGCCCGGCGGACGAAAATCCCCGGTAGAAGCCCTCCGCCCGGCAATAGTCAGGAAACCTGTACATCTGGTTTTCGGTGTGGTTTGCTTCACAATCGTGAGTGAGACCGTCGCCCCTTCCGGCCCGGCTGCGCCCGTGGAACTCCGGCGCGGCACCTTGGTGGCGGCGGCCGCGGCCGTCGCCATCGCCCAGATCGGCCTGTCCATCCCGGCCGTCATCAACGGCTTCATCAACCAGGACCTGCACACCACGTCGACGACGCTGACCTGGATCTCCGACGCCTTCCTGGTTCCGGTGACGCTGCTCGAGCTGTCCTTCGGCGTGGTCGGTGACCTCTTCGGACGCAAGCGGCTGCTGGCCGCCGGCGCCGCGCTGATGGCCGTGGGCGGGCTGCTCGGGTTCTTCACACCCAGCGGCGGTACCGGCGTGCTCATCACCGGTCAGGTGGTTTCCGGCATCGGAGCCGCGGCGATCTTCCCGACGTCGATAGCGATGCTCGCCGCGGGGACGCAGAGCGTCCGGCAGCGCGCGCACTCCATCTCGATCTGGGCCGCCGCCCTCACCGGCGCCGGTTTCATCTCCCCGGTGCTGGCGGGCCTGCTGGCCCGCATCCCCCATTCGGGCGGTGAGTACGCGAGCTGGCGGTACGCCTTCCTCGCCATGGCGGTCCTGGCCGTGGTCAGCTGTGCGATCACCCTGGTGGGTGCGCAGAACTCCGCCGCGCCGCTGGGCCGGTCCCTGGACTGGCCGGGCCAGATCACCATCGCGATCTCCCTGTTCGCGTTGCTGTACGCGGTGATCCAGGGAGCCGAAGACGGCTGGGGCAGCGTTCCGGTGATCGGCGGGTTCGTCGTGGCCGTCGTGTTCATGGCGCTGTTCGTGGCGATCGAGCGCCGGGTGGACCGGCCACTGATCCGCCTGGACCTGTTCAGCAACCGGATGTTCACGGTCTCCGCGGTGGTGACCGTCGTCGGCATGTTCGCCTACCTCGGCACCGCGTACGCGACGAGCATCCGGCTGTCGGCCATCCAGGAGTACACCCCGCTCGCGACGTCCCTCGGCTTCTTCTGCCTGAACGTGATGGGCGTGGTGCTGTTCCCGGTCAGCACCCGGGTCGTCGAGCGCTTCAGCCCCGGCGTCGTGCTCGGGACCGGCATGGCGCTCATCGGGATCGGCGACTTCGTGCTCGCCGCCATTCCGGCCACGAACCTCTCCATCGGGGCGGTCGCGGCTCCGCTGCTGGTCGTCGGCGCCGGGTTCAAGCTGGCCGTCACCTCGATCACCGTCGTCGCCGTGAACAGCGTCCCGACGTCCAAAGCCGGCATGGCCAGCGGGGCGACGAGCATGTTGCGCGACGGTGGCCTGACGCTCGGGCCCGCCATCGTGGGCGCGATCGCGCTGACGAACGCCGCGAACGCGATCAACGCCGAAATCGCCTCGTCCCCGTCCCTCAAGTCCGCACTGGACAGTTTCTACGCCGCACCGCAGCACGTCCCCGCCGCACAACGCCCGGCGGTGGAAGCCGCCGTCCACGCGGTGAAGTCCGGCCCGCTCGGGCAGAACGGCGTCCCGGCGCAGGTTCCGGGGCCCGACGGCACACCGATCCCGTTCAACCCCCTCAAGGACGTCGCGTTCCACGCACTCTCCCACGCCTACGCCATCGGCTACCTGGTGTGCGGCATCGCCGCCGCGGCGGCCGCCCTCATCGCGTTGACGATGCTGGGCCGACGGCGAAACCAGGACGTGTTCACCGAACCCGATGCGGGCGAACGGCCTTGAGCGCAGCCTGCCACGTCGGCGTCAGCCCTGGCTGCGCTCGCGCCGGTGCGGCGTCCAGATCTTCTCGGCGCGGATGCCGGCCTCCGGGGTGAAGTAGTCGCCGGTCTTGAGGTCCTCGAGCAACGTCGCGTGCGTCGGCGCCCAGCCCAGCAGTGCCTGGGTGTGCTCGCTCGAGACGGGCACGTCGAGGGAGAAGAACCGGGCCAGGAAGGGGTTCCCCAGGTGCTCGGAGGCCTGCTCGACGGTCAGCGAGGCCGTCGGGACGTCGAGCGTCCGGGCGACCTGCTCGGCGATGCTCCTGATCGTGACAGCGCTTTCGCCCACGCCGTGCAGCACGGCGCCGGCCGGGGCTTTCTCCAGCGCCAGCCGGAAAAGGACGGCGGCGTCGGACCGATGGATCGCCGGCCAGCGGTTGGTGCCGTCGCCGATGTAGGCCGAGACGCCCGTTCTGCGCGCGGCTGCGATGAGAGCCGGAACGAAACCGTGGTCACCTGGTCCGTGCACGGTCGGGGCAAGCCGCACGACGCTGGATCGCACGCCCTGATCCGCGAAGGCCAGGCAGGCCTGCTCGCCCGCGATGCGGAAGGCGGCGACGGAACCGGGATCCGGCGCGTCCTGCTCGGTGCTGATCCGGCCGGCCGTGGTCACCAACGTGCCCGACGTGCTGACGAACGGCTTGCCGGATCCGGCCAGGGGCCGGCCGAGCGCCTCGATCGCGGCGCGGTCCCGGCGGATCAGGTCATCCGGATCGGCGTAGTCGCCGCCATAGGCCATGTGCAGGACGCCGTCGGCGTGCTCGGCCCCGTCGCGCAGGCTGCCGAGGTCGTCCAGACTGCCGCGGTGCGGTGTGGCGCCCAGTGACTTCAGCCGGGCGGCCGCGCCGTCCGAGCGGGCCAGGCCCGTCACGGTGTGACCGGCGGCGACGAGCTCCGCGACGACGGTGGGGCCGGTCTGGCCGGTACCACCGGTGACAAAAACACGCATGGAATACCTCCGGTAACGCCACTCACTGGCGCTACTTAGCGCCAGTGAGTGACTCTACGCGTAGCGCCACTCACTGGCGCAACGTGACGCCAGTCACTGACGCATTGCGGTATTCTCGGACGGTGCCACGAAGCGGAGCGGAAGCGCGCCGCCGTCTTCAACAGGCGGCCTTGGAGCTGTACCGGGAACGGGGATTCGACCAGACCACGGCGGCGGAGATCGCCGCCAGGGCCGGGGTCAACGGGCGCACCTTCTTCCGGCACTTCCCCGACAAGCGCGAGGTGCTCTTCGACGGCGAGGCCGACCTGCGCGCGACGCTGATCCAGGCGGTGGTCGAGGCGCCCGAGAGTCTGGAGCCGTTCGACGCACTGCTGTGCGCGTTCCGGAAATCCGCGCGGAACCTGGAGGACAACCGCCCGTTCTCCGAGCCACGGTGGAAGGTCATCGCCGTCACACCAGCGCTCCGCGAACGGGAGCTGGCCAAGCATGCTCGGCTCACCGACGCTGTCGCGGAGGCGTTGCGGCAGCGTGGTGTCGGCGCCGGGATGGCCGACCTGGCTGCCCGGACCGGCTGGGCCGCCTATCAGCACGCGGTGCAAGCATGGGTCGACGACCCCGCGCAGGGGTTGGATACGCGTCTCTGCCAAGCCTTCGACGATCTGCGGGCCCTCTCCGCGGCCCTGCCGGCGCAGGCGGACTCCGAACGCTGAAGCAGCCCGGTGCCAGGTCACGGACGCCAGGTGGCCCGGGACCGCTGATCTCCAGACCAGTGAGCTGCTCGATTCCGGTCCCAGGGGCCAACTCCGGGTGCTGCGGCCGCGGAGTCGGTGACATACCCCGTGTTTCTCAGGCAGGTCCGCTGGTGCCATAGTTTGCCGACCATCGTTCTGGGGAGGCATGGATGACCCACCGGCGTCTTCGGGCCGCTGTCGTTCTGGTGACGATGCTCGGGCTCTCCGCTTGCCGGCCCGCGCCGGAGGCTCAGCCGGCCGGATCGGGCGCCCTGCGGACGAACATCCTGGTGGAGAAACCCGGCAGCGAGCCGGCGGCCGAATACGAGGGCACGCCGGTGTACTACCCGTGCGCCGTGCTCACCGACGACGTCATCGCCGCCGCCGGGCTGGCGTACACCGACCACACTCTCGCCGGCGGCACCCGCCTCAGCCCGGGCGCCGATCGTCCCGAGCTGGCCGGCACCACGTTCGAAGACATCTCCTGCCGCGGTTACCTCCGACGAGCCGCCGGCCGCGACGAGCCGGAAGTCATTCTCACGACGCTCAACGCCAAGCTCTCCAGCCCATCCGCCTGGCGTCTCGCCACGTCACCGCAAGCGGAGAAGGCCGGAGCCGCCAACGGCGTCGGGTACCACCGTCTCCCGGACCGCGGCGACGACGAAGTCACCGTGGCCTTCGACGACGGCGGTCACGGCTCGGCCAACGCCTTCACCCTCAACTTGCGCCACTTCTCGGCGATCGCGGACGGCGAAAAGGCCTTGGCCAAGCTCATCGACGGCGTCACCAGGAACATCGCCGCGGGCCCCCGGCCGATGCCCGAGCACAGCTACCCGGAGCCCTACGGCCTGACCGCCGAGCCGTGCGACGCCATGCCACCCGAAGTCTTCACCGCGGTCACGGACCTGCCGACCGACGGCCTCCAGAAGGACTTGTTCGGGGTGGACGAGCACGACGTGGTGAACAACCGCGCGATCGAGATCACCTGCGAACGCGTGTCCCTGCTCGACCGGACCGAACGGGATCCGGCGAGCCTGTCCGTCCAGCAGACGATCTACGCGGAGGGCCCGGCCGTCGCGGCCGACGACGTCCAGCGCATGTGCGCCTACGAGGCGACCACAAAGGACAACAGCCCCCTGCCGCAGCCCGTCGGCGACGTGAGTTGCGGTGTGCGGGGGAACACTGTGACCGGCGGGGCCACCGTCTGCTTCCACGTCGGCCGCACAATGGTCCGGGTAAGCCTCACCTCGCACGAGATCACCGGACCGGCCGCGATCGCCAAAGTGGCCGACGGCGCCAAGCAGATCTACGCGCTCCTCAACCGCTGAGCCGGCCGCGGCTTGGCGGACGGCGGTCCCCACGATGCCCGCCGGCGGTCTTGCACTGCCGCGGCGCCACGGCCCTGCCCCGGACTATTGGGCATTTCCCTGGCCAACCCCGTTCCGGTTCGCGCGCGGCGACGGCAATCCGCACACCCCGGGTGTCACGAAACGCGCGGCAGCGCGAGCCAGTCCTGCCAGGTGATGTCGCGGCCCGGGCAACGGGGCTGCCGGAACGGCCAGTCGGCGGCGATCCACTGCGGCACCAGCGCGTCGAGCGCCCGCTCCACCTCGCCGCCGACGAGATCGTCCACCACCCACCAGGAAACCTCGCCGTCGGCGCCGGTGCGCTCGGGCGGGTCGATGTAGACACAGCCGAAGATCGCCGTTTCCTCTTCGTCCAGCAGCGCGTAGTTGAACGACTGGTGCGCGGCTATCTCCTTCTCGTGCCGCAGCAAGTCGACGCGGTCCTCTTCGTAAGTCATCGTCTTCTTCGGCCAGGCCCAAGCCGGACCGAAGACCGTCCACAGGCGTTCCTGCGAGCCCATCACGGCGGGATAGTCGAGCGCGGTGTCCGCCTCCCGGATCGGCCGCAGGTGCAGCGCGGTGTCGGGCACCGGGACGTGCACAGGGTGGACGAAGTCGTCAGGCAGCCAGCTCATGAGAGCCGATGTTACAGCCGGTAGCGGCAGCGCCCGCGATCATCCCGCAGCCGTCGGGGTGATCCGGGGTGCGGCCCGGCGTCCTGTACCCGGTGACTGGCACGCTGATCGGGTGCCCGAGCATCACGAGCTGATTCGTCCAGCCCGGCCTGAGGACGCCGAGGGTGTCTGGCCCCTTGTCCGAGAATTCGCCACTTCGTTCACGCCGGAGCGGACGGCGTTCGACGCGACTTGGCAACAGGCGGTGGCCGCTACCCACACGCTGGTACTCGTTGCGGAGACCGTCAACGGCGACATCATCGGCTACCTCCTCGGCAACAGTCACCGAACGTTCTTCGCGAACGGCCCCCGACGCCGCCTCTATCGCACTCGCGAGTCGACGAGCAGGACACTTCTACCTCGCCCTCGGCTACGAAGACTCTGCAGTGTTCTACAAGCACACCCTGCGCTAGCCACAAGCCGGACCGCGGTGGGTGTCGAGGATGATCCGCGGGCGATGCCGAAGATCCAGGCCCGTGCGTCGTCCCGCCGCGGCGGCAGGTCGTCAAGGCGTCTCCAGGCCACCAACCAAGGACTCCGAGACCACGTCCCTCAGCGTGCGTGGGGTGCACTCACCGCTGCGCGAAGCGGAGCACGTCGGCCATGGCCGCGCCGCATCTCCATACGTCAGCGTACGTATCGCCGATGGTCGCTCTCGTGCCGACGCGGGAAACCCAGATCTGCGGCACAGTCGGGAAGTCGTCCGCGGCAGACTGTCAACCCTTCCAAGGAGCAGGGATCATGGCGTCCACACCAGCATCCGACGTTCAGGCACGCCGCCGCACCCCGGCGTGGTGGGCCCTGATGGGAGCGATCGTGTTCCTGGTCGCGTACCTGTCGGTGAGTTTCGTCGGCGGCGCACTCAGCGACCGGAGCCTGCCCCTTCCGGACGCCCCGGCGGCCGACGTTGCGGCGTACTACTCCGCCAATCTCGCGGCCGCGGTGGTCGTCGCCCTGCTGCAGGCCGTCTCCGTCCTCGGTTTTGCCGGATTCGCCCGCGCCATCGTGCGGGTTTCGACCGCCGAACCGGCCAAGGCACGACTGCTTGCCGGGACCGCCGGGATCTCCGTGATGGCCATGCTGGTGTCGTGCGCCCTCTCCCTCACCTTGGCGATCAACGCTGCCTCGGCGTCCTCGACCACCGTCCAGACGCTCCGGCTGGGCAGCTTCTACGCCGGCGGGGTCGCCAATGTGGCCACACTGGGCCTGTTCGTCCTGGCTGCCGCGTCCGTGCTCGCCCGCGGCCGTTTCCTCGGTGCACCGTCCCGCTGGTTCGGCTATGTCGCCGGGACCCTCGCGACACTCTCAGTGCTGTCCTTGGCGTTCTCCTACGCGACCGCCTTGCTGCCCATCGGCCGGATCCTGTCGATGGTGTGGACGGTGGTCGTCGCCATCGTGCTCGCCCGGGGTCAGCGGCCGGAGCCAGAACAAAGTGACGGTACCGTGCCTCAGAGAGCGTGGCAGGATGGAACGATCCACCCTAACTGAGCAACCCGGTAGTGTTTCCGAGTCGTCGACGGAATTCCTGGAGAAGCTGTGAACTCGGACGAGACCCGCGTGGCCGTTCTCGGAGCGCTCAACCTGATCTACTCGCCGCTGATGGCCGACGACCTGGCGATGGTCGCACAGGTCGCTGAAGGGGTGGAGCTCGGCGAGGACGATCTCGTCGAACTCGCCGAAGCAGACCGCCGGGACTTCTTTTCGGGGAGTGAGCGTCCGGTGTGGATCTGCCCTGCGATCGAGTATGCCGGCGGTGCGGCGAACGACGAGTTCTTCACGAGGTCCGATTGGGCGGTGCGAGAGCGGGTTGTTCGTGATGTCCTGTCGGAATCTCAAGAGATCTGGCTCCTGTGGCGATTCGGTAGTCTCATGGAGACGTTCATCGAGAAGCGATTGCCGAAAAACGCGGCAGTCGTCCGGCTTCAGGAGCGTATCGATGACCTGAGCATCCATCTGCCGGAATCGCGCCTGGCGGAACGGCGTTCCGAGCGTGGTGAGCAAACCAATAGTCTGGCTACCTGCTATGAACTCGCTGAAGATATGTACGGTGAATTGGTTTCTCAGGAACGCGTGGCACAGCGCGACGCCATCGAAGTCCTCGAGCGGCTTCCCCTGCCGACGCGATACTTCGGCGTGAGCTGAGCCGAAGACCGGAACCGGCCGCAACTCGCCGACGAAGTTGCGCCCGGCCGGAACAGTCACGAGTTCCTGTCACCACGCGCCGGCTGGGCACGCCGGTGTTGCGGGGCCGTGGCGGAGCTGGCCGAGAACCCGGCCGCGGCGGCCGTGATCGTTCTGCTCCCTGCTACGTGCTGTGGTCCTCCTCCGCCTGCGCCAGATACCGCGCCACGGGGCCCAGGGTCAGCATTCCACTGGCGGCGCCGGCGTCTTCCGCGCGGGCGTCCCGCACGGCCGTCGCGGCCTGCGCGGCGACTCTGCGTTCGCCGAGGCGTGCCGCGGCGTGGGCGGTCAGGCACCACATCGCCTCCTGCAGGTGGTCGTGCGGTGGTTCCGGCACCGCCGCGAGGGCGGCGCGCGCTTCCTTTTCCCGGCCTTGGGCGAGCAGTGTGTGGGGACGGGCCCAGGGTAGGTACGGTCCCCAGTCGAGGTGGTGGTCGGTGGGCGCGGGACGGCCGTGCAGCAGACGCAATCCCAGCAGGGCCACCGGGAACAGGCCACGGTGCAGTCCGGGCATTCCGGCGGAACGAAGGGCCTCCTCGGCGGCGCGGTACTCCGCCGCCGCGGCGGCGGGCGTCGGTCCGCCGGGTTCGGTGCTGCGGGCGGCGGTCACCCGGGCCCGGAACCAGGCGGTGAGGACGGCGACGAGCGGAGCCTCCGTGGTGGCGGCGAGTTCTTCGGCTGCTGTGGCGTGCGCGGCCGCGGCGTCGAGGTCGCCGCGGGCCGAGGCGGATTGCAGGCGGACGAGCCGGCCGAGGACGGCGAAGTTCGGCAAGTCGTGGCGGGTCGCCAGGGCGAGGATTTCGGTGCCGATCCGGTCTCGGGTGGTCGCGAGCCCGGGGCGGGTGAAGGACTGCAGGAAGACGCCGTTGAGCGCGAACACCAGCAGGGCGGGATCGGCCAGCTCCCGGGCCAGCGCCTCGGCCTGGCTTGCTGCCTGCCGGGCGCGGCTCAGCTCGGCTGCGCCCAGGTCGGCGCTGCGGCTTTCGACGGCGATCGTGGCCAGCAGGCGCGCTCTCAGGTCGGCCGGGCCGTCCGGGCCGAGCGCGATGAGCGTGCGTTCGGCGGCCGCGACGACGGCCCGCGACTGTCCGGGGTCGTCGGCGCGGCTCCAGAGGGCGGGCACGTCGTAGGCGCCGATGATCCGGGCGGTCAGTGAGCGGTCTCCGGTACGTTCGGCCGCCTGGATCGCGGTGAGGCGGTCGCGCCGGGAGTGGACGAGGGCGTCGCCGCCGGCCAGCGCGAGCGTGCGGGCCAGGTCCACGGTGGTGCGCGGGCCGAGCCGGGCCCCCGGGCCGGTCCACGCGGCCGGTGTGCCGTCGGCGGGGCCGGCGAGAAGGTCGGCCTCCAGGCGTTGCAGGCCGGCTCCGGGGTCGAGCCCGAGCTGGTCGACGAGCAGGTGGCGGGCGCGGCGGAGGGTGGCGAGGGCGTCGGCCTGGCGGCCCGCGCGGTGCAGGGCGCGGGCCAGCAGTCCCCAGGCCGGCTCGCGCCACGGGTGTTCGGCGACGTGCGCGCCGAGGTCGGCGACGAGATCGGCGCCTTCCCCCGAGTCGAGGAGGATGCCGGCGCGCAGTTCCAGCGCCGCCAGTCTCAGCTCCTCCAGCCGGTTCCGCTCACGCTGCGCCCACGGCGAGTCGGGCACGTCGGCGTAGGCGGGCCCGCGCCAGGACGCGAGCGCCGCGTCGAGGTCGGTGACCGCGGCGGGGGACCGGCGGGTCCGGGCGAGGGCGTCCTCGAACCGGTGGACGTCCACGTTCTCGCGGGGCAGGCGCAGCGCGTAACCGGGACCTTCGGTGACGATCACCCGCGGCGGCGTGCGGGGTGGCCGGTCGGGTTCGAGCGCGCGGCGCAGCGCGGCGACGAACGTCCGCAGCGCCCCGACCGCGCGGGCCGGTGGCTCGAGCCACATGTCTCCGACCAGGACGTCGGTGGGGACCATCCGCCCTTCGGCGGCGACTAGCCGGGCAAGCACTTCGCGGTGGCGGGGACCGCCGAGGTCGGCCGGGGTGCCGTCGTCGCCCAAGGCCCGCACGGCGCCGAGCACGTCGATTCGCATGCGCCCATCATCCGTGCCCGCGACCGGGTGCGCCTCGGCGCACTGATCGGTTGCTGATCGCCGTCGCCCACGCTTGGCCAGGTCAAGTTCCCGACCCGGAAGACGGCCTTCGATGACACTCTCCATTCCCGGTTTCGACCACGTCCGCCTGCCCGGTGCCGGCGGCGCCGAGCTGGCCGCCGCGGTCGGCGGCAGCGGCAGCCCGGTGGTCCTGCTGCACGGTTTCCCCCAGACGCACCTGATGTGGCGGCACGTCGCCGAGCGGCTCGCCGGTGAGCACACGGTGATCTGCCCCGACCTGCGCGGTTACGGCGCAAGCGACAAGCCCACGGCCACCGGCGAGGACGTGTACGCCAAGCGCACCATGGCCGCCGACGTCGTGGCCTCGGCGGCGGCACTCGGGCACGAGCGCTTCGCCCTCGTCGGCCACGACCGGGGCGCACTGGTCGCCTTCCGGGCGGGCTTGGACCACCCCGAGATCGTCTCGCACCTGGGCATCCTCGACGTCGTCCCGACACTGGACATGTGGAACGTCCTGCACGGCGTCCCGGCGGCGGTCGGCTACCACCTCTTCCTGATGGCGCAGCCGCCCGGCCTGCCGGAGACGATGATCGCCAACAGCGCGGACGCGTTCTTCGGCTCGTTCCTCGACGCCTGGGCCAACGACCCGGCCGCGATCCCTCAAGAGGTGCGTGCCGAATACCTGCGGGCGAGCGCGGCTGCGGTGCCGTCGATCGTCGCGGACTACCGGGCCTCGGCGGGGATCGACGTCACACACGATCAGGCGGACCTGGACGCCGGTTCGCAGCTGGCGATGCCGGTAACGGTCGTCCAGCAGGACTGGGGCGCACAGCTGGGGTACGACGCCGCCGGGGTGTGGAAGGCGTGGGCACCGGACCTGGACCACCGGCTGACCCGCGCGGGGCACTTCATGGCCGAGGAAGCACCGGACGAGATCGCGGCGGCGATCCGGGACCTGCTGGCTCGCTGACGTGACGACGGGCTTCTCCGGGAACGAGCCGAGGCTGCCGGCGGCCGGGGTGACCGACAAGGTCCGCGGACAGCTCGCCGCTGCCGGAGGGCGCGCGGCGGGCTTGTAGGTTCCGGCGGGACGGAACTCGCCGAGCCGGCGGCCTGCGTGCGGCAGTCGGACCCGTGCGTTGCGGGCCGGCCGCCCGCACCGCTGCTCGGTTCGGCGTCCTGGATGGTCGTCCGGCCCCGGCGCTGTCCCGCGTCGGACGGCTTACTCCGATCGGGTCGTACACCACAATGGACTGTATGAACAGGAGGCTCGAGTGAGCGCTACGGGACTGGCGGCCCGCCTGGCAGCGGCACGAGCCGGTGCGCTGGTGGGCCGGGAACCGGAGCGGGCGGAGCTGGACCGGATGCTCTCGGGCTCGGCGGGCGCTCCGGTCGTGGCGTACCTGCACGGCCCCGGCGGCATCGGCAAGTCCGCGCTGGTGCGCTACGCAGCCGGGCAGGCGGAGCTCGCCGGCCGGCGCGTGGTGCCCGTCGATGCCCGGTTGCTCGACGCCGATCCCCGGCGGCTCGAGGAGGCCGCCGCCGTCGCGTGCGCCGAGCCCGGCGCGGTGCTGCTCATCGACACCTTCGAGCACTGCCAGAGGCTGGAGTCGTGGCTGCGGGACACCTTCTTGCTGCGGCTCGCCGAGGGTGCGCTCGTGGTGCTCGCCAGCAGGGTTCCGCCCGATGTCGAGTGGTCGCTGGACCCCGGCTGGAAGCAGCTGTTCACCGCACTGCCCGTGCGGCCGCTCGACGCCGCCCAATCCGACGCCCTCCTCGCTGCCCGCGGTGTGCCGGCACCACAGCGCGGTGCCTTCGTCACCTTTGCCGGAGGCAGCCCGTTGGCCCTTTCCCTTGCCGCCTCCGTGCCCACCGCGGCACCCGGCGCGCCGTGGGTGCCCACCGGGGACGTGCTGACGACCCTGGTCGAGCGGCTGGTGGGGGACCTGCCCGGCTCGGCTCATCGGCGCGCCCTCGAGGTCGTCGCGCAGGCCCACGTCACCCGCGAGCCGCTTCTGCGCGCGCTACTGGGTGACGAAGACACCGCGACGACGTTCTCCTGGCTGCGTCAGCAGCCCTACATCGAAGCCAGTCCCGAGGGACTGCACCCGCACGACGCCGTGCGTGCCACGCTCGAAGCCGACCTGCGCTGGCGGGACCCCGAGCGCTACGACGACGTCCGCGTCCGCATCTCGGTCGCTTGTCTGCAGGCGGTGCGCTCCGCGTCCGAGGACGACGCCCTGATGCGCGTCGCGGAGTGGATGTTCCTCTTCCGGAACCAGGGCAGTGCGGGCACCGCCTACGAGTGGCGGGCACATCCCCAGGTCGAGGACACCCCGCTCCAGCCAGGTGACGTGCCCGAGGTGCTGCGCATGGCCGAGGAGGCCGAGGGCCCGGCCTCGGCGGCCGCAGCCGCGCACTGGGTGCGCAGCCAGCCGGAGGCCTTCCGCGTCTACCGCTACGCGGGCTCCACCGCGCCGGTGGCGTTCATGGCCATGCTGCGGCTGGAGACACCGCTGCCGGAAGACTGCGCCGGTGACCCGGTGATCGCGGCGGTCTGGGACCACGTGGAAGCGACCGCTTCGGTGGGGCCGGGTGAGCACCTGGGCATCCGGCGGTTCGCGGTGCAACCGGGCCGGCACCAGCGGCCGTCGCCCGCGATGGACCTGGTCAGCCGGCGCACCATCGCCGAGGAGATGCGGACCCGGGGACGCGCGGTGACCTTCACCGTCTTCGAGGACGGCGAGCGGTGGCGGCGTTACCTCGCCCACGCGGGGCTGCTGGAGGTCGCGACCGTGGATGTCGGCGGACACCGGCAGCACCTCTTCGGCCGGGACTGGCGGCGGCAACCGGTGGAGCAGTGGGTGGAGGACCGGGTCCGGGCCGGGGTCGTGCCCGAAGTGGGGTGGACCGCGGCTCCGTCGCCGGGTGGTTCGGGTGACGAGCTGCCGCGGGCCGCGTTCGAGGCGGCCCTGCTCGAGGCGTTGCGCACGTGGCACACGCCGCGGGAGTTCGCGACCAGCGTCCTGCTGCGCTCGCACCTCGTGCCGCCGGGGTCGGCCGATCCCGTGGCGGACCTGCGCGGCGCGATCACGGCGGCGCTCGAGGCGCTGCAGGTCGACTCGGTCGGCGTCAAGGCCTACGAGGCGCTCACCACCAGGTACATCGCGGTTTCCCGCACCCACAAGGGCGCCGCCAGACGACTCGGGGTGCCCTACGGCACCTACCGGCGCCACCTCGCCTTGGCCAAGGAACGCCTCGTCGAGCAGCTGCTGCAACAGCCGGCCATCGGGTCGTTCCGTGGGCCGCTCCGCGTTCGTGGTGAGACGCTGCCGAGCGAGGCGGCGGCGAACGCGGGTGAGCGCGCACCACGGCAGCAGGGTTGAACCTTCTCCTCGAGTCCGGTGGGCAGTGCTGGGCCCGGGTGAGCAGTGCCGGACGTGGAGACCGGGCAGGGGTGCGGGGCAGGATCGGGGGAGCGGGGCGGTGCCGCCGCCCGCGGACATCGAGGGACCGCCATGAGCATCCCGTACCTCGCGCACCGGGAAGACCACCAGCAGCTCCAGTGGATCGGGGAAAGTGAGTTCAGTCCGGAAGAGATGGTTCGCCACGCGGATCACGCCCCGCGCGAGTCCCGGTGAGCCGGTCCGTGTGGAGCCCGGTTTCGCTGGCCGTCCTGTGTGCCGGTGCCGGCTACGCGCGTCCCACCCGCCGGCTCGCGGACCGGATCACGGAGTCCGTCTGCGGGGTGCTCGCGGCCGGCGGAGTGCAGGTCGAGGTGGAGGTGCTGGAGCTGGGCCGGCTGGCGCCCGACCTCGCCCAGCGCGTCGCCCGGGGGCAGGCCAGCCTTGATCTGCGCGAGGCGATCGCGGTGGTCGTGGCGGCCGATGGACTCGTGGTGGCCACACCGGTGGTCGCCACTTCCCCCAGCGACGTCTTCGCTTCGTTCTTCGACATCCTGCGGGGCGGGGTCCTGTCCGGCATGCCTGTGCTTCTCGCGGCCAACAGCGGCTCGCGCTGGCAGCCACCCGACATCGGGCAGGTGCTGCGCGGACGCCTCACCGGCCTGCACGCCGAACCCGTGGCCACTGTCGTCGTCGCCGGCCCTGAGGACTGGGAGGCGCCGGCTCACGGCGTTGCCGCGCGGCTGCGCGGACGCATCGACCAAGCCGCCGCCGAGTTCGCCGCGGTGCTGATCTCCCGGGCGCGGTGAGCGACCTCACTTGCTTTGAATTCGAATCAAAGATACCTTGTCTCTAGTTGCTTCAACTTCGAAGCAACCCGCAGGAAGCGAAAGCGAGATCCACCGATGAAGGCAGTGCGTTTCCACGAGTACGGCAACCCGGACGTCCTGCACTACGAGGACGTGGAGCAAGCGGTTCCCGGATCCGGACAGGTCCGGATCCGCGTCGCCGCGACGTCGTTCAACGGCATCGACGCAAATGTGCGTGCGGGCAACATGCGCGGCCCCATGCCGGTGGTGCTTCCGCACACTCCCGGCCGCGACGTCGCGGGCACGGTCGACGCGCTGGGTGACGGTGTGGACGGCCTCGAGGTCGGTGCCACGGTCATCGGTTTCCTGCCGATGACCGACGATGGCGCGTCCGCGGAGTACGTTCTCGCGCCGGCCGGCATCCTGACGCCGGCACCCACGAGCATTCCGCTGTCCGACGCCGCCGCGTTGCCGCTGGTGGGGCTGACCGCCTGGCAGGCGCTGTTCGACCACGGCAAGCTGGCGGCCGGGCAGCGGGTGCTGATCAACGGCGCCGGCGGCGCGGTCGGCGGCTACGCCGTGCAGCTGGCCAAGAACGCCGGTGCCCACGTGATCGCCACGGCCGGCCCGGGCAGCAGCGAGACGGTCAAAACGGCCGGCGCCGACGAAATCATCGACCACACCACCACCGACGTGGCCGCGGCGGTGACCGAGCAGGTCGACCTCGTGCTCAACCTCGCCCCGGTCGACCCGGCCGCACTCACCGCGCTGGCCGCCCTCGTCCGCGCCGGCGGCGCTGTGGTGAACACGACGGTGTGGATGCCCGCCCCCAGCGACGAGGAGCGGGGCGTGCGGGGCATCGACCTGTTCGTCCGCAGCGACGCCGAGCAGCTGTCGCAGCTGGTGGCGCTGGTGGACGGTGGGAAGCTGCGCGTCGAGGTCGCCGAGCGGGTGCCGCTGGCCGAGCTGCCGGCGCTGCACGCCCGCGCCGCCGAAGGCGCCGTGCACGGCAAGGTCGTCGTCGTCCCGCCCACCGCCTGACCCCCCACCCAGTCTGAAAGGCAGCGACCATGTCACTGAGCTTGGATCCCGAAATCGCCGAGGCGCTGGCCCCGATGGCCGGCGCGATGGCGGACGCCACACCGCCGGCGGTGGGCGACATCGAGGCGCGGCGCGCCATGTGGGAGCCGATCATCGGCGCCGCGGGAACGGCCCAGCCGATCCCGGCCGACGTCAAAACGCGCGAGTACTACGCGACTGCGGACGACGGAGCGCAGATCACGATGCGCTGGTACGTCAAGGACGGTGCGACGCCGGGTCCGGCGGTGCTGTTCTTCCACGGCGGCGGGTACATCTTCGGCCACATCGACCTGTTCGACGGACCGGTCAGCCGCTACGTCTCCGCCAGCGGCGTGCCGATGCTGTCGGTCGAGTACCGCCGGGCCCCCGAGCACCCTTATCCCACGCCGCTCGAAGACGCCTACGCCGCGCTGCGCTGGCTGCACGAGCACGCCGCCGAACTGGGCGTCGATCCGGAGCGGATCGGCGTGCTGGGCGACAGCGCAGGCGGCGGCATGGCGGCTGCGCTGACGATCCTCACCCGTGAACGCGGCGGCCCGAAGATCGCCCGCCAGATCCTGCTCATGCCGATGCTCGACGACCGCACCACCACCCCCGACCCGCACATCGCGCCGTACGTGCTCTGGTCCTACGACGACAGCCTCACCGCGTGGCCTGCCCTGCTCGGCGACACCGCCGGCGGCCCGGACGTCCCGGCCACGGCGGCCCCGGCCCGGCTCGAAGACGCGTCGGATCTGCCGCCGGCCTACATCGAGGTCGGGCAGCTCGACGTCTTCCGCGACGAGGACATCGCCTACGCGACCAAGCTCAGCCGGGCCGGCGTGCCGGTGGAATTCCACCTCCACCCGGGCGCCCCGCACGAGTTCGACTCCATCGCCTTCGACTCCGACGTCGCCCGGCGGGCCATCGCCGACCGGGTGCGGGTCCTCAAGTCGATCTGATAGTTCAAGCGAGATTCGACCAAGCAAGCTGCCGCCAGGTTGCGGCGACACGACAAAGGAAGTTGCTCATGAGCGACAAGAAGATCATTACGGTGCTGGGTGCGACGGGCGCTCAGGGAGGAGGTCTGATCAGGGCGATTCTGGACGATCCCGACGGCCCGTTCGCCGCGCGCGCCGTCACCAGGAACGCGGCCTCGGCGAAGGCCCGTGCGCTGGCCGAGCGTGGCGCCGAGGTGGTGGAGGCGACCCTGGACGACGAGGAGTCGCTGCGCAAGGCGTTCGAGGGCGCCCACGGCGCCTACGTGGTGACCAACTTCTGGGAGTCCATGTCCGCCGACGTCGAACTGGCACAAGCCGCCACAGCCGCCCGTGCCGCGAAGGCGGCCGGGGTCGCCCACGTCGTCTGGTCGACCCTGGAGGACACCCGCGCGGTCATTCCCGTGTCCGCCCGGCGGGCCCCGGTGCTGCAGGACCGCTACACGGTCCCGCACTTCGACGCCAAAGCCGAGGCGGACACGTTCTTCCGCGACTCGGGTGTCCCGACGACCTACCTGCGGAGCACCTTCTACTGGGAAGGATTCACCCAGGGCTCCGGGCCGATGCGCGGCGAGGACGGCCGGCTCGTGCTCACCCTGCCGATGGGCGAGGCCATGCTGTCCGGCATCGCGGCCGAGGACATCGGCCGCACCGCCTACGGGGTGTTCGCCGCCGGCGACGAGTACGTGGGCAAGACCGTCAGCATCGCGGGCGAGCACCTGACCGGCGCCGAGTACGCCGCCGCGTTCGCCGACGCGCTGGGCGAACCGGTCGACTACCGGCCGCTCACGCACGAGGAGTTCCGCTCGCTCGGCCTGCCTGCGGGTGACGAGTTCGGCAACATGTTCCAGTTCTACGTCGAAGGCGAGCGCGACTTCGTCGGTGCGCGCGACCTGGACGTGGTGCGGAGGCTCAACCCGCGGCTGCAGACCTTCCGCACCTGGCTCGACGAGCACATCGAGGCAGTCAAACCCGCATGACCGCCATCGACAGCCGGACGTCGGGAGACCCGTACCTCGCGGTCGACGTGCGCGGTGCGTTCGTCGTGGTGCAGGCGTTGCGGCACAGGGGGCCGGGTTCGCGGCCGCCGGCCGGAACGCGGTGGCCGGCGCCACCGGGGTTCGCTGCTGGACCGTCGCTTCTGCGAGGCGGGCCGGATCGGCGGACAGCACACGGTTCGAGTTCGAAGCAGTAGG
>NZ_NMUL01000011.1 GCF_002234595.1 Amycolatopsis vastitatis
GGTCAGCGGCCTGCTCTTCGAGCCACTCTCGCACGACGACGTCAAGGAACTGGCCGCCTTGCTCGCTCCGGTGCGCGACCACATGCGCTCGACGCCACCCCGTTCGGCCGCGCCTCGCCGCCGCAAAAGCGGTGCGGACGGCTGACTGCCCTCCCGCGCTGCGGTACGACGACGGGTGAACCACGTCGAGACTTGTCCGACGGTTTGTCCGCTTGCGCACCAGCCTTTGTCGTATGATGTGTCATATATCAGCTGAGCCGTCAGCCTCTTTCGCGTCTCTGTGTACGTCGGCGGACTTCACTTCCCGTCCTTTGGAGACCCAGTGGAATTCAATCGTCGTACGGCGCTGTCGATCAGCACGGTGGGCGCCGCCACAGCAGGGTTGTCCGCGCTCGGTGTCTCTTCGGCGGGCGAAGCCGGTGCGGAGCCGGTCGGTCCGGCGACCGAGACGATGCTCCTCACCGGCTGCGACGCGGACCACACCGTCGACTGGGACTTCCAGGTCACGGCCGGCCGGCGCGCAGGGGAGTGGAGCCGCATCCCGACACCGTCGAACTGGGAGTGCCACGGCTTCGGCAGCTACCACTACGGCGGTGACCTCGTCCCGGCGGAGAAGGGCAACTACCGCCACCGGTTCACGCCGCCGACGTCCTGGGCCGGCCGCCGGATCTTCCTGGTGTTCGAGGCGGCCATGACCGACGCCGACGTGCGCGTCAACGGCGTTTCGGCGGGACCGGTGCACCAGGGCGGCTTCTACCGCTTCCGCTACGACGTGACCGCCCTGCTGCGGCTCGGTGAGCCGAACCTGCTCGAGGCGACCGTCAGCAAGGAATCGGCCGACAACTCGGTGAACGACGCCGAGCGCCGCGGTGACTTCTGGAACTTCGGCGGGCTGTTCCGGCCGGTGTCGCTGGAGGCGTACCCGTCCGCGCGGATCGACCGGGTCGCGGTCGACGCCCGCGCGGACGGGACCTTCGCCGCCCACGTCACGCTTGCGGGCGTGCCCGCGGCGGCCCGGCTGACCGCCCAGCTGCGCCGGCTCGACGGCTCGGCCGTCGGCGGCGCCTTCTCGGTCGCCGTGGCGAGCGGAGCCACGGACGCGACCCTGACCACCACCGCGTCCCAGCCGGAACTGTGGACGGCCGAAACGCCGAACCTGCACCGAGTCGAGCTGACGCTCGCGAGCGCCGCCGGGGAGCCGTGGCACAGCGTCGCCGAGCGCTTCGGGTTCCGCACGATCGAAGTCCGGACCGGTGACGGCGTCTACGTCAACGGGAAGCGGATCGTCCTCAAAGGAGCGAACCGGCACACCTTCTGGCCGACCTCCGGCCGGGCCTCGAGCCCGCGCCTCGCCCGGCTGGACATCGGGCTGATGAAGGACATGAACATGAACGCCGTCCGGATGTCGCACTACCCGCCGGACGCGTTCTTCCTCGACCTCTGCGACGAACTCGGGCTCTACGTCCTGGACGAGCTGACCGGCTGGCAGCGCCGCTACGACGAAGGTGTCGGTGCCCCACTGGTCAAGGCGCTGGTGGAGCGCGACGTCAACCACCCGTCGATCCTGTTCTGGGACAACGGGAACGAAGGCGGCTGGAACGCCGCGCTGGACGACGACTTCGGGCGGTACGACCCGCAGGGGCGGGCGGTGCTGCACCCGTGGACGACGTTCAGCGGCGTCGACACCAGTCACTACCAGACCTACAGCAGCACCGCGAGCAAGGTCGCCGGCGGCACGATCTTCATGCCGACCGAGTTCCTGCACGGCCTTTACGACGGCGGCGCCGGAGCCGGCCTCGACGACTACTGGAAACTCATGGGCGGGTCGCAGCGCTCGGCGGGCGGGTTCATCTGGGCGCTCGTCGACGAAAGCGTCGTGCGTGACGACCGCGGCGGGGCCCTCGACACCAACGGCAGCCGCGCTCCCGACGGCATCCTCGGCCCGTACCGGGAGAAGGAAGGCAGCTTCTTCACGATCAAGGACATCTGGTCGCCGGTCCAGCTGGCCAATTCCGCGTACTACGAGTCGGTTTTCCCGGCGTCGTTCGACAAGACGGTGAAGCTGGTCAACCGGTACGACTTCACGAATCTCCGGCGGTGCCGGTTCACCTGGCAGCTGCTTGCTTTCCCCGTGCCCGGCGCGGGAACCGGCCACCAGGTCCTCGCCCAAGGTCAGGCGGAGGCGCCGGACGTCGTGCCGGGAGCCACCGGCGCGCTGGCGCTCGGCCTGCCCGTCGACTGGACCAGCGCCGACGCCCTGCAGCTGAGTGTCACCGACCCGACCGGCAGGAACATCACCGCCTGGACGTGGCGCATCCGCAAGGCGCCGGACTACGCCGCCCTCTTGGTCCGCCCGGCGACCACGGGGAGCGTGACCGCAGCCGAGACCGCCGGTGAGGTGACGCTCATCGCCGGGGCCACCCGGATCACCATCAGCAAGGCCGGCGGGCGGCTGAGCGGAGTGCGCCTGGGTAGCTCGCCGGTGTCGCTGGCCAACGGCCCCGCCCCGGCCGGCGGGGCGGCCACGCTCACCGGGTTCAGCCACTTCCGCGACGGCACCGGCTGGGTCGCCCAGGCGGACTACAGCGGCGACCTGGCGTCCGTGCGCTGGCGGCTGGACGCCAACGGCTGGCTGCGGCTGGAGTACCGCTACCGCGCCACCGGCGACCACGACCACCTCGGCGTGAACTTCGACTACCCCGAGGCCAACGTGCGGGGCCTCACCTGGCTCGGGGACGGGCCGTACCGCGTCTACAAGAACCGGCTGCGCGGGGTGCAGCCCGACGTCTGGCGCAAGCCGTACAACGACACCGCGACCGGAGCGAGCGGGTACCAGTACCCGGAGTTCAAGGGCTACCACGCCCGGACCTGCTGGGCCGTGTTGGAGACCACCGAAGGCGCGGTCACGGTGGTCGCCGCGGAAGAGGGCCTGTTCCTGCGGTTGTTCACGCCGAAGGTGGGGCCCGACCCGCAGAACGCCGTGGTGACCTACCCGGCCGGCGGCATCTCCTTCCTCGACGGCATCGCGCCGATCGGCAACAAGTTCCACGGCGTCGCGGCGCTGGGCCCGGAGAGCCGCCCGAACGCCGCCGCCGGCGATTACCACCGCACCGTGTACTTCCGCTTCGACGCGTGAGGCATCCCTGGCTGACCACAGTGAAAGGTCATGAGAATGTTCCCGTTGAAATCCCGTCGGCGGTCGCGCCTGCGTGTTCTGGGCGCGGTTTTCGCTGCCGTGGCCGCGGTGACGACGGTCGTGCCCGCGGCGGCAGCGGCGGCTCCCGGTGCGACCGTGGTCGGCGTGGCGTCCGGGCGGTGCCTGGACGTCGTCGGCAACAGCACTGCGCCGAAGACACGCGTGAACATCTACGACTGCAACGGCCAAGCCAACCAGGCCTGGACGTTCACGGCGGCGGGCGAACTGCGGGTGTACGACGGCGCGATGTGCCTCGACGTCGCCGGCGCGAGCACCACCTCGCCGGCCGACGCGCAGATCTACCCCTGCAACGGTGGCGCCAACCAGAAGTGGCGGATCACCACGGACGGCACCATCACCGGTGTGCAGTCGGGCCTCTGCCTGGACGTCACCGCGGCCGGCACCGCGAACAGCACCCTCGTCGGGCTGTACACCTGCACCGGGGGCGGCAACCAGAAGTGGCGGACCTCCCTCGGCGATGCCGTGCCGCCGAGCGTGCCGGGCAACCCGCGGATCAGCGACCTCGTCTGCGACGCCGTGACGTTCTCGTGGAACGCGTCCACCGACAACGTGGGCGTGGCGTTCTACGACGTCTACCACGACGGCCAGTCGATGAAGTCGGTGAGCGGGAGCACCCTCTCGACGAGCCTCACCGTGGTCGCCGGCGCGACCTGGGGCCTGTACGTCAACGCGCGTGACGCCGCGGGCAATGTGTCGCAGGCCAGCACCACGGTTTCGATCACGCCGCCGCAGTGTCAGCCGGACGACCAGGCGCCGAGTGCGCCCACGAAGCTCACCGGCAGCGCGTCTGGCACCACGGTGACCCTGAACTGGGCCGCGGCCACGGACAACATCGGTGTCCGGGCTTACGACGTCTACCGCGGTGGCGTCAAGGTCGGTGCCGTCACCGGGACCGCCACCGCGCCGCCCGCGACGACCTTCGTCGACAGTGGCTTGGCGGCGAACACGAGTTACCAGTACTACGTCGTGGCGCGGGACGCGCAGGCGAACGTGTCGCCGCCCAGTGCGACCACGACCGTGACCACCGGCGCGGCTTGCGGCGACTCGGTGTGCGCGGTGACGCAGATCGCCACCGACACCGACATCCCGTGGGGTCTGGTGACGCTGCCGGACGGCACCGTCCTCTACACCCGGCGCGACGCTCACGACATCGTCCACCTGAACCCCGCCACCGGCACCAAGACCAGCGTGGGCACGGTCCCCGGCGTGGACAACACCGATGGTGAGGGTGGACTGCTCGGCCTCGCCATCTCTGCCGGGTTCGCCGGTGACCACTGGCTCTACATCATGCACACCTCTCCGGCCGACAACCGGATCGTGCGCCTCAAGCTGGAGAACGACCAGCTCAGCACCACCACAGAACAAGTCCTGATCAGCGGGTTGCTGCGCAACAAATACCACAACGGCGGCCGGCTGCGCTTCGGCCCCGACGGCAAGCTCTACGCCACCACCGGCGACGCCCAGAACGGCGACAACGCGCAGAACAAGGCCGGCCTCAACGGCAAGGTCCTGCGGCTGAACCCGGACGGCAGCGTGCCCTCGGACAACCCCTTCGGCACCTACGTGTGGAGCTACGGCCACCGCAACCCGCAGGGACTCGCGTTCGACTCCCAGGGACGGTTGTGGGAACAGGAGTTCGGCGACGGAATCATGGACGAGACCAACCTGATCACCAAGGGCGGCAACTACGGCTGGCCGGCGTGTGAAGGCACCTCCGGAACGTGCGGCACCGCCGGCTTCATCGCACCCAAACGCACCTACCCCACCGCGGACGGCTCCTGCTCCGGCATCGCCATCGTCCGCGACGTGCTCTACGTCGCCTGCGAACGCGGGACCCGGATGTACCGGGAAGTGATCAGCGGTAGCGACCTGACCGATGTCCAGGCGTACTTCAACGGTACTTACGGACGGTTGCGCACCGTGGAGCCCGCCCCCGGCGGTGGCCTGTGGCTGACCACCACCAACAACGGCGACAAAGACAGCACCCCCGACAACAGCAACGAGAGGATCTTCCACGTCGCACTGGGTGGGTAGCGGAGCGCGCCGGCGTTGTGCCGGCAGAAACCCGTTCAGGCGGCAGCGTTCCGGCGGACGGTGCGCTCCAAGATCCCCAGGGTTGCTTTCAGGGCGGACTTCGGGATCACCGGGAAGGCGACGCGCTTGCGCCACCCCTCGCCGACTTCCGACCAGTCGTAGTAGGAAGTGACGAGAGTGCCGTCCTCGGCGAAGATGGCGCCGGCGGGGCCGGGATGAGCCGGGAGACCTCGATCCGTTCCGTGTCCTCGTCCGCGTGCGGCGTTTCCGCTGTGGCGATCAGGACCGCGCGACCGAGGGTGTGCGAGGACATGGTGAAGCCGAGGACGGCAGGGGTGGCGTCGGCCGGGATGGAGACGGACTCGACGTCAAGGGCGTGCACCACGACGAAGTAGCGGTGCGGGCCGTGCCCAGCCGGTGGGGCGGCGCCGATGAAACGCGCGAGGCGGGCGTCGTTGGGGAGCTGGAAGGCCCCCTCCGGCAGGCCCGAACCGGAGTCGTCGCCCGCGCCCTCGGGCAGTTCGGTGACGGTGGCGGGGATGTCGGCGACCGCCCAGTGCCAGAACCCGGACCCGGTGGGGGCGTCCGGGTCGTAGACGGTGACGGCGTAGCTCTTGGTGCCATCGGGAGCGCCGCTCCAGGACAGCTGCGGGGAGATGTCCTTTCCGCCGGGGACGCTGGAGGAGAGCTGCTCAAGCGACCAGGCGGCACCGTCGGTGATCGTGGTGCTGGCAACGGTGAAGGTGGCTGCCTGGGGGAGGCGGGCGAACGGGTCGTTGGCGCTCATCGCGTCGTTCCTTTTCTGCACGGTGGTGACGTGCCGAGGTTGGGGTCTCGCCGGGAGGTCCGGCACTCGCTCGGATCTCTTAATCGACCATATCACTAATAATCGATTATCTGTCGCTTCGTCTATGATCTGGGTATGACGCGAACGACGGGTGCCACGACCTCGCCGGGCAAGCCCATGCTCTCCGAGCAGGTCTATGCGAACCTTCGGGACGCGATCATGCACGGTGCCCACGCACCCGGTGATGCCCTCAAACCGCAGGATCTCGCCAAGAAGGAGAGCGTGAGCCTGGCCGTCGTGCGCGAGGCACTCGTGCGTCTGGTCGGCGAGGGACTGGCCGACCGGCTGCCGAACCGTGGCTTCGCTGTCCCGGCCTTCTCCGATCGTCGCTGGCAGGAGATCGCGGAGGCTCGGCAGGCCGTCGAACCTGTTCTCCTGCGCATGTCCATCGAGCGTGGTGACCTGGACTGGGAGTCTCGCGTGCGGGCCGCCCATCACCGTCTCGCCCGCACCCCGGCGTTCGTCCCCGAGGAAGGCGAGCACTACAGCGACGCATGGGCCGAAGCGCACCGGATCTTCCACCGCACCCTGCTGGAGGGTTGCGGCAACGCGATCCTTCTCGAGACCTTCGACCGGATGTGGACCGCGAGCGAACTCGCACGCCGCTGGTCGGCCCACCGCGCCCCCGGCCGGGACCACCTCGGCGAACACCGGCGGCTGGAGGAGGCCGGGCTGGCGCGCGATGCCGACGCCGCGGTCGCGGCGCTGGTCCAGCACGTCACCCTGACCGCGGCCGGACTGGCCGACCCCGCCCAGCGCGAACCCGCCACGCCAGCCTGACGCGCCTCGGCAGTCTGGCGGACCAGATCCTGATTGCCGATACCGCTTCACGCGAGCCGAACTCGATCGGGGCGGTGGCGGGAGAGACCTGCTCCGGCCCCCTCCTCGGATCGTCACTGGTCCCGAGGAGAACCGCGGCCCTTCGAACGTATCCGAGGCCGATGCAGGCACCGAGGGCACCTGCGCGGTGATGGCTTCCCGGCAGGACAGTGGGTCGTCCGAGGGCTGGACGGCTACCCGCGCCGGGCCGAAGACCGCCGCTCGCGCGAGGCACGCAGGTAACCCATGACCAGGAATTCCAGGTCGGGTTCGGTGCCCGCCCAGCCTTCCGGCGTCGGACTCGCCTCCCGCAGCAGCAGGGTGGACTGGCGCTCGGTGCGGGTCGCGCTGATCAGAGTTCCCCCCACGGTGGACTCGTCCGCGGCCGGACCGACCAGGATCCGGTGCCGCGCGAGGACATCCTCGATGTCGCCGTTGAGCTGAACCCGGCCCTCGTCGATCAGCAAGATGTGGTCGCACACCTCACGCAGGTCGCTGAGCAGGTGCGAGGACATCACCACGGTGGTCCCCCGGTCGGCGACCTCGGTCATGATGATCCGCAGCGTCTCGTCGCGGGCCAGCGGATCGAGGTCGGCCAGCGGTTCGTCCAGGAGCAGCAGCCGGGGCAGCCGCCCCAGTGCCATCGCGATGGCCAGCTGGGTCAGGACGCCCGCGGACAGGGTGCCGACCTTCGCGTCGTAGTCCACGCCCCCCAGCAGCCCGAGCACCTCGTGCACCCGGTCGGTGGACCAGCGGTCGTTCATGGCCGCGCAGGCGCGCACCTGTTCGCGTACCGTGAGGTCGCGGTAGAGCGGCCGGCTTTGCGCCAGGAACGAGACGTCCGGGTGGGTCCGCCCCCGCACGGGGGTGTCGAAGACCGTCAGGTCGCCGGTGGTCGGGCGGATGAGGCCCGCGACCATGCGCAGCAGGGTGCTCTTGCCGGCGCCGTTCGGGCCGATCAGGGCGACGACCTTGCCTTCGGGAATGGCGAAATCGCAGTCGCGGACGGCCCAGCGGGTGCGGTATCGCTTGCCCAGGGCCGTGGCGGTCAGGGGGTTCATGATCGTTCCTCGGCGGGGTAGTGCTCATCGCGGACCGCGGTGTACAGGGCGTCGACGTCCTCGACGACGAGGCCGTCCTGCCGGGCGCGGCGCATCCAGGCCGCGAGTTCCTGCCGGAGCGGCGCGTCGTCGCCCGCAGTGGCCTCGGAGGAAAGTGACTTGGTCACGAAGGTGCCCGAGCCGCGGCGGCCCTCCACCAGACCTTCCCGTTCCAGTTCGCGGTACGCCTTCAGCACGGTGTTGGGGTTGACGGCGGTCGCCTCCACCACCTCCCGCGCTGAGGGCAGCCGGTCGCCGGGGTTCAGCAGTCCGAGTCGCATGGCTTGTTTGGCCTGCTGGACGATCTGCATGTAGGTGGAGACCCCGGACCGCCGGTCGATCCGGAACTCGATCACGCCGGTCAGCATAAGTGCTCGCGCGGCTCACGGGTCTCCACCGTGCTCAGCTCTGCCGCCGCAGCACCCAGGCGGTACCGGCCAGCAGCAGGACCGCGACCCCGCCGAAGATGGCCACGTCGACCAGGTGCACCTGCCAGGCCTGGCTTTCCGGGATGAAGTCCGCGTACCTCTTGGCGAGACCGGACTGCGGCAAGCACGCCAGGTACGCCTCCTGAGTGTTCGCCGCTCCACCCGGTGCCGACTTGCAGGCTTGGATCAGGACCTGGGCCTTGTCCTCGGAGACCGGTTGCCCGGCGGCGTCGAGCCAGCCGTCGCCGATCACGAGGCTGCCGTCCTGGTACACGGTCACCGGCTGGTCGGGCGTGACTTCCAGGCGCTGGGCCGGAACCAGGCGGTCCACCAGGCCGGACAGGGCGAGGCGCACGACGACGAATGCGGCGAGCCCCCCGGTCATGGCCACCAGGGTGCGGCGGGTCGCCACGCCGAGGAAGGTGCCGAGCGCGAAGGCGAACAGCGCGTAGCCGACCGGTGAGACGTGCTCGATGCCGAAGTTGAAGGCAGTGAACGGGCCGTTCATGAACGGCCCCAGGATGCCGGCCGCGGACAGCCACCACGAGACCAGCGACTGGAGCACGATCAGCAGGACCAACGCGGGAGTGAGCGCGACGACCAGCTTGCCGAACATCCACCGGGTACGGCTCACCGACTGGGTGAAGGCCAGAACGTGCGTGCCCTGTTCCAGTTCTCGGGCGAACAGCGGCGCCCCCACGAAGACGCCGATCAGGGCCGGCAGGCAGATGATCGCGGCCCGCGCGACGTCGAACGGGGTCGACCACGCCTCCGCGAAGCTTTTCGCCGCACCGGCCGGAGAACACTTGTCGAGGGTCTGGGACACGCAGGAAGCGAGCCCCGTCGACGCGAGGTCGTCGAGCATGTTCGACCGCAGCAGGGCGATGACCCCGGCGCCGACGACCAGCACTCCGAGCATGGTCATCAGTTGCGCGCGGTGCAGCCGCCAGGAAACCCAGATCACGCCGCGTCCTCCCGAACTGCTTCACGCATGCGGTTCATGGCCAGTACGCCGAGCGGGGTGCCGCCGGCGCCGAGCCGGCTGACGTCCCCGGCCAGCAGGACTCGTCCTTTGTGGAGCAGGACGAGGTGATCGCACACGCCTTCCAACTCTGCCAGCACGTGCGAAGACAGCAACACGGTGATGCCCTGCGTCCTCGCCTCGGTCACCAGCGTGCGCAGCACGGTCTCGCGGGCCAGCGGGTCCAGGTCGGCCAGCGGTTCGTCGAGCAACAGCAGGCCCGGACGCTTGCCCAGGGCCAGCGCCAGCGCGACGCGGGTGCGCTGCCCGCCGGACAGGGTGCCCACCTTCGCCTCCATCGGCACCGCCCCCTGCGCGACCAGGTACTCGGCGTAGTGCTGGTCCCAGGTCGGGTTGGTCCGCGCCCCGAGCTTCAGCGTCTCGGCCACGGTGAGCTGCTGGTACAGCGGCTTCTGCTGGGCCAGGTAGGACACCGCGGGGTGCAGTCCCCTGCCCGTCGGCTGGTCCCCGAACACGGTGATCCCACCGGTCGTCGGACTCAGCAACCCGGTGATCAGCCCCATCAGCGTGCTCTTGCCCGCGCCGTTCGGGCCGACGAGGGCCACGATCCGGTTCTTCGGGATCACCAGGGACGTCTCCCGCAACGCCCAGCCCCGGCGGTACCGCTTGCCCAAGCCCGCGGCGATGGCTGGAAGCGCCTGGTCAGGTTGCCTCGGCAGGGTCACGGCCGTCTCCTTTCCGTCATCGACTGCCGCCAAGGTACCACGTTTCACTAGTTAAGTAGTGAACTTGAGTCTGTCAGACGCCGGCAGCACCTCGGCTGACGAGTCACCGGACGGCACGCACAAAGTCGTTCCGCGCGGCAAGAGCACGGGCCCGAGGTGCCGGGCGACCGCCGCCGCGACCTCGCAGAACCTCAGCACGGCCGGACGGTCGTCGGTGCGGCGACGCGCGACCACGGCGCGGTTCGGGCGGGCGTCGGCGATCACGGCAAAGCGCAGGAACGACTGCGGGAGCGCCGGAAACCTCCGTATGGTTTCCGGGCCGATGATCACCAGATCGGGCTCGTGGACGAGCGCGTAGGAAACCTCGATCGTCGAGCTGACCGGGTTTCCCGAGATTCGCGCTCTCGCCCCCCGTTCCGCTTCGAGCGTCCAGTAGGAATAAAGCTCGGGAGCAGGCGACTTGAACACCACGTCGGGTATCGGCATGTCCACGATGTCTTCGATTTCCACGTACTCCGCGTCGAAGAACGGGTTTCCCGTTCCCACGGCGGCAACGCGGCGATCTTCGAACAGTGGTGTCCAGGCGCAGAACTCCGGGTCCAGCGGCAGCCGGGCGAGGGCGATGTCGATGGTGTTGTCGCGCAGTCCGTTGTAGAGCCCAGCCGGATCCAGGGAAGAGAACAGCAGCTGGGTGTCCGGGTACGCCTTGGCGTACGTGGCCAGGATCGGTTGGGTCAGCTCACCCATAACTTCGGCCCACGGCAAGCCGACCCGCAGCACCGCGCGTCCGTCCGCACGCGCGGCGGCCCGTGCCGCGCGGACGCCGTCCGCCACGACGGCGAGCGCGTCACCCGCAGGCTCGAGCAGTGCCTCGCCGGCTGCCGTCAGCCGCACGCCGGGCATGTCGCGGTGGAAAAGCGGCGTACCGATGAGCTTTTCGGCCGCACGAATCTGCTGACTGAGCGCCGGTTGGCTGACGTGGAGCCGCCGGGCGGCCCGGGTGAAGCTCGATTCTTCGGCCACCGCCAGGAAATAACGCAGATGTCGCAGTTCCACAGCACTTGCCTCCCACCCCCAGTGCTGCCCTCACCGTACGCCCGGGCAGCCCGATAGACACCCCTTATCGGGCTATCCGGAACATGTCTTCGACAACGTCTCCCTCCGATGTCAGGGTCGGGTGACAGCATCACAGGCGTTCGAACCAAGCGTTCATACTACGAAAGGCAACGCAAATATGATCACGAAGACCAAATCAGGCCGCGCGCGCCGGCTGCTCGCGGTCGCGAGCCTGAGTGCCGCGTTGATGGCTGCCGCCGCGGGTACCGCGTTGGCTTCTACCCAGGCCACGGGTCTGCATCTGTCGCCCGGCGAGAGCCAGGACATGCCGACCTGGTTCTTCGGGCGCACGCAGGTGTGCTTCGGGAATCCTGAACCGGTCGGCGGCCCGGACGTGTCGTACATCTGGTGGTCCAGCACCTCGAACGGGAGCGGCAGCCTGCATCCGGGGGAGCAGTCCTGCATGGTCCGGTCGTTCGTCGGATTCCGCATCGGAACCCAGGACATCTCCCTGGATGCCCACCTCGACGTCTGGGAGCCGGTCGGTCCGGCCTAGCAGGCGATCATGCCTAAAACGGGCCGCCGCCGAACCGGTGGGATCGAAGCCGATCCCACCGGTTCCGCTGGACAGCGTGGAGTCAACTCACAAAATAAATGGCGCATTCTGCAGCTGAGCGAGAATTCAGAGAGTTTCTCGAGCCGGCCTTCACGGCACCGGTTCAGGGGAGGTCGGCCTCGGTCTGGCCGAGGACGAGCTAGTCGAACCGGGCACCGCCGCCTTCGGAGCGGAGGCCGAATCCGCGGATCGGGACCGGTTCGCCGCCCGACAGCGCCCACAGGTCCATCCGGACCTTCGTCCACCCGGCCGGCGGCGGGCCCGCGACTCGGTGTTCGGCGAGCACCGAGTAGTCCGGCCAGTCCGAGTCGCCCACGAAGGCGCAGTACGCCGGGGCGGGCCAGGGGTGGCCGAGCCGCAGCCCGATTCCCGTCGTCGCCGGGGACGTCGCCGTCCAGGCGAACTGCAGCCAGCGGTACTGGCCCGGCCGCGGGTTCTCGGCGATCGTGAAGTCCCAGTCCGGGATGGCGTGCCCGAACGGCGCGCGGTAGAACGGATGCGCCTCGCCCGCGCCGGAGAGCTCGAGGCACGTGCTGCCCGAATACGCGTCGCCCTGGTGGAAACCGAACGCCGGGAAGTACAGCATCGCCGCGAGGTCGCCGACGCGGTCGTCGAACAACGTCGCCCGGGCGCGCCGGGCGAGCACGTCGCGGTGGGAGGCGCCGAGCTGCTCGCCGTGGAACACCACTTCGCCGAGCCGGATGTTGCCGCCGGGCCAGCTGCCGCCGCCGGTCGTGGCGAACCGGAGCGGGCCGCCTCCAGGGGCTGGTCGAAGACGTGGCGGTTCAGCGGTTCGTCGGACAACAGCAGCGGGCCGTCCTGCCATCGCTCGGTTTCCGCGTCCCACCACTGAGCCCGGCGATCAAAGGGAAAGCTCGTCCGACGGCAGGCACGCGGCCTGTCGCTGGACGTCGTTATGTGGTTGTCGCCCCGGCGTCGCTCAGGTCAGGTGGTGGCTTCGAGCGGGATCCAGCGGTCGGCCCAGCGGCTCAACGCGTACACCGCGTCGTGCAGCTCGCGACCCTTCTCGGTGAGCCGGTACTCGATCCGCACCGGGGTTTCCGCATGGACGATCCGCTCCACGATGCCCTCCTCCTGGAGCTCTTTCAGCCGGTCTGTGAGCATGCGGTCGCTCAGCCCGGGCACGACCGCCCGCAGGTCGCCGAACCGGGTGACGTCGAGCAGCATCGCCCGCACGATCGCACCGGTCCACCGTTTCCCGATGACCTCCACGGCACGGTGATAGCGCGGGCAGAACGCGGTGTCGGTGATGTCCACGACCCAATACTAAGGAATCATAAGTTACTGCGCAACGGTAAGTCGGATCTACGACCGCGTCATCCGCAGGTTCAACCGGATGCCGAACTGAGGCTCGCCTTCCCCCACTGCCTTGCTGCGGTGGCAGCGGTGGTTCGATCACCGCTCACGCCCTAGATCACGACGATCTTGCCCGTGTTCTGCGGGAAGATCGGGTCGTTGTAGAAGAACTCGCCCTTCTTCGTGAAGATGTGCTTGAAGGACTGTCCCGGCATCAGGGTGCTGCTGTCGAACTCGTACTCGAAGAACGAGACCGCGCCGTGGGCGAACGCGTTGCCCGGTGGGTTGACGAACGTGATCTCCGTGCCCATCGGGACCGTCAGGTTCTGTGGCGACATCGCCGTCTGCGCCACCGTGTTCTCCGTCGCGCCGGGTGCTCCCGCGGTGGCGTCCCAGACCCGGCCCAAGGTGACGGTGTTCTTCGCCGCGGCGGCGGTGACGGCGGCCGCGCGGATCTGGTTGCGCTTCGACGGGGGAGCCGGCGCGGGCGCCGGGGCGACCTTGCCGCCGAGCTTGAACGCCCAGAGGTGGTCGCCCTTCGGGATGTCGGGGTAGGGCAGGCCGTTGCCGCCGGCGAACACCGCGAGGTACTGCTCGCCGTCGATCTCGTAGCTGATCGGGCTCGTGTGGACGCCCGCGCCGCACTGGAACCGCCACAGCTCCCGTCCGTCGACGTCGTTCATCGCCAGGAGGTTGCCGTCCGGGCCACCCTGGAACATCACCCCGCCGTCGGTGGTCAGGATGCCGTTGCCGTGGGCGAGGGACCACTCGCTGTCCTTGCTCCACACCAGTTCGTTGGTCCGCGGGTCGACCGCGGCAAGCCCGCCCGCGAAGTACTCGCCGAACGGACGCGCGGTGTTGACCCGGCCGCCGATGGTGTTGGAGTAGGCGGAGTTGATCAGGCCGTAGCCGACGTACACCCAGCCGGTGTTGGGGTTGAACGAGACGTGGGACCAGTCCGCGCCGCCCCCCGCCCCGGGGAAGATGATCGTCGCGCGGTCCCAGTGGGTCGCGAACAGGCCGCCGGTCGGGTAGAAGGGCACCGGGCGGGTCGAGTTGTCCAGCCGCGGCTCCTGCGGGACGAACGGGTCGCCCTCCGGGAAGGGCTGGGTGGGCGACGTCTTGTGCCGCGGGTCCTGCGGCACCGGACGTTCGGTGACGCCCTGGATCGGCTTTCCGTTCGTGCGGTCGAGGATGTAGTACATCCCGACCTTGCTGCCGTAGACGACGACCTTGCGCAGCTTGCCGTCGATGCGCAGGTCGATCAGGACCGGCGCCATGACGTTGTCGTAGTCCCAGATGTCGTGGTGCACGGACTGGAAGTGCCAGCGGCGTTTCCCGGTCTTCGCGTCGATCGCGACGATCGAGTTGGCGAAGAGGTTGTCGCCGCCGCGCGTCGAGCCGTTGGTGCGCGGGTAGGGGTTGCCGAAGGTCCAGTAGACGAGCCCCAGCTCGGGGTCGACCGCGGGGTGGATCCACGGCACGGCGCCGCCCGTCTTCCAGGAGTCGCCCTCCCAGGTCTCGCCGCCGAACTGTCCCGGACCCGGGACGGCCCAGAAGGTCCAGGCGATTTTCCCGGTGGCCGCGTCGAGAGCGTAGGCCCGGCCGCGGGCGCCGGTGGTGCTGCCCTGCATGCCCACGTAGACGAGGCCGTCGGAGTAGACCACCGCGCCGGCGAGGGAGCCGGTGGTTCCGCCGCACTGGCCGTTCGCCGGATCGCACGGCTCTGGCGTGCCCTGGGTCGGATCCTCGGTCAGCAGCTGGGTCTTCCACGCGACCGCGCCGGTCTTCTGGTCGAGCGCGTAGAGGATGTTCGCGCCCGAGGTCGAGAACACCTTGCCCTGGCCCAAGGCCACACCGCGCATGTTGGTCGTTTCCGTGCCGACGTTGGTCTTCCAGCGCACTGCGCCGGTCCGGCCGTCGACGGCGAAGACGTTCTGCTGGGTGGTCTGGACGTAGAGGACGCCGTTCTGCGCGACGATGGTGCTCTGCTGGGCCCGGGACGTGTCACCGCCTTCGAGGTTGACGTGCCAGGCGCCGCCGAGCCGGTTCACGTTCTGGCGGGTGATCTGCCGCAGCGGCGTGTGGTTCTGGTTGCCGAGGTCGCCGCCCACCTTCGTGAAGTCCCTGCCCGGCTTGCCGAAGGCGTCGGGCTGGCGCGGGGTGTCCACTGTGGCCGGCGCGGCGGCGGCAGGCCGGGCCGGGAGCACGGTGCCCGCCACGGCGGCTCCCGTCGCACCGGTCAGGAATTTGCGTCGATCCATCGGTTGAGCCCTCTCCGTTGAGGAAACGCGCGCTGCGACGAGATGATCCAGAGAGCAATGGTCCGTCTAGTGGTACTTGCGGACCGCTCGACGGTTGAGTTTAGAACCGGGCCGCGCGAGCCACAAGAGGATTCGCCTCTTGTTCGGCGCGCGCTGCGCAAGGTACTGTCGCGGAACACTAGACGGACCATCAGGACCGCTCTGTGGACCAAGCTTCGTGACTCGAAGAGGAGTTCCGGTATGCCTTCTGCTGTGGAAACCGTTGTGGCACAGGGAGACGAGCGAGTCCTCCCGTTGTGGTCGGAGCCCGCAATCGAGTGCTACGAGACTCGTCCCGAGGTCACCGCATACGCCGGCGAGAGCGGGCCGTGGCGGGCCCGCTGAGCCGGGCGGAGCTGTCCGACGCCCTGCTCCGCCTCGAGAAGCGCTACTGGGCTCACCACCCGTTCCACCTCCGGCTGCACGAAGGCGGCTGCTCCCCGGCGGACCTGCGCCGGTGGGTGGCCAACCGCTGGTACTACCAGAAGTGCCTGCCGCAGAAGAACGCCGCGATCATCGCGGCGTGCCCGCTGCCGGAAGTCCGCCGGGTCTGGGTGGACCGCATCGTCTTCCACGACGGCGCGAACCCGGGCGAAGGCGGCATGGAACAGTGGCTGAGCTTGGCGGAAGCGGTGGGGCTGAGCAGAGCGGAGGTCCTCGACGAGCGGCACGTGCTGCCCGGCGTGCGGTTCGCCGTCGACGGGTACCTGCACTTCTGCCGAACCAAGCCGTGGATCGAAAGCGTCGCGGCGGCGTGCACCGAACTGTTCTCTCCGGGGCACATGACCGACCGCGTCAACGCTTGGCGGGAGCGCTACGACTGGATCCGGCCGGAGGGCTTCGCCTACTTCGACCGCCGGATCCCCGCAGCCCGCGAAGACAGTGCCTTGACGCTGCGCCTGGTGCTCGACCACTGCGTCACCGCCGACCAGCAGGAGGCCGCGATCCGGGCGCTGAACTTCAAGTGCGACGTGCTGTGGGCCGTGCTCGACGCGGTGGACTACGCGGGGGCGTCATGACGGTGACCGCCGAGAGCCGCCTCGGGCTGCGCCGCGGCGTCCGGGTGGAGTTCGACGCCGTCCGCGGCCGCCCGGTGCTGCTGTTCCCCGAAGGGGTGCTGCTGCTCAACGAGACCGCGGTGGCCGTCCTGTCCCGGTGCGACACCCACCGCTCGGTGACGGAGATCGTCGCCGACCTCGCCACCGAGTACGCCGGCGTTTCCGCCGGCTCGGTGCTGCGGACGCTGGCGGACTTCGAGAACCGCGGCCTCGTGGGCGAGACACCGGACGCCCGCCCGGCGCCAGCTTCCCCGAGGACGTCGGCGGCATCGATCGAGCACCGTTCTCCGGTGCCCCTCGGCCTGCTCGCCGAGCTGACTTACCGCTGTCCGCTGCAGTGCACGTACTGCGCGAACCCGCTCAACCTCACCGACTACCGGGACGAACTGGACACGGCCACCTGGCTCGACGTGCTCGCCCAGGCCCGTGACCTCGGCGTCCTGCAGCTCCACCTGTCCGGCGGCGAACCCGGCCTGCGCCGCGATCTCGTCGATCTGGTCGCGGCCGCCCACCGGCTCGGCCTCTACACGAACCTGGTCACCAGCGGTATCTCGCTGAACGCGACCAGGATCGCCGGGCTCGCCGAGGCCGGTCTCGATCACTTCCAGCTGTCCCTGCAGGACGCTGAAGCGGCGCCCGCCGATCGGATCGCCGGGCGGGCGGCGCACGAGCGCAAGCTCGCCGTCGCCGAGGCGGTGCGGGCCGCCGGGCTGCCACTGACCATCAACGTGGTGCTGCACCGCGGCAACGTCGGGCACATCCCGGCGATCGCCGAGCTGGCCCATCGTCTCGGCGCGGACCGGCTGGAGCTGGCCCACACCCAGTTCTACGGCTGGGCCCTGCGCAATCGCGCCGCTCTCCTGCCCACGCGCGAGCAAGTCGACCAGGCCGCCCAGGACGTCGCCGGCGTCCGGGAGCGGTACGGCTACGAGGTCGTGCACGTCGCCGCCGACTACTACGACCCGCGTCCCAAGCCGTGCAACTACGGCTGGGGTGCGCGGCAGCTGACCGTGACACCCAATGGGCACGTGCTGCCGTGCTTGGCGGCGGAGACGTTGCCCGGGCTGGAAATCCCGTCGGTGCGGTCGGAATCGCTCGAGCGGATCTGGTACGAGTCGCCGGCGTTCCGGAAGTTCCGGGGCACGGACTGGCTTCCGGACCCGTGCGGGAGCTGTGCCTTGAAGGAAATCGACTTCGGGGGCTGCCGCTGCCAGGCGTACCAGCTGACCGGCGATGCGACGGTGACCGACCCCGTCTGCGACCTCTCGGACCACCACGACCTGGTGCTGGACAGCGTCGCGGGGTTGACGCCGGAGCCGGCCGTACCCCGGCGGATGTCATGAAGATCCGGTTCCTCGGCACGGCCGCCGGCGGTGGAGCGCCGCAGTGGAACTGCGGGTGCCGCGTCTGCGAGGCCGCTCGTGACGCGGACGTCTCTCGAACCCAGGACGGCCTGGCCGTCAGCGGGGACGGCGACACGTGGTACCTCTTCACCCACCTCAACAACACGAACCCGCTCGTCCTGCCGCAGGCCCCGGAGCTGGCCGAAGTCGCCGCCGTGGGCGCGGCCGTGGCCGCCGACGGACTGCTGCTCGAGCTGTAGCTCGTCCTCCCCGAGAGACCCCGGGCACCGCCGTGCCCGGAGAAAGGCCGGAACCACCATGAAGAGATCAACAACGTTGGTGACGATGTTCGTCAGCGCCGTGACCGCGGCGCTGACGACGGCCGCGGTGATCGGGATGCCCGCCTCGGCGCACGACGGGGGCAAGCAGGGTGCGCAGGCGCTCGGCGACCCGGACTACGGCGTCTGCCGCGGCCTCGACACGCGTTGCTACCACGACTGGGACAACTTCGACCTGAGCAAGGGCGTGAAGGTGCTCGTCTACTCGCGCACGGCGGGGCCGCGCCACGCCAACCTGGGGCCGGCGCTCGGCCCGGGCCTGAACCCGCCGCTGACGGCGGCGAACGTCGCGCAGAACGGGCTCGTCGAGCTGGGCAAGAAGAACGGGTTCGCCGTCGACTGGACCGAAGACGTCACCCAGCTCGCCAGCCCGAGCGCGCTGTTCAAGTACAACGCGGTCATCTTCATGAGCACCACGCGCGACGCACTGGACGACGCTGCCCAGACTTCGCTGCGGCAGTACATCCGGGGCGGCGGCGGGTTCGTCGGCATCCACAACGCCTTCGGGACCGAGTACAACTGGCCATGGTACGAAGGCCTGCTGGGCGGCGCGAACTACTACGACCACGGCCCCGCGCAGGCCGGCGTGGTGCAGACGGTGGACCGCAACGACGTGTCCACGAAGAGCCTGCCGAACCGGTGGGCGTTCACCGACGAGTGGTACAACCTGGTGCCGTTCCCGAGCAACGTGCGCGTCCTGGCAAAGGTCGACGAGTCGACCCTCGCGAAGGGCGTGAAGGGTTCGATGGGCCACCCGGGCCACGGGAACGACCACCCGGTGGCCTGGTGCCAGTACTACGACGGCGGCCGGTCGTGGGTGACCACCCTCGGCCACGAGAGCTGGGCGTTCACCAACACGTCCACTTCGGACGGCGCGGCGTACTTCCAGACGCTGATCGCGAACGGCATCAAGTCCGCGGCGGGAGCGGCGCCGTTCTGCCGCTGAACGTCACAACACGAAACCCCCGGCCGGGAATCCCGGCCGGGGGTTCGCCTTGCGGGGTTACAGCCCCAAATAGATCTGCCGGACCAGCGGATCGTGCGCCAGCTCGACGGAGCTGCCCGTCATCGCGATCCGCCCGTTCTCCATGACCACGCACGTCTCCGTGGCCTCGAACGTCAGCTTCGCGTTCTGCTCCACCAGCAGCAGGCCGAGCCCCGACGCCGACAGCCGCTGCAGGATGCCGAGAATTTCCTCCACCAGCTTCGGCGACAGGCCCATCGACGGCTCGTCCAGCAGCATCAGCCGGGGCTCGGACATCAGCGCGCGCCCGATCGCCAGCATCTGCTGCTGGCCCCCGGACAGCGCCCCCGCGAGGCGGTGCTGCATCTCCCCGAGGACCGGGAACATTTCGTAGACCTCGGCCAGCTTCTCCTGCGTCTTGCCTTTCCACGACCGCAGGTACGCGCCGAGCAGCAGGTTCTTCTCCACCGTCAGTCCGGTGAAGACGTGCCGGCCTTCGGGGACGTAGCCGATGCCGTGGCGCACGATGTCCTTCGGCTTCACCTTGGTCAGGTCCCGGTCGCCGAGGCGGAGGGTGCCCACCTTGCGGGGGACCAGCCCCATCAGGGCCTTCAACGTCGACGTCTTGCCCGCGCCGTTGGCTCCGATGATGCCCAGGCAGCGGCCGGCGCCGACGGTGAACGACACGGAGTTGACCGCCTGGACCCCGCCGTAATGCACGGCGAGGTCCTCCACGACCAGATCGCCCGGGTTCATTGCAGTGCCTCCGTCTCCACGGCTTCCACGACCTCCGCCGTGCTGAACGAGTCGCCGAGGTAGGCCTCGATGACCTCCGGCTGGACGGCGACCTCCGCGGGCGTGCCTTCGGCGATCACCCGGCCGCTCGCCAGCACCGTGACCCGGTCGCACAGCGACATGACCAGGCCCATGTTGTGCTCGATCAGCACCACCGTCACGCCACTGTCGCGAATGGACCGCACGATCTCCCGCAGCTGCCCGACCTCCTGGCCGTTGAGGCCCGCGGCGGGCTCGTCCAGCAGCAGCAGGCTGGGCTCGGCTGCCATCGCCCTGGCCAGTTCGACCCGTCGCTGGATGCCGTACGGCAGCGAGCGAGGGGCAGCGTCGGCGAAGTCCGTCAGGCCGAACCGATCCAGCAGCTCCGCCGCGGCTCGCCGCAGCCGCCGTTCGTGCCGCCAGATGCCGATCGGCCAGACCACGTACTGCCAGGCCGAGCGCATCGGTGTGCGGTCGAGGGCGACCAGGAGGTTCTCCTCGACCGTCATCTGCCCGAACAGCCGCAGGTTCTGGAACGTCCGCGACATGCCCTGCCGGGACAGCTGGTGCGGGCGTTGCCCGATCAGCGGCCGCCCGCTGAAGCTCGCGGTCCCGCCGCCGGTGGTGTAGATCCCGCTGATCACGTTGAACAGCGTGGTCTTCCCCGAGCCGTTGGGTCCGACGATGCCGCGGATCTCGCCGGGCGCGACCGACAACGTCACGTCGTCGAGAGCCCGGAGCCCCTTGAACCGCTTGGTGATCCCGGAGATCTCGAGGGAGCCGGAGGCGACCCTCCCGGTGGCCCGCTCGTACGGGCGGAACTCCCGCAACACGCCTGCCTGCCGGCGCCGGCGGCGTTGCACCGCGGCCCGGATCCGCTGGGGGAGACCGGCCAGGCCGGTGGGCGCGAACACGACCATCAGCACCACGACGGTCCCGTAGCCGAGCTGCGCGTAGACGGAGAAGTCGACCAGCGCCTCGCGCACCAGGGAGAGCGCGATCGCGCCGATCACGCAGCCGACGATGCTCTGCCGCCCGCCGATGATGACCATCGCCAGCAGCAGGAACATGTTGGCCACGCTGAACGATTCGGGCGCGATGTAGTGGATCAGCCCGGCGTACAGGACGCCCGCGGCGCCGCCGTAGACGCTGGCGGTGAGGAACGCCGTCATGCGCAGCAGCGACACCGGAGCGCCGACCGAGCCGGCGGCGAGGGAGTCGTCGCGGATCGCCCGCAGCCGCCGGCCGAGCGCGGTGCGGACGAGGAACCCGGCGAACGCGATGGCGAGCCCGAAGACGATCAGCTCGAAGTAGTAGTACAGGTACTCGTTGGTCAGGTCGATGCCGAACAGCGGCGGGGCCGGGATCCCGTTGATGCCCGACGCGCCGCCGGCGATCTGGGCGTTGGTCACCCAGTTGGTGAACGCCAGTGCCAGGCCGAGGGTGACGATGCCGAGGTAGTGCGACTGGACCCGCAGGGCCGGGATGCCGACGAACAGCCCGGCCAGGGCGGTCGCCAGCATCGCGAGCACGGCCGAGACCCAGACACCGAGCCCGGACGACGTCGTGAAGATGGCCAGGGCGTAGGAGCCGATGCCGAAGAAGGCGACCTGGGCGAGGTTGATCTGCCCGGCCACGCCCATCGCGAGCCCCAGGCCGACGGCCAGCAGGGCGAACACCACGGCGATGTTGACGACGTGGATGCCGTAGCCGTCGAGCCCGTAGGGCAGGAACCACGCGGCGACGGCGATCGCGGCGACGGCGATCACCTTGGCCGTGGTGGATCTGTTCCGCAGCAGGGTGCTCATGCCCGGTTCACCGTCCGCTCGCCGAAGAACCCGGTCGGCCGGATCATGATGATGACCGTGAAGGCGAGGAACACCACCAGATCCGAGTAGCCCTGGAACTGCCCGGAGGCGAAGGAGTCGAGCAAGCCGATGGCGAGCCCGCCCACGATCGCGCCGCCGATGTTGCCGAAGCCGCCGAGGATCGCCGCGGCGAACCCCTTGATGCCCAGGGTGCCGCCGAGCGTGGGACTGACGTACAGCAGCGGGCCGACCAGCCCGCCGGCGAGGGCGGCCAGCCCGGCGCCGATCGCGAACGCGATGGCGTTGCTGCGTCCGACGTGGATGCCGACGGCCGTCGCGGCTTCGTGGTCCATGGCCACCGCCTGCATGGCAGCGCCGCGCTTGGTGCGCTGCAGGAACAGCAGGAGCAGCACGGTGGCGACGGCGGCGATGCCGAGCACCACGAGGTTGTAGGTCCGGACGCGCACGCCGAACAGGTCCAGCGGCTCGGTTTCCACGGGCGTGGGAACCGCGTGCCCGGTCGCGCCCCAGATGATGGTGGCCAGCGCCTCCAGGACAACGCCGAAGCCGATCGTGCCGATCAGCATGAGGTCGAAGTCCTTGTTCTCCAAGGGCCGCAGGACTCGCTCCATGACCAGCGCGATGAGCCCGGTGACCACCATGGCGACCACGATGGCGAGGATGAACGGGAGCCGTGAAGACATGTAGAACGTCGAGGCCGCGTACGCGCCGACCATGACCACCTGGCCGTGGGCGAAGTTCACCAGGCCCATGGTGCGGTAGACGATCGAGAAGCCCATCGCGACGAGGGCGTAGACGGCGCCGAAACTGAGCCCGCCGACGAGCGTCTGGAGCAGAACTTGCATAGGGGGTCCTTTCACCGGCGGGGGCCGCGGTTCCGCGCGGCCCCTCGGGGGCGAGTCAGCTGGCGGGCGCCGCGACGAGCTTGCCGCCGGTCATGACACCGATCGCCGTGGCGTGGATGCCGACGCCGGTCTGGTCGAACGTGAAGTTGCCGAGCAGGCCCGGGTACTTCGTGCCGCGGATGGCGTCGGCCAGTTGCTGACCGGTGGCACCGTTGGACGTCTTCAGCGCGGTCAGGAAGATGTTCGTGCCGTCGAAGGCCTTGGCCCCGTGCAGTTCCGCGTCCTCGTTGTAGGCCGTCTTGTAGGCCTGGGCGAACTGGCGGGCCGCGTCGCTGGTCTCGTTGCTGAGGTAGGGGCTGCTGACGACGGTGCCTTCGGCGTTGCTCGCGCCGGCCGTGGTGAGGTACACCGACGTGCCCATCGGGGCGGCACCTGCGATGGTCGCGGTGATGCCCAGCTCGCGGGCCTGCTTGACGATCAGGCCTGCCTCGACCTCCTCGGTCCCGACGAACAGCACCTGCGGGTTCTTCTGCCGGATGGAGGTCAGCGCGGCGCTGAAGTCCTTCTGGTCGGTGGTGACGACCTGGTTGTCGACCGGGGTGACCCCGCGGCCGGCCAGTGCCTTGCCGAACGCGTCGTGCTCGCCCTTGCCGTACGAGCCGTTGTTCGTGATGAACGCGATGTTCTTCTGGCCCTTCTGGTCAACCAGGTACTTCGCGAGCGTCTCGTCGTAGGTCGTGCTCGTCGGCCCGTTCAAGAACTGGAACGGGCTCTTGACCGCGATGATGGCCGGCGACTGCCCGGAGGTGATGCTCGGGATCTTCGCCTGCTGCAGGACCGGCGACATCGCCACGGTGACCGCGCTTTCGGCGGTGCCGATCATCGCGATGTAGCCCTCGCTGGAGATCTTGCGCGCCAGGTTGGTGCCGACGGTGGGGTCGCCGGCGTCGTCGAAGACGTCGAGCTGGACCTTGCGGCCGTTCACCCCGCCCTTGGCGTTCCACTGGTCGACGGCCAGCTTCGCGCCCTTGTACTCCCACGCACCCAGCGAGCTGAGCTGGCCGCTCTGCGCGTTGACCACCGCGATCTTGATCGGGCCGCTGGTGTCCGAGGGGGACGACGACGAGCTGCCGGGCGCGTTGCAGGCCGCCGCGGCGCCCGCGGCCAGCAGGGTCATCGAGGCGAGCAGTCGTCTGATTCCGGGTCGGTGCATGGGGGACACTCCGTTGTCTGCGGTGGCGGGGGTCATTCGAAGACGCCTTGGTAGATGTCGTTGATGTTCCAATGGCCGGGAGTCGGGACCGGCTCGTTGACCATGGGGACGTCGAGCACGGCGGGGCGCCGGTTCGCGATCGCCTCGCGCAGGGCGGCGGCGAGGTCCTCGGGGCGTTCGACGGTGTAGCCGTCGGCGCCGCAGGAGCGGCCGAAGGCCGCGAAGTCGGGGGAGAAGGGGTTGCCGTCCTGGTCGCGGAACTCGCAGCCGAAGCTCTGGCCGAAGTTGTGGGCCTGCAGGTCCGCGATGGTGCCGTGGGCCCGGTTGTTCATCACGACGAACAGCACGGGCAACCCCTGCTCGACGGCCAGCGGCACGGCGGGAAGCTGGGCACTCATCCCGCCGTCGCCGACGAGCGCGACGACGACGCGATCCGGCTGGGCCAGCTGCACGCCGACCGCGGCCGCCGGGCCGAAGCCCATCGTGGACGCGCCGCCCGGAGTGATGAACCGGCCCTCCTCGGGCAGCTCGTAGCACTGGGCGACGCCGTTCTTGTTCCAGCCGACGTCGGTGACGAGCACGGCGTCGGCGGGGAGCGTCGTGCGCAGATCCTCGAGGATCCGCTCGGGGCGAAGCGGGAAGTCGGTGCTGCGGCCGCGTTCCTGGCTCGCCGAGAAGAGGTCCGCGCGGACCGAGCCGATCTGCGCGCGGACGTCGGCTCGCTCGACGGGCTCGGCTACCAGGTCCTTGACGGCGGCGGTGATGGCCGGCACGGCGTGGTTCACGTCGGCGACCGCGCCGATCTCGACGGGGTAGTTGCGGCCGATCTCGGCGGCGTCGAGGTCGATCTGGATCAGCCGGCCGGGCGGGAACGCCCAGGTGTACTCGGAGTTCCACGAGCTGGCGTCGGTCTCGGCGAACCGGGTCGCGAGCGCGAGGACTACGTCGGCCTTGCGGGTGTACTCGTTGGTCAGCTCGAGGCCCCAGAACCCGGTCATGCCCATGACGAGCGGGTGGCGGTCGGGAAGGGTGCCCTTGGCCATCAGGGAGTGGGCCACCGGGATGTCGAGGTACTCGACGAGTTCGCGCAGCGCGGCCCGTCCTTCCGGCGAACGGAGGCCGCCGCCGACGTACACGAGCGGGCGTTCGGCGCCGGCCAGCGCCTGCGCGATCCGATGGGCGTCGGCGGCGGACAGCGCGGGCTTCGCCGTGTGCGCGACGAGCGGGTACTCGACGAGCGGGACCGCACGCGAGAAGTGGTCCATTGGGACGCTGAGCAGGACGGCGCCCGGCCGGCCCGAGGTCGCCGTCCAGAACGCGCGCTCGGTGAACCGGGCGAGGTCCTCGGCGCGGTGCACCTGCCACGCGCGCTTGACGAAGGGGCGGTAGATGGCGGTCTGGTCGGCGTCGGCGTGCAGGTTGACTTCCTGGTGCGGGTGCCGGCCGTGGTAGTACGACGGGATGTCCCCGGAGATCGTGATCAGCGGCACCGAGTCGAACGCCGCGGTGGCCACGCCGGTGACCGCGTTCATCATGCCGGGCCCGACGTGGACCAGCAGGACGCCGGGCTTGCCGGTGGCGCGGGCGTAGCCGTCGGCGGCGTGGGCGGCGGCCTGCTCGTGCCTGGCCATGACGAACTTGATGCGGCTGCGGCCCAGCGCGTCCAGGAACGCGATGTTGGTGTGCCCGCACAGGCCGAACACGTACTCGACGCCGTAGGACTCCAGCTGGCGGACGAGCGCCTCGGCGGCGGTGATGGTCGGGGCGGGGTGGCTCATCGAAGTCGAACTCCTCTCCTCGCTCGGCGTTCCGGTCACTGCTCGCCCCAGATGGACAGGTTGCGCAGCACGAGGGTCTTGACGACGGTGTAGTCGTCGATCATGGGCGCGGGGGACTCGCGGCCGAAGCCGGAGTCCTTGACCCCGCCGAAGGGCACGTGGTCGAGGCGGAAGTTCGACGAGCCGTTGACGATCAGCCCGCCGACCTGCAGTTCGCGCCACGCGGTGAAGATCGCGCCGATGTCCTGCGTGAAGATTCCGGCCTGCAGGCCGAACCGGCTGGTGTTGCACGACGCGATGACCGTGTCGAGGTCGTCGAACGGCAGCACGGCCACCAGGGCGCCGAACACCTCCTCGACGACGACGGTGGCGTCCGGCGAGGGGTCGGCGACGATGGTGGGCAGCAGCGTGGCTCCGTCGCGGGTACCGCCCAGCAGGACCCGCGCGCCTCCGGCTGCCGCTTCGGAGGTCCACTTTTCGACGCGGGCCGCGGCTTCGTCGTCGACCATCGAGCCGACGTCGGTGGCCTCGTCCAGGGGGTCGCCGACCCGCAACCCCTCGACCTCGGTGCGGAACGCGGTGAGGAAGTCCTCGAACCGGCTGCGGTGCACGTAGACCCGCTGGACGGAGATGCAGCTCTGGCCGGAGTTGCTGTAGCCGGTGCGGGCGCAGGTCTTGGCGGCGAGAGCGATGTCGGCGTCCGCGCACACGAGCGTCGCGGCGTTTCCGCCGAGTTCCAGCACCAGCCGTTTGGCACCGGCCGCGCGGGCGACCGCGTTGCCGGTCTCGGCACTGCCGGTGAAGCTGATGACGGCGACTTCGCGGGCCGCGCACAGGGCTGCGCCGACGTCACCGCCGCCGTGCAGCAGCTGCACCGCTTCCGGTGGCATGCCCGCTTCCAGCAGCAGCGCCACCACGGCCGCGGTCGTGGCCGGCGCCTGGGGCGGAGCTTTCACCAGCGTGGTGTTGCCGGCGGCGAACGAGGCGCCGAGCTTGTGGGCCAGGAGGTTCGCCGGGGCGTTGAACGGGGTGATCGCCAGGGCCACCCCGGCCGGCGCGCGGTAGGTCAGGGCGGTGTTGCCGACCCCGCGTTGCCAGCCGGCGACCGGCAGGTTCTCCCCGCCGATGTGCCGGGTTTCGGCGGCGCAGACGGCGAAGGTGTCCGCGACGCGGTCGAGCTCGCCCCGTCCGTCCTTGAGGGGCTTCCCGAGTTCGAGGGCGATCAGCCGGGCGATGTCGTCCCGGTGGTCTTCGGCCAGCCGTGAGGCGCGCTCCAGGATCGCCGCACGGGTGGCCGGGGCCAGACGCGCGACGGCGGGCGTGGACGCGGCGGCGTGGCGGACCGCGCGGGCGATCTGGGCCTCGTCCGCGGTGATCGACGTGGACACCACTTTTCGCTGGTAGGGGCCGATGCGCTCGGCGACCGAGCCCTCGCGGGACCACTGCCCGGCGATGAACGCGGCGGCCTCGACCGAGGTTTCGGATTTTGCGGCTTCGAGGATCTGCTCCAGCACCGCCACACTCCCTTGTGAACCATTAAACGGCACTTCTGGACCGCTCTGCGGACTCCGTGTAACGTACGGTCAGCTGCCTACCGGTGGCAAGAGCGGGATCTGAAACTGTTGCGAACTGGTCCACCGGCCGGGGACCCGCAATGCGACGAAGGGTGTGCAGAGATGAAGGCTGACGGGGCCGAGGAGCGCGAGGGCTCGTCCGGTGAGGGGGGTGTCCGGAGCGTGCAGCGCGCGCTGGACATCCTGGGGTTGCTGACCGACGAGCGGCCCGCCGTCACGATCTCCGACATCGTGAAGGCGACGGGTCTCGCGAAGACGACGGCGATCCGGCTGGCGCAGACGCTGGAGCTCAACGGGTTGCTGTGGTCGACCGGCAAGGGCTACATGGCCGGCCCCGGGCTGTGGCGGTGGGCGCACCTCGCGCGGCAGAGCTGGGAACTGCCGCCGGAGATGATGCAGCTGATGCGCGAACTCGGCGGCCGGCAGCGGGAGACGGTGAACCTCTACGTCCGGCGGGACATGTACCGGGTTTGCGTTGCCCAGCAGGAAAGCCCGCAGCCGCTGCGGCACGTCGTGCGCGTCGGTGACGAACTCCCGTTGTGGGGCGGCGCCTCGTCGAAAGTCTTGCTCCGCGACGCTTCTCCTGCTTTGCTGAAGAGGATCGCGCGCAGTTCCCCGGCCGGTGCCGACTACGCCGACAGTATCCACAAAGGACTGATCGAGGCGGCGGACCAGGGGTACGCGGTGAGTCACGGCGAACGCGAAGCGGGTCTGTCGGCCGTGGCGGTCCCCGTGCTCGGCAAGAACGGTGCTGTCGCTGCCGCGTTGTCGTTGAGCGGTCCCACCGTCCGGTTCTCCGAGGACCGGATCGCCGAGTTCGTGGCCGACCTCACCGAGTCCGCAACGCGGATGAGCGAGCGGGGATTCGACCATCCGTTCGCCGGCTGACTCCGGCCGGGCTCGTCGCCAGGTGCAAGGAGAGGGAATGACGAAACGACCGCTTCGCGGGATCCGGGTGCTCGACCTGACCAATGTCCTCGCCGGACCGTACTGCAGCTACCAGCTGATGCTGTTCGGCGCCGAGGTGGTCAAGGTCGAGCTGCCGGGCTCGGGCGACCTTGCCCGGAACCTGGGACCGGACGCGGCCCTGAACCGGGCCGGCATCGGCACGTCGTTCCTGGCGCAGAACGCCGGCAAGAAGTCGATCGAGATCGACCTCAAGGACACCGGTCAGCGAGAACTCTTCCAGGATCTCGTCCGCGGCGCGGACGTCGTCCTCGAGAACTACCGCGCCGGGGTGCTCGACCGGCTCGGCTTCGGCTGGGAAAGCCTGCGCGCGCTGAACTCCGGACTGGTGTACTGCGCCATTTCCGGTTTCGGCCAAAGCGGACCGATGAGCCAGGCCCCGGCCTACGACCAGATCATCCAAGGCCTCTCGGGCATGATGAGCGTGACCGGCACGCCGGAAACGGCACCCCTGCGGGTGGGGTTCCCGGTCTCCGACACCATCGGCGGGCTGATGGCGGCGCTGGCCATTTCGGCTGCTTTGGTCGGCCGGGACCGCACCGGTGAAGGGTCCTTTTTGGACCTGTCGATGCTCGAGGCGTCCATTTCCGCGATGGGCTGGGCGGTTTCGAACTACGTCATCAGCGGCGTCCCGCCGGTCCCGATGGGGCGCGACAACGCGACGGCGGCGCCCTCGGGCACGTTCTTCGCCGCGGACGGCCCGCTGAACATCGCGGCGAACCGGCAGGAGCAGTTCGTCACCCTGTGCTCGCTGGTCGGGCGGCCCGAACTGACCACCGACCCCCGCTTCGCCGACCGCGAAGACCGCAAGGCCCACCGCGCGGACCTCGACGCCGAGCTGAACAAGGCCCTGGGCGCGCGGTCCGCGCTCGAATGGGAGCAGCTGCTGTCCGCCGCGGGGGTGCCGGCGGCCCGGATTCTCACCGTGCCCCAGGCGATCGAGTCCGAACAGCTCGCCCACCGCGGGTTCTTCACCGAGCTGCCGTTCCCCGGCGAGGCGGATCGCACCCTGCGCGCCAGCGGCAACGGCGTCCTCCTCGACGGCGAGCCGCTTCGGCCGAGCGCGCGGCCGCCGTTGCTCGGCGAGCACAACGACGAAGCCGTGCTGCTGGCCCGCCGGTGGAACGACGAGCCGCCCATCCCGCGACCCGCTCCGGAACGGTCGTTCGCGCCCGTGGACAAGGACTGACATGGACGCCGGAACGACTGCCGCGGCCGACTGGTGGGCCAACGCGATCTGCCGCATGGAACCGGGCGTGGTCGAACTGCGCGGAATCCCGGTGCAGGAGCTGATCGGCTCCCACGGGTTCGTCGCCACGATCTGGCTGATGGTGCGGGGAACGAGCCCGTCGCCCCGGGAAGCGGCGTTGCTCGAAGCCGCGATGGTCGCGTCGGTCGACCACGGTCCGCAAGCGCCGTCCATCGCGATCGCGCGGATGACGGCGACCTGCGGAGTGGGCCTGAACAACGCGATGGCGTCCGGGGTCAACGCGCTGGGCGACTCCCACGGCGGCGCCGGGCAACAGTGCGTCGAGCTGCTGTCGGCGATCGTCTCCCGCGAAGAGGCCGGAGAATCCCTCGAAGCCGCAACTGAAGCCGTCGTGACGGACTTCCGGAAGCACAGCCGCTACCTGCCCGGCTTCGGTCACCGCTTCCACCCGCGTGACCCACGCCGTGATCCCCTGCTGGGGCTGGTGGACGAGGCCGTCGCCGAGGGTGTCGTGGCGGGGAACCACCTGCGCGCGGCGCGTGCGGTGGAGGAACTGCTGAACAAGGGCCGGGCCAAGCCGATCCCGATGAACATCGACGGCGCCACCGCGGTGATCTACGCCGAGCTCGGGTTTCCGCCACCGCTCGCGCGAGGGTTGTTCGTGCTCAGCCGCAGCGTCGGGATCCTGGCCCACGCCTGGGAGGAGACGACGCAGGGCCGGCGGAACAAGGGCCCGGTGCCGACGTCGATCCTGCCGACCGTGCTGCCGGTCCAGGCGTGACCGACCACCCGGTCGATCTGCTCGTCCTCGGCTCCGGCGCGGCCGGCCTCGCGGCGGCCGTCGCCGGGGCCGCCGAGGGACTTTCGGTGCTGGTGCTGGAGAAGACGGAGTGGCTCGGCGGCACGAGCGCCTACTCGGCCGGAACGTCGTGGATCCCGGGCCACCGGCACCAGCCCGACCCGGCCGCCGACCTCGCGGAGGCTCGCCGGTACCTCGACGCGCTCGTCGGCGACCGGGCGCCACGTGAACTGCGGGAGTCCTACCTGCGCCACGGGCCCGAGGCGATCGAGTACTTCGAACGGCTCGGCCTCCGATTCTGGCATTCGGCACACGTCGTCGACTACCACCCGGACCTGCCGGGATCGGGGGTCGGCCGGGCGCTGGAACCGCACACGTTCGACGCGCGGCGGCTCGCCCACTTCGGCCGCGTTCGATGGCCGATCCCGGAGTTCGCGTTGTTCGGCGGGACGCTCATGGTCCGCCGGCGCGAGGCCGACCGGCTGCTGAAGGTGTTCGACGGCTCGGTACGCGCGACGGCACTGGCCCTCCGCCTCGGCGCGAGGTGGGTGGTCGACCGTCTCCGCCACCCTCGCGGGACGCGCCTGACGATGGGCAACGCGCTCGTCGCCGCCCTCTACGACCAGCTGACGCGCCGCTCCGGGGGCGTCTGGTTCACCGCGCGGACGACCGAGCTGACGACCGATGCCCCGGGTCGGGTGACGGGTGCGGTCGTGTCCCACCGAGGGCGGCTGGTGCAAGTGACGGCCCGCCGCGGTGTCGTCCTCGCCGGCGGCGGGTTCCCGGCGAATCCGGACCTGCGCGCCGAGCACCTGCCGTCGCCGACGCCGCAGTTCACGCCGGCCGCCGAGGGCGCCACGGGTGACACGATCGCGTTGGCCAGGTCGGTGGGCGGCGTCCTGGCCGAGCCGCGCGACGACAACGCGTTGTGGTTCCCGAGCTCCCTGGGCCGCCGGAAGGACGGCTCCACGGCCGTGTTCCCGCACATCTGGGACCGCGCCAAGCCCGGCATCGTGGCCGTCGACGCGGCCGGTCGGCGGTTCGTCGACGAGTCGGTGTCCTACCACCGGTTCGTCCGGGCGATGTACGCCGCGGACGCGATCCCCGCGTGGTTGGTCCTCGACGCTCGGACGCTGAGGCGGTACGGGCTGGGTATGATCCGACCGCATGCACGCCGGGCCGTGCTCCGCCGGTACCGCGACCAGGGATATCTGCACACCGCTGACACTTTCGAGGATCTGGCGATGAGGACCGGAGTCGATGCGGCCGGTCTCAAAAGGACGATCGCCGCAACGAACCGTTCCGCACGCACCGGCATCGACGAGGAGTTCGGCAAGGGGGAGAGTCCGTACGGCCGCCAGTACGGCGATCCGGCTCACCGTCCGCACGTGAACTTGGGTTCGATCGAACAGCCGCCGTTCTCCGCCATCGAGGTGGTCCCGACTCCCTTGGCGACCGCGCTGGGCCTCTGCACCAGCCCTGACGCCGAAGTCCTCAGTGCGAGCGGTGACCCGGTCCGAGGGCTCTACGCCTGTGGCAACGACGCGTCGTCGATGACCGCCTCGGAGTACCCGGGCGCGGGGTGTCAGATCGGAGCGGGATTGGTGTTCGGCTATCTGGCCGCGCAGCACGCCCGCGAACTTCCCGGCGACCGCCGGCGCGGCTGACCCCGTGAGACCAGACGCCGGAAGAGGCCGTCAGGGCCGGGTTGTTGCCGGGCTGACCGCGTTGAGGTGGCGCCGGGTGGCCGCGAGGGCGAGGCGGGCGTGTTCACTCGCGCCGACCTGGGCGACGAGCATGGCGCGGGGGATCTCCAATGTGTAAGGAATTCCGAGTGGGAGAGCGGCGAGGATGCCGGGCACGTCGAGCCCGCCCTCACCGGGGAACAGGCGCTCGAAGCGGGCGGTGTAGATCAGTCCGGCGGTCGTGGCGGGGATTTCGCCGGGCGCGTCGCAGACGTGGGCGAAGTGGAACCACTCACGCGGTAGCTCGCGGAGTTCGTCGATGCTGGAGCCGGAGCGGGCGAAGTGCAGTACGTCGATCAGGAGGCCGGCGTTGGGCCGGTCGGCGGCGCGCAGGACGCGGACGGCCTCGGTGAGGTCGCCGGTTTCGGTCCAGGACGGGAACTCCAGGTCGAGGGTCAGCCCGAGCGGGCGGGCCAGGTCGCACAGTTCGGTGAAGTGGTCGACCTTGCGGACCGGGTCGGGGTCGGGCAGTTGCGTGATGACGTGCCGCGCGCCCAGTTCGGCGCCGGCTTCGAGGACGCGCCGGAAGTCGCGTGGCTCGTCGGTGGGGCCGATCCGGGCGAGCTCGATGTCGAGGACCTCGATCCCCGTGGCCGCCAGGCGTGCCTTCGTCGCGCGCATGAGCGCGGGATCGGTGGCCAGCGGGTAGTGCGGTTCCTCCCGGGTCACCCGGGTCAGGCGCAGGCCGACGTAGCGATAGCCGGCGTTCGCCGCCGCGGCCACGAGTTCGGGCGGGGACAGGCTCAGCGCGGTCAGGTGGGCCAGGGAGTAGTCGTGCCCGTGGTCGTGCGCGTCCGCCGTCTCCCGGAGGGCGTTCAGCCGGCTGCGGCGGTGCGCGGCCATGCGCACGGGGGTGTTGGCCGCGCCGTACCCGGCGTAGTCGTCGACGCGTTGCACCACTTCGAAGAACACTCGTGAGCCGACGATCTCGGTGTAGAAGTGGAGGTACTCGCCGTGCTCGTCGCGGTCGTAGAGCACCGATTGCGCGCGCAGGGTGGCGAGCAGCTCGGCCGGCAGGGCGAGGCGGGCGTCGAGGTCGTCGTAGTAGTTGTCCGGGATGCGCAGCACGCTTCCGCCGGCGGCCCTCGCGGCGGCGAAGATGTCGCCGGTGGTGAACGCGACGTGCTGGGGGTTGGGGACCGCGGGCGCCCAGTCGCCCCGGCGCAGCGATGCGGTGTTGAGGGTGATCCGGACGTGGTGGGCCGGATCGCTCGCCGCCCGGCTGCGGATCAGCCCGAACGGCGCGGTCAGCTCGACGGTGCGATCCGGTTCGAGCCCGAGCACCGATCGGTAGAACAGCGAGCTCTGGTCGAAGTCGTCAACCGACTCGGTGAGGGACACGTGGTCGGTACCGGTCAGCAGGGCCGGCGGGATCGCGTTGCCGGTGGGGACGAAGTCGTCCGGCCAGCTGTCGTTGCGGCAGAAGAAGATCTCCATGCCGTCGGGCGCGGCCACCGAGGACAGGTCCGCCTCTTCGGGCCGGCGGACGCGGGGCAGCACGGGTGCCAGGAGGCGTTCGGCACGCCGGGCCGAACCGGCTGGGTCGCTGCTTTCCAGTGCCAGTGCGGAAATCATCGCCGTCCCCGGGGCGACCGTCCGTTGTGACCCGTGGTTCAGCAGGATCCTGGCCTCGCCCTGCTGCCACAGCTGGACGGGTTTGGAGCGGTGCTGCCCGGTGTGGGTGAACCCGAGCCTCGTCAGCGTGTGCGCCATCGCCGGGCCCGACACCTCGTCCACGGTGAGCTCGGTGAACACGTGCCCGCCGAGCAGGGACGCCGGCGGAAGGCCGCTCATCACGACCGACTCCTGCATGGCGAGCAGCGAGCGCATCGCGTCGACGGCCGCGTGCCACGGGTCGGTCTGGCGGTAGACGTCGTTGAACACCTCGAGCGACAGCGGGCCCTCGTAGCCGGTCGCGAGCACGTGGCCGGCGAAACCGGCGAGGTCGAACGAACCCTGCCCGGGGAACGACCGGTGATGCCGGCTCCACTCCCGCACGTCCATGACGAGGTGCGGGGCGTCCGCGAGCTGCAGGTGGAAGATCTTCTCCGCGGGCACGACGCGGATTCCCGCGGGATCGCCGCCGCGGGAGAGCACGTGGAAGCTGTCCAGGCAAAGACCCAGCGAGGGGTGGCCGGCGCGGCGCACGATCCGCCAGGCGTGCTGGTAGGTGTTGACGAACCGGCCCCAGGCCAAGGCCTCGTAGGCGATCCGCAGCCCGCGGGCCGCGGCCCGGTCGGCGAGCAGGTGCAGCTGTTCCGCGGCGAGGTCGTCGTCGTCCACCGCGTCGGGTGAGGTGGACGAGCAAACCAGCAAGGTGTCCGTGCCCAGTTGCTCCAGCACGTCGAACTTCCGCTCGGCGCGGCGGAGATTGGTGGCGAGCACGTCAGGTGGGACGGCCTCGAAGTCGTGGAACGGCTGGTACAGGTCGATCGACAGGCCGAGCCGGGCGCATTCTTCGCGTACCCGGCTCGGTGACCACGAGGACGCCACGAGGTCCTGTTCGAAGACTTCGATGCTGCGGAATCCCGCCGCCGCGGCGGCGGACAGCTTGTCGTCGAGGGTGCCGGACAGGCAGGCCGTCGCGATGCCGAGGCGTCGTCGCGTTCCGGCGGTGCCGGCGGTGCTGAATTCGGGAGACGAGGTCGCGCCGCGGCGCTCAACGGCGAGCATGGGCAGCCACCCTTCCTTGCCTGGCTTCCTGGCCGGTGAACACGACGGTGTTGACCTCGCCCAGCGCCGCCGTGTCGGGGGAGAGGGCATCGAGGTGGGCCGGCCCGAGCTTCCCGGCTTCACGCTCGTGCAGGGGCGGGCTCAGCGAGGTGCCGATACCCGAACCGATGAGCCTGATGAGGAAACGGCCGTCTCGAGCGGTCACGCGGCCTCCTTGCCCGTGAACGTACTAGGTAGTTACATATACGCTCCGGCGCCGGAATAGGGAAGGGCGTGGCGGCGGTAAGCGCTTAATCCTTTGCGAGCAAGGAGGTCCGGCGGTCTGGCCGCCCCGGCCTCGTGCGCCTGGGCGACGCTCGCCGGCGTCGTCCAGGACGGCCTCCCGGTGCATTGAGGCGATCGGGTGTATTGCGCCCGTGTCGGACTTCGTCCTATTGTTCGTCCCGTGAGTCGGTTCACTAGGTCCATCTAGCGGACCTTCATCGAGTCGGGAGAGGCGGCGCCTCGACCGCCGGACGGAAGTCAGTCATCGCTGCCATCGTCGGCGTGGCAGCGACCTTCCGCCGTGCGGACGGGGTACCGGCGTTCTGTGTCCACAAAGGATCTTCCGGCGAGCCCTTCACCCGCACGTTCACTACCCGGGGGCGAGTACTTCGTCGGCGCTCCAGCCGGCTCCTGGTCCAGCGGCGAGATCGAGGTGTTCCGAAGTGCGCGTTTTCCTTGTCACCGCGGCTCTTCTGGCCGGACTGGTGACGGGTCCGGCCGCGGCCACCCCAGCGGCGCCGGCGAGCCCGCCGGCCGGCCCGGTGGCCGTGCCTTCGCCGGTGGTCACCGGCCCGATCCCGGCGAAGGCGCCACCCGGCGACCCTTCCCGCGACTACCCCTTCTTCGCCACCGACCAGAACCTCCGGGCGTACGGGTACGTCGAAGAGGAGTACTTCGTCGATGGCACCGCCAACCGCTACACGACCCCGGACGGCGCCACCGGCACGGTCGTCGACGGCGGGCACGGGTACCGGACGAGAATCGTGGTCCGGCGCCCGATCTCGCCGAAGAAGTTCAATGGCACCGCCGTTGTCGAGTGGTACAACGTGACCAACACGTTCGACTACGAGGTCGTGTGGAGCCGCTCGTTCCGGCACCTGCTGGAAGCCGGCTACGTCTGGGTCGGCGTCAGTGCCCAGGGCACGGGCGTCCACTCCCCACGCGGGCTCAAGGCATGGAGTCCCGGCCGGTACGGCTCGCTCGACCTGACCGACGGCGGCACGGTCACCGACGACGCGCTGTCCTACGACGTGTTCAGCCAGGCCGCCCAAGCCCTGCGGCATCCACGCGGCGCGAACCCGGTGCCGGGACTCGACGTGCGGACGGTGATCGCGACCGGCCAGTCGCAGTCGGCGTCGCGGCTGACCACGTACGCGAACTCCGTCCACCCGATCGCACCGGTGTACGACGCCATCGCGATCGTCGACGGCGGTGGCCCGGTACGGACCGACCTGACCACGAAGGTGTTCAAGACGGCCGGCGAGTACGACGTGCTCGCCGGCCAGGCCGCTCGCCGACAGCCCGACACCGGCCGTTTCGTCTACTGGGAGATCGCGGGCGCGTCCCACTCCGACCGGCACGCCTACCTGGTGAACAACCCGATCCGGCTCCGCGACGCGGGAGTGTCGGGCCTGCCGGCCGGGCCGACCGCGCCCTGTGTGGCGCCGGCCCGCAGCAACGTGCCCTACGAATACGTGCTCGACGCGATGTTCGACCACATCGCCGGCTGGGTCGCCCGCGGCACCCGGCCACCCGCCGCGCCACGGATCGAGGTGACCGACACCTCGACCAGGCCGGCCACGGCCAACCGGGACGACTACCAGATCATCAAGGGCGGCATCCGGCTCGCCGCGGTCGCCGCGCCGACCGAACGCAACACGGGCTGGAACACCGGCCTCACGCCCGACCGTGACAGCGCCTGCGCGCAGGGCGGCACCTGGATCCCGTTCGACGGCACCACCTTGCGTGAGCTCTACCCGACCCATGCGCAGTACGTCCGCGCGGTCCGCCAGGTCACGAACCAGAACGTCCGCGACGGCTTCCTCGTCCAGGCCGACGCCGACGCCACCATCCGCGCCGCCGAAAGGGCTGATGTGCCATGAGCCGCCGCAAGTACGGCATCGTGCTGGCGATCCTGCTCGGAGTCGCCGGCGTCACGACGACGGCGGCCGCGGCGGGACCGGCCGGTCCGGTCGATCTGGTCGGTCCTATTCCGGCCACCGCCACGTCCCACCCGTTCAACACGTCCACTGTGGACCTGGCCGGGCACGGGTACGTCGAGCAGGAGTTCTTCGTGCGGGGGAGGGCCAACGTCTACGACTACGACGCGGCTGGCCGGGTCGTGGTCACCAGGAGCGGTGCCTCGTACGAGAACCGGATCATCGTGCGCCGCCCGGCGGACCGGCGCGACTTCAACGGCACGGTCGTGGTCGAGCTGATGAACATGACCAACCGCTGGGATCTCGACCGCATGTGGCTGACCTCGCACGACCAGTACCTGCGCGACGGGACCGCCTACGTCGGTGTCACCAGCGCACCGACCACAGTGGACGCGCTGCGGGCGTTCGACCCGCAACGTTACGCGGCGCTGTCCTGGGCCGATCCCACGCCACCGGGTCAGCGGTGCACCGGTACGGCGCTGAATTCCACCGCCACCACCGAGGGCGGCCTGATCTGGGACATCTTCACCCAGGTCGGCGCCGCGCTGAAAGCCCGAGGCCGGGCCAACCCGATCAGCGGCTTCGACGTGCGGAAGGTGTACGCCACCGGTTATTCGCAGTCCGGCGCCTACCTGATCCGGTACCTCAACGCCATTCACCCGCGAGCGCAGGTCTACGACGGGTTCCTGATCGGAGCCGCCGCGGGCGGACCCCGCCCGCTCGGCAAGTGCTCGGCACCCGTTCCGGTCGCCGACCCCCGCAACATCGTGCGTCCGACGGCGCAACCGGTGATCCGGGTCCAGACCGAGACCGACTTCTACTCCGACGGCGGCTTCTCCCGCCGCCCGGACGCCGACTCGCGCGACGACCGGTACCGGCTCTACGAGGTGCCCGGGTCCGCTCACGCGTACTCGTACACGGCCAGCTTCGCCCCATCGCCGGAGGACCTGGCCAAAGCCGGGTTCACCTACAACTACTACAACTGCACCGATCCCGGCCTGAGCACGGACTTCCCGGTGCACTACCTGTTCAACGCCGCACAGGCGCAGCTGGATCGCTGGGCCCGGCGCGGAACCCCGCCACCGCGGGCGGACCGGATCCAGGTCGACGTCACCGGCCGGACCGTGACCGACCGGTTCGGCAACGCGCTCGGCGGTGTCCGCACCCCGTGGCTCGATGTCCCGGTCGCGACTTACTACCCGACGAGCAGTCCCGCGACGACCTGCGGCCTGCAGGGTCATCGGCTTCCCTTCGACCCGGCGCGGCTGAAGCTCGTCTATCCCGACCACGGGGCGTACGCCCGCCCGTTCATCGCCGAGACCGAACGCCTCGTCGACCAGGGCTGGCTGACGCGTCCGGACGCCGACGCGGTCATCAACGCGGCAGCGAACTCCAGCGTCCCCGGCTGACAGCGGTACTTGACAAGCTCGCGAGCGCCCTTCAGTCTCTCTAATTAACCGTACGGTACATACCTAACCGGTTAGTTCATTGGACTGTAAGGGTGCATCCGCGGAGGAGAACGACGTGACTGATCGTCCGGACGGCGCAGTGGGCGCCCCGCCCGCGGGCAAGCCCGCCAAGGCGGCCTTGGCCGCGTGGATCGGCAGCGCGCTCGAGTACTACGACTTCTTCATCTACGGCACGGCGGCGGCGCTGGTCTTCAACAAGATCTTCTTCCCGGCCTCGTCGCCGGCCACCGGCACGCTGCTGGCGCTGTCGACCTTCGGCGTCGGCTACGTGTCGCGGCCGCTCGGCGCGCTGCTGCTGGGGCACCTCGGTGACAAGTTCGGCCGCAAGCGCGTCCTGCTGGCCACCCTGCTGCTGATGGGGCTCTCCACCGTGCTCGTCGGCTGCCTGCCGAGCTACGGCTCGGTGGGTGTGGCCGCGCCGATCCTGCTGGTCGTGCTGCGGTTGCTGCAGGGCTTGTCCGCTGGCGGTGAGCAGGCCAGCGCGAACTCCATGAGCCTCGAGCACGCCCCCGAACACCGGCGTGCCTACTACACGAGCTTCACCCTCAGCGGCACCCAAGCCGGCCAGATCCTGGCCACGGCCGTCTTCCTGCCGGTGGCCGCGCTGCCGCAGGAGGAGTTGCTGTCCTGGGGCTGGCGGGTGCCGTTCTGGCTCAGCGCGGTCGTGGTGCTGGTGGGCTACTACATCCGCCGTTCACTGGAAGAGACGCCGGTGTTCCAGGAGGAGGTCGCGAGCGGAGAGGTCGCGAAGCTCCCCTTGGCCGTCCTGTTGCGGGACCATTGGGCCGACGTCCTGCGCGTGGTCGTGGCCGCGTTGATCGCTTCGGTGAGCACGATCTTCACCGTCTACGCGCTCAGCTACGCCGTGAACACGGTCGGGCTGAGCAGGACGCCCATGCTGTGGGTCGGTGTACTGGCCAATGTCGCCGCCGTGATCACGATCCCGCTGTGGGCGAAGTTCTCCGATCGCTTCGGCCGCAAGCGGATCTTCATCGCGGGATCACTGGGCTGCGCGATCCTGATCTTCGCGTACCTCGGTGCCATCGCGGCCGGCAGCTATCTGTGGATCTTCGTCGTCGGCATCGGGATGTTCGGGATCGTCTACACCGCCACGAGTGCCGTGTGGCCGTCGTTCTACGGCGAGATGTTCCCCGCCCGGGTGCGCTTGTCGGGTACCGCGATCGGGACCCAGATCGGGTTCGCGATCAGCGGTTTCCTCCCCAGCATCGCGGTCGGGGTCACCGGGACGGGCCGGGGCGCGTGGCTGGGCGTCGCCGTCTTCACCGCCGCGCTGTGCCTGGTGAACGTGATCGCTGTGGCCACCGGGAAGGAGACCTACCGGGTGCCGACCGCGCAGCTGGGACTCAAGGAGCCGGCGCCGGATCGGAGCGAGGCCGGCGTCCCGCGGTGAGCGCGTTCGAGGTCTACGCCCTGTGCTACGGCCGGCGGACGGGGTACCGCGGCGAACACTTTCTCGGCTACGGCGGAGATTCCGCGGACCCCCACCCGACCGCCTACTACATCTGGCTCGCGGTGTCGCCGGAGCACACGGTGGTCGTCGACGCCGGTATCCGCGCGGAGCGGGCTCGCGAAGTGTCCGGATTGGACTACGTCGAACCCGCCCGGCTGCTCACCGGGTTCGGCGTCGCCCCGGAGACGGTCGATCACGTCGTCCTGACGCACTTGCACTACGACCACTGCGGCGCGGTGGCCGGCTTTCCCGGCGCGCGGTTCAAGGTCCAACAGTCCGAACTGGACTACTGGACCGGGCCGTGGGCGAAGCGGATCGAGCGAGAACGGTGGCTGCTCGACGAAGCAGCCGTCGAGCACGTGCGGGCCGGGGCGGTCGACCTGGTCGACGGCGACGCCGAGGTCGTGCCCGGCTTGAGTGTCCACCTGGTCGGCGGGCACACCGCCGGGATGCAGGTCGTCCGCGTCGAAACCGCCGTCGGCGCGGTCGTGCTGGCTTCGGACGCCAGTCACTTCCACGAGAACATCCAGGACGACCGCCCGGCGCCGCTGCTGCACTCGATGACCGGGGTGTACGGCGCCTTCGACCGCGTCAAGGAGCTGGCCGGCGCCGGCCTGATCATCCCGGGCCACGACCCGGAAGTGCTCGCGCGGTACGCCGGTCGCCGGCCGGACAGTGCGGATCGCGTGAGGTCAGCGCGTCGTCAGGTAGCTGACGAGCATGTCGGCGACCATGCGCCGATGATGGTCGCGGAGGGCGGGGTCGAGCATGTCGCGGTCGAAGATGGCGTTGAACGTGTGGCGGTTCGCGATGCGGAACACGCAGAACGCGCTGATGGCCATGTGCACGTCGAGCGCGTCGAGATCGTCGCGGAACTGCCCGGCTTCCCGGCCGCGCGCGAGGATGCGGGTGAGCACGTCGAGGGCCGGGTTGGCCAGGTTGGACAGCGCGGTGGACCGGGCGATGTGCTCGGCGCGGTGGATGTTCTCGATGCTGACCAGCCGCACGAAGTCCGGGTGGGACTCGTGGTGGTCGAAGGTGAGCCCGGCGAGCTGCCGGATCGCCTCGGCGGGGTCGAGGTGGTCGACGTCGAGGTTCTGCTCGAGGGAGCGGATGACCGTGTAGGCCCGTTCGAGCACCTCGACGAACAGCTGGTCCTTGTTGGTGAAGTAGTAGTAGATCATCCGCTTGGTGGTGCGGGTCTTCGCGGCGATCTCGTCCACCCGGGCGCCGTCGAAGCCTTTTTCGGCGAACTCGCGGGCGGCGGTGTCCAGGATCTCGGTGCGGGTCCGGTCGGCGTCGCGGATGCGTTCGGGTCCGCTGTTCGCCACTTCGTCGGACGTCGGTGCTGCCACGGATTTCCTTCCTCGTTTCAGCTGATGTGCCCACTGTAGGACGTCGCCGCGGATCCGAGGCTCTTCACGACGGCGGCGTCGTGAGGTACAAATAACGTACTAGTTCGTACATTACGGGGGTGCTCGTGACCTTGTCATCAGCCGCCCAGGCGATTCGCGCTCACGCGGTGCGGGCCACGCCGGGCACGGTCCTCACCGGGCTGATCGGCGCGGGCATCGGACCGTCGCTCAGCCCGCCGCTGCACGAGGCCGAGGCCCGTCGGCTCGGGCTGGAGCTGGTCTACACCCGATTCGACCTCGACGACCACGATGTCCCGGCCGCAGCTGTCGGTCCGATGCTGGCCGCGGCTCGCGAAGCCGGATACCGCGGGCTGAACATCACCCACCCCTGCAAGCAGGTGGTGCTCGAGCACCTGGACGAGCTGTCCCCCGACGCGGCGGCGCTGGGCGCGGTCAACACCGTCGTGTTCGAAGGTGGCCGCGCGGTCGGGCACAACACCGACTGGTCCGGCTTCGCCCGTGGCCTGCGGACCGGACTTCCCGACGCGGACCTCGGCGCCGTCGTGGTGCTCGGTGCGGGCGGGGCAGGCGCGGCGGTGGCCCACGGCCTGCTCACGGCCGGCGCCGGTCGCGTCCGGGTTTTCGACCTCGACGCCGGCCGGGCCGCCGAGCTGGCCGGCGCCCTCGCCGGTCGGTTCGGGCCTGGTCGTGCGTCGGCGGGGACGGACCTCGGGGCGGCGGTCGGCGCCGCGGACGGGCTCGTGCACGCCACCCCGACCGGCATGGCCGCCCACCCCGGATTGCCGCTGCCCGCCGAACTGTTGCGCCCGGACCTGTGGGTCGCCGAAGTGGTCTACCGCCCGCTCGAAACCGAACTGGTCCGAGCCGCTCGCGCGCTCGGAGCGCGCGTTCTCGACGGCGGCCGCATGGCGGTGTTCCAGGCCGCCGAGGCGTTCGGCCTGTTCACCGGGGCCGAACCCGACGCCACGCGGATGCTGGACCACTTCGCCACGCTCACGACTTCCCCGGAAAGGCAGCCCGCCGATGTCCTCGACTGAATCCCGGCGTTCGATCGCCACGGTTTGCCTGTCCGGCACCTTGGAAGACAAGCTGACCGCGGCCGCCCACGCCGGGTTCGACGGGGTGGAGATCTTCGAAAACGACCTCGTCGCCTCGTCCTGGTCGGCGAAGGAGATCAGCGAACACTGCGCCGAGCTCGGCCTGTCGATCGACCTGTACCAGCCATTCCGTGACTTCGAAGCCGTGCCGCCGGACGTGCTCGCCCGCAACCTCCGGCGCGCGGAGCTCAAGTTCGACGTCATGCACCAGCTCGGCGCCGACACGATGCTGGTGTGCTCGTCGGTGTCGCCGGACGCGGTCGACGACGACGACCTCGCCGCCGAGCAGCTGCACCTCCTGGCCGAACACGCCGCCGCGCGGGATATCCGGATCGCCTACGAAGCGCTGGCGTGGGGCCGGTTCGTCAACACCTACGAGCACTCGTGGCGCATCGTCCGCCGTGCCGCCCACCCAGCGCTGGGGCTGTGCCTGGACAGCTTCCACATCCTGTCGCGCGGCAGCGACCCGGCCGCGATCCGCGCGATCCCCGGCGAGAAGCTGTTCTTCCTGCAGCTGGCCGACGCGCCGCGGCTGCAGATGGACGTCCTGCAGTGGAGCAGGCACCACCGGCTCTTCCCCGGCCAAGGCGCGTTCGACCTCACGGCGTTCACCCGGAACGTGCTCGCAGCCGGCTACCGCGGGCCGTTGTCGCTCGAGGTGTTCAACGACGTCTTCCGCCAGGCCGACCCCGGACCGGCGGCCGTCGACGCGATGCGGTCCTTGCTCGGCCTGCAGGAGACGCTCGGGGTCGCGGACCTGCCGCCCGCTCCGGCACTGGCCGGCCACGCGTTCGTCGAGCTGACGGCCGACAACGCGACCGAGCCGGCGATGGCCGAGGCGTTGAGCGGACTGGGTTTCACCGAAACGGGCCACCACCGGTCCAAGCCTGTCCGCTTGTGGCAGCAGGGTGACGCACGGATCCTGCTGAACAGTTCCGGTCCCGCCGTGGGCGCCTCGGTCGGCGCGGTCGCCGTCGAAAGCGCCGACCCGGTCGCCTCGGCCCGGCGCGCCCAGCGGCTGCTCGCACCGATCCTGCCGCGCAGCCACCGCGCGGACGAAGCGGACCTGTCGGCGATCGCCGCGCCGGACGGGACGTCGGTGTTCTTCTGCCGCACCGGCGCCGACGTCGCGGACAGCTGGTTCGGCGACTTCACCCAGACCGAGCCGCCCGGCCGGGAGGCCGGGGTGACCGGGATCGACCACTTGGCTCTGACCCAGCCGTTCGACCACTTCGACGAGGCGGCGCTGTTCTACCGCGCGGTGCTCGGCCTCGAGCCAGAGCCCGTGACGGAGTTCGCCGCGCCGTTCGGGCTGGTGCGCAGCCGGACGGTGGCCGATCCAGCGGGCCGCGTCCGCATCGCCCTCGAGTCCGCCCTGCTCCGACGCGGAGATTGGGCGCCGGGCGTACGCGAGCCTCAACGCGTCGCGCTGACCACCGCCGACGCGCTGGCGAGCGCCCGCCGGATGCGCGAGCTCGGAGCACCTCTGCTGGAGATCCCGGGCAACTACTACGACGACCTCGACGCCCGCCTGGCCCCGAACCCCGAGCTGCTCACCGCCCTGCGGCAACAGTCGGTGCTCTACGACCGCGACGAGCAGGGCGAACTGCTGCACTTCTTCACGGTGGTGCTGGGCGGCCGAATATTTTTCGAGGTGGTGCAACGAATCGGCGGCTACACCGGAGACGGAGCGGTCAACTCGCCGGTCCGGATGGCCGCACACCGCAGGCAACGCGAAGCGGCGACATCCAGGGCGCACCCCTCGACACCGCGAACTTCGACTTGATCGACGGCGGGTGCTGACCTGCCGAGCGAGCGTCCGAAATCCTTACTCGACCCCGGCGTGCAGCTGGTGTTCCCGGACGCGGACCTCGAGGCGGCGGCCAACGGCGTGGTCGCCGGCGTGTTCGCGGCCACCGGACAGACCTGCCTGGCCGGCTCCCCGAGCGGTCCGGGCTGTCAGGCGGTGAACCCTCCGTTGCTCTTCAGCAATTGCCCGTTGACCCACTGGCCCTGCGGGGAGCACAGGAACGCCACGAGGTGCGCGGTGTCCTGCGGGGTGCCCAGCCGTTCCAGTGGCGTCCGGCGCAGTATGTGTTCTCGAACGTCGTCGGACATCCACCCGGTGTCCACCGGCCCTGGGTTGATCACGTTGGCGGTGATCCCGAGGTGGGCCAGTTCATGGGCGGCGGCCAGCGTGATGCGGTCCAATGCGCCTTTGCTGGCCCCGTAGGGCAGGTTGCCGACGGTGTGGTCACTGGTGAGGCTGATTACGCGTCCGGTTCCCCGGGGCCCGCGGAACCGGCGGCCGTATTCGCGGATCAGCAGCCACGTGGCGCGTGCGTTCACCGCGAAGTGGCGGTCGAAGCTCTCGAGGGTGGTGTCGAGCAGACCCGAGTCGACCGACTCGCAGTGGCACATCACCAATGCGGTGATGCGGCCGAGGCGTCGTTCGACTTCGTTGAAGACGCGCTCCGGAGTCTCCGGGGCGGCGAGGTCCGCCTCCATGGCCACCGTCTTGGCGCCCCGTTCCGCCAGGGTCCCGGCGATCGAATCCGCCGCATCGGGCTCGATGCCCCAGGCCATGCGCGCGTCGTACGGTGTCCAGTACGTGAAGGCGACGTCCCAGCCCGCCTGGGCCAGCTGGCGGGCGATGCCCGCCCCGATCCCGATCGAGCGGCCGACGCCGGTCAGCAACGCCACCGGCCTGGCGCTGGCGGGGCATGGTTTCTCGCCTGTAGTCGTCACAAGGTGTCATCGTTCGACGGCGGTGCAGGCTTGGCAATCGATTTAGAAGACTGGAACGAAGGGGTTCATTGCGATGCCAGGCAGGTTCTTGTTGGTGAGCTCATCCGTGCTGCTTGTCGTGGCGGCGCTGGGCGGTGACGACGTCGATCGTGTGCTTCCGGATCCAGCTCAGAAACTGTTCCAGTGACGTGGTGAGTCCCCGGCCGAGTGGCGTGAGTTCGTAGCTGACCCGCGGCGGCGTGGCGGGCTCGACAGTTCGCGTGACAAGGCCGTCCCGCACCAGGGTGCGCAGTGTTTGCGACAGCATCTTCTCGCTGATCCCGCCGATCGTCGCATGCAGTTCGGAGAAGCGCCGCGGGCCCTCTCCCAGCGCCGCCAAGATCAACATGCCCCAGCGGCTGGTGATGTGCTCGAGCACCTCGCGCGCCGGGCACTCGCTGTTGAACGCGTCACTCATGCCCTGCCATGCGTCCGGCCCAGGCTGGGAATTTACCTTCACATCCGGAGCTTACCTTAAGGTAGGTCCTTTCGATCAGTAAGCCGGGGATCTACGCTCCCGTCATGGTCACAGTGGTCTTTGGAGCGAGCGGCAATGTCGGTCGCCATGTCGCGGCTGGTCTGAGCTCGGCGGGCGAGAAGATTCGGTTGACGAGCCGCAATCCGCTCCCGACGGGCTTCCCACCGGGAGCGGAAGTCGTCACGGCCGATCTGGAGCGCCCGGAAACCCTGCCTGCCGTTCTCGACGGCGCGCAGCGCGTGTTCCTTTACGCCAAACCAGAAGGAATCGACGGCTTCGTGACAGCGGCCGAGTCTGCCGGCGTAGGGCACGTGGTCCTTCTGTCGTCCGGGTCTGTCATCCACCCGGATGCCGCGCACAACCCCATCGCCCGGGCGCACATCGCCGTCGAGTCCGCCCTCGAGAACTCCAGCCTGGCATGGACATTCATCCGGCCGGGGATGTTCGCCACCAACACCCTGTGGTGGTGGCGGAACTCGATCCGTGAAGAGGGCACCGTCCGGGTGCCCTACCCGGACGCGCAGACGGCACCCGTTCACGAGAAGGATCTGGCGGCGCTCGCGGTGACCGCTTTGACCCAGCCGGGTCACCGCGGCCACGCCTACCCCGTGTGGGGGGCCGAGTCACTGTCCCTTCGGCAGCAGGTACGGCACATCGGCGCGGCCGTCGGTCGCGAGATCACCCTCGAGCCGATTTCGGTCGAACAGGCACGCGCCGAGCTCGGCAAGACCATGCCGCCCATGGGTGTCGATGCGATCTTGGCCGCATGGCGGGCCGGAACCACCGCACCGCCGCGGGTGTCGACTGTCGTCGCGGACGTCACCGGCCGTGCTGCCCACACGTTCGCGCAGTGGGCCGATGACCACGCGAACGACTTCCGCTGAGGTGGCACGGACACTCATCTTGCGATGCGCTGACCGAAGCCGTCCACACTATCCTGCGACAGCGCGGTCAACGGCATGTCGGATGTCCGAGCCCTCGACGGACATGATCCGCTTGTGCGGAGAACAGGTCGCGCCCTCGGGGAAGTGCACGAGTGCCGCACCCGCCTCGTGCGCCTCGCGCATCAGCCGGCGTATGTCGCTCCCGCAGCCCCGCGCTGTCGCGAGGATCTTCGCGGAGGACAGCCTGCGCCACGGCCAGCCGCAGCCGTTTCGTTTCCGCCGTGACGTCTTCTCCCGGAGCTTGCCGGAAGTGCCTGCGCTGGGGCAGTCGACGGAGGTCCGGCGTGAGCCACGCCGGAGATCACCGTAGCGCGGCACGCAGCACAGGCAGGCTGAGGCGCTGTCAGCGGCATGAGCGCGCATTCGGGGGCCGCGTCCGCCGGTCACGGCCAGTTGGTGGTCGCGACGAAGTCCTCGAACGATCGCGGCGGCCGGCCCAGGGCGCGTTGGACACCGTCGGCCAGGTCGGCGCCGCGGCCGTCTCGGAGGTCGGCCAGTAGCCCGGTGAGCAGGTTCGCCACGTTTTCCGGGACGCCGTAACGGATTTGCCGTTCGATGAATGCTTCGGGGTCGATGTCGAGGTAGTCGATCTTCCGTCCGGTGGCCTGCGCGATGAGTGTGGTCGCTTCGGCGAAGCCGACTGCTCGTGGGCCGGTCAGCTCGTAGACCTGGCCGTGGTGCCGGTCGTCGGTGAGTGCCGCTGCGGCGACTTCGGCGATGTCTTCGGCGTCGACGAACGGGGCTCGTCCCTCGCCGGCCGGGAGGGTCAACGCGCCGTCGCGGATGCCCGCGGCCCACGGGCCCTCGCTGAAGTTCTGCGCGAACCAGTTCGGGCGCAGGATGGTCCAGCCCGCGCCGCAGTTGCGGACGGCTTCTTCGGCGGCGTGCAGTGGGTGGCCGGCTTCGCCGGCGCGCGGGGCGGAGAGCAGCACGAGACGGCGGGCGCCCGCCGACACCGCTTCGGCCACGAACCGCGGGAGCCGATCCCCGGCGCCGAGGTTGGGTTCCACGAGGTAGACGGCCGCGACACCGGCCAAGGCGGCGGCCCAGGTCGCGGGGTCGGCGAGGTCGAAGCCGCGGGTACGGGAGGCGACCCGGGCGGCGGCGCCGAGCTGCCGGGCGACGCGGCGGCCGGTCTTGCCGGTGCCGCCGAGAATCAAGGTGGTCTGCATGGTCGCAAGCCAACCCCCTGAAGGCGAGACGATCCATGGTTGAAAATCCCCGATCCCTTTGTCAGCGTCTATGGTGCCGAGATGGACGTCCTCAGCGACCTGCTGCACCGGGCCCACGCCGGCCACGCGCTGGTCCGGCAGCTGATCCAGCGGCCGCCGTGGTCGCTGGCCTTCGCCGACGCCCCGCCGCTCACGCTGGTGGCCACGCTCGGCGGGCACGCGTCGCTGCGCGTCGGTGACGCCGTGCCGGTGCGCCTCGCCGCCGGGGACCTCGCGCTGATCAGCGCCTCCGCGTACACGATCGCCGACGACCCGGGCACTCCGCCACAGCTGGTGATCCGCGGGACGAAGAAGTATCCGATCACCGACGCGCAGCCGGTGAGGAACCAGGCGCCGCGCACGTACGGCGACAGCAAGCCCGGGGCCACGACCATGCTCCGCGGCGCTTACGAGCTTCATGGCGCCGCCGCGGAACGGCTGCTGGGCATGCTGCCGCCGCTGGCGGTGGTGCCCGCCGGGCCGCGGACCCGAGGCGCGCTGGACCTGCTCGCCGCCGAGGTGGCGTGCGACGAGCCCGGGCAGGATGCCGTGCTCCGCCGGCTGCTGGACCTGGTGCTCGTGCTGGCGCTGCGCGGCTGGTGCGCCCGGATGGAGCCGCCGCCCGCCTGGTACCGGGCGCTGAGCGATGCCGGTGTCGGCGAAGCCCTGCGCTTGCTGCACACCGAGCCGGCGCACCGGTGGACGGTCGCCGAGCTGGCCGCCCGGGCCGGCCTGTCCCGTGCCGCGTTCGCCGCCCGCTTCGCGCGTCTGGTCGGCGAGCCGCCGCTGACCTACCTGACCGGCTGGCGGATGACGCTGGCCGCGGACCTGTTGCGCGGCAGCGAAGACACCATCGCCACCGTCGCCCGCACGGTCGGCTACGACGACCCGTTCGCCTTCAGCGTCGCCTTCAAACGCGTCCGGGGCGCCAGCCCCTCGGACTGGCGCCGCGGCGGTGTGACTTCCGGTTCGTGATCGCTTGTACCGGGTCACGCTGTCCGCACCTGGCGACCTTAGGTGGCGCCGACGAACTGGTTCCGGTCGCGGACAGCATCGGCCTGTTCGCCGCGGCCGCCTGCCATGCCGGACGTCATCCGCGAGCAACCCTGAGAGTCGAGGTGTTTCCCCATGCTGACCACCGTGTTCAAGGACACGGCGGGACCGCTTTGGTCCCCGGCTACGTCGAAACCTTGGTCCGGTTGTTCAATGACCAAACGTGACTCCTCGGAAGCCAAGTGTCACCTCGGGTCTCGTTTGAGCCGGCTCGTGCGTAACCGCTTCGTGTCCGAAATGTTCGCTCGCCCTCTCGCGCGCGCCGGATATAGTCGCCGGCCAGGGCCTTGCGCTGCCGGGCCCGTCCTTGGGGGGAAGAAACGATGAGCGGGTTCGTCTCCGCGGCTTTGGCTTTTCCTGCCGTGCTGTTCAGCTTCCTGCTGGTCGTCGTGATCGGCTACTGGGGGCTGGCCTTGCTCGGCGTCCTCGACATCGAAGACGGTGACATCGGGTTCTTCGGCGGCGTCCCGCTGTCCATCTCGCTGTCGCTGCTCGTCGCCTTCAGCTGGTTCCTCAGCCTCGTCGGCACGGTCCTCATCGAAGGCGCGCCCCTGCGGGTTTTGCTCGGGATCGGCGTCCTGGCCGCCGCGCTCGTGCTCGGGGCGCTCGGTACCCGGCTGGTGGTCGCGCCCCTTCGCCGGGTCTTCGCCGGGGCCGAACCGACGCGGCAGGACTTCGTCGGCCGGGTCGCCGTCGTGCGGACGTCGAGTGTCACCGAGGACTTCGGGCAGGCCGAAGCCACCGCTGCCGACGGCTCGTCGGCGATCATCCAAATTCGACTGGCGGGCGAAGGCAACCTCGGCGTGGGCAGCCGCGTTGTCATCTACGACTACGACTCCGCGGGTGAGTTCTTCTGGGTCAGCCCCATGGAACTCGAAGCAGAAAAGGACTGAACCGGAATGGATGCCATCGGCTTGGGGGCCGGCGTGTTGATCGCCGTCGTGGTCCTGATCGTCCTGGTGCTGCTGTTCGTCGTGAGCCGGCTGTTCCGCAAGGTGCCGCAGGGCAAGGCGCTGATCATCTCCAAGGTGCGCAGGGTCGACGTCACCTTCACCGGTGCCGTGGTGCTGCCCGTGCTGCACAAGTCCGAGGTCATGGACATCTCGGTGAAGACGATCGACATCGAGCGCACCGGCCGGGAAGGCCTGATCTGCCGCGACAACATCCGCGCCGACATCCGGATCTCGTTCTTCGTGCGCGTCAACAAGACGGTCGAGGACGTCGTGAAGGTCGCGCAGGCGATCGGTACCGAACGCGCGAGCGACCAGGGAACCCTGCAGGAACTGTTCAACGCGAAGTTCTCCGAGGCGCTGAAAACCGTCGGCAAGCAACTGGACTTCGTCGACCTCTACACCAAGCGCAACGAGTTCCGCGACCAGATCATCCGCGTCATCGGCACCGACCTCAACGGCTACAGCCTGGAAGACGCGGCGATCGACTACCTCGAGCAGACCCCGATGGCGTCGCTCGATTCGGCCAACATCCTCGACGCGCAGGGTATCCGCAAGATCACCGAGCTGACAGCGATCGAGCACGTGCGCACCAACGAGTTCCGCCGCCACGAAGAAAAGGAGATCACGCGCCAGAACGTCGACGCCCGCGAGGCGATCCTCGAACTGGAGCGGCGCCAGGCCGATGCGGAAATCAAGCAGCGCCGCGAAATCGAGACGATGCGGGCGCGCGAAGAAGCGGAAACCCTCAAGGTGCAGGCCGAGGAGCGGCTCAAGTCGCAGGCCGCGCAGCTGCGCACCGACGAGCAGCTCGGCATCCAGCAGCAGAACCAGCAGCGCGAAATCGAGGTCGCCGGCAAGAACCGTGAACGCGTCATCGCCATCGAGTCCGAGCGGATCGAAAAGGACCGCCTGCTCGAAGTGATCGGCCGCGAGCGCGAGACCGAGCTGTCCCGGATTTCCAAGGACAAGGAACTCGAAACCGAGAAGCGGTCGATCGCCGAGGTGATCCGGGAGCGGATCGCCGTCGAGAAGACCGTCGCCGAGCAGGAAGAGAACATCAAGAAGCTGCGCGTGGTCGAGGAGGCCCAGCGCACCCGCGAGGCGGTGGTCATCCGTGCCGAGGCCGAAGCCCAGGAGAACCTGGTCAAGGGCATCAAGGCCGCCGAGGCCGCCGAGCAGGCCGCCAAGTTCAAGGCCCGCGAGGAGCTGACCCTCGCCGAGGCGCGCCAGCAGGCCGCCGAGCTGGAGACGCGGGCCAAGATCCGGCTCGCCGAGGGCATCCAGGCCGAGGAGGCCGCCGCCGGCCTCGCCGCCGCGCAGGTCCGGGAGCGCGACGCCGTCGCGCTGGAGAAGGTCGGCCGCGCCGAGGCGATCGTCGAACGCGAGAAGGCGACCGTGGTCGCCGATGCGCTGCGCGACAAGCTGAAGGGCGAAGCCGAGGGCCTCACCGAGAAGGCCGCCGCGTTGGCCGCGCTCGACAGCGCGAGCCGGGAGCACGAGGAGTACCGGCTGCGGCTGGACGCCGAGAAGGAGATCCGGCTGGCCGCGCTCGACGTGCAGCGTGACGTCGCCGAAGCGCAGGCGACCGTGCTCAGCGTCGGGCTGGAGAAGGCCGACATCGACATCGTCGGCGGCGAGACCATGTTCTTCGACCGGATCGTCGGCTCGATCGGGCTCGGCAAGAGCGTGGACGGCTTCGTGCAGCACTCCGACGTCGTCGGATCGCTCGCGCGGCCCTACCTCGACGGGTCGGCCAGCTTCACCGACGACCTCGCCAAGCTGATCGGCGCGGTGAGCACCGAAGACGTGAAGAACCTGACGCTGTCGGCCTTCCTGGCGAAGCAGCTGCAGGACGGCGGGCCGGACAGCGACAAGCTCCGTGAGCTGATGACCACGGCGCAGCGGCTCGGCCTCGCCGAGACGTCGGTCGCCACCGTCGTCGCCGCGAAGCAGTGACGGCGGCCGAGACGAAGCTGGACGCGGGCACCTATGACGTGCTCCGCGTCCGGCTGGCCGCCCAGGCCTCCGAGCTGGCGAAACGCGCGGACGAGCTCAACGCGCGCCGGCTCGAGGTCTTCGGCGGCGCGCAGCTCGCGCTGCTCGGCACCGAACGCATCCGCACCGCCAACAACTGCGTGCCCCGGGACATCGTCGCGGTCGACGGCCGGATGTTGTTCGGCTACAACGTCTTCATCGGACTGAAGCCCGAGACGGCGATCGACGACGTTTTCTCGCTGCAGCGCTTCAGCCGTGACGAAGACGCGTTCCGCTTCGACGACGTCAGTGCGGAGGAACTGCCCGAACTGCTGCGTGACGAGCAGTTCGGGCGGGACTTCGGCGAGCTGTACCGCTACTACCGGCAGGCGAAGCTGCTGCAGCTGCGCCGGCTGGACGGGAAGCTGCTCGCGGTGTTCCAGATCGGTCCGCGCACCGAGGACATCCGGGTGCTGCGGTGGGGGATCGCGGCCGACGGCACGGTGTCCTATCTGGACAGTCGTGGCGAACGTGACCACGTCTTCCCGCCGTCGCACGACTTCGAGTGGATCGAGACGACGCGCGAGGACCACGTCCTCGGCCGGCACCCGCACATCTCGATCGAGGACGAGGTGTTCGTCGAGACCGTCGGCGGCAACTTGACGGTCAAGGTCGAGAACAACACCGAGACCGGCGCCGGGGTGTACGCCGAGCCGGTCGACGAGCCGCTGCAGAGCCTCGCCGACGCCGAAGTCTCCTATGCCCGGATCGGCCCGCTGATCCTGCTGCGCATGCTGCCGTACAAGGAAACCACGTACCGCTACCTGGTGTTCAACACCCGCACCCAGGACGTCGTGCGGCTCGACGGCATCGGGCAGGCCTGCCAGCGGCTCCCCGAGGACCACGGCATCATCTTCCCCGGCGGCTACTACCTCGACACCGGCGTCAGCAAGACGTTCGACACCACTGTGGACGGTCTCGAGTTCGAGCGCGTGATCCGCTCGCCCAACGGCGAGGACGTGCTGTACGTCTTCCACGCGCGGGCCGAGGGGCGCTCGCTCCTGCTGCCGTACAACGTGATCCGCAAGGAGGTCGCCAACCCGATCCCGTGCCACGGGTACTCGCTGTTCGACGACGGCACGATGATCCTGTTCCGCGCGCTGTCCGACGAACCGAGCCGGGTCCACCCGATGCAGGTGTGGCGGACGCCGTTCCAATCGGACACCTACGCGGCGTCGCAGCCGGCCGGCACCGGGCCGCTGGAGCGGGTCGGGAACGCCGACCTCGTCCGCGGGATCTCCGACTGCCTGTCGATCACCAGGATGATCGGGGAAATGGCGCCGTCGGCGGCGGTGTTCGAGGCGCTGATCGCCGCCTGCACGCGCGTCTTCGACCACTACCACTGGCTCGGCGAGAGTGAGCTGGGGGACCTGCGCTCGCCGCTGTCCGACGTCCGCGTCACCGCCGAGCAGGTGCTGGACGAGTTCGAGACGGTCACCTCGCTCACCGCGCAGGCGGCCGAGGCCGTCGACACGGCGGCGGCCGACACGGCGTCGCTCGTGCGGCGGGTGCGGGGCGAAGCGCTGAACGCGGCGGACGCGTGGGTGCGCCGCCTGGCCGAGATGCACCGGGCGCGCGGGCGCCTGGTCACCGTGCGGGAGCTGCGTTACGCCGACACCGCGCGCGTGGACACGCTGATCGCCGAACTGGACACGGAGTTCTCCGAGGCGGCGCAGCGGGCCGTGCGGTTCTTGCAGGGCGAGGAGGCGTTCACCGGCTACCACGCCGAGGTGGACGGGCTGATCGCCGCGGCGGGCGCGATCAAGACGGTCGCCGAGGCCGGTCCGGTTGCCGCGCGGCTCGACGAGCAGTCCGCCGGCCTGGAGGTCCTCACCGACGTCGTGGGCGGGCTCGACATCGCCGACGCCGTCGTGCGGACGAAGATCCTGGAGCGCGTCGGCGAGGTGATCGGCGCCGTCAACCGGGCCAGGGCCACGCTCGACGCGCGTCGCAAGGAGCTCCTGGAGACCGAGGGCCGGGCGGAGTTCGCCGCCGAGTTCGCGCTGCTCGCGCAGGCCATCACCGGCGGGCTCGCGGTCGCGGACACCCCGGAGCGCTGCGACGAACAGCTGGGCCGGCTGCTGCTGCAGCTGGAGAACCTCGAATCGCGGTTCGGGGAGTTCGACGACTTCCTGACCTCGCTCGGGGAGAAGCGCACCGACGTCTACGAGGCGTTCTCCTCGCGCAAGCAGACGCTGCTCGACGAGCGGGCGCGGCGCGCGGACCGGCTGGTCGAGTCGGCCGGGCGCATCCTCGGCAGCGTGACGCGCCGGGTCGGTTCGCTCGGCTCGGCCGAGGAGATCAACACCTACTTCGCGGCCGATCCGATGGTCTCGAAGCTGCGCAGCGTCGTCGAGGACCTGCGGGCGCTCGGCGACCAGGTGCGGGCCGAGGAGCTCGAAGGCCGGGTGAAGGCCGCTCGCCAGGAGGCCGGCCGGGCCCTGCGCGACCGCCTCGACCTCTACGGCGAAGGCGGCGCGACGATCCGACTCGGCCGCAACACCTTCGCCGTCAACACCCAGGACCTCGACCTGACGCTGGTGCCGCACGACGGCTCGATGAAGTTCGCGATCACCGGCACCGACTACCGGGCGCCGGTGCGGGACGCCACTTTCGAGGCGACGCGGCCGTACTGGGACCAGCTGCTGGTCTCGGAGTCGCCGGAGGTCTACCGCGCCGAGTACCTCGCGACGTCGATCCTCGCCGAACGGCCGGTCGCCGAGCTGGTCGAAGCCGATCTGCTCGACGTCGTGCGGAGCGTGGCCGGGGAGCGGTACGACGAGGGGTACGCGCGCGGGGTGCACGACCACGACGCCGCCGCGATCCTGGCGGCCCTGCTGCGGCTGCGGTCCGCTGCCGGGTTGCTGCGCTTCCCACCCGCCGCCCGGGCGGCGGCCCAGCTGTTCTGGGCGTTCGGCGCCGACGAGCGGGCCAAGGCCGCGTGGACGACCCGGGCCGCGTCGCTCGCGCGGGTGCGGGAGGCGTTCGGCCCCACCCGGGCGAGCGACGAGCTGGCGCGGGAGCTCACGGCCGCGATGACGGCGTTCCTCGACGGCGCCGGGCTCGCGCTCGACGCCGAGTTCGCCGGGGAGTACCTGGTCGAGGAGCTCGCCGTCGCGCCGGCCGGGTTCGTCACCGGCGGCGGCGCGCGGGCGGTGCTGGACAAGTTCCGGCTCGACCGGCGGAGCTTCGCCGAGGACCTGCGCTCCCTCGACGTACTGGTGGAACGGTACCAGCTCGCCGACGCCTGGCTGCGGTCCTTTGTGGACTCGGTCGGGCTGCCGGCTGACGAGCTGCCCGAAGCCGTTGCGATCGAGCTGTGCGACCTGCCGCGGTACGACTCGTCGGCGGCGCTGACGGCCACTGTGGACGGTCTGCTCGGCGCGCACCCGCGGATCGCCGGGCGGTCGGTGGCGGTGCGGCTCGACGAGACGCTCGCCAGGACGCACCGATTCCGGCGTGACCGCGTGCCGGGTTTCCGCGCGTACCAGCGGCTGCGCAACGACCTGGTAGCGGCCGAACGCGACCGGCTCCGGCTTGAGGAGTACAAGCCGAAGGTGATGAGCGCCTTCGTGCGGAACCGGCTGCTCGACGAGGTCTACCTGCCGCTGATCGGGGACAACCTGGCCAAGCAGCTCGGCGCGGCCGGGGACGCCAAGCGCACCGACCAGTCCGGTCTGCTGCTGCTCATCTCGCCGCCGGGGTACGGCAAGACGACGCTCATGGAGTACGTCGCCAGCCGCCTCGGGCTGGTCTTCGTGAAGGTCAACGGGCCGGCGCTGGGCCACGACGTCACCTCGGTCGACCCGGCCGACGCGCCCAACGCGACCGCGCGGCAGGAAGTCGAAAAGATCTCCTTCGCGCTGGAGCAGGGCAACAACGTGCTGCTGTACCTCGACGACATCCAGCACACGTCGCCGGAACTGCTGCAGAAGTTCATCTCGCTGTGCGACGCGCAGCGGCGGATGGAAGGTGTGTGGGAGGGCCGCACGCGGACCTACGACCTGCGCGGCAAGCGGTTCGCGGTGTGCATGGCCGGCAACCCGTACACTGAGCAGGGCAAGCGGTTCCGCATCCCCGACATGCTCGCCAACCGCGCGGACGTGTGGAACCTCGGTGATGTGCTGTCCGGCAAGGAAGAGCTCTTCGCGCTGAGCTACATCGAGAACGCGCTGACGTCGAACGCCGTGCTGGCGCCGCTCGTGTCACGGGAGCGGTCCGATGTGGACGTTCTGGTCCGGATGGCCCACGGCGATGGTTCCGTGCGTGCCGACCAGCTTTCGCACGCCTATTCGGCCACGGAGCTGGAGCAGATCCTCGCCGTGCTCCGGAAGCTGGTGCAGGTGCAGCGGACCGTGCTGGCGAACAACCAGGCCTACATCGCCTCGGCGGCGCAGGCGGACGCGTCGCGCACCGAACCGCCGTTCCAGCTGCAGGGTTCGTACCGGAACATGAACAAGCTCGCCGAGCGGATCGTGCCGGCGATGAACGACGCGGAGCTCGAGGCTCTGATCGACGACCACTACGCCGGCGAGGCGCAGACGCTGACCTCGGGCGCCGAGGCCAACCTGCTCAAGCTGGCCGAGCTGCGGGGACGGCTGTCCGCGGAGCAGGCCCGGCGGTGGGCCGCCGTCAAGGCCGCGTACCTGCGCGAGCAGGCGCTGGGCGGGGACGGCGAGGACCCGCTGAGCCGCGCGGTCGGCGCGGTGGGCCTGCTGGCCGACCGGGTGGGCGCGGTCGAGACGGCCATCGGGCGCGCGGCACAGCGGCTGGCGCGGGAAGAGGCTTGATTGCTTTGACCCCGCAATGACGTAGCCGCGTCATGGTCGATGGAGCCGCCCACCATGAAACCGATCCGGGCGGCTGTGGCAAGTCGGGCTGCCGTGGTTCGCGTCAGCCACCTGCGTCTTGTTCGAGTAGTGGCGCTCGAGCCTCGACCGGCGGGGGTGCGGTTGTATGCGGTCAGGCCCGGGTTGACGTTCCACGGGTTGCGGCACAGTCACAAGACGTGGCTGATCGCCGGAGGAGCGCCCGAGATCGCGCAGGCCCCGCCGGTTGGGTCATCACCTGCCGAACCGGGTGGTCGAGGTGTATTCGCATGTGGCGCCGGAGGTGGAGACGCGGTTGTCGGCCGATCTGCAGCGCCGTTGGCAGAAGGCGACGCGTAGTCAGTACCCGAAGGGGCCGAGGCTGACGTCGGCGGCGCGACGGTGGACGAACTCGGAGATCGGTTCGGCATCGAGCGGCGGACGGTCAGCGCCATCCTCCACCGCCACGGGGTGTCGATGCGCCGGCGCGGACTTTCGCCTGAGCAGGTCGACGACGCCATCCACCTGTACAAGCTCGGCTGGTCTCTGGCGCGAGTCGGTGACCGCCTGGGCGTCAACCACACCACCGTGCTGAACAAGCTGCGTGAACGCGGCATCCCCACGCGAGACAGCCATTCGGGTCGCCGTCGTTCTTGCTCCCCGCGATCCAGCCGCCGCCGTGGACGATCACGAACGTGGGCCGCTTGACGGTGGAGTCGTTGCCGGCGATGTAGACGTCGAGGTAGCTGTTGGGGTAGGTGTCGCCGTACTTGATGTCGCTGGTGAGCCGGGTGTTCGAGACCACGGTGGTCGCCATGGGCTTCGCCGGCTCGAACGAGTTGCCGTAGCCCGTCGAGGACTGAAAGCCCAACGCCACCGGGGCGGGCGTGACGGCGTTCACCAGAAGGGCCAGCGAGAGCACCCCGGCCACCACCTGGCCGGCTCCCCGCCGCACGGTCCGGCCCAGCCGGCGCTCGTCGGTCACCGCATCCCGGCGGCTTGCCGCGCGTGCGGCGACGAGGCACGCGAACGCGACGACCACGGCGGCGATCTGACCGGCCGAGCAGAACCGCGATACCGATCGCGACGAGCCCTCCGCGTACGCCTTTCACCCGCCGCGACGGACGCCCGGCCATTTCTTGGATCATTTTCAGGTCCCTTGATCAGTTCGACGCGATGAAAGTGTGTCGGAAAATCGTTTCGCCCAGCTCGCCGGCTGGCGGCGCGGTGCGAAATCACCCGATGGAGCAGGCCGTTGTCGTGGGTGGCCGCCACTTGCTCCGCGATCTGGCAGGTCTCAGCGGATGGTCCACGGTGGACGTCGCACGATGGCCGGCCGGGACATCGGGAGTTCAGTCCCGCACCGGCAGGTGGAGGCTGGACGAACCAAGGTCGATCGTGCGATGCGAGGACCTGACTGTCGTCGACATGGCCGGGTCCTCGCCCGTGCCGAGGTTGCGTTCCCAGCGGGGAGTGTCACCTGATGACCACCAGATGACCGATGCGTGCAGGGCCATTTGTCGAATCCCGGGAAATGATGGGGAAGCGTCACCGTGAGCAACCGGCCGTCGGCCCGTCGCGAAGCCCCGGACTGCGCCGGAAGGACACGTCATGACCGCCACGGCACCCACTGCACCAGGGGTGCGGTTCCCTCGACGACCGGAGGCACGATGACGACGGGATCGGTCAGCCCACGGCGGGCGGACACCCGGCGTAACCATGAGCGCATCCTGGCCGTGGCGGCGGAATCGCTGGCTCGCTCGGCCGAGCTGTCGTTCAACGCCATCGCGAAGCAAGCCGAAGTCGGGGTCGGCACGGTCTACCGCCATTTCCCGACTCCCGAAGCGCTCATCCTGGCGGTCTACCAGCGCGAAGTCCGGCACCTGGTGGACGTCGTGCCGCGCCTGCTCGCCGCGCACCCGCCCGAGGTGGCGTTCCGGGTCTGGACCACCGACCACCTCGCGCACTGCATGATGACCAAGCGCGGCCTGGCCGACGCCCTGCGTGTCGAGACGTCCGTCCGCGGGGAACTGCCCGCGAGCGCGTACCACGCGATGGTCGGCGCGGTCTCGACCCTGCTGAAGGCGAACGCCGACGCCGGGACCGTCCGCGACGGCCTGAGCCCGGAGACGGTCCTGCGAGGGCTGGCTGGGCTGCTCTACCTCAACCCCGGCGAGGACTGGCGGGAGCAGACCGCCGCGCTGACCGATCTGCTCTGGTGCGGTATGGGCAAGAAGCCCTGAAGGGGTTCGTGGGCCGGTGTCGGCGACGCGGCCGTCGTCGGGATTCGCCGGTGCCGGGCAGGTCGTGCGCAGAGATCAACAGCTCGAACGAGTGAACCCACCGAGCTCGGGCTACGAGAAGAAGAGGGGCAGCGAAGAGTGTCACCTGATGACCACCAGATGACCGATGCCGGCAGGGCCATTTGCTGGAACCCAGGAAATGATCGAGAACAAGCAACCAGCCGCCGACACGCCGCGCGAACACCCGAACCGCGCCGGAAGGACACGTCATGACCGCCACCGCACCCACGGCCCCTACTGCACCTGGGGTGCGGTCCTGGTGGGGAATCCCGTACGCCACGGCCGAGCGATACCGCCGTCCCGTGGTCGTGGATTTCGCTCCGGACCGCCCCTATGACCGCAAGGGTGTCGCCCCCGTCCAGCCCGACAGCGGCGACTGGCTCGAAGCGGACAGCGGAACGGGCGAGGACTGCCTGAACCTGAACGTGTGGGCCCCCGAGAAGCCGGCCGGCAAGGCACTGCCGGTGGCCGTGTACATCCATGGCGGCGGATTCGAGTACGGCGCGAACACACAGATCACCTCGAACGCCGCCGGCCTCGCCACGACAGGGCGGGTGGTGGGGGTGTCGATCAACTACCGGCTCGGCGCGCTGGGTGCGCTCTCGCTCTCGCAGTATGGCGGCGCCCTGGCTGAGGCCAGCAACCTCTTCCTCCAGGACGTCATCGCCGCGCTCACCTGGATCCAGCGGAACATCGCCCACTTCGGCGGCGATCCCGACAACGTCACCGTCTACGGCCACAGTGCCGGCGCCTATACCACCTTCGGGCTGCTCGGGGCCTCCTCCGCCGACGGCCTGTACCGGCGGCTGGGCGGGTTCTCCGGCGGGCCCGCCCGCAGCATTCCGGCCTGGTGGGCCGAGGAGCTCGCGCACCGGTTCGTCACCGAACTCGGCGTCGCGGGCAACCCGGAGAAACTGCTCGACCTCGACACGACCTCCCTGAGGGACGCCTTGAGCAAGGTCGCCCCGACGGATCTCGGAGTCCGGGGCGGGGTGGACAACCAGGCCACCGGGGTCGTCCTGGACCTCGGGCAGCCCGGCGCGGTGGTGCACGCCCACCCCATGGACGTCCTGGCCTCGGGGGCGCACCGCGATGTCGACGTGCTGCTGAGCATGGCCAGCGACGACATGGGCTGGTGGGTGGCGAACGACTTCGACCGGTTCGACCCGGGCACCGTCGACCGCATCGTCGACGAGGTCGCGGGGTGGCGTATTTCCCGCTCCCGCGCGAAGAAGATCGTCGATGCCTACGACCAGGACGGACGCACCCCTGCCGAGGTCCGCGCCGCGGTCATGGCGGACTACCTCTTCGCGCTCCCGGCCGCCCGCGGCGCCCTGGCTCATGCCGCCGCGGGCGGCAACGCCCATCTCCTCCTGATCGGGCCCGCCGAGGGCGCGCCCGCCGTGCACGGCACCGAGATGTACGCCCTGGTCGGCCAGGAACAGCCGGGCCGCAGCGCGGATCAGGCCGAGCGCGACACGCGTATCCGCGACCTCGTGCTCGACTTCGCCACCGGCGAGCAGACCCGTCTGTGGCCCGCCGTCACGGACCGGCCCACCTCGGAAAGCGTCGGCCACCCGCCCTTCGAGGCCACCGCCCACTACCAGCAGTCCCTCGACCTGTGGGAGGGCGTCGCCCGGCCCTGACGGCCGGCTGGGGATACCGAGCAGCGCGCCAAGGGGGACAAACAGAGGGAGGAACTCAAATGAGCCAATCGACAGCGGCCGGTGACGCCGTACCGGCGACGATGCGGGCGGTCGTCGTGACCAGGACCGGCGGCCTCGACGCACTGGAGATCAAGGATGTGCCGGTGCCCGTACGCGAGCCCGGCTGGGTGCGGATCAAGGTAAAAGCGTTCGGCGTCAACGAGTCCGAGGTCACCACCCGCAAGGGCGAGTCGAGCCCGGACGTCACCTACCCGCGCGTCCCCGGCATCGAGGGCGTCGGCGTGGTCGATGAGGCCGACGAGGCCGGCGGGCTGCGGCCGGGACAGCAGGTGGCCACGATGATGGGCGGCATGGGCCGCTCGTACGACGGCGCGTACGCCCAGTACGTGACCGTCCCCGCGGAGCAGGTCATCCCGTTCGAGACCGGCCTGCCGTGGGAGGTCGTCGGTGCGCTTCCGGAGATGTTCCAGACCGCGTACGGCTCCCTCACCACCGGCCTCGGCCTGCAGGCGGGGCAGACGCTGCTGATCCGCGGCGGCACCTCCACGGTCGGGCTGAGCGCGGCCACGATCGCGAAGGACCTCGGAGCCACCGTGCTGTCCACCACCCGCAGCCCGGAGAGGGCCGGGGAACTGCGGGCCGCGGGCGTCGACCATCCCCTCATCGACAACGGCACTATCGCCGAACAAGCGCGCGAGCTGGTGCCGGACGGCGTCGACGCCGCGCTGGAACTGGTGGGCTGCTCGGTCCTCGCCGACACCCTCCGCACCGTCCGCCGGGACGGCACCGTCTGCTTCACCGGAGCCCTTGCGGGCCAGTGGACGATCCCCGACTTCTCCCCGTTCATGATCCCCTTCGGGGTGCGGCTGACGTCCTACGGCGGTCAGGCCGCCGACCTCCCCGCCGACGTCCTCGCCCACCAGCTCCAGGCCATCGCCGCAGGACGCCTCAACGTCCCGATCGCGAAGGTCTACCACGGCCTGGAAAAGGTCCGTGACGCCCAGGCCGACCTCGAGTCCGGCACCACGCCGGGCAAGCACGTCGTCGTCCTGGACGACTGAGACCTGAGCAACGGCAACCAACCACCCCGTCGTTTCCGAAGGAGAGAACAGATGCCAGACCAGACAGCAGCAGACTTCTTCGGTGCCACGACCACTCGGCCCCCGTTGGACCCGGAGCTCGCGCCCGTCGAGGAGGCGCGGGGCGCAGTTTTTCCGGCCCTGTCGGATGAGACCCTGCCAGAGATCCGACGGCAGATCGCGAAGGGTTCTCCCGGGTTGGATTCGGAGGCTCTGACGGCGGGCGGCAGAGTGCGGGTGGAGGAGCGCCGGGTACCGGGGCCGGAAGGCGCGCCGGACATCACTCTGCTGATCCTCAGCCCCGTCGAGGACCGAGGCCGCAAGGGAGGCATCCTCAGCCTCCACGGTGGCGGGATGATCATGGGGGGACGCCGGGACCACGTGAGTCATCTCCTGCCCCATGTGATCGAGGGGAGTGCGGTCGTCGTGTCGGTCGAGTACCGGCTGGCGCCGGATCACCCCGATCCCGCGCCGGTCGAGGACTGCTACGCGGGGCTGGTGTGGATGGCGAAGAACGCGGCCGAGCTCGGTATCGACCCCGAGCGGCTCCTGATCGCCGGAGTCAGTGGCGGTGGCGGCCTCGCGGCGGGGACCGCGCTGCTCGCCCGCGACCGTGCCTTTCCCGAGCTCAGCCATCAGATTCTGATCTGCCCCATGCTCGACGACCGCTTCGAGACGCACAGCAGTCGCATGGTGGACCGCGAAGGCGTATGGGACCGCTACAGCAACCTGTACGCGTGGACCTCCGTGCTGGGCGAGCGGCGCGGCGGCCCGGACGTGTCGCAGTACGCCGCGCCGGCCCGCGCCGAGGACCTCAGCCGGCTGCCGCGCACCTACATCGACACCGGCTCGGCCGAGGGGTTCCGCGACGAGATCCTGAGCTACGCCGGCCGCCTGTGCGAGGCGGGCGTGAGCGTCGATCTCCACATGTGGGGCGGCGGCTTCCACTCGTCCGACCTGACCGTGGATCAGGCGGCTGTGTCGCGCGCTTCCAATGCGACCCGTGAGGAGTTCATCCGGCGGGCTCTCGCTCCTTGAGCGGAGCTCCGAATCGATTGGCTGTCCCGTACGGTCAAGGGCCGCGGGCCGCCGCCGCGCTCTGCTCACGGATCGGTCGTGGTGTCGCGGGCCGCGAAGGCGGCCGGGGTGAGGCCGGTGCGGTCGCGGAAGAAGCGGCCGAAGTTCGCGGGGTCGGTGAAGCCGAGGTGGACGGCCACAACCCTGGCGTCCCACCGGGCATCTCCCAGCAGGCGCCGGGCTTCGAGGAGGCGCCGCTCGTCGATGAGTTCGCGTACTCCCTTGCCGGTGACGTCCTGGGCGGCGCGGCTGAGGGTGCGGACCGAGCAGCCTAGCAACTCAGCGTAGTCGGCGGCGTGGTGCAGTTCGCGAAAGTGCAGCTCCAGGGCGTCCAGGAAGCGTCCGTACCAGTCGGCGCGGCCCCTGCCGGCCGTGGCCGTGCCGATGGGGGCGATGCCGGGGGAGTTGGCCAGGCGCAGCAGCAGCGATTCGAGCAGGCTGCGCCGCAGGGCGTGGTGGATGGCGAGGGGGCGGCGCCCCAGCGCGCGGTGTTCATCCAGGAGCTGGAACGCCGTCTGCTGGAGCCAGACGGTGTCATCGGGGTGCGGGCTGAGCACGGCAGGCGCCTCGTGCGCGATGAGCGGGGCCAGGAGACCGGCGGTGCCGGGCGTCAGCACGTCCGGTTCGAACAGGATGAACGGGCCGCGGGCCGTGCCGGGCGGATGGAAGCACAGTGCGTGCCCGGGACGCACCCACAGCCACTGGCCGGGCGCGATGATTCGCGTGACGTGGTCGACGTCGTGCCGCAACTCACCCTCGGTGACCAGGATCAGGTAGTAGAAGGTGACGCGGACCGGACGGGGTGGATTCCACGGCCAGCCGTCGTGCTGGGCGAAAAAATCCTCGACGGTACTCACCTCAAGGCCGTACGGAGTACCGACCCGGGGCTGGAAACCGTACAACGGAACCGCGACCGGTTCGCTCGGCCTGAGGTGTCGCTTATCGACCATCACGTGTCCGCAGTCTACTGCTCTGTTTGCCGATTTCGAGGGAAGGATGGGACCTGCCGCTGCGACCGCGTGTCGCGCCTCCGCGTCCTTCGCTGCCACAGCCCGTCACCACCTGAGGAGGTCCACCACCCATGAACGGATCGACCCTGCAGAAGACCGCCGCCGACTGCGCGGAGGAACTTCCCGGAGCGCAGTTGGAGCATCCCTTCGGCCCCGACTGGGAGGTCTTCAAGGTCCGCGGCAAGGTCTTCATGCTGATGACCGAGGTTCCGGGGCGCCCCGTCGTGATCCTCAAGGCGGACCCCGGCGAGGCCCTCGCCTTGCGGGAGCGCAACAGCCACATCACCCCCGGCTACCACATGAACAAAAAGCACTGGATCACACTGGAGGACGGGGAAGACGTCGACGAAAAGCTGGTCGAGGAACTCGTCACCGACTCCTACTTGCTCGTGGTCTCCCACCTGCCCAAAGCCGAGCAGCCCGTCGACCCGCACATCTACGGCAGCGCCACGCGGGCGACCCGGTGAGCGCGGCCGGAGACCGGCTCCAAGACACCGCGCGCGCCACGGCGCTCGCGCTGCCCGGGACGGACCACGGTTACCCGTTCACCGAGCACCTGGACGTGTACAAAGTGGCAGGCAAGGTGTTCCTGATCGTCACCGACGACCCGGACGACCAGATCATCACGGTCAAGTGCGAACCCGAACACGCCCGCGCGCAAGAACGTGACCACGCCTCGATCACCCCGGGCCGCTATCTCGACAAACGGCATTGGATCTCACTGGGGCCCGGCCCGGGCATCACCAAGCGACTGATCACTGACGCCGTCGAGAATTCCTACGACCTGGTCGTCGAGCGGCTGCCTCGACGCGACCGCCCTGGTGCTCGATGAGCGCCGCGAGTTCCCGCCTTCGACCCGAGAGTCCGATGGAACCGATCGAACCGCCCCTGCCGCTCTTCGACGAGGAGCCCGCCCGGCCACTCGCCGACCGCCTGCGCCCGACGCAGCTGAACGATGTCGTCGGGCAGGACCACCTCCTGGCCCCGGACGCCCCGCTGGGCCGCATGGTCGCCCAGCAGCGCCTCGGCTCCGCCATCCTGTGGGGGCCGCCCGGCGTCGGGAAAACGACCATCGCCCGGCTCCTCGCGGACGGCAGCAACCTGACCTTCGAGTCGGTGTCGGCCACCTTCTCCGGCGTGGCCGATCTGCGGAAGGTCTTCGCCGCCGCACGAAACCGGCGCAGTGTCGGCCAGGGCACCCTGCTGTTCGTCGACGAGATCCACCGCTTCAACCGCGCCCAGCAGGACAGCTTCCTTCCCTACGTCGAGGACGGCACGATCGCCCTGATCGGCGCCACCACGGAGAACCCGAGCTTCGAACTCAACGGCGCCCTCCTCTCCCGCACCCAGGTCTTCGTCCTCAAACGCCTCGACGAAGCCGCGCTGTCCACGCTGCTCGACCGCGCCGAGCAGCTCACCGGCCACCGGCTGCCCCTGGACGACGACGCCCGCCGCGCCCTGATGGCGACGGCCGCTACCTCCTCAACATGGCCGAACAGCTCCAGGCCCTCCCGGACAGCGAGACACCCCTGGACACCACCGCGCTCGCCCACCACATCCAGCAGCGCGCCCCGCTCTACGACAAGGCGCAGGAGAGCCACTACAACCTGATCTCCGCACTGCACAAGTCGATGCGCGGCTCCGACCCGGACGCGGCTCTGTACTGGTTCGCCCGCATGCTCGACGGTGGCGAGGATCCGCTGTACGTGGCTCGCCGCCTGGTCCGCTTCGCCAGCGAGGACATCGGCATGGCCGACCCGCAGGCGGTCCAGCAGACGCTCGCCGCCTGGGACGTGTACGAGCGGCTCGGCTCCCCCGAGGGCGAATTGGCGATCGCCCAGGCCGTCGTCTACCTCGCCACCGCGCCGAAGTCCATCGCCGTCTACCGCGGCTTCAACGCGGCACACCGCGCCGCCCGACGCACCGGCTCGCTCATGCCGCCCGCCCACATCCTCAACGCCCCGACCCGGCTGATGAAGGACCTCGGCTACGGCAAGGACTACCAGTACGACCCGGACACCGCCGACGGCTTCTCCGGTGCCGACTACTTCCCCGGCGGCATGGACCGCGAGACGTATTACCAGCCCACCCAAAACGGCTACGAGATCGAGATCGCCGAGCGCCTGCGCCACTGGGCTGCCTCGCGTGCTCGCCGACAACACGAATGACCGGGCCGACTGCCGCCGGAGCGGGTCGAATAGGCCCGCCGACACCTGATCGCCGACCACCTCGACATCACATCACCGGCTCCCACTGGGGACCGCACCGCGCCAAAGCTGTCCCCAACCCGCGCCATGACGGCCAACGGCGACCTCGACTGGTTGCCTGGTGGCATGACTGAGAAGAAGGTTTGGTTCATCACCGGTGCCGGCCGCTGCCTGGGCACGGACATCGCCCGCGAGGCCCTCGCGGCCGGCCGCCGGGTCGTCGCCACCGGCCGGCGACCGGTCGAGACTGACCAGCGCCGTGGTACCTGGTTGGATCCGTAAGCGGCCAAGATCAGCGTCTCGGCCCGGACGGTGTTGCGGGCGGACGCCCTTGATGTGGAGGTCCACACCGAGGAGAATTACCGAAGCCGCATCCGAAATCAGGGTCTGGTTGACACCTCACGTGTGAGGCCTTCGGCCTTGCTTGAGAGGATGCCATCGTGCCCAAGCCCTATCCCCGTGAGTTCCGTGACGTCGTGATCGCTGTGGCCCGTCGTGGTGAGGCCCCGTTGAAGCGGGTCGCGAAGGATTTCGGGATCTCCGAGTCGTGTCTGGCCAACTGGCTGCGCGGCGCCGATGTCGAGGACGGCGCCCGCCCCGGAGTAACGCGGGACGAGTCCACTGAGCTGCGAGAATTGCGCAAACGCAACCGGCTGCTGGAGCAGGAGAAGGAGGTCCTGCGCGAAGCCGCGGCCTATTTGGCGCAGGGCAACCTGCTGGGAAAATAGCGTTCCCGCTCGTCCGTGAACTGGCCGCGGCCGGCGCCTCCGTGCGGGTGCCGGTGGCGGTGACGTGCAGGGTGCTGGGGATCTCCCAGCAGGCCTACTGCCAGTGGCGTTCGTCCCCGGTCTCGCAGCGGGACTGGGGCGACGCGCATCTGATCGACGCTGCGCTCGAGATCCACGCCGACGACCCGGCCGACGGATACCGGTTCATCGCCGAGGAACTCGCCTGCCGCGGCTTCACCGCCCCGGAGAACCGGGTGTGGCGGATCTGCTCCACGCAGCAGATCTTCTCGTTGCACGCCAAGAAGAAAGGCTGTTTCCGTAAGGCCGGGCCACCGGTGCACGACGACCTCGTGCGCCGCGACTTCACCGCTACCGCGCCGGATACCAAGTGGTTGACCGATATCACCGAACATCCCATCGGCGAGGGCAAGCTGTACTTGTGTGCGGTCGAGGACTGCTACTCCAACAAGATCGTCGGATACTCCATCGCCTCGCACATGCGGGCCTCACTCGCCGTCAGCGCGCTGCGCAACGCGATCGCACTGCGCAACCCAGCCGGTGTCGTGGTCCACTCCGATCGCGGCGCCCAGTTCCGGTCGGCCACCTACCGTCGCCTGCTGGGCGCTCACGGGCTGAACGGGTCGATGGGCCGGGGCGGCGCGTGCGGGGACAACGCCGCGATGGAATCGTTCTTCTCGTTGCTGCAAAAGAATGTTCTCGACACCCGACGGTGGCGTACCCGGGAGGAACTGCGGTTGGCGATCGTGTCCTGGATCGAGACGAAGTACCACCGCAAACGCCGCCAACGCGCCCTGGGCAAGCTCACCCCAGTCGAGGTTGAGACCATCTACACCACCGCAACAGCGGCCTGAGAAACAGTCAGCCCCCGGTGTCAACCGAAGTCTGGGCAGACCCATCTGTCGTGCAGGGCGATCAAGGGTTCGGCCACGGCAGCGTCGAAGAGCGCCGCCGCTGGCGTTTTCGGGCCCGCCTCGGAGGTATTCGGCGCGTTCCTCACCGAATACGGCTGGCAGCGGGTCGACCAGTGCGGTCCTGCCGAGTTCACCGACCGCTACCTGCGCCCGAGCAGCCGCATGATGCCAACGTCGGAGCTCGAGCGGTCCGTCCACGCCGAACTCCGCTGGCGCGATTCAGGGGACGCTAGTGCTTTTCGGGGGCGGCGGCTGGTCGCGCCGGCTGCGTGAACTCGCATTTAGCCGCGCAAGCGTGCTGGCGGCCTCGGAAGCCGTCCAGGGGTCTTCTGACGCAGAAGCGGACTTGAGGAGCTTCACCACCGCGGTGTGCCCGCACTACACCGATGCCGGCTCACCGATCGCCGTCTACGCCGTCCCGCGGCACGAGCGCGTCGACCTGGTCGGCTGCGACCTGGACAACGACGACGAGTACGACGTCGTGGGCCTTGACCCCATCTGCGTGCTGACGGTGGCCCACACCCCGTGACGCGTGCAGGGCAGACCACCGTAGATCGCTGCGACGGTGACGAGGCTCGACGTGCAGATCGAGCAGCAGTCCATGCCACCAAGGCGGTCTGCAACAACTTGGGCCGCCCTGACGACATAGGTGAGCATGACCGACGACGACACACCATCACAGCCGGGAACCGGTGTGCCCACCACGCCTCCCTCTCCTCCTGCGGTGGCGCGGCCGCGGCTGCGGGAGCTGTCGCCGAGGACGATGTGGCTGACCGCAGTCGTGATCGCGGTGCTGACAGCGGCCGCGGTGGTGGTGTTGTGGTGGCCGGCGACGGCCGGGCTCAACGGCGCCGAGGTGGTGTCCGCACGGTTGGATGCGCTGAAGGTCGGCTTGAGCGTCGCGGTCGGCAGTGGCGGTGTGGTCGCGCTGTACCTGTCCTGGCGACGCCAGCACTCCACCGAGGCTGACCTGGACAACCGCGAACGCGCGCCCTCGCCCACCAGGAGCACGACGCGGCTGAGCGGCGGCTGACCGAGCTGTATCTCAAGGCCGTGGAGCAGCCCGGCTCGCCGCAGGCCGCGATCCGCCATGGCGGCCTCTACGCCCTCGAACGGGTCGCGCAGGACAACCCGCCTCAGCGGCAGACGGTGGTCAACATGATCTCCGCCTACCTCCGCAACCCCTGCGACCCGCCCCCAGAGACCGGCCGACCCCACCCGCTGGGCATCCGACGACCCCTGCTCCGATCAGCCACCGCCGCCCGCTCTGCGCCTACGCCGGCCCGCGATGGCGGCCGCGAGGCTCTGTTGCAGGAACGCGAGGTCCGCCTCACTGCCCAACGCGTTCTGCAGTTGCATCGCCGCCCCGGACCGGACGCGCCGTAGATACGGTGCCCTGCCCTTGACTGTGGCCAGGCCGGCGAGTTTAGTTCACTATCTAGACGAAGTGGTCCAGCGAGGCGCTGCCGAACCCGCACCTTCTCCCCAAATGAGGTCATGCACACGGGTGTGTGTGGTGGGCGGGGCGTCACTGAGGAGGCAATCGTGCAGGATCGCCACCCATCCCACGCAGATGATCCGATCGTTCGCCGTTCGCAGTTCTCACGCCGGACGTTCCTCGGCGCAGGCGCAGTCGTTGCTGCTGGGGCGACGTTGGGACTGGCCGGGCCGGCGTTCGCGGACACGGGCAAGCTGAGTGGAGAAACTCCGTTCGGGCCCGTTGTTGTGGCGAACCCGGGCGGACGTACGTCCTACGCCCGGGCCGCGCGTCTTACCGCCGGGCAGCCTGCTGGGACGTCGCGGACTCTGCTCGCAACGTTTCAAGGTGGGGGCGGTCCGGGTTTCCCGCTGTACCGGAGCGACGACGATGGCCGCACCTGGGACAAGCAGGGCAGTGTGCCCAACGCCGATGAGGCCACCGGATTCTCTCTTCAGCCGTTCCTCTACGAACTGCCTCGGGCGTTCGCGGGCCTGCCCAAGGGCGCATTGCTCTTCGCCTGCAACTGGCTGGACAGCTTCACCAGCACCAACATCCAGCTTTATGCCAGCACAGATGGCGGCCTCACCTGGCAGTTCCTGAGTACGGTTGCCCAGGGCGGACCGCCCAACACGACGAACGGCGCGACGCCGGTGTGGGAGCCTTTCCTGCTGCTGCACAACAACAGGCTGATCTGCTACTACTCCGACCAGCGGGACCCGAACTTCGGTCAGAAGCTCGCCCACCAGACCAGCACGGACCTGCGCACGTGGGGTCCCGTGGTCGACGATGCGACCGGAACGACGTACGCCGAACGGCCGGGCATGACCACCGTAGCCAGGCTGAAAAGGGACCTGTGGATCATGACCTACGAATTCGGGGCGCCCGACGACCCCGGTAACCCCGACCAAAACAACTACACCTACCACGTGCACTACCGGATCGCGAAGGACCCGGAGTCGTTTCGGTTCTCCAGGGACACCCCGCTCCTCGACCAGAACGGTTATGCGCCGAACGGAGCGCCCGTGGTGTCGTGGACGGACTCGGGTGGGCCGAACGGAACGATCATCGTCACGGATAACGACGATCAGGATTTCTTCATCAACCGCGACCTTGGCAACGCCAAGAAGTGGACGCGGCTGTCCTCGCCGATGCCGGCTGGGTACAGCCGGTTCACCATTCCCCTCGGTGGTCCCGGGAGCCCTCTGAAGCGTGGCCTGGTCTTCGTCATCACGGGAGCACAGTACGGAAAGTCCGCCCCAGTCGAGGCGGGCATCATCTCGGTAGGCGGCTGCGAGAACGCGGGCCACCGACGGCAATAGCGATACCGCCTGCTAAGTCGATCGCGGCCTGCTCAGCACCCCCCAACCGCATCTGCGGCCGGTGGACCCGGCCGTTGGCCCGGCGCTGTCGGCCCGGGATACGGTTCGCCGTATCCAGGTGGTGGCCCGGTGTCACCGCGGCGGCGGCGCACCGCGCTCTGGGTTTCGCTGGTCGCGGCCGGGGTGTCCGTGGCGGTGGTGCTGGTGACCGGTTTCGTGGTGCCGGGCTTCTTCCTGCGTCACGATCGGTCGCCCGGCACTGCGGCGGCGAGCTCGCAGGTCCCGTCCACCGGCGGGCCGACGACGTCGAGGACACCGTTCTCCCGGAGCGACCCCGGGCAGCTGCAGGCTGCTCGGCAGGTAACCGAGGAGTTCCTGTGTTGCCTTAATGCCAACGCGATCGACGGCCCGGGCGGCGCGAAGGCCATGGGGTGCCCCGGTTCGGAGTCCCTGCTCGGCGGCACACTGCTCGCCGTAGCGCCGCCCACGCAGCTTGCGATTCCGACGCAGGGCGAGGTGCGCTTCCGCGACCCCGTGATAGAAGTCGACGTCGCCGGTGTGACTAACCAGCGCGCTGTCACAGGCTATGTCCGGCTCCAACCTTGGCAGGACCACCAACCGTGTGTCCGTATCTTGGTGGTCCGGTAGGCACCGGCGTTCGATGCCGTTCGACGACGCGCTCGTCAGCGTGACCGCTCGCCGACCAGGCCGCGCAGCCCGCCGTCGCGGTAGCGGTCCCGCGTCCGCTGGATGATGATCGCGGTCTACGCCGCAACAGACTGCTTCCTCACTGGGACCCGGCGGTGACGGTCCGGTCGCGGCCGCTGTCCTTCGCGCGGTAGACGGCGCCGTCGACGGCCAACAGCAGGTCGGTGAGGTTGCCGCCGTGGTCGGGGAACACCGCGGCGCCGATCGATGCAGTCAGGGTGATCACTGCATGCTCGCCGGTGCGGCGGTCGGTGGCATCCACGGTGACCGCGGCGATCGTGGCCCGGATCCGCTCGGCGACCGTGGTCAGCGCGGCGGGGTCGAGCCCCCGGCAGCAGAACGACGAACTCCTCACCGCCCCAGCGGCCGACCAGGTCCCGGCCGTGGCCCCGGACGCAGTGGCGGAGCGCGTCGGCCACGGCGCGCAGCACGGCGTCGCCGGCGAGGTGCCCGAACCGGTCGTTGATCTGCTTGAAGTGGTCCAGGTCCAGCAGCAGGATTCCGACGTGGTCGCCGAGGCGGCGGGCGCGGTCGAGTTCCCGTTCGGCCACCTCGTGCCACCAGGTGGCATCGGCGAGCTGGGTTCGCCGGTCGGTGCGCGCGGCGTGCTGGAATTGGGGCAGCAGCAGGCCCAGGTGGAGGCCGATGACGAGGACGAGCACGAACACCAGCGTCCACGGCCGGGTGACAGTGACGAGGGCGTAGACGTAGCCGAGGCCGATCGCGGCGGCGATGATCAGCTGGTCGCTGGCCGGGCCGAGCGCGCGGTGGGCGGGCAGGTCGGGGTGGTCCATGATGATCGCGATGACGACCAGGCCGTAGTTGGCCAGCCGGTAGATCGCCCCGGCCAGCGCGATGCGCGGCGGGCGAACCGCCGAACCACTCGTAGGTGATGGTGATGACCTGCAGTGGCCGGGGCAGTAGGAGGAGTCTGGCGATGTACCAGGTGGCCTGCAGGTGGGTGCAGGGCGTGCCCTCGGGCAGCTCGCGGATCCGCTCGATTCCCCGGGTGAACTCCAGGTGGGCGACCTGCGCAGTGTGGCTATCCAACGGTAGCGTAACGCTCAACAACGATTCCACGACTACGTTGCTGACGAGACAGCCCATGAGCTTCATCCGAGGAGGACTAATGTCGCGCACTTCGCTGCTGATCTCCTCGGCCTTTCTGCTGGCCATGTCGACAGCTTGCGCCTCACCTGTTGCAAACCAACCTGCTCCGTTGGTGGTTTCGACCACTACAGCCGTAACAACGGTTGCGCAGCCATCGACAACCTCTCCTCCCGGCCCGACCCAGACCACGCCTACGTCAATAGCCACGGCGGCGACCACAACATCCAAGCCGAAGATCACTCCGAAAGTGCACAGCAGAGCGGCCTGTTTGAAAGATGAGAACCAGTGCTACGAGCCCGGTACGAACATCAAGTGCCAGACCGGCGGCTGTGTCAACGCTGCCCGTGGTTTGACGAAGAACAGCGTCGAATCAGCTCGACAGAAATGGTTGCGAGAACACCCAGGCTGGTGTCCAGTGGGCACCCAAGGTGCTGTAGCGCCGTGCTAAAACGGGAAGTTCGCAGTTCATAGTCTTCTCCCAAGAAAGGTTCAGGACCGCCTACTTCGCGGTGAGCGAGTCCCTCACCAACACGATCCGCCACGCCCGCGCCACCGAGGTCCGGGTCGACTTCGACGTCACCGGCGGCTGGCTGGTCGTGCTCGACGCGGATCCCGTCGCCGTCACCTGCCTGATCGGGGACGGCGCCACTGGTGAGGCCGTGTTGACCGTCGCCAGCTCCCGCAGTTCCTGTGTCGCGGCACGGAGTCCGGTCTCCACCTCGTCAACGAGCGCGAGCGTCGACGAGAAACTTGAATGAGGTTTCGGTGGCGGGCGAGGTGTGGCGCAAATAGCCAGTGGATTCGGCGTCGAATGTTGTCAGGCAAAAGTGCGCCGTCGTCTGCCTAATGGACCGAGACGAGGCGACGTGCCTCCTGAAGGTTAGGGGACCCCCGAGTTTGACTGCATGTCTGAGTACTATTCATCTGAAGAACTCAACGCGACAATTTGGACCGAGCATGCCGCGGTCAGGTCTGCCAGGATTGCCTTGAGCCACTCAATTCGGCTGCCGCGAGCGCTAAGGAAAGCGGTGCTGTCGGCGAGATGAATGGCAAGATTCCAGAATTCATGCAGTACGGCCTGTTGCAGCGCGGAAAGCAGATTAGCTCGCTCGGCCACCAAGCACTGCAGTGCCTGGACGCGGTCATCGATCGCCAGTACGTTTGCTGGTGTCCCGTCCGGGTGAAGTTGGCGGAGAACGAGGCTGCTGACCTGCGGTCCGCCAACTAGGTGCGAACGACGGTGGGTTGCGATGTCCGGACCTAGTTGGCGGATTCCGTGGGGGTGGGTCCGGTTCCGGGCTTCGCGGTGGTGTTGGCGCTTCGTCGAGCGTAGCCGTTCTCGTGTAGCGCCTGCGTGGTCGCTCGTGTGACAGGGCTGGTCGTTCGCCGGTGGGTGGTAGCCGACCCTTCCATGTCCGGTGGCTGCGCAGCGGCGTCGCCGAGGACTGCTTCTCAGGCGAGAGTGGTCGTGGTGTCGGCGTTGAACGAGGTGTTAGTCGGGTTCGCCGGTCATCCTGTCGCGGTGGTGCTCCGGGCCACTACGTCGGATAGCGACGTGACCGAGTCCAGTTCGGCGTCAGTGAGTTTGTTGATCGCGGCCTTGCTCGCTTGAGCCTCGGCGGTCGTCGGCAGGTCCCCGTCGAGCAGGCTCGGGAGGGCCAGTTCATAGCCGCACCGCGCCTGAGGGCTGTATCGGTGTCTGGTTCGCGCTACTGCGGATGCGACGCGGAGCGCGTGCTCATTGCCCGGGGGTACGTGCGGGCGGTCGATCTCCTTGGCGGCAAACCGGTACCCGTTCGCTTGGTCGCATCGATGACATCCCACCGGACCGGCGCCCAGGGTGCTGTGACAATCCTGGCAGGTGAGACGGTTCAAGGCGCCATCCACGACACGCCACTCGAACTCCGATGGGTCTAGCAGCACCGCCTCGGCCAGTGATGTCTCGTCCGAGCTGCCGGCCACGACGTCAAAGCCCGCCTGGAACGCCTGCCAGGCAGCCTCGATGCCGGCCTCGATCTCGTCCAGGGCGACGGCTGGCTTCCCGCCGCGCGGAAGCTGTCCATGCTTCACAACACCGAGCATAAGCAGTCCACAACCGAAGACGGTGAACCTTCGCGAGGACGTTGTGACCCCGCCGATTAACGAATGGCTGTGCCAGGTCTTCGACCCGGCTAACCGGGACGAGACGGTGGCTGCGCTGATCGGGACACAGACTGGCCAGCCGGGCACAGGCCGGGAGGCGGTCGAGAGGCGGTTGAAGGACGCCGAGGCGCGGTTGCGGAGGCATCAGGCGGCGATCGAGGCAGGGGTAGACCCGGCGGCGCTGGTCGACGCGATGAACATCGCGCAGGCTGAGCGGCAAGCCGCCAAGGAAGAGCTTCAGCACCTGCCGGAAGCACAGACAGTCGACGTTGCCGAGGTCTACGCCATGCTCGACTCGCTCGGCGACGTCGCGAGGCACCTCAACTCGCGGAACCCGGAGAGGATCACGCAGGTCTACCGCGACCTGGGCCTGCAGGTGGTCTACGACAACAAAAAAGAGGCAGTCGCTGTGACTGCCTCTCCCCGTGTGGGTAACGTGTGTGTCCGAGGACGATCTTGCTCGCTAACCACAACGCTCACACTCAGCTGATCAGACCGTCCCGAGGGGCCGCACCCAGTCGTGCCCAGTTGCCGAATTGCGCCGCGACCGGAAGGGCCAAAAGGCCAATCCCGACTTGTCCCAGGTCGGATGATCCGATCATCGACCCGCAACGTAACCATCGCCCCACACGGACCTGAACAACGTCGTCAAGGAAGCTTCAGCTTCCAATCGATCACTCTCGGCTGAAGCCACGCGATCGTAGACGGAACCTGCGTGCGAGCCAAGGGGATCTCTGACCGATCCCAACTCTATCGACCGCGGCAAGCCTGGCTCGAAGATCCACACCCTGTCCGATCGCGCCGAGCTTCCGCTCGCCGTCGCGATCTCCGCTGCGAACGCGAATGATTCCTATGCGCTCAAACGTAAAGTCGCCACTCCCTCTTTTCTCATCTTCGAAGCCGCCCACCTTCCATAAGAAACTCCGCCAACATGCCACATAAGTCGAGCTTTCAAGTATCAAATATTTAGATTGTAGGTTCCACTGAATTCACTTTCACCTTCCCGCCAGCGAGCCGTAACCTTCCATATTTTCGACATGCCCGTGACCGAATAAACGGGAAATCGGAACACTTCCGTCGGCGCAAGTGAGATCGAATCGATCTCGTCAAGTCGACTGATAGGCACCTCTCCACCGTCGATTGCTTCAAGATCGAGTCGGAGGTCTTCAGCCGTGACAGATCCAATATTTACCGCCTCTAGCAGAATTTTTCCTGGGATTTTTTCTCCAGCCGACACCTGGTCGAATTCAGTCGTAACTCTTATACTCGCCAAGGGCTGCTCCCCTTGGCGGTCGATGTCTAGTGTCAACAATTCCCGTACATCTTTTTCTAGAGCTGACCGAACTTGTGTCTCTAGTTCGGATATCGACCCGTACTCGCCGAGTATGCCGTTCGATTGAAGGCTCGCCTTATACTCGAGCAATGAGCGAAGTTGATCGATATCCAGGCGGCGATCGAGAGGACCGCTCGAGAAGTAAACATGAACGGGTATTCCCCTCGATGCCCCTAATCTCAACTCCTCGGCGGTTCCTGAGATCGATCGTGGCGTTCTCGTGCCGAGCCGCGCATTGAAAATGCCAATCATAATGTCAGCCTGACTGACCAACTGCTGGTTTGTAATAATTTGAGGATCTCGCCCTAGCACGGCGACCGAGTCGTATTCCCAGCGAATGGGCAGGAGAACTACTCCGCGAGATACGGCGTGATCGGAATTCCACCTCCGGATAACTCTTTCCACGGCATCTCGCGCCTCTGCCGCGTCGTCGGGCGAGGCAATAAATACTGCAACAGCAGTGGCATTGAACGTCACGGTTACATCCCTCTGGGACTTGACGAGCTAGGTTAACGCAGACTCATGAACCACCGTAGTCCACCCAGAAGTTTTTCGTAAATGATTCCGAGTCGTATTCTGGCTCATAGACGACCTCGCAGCGACGTCGAAGTTTCTGGACTGGCTCGTCATCTAGCCCCCAACGCGTACCCGCAATGCGAACCTTGCAGCCCGCCTTCAAATATTCAAGTCCGTCCAGCGACTGAATGGAGCCGTTATCTTCAATTTCCAAAGAGCGCAGGGTTGGCATGTCACGCAGGAACCTGAGGTCGGCGACATGGCCATCACGCCAGATAAGTTCCCGTACTGCCGGAAATCTATCGGTATTCGAGCTATGACTGAGAGTCTCGTAATTATTTTCCAACGTACACCGCACGAGCGTGAGTTTCTTAACTTCTGGCCCAACCGAGAAGAACTCGTCAGAACCTAGGTTGCTATCCTCAATTGACAGGGATGTCAGATTGGGCATAGCTGGCACTGCATCCAACAGTACCGCCGGCGCGGAATGAACGGTTAGACTTTGCAGTCGATTGAATCGAGCAGTGAGGCTAATCGGCTTTAGATGCTCTTCGAAGCTGATGTCCAGGTTGCGGATATTCGCACATTCGGACAGCATTTTGAGGTCCTGATTAGAGATTCTTCTCTCGAGCACCAAGCGGGAGAGCATAGTAAGACTGCCTACAAAATCAAGTGAATCGATACGGAGGTCGCCTGCAACTGCCAGAGTTGTAAGATTCTTCAATGTTCTCAAGTCTTGGGCGCCAAGAACGGCAATTTGTCCAGTTATTTGTTTCAAAGACAAAATCCGAAGATCTTGTTTGTCTTGCAGGATTTCTTTCCAGTCTGTAATTTCTATTTCGACATCAGCCAAGTGAAGGGCCCACAATTCTGGGGGTCCCACTGACTTCAAAGGCGATAAGCCAGAGCTTCTTGATATCGACAAAGACCTCAAGGAGCGGACGCTTGCCGTCCATTCGATTGATCCAATATTCTCAGAGTCCCTAATATCTAACTGTCTAAGTCTTGGTATGTGGCGGGCACTATTAAGTGCGCCGTCATCCAGTCGCGCATTTTGTACCGTGAGTCGCGTTAGCCTTTCAATATCACTTATCGCACTGATTCTATTCGTCTCAGTGAGCGTGATACCAAAGTCTGCATTAATTTCCGCAAGTACTCGCTTACTGTATGCTTCTGGGTCAAATCGCTCAAGGGCTGTCGTCAATGCTTTTAGGTCGCTATCGCGCGCATCTCGCGCGTAGTTGGTTAGTTCATTCATGGCTTCGACGGTGCCTATTCGGGCTAGCACATTGATCGATAGGCGCCGCGACTGCTCATCTATGACTCTGGAGCTTGCCAGGTAGGGGATCGCTGCGTTTCCTAGGCTAGCTAAAGCTTTGGACTCGGTTTCGTCGGCCGGCGGAAGGATCTCCGAAATCGCAGCTTCGGCTTGCCTGCGGATTTTGGGCGATACAACAGTAGATGCTCCAAGGCATTCTACAAGAGTTGTAAGTAAGATTCGCCGCTCCGAGTCGAGGCAAGCCGAAAGGCGGTCCAAGATCCAGTTGATTGTCTTGTCGGCGGTTTCGAGATCAGCTGAATAGCAAGCAAAAGGCAGCGTCGCCCATTGTCCGGCGTCGGCGAGGTCATATATGACTCCGAGCTGTCCTGATTGACGAAGAGACTTCGCAGCCAAATAGTCTTGAATGCTGCGGTGCGCGAATTCGGCCTCGTTGTTCGCGACCCTCTGGAGAACGATGCTGCGAGAAAGCACGGTTTCGACCCACCGTGGTGTCTCCGCCGAGGAGCGACCTATTTTGACTAGCACGTCCGAAATGATCTGCGTCAGGCTAGATACTCGAGAATATTTTCTGCCGGTGATTGGCAGGGTCATGGCGCCAAGCTTAGTCATTTCCATGGCAATCGCGCCGACGAGGGTTTCCTTTTTTCCAAGATCGAGATTGTTCCAATCCGAAGAATTGGACCCTCTGTCACGTTCACGAGTGTCTAGGAGTGTCGATACTACGAGGTCGTAAAGTTTTCCACGCTTATCTGGTGCAGTGGTCTTTCCTGTCGCATAGAGGCAGCAAAGCATGGATACGAGCAAGGGGCTATCTGCCATATCGCTGATCGCAGGGGTACCTAAGTCGCTGAGCAGATCTCGCCTTGCGCGTTCGACTTCTGTGTGTTTGAGTTCTGCGCTTGCGTAGTGTTGGTCTAATAGGCCATTGAACCAACGCTCTGCAAGTTCGGCCGAGTCGTTTCGCCGCAGGGGAAGAATAGACACCTGCTTGAACTGCAGAAGGTCAAAGCGGGTATTATTGATTCCCTCCGGACGTGAGGTTGCGATGATGTGTGCGTCAGGAAACCTCTCCGTTAGTGAGCCTACCCATTCTTCGGCGCCAGATCTCTTGCTAGGTGAAATCTCGTCCCAGCCGTCGAGCAAAATGAGAGGAGTGACCGAAGCGTGGCAGTCCTGCAGCCATCCTGACGCAACTTCGTCCTGCAGTTGTGCCGAGTACAACAGCATCCGGTCGCTCGGTGCGCGGTTAGACATGATCGTCTCGCGCAGTCTGACGAACAACGGGAGAAGTGGTCGATTTGGTAGGGCGAGTCCTTGTAATCCTTGCTGAGATGCAGTGAAAGCTAACCATTGCACTGCGGTTGTTTTTCCACATCCGGCCTTGCCGGTGATAATTAGCCGAATTCCCTTATTTGATTTGCTGCGCGTCTGTTCGTTGGCCAGCGAAATGATCAACTTGTTAATCGCGATCGATCTGCCGTGTTCCAGATTGGCTTGAGAGCTTAGTTTGCCAGCCAGATACGACACTGCAATTGGGACTCGACGAAACCGTTTCTCGACAGGAAGTCCGAATAGTTCCATATGACTGAGGCAGGAAGATATATCTCGCCGCTGCGTGCCAACAACCCGCATTGCCCCGATTGAGCCCGGCACCCCTGCCTTGCGCACCGCCAGGAGCATACTTCTGCAGCTATCGATTAAACGAGTTGAGTTGACAAGTGAGGTCCACGCTGCCGGAGCTCGCTCGGAAGGGAAGATGCGAACCCAGGCAGAGAGTGCGTGACAGCATAATGTCAGCGCTGACCTCCCGTAGCCTCGCGCCAACTCGCCGATATCATCTGCTTCCCATTCCGGCTCAATTTTTTTCAAAAAATCACGATGGATATCACTTGGAGGCTTTTCTTCAATGTCCCGGTCAGTGACGAGAGTGTACATACTCCCCTCAAGTACGCTGGACATGATGTCGATTGCCTCAAAGTACTTGTCTTCAGGCAGACCGTCTGCACCGCTAGCGTGAATTAACGTTAACTCGTCGGCTACGCGATCTACTATGCTTTCGATCTGTCGTTGTAGTTCCCGACCCGCGAGCGTGCCGTCGGCGCCGGGCAAAATGGCACCCGACCATGTTGAAACGTCATCGCCAAGAGTGTCGGCGAGACTGCCGTAAACCCAGCATATCGCAAGGCGCAATGTTGCGGTCGCCAGCACGTGGGGAGCGGTCACAGATGCCTGCCTCACAACGGTGGAACGCAAGTTTAGCTTGAGATCGATGCGATCTTGACTGATGTTACCTGAGCTTGCACCGTATCCGTGATCGTTGCCCGAATGTGATCTTTTGACGGGTCGTCGTCCACTGTGGGATACCGGCGTGTCGTGGGTAAGAAGATCACAGCTTCGATGGCTGGATGAGGCCTATAGACAGCGGCCGTCGATGCGAACGCATGATCGAGGTCATCATGGTCGGCAGCAGCGCTGTCGGAATCCTGATTCTCATGAGCGTGGGTGGAGCCGTCCTCCCGAATATCTTGCCAGTGGTCCTCCGCGGAGCTCGCTCGCGGTGGCCAGCGTCGCCTGGCCACCGCGAGGGAGGTGGGATGCGCGGGTCAGTCGTCGCTGGTCGATGTGGTCGCCGTACCCGAGCCGCCCGATGCCGCCCCCTGAGCAGGACCGGACGGCGCTTGTGGCGGCGCGTACGGCGTCTTCGGCGCCTCATAGCCGCCGCGCTTTTCGATGGTGTGGTCAGATCCGTCAGGGACCACTCGGTAGTGAACCTCACCTTGGCGGGTAACGCGTTCAGTCATTAGGGTTCCTTGATGTCGATGTATTCGATTTCGGTCCACCGCACCAGCAGTCCGGTTTCACCGGGCACAGGTACCGGCAGGTTCTTCTCGTCCCGCGATAGCATGCCGCTGTCGGGATCGATGGTGTAGCTGAGCGGCAGGTAAAGGTCGCCTTCCTCGGGGTGGGACGACGCGTAGGCCGACCGTCCGTCGCGGCTGGTCCCGTAATAGCCAGCCAACCAGATCCCGGATTTGAGCTTGATCCGGACAATCGCGCGGTCAGCGTGTCGCCACAGGTAGTCCCACGCCCGTGGCTCGACGGCCGCGCCGACCAGCAACTTCCCCCACCGCTTGTGGTTCCTGTGCCCCCAGCCGATGACACTGCCGACTGCAATCGGCGCCAAGACGTACCCGATCGCCAAGATCTCCAGCAGCCACGGGCTGGCTGTGCCGTTGACCAGCCGCCGCTCGACAATCAAGTACCGGTAGACCCAGTACTCACCGACCGCCAGGACTGCGTGCATCAGCGCGGAGGCAGCGAGGAACCGCACGAGCCGGTCGGAGAAGCTAACCCCGTAGCCGGTGGTGACCCGTTCCAGCGCGAAGGTGTAGGCCGCGCCGGGCAACAGGGCTAGCACGGCCACCAGCAGTCCCTGGAAGGTGGCGATCACGTCCGCCGGACCCCCTCGGGCCAGGAGATCAACACGTCGCGGCCGAGCTCGCGGGCGTGGTTGACTGCGTCGCCGGTGCCGCCGAGGCCGTGGGCGGGCTGCCCATCCCACACCGCGACCAGCAGGTCGCAGTGCTCGACCACGTACTTGCCGGCGGCGTCAAACGCGGTCTCGCTGGGCTCGGCGAAGTCCAGCTCGGTGACCTCGGCGGCCGCGGCCCGCAGTTTCTGGTAGGTCGCGAGGTCGCTGGGATTGAAGGTGTCGGCGTAGCCGCGGCATGGGATCACCGCGTGTAGTCGGTGTCCTGCTGCGAGTAGCAGCTGCGCGAACAGGTGGTCCGCGCCGGCGGCGAGGCTGGACAGTCCGGTCACCGGGCTGGCTTGCGTGGCGAGGAGCGCGCGGATGTCGCGTTTGGCTTGACGTCGGGCGATGTCGGGCAGGTTTTGGTGCCCGCTGATCCCGATCGTCGTCACAGGGTCCCTCGCTTGGCCATCTGCCAATAGTGCCGCCCGAGCGGGGTCAGCCGACAGCTGCCGCTCTCCATCGCTGCGAAGTACATGTGCTGATGATCCACCGGTTCGACCAGCTTGTTCGCTCGACACTTCTGCAACTGGTCGAAAATCTCCTCGTGCTCGGGATGCGCGTCCAGACCGGACTGCGACTTGTCCGGCTCGTAACTGGGATCGAGCTGGTAGTGATGCCCCGGCTCGGGGAACCACTTCAGCAGGTTGTGCAGCGTGGGCAGCGGCACCGACGGGGCGCAGCTGCGCAGGTCGTGCAGCCGGTCGACGTTGGCCTTGAACGTCGGCCGCTGCTCCCAGGCGTCGAAACATTCCGACAGGTAGGCGTAGAGACCAGCGACGGTGACGTGGCCCAGGACGTCCGCGGCGCCGCCGTCGAGCGCGCCCTCCAGGTGGGCGGAGAACAGGCCGCGGCCGCCGGCCTCGGCGGAGTACTGGTCGCCGCGGCTGGCGGTCAGGATGGACATCCCGCTGCGCAGCACGGCCGCGTCGGTGAGCGCGGCGACGGTTCCGGCGCCGCCAGAGAAGCAGCAGTCCAGGATCACCACGATCTCCTTGACCTCCGATTTCCGGGCGATCGTCAGAACCTCGGCGAACAGGACCCCGGGCGTCTCACCCTGGCCGTCGCTGGTGACCAGGGCGACGTCGCCGTCGACGGGAGTGCCGTGGCCGGCGAAGTACAGCAGCGCGAAATCCGCACCGCCTGCCAGCAGGGCCCGCACGCCGCTCATCAGGTCGTTGCGGGTCACCGTACCGGTCAGCAGCCGACAGTCGAGGTTCTTGGTGGAGTCCTCATTGCGGACCAGCAGCGGCTGCAGCGCCGTCGCGTCGTTGACGCACCCGGCCAGCGACCGCTGGTGCTCGTAGTCGTCGATCCCGACCAACAGAGCGCGCCGCACGGTCACAGCCCATCGATGAACGCGCCGATCGTGTCCCACGCCCACGCCGTGCACCGCGCGGACCCCATCTCCGTCGGCTTGACCCGATACTGTCCCAGCCAGATGCCCAGCAGCGGTTTGTCCTCCTCTACCGCGCACTTGATCTCCCACAGCTGCCCGTCTGCCTTCGGCGTGCTCGAGCTGATCAGTGCAATTACCCCGTCTGAGCGGCGGATCCGGGTTCGGACTTTGGTCTTCCACTCGGTCTTGTAGGGCTCCTTCACCGACATGTCCGTGTACCCGTAGGGCGACCGCACCAACAACCGCTGCCCGTTGAACAGGTTCCGGCTCGCCTCGTCCTCCTTGGCGAAGGCGATGAACACCGTCTTTTGATCCACCATCGCGAACCCCTCTCATGCCCTTCCCGCGAGGCGCCGACATCCCCACGCCGCGCGGCGACTCCGATGGAGAGACACCGTACCCGAGGGAACCGACAAATTCGGACCGTGAACACCCGACTGGGGCGTCGTTGCCCGGCAGGGGAACCAACCGGGCAACGACGCCGTTGAACTTCGTCGCCTGCAACCCATACCCGTGAGGAGCTGTTCGGTGACCACGAAGTCGTGACAAATCGACCGTGTTCAAGTGGAGGTTGCCACCCCGAAGAACTTCGACGCTACAAGGCGATCCCGTCGTCAAAACCTCGAAGCTGTCCAGCACGACACCGAGACCCGTGAGCACCGGTCACCGTGCACGGATTCACTGCCGACCGGGCCCTGCTGGTTGGATCAGCGCAGCGGCCGCTCGTCCGGGCGAGTGCTACCCGGTCGACCGAGAAGCTGGAGGTGACCCGGCCGCCGCGCCGCACCGCCGACCCGATCGGCACCCGCGGGCTTCACTCCGGCTCCATTCTCTGCGCTTGACTTACTGTCGCGTGTGGCCTACTGACGCCTTAACCCCGTTCAGCAAGGGTGCCTCGTGACGGCTGTGACGGGTCTCAGCTGACCCGTCACAGCCGTCACAGCCGATGTTTTCGGAGGTTGACAGACGTTCGCGGCCGTCACGGACAATGTGACAGCTGGACGCCTCGCAGGACGGGTTGTGACAGCTATTCGTGTGCTAATACAGTGACGGAAACTCCACCAAGCAGTGTGGCCACGGCGCCATGCTCGGTCATGGCCGGCCGCGGCGGGCGGAGTTCGACGCCTTCGGCGAGCAGGATGTTGCGGGTCTGGTTGTAGGACATGTCATGGGTGGCCGCGAGTTGGCGGATCGAGCGCCCGTCGAGGCACGCGTTTACAAGCCCGGGTGGAGTTGGCGGCAGCAGTCTCCGTGGAGGACGCCGAGTTACACCAGCGTCGATCAGGCTGGCGCAGATCTTGCGATAGCTGTAGGAATAGCGCGCAACCAGGCTTTCGAGATTCTCTCCCCGGCGGTGTAGCTGGCCACGCGCGTCCGCACAACGTCGACGGGGATCTCGGTGGGCACGGGATCAGGCGGACGCACGTCTCGATCGTCATCGGTCACCGGCTCAGCGCCGTCCCGACCAGCTGATCCATGTCCGTGGCAACGCCGACGTAACTGGTTCGCTCACGTCGACCACCGAGCACCGCCAGCAGCGCGAAGACGACAGCGACGCTCATGATTCCGGACCCATCGATGGCCGGAGTGCCGCGCGCTGTGCGATGACGATCTCAGCAGCCGTGTTCGCGACCCTGTCGAGCGCCTTCACGTGCTCGGTCAGCCGGTCGATCCCCAGCACCGTAAGACGGAGCTTTACGCGACGTCCTTCGGTACGAGTCTCCAGATACCCAGCGGCGCGCAGTCGCTCGACATGCGGGGCGAACTTTCGCTCGCTCAGACGCAACACACCCTGGACAGTGACGTCATCGCACCAGCGCATGTCGGCCAGCAGGCACGCGATGAACAGCCGCACCGGCAGGAGCAGCAGCGGGTCAAGCTCGCGTTGGAAAGCCGGCATGATCGGCCGCGGATCCCACGTCATTGGTCGATCGCCGGATAATCGGCGCTTCCCGGGGTGGGTGCACGGTGGAGGCAGGTCACGCAGGGCATCCCGACTGGACGCTCCAGCAACTCAAGCTCGCCGGGCCCGAACGCAGCGCCGCAGTACGCGGTCAGCCGCTCCGGCGTAGTCTCCTCCGCCGGCACCGGGAAGACGTGGACGACCCGGCGGGATTCGCCAACAGTGCCGGGCAACGGGCGCGCGATGACTAGGCGAACCGTCATCGGGCGCACCGCCGGACCTGGTGATCGGCGGGAGCGGGCGCGGTCGGGGCGCCGCCCGTTCCCGCCGACGTCGTGGTCCGGCCGCCCTGCTCAGGAATGAGCCGCACGCGCTGCGGCGGGCGCGGCGGCAGGGCGGCCGGAGACTGGAGGCGGCCGAACAGGCGACGCCAGCGCGACGGCTTCCTGTGGCACGTGCGTTCGGTCGTCGGCGGGGTCGAGCGAAGCCGGACCAGCACGTTGCACGCGCCGCACCGACGGCCCGGAGGCACCAGGCACGAGTCGAACGGCACTTCGCGGCCGCACAGCGAGTCGTAGCGGCCCGTCTGGAGCGCGATGCTGTCGGCAAGGTCTTCGTCGGTGACAGCGTGGTCCAGGTTGTCGGCCACGCTGCGGTGCCAGGTCACGTACAAGCGCGAAGGCCGCGAGCCGCTTTCGCCGCTGGTCACGTTCGCTCCCCTGGTCGCCGGATGTGTTGAAATCATCCAAGCCCGAGTGCTCGGCTGAGCCCATAGCGCAAACGTCGGAGTTTCGGGGCGGAGATGCGGCAGTCACCAATTCTACCAGGTGATATGCCTGCTAGGATGTGATCACTGTCAGCAAAGCGAGGTGGTCGGGTGGTCGGCGTTCGTCGGCGCAAAGAGCTTGTTTCAGCTCGCAAGGCGGCCGGGCTGACTCAGGAGAAGCTCGCCGAAGTAATGTGCGTCGACCGATCAACCGTCATCCGGTGGGAAGCCGGCGAGTACGCGCCCCTGCCCTACCAGTGGCCGAAGCTGGCCAAGGTGCTCGGCCGCTCAGCCGACGAGCTGCGCGAGCTGATCGGCCTCCGTCTGCCGCAGGAAGCGCCGGTGCTCCGGTCGGGGCTTGAACCCGCGTTCGGTTGGCTGGATCGGCACGTCGGGTGGCCCCCGGGAACTACGCGCACGCGAGTCACAGCGGCGGCGCCGGCGAGATCGCATGGTGGAGCTACAGCCGGGCGAAGTCTCGTGGCTGAGGCCCTGGCAAGCTACTACGGCGATTCGGTTCCTGGTCACGCGCAGTACTCCGCGCGGTGCGGTCCAGTTCGGATAGCGACCAGCGTCCTGACACGGCCGGAGTGGCTGGATTTGGGTTGCCCCTTGACGTTTGAAGGCGACCAGCTGGCGTTGTCGACCGACGGCGAGGCGTCGCGCGAGCAGGTCGACGCAGCCGCCGCGGTTCGCAGGCTGGCTGAAGCCGCTACCCACGACGTCCGTATCGCCGACGTGCCGCTCTACCGGCTCACGGACGTGCAGGTTCGACCAGGGACGGTCGGCGGCAAGGTCAGCGTGGTGCCGTTCGTCGAGTACGCGCTGAGCGTTGACCTTCTCGAACGCGAGCTGCACGAGAGCCTGGCGGCCGGTCGCAACCGGATGCCCCTCCGGGACCGGTACCTGCCCGATCTACCTGCTGTGCTCGACCTTCAGGGAAGGCTTTGCGCCGGTGGAGTCCTCGCATTGATGGCGATCGCCCGGCCGGCCGACCCGTACCGCGGTGAGGCGGACTACCTCCTGTTGATCCAGGAGCGGTCGGGACACGTACTGAACGCTGCGCACAGGCTAGCCGTGATCCCGAAGAGCTTCCACGCACCCCTTGCCAATCACCGTGCCGACGCGCGGATCGGTGCCACGCTGCGGCGCGAACTGGAAGAGGAGCTGTTCGGACGGCTCGACGTCGACCGAACGGCCGGAACACAGCGCGCCGCCGACCCGATGCACCCGAGCAGGCTGTCTGCTCCGATGCGGTGGCTGAGCGAGCAGCCTGGCCGGCTGCGGATGGAGTGCACAGGGTTCGGATTCAACCTAGTCAGCGGGAACTACGAGTTCGCCAGCCTGGTCGTGATCGAGGATGAGGAGTTCTGGCCGCGGTTCGGTGGCGACGTCGAAGCGAACTGGGAGGCCGCCGGGCTGCGGCAGTACTCGACGCTCGACGGCGACTTGATCAGCGAGCTGATCGGCGACGAAACCTGGAGCAATGAGGGGTTGTTCGCATTTCTCCAGGGCTTGCGGCGGCTCGCCGAGATCGACGGCGATCGAGTGAGGATTCCCGGCGTTGAATTAGGTTGCTGACGGCCAGCGGACGGTGAGGACTACCGAATCCGCCAATGCTTCCCAGGAATGGTCGACCCCTGGACCCCACATCACGTAATCGCCCTGTCGATTCATGACCTTGCCGCCGCCGGTGACCTCGACGCGGAATTCCCCGGAGACGAGCATCACCAGTGTGGTCCGTTGATCGTCGGACGTCCACTCAGGACGCTTATCGCCGGCAGGGTGGTTTGCCCACTTGACTTCTACGTTCTTGGAGGCGCGAACACCCTGTGATGGGTCGATGAAGTGGCCAACCAGCCAGCCGCGCGTCTCGGCCGCGTCGTCGTTGGCGTTGCCGGCGGTCCAACCGTCGCTCACTGGCTGATCTCCCATTCGATCTCGGGCAGTTTCACACGCTCTCCGCCGATTTCCGCGAGGCGCCGGAGCCCTTGCGTCATGGCGAACAATCCTTCGTTGCTCCACGCTACATCACCCAGCAACTCGGTGACGAGTTCCGCGTCGGTAGTCGAATACTGACGAAGAGTCGCGGATTCCCAGTTTGCTTCCACCACTCCTCCGTACCGTGCCCAGAATTCTTCGTCGTCGATGACGATCAGGCTGGCGAACTCGTAGTTCCCGCTCACGAGGTTCAGGCCGAACCCGGTGCACTCCATCCGCAAGCGGCCTGCCTCCGCCATGAGCCAGCTCATCGGCTCGGTGAGCTTGGTTGGGTGGAGTGGGTCGGCCGCCAGCATGTCGCCCAGGGTGTTGTCGATGTCCGGGCGACCGAACAGCTCCTCTTCCATCTCGCGGCGGAGCGTCATGCCGACCTGGGCGTCCCGGCGGATGTCGGTGAACGGTTGGTGGAAACCCTTCGGGATCACCGCGAGCCGACGCGCGGCGTTGAGTACGTGGCCGGACCGCTCCAGGACCAGGAGCAGGTAGTCCGCCTCGCCGCGGTACGGGTCGGCAGGCCGGGCAATCGCGGTGAGCGCGAGCACGCCACCCGCGCACAGGCGGTCGCCGACATCGAGCACCGACCGGAGATCCGGCAAGTAGCGGTCTCGGAGCGGCATGGCGGTCGAGCCGGTGGCGACGGCGTCCACCAGCTCGCCTTCGAGCAGGTCGACCGTCAGCGCGTAGTGCACGAACTGGGACATGCCGAACGTCCCGCCAAGCTGGTGTTCACGGATGTCCGTGCTCGTCAGCCGGTAGATCGGGCTATCCGTCAGCCGGGTGTTCATGGACAGCGTCTCGGCGAGCCGCTGAACAGCGCGGCCGGCGGCGTGGTCGTCCAGGTCCAAGTCGGCTTCAGGCTGCGCGCTCGGAACGCGGAACCGGTCGTGCGGCGGGCGCAGTTCGCAGTCCAGGTCCAGCCAGTCTGCGCATGTCAGGACGCTGGTGTTCATGGCCAGCTCGCCGCACCGCGCGGTGTACAGGCCGTGGTCGTCGAGTCGGCTGCCGTAGTAGGTGGCCAGTGCTTCCGCGACGTCGCGCTGGCTGACCCAACCGCGTCGCGTGCCGCGGTCGTGGAGGTCTTGGACGTCGACGCTCGCGACTCGCTCGGCGACGGCGCGGCGCGCGGTGCCGGGCGTCCAGTGGGCGTGCCGGTCGAGCCATTCGAGAGCCGCGCCGATGTGGGGGTCCGCGGCGAGCCGCCCGTCGGCGTCCGTCGTGTCGACGGCCGGCCCCTCGCCGATCAGCTCGGCGAAGCGGGCGCGCTCGGCTTCCGATGCCCGTTCATGGGCGGTGTCCAGGACCTGTTGCATCTCCGACTGCGGGCGGAGATCCGGTTTCTTGTGCCAGGACGCGACCGTACGCGCGCTGATTCCGAGGTGTTCGGCGAACCGCTCCTGGCTGAGCCGTAATGCCGACTGCAATGCGACCGCTGTTCGTCCCGTCCATCCCCCGGCCGGACTCATTGCGCTCCCGAATGTCGCTGACCTGCGGTGGTTGTGCAGTGGTCCTGCGGTGCTTGTGCATGGGATGCGAGGCCGTTCCAGCCTTGAATTAGAGGCATGGAAAACACCTCACTCACCAAGTCGCTAACCCTTCGGCTTCACGTGCTCGACCACGGTCGCAAGGCTCGTTTGGACGTCCTCCAGCCGGTCGGTGATCTCGGCCAGGCGCTGTTCGAGTGCGTCCAACCGAGACCACAGTTCATGACCGTCGTCTGCCGGCTCGTCCGGGTGCGGCGGCGTGCGGTTCTGCAGCACGGCCAGCAGATGTTGCGGGTGCCAGCCCAAGGTCGTGGACAAGGCTTCGAGCGTCCGCGCGCTTCGGCGACGTTCCACCGTGTGGTGCTGGAGCTCGCGGACGATCGCCTGCGACACGTGCGACCGCTCGGCCAGCTCGCGTTGTCGCCAGCCGAGTTCGTTCACGCGCATGTTGATCGCCTTGGCGACTGCCGCCCAGTCCTCCGTCACGTATTCCTCCGCGCTCCGCCTCAGCGCCGAGATTAGCGGTTCGTTGAGCTTTCTCCGCGCCGCCTAGCGCATTGCCTGCGGCGCGTCGGACAAACACGTCCGACGAAGAGCTGAAATCAACAACATAGTCTTGAAATCAACAGAATGGTTCTCCCATGAACGCCAAAACGACCTTTCACACCATTCCCGAGTCCGCGTGGATTCTCGGCGTCTCCCGCAACACCGTCAGCCGGGCAATCCGGACTGGCATGCTCCGCGCCACCCTCTGCCGCTCCGGGCTGCGCGTGTCGTCCGCCGAACTGATCAGGGCCCTTCAGGACGGAGGGGCGGCATGGAAGCCGACGACCTCTGGCTGATCGGCATCGCATGGCGACTCGATCGCCTGCGGTGGGTGCCCACCGATGTCCTGCGCGACGTCGTGACCAGCGATGGAGCCTGTATGACGCCGTCGGAGGCCGGCCCGCCGGACGCTCGCGATGACCGCGAGTTCGCCAAGCTGTTGTGCGGCGGCTGCCCGGTCCAGGACGAGTGCCTTGAACTGGAGCTTCGGACGGCCGGCGTCGACACGGTCGGCGTCTGGGGCGCGATGACCGACGATGACCGGCGCGCGCTGCACCCGCACTGGCTGCGCCGCGGCGAGCGGACCGATCGGGGTGCGCGATGAACGGACTCACCGTGACGCCCACGCAGATTCTCGCCGGTGTCGGCGTGCTGCTCGTGTTGTTCTGGGTCTGGCGGGCGGGTTCCCGTCGGGCGAAAGCCGCTGCCGAAGCTGCCCGGAGCGGGGCACGGTTCGTGTCGCTCGCCGGGCGGGTGCTGTTCAATGCTGGGCTGATCGTCGCTGTTCAGTGGGTCGTGATCGCTCATCCGGGCAGCCCGTGGCTGCTGCTCGCCGTGCTCGGGTTGCCAGCCCTGTTCGCGTCCTACGCGCTGACTCGCGCGATGACCGTGACCACCGTCGACACGTCGAAGCGGGGTGGTCGGCGATGAACCGGGCGCAACGGCTTGCGCAGGACGCGGCCGAAGCCGCGGAGGTACGCGCCTACCAGACCGATCCGGACGTCGTCGCTCTGCGGATCGAGCGGGTGCGGCGGCAGGTCGACTGGATGTGCTGGTCCGGGATCGTGCTCGGGCTGGCCTTCACGATGACGAACGTCCAGGGCTTCGCGGCGTCCGGGACGCGGCCGGGGTCGCTGCCGTGGCTGGCCGCGTGGGTGCTGGACCCGACCGTCTCGCTCGTTCTGCTGGCGATCCTGCGGGCCGAGCAGGTCACCGCGCGATACCAGGTCCGGACGGGCATCTGGGTACGACGGGCGAAGTGGTTCACGCTCGCGGCTACGTACGTCATGAACACCTGGACGTCGTTCGCCGCCGGAGAGGCTGCGGCGATCGTGCTGCATTCGGTGCCGCCGCTCGTCGTGTTTGTCGCCGTCGAGGCGATCACCGACCTGCGGGACAAGCTGACCGATGCTGTGCTGGTTGCGGCTGAACGGCGTCCCGTTCAGCAGGAGACCGGCGGGCGGCGGGTGCTGTTCGCCGATTACCTCGCTATCGCTCGGGAAATGTGGACGCCGGACGTCGAGATCACGCCGGCGTGGGTGCGGCGGGCTACCGGCTGCTCGCGCGGTCTGTCGCCCCGGCTGGCTCGGGCGCTGCGGGCGGAGGTGGCCCATGACTGACTCGTTGCCGGTCAAAGCCGATTCTGTGCTCGACGGCGAGCTGATCGACGACACATTGCCGCAGCCGCGCCCGCGCGCACCGAAGAGGAATCGCTTCGTGTTGTGGTGGCTGCACTCGCCGCGAGTTCCGTTGTGGCTCAAGAGCAAGCCGCAGGCGAGGCAAGCACTTAAGGATGCCGTGGTGTGGCTGGTCCTCTCGCCGCTGCGGTTCCTCGGTGCGGTTGTGCGTGGCGCCGTGGTCGGCGCGCGGTGGTGGCGTGGGTGGGTGACTGTCCGGGACTACCGGACGGCCGCCGAGGAGTCGGAGAAGCTCGCCGACAAGTTCACCGAGATCAGGGCACTCACGCTGTTCCGGTGGAAGGTGACCGGTGCTGTCCTGGTCGGTACGGCCGTGGCGGTCGCTGTCGCCGATCTCGTGTACGGAACCGATCCTTTGTGGATCGGCGGAGCCGCTGCCTCAGTAGCGCTCGCGGTCCTCGGGCGCAGGAAGGACGGCAGTCCCGGCCGCAAGCCAGCGCTCGCCGGTCCGCGCACGTTGGCTTGGACGATGGACCCGCAGGTCCTGGTGGACGCGTTCCGTGACGCGAAGCTGATCGGCAAGGACGAGACGTTGCGGCTCGTCGAACGTGCGACGCGCGTCGGAGATGGCTGGGCCGTCACCGTCGATCTCCCTGCCACCCGCAAGGCGGCCGACGTGGTCAAGAACAGGGACGCGCTCGCGTCGGCACTTGCCGTCGATGAAGTACAGCTCATCGTGGAGCGTGTCCGGGGCAATGGCGGACACGCCGGCCGGGTATCGATGTGGGTAGCCGACGAAGACCCGTACAGCTCGCCACCGTTGCGGACGCCGCTGCTCGGCGTGACGCAGTGGGACGCCTGGCGGCCGATCCCGTTCGGACGGGACGCGCGAGACCGGCGGATCGACCTTCCGCTGGTGTGGACGTCGCTGCTCGTGGGCGCGATTCCGAGGCAGGGTAAGACGTTTGCCGCACGGCTCGCCGCGGCTGGTCTCATCTTGGACGCGTGGGTGCGGTTGTATGTGGCGGACTTCAAGGCCGGGAAAGACTGGGACGCGGCCGGCCTGGTGGCTCACCGTTTCATGTCCGGCGACGAGCCCGAACACGTCCTGGCGCTCGTGGACTGGCTGATCGAGCTGGTAGGCGAAGTTCAGACGCGGTTCCGGCGGATGCGCGACCTGGACGACCTGACGTGCCCGGAGTCGAAGGTCACGCCGGAGATGTCCCGCGACAAGGCGCTGGACATGCCGATTACGGCGATCTTCATCGATGAGGTCCAAGTTCCCTTGGAAGACCGCACACCCGTTGACGTGCAAGGAAAGAAACTTCCCGCGGGTGAGTACGTCGGCGAACTGCTGACGTGGCTGGCGAAGAAGGGACCGGCCGCAGGGATCGTGCTCGTGCTCGCCACGCAGCGACCGGACTCCAAGACGATCCCGTCCGGGCTGCGGGCGGTCCTCGGGTCGCGGTTCGCCCTGCGGGTGATGGACTGGCGCGACTCCAACATCGTGCTCGGCGAGCAGATGAACACGCGCGGGTTCGACTCGTCCAGGCTGCTGCCCTCACATAAGGGCGTGGGCATCCTGCGGCCGGACGGCGACACGGCGGCCGGGGCGGACGTGCTGGCTATGACGGTCCGGACCTACTACATGCCGAACGAGGATTGGCGGACCATCTGTGAGCAGGGCCGGGCGCTGCGCGAGGCGGCCGGGACGCTCACCGGACACGCGGCCGGCCAGGACACGACGCCGGCGCTCGACCACGCTGCGGCAGTCAAGGCGATCGGTGCAGGTCAGCCGGTTGACGCGGTTCAGCTGCCTGAGTTGCTCGCGTCGCTCGTCGAGTACCTGGGCGACGACCTGGGCCCGGATGGCAGGGAGTTCGTGCCCACGGCTGAGTTGCTGGGCGCCCTGGAGATCGACCGGAAGACGTTCGCGCAGGAGATGACCGATCGGGGATGCCGGCCGACGCGAGACCGTGTGACCGGCGAGGACGGCGAGACACGGCAGGTGCGCGGGTATCTGACGGCTGAAATCAGGAGCGCCATCGACCGCGCGACGAGCGACGACGAACTGGTCGACCAGGAGGACCGGCCATGAGCACCGAGCACTCCGAATATCGACCGATTCGGGTTATTTCTACCTGCGGAATTGCCCAAGCTGACGCCAGCTGTCGCGCGTGGCTTACTGGCCATTCTGATCGAGCTTACCGAGGTGCCGGTGCTGGACGGACCGACAGAGGGGGTGGACCATGACGGCTGAAATCAGCAACGACCCGTGGTCGACGTTGGACGAGATTCTGGGCCTTGAGGTGGCCGATCCCGTGGACAACGGGATCGGGGAACTGGCGGGCTACGGCCGGTGCTCGACTGAGGACAACCAAGATCCGGAGACGTCCCGCGGCTGGCAGTTCGGGAACGCGCGGAAGTTCGTCGAGCCGCTCGGCGGCCGGATCGTCGAGGAGTTCTTCGACGTCGGTCAGTCGCGGTCAGTCCCCTGGGAGCGGCGCAACGAGGCCGCGCGGCTGCTCGCCGAGCTGAAGAACCCACGGCGGACGTGGAACGCCGTCGTGGTCGGCGAGGGCACCCGATGCTGGTTCGGCAACCAGTTCTCACTGATCGCGCCAAGGTTCGCGGCTTATGGCGTGGATCTCTGGGTGCCCGAACTGGGCGGCAAGTACGACCCGCGGAATCCTTCGCACAAGATGCTCATGAGCGTGCTCGGTGGGATGAGCGAGTCGGAGCGTCAGCATGTCCAGGCACGTGTCCGCGCGGCGATGGACGCGCAGGTTGTCAACGAAGGGCGACACCAGGGCGGCCGGGCACCGTACGGGTACGTCGTGGTCGACGGCGGCCCGCACCCGAACCCGCGAAAGGCGGCCGAGGGCTTCCGGCTGCGCGTGCTGGCGATCGACAAGGAAGCGGCCGACGTCGTGCGCCGGATCTTCGCCGAGTACCTGGAAGGGGTCGGCGATCGCTGCGGCCTTCCGGCCGCTCTTCACTTGACCCCGCCAAGTTCCCCGGACACCGCCAACTCGCTCCGAACAGGGCATCTGGTGTCCTGTCCGGTTGATTCTGGCGGATGCGTGGCGGGCTGAGCTGGTGTCCGCCAAGTAGGTATGAACTCGGGCGTGCCGAGTTGTTCGGGGCCTAACTTGAGTTTTAACCTGTTCGGCGGGGATGTGGGTTGTTGGACTTTGGTGTCTTGCCGTGACTGGGTTTCCGTTTGTTTGGGCTGGTCACGATATGCACGTCATGGCGTGATGCGGGCTGTCGGTTGGGTGTCCCGGGTGGGCGGCCAGGGCCAGGCCGGGAGGGTTTCGGGCCACCGGCCGGACGAGCGGTATGCGCACGCAGGTGCCGAAAACCTCGCCGGACTCGGGCCGGGGACAGCCTTTGTGGTGCGATGGTTTTCTCCCACGGACGTCGCAGGTCGGCTGCCAGGCCGCGGGCGAGGCGCAGTTGGGTGTAGGCGACCAGCAGCGGCCAGGTCCACCGGTCAGCGGCCTCGGGAGACCGCAGTTTCGGGGCGGTCCAGCCAAGGGTCTGCTTGAGCATGCGGAAGGTGTGCTCAATGTCGAACCGGCGCAGGAACGCCTGCCACAACAGATCAACCATCGCCGAATCGAGACCAATGCCGGAATGCCACAGCCACACCGGTTTCGGGTCGCCCCGGACGGCAGCCGCTCGACCTGCAAGCGGATCACGGTGCCTTCCAGAATCGGCAAATTCCCGGCGTGGCCGGCCCACGCGATGCGATGGGGCAGTCTCGGGTGCGGACGATCCCATGCCCTGGCGTGGGCCGGACCGTAGAGGCGGGTCTCGGTTCGGGTGTCGACATCCGGTTCACCCCAGGTATCCGGGTCGCCGAAAACGAACTCGCCGCCGTGACGGCGGGGCCGCTGTGGGCGGGACACTCGGTGGCCGTCCTGCACGAGGTATACGCCAAGGTCCTGGCCGGGCTCGAAGAGGAATCGCTGGGCAAGATCGCTCGCATCCTGGGCCTGCTCCTGGACGACGACGAAGACAGCGAGAACATGAGGCCAAGCTGAGCAGGCGCTGCGCCGAGTCGATGCGGCGGGCGTCACCGCTTGACTCGGGCGCGGACGGCCAGCACCGCCAGGGCGAGAAGGAGCGGGCCAAGGAATCGTCCAGCCATGGTCGTCCACGTGCCGGTGGGAGTGAGCTTTTGGCCAGCGTCCCGGAACACCACTGACCCCAATGCCAGTTGGACTGCTTTCTCAGCTCGGGCTGCCGTCCAGCGCTGCGCTGGTGGCGGTAGAGCGACAGGGGTATCACTCAGCTGCAAGGTGACAGACTGCGGTGCACGAGCTGGCGCCGCAGAGAGCGTTCCGGTGGCCAGTTGTGGAGGACTGTCGGCGGGCAGACCCCAGCCCAGCAGTAGCACGGTGAGGACCGTCACGAGTGCAGCGAGGCCCGCAACAGCGCGCAGAGCGCGCTGACCATAGCCAGAAACCAGCCAGTACAAGCCGAGGACGATCTTGTCGCGCCTCGAACCAGCGTGCCGGCGGGCTTCCATCTCTCCGTAGTAAAAGTCGCCCGCACCGGCCTCGTCCTTGCCGTCCTCTAGAGCTTTCCGCAGCGATCGGTACAACACTGCCAGCCGTGGCGCCGCCATCTCGGCCGGTTGATCGGTTAGCGGGTGTGTCTTCCAGCCCGCAGCCTTGCCGCCCGGCGTATCCAGACGCCATGCGTGCTCCTCGGCGAGGACATGTCGGCGAGTCCACCGCCAGAGGAAAGGCCACCCAGGCCCGCGATGCCATCCGGTGGGAGGGTGGTGGAAGGGGCTGCTGCAATGGCAGGGGAGCCGCCCGCCGGTCAGAGATGTCGCTAACGCCGACGTTCTCGACCAGGTGCTCGACGAGAGCCAACGGCTGTTGCACAACGTGCTCGCCGCGGTGGCGACGCGTGTCGCGCAACTCCGCCGGTTCATCAAGCACAACTTCGAGGCCGGCTCTCCGATCGCCACCGAGTACAGCGAACGAGTCACCGAGTTGTTCGCCAGCGACGTCACCGCAGCCTTCCTGCAAAAGATGCGCAACGAACTCGCGCATGCTCAGCTGCCGATCGTCTCGAGCACAGAGACCATCAGCGCCGGTTCGGCCACCGTCGCGATCGTGCTCCCGTGCGACGCCTTGCTGAACTGGACAGACTGGAACACCGAGATCATCACCTGGCTTGCCGAGCTGCCAAGCGACGTGGTCGACATCGGCGAACTCCTCGGTGCCTACGCGCGCCGGGCCGGCAACCTCGACCATTGGCTCCATGAGCGCATCGGGACCGAGCAGCGTAGCGAAATCGATCAGTTCGCGGCTGCTGAAGACGCCTTCTTCCGGTCGCGTGGGATGTAAAGGCTCGACAGGTTCGTGACCTGGCCTACACACGTACAGGCGGCCGGGTCGGCGGTTCCGGGCGCGTGGAGGACTGGTCCGGTTGTGACTGCGCTCCCGCTCGTCTTCGACGCCCCCAAGCGTGGCCTGCCGCCGCGCCACCTCGCCGACCTCTCGGTGGCCGAGCGCGCCGCCGCCGTGGTCGAGCTGGGGGAGAAGCCGTTCCGCGCGAAGCAGCTGTCGAACCACTACTTCTCGCGCCTGACGGTGGACCCGGCGGAGATGACCGACATCCCGGCGGCTTCGCGGGACCGGCTGGTCGCCGACCTGATGCCGACGTTGCTGACCGAGGTCCGCGCGCTGGCGGCCGACGACGGCGCGACGCGCAAGACGCTGTGGCGGGCCCACGACGGCACGCTGCTGGAGAGCGTCCTGATGCGCTACCCGGACCGCGCGACGCTGTGCATCTCGAGCCAGGCGGACTGCGGCATGCCGTGGCCGTTCTGCGCGACGGGCCAGAGCGTCCACAGCAAGGCCCGACGCCAGCCCTGGCCATTCCAACATCAGCAGTCCGGTCCCGGCGACAGCGCTGAACAGCGCCAGGTCCGGCCGGACCAACACACGCGGTCCTACGACGGCGCGGTGACCGCGACCGGGCAGACGGGTGTCCGGCCGGCGTCGCGGACGAGCAGCCACCAGGTGGAGCCGAGCCACAGGGTGCAGCCGGCGGTCGCAGATACCACAGCGGATCAGGTCGGCGAGAGTGAACCGGCGAGTCTGACCGTCGCCAGCTGGGCGCATGGCCCGGATCTGCTGTGTGGCGTCCAACGCTCCGAACTACTTCCGGGCTGTGGTCGAGCGGGCTGATCGCAAGGTCGGCCGGTAGTTCACCCGAGGCGGGTCGCGGCCGGTACAGTGGCCGCGACTCGCGGGAGCCGGTTGTTCAGCAGCCAGGCTGAACTGCTGTGCCGGTGCTCCAGCCGCCCGAATACTGGATCGTGCCCGACGCCCAGGCGCAGCCGGGTGCGTAGAGCATGTTCCCGTAGACGGGGCTGCCGTTGCCGTTGAAGTCGAAGTAGTCGTGGGATGCCGGGCTCTGCCGGTAGATGTCGGCGTACCGCCAGAAGCTGCTGGGGTTGGCGCCGCCGGCGGCGACGGTGACCCGCGACCAGTTGGTCTGGCAGGTGGGTGACCAGCGGAGTTCGACGGTGCCGACGCTGCCGATGGCGGCGCTCGCGACGGTGGTGGATCCGGCGCTGCAGCCGGTCGCCACCGGGTCCAGGTGGTCACAGCCGTATCCGGAGCAAGTGACTTCGACGTGTGCGGGCGCCGCCTGTGCCACGGTTGCAGGTACCAGCGACATGGCGAGTGCGGCGAGGATGGCAAGAGAGCGTCGAGACATCGGGAGGCCTTCCGTCGGGAGTTTCGGGTCTCCCCACCATCCGGGGTCGCTCGTCCGGTTCCGTCCGGTCCAGCGGATCGGAAATCGGATGGAACGGCCGAGCTCGGCAGGACGGAGGCTGGGCGATGAAGGATCCGATCCCGGGGTTGCGGGCGCAGCTGAGAAGTCTGAGGACTGCTGCCGGTGAGCCGGCGTTGGAGATCCTGCACAGGCACGCCGCGCTGCTGGGACGTCACCTTCCGACCTCGACGGCCCACGATCTGGTTTCCGGAAGCCGCCTGCCTCGATGGCCGACGGTGGAATCGTTCGTGCGGGCCTGCCTGCATCACGCCAAGCTGCTGGGGCTGAAACTGCCGCAGGACATGCTGGCGTTGGCGCACTGGCGTTCGGCCTATGAAGAGGCGGCAGGCCGGATCGGTGGTGACGTGCGTCGGTCGCCTTGCCAGCTGCCACTCGCCTCGAGGTTGTTCACCAATCGGGACGTGGAACTCGGTCTGATCGATACCGCCGTCTCGTCGATCTTCTTGATCACCGGGTTGGCCGGTACGGGCAAGACCAGTCTTGCCCTTCGGTGGGCTCAAGAGAACGTTGACGACTTCCCCGATGGCCAGCTGTATGTGGACATGCGTGGATTCGGTCCGACGGGCGCCCCGCTGTCCGCAGGCGACGCCGCGAGGTGCCTGCTTGACGCCCTCGACGTCGACCTGCGCTCGCTGCAGACTGATCAGCAGTCGCTGTTCAACCTGCTGCGCAGCAGCGTGGCAGGCAAACGCCTGCTGATCCTTCTCGACAACGTACGCGACTCGGCCACGGTTGAGCCCCTGCTGCCCGGAGACCGTTCGTGCGTCGTGCTGGTCACCAGCCGCAACCGGCTCAGCAACCTGATCGCCAATCACGAGACGGTGCCCATCGTGCTCGACGCGCTCGACCCGGAGCAGGCACGCGTGCTGCTGGGGCGGCACATCGGGAGCACGCGGGTGAGCACCGAGGCCGCGGCGGCGGAGCAGCTGCTCGAACACTGCGGAGGACTTCCGCTGGCGCTGGTCATCATCGCCGCCCGTGTGGCGGCTCATCCGAGCTTCCCGCTTGCCACGATGAGCAGCGACCTGATGGCGGCGTCTTCGCGCCTGAATACGCTGGACGCCGGCGAGCTGGCGGTCAACCTGCGGGCGGTGTTCTCGTGGTCCTACGACGACCAGAGCGCCGAGGCGGCCACGTTGCTCACCCTGCTGAGCCTGACACCCGGTGTCGACATCGGCCTTCCGGCAGCGGCCGCGCTCATGGACTCGCCCGTCGAGCGGATCCAGGTGCTGCTCGACGAGCTGGACCGCAGCCATCTCGTGCAACAGCACCTGCCAGGGCGGTACCGGATGCACGACCTGGTCCGGGCCTATGCGCAGGAGTTCGGCGATCGGATGGACACCGCCGCTGCGCTGTACCGCCTGATCTGCTTCTACCTGCATACCGCCGATCGCGCCGACGACCTGCTGGATCCGCAGATGCAGCAGATCGCCTTGTCGGGGCCGGATCGCGCTCTGCTGATCACGGACCGGAACGACGCGCAGACCTGGTTCACCACCGAACATCGGAACCTGCTGGCCGCACAGTGTCTGGCCCAGAGTCGCGGCTGGCACGATCTGACCTGGCAGCTGGCTTGGACGTTCGACAGTTTCCACTACCGCCAGGGTCACCTGCTGAGCAACGTTTCGTGCTGGGGGCGAGCGCTCGAGTCCGCCGGCCGCCTCGCGGAGCCTGCCGCGATCGCCGTCGCCGAGCGATATTTCGGCCGTGCGTTGGCCCGGGCAGGCTATACAGCCGAGGCGGTCGAGCACTTGCGCCGGGCATTGGCGTACACGGAGCAGACCGAAGACCGCTACGGACAGGCTCATGTCCACTATTCGATGGGATGGGTGTTCGAACTCGGCGGCGATGACGAACTCGCGTTGCTGCACTCGACCCGCGCGCTACGGCTCTTTCGCGATCTGGGGGATCCCACGTGGGAAGCCAGGTTGCTGACCAAGGTGGGCTGGGATCATGCTCGCCTTGGTCAGCACAAGCAGGCGGTGGCGGCGTCTGAATCCGCGCTGACCGCGCATCGCAGCCTGGGCGACGAGTACGGGCAGATAGATGCCCTGCACACGCTCGGGTACGTCTCGCAGTCCTTGGGGCAACACACCGAGGCGCGTGAGCACTTCCGGCAAGCTGTCGACTTGTGCCGGAAAGCAGGCCACAGCTACGCCGAGGCGACAAATCTGGTCCAGCTGGGTGACGCCTACGCCGCGCTGGAGCAACCCGACCGCGCGCGCAAGACTTGGCAGGCGGCGGCCGATTTGCTGCGTTCCCAAGCTCGCACGGCCGAATATGCCCAGGTGGATGCACGGTTGGCGCAAGGGGCGCCTTGATCCGGTACCGGTCGCTGACCGGGTGACGTCTCGAGGCGGCCACGCACCGCCACGTTCTGACGGCTCCTGACACAGAAACGAGGCGCCCATGCTGTCCACGATCGACGCGATCAACGCCCGTCGCTCCGCACCACGGCTGGTCGAGCCGGGCCGGAACGGTGCCTCCCAGCCGGCCGCGAAGCGCGCACCTCGCGCAGAGAGACGGACGTCTCCGGCGTCGTCCGAATTTGGTTCCCGTCTACGGATGCCCTCCCCGAGGTGGCGCTGACTTCGGTTGAGGGCTTGGAGGTCAGTTCAGAATGAGTCGGCGTGTCGTCTTGTGTGCGCTGCCAGGGTTTCCAGAATGTTGGTATGCGTGAGGAGGTTCTGACCGATCAGCTGTGGGAGCGGCTGGAGCCACTCCTTCCGGTGCATCCGCGGCGGTTCCGCTATCCGGGCCGCAAGCGTGCCGATGACCGCGCCGCGCTGAAAGGCATTCTGTACGTCATCGGTACCGGCATCGGCTGGAACCGCCTGCCGACCGCGTTGTTCGGCGCTTCCGGGGCCACCTGCTGGCGGCGGCTGACCGAATGGCACGAGGCCGGCGTCTGGCAGCAGCTGCACGAACGCCTGCTCGCCGAGCTGCGCGCTGCCGGGATGCTGGACCTGTCGGCCGCGCTGGTCGACTCCACTCACCTGCGTGCCCTCAAAGGGGGGACCACACCGGGCCCAGCCCGGTCGACCGCCGCAAGCTTGGCTCGAAGCACCACCTGATCACCGGCGCCGCCGGCATCCCGCTCGCCGTCACACTGACCGGCGGCCACCGCAATGACGTCACGCAGCTGATCCCGCTGCTCGACGCCATTCCGCCGATCCGAGGCGTAGTCGGCAAGCCACTCCAGCTGCCGCGCCGGCTCTACGCCGACCGCGGCTACAACCACGACAAGTACCGCCGCCTGGTCCGCGCTCATGGCATCAGCCCGCTCATCGCCCGCCGCGGCACCGACCACGGCTCCGGCCTCGGCACCATCCGCTGGCCAGTGGAACGCACCTTCGCCTGGCTCAAGAACTTCCGCCGCCTGCGCATCCGCACAGAACGACGAGCCGACGTGCACCAAGGCATCCTTAGCCTGGCCGGCTCCGTGATCTGCCTCCGCAAACTCATTCTGAACTGACCTCTTAGCCGCAGCTGAGTACGGGCGGTCCCAACCGGGCTGGCAAAGGTGTGGCGCGGAGAACATCGGTCCCGCGATACTGGCCGGCATGGGAGATCCTGCGGAGTTCCAGTTCTCGAAGCACGAACGGCAGCATCCACGGTTCGGTGAGCGTGTCGTCGCCTGGCACAGACTTGACGGCGAATACCGCTCCGCAGACGCAACGGCCGAGGACCCTTACGATGAAGGTCCCGACGAGGAACGGGCCGAAGCCGAGCTGAATCGGTTGCGTGGCCTGGTGATGACGCAGGCCGCGGAGGTCGAAGCTGTCCTGGGCGTCATGGTCCGGATGCTCGACCCGAACTCCAAGGTCGACGTCGCGGCTGGTGTGTTGCTGAACAAGCTCCGGAAGTTGCTGATTCCCGTTGATTTCCTCCACGAGTACCACGACGCCGATCTCGACGACATCGCTAGAGCGATCAAGGCGAGGAACAAGGCCGTCCACGACACGGCGAGGGTCGGCTACAGCTGGGTCGACTACCAGACCGGCGGTGGTGAATGGATGCAGGTCATCAGTCTGGTAGGCGACCAGGATTGGAACGAACTCGAACTCCGTTGGTGTCTGGCCATGCAACAGCGCGCCGTTTTCGACGCCGTCTACCTGATGGATCAGCTCAAGGATCATCTGAGGACTCGTGTGGAGTCAGCGCCGAGCAGTTCAGTGCTTGCTGCGCCTACAAGCCGGTGATAGCGAAGACGTGCCCGGTCGTGAGTCGCGAGGCGACTTTTGCGCCGTCGCGTGCGACTCGTCGGCCGGCGCGAGCCGCCCGACGACGTCCCAGCGTGCGCCTCCGCCGACGTGAACGTCTCGGCCAGCAGGATCAGCTCGCCTGCGCGCGACGCCGATGCCCGATCCAGGCTCGGCAACCGGGCCTGATCGACATGCTCGGGGCGCTCCCGGCCTCCGCCGCGCTAGCCAGGTAGAGCGCATCTCGGCGACGAATTGGCGGATCAATGGCCTGGTGGGCGACACTTTCGGACCCGACGATTGCGGTCGGGCAGAACGGCTGTCCGGAGCGTGTTCAACTCGTCGCTGGAGCCGTCGAGGTCAGTTGCCGGGACGCACCTGACGCCCCGCCCACGGGGGTGTCCGCTTGTCCGTTGGTGGCTCGATTCCTGGGATGCATGTGTAGTAACTCTGAGCTACAGTGAGTGCATGATCTCCCCAAACACGGGAGATATCCCACGTATGGGGGTTCAAGTCCCCCCTCGGACACACTTTCGTGGCAAGCCTGCCACATCTGACGTATCAGTGCTTGAACGCACTTCAACACGCTGATCAAGCGTTTTCCTGGCCATCCCGCCGTCTTCGGTCGGGGTGGTCGTTGTGACCGGCGCCGTGATCAAGCCGCTGGTCCTTCCGGCTCTTCCTGACGACGGTCATGCCACGGGCGCACCTTCTGGCCCGGTGGCAGGTCGCCGGACGTTGCCACTGCCGGTCGTTCCGGTGCCGCGCACGTGCAGCACCGTGTACGGGCTGGCTGCTGTGGACTGCCGGGGCCGCGTGGCTGATCGCGCGGTCTTTGCCGCTCTCGGCTGGCTGCCGGGCA
>NZ_NMUL01000012.1 GCF_002234595.1 Amycolatopsis vastitatis
GTCGTTCATGACCTCCGGGCGAGCCGGGCGTCAGGGGCGGCGGCCGATACCGGTGCTGATTTCGTGCAGGCGGTGCCGGTCCGGGGCCAGCGGCGCCGTGTCCGCGCCGGCGCCCGCGCGCAGCCCGGCGAGGAACTCCCGCACCGTCGACGCGGCGTCGTGCCGCGGCTGCCAGCCCAATTCGGACTCCGCCCGCGTGGTGTCCAGCAGCGGCAGGCGCATGACCGCGTCGAACAGCCCGGGTGACGCGGGTACCGCGTGCAGGCGCCAGGCCGCGGCGACCGCCGCGCGGACCGCCGCGACCGGCACCGGCACCGTGCGCGCGCCGAGCAGGCCGGCGACGAACCGCGGGTCGACGACCGGGCCGGTCGCGATGTTGAACGCCCCGCGCACCGGGCGCTTCACCACGCGGCGGACGGCGTCGCCGAGGTCCGCGGTGTGCACGACCTGGAAGCGCAGCCCCGGGACGTCCGGCAGGAGCGGGACCAGCCCCGGCCGCACCAGCGAGCCGGGGAGGAACGGCCCGGCGAACAGGCGGCGCTGTTCCGTCGCGGCACTGCGCTGGAAGACGAACCCGGGCCGGAGCCGGACCACGTCGAGCTTCGGGTGGCGGTGCTCGAACGCGTCGAGATACCGCTCCAGGTAAGACTTTTCCCGCGTGTACGCCGCGCCGGGCCAGCCGTGCGTCGGCCAGTCCTCGGTGACCGGCTCGTCGTCTTCTCGCGGCGAGTACGCGCCGACCGACGACGAGTAGACGAGCTTGGGAACCCCCGCCGCGGCCACCGCGTCGAACACGCGCAGCGAGCCCAGGACGTTCGCGCGCCAGGTGCGTTCCGGGCGGCGCGTCGGCTGGAACAGCCAGGCCAGGTGGACGACCGCGTCGGCGCCGCGGAAGTGCGCCACGAGGTCGTCCCGCTCGACGTCGGCCCGCACGTACTCGGCCTTTTCCGGCGGCCGGCCCGCCGTCCGCCGGGCCAGCCCGACGATCGTCTCGACCTGCGGGTCGGCGCTCAGCGCGCGGACGACCCCGGTCCCGATGTTGCCCGTCGCTCCGGTCACCACGATTCGCATCCGGGCCGGTTACCCGCCCGCCGGTGACGTACACGGGTGACGTCGCGCGACGGTCGCCGCGCGCGCACGCGGGTTCCTAGCGTGGGGTTCGTCCACCCGCCAGAGCAAAGGAAGACCATGTCCGAAGTGACCTACACCGCCGTCGCCACCTCCACCGCGGAGGGCCGCAACGGCGGCCGCGCGACCTCCGACGACGGCGCGCTCGACGTCACCCTCGCCGTGCCCAAGGCCTTCGGCGGCGCCGGCGACGGCACCAACCCCGAGCAGCTGTTCGCGGCCGGCTGGGCGTCGTGCTTCGTGGGCGCCGTGCGCCGGGTCGCGGGCGCGAAGAAGGTGCCGCTGAACGACCTCGCCGTCGTCGCGGAGGTCACCCTGCACCACGACACCGAGGCCGGCGAGTTCAAGCTCAGCGCGGTGCTGCACCTGGAGGCGTCCGGCATCGACCAGGCCACGGCCGACGAGCTGGTCCAGGGCGCGCACCAGGTCTGCCCGTACTCGAAGGCGACGCGCGGCAACATCGAGGTCACCCTCGACGCGACGGTCGCCTGATGAAGCGCCCGAAACCGACCGTCGTGCTGGTCCACGGCGCGTTCGAGGACGCGTCCGCGTGGGCGCCGGTCACCGAGGTCGACTCGCCGCACGCGATCGTTTCGGCGGACCCGGACGCCGTCGTCGACGCGGTTCACCGCGCCACGCGCTGAGTGGGAGGGCCCGGGTGCGCGGGCCCTCCCACCGGTCACAGGCGGTCGGCGTCCTGGATCGCCTGGGCGAACGGGCGCGGCGCCTCCTGCGGGACGTTGTGGCCGATCCCGTCGAAGACACGGTGTTCGTACTCGCCGGTGAACTTGGCGCGGTAGGGCTTGCCGTCCTTGGCCGCGCCGTCGAAGTCGCTGCCGATCGTGATCGCTGGGACGCCGATGGTCGCGCCGGCGGCCAGTTTTTGTTCGTACGCCTCGTACTGCGGCTCGCCCGGGGCGAGGCTCAGCCGCCAGCGGTAGTTGTGGACGACGATGGCGACGTGGTCGGGGTTGTCGAACGCCGCCGCGCTGCGGTCGTACGTCGCGTCGTCGAAGTGCCACGCCGGGGATGCGTTCTTCCAGATCAGCTTGTTGAAGTCGTGGCGGTTGGCCGCGTAGCCGGCGCGCCCGCGCTCGGTCGCGAAGTAGTACTGGTACCACCAGCCGAGCTCGGCCGCCGGCGCGAGGGGCTGCTGGTTCGCCTTGAGGTTCGTGACGATGTACCCGCTCACGGCGACGACCGCCTTGCAGCGCTCGGGCCACAGCGCGGCGATGATGTCGACGGTCCGGCCGCCCCAGTCGTAGCCGCCGAGGACGGCCTTGCCGATCTTGAGCGCGTCCATCAAGGCGATGACGTCGAGCGCGACCGCCGTCTGCTGGCCGTTGCGGACCGTTTCGGCGGACTTGAACGCCGTCGGCCCGTAGCCGCGCAGGTACGGGACGATCACGCGGTAGCCCGCGCCCGCAAGGATCGGCGCGACGTCGACGTAGCTGTACGGGTCGTATGGCCAGCCGTGCAGCAGCAGGACCGGCTGCCCGGTGGCCGGGCCGAACTCGTGGTAAGCCATGCTCAGCACCCCGGCGTCCACGTGCTTGACCGGGCCCAGCGAAGTGTGCTCGCCCGAACCGGCCCGCAGGTCGGGCCCGGGGGCCGGCGCCGCGGCGGGCGTGCCGGACGAGCAAGCCGCCGGCGACGTCGCCGCCAGTCCGGCCGCGAACGCCTGCCCGAACCTTCTCCTGCTGATCATCTGGAGCTCCTGCGCGAAAGACTGTGGGACTTTCACGACGTTAGGAGCGGTCCGGTGACCTTCGCGCCCGTCAGGTGACGCAGCCGGTGTACGTCACCCTTCCAGGGTCTTCAGCATCCCGGCGAGGTCAGCGCGCGAGCTCACGCCCAGCTTGGGGAAGATGCGGTGCAGGTGGGTGCCGACGGTCCGGTGCGAAAGGTACAGCCGCTGCCCGATCTCCCGGTTCGTCAGCCCCTCCGCGGCCAGCTGCGCGATGCCGAGTTCGTGCGGGGTCAGCTTTTCCCGCGCGTCCGGGCCCCGGTTCGGGCTCGACTCGCCCGCGCCGCGTAGCTCCCGCCGCGCCCGCTCGGCCCAGGCCGCCATGCCGAGCGCGTCGAACGTCTCGCGGGCCGTGCGCAGGTGCGTCCGCGATTCGACGACCCGTCGCTGCCGCCGCAGCCACTCGCCGAACGCCAGGTGGACGCGGCCGCGTTCGGCGGGCCAGCCGGTCAGGTCGGCCCGCAGCGCTTCGCCGAACAGCTCGTCGCTCGGGTCGAGCACAGCGCGCGCGTACCGCAGGCCGATGTGCAGAGCGGGTGACGGCGCTTTCGCGGCGAGCGGCTCCAGCTCGGCGAGGACGTCCCGGAGCGCGTCCGTCCGGCCGGCCCGCACCGCGGCCTCGGTGAGCTCCGCGACGCAGTACGCGCGCAACGCCAGCTGGTACGCGGGGTCGGCCGGGTCGAGCAGGCGGCGCAGGTCGGCGAAGGCGTCGTCGAACCGGCCCTCGCCCAGGTTCGTCAGTGCCCGGGCGAGCTGCACGGTGGCCAGCACCGGCCGCGCGCCCGCCGCGAGCCCGAGGCGTTCGGCCGCGTCGGCCAGGCTCTTGGCTTGCTTGTGCTCGCCGCGCAGGGCGGCGATCTCGGCCTGGACCGCCGTGGCCAGCCCGTGCATGAACGGCTGGCCGGTCTCCTGGGCGAACCTGGCCGCCTCCGCCGCCGCCGGCGCCGCCCCGGTCAGGTCGCCGAGCCGGACGCGGCTCCACGCTTGGACGGTCAGCGCGCGCGGCAGCAGCCCGAGCCGGCCCTGGGCGCGCAGACCGGGCGCCGCCGCTGCGGAGAACCGGGCGGCCAGGTCGAACGCGCCGACCTGCAGCGCGGCGCTGCCCAGGTACCGGTCGACCTCGGGATCGGCGCCGGTCCTCGCGACCAGCTCCCGCAGCTTCTCCAGAACGGCCCGGCCGCGTTCGAACGGCGCGACATAAGCGGTGACGGCCACGACGCGCGGGTCGTCGTCGGGGATGGGCAGCCGGTCGGTGACGTCCAGCAGGGCTTGCCTCGCGGCGGCTCCCGGCTCGGTCCAGAAGCAGCGCATGGCGGCGCTCCAGAGGATGCGCATCGCCGCGTCGTGCTGCCCGTCGGCCGCGACGGACCGGGCGGTCTCGGCCAGTTCCGCGACGCGGGCGGGGTCCTCACGGACGCCGTCTTCGAACTCGCTGAGCAGCCGGCTCGCGGTGGCGCGGCGCCGCGCGTCGGCGGGTTTCGCGGCGTGCACCAGGCGTTCGGCGGTCTCGCGGCGGCCGGAGTCGACCGCGAGTCCGGCGGCCCGCAGAAGCCGGTCCGCCCGGCACCCGGCATCGGGACTCAGTCGCGCGGCCTGTTCGAGGGCGGCGATGGCGGCGGCCGCCCCACCCCGGAACCGGGCGCGCTCGGCGGTCCGCTCGAGTTCGGCGGCGACGGTTTCATCGGGCCCGGCGGTGGCGGCGGCCTGGTGCCAGGCGCGGCGGTCGGGCTGGTCGCGGAGGGCGTGGACGAGGGCGAGGTGGGCGTTCCGGCGGTCGAGTGGTGTGGCGGAGGCAGGGATGGCGGAGCGCATGAGGGGGTGGCGGAAGGTCAGGGTGCCGGCGGAGAGATCGATGAGACGAGCTTCGGCGGCGGGCGCGAGGATCTCGGGTTCGGCGGACATCCGGAGCAGTGCACCCGTCGCCGTGAGGGTCTCCGCCAGCGATGTCGTCTCGTTCAACGCCGCCACCAGCAACGCCGTGCGCGTCACCTCCGGCAGCGCCGCCACGCGCGCGGTGAACGTGCGCTCGAGCCGTTCGGTCAGCGGGAGCACCGGGTCGAGCCCGCCGAGATCGGCGACCGCCGGGAGTTCCACCAGGGCCAGCGGGTGCCCCGCCGCCTCCGCCAGCAACCGGGTCCGGACCGCCGGGGCGAGCCGCGGGGCGACCGAGTCCAGCAGCTCCGCCGCCGCGTCCGCGGGCAGGCGGTCGAGCGCCATCGGGGCCAGCCCGGCGTCGAACAGGGGCGACTCGGCGTCGTCCCGCAGCGTCGCGACCAGCACGATCGGCTCGTTCTCGATCCGTCGCGCGACGAACGCGAGCACGTCCGCGCTCGCCCGGTCCAGCCAGTGCACGTCCTCGGCGACCAGCAGCAACGGCTTCGCGGCGGCCTCCTCGGCCAGCAGGGTCAGCACGGCGAGCCCGACGAGGAAGACACTCGGTTCGTCGCCCGCGGCCAGCCCCAGCGCGGTCCGCAGGGCGTCGCGCTGCGGCGCGGGCAGCTCGGCCACCCCGGCCCGGACGGGGTACAGCAGCTGGTGCAGCCCCGCGTACGCGAGATTCTGCTCGGCTTCGGCGCCGGTCGTGCGCAGCACCCGCAGCCCGGCGACCGAAGCCGCGGCGGCCGTCTCGGCCACCAGCGCGGACTTCCCGATGCCGGCTTCGCCGCGGATGAGGACGCCGCCGCGGTCTTCCGGGCCGTCGACGAGCTCCCGCAGCTCCTTCAGCTCGGTGTCCCGTCCGCGCAGCGCCATGGAAACGACCTTACCCAAAGCACGTTTCCGCAGCTCAAGGCCGATGACGTACGACGGCAGCGTCACCTGACGGGCGCGGGGATCCCGGCGCCCCGCCTAGGTTTCCCCAGCAATGTCCACATCGGACGAAAGCGACCAGAGAGACCCGATGAGACGCTTACTCCTCGCGGCCGCCGTGCCGCTCCTGCTGACCACCGTCGTGCAGGCCGCCCCCAGCGCGGCGGCGTCGGCCCCCTGCGCCGCCGTCCCGGTCGCCGCCCCGCCCGGCGCGAAGATCGAGTCGGTGCAGGCCGCGCACCAGCCGTCGTACTGCCAGGTCACCGTCACGCTCACCCACACCGGCGCGGACCACGTCAAGGTCGCCGTGGCCCTGCCGGACACCGGGTGGAACGGCCGGCTCCAAGCCCTCGGCGGCAGCGCCTACGCCGCCGGCGACTCCGCCGCGCTCGCGCAGGCGGTCAAGGACGGCTACAGCGCCGTGACGACCGACGCGGGCGTGTCCCTGAACGGCCTCGACACGTCCTGGGCGCTGAAGAACGGCCAGGTCGACCAGACCCTGCTGACGAACTTCGCCACCCGGTCGGTGCACGAAGAAGCCCTGATCGGCAAGGCCGTCACGCAGCGGTATTTCCAGCGGCCGATTTCGTACTCGTACTGGACCGGCTGCTCGACCGGCGGCCGCCAGGGCTACTCCGAAGCCCAGCGCTATCCGGACGACTTCGACGGCATCCTGGCCAACGCCCCCGCCGTCGACTGGACGCGCTTCGCGGTCGCGACCCTGTGGCCGCAGGTCGTCATGAACCAGAGCCACGACTTCCCCAGCCCCTGCGTGCTTTCCGCGTTCCGCACGGCCGCGGTCCAGGCGTGCGACGCGCGGGACGGCGTGACGAACGGCATCGTCGACCGGCCCGACGAGTGCGGCTACGACCCGCGCAGCCTCGTGGGGACGAAGGTGGTCTGCGACGGCCACGAGGTCACCGTCACGGCGGCGGACGCCGAGGTGGTGCGCAAGATCTGGGCCGGCCCGACCGACGAGCACGGCCACAAGCTGTGGTCCGGGCTGCCGAAGGGCGCGGACTTCACGTGGCTCGCGGGCACCCAGCCGGGCTTCCCGGTGGCCGTCGAGTGGGTGCAGTCGTTCCTGGAGAAGCAGCCCGCCTTCGACACGTCGAAGCTCACGTACGCGCAGTTCACGGACCTGTTCCGCCAGTCGGTGCGTGAGTACGACGACGTCATCGGCACGTCCGATCCCGACCTGTCGGCGTTCCGCCGCGCCGGCGGCAAGCTGATCACGTTCGTCGGCGCGAACGACCAGCTGATCCCGCCGGGCGGCACGCTCTCCTACCGCACCCGCGTTGAGCAGACGATGGGCGGAGCGCGGCGGGTGAACGACTTCTACCGGCTGTTCCTCGCGCCGGGCGTCGAGCACTGCTTCGGTGGCGGCGGCCCGGAGCCGACGAACGCGCTCGGCGCGCTGGTCGACTGGGTCGAGCACGGGAAAGCTCCGGCCACGCTGGCGGCGGCGTCCGCGGACGGGAAGACGCGCGACCTGTGCGCGTACCCGCGGGTTTCGCGCTTCACCGGCGGCGACCCGGCCACGGCGTCGAGCTACCGCTGCCGCTGAGTCCAGGGCCGTGCGTGCCGCCCTCCCTCCGGCACGCACGGCCCGCTCGATTGGACTTGCGGGTCCAAAATCGGCTCGGCACGCTGAGGTCATGGCACTCGATCAGTACTACCTCCTCGGCCGCTCCGGACTGCGCGTCAGCAGGCTCGCCCTCGGCACCATGAACTTCGGCACGGGCGGGTTCCACGCCGCCTACGGGAAAACCGAGGACGAAGTCCGGCCGATCTTCCGCCGCTACCTCGACGAGGGCGGCAACTTCGTCGACACCGCCGACTTCTACACCGCGGGCGAAAGCGAGACGATCCTCGGCAAGCTCATCGCCGAGGCGAACGTGCGTGAGCGGGTGGTCCTCACCACCAAGTTCACCAACAGCGTCGACCCGGCCGACCCCAACGCCGGTGGCAACGGGCGCAAGCACATGATCCGCGCCCTCGAAGCGTCGCTGCGGCGGCTGGGCACCGATTACGTCGACCTCTTCCTGCTGCACACGTGGGACCGGGTCACCCCGGTCGAAGAGGTCGTGCGCACCTTCGACGACCTCGTCCGCGCGGGCAAGATCCGCTACCCCGGCCTGTCCGACGTGCCGAGCTGGTACGCGGCACGGGCGCAGAGCCTTGCGGAGGCGCACTCACTGGCGCCGATGGTCAACCTGCAGCTGCCGTATTCGCTGGCCGAGCGGCAGATCGAGACCGAGCACGTCCCGATGGGCCGGCACCTCGGCCTCGGCGTCACGGCGTGGAGCCCGCTGGCCGGCGGCGTCCTCACGGGCAAGTACCGCGACGGCGGCACGGGACGGCTCAGCGACGGGCCCCCCTGGACCGAGCGCACCCCGCACGTGCTCGAACCCCTCGAAGAGGTCGCGAACAAGCTGGGCGTGACGATGGCCCAGGTGGCGATCAACTGGGTGGCCACCCAGCCGGGCATCGCGGCGGCGATCGTCGGCGCGAGCAGCGCGGACCAGCTCGGCAAGAGCATGGCGGCGCTCGACTTCGAGATCCCGGCGGAGTTGCGGACCCTGCTCGACGAGGCGAGCGCGGTCCCCCCGGCTTCGGTGTACCGGATGTTCACCCCGGCCTACCAGAACTGGATCGTCACCCCGGACCTGAAGGTCGGCGACAAGCCGGCGGGGTACGCCCCCGCGGTGCGGAACTGGGTGTAGCGGCGAAATCCGGGTAACCGCGGGACATGCGCATCGGCCTGCTGTACCCGACCCGGGACTGCGGCGAGGACGACTTCGCCGCCCTGTGCCGCCGGCTCGATCCCGCCCCCAGCCTCGACTTCGCCTACGTCGAAGGCGATACGGACGTCGGCCCCGACGCGGCCGCCCAGACCGCCGCCGTGCGTGCGCTCGGGACACCCGGACGCCTGACCGCGGCCGCCGACAAGCTGCCGGCCATTCCGGACGTCGTCAGCTGGGCGTGCTCCAGCTGCAGCTTCGCCCACGGCCTCGACGGCGCCCGCGAACAGGCGCGGGCGCTCGCCGAGCACGTCGGCGTCCGGGCAAGCAGCACGTCGCTGGCCTACCTCGCCGCCCTCGACCGGCTGGGGGCCGGCCGCGTCGCACTCGCTTCCGTCTACCACCCGGACCTGACCGCCGCCTTCGCCGCCTTTCTCGCCGAGGCGGGCGTGACGACGGTGCACGCCGTGTCGGCCGACGCGGGCTCCGATCGCACGCTCGCCGCCTGGGGCGGGCACCGGATCACCGAGCTGGCCGTCGCGGCGGACCACGCCGACGCCGACGCCGTGCTCGTCCCCGAGACCGCCCTGCACACCACGCCGCTGCTCGCCGGTCTGGACGAACGGCTGCGGAAGCCGGTGCTCACGGCGACCGCGGTCACCGTGTGGGACGCGATGGGATCGGCACCGGCGCAAAGCGGCCTGGGGACGCTGTTCAGTGCCGGGCCGTCCCGCCGTCGGCGGAGCTCATCCTCCTCGTGAACCGGGCCGCGACGTCGCGCAGCTTGATGTTCGTGTGCTGGGACTCCACGATCAGCCGCTGCATCGCCGTGTCCTCGTTCACCCGGTGGATCAGCATCAGCATGCCCTTCGCCTGCTCGATCACCGCGCGCGTCTCCATCGCGTTGCGGAGCTCGTCGGCCAGGCGGCGGGCCTCGCGGTAGCGGCGGGTCAGCCGCAGGACCGTTTCCACGCAGAGCGTGAACAGCCGCAGCACCTTCGTGTCGAACTCGTGGTAGCCGTGGGTCTCGAACCCGAACAGCGTGATCGCGCCGACGAGCGTGTCGTCCACCCGGAGCGGGACCGCCAGGTAGCTGCCCACGCCGAGCTCCTTCGCCGCGGCGACGAACTCGGGCCACCGATCGCCCGTTTCGTCGACCGCGACCCGCACGACCTCGCCCGTGAGCGCCGCGAGCAGGCCGGGACCGTCGCCTGCCGCGTACTGGACGTCGTCGATGCGCCGGGCTCGCTCGTCGGTGAAGGCCGCGGTCTGCGTCACGCCATCGCGGACGACCATGATGCTGGCCAGGTCCGCGTCCGGGACCACCCGGACCGCCTCGCCGCAGACCGCGTCGAGCAGACCGGGCGTGTCGGACATCGATTCGAGGACCCCGACGAGATCGGCCAGGACGGCGTTCAGCTCGTCGACCCGCTCCGCCATGCCGTCGCCAGTGGTCGGCAAGGCCCACCCCTCCCATGCGTCAAGCCGCGAGCACGGGGAATGAGCTCGCCAGCAGCGTCAACCGAGACCACCGCTGGCGTTTCAACGGGTCCGGACGAATTCTACCGGCCACGGGCGCCCGGTTTGACGTCGGCCGCGCCGGGTAGCCGCGGAAGATGGACAATCCGGCTGTTGACGACGAGTTGTGGGCGGAGTTCCACCGGGTGGTGAACATGACCTCGCGCGAGCTGGAGGACTGGCTGCGCACGCGCGACGCGGGCCCGGAGACCGAACCGCTCCCCCGCGAGGCGGGCCCGCCGACGGGCAACGAAGTGCTGGCCATCCTGCGCAAGCGCCGCTCCGACGTGGACCACCACGACGCGGACGTGATGCGCAAGATCGTCGACCGGGTGCACGCACAGCGCCGCGACGACCTCGAGCCGACCGCGGGCGAGACCCACTGGCGCCACCGGCTGATGTCGATCGGCCACGACCCGCTCAAGCCCGCCTGAGGCCCCGAAAAGCCGTGAAGGCCACCTTGCGGGGATCCCGCAAGGTGGCCTTCACGCACGAGCAGGGTCAGCCTGCCACGGCCTGCCAGCGCTGGTTCGGCCCGTTGGTCGGCTTGTACAGGCCGATCCGCGCGCCGTCTTCGCGGGACTCGCTCGTGACGTCGAGCAGCTGGCCGCTCGCCGCGTTCACGAACGTCCAGGTGCCGTCACCGGTGGTGGACAGCGTCCACTCCGCCGCCGGGTCGCACGTTCCCGCCGCGGCCAGCGTCACCGCGCCGCCGGAGGTGCCGAGCACCTGGCCCGTGCCGACGTTGGTGATCGTGAACCGGTCGCGGTTGCCGTAGCGGCCCGTGCGGTCGGTGAGCGTCCAGCGCTGCGCGGGCGCCGAAGCGTCCGTCGTGCGCTGCACCAGCGAGCCGTTCTCCGCGGAGAGGGACTTGCCGCTCTGCACCCCGGTGAAAGTGAACGGCTTGCCGGAGCCGAGGCCCGTGCCGGCCGCCGTCGAGGAGACGCCGTCGACGAGGAAGCTGGTCACCGAACGCGCCGGCACCCGCAGCGTCGCCTTGCCCGCCGTTACCCGCACCGGCTTGCCGCGCTGCAGCGCGCCGTTGACGTCGGTGACGACCGGCGTCACCGACGCGCCGGGCCGGACATTCCGGAAGCCCGACAGGTCCAGCGTGACGTCCTGGGCGTCGGTGCCCGAGTTGGTGTGCACGACCGTCGCCAGGTCCTCGCCGCGCATCGCGGCCGTCGACGCGGTGTCGTTCACCCCGACCAGCCGGTCGCCCGGCTTGATGTAGTGGGTGAAGTTGCGCATCGTGTTGAACTTCGTGTTGGTCTTGATCTGGCAGGTCTGCAGCGTGGCGTTCTTCGGGCAGTCGAACGGGACCTGGATCTCGCCCCAGTTCATCCCCGCTGCGGACTCGCCGCCCGGCTTCATGTTGTTGTAGTCCTCGATCGGCTGCCAGCTGACCCACGCGCTGGGTTCGAGCAGGCGCAGGTCGTCGGTGATCTGCTTGGCCATCCCGAGGCCGGGGTCCATGTCCGTGAAGTCCTGGCGGTCCAGCCAGCTGCCGCCGACCTCGCTCATCCACAGCGGCTTGTCGCCGCCCTTGGCCAGGTCACGCGGGACCGGCCGGTTGCCGGTGCCGTAGGTGTGCACGTTGAGCCGGCCCGCCGCCGCACGGGCGTCGGCCGACCAGCCGGCCCAGTCCGCGGCGAAGATGTCCGGGTTGGTCTCGTCGGGCGCGGAGACGATCGCCCGCGAGCCGGCCGCCTTCAGGGCGCCGGCCATCGCCGGGATCAGCTGGGACTGGACCGACGGCCCGATGTGCGCGCCTTCCTGCCGTCCGCCGGCCGGGTTGCCGTCGGCGCCGAGGGTGGTCTTCCAGTAGTTCGTGTTCGGCTCGTTCATCGGGTTCACCGACGAGAACTTGATGCCGTGCGCGCGTTCGAGCGTGCGCACGGCCTGCGTCAGGTACGCGGTGAAGTCGCCGATCTTGTCGGCGCGCAGCTGTTCGTCGGTGGCGTTGAAGCCGCCCGAGACGTACCCCGACACGGTCTGGAAGTACGGCGGCGAGTTGCTGAACGCCTCCCACTTCGTGACGCGGTTCTTGATCTTGTCCAGCCACCAGCGCTGGTTCGGGTCGGCCTTGGGGTCGAACTCGGCCGGGTTCCCGGGCGTCCACCAGTCCTTGTCGGCGCGGGTGGTGCCGGCCGGCGCCTTCCACCAGCCCGGGACCGCGGCGCCCGGACGCAGGTACGCCGGGACGTCGGGGGCGTTGCCGCCGCCGATGTTGAACCGGGCGATGTTCAGGTTCAGCCCGTCCGGGCCGAAGACCAGGTCGGCCAGCTTGTTCCGGATCGCGTCGGGGTAGCCGCCGGTCGCCTCGGCCATCCACGCCAGGCTGGCGCCCCAGCCGTCGAACGACTGCTGCCGGTAGGCCGGGTCCGGCTTCACGGTCACGGCGGTGGCCGCTTCCGCCGGAGCCGATGCGATTCCAGCCGTAACAATTGGTACACAAAGGACGGTGAGCAAACGCCGCAAGTTCATCGTCGAACTGCCCTTCGGGTGCGGTGGGGACTTCTCAGGCCTCGGTGTGGCCCAGCAGCGGCCGCGGCACGAACCGGGCCGCGGGGTCGAGCATCGTGCCGAGTTCGAGCACGACGAGTTCGTTGGCGCCGGCCCGGACCACCGGGCGCGGCACGTACAGCGTCCGTTGCGGTCCGCGCCGCCAGTACCGGCCGAGCGCGAACCCGTTGAGCCACGCCACGCCCTTGCCCCATTCCCCGGTGTCGAGGAAGAGGTCGGCGGGCTCGTCGACGTCGATTTGCGCGCGCAGCAGCACCGGCCCGGCCACCGGACCCGGAACGGACTCCGGCCGCGAAGACCGCAGCGAAGGCAGCGCGGCCAGGTCGAGCGGCAGCACGTCCCAGCCGGCCAGCGGTTCGCCGTGCAGTGACGCCCCGCCGATGATGCCCTTCGCCTCGCCGATGCGCGGGCCGTAGTCGACGCGGCCCTGGTCCTCGACCAGCACCAGCAGCTCGCCGGCCGCGCGCGGCAGCGGGATCGCGCGGTCGTGGTGCTCGCGGGTGAGCGTGCCGACGAGGTCGCCGTCGAAGAACACCGTCGCGCGGTCGCGGACCTCGCCGAAGGTCAGCACGCCGGGCCGGTCGCCCGCCACCGAAGTACGCAGCAACGCCAGCTGCGGCATCGGCGTGAGGTCGTCGAACACCGGCAGGTCCTCGTGGAACTCCCAGGTGCCCCAGCGATCCGGCGCGTCGAGCAGGCGGACCGGGTCGCGCAGGCTGCCACGAGGCGTCGGCGCGGGCCGCGCCGGGGGCGGGACGGTGTCGGGAACCTTGTGGTAGCGGGCGATCACGTCCCGGAACGCGTGGTACTTCGGCGTCGGGTCGCCGGCTTCGTCCAGCGGCGCGTCGTAGTCGTAGGACGTGACCAGCGGCTGGTAGACGCCCTTGTCGTTGGCGCCGTTGGTGAGGCCGAAGTTGGTGCCCCCGTGGAACATGTACAGGTTGACCGACGCGCCCGCGGCGAGCAGCACGTCGAGTTCCGCCGCCGAGTCCGCGGCCGCGGTGGTGTGGTGGTGCGCGCCCCAGTGGTCGAACCAGCCGTTCCAGAACTCGCTGCACATCAGCGGCCCGGTCGGCTGGTGCTCCCGCAGGATCGCCAGCCGCGCCTCGGCGCCGGAACCGAACGACGCGGTGCGGTGCAGCCCGTCGAGGCTGCCCGCCTCGAGCATCTCCGGCGTCGGCTGGTCCACTGTGGTCAGTGGCACGGTGATGCCCGATTCGCGCGTGTGCTCGGCAAGCGCTTTCAGGTAGCGCTTGTCGTCGCCGAACGCGCCGTACTCGTTTTCGACCTGGACGAGCAGCACCGGTCCCCCGCGGTCGATCTGGTGCGGGACGACGACTTCGTACACCTTCGTCAGGTATTCGCGCACCGCGTCCAGGTACTTCGGCTCGTACCGGCGCACCCCGACCGACGGGTCGCGGAACAGCCACGCCGGCAGCCCGCCGTTGTCCCATTCGGCGCAGATGTACGGGCCGGGCCGCACGATCGCGTACATCCCGGCGTCGGCGACGAGCCGCAGGAAGCGGTCCAGGTCGAGGCCGCCGGACAGGTCGAACGTGCCGGGCTCGGGGGCGTGCGCGTTCCACGCCACGTACGTCTCGATGGTGTTGAGCCCCATCCGCCGGGCCTTGTCGATCCGGTCGGCCCACAGGTCCGGGTGCACCCGGAAGTAGTGCAGGGCGCCGGACAGGATGCGGAACGGGCGGCCGTCGAGCAGGAAGTCGGTTTCCCCGATGGCGAACTCAGGCATCCGGGGCCGCCTGCGGCGTCAGCTGCAGCACGGTCCAGGACAAGGGTGGCAGTGTCACGGTGATGGTGGTCCCCCCGGGATCGGACGTCGCGGCGGCGCCGGGTAGCGGCACCGGCCGGACCGGTTGTAAGTCGGCGGTGTTCACGGTGTGGCGGGTCTCGCCGTCCGGTGTGGTCAGGGTTTCGGCGGCGTAGACGCCGAACCGGGCGCCGCGCAGGCGGATCCGGACTTCGGTCGGCGACGCCGTGGCGCGGTTGGTCAGGAACACCGCGCCACGCCCGGACTCCTCGACCGTCGCGGCGACGTCGACGAGGTCGACTTCGCCGTGCTGCGCGGTGCGCAGCCGCTCGCCTTCGACGGTCAGGCGCAGGCTCGACCCGCCGGCCAGCGCGGCGACGCGCTGGAACGGGTGGAACGTCGTCTGCCGCCAGGCCGGGCCACCGGGCTCGGTGCGGATCGGCGCGATGACGTTCACCAGCTGGGCCTGGTTCGCCATGGTGACGCGGTCGACGTTGCGCAGCAACGAGCTCAGCAGCGACCCGACGACGACCGCGTCGGTGACGGTGTAGGTGTCCTCGATGATCCGCGGGTGCTGCCGCCAGCCGCCCTCGGCCAGCTTCGCCTGGTCGGCCTCGTTCCAGCGGCGCAGGTCCCAGACGTTCCACTCGTCGACGCTGATCCCGATCTTCTTGTCGAGGCCCAGCTCCGCCAGGGTTTCGTCGATGACCCCCGCCGTCGTGCGGATGTAGCGGTCCAGCGCGGCGCCGCTGGCCAGGTAGCTGTCGGTGTCGCCGTGCAGCTCCTGGTAGTAGGCGTGCAGCGAGATGTGGTCGACCAGCTCGGCGGTGTGGCGCAGCACCGTGCGCTCCCACGAGCCGAACGTCGGCATGTCCGCGTGCGAACTGCCGGCCACGACCAGTTCGAGGTCCGGGTCGATCATCCGCATGAGACGCGCGGTCTCCGCGGCCAGGCGGCCGTACTCCTCGGCCGTCTTGTGGCCGATCTGCCACGGGCCGTCCATCTCGTTGCCCAGGCACCACAGCTTGAAGCCGAACGGGCGGTCGGCGCCGTTCGCGCGCCTCCGCTCGCTCAGTTCCGTGCCACCGGCGTGGTTGCAGTACTCCAGGACGTCGGCGGCCTCCTGGATGCCGCGGGTGCCGAGGTTGACGGCGTACATCACCTCGGCACCCGCGGCTTCGGCCCACGCGACGAATTCGTGCAGGCCGAAGCGGTTGGACTCGACGCTGTGCCACGCGGGGTCGAGCCGCACGGGCCGGTCGGGCCCGACTCCGTCTTCCCAGCGGTAGCCGGAGACGAAGTTGCCGCCGGGATAGCGGACCACGGTCGGCCCGAGCTCCCGCACCAGCTCCAGGACGTCGCCGCGGAAGCCGCGATCGTCCGAAGTGGAGTGTCCGGGTTCGGACAACCCGGTGTACACGGACCGGCCCATGTGTTCGACGAACGAGCCGAAGAGGCGACGCGGGACCGGGCCGATGACCTGGCCCGCGTCGGCCTCGATGTGGACTGTCATCCCGCGCTGACCGTGAAGCCCTGCTGGTTGCCGTAGTCGACGAGCGCCTGCTGCCAGGCCGCCAGCCCTGCGTCGAGCCCGGTGTTGGCGAGGTAGGCCTTGCCGACGGTGTCGCTGTAGATGCTGTTGGCGTAGGTCTGGTACGGCAGGTAGGACCAGCCCGGCGCGACGTCCTTCGACGCCTGGGTCAGCACCTGGTTGACCTTCTGGCCACCGAAGTACGGCATGGTCTCGTCGACGAACGCGGGCGAGGTCAGGTCGGCCGTGGTGGACGGGAAGCCGCCGCTCTTGATGAACGGCTGGACGCCGCCGCCGTGGTTGAGCCAGCGCACGAACGCCGCCGCGAGGGCCGGGTTCTTGCTCTGCTTGACCACGGACTGGGTGCTGCCGCCGTTCTCCGCGGTGACCGCCTTCTGGCCGTCGTAGGTCGGCATCGGCGCCACCGCCCACTTGCCGCTGCCCGCGGCCACGGAGGAGATGAAGTTGCCGGGCATCCAGGCGCCGGTGGGCAGGGTGGCGATGGTGCCGTCACCGAGGGCGCGGAACCAGTCGTCGGACCAGCCCGCGATCGGCGAGAGCAGCTTGCCCTGGACCAGCTGGTTCCAGACCGACGTCCACTTCTTGGTGCCGGCGTCGCCCAGGTTGATCTTCACGTTCCGGCCGTCGACGGTGAACGGGTGGCCGCCCGCCTGCCAGATCATGCTCAGCGTGAACCCGGCGTCACCGGTGTCGGCGGTGATGTACTTGGTCGGGTCGGCGGCGTGGATCTTCTTCGCCGCGTCGACGTACTCGGCCCAGGTCTTCGGCACGGCGATGCTGTACTTGGCGAAGACTTCCTTGTTGTAGAACAGCGCCATCGGGCCGGAGTCCTGCGGCAGGCCGTAGAGCCCGTTGCCGTTCTTCACCTGCGCCCACGTCGAAGCGCTGTAGTCCTTTTCGAACGAACCGAAGCCGAAGGAGTTGAGGTCGGTCAGCGAATCGGTCAGCGCGAACTGCGGGAGGGCGTAGTACTCGATCTGCGCGACGTCGGGGGCACCCGAGCCGGCCTTGATCGCGTTCTGGAGCTTGGTGTACTCGTCCTTGTTGGTACCCGCGTTGACGTAGTTGACCTTGACGTTCGGGTATTCCTTCTGGAACGCGGCCACCTGGTCCTTGGCGGAGGGAGTCCAGCTCCAGTACGTGATCTCGCCGCCGGCCTTCAGCGCGGCGTCGACGGAGTCCTGGCTGCCGGTCGCGGCGGCGGGCGCGGTGGACGAGCCGCCCCCGGACGAACAGCCGACCGCCAGAGCGGCGGCCAGCGCCACGGCGAGAGCCGCCTTGGCGTGGTTGCGGATGCGTGACATCGAGTGTCCCTTCACGGCGGTGTGACGGCGGGTTTTACTAATGACGCTGCTACTGCTTGACGCTGCCCGCGCTCAGGCCCGATTGCCAGAACCGTTGCATGAGCAGGAAAGCGACGACTAGGGGGATGATGGTGAGCAACGACCCGGTGAGGACCAGGTTGAAGATCGGCTGGGCGCCGGCGCCGTTGGCCTGGGCGCTCCACTGGTTGAGCCCGACGGTGAGCGGGTACCACTTCGGTTCGCTGAGCATGATCAGCGGCAGGAAGTAGTTGTTCCACGTCTGCACCATCGTGAACAGCGTGACCGTGATGATCCCGGGGACCAGCTGGCGCAGCGTCACGGTGAGGAAGATCCGGATCTCGCCGGCGCCGTCGATCCGCGCCGCTTCCAGCAGCTCGTCGGGGATGGCGTCGGCGGCGTAGACCCAGATCAGGTACAGGCCGAACGGGCTGATCAGCGACGGGATGATGACCGCCAGCGGCGTGTTGGTCAGCCCGAGCTTGCTGAACATCAGGAACGTCGGCACGGCCAGCGCCGTCGGCGGCACGGCCACGGCCCCGAGCACGACGGCGAACACCGCGCGGCGGCCGGGGAAGCGGTACTTGGCCAGCCCGTAGCCCGCCGCCGTCGCGAGGATCGTCGCGCCACCGGCGCCGACCACGACGTACAGCAGGGTGTTCCCCAGCCAGCGGAAGAAGATCCCGTCGTTGTAGGTGAACGTCTTGCCGATGTTGTCGAACAGGGCGAACGAGTCACCGAAGGACAGGCCCGAGGTCGAGAACAGCGCCGGCTGGGTCTTGCTCGCGTTGATCACCAGCCACACCAGCGGAACCAGGGTGTAGAGCAGGTACAGCGCCATGAAGCCGGTGAGGACACGCGACTTGCGGGGGTTGGTCACCGAGAACGTGGCCACGTCACATCTCCTTCCGGGAGCCGCGCAGCTGCACGACGTACGCGATGACCGCGGTGATCACGCCCATCACGATCGCGACGGCGGCGGAGTAGTTGTATTGCTGCCCGTTGAAGGAAAGGTTGTAGGCGTACATGTTCGGCGTGTAGTTGGTGACGATCATGTTCGGCACCAGGTTGCGCATGATGTTCGGCTCGTTGAACAGCTGGAAGCTGCCGATGATCGAGAAGATCGTCGCGACCACGATGGCACCCCGGATCGCGGGGAGCTTGACGGACCGGATCGTGCGGAACGTGCCGGCGCCGTCGATCGCGGCCGCCTCGAACAGCTCCTTGGGGATCACCTTCAGCGCGGAGTAGAAGATGAGCATGTTGTAGCCCACGAACTCCCACGTGACGATGTTGCCGATCGACGTGAGCAGCCAGTTTTCCGACAACGGCTTCACCGAGGTGCCGAACAGGTGGTTCAGGTCGGCCGCCAGTCCGAAGTGGTCGCCGTAGATGAAGCCCCACATGAGCGCGGCGACCACGGCGGGGACCGCGTACGGCAGGAAGATCACGATCCGGAAGAAGCCGGCGCCGTGCAGCCGGGCGCTGTCGATGGCCAGTGCCGCGACCAGCGCGAGCGCCAGCATGATCGGCACCTGCACGGCGAGGAACACCAGCACCCGCCGGAAGGCGTCCCAGAACTTCGGGTCGCCGAACACCTGGAGGTAGTTGTCGGCGCCGACGAACACCGTGCCACCGAAGAAGGCCTGGTCACGGTAGAGGCTGAGCACGAACGCGTACACGACCGGTGCGATGAAGGTCAGCGCGAAGACCAGCATGAACGGGGCGACGAACAGCCAGCCCCGCCATTTCCGCCGCGGCCGGCGCGCTGCCGGCGCCGGACGGGACGGCGCCGGGACGGGCGGAGCCGCTGTGGACGTCATCGTCTCTCCGAGTGGTCATGCGGCCGGGTACTGGACCCGGCGAGATGTTTACGTCAACATGGACGGCCGCAGAGTAACTTGTTGACGTAAACATGTCCAGGACACCAAGGAGTGACCGTGCCGCGCCAGACAGCGACGTCGTCCGCATCCGGCCGCGCCTCCCGGCGGCGCGGGCCGTCGATGGCGGACGTGGCCCGCGAGGCGGGGGTGTCGGGTCAGACGGTCTCGCGCGTAGCAAACGGAAAGACGAACGTCGACGACGCCACCCGCGAACGGGTCCTGGCGGCGATGCGCCGGGTCGGCTACCGGCCCAACAGCGCCGCCCGCGCCCTGCGCAACGGCAAGTTCCGCAGCATCGGCGTGATCATCTCGGCGCTGCCGACGTTCGGGAACAGCCGCACGCTCGACGCCATCGCGGCGGCCGTCGTCGCGGAAGGGTTTTCGATCATCCTGATGCCGGTGACGCGGCCGACCCAGGGCGAGGTCACCGGGGCGTTCAGCACGCTGAACGAACAGGCCGTCGACGGCGTCATCATCCTCATCGAGCAACACCAGCTTGACCAAAGCGAGATCGAACTGCCACAAGGGCTCCCGGTGGTCGTGATCGACTCCAGCGCCCGGTACGCGTACCCGGTCGTCGACAACGACCAGGCCGACGGCGCGGCCAGGGCGACCCGGCACCTGCTTTCGCTGGGGCACTCGACGGTTTGGCACATCGCGGGCCCGCCGCAGTCGTATTCGGCCGAGCGGCGCCGGAAGTCGTGGCAGGCCACTTTGGAGGCCGCGGGCCGCACGGTGCCGCCGGTGCTGGCCGGGGACTGGTCACCGGAGTCCGGCTACCAGGCGGGCCTCCGGCTGGCGGCCGACCCATCGGTGACAGCGGTGTTCGCGGCGAACGACCAGATGGCGCTGGGCCTGCTGCGCGCGTTGCACGAGACAGGCCGTCGCGTCCCGGAGGAGGTGAGCGTGGTCGGGTTCGACGACATGGAGGAGTCGGCCCACTTCTGGCCCCCGCTCACGACGATCCGCCAGTCGTTCGAAGCGGTGGGCCACCACGCGGTCGAAGCCCTGCTGGCGGAAATCGAAACAGGCGCCGAAGCGGGCGAGCCGGTGATCCTCCCGACCGAGCTGGTGATCCGTTCGAGCACGGCCCCACCCCCGGCCTGACCGCGCAGCACCCGTGATTCAAGGGTCATCACACGTGATTGAGGAGCCAACTCGCGTGATTGGGGAGTCAACTCGCGTGATGTCGCTCCATGCCGCGTGTCGACCCTCCAATCACGCGTGTCGGCTCTCCAGTCACGTGTGATGACCCTTCGATCACGGGGTTCGTTTCACCGTGCGGAAGCGGGGGAAGTACTGGCCACCAAGCCAGGACGTCCGGTACCGCGAACGTCGCAGTGGCAGGGACCATTCGGCCCCGCGCCACGGAAACGAGGCCGTCATGCTCGCCATTCTCGCCGCTGTGCTCTTCGGGCTCGCCCTGCTGATGGAGCTGGCCGGGTTCGGGCTCGGCCCGGTGATCACCACCGGGACGCTCACCACCGCCGGGTTCCTGTGCATCGCCCTGCACCTGGCCGGGATCGCCACCGACCGCTCGCGGTTCACCCGGCGGCGCCGTCGTCGCTGACGGCTCAGCTCGCCGCGGGCTCCAGCGCGCGTCGCAGCACCTGCGTGAACACTTCGGACGACTGGGCGCCCGCGACGCCGAACCGCCGGTCGATCACGAAGAACGGCACGCCGGTCGCCCCGAGCTCGCGGGCCTGCTCGCCGTCGGCCGCGACTTCGGCTTCGTACGCGTCCGACTCCAGCACGGACCGGGCTTCGCCGGCGTCGAGACCGGCCTCGGCGGCCAGCTCCACCAGCGAGTCGCGGTCGAACAGCGACCGCCGTTCGGTGAAGTAGGCGCGGTAGAACCGCTCGACGACGGCGTCGGCGAGCCCGCGGTCGGCGGCGAGGTGGACCAGGCGGTGGCCGTCGACGGTGTTGCCCACATGGGCGCGGCCGAGGTGGTACTCGAGACCGTCGGCGGCGGCGCGCTCCTCCATCTGCGCCTGCATCGCGTCGGCCTCTTCCAGCGTCCGGCCGTACTTCTCGGCCAGCATTTCCCGCGTCGGCTGCGACGTCCCGCGCGGGAACGACGGGTCGAGCTGGAACGAGTGGTGCACCACCTCGACGTCGACGCCGAGTTCGGCCACCGCCCGTTCGAAGCGGCGTTTGCCGAGATAGCACCAAGGACAGACCAGATCGGACCAGATGTCGATACGCACGAAACCCACGCTAACCGAAAGGGTGGCGCGCACTTCAAGGTAACCGGCGGCGACCTGCGGGATCACAGCGTGACGACGACTTTTCCCTTGGCGTGCCCGGCTTCCTGGTACGCGATCGCCGCGCGCAGGTCGTCGAACGGGTAGCTCCGGTCGACGACCGGCGTGAGCGCTCCGCGCTCGGCCAGGGCGGTCAGCTCGCCGAGCACCGCCTTCTTGTCCCGGCAGCCCACCGCGTCCGCGAGCACGGCCCGCCGCCGCGCGAACGGCCCGGCGGCCAGCGCGGCGAACGCGTGCCCGGCGGGCTGCAGCCAGCGTCCGGCCGGGCCGCCGACCACGACGAACGTGCCCGTCCGGGCCACCACCCGGCGGCAGGCCGGGAGCGACCGGCTGCCCGCGATGTCCAGGACGAAGTCGTAACGCCGACCACTGCGTGTGAAGTCCGCCGACCGGTAGTCGACGACGTGCTCCGCGCCGAGTGAACGGGCAAGGTCACCGTTCGCCGCGCTGCAGACGGCGTCGACCCGGGCTCCGAGCGCCTTCGCCAGCTGGACGGCGAAGGTACCGACGCCGCCGGAAGCGCCGTTGACGAGGACCCGCTGCCCGGCTTCGACCCCGCGCAGGGCGAGCAGCGCGGTGACGGCCGCCATCGGCATCGCCGCCGCCTGCTCATGGGTGAGGTTCACCGGCATGGGCGCCAGGAGGTCCTCCCGGACGCAGACGTATTCCGCGTAGGCGCCGTTCGGCAGCAACGCGTAGACGTCGTCACCGGGCCGGAAGCGTGTCCCGGCCGTCTCGACCCGGCCGGCCAGGTCACAGCCGAGAATCCCGGCCTTCGGGCGTAGACCGAACCCGCCGGGCATCAGCCGCGCGACGTACGGCTCGCCTCTCATGAAGTGCCAGTCGTACGGGTTGACGGAGGTGGCCCGCACCCGGACCAGCACCTCGCCGTCGGCGGGCGCCGGGTCGGGCACGTCCTCGAAGCTCAGGCTCTCCGCCGGGCCGTACACACGCTGGACCAGGGCTTTCATGGCGCCTCCACGATTCTTACAGCGTAAGTCTTACACCGTAAGGTAGCTGCGGGACGCCGGCCGGTCAAGCACGTCTTACGTTGTACGATCCGGAGGTGACCACGGAAGCGCGGATTCCGCTGAGCCGCGAGCGCGTGCTGCGGGCGGCGGTCGAACTCGCCGACGAGCACGGCCTGCGCGCCCTCACGATGCGCCGCCTCGCCGAGGAGCTCGGCGCCGAAGCGATGTCGCTCTACTACCACGTGGCCAAGAAGGAAGACGTGCTCGACGGCATCGTCGACGTCGTGGCCCAGGAGATCAACGAAGCCGTCGCCCGCCTGGACTCCGGCGCGGACTGGAAGCAGGCCGTGCGGCGGCGGATCCTCACCGCGCGCGAGGTGTTCCTCCGGCACCGCTGGGCGCCGGAGCTGTTCGAGACGAGGTCGTCGACCAGCCTCGCGGTCCTGCGCCACTACGACACGCTCGTCGGGCTGATGCGGGACGGCGGGTTCTCCTACGACCTGATCCACCACGCGCTGCACGCGCTGGGCAGCCGCGCGCTCGGCTTCACCCAGGAACTGTTCGACCCGAGCGCGAACCAGCAGGCCGAGGTGCCGCCGGAGCTGGCCGCCGAGCTGCCGAACCTAGTGGGCATGCTCGGCGAGATCGCCCACGACGACCCGGACTCGACCCTCGGCTGGTGCGACGACCAGGCGGAGTTCGAGTTCGGCCTCGACGTGATCCTCGACGGCCTGGACCGGCTGCGGGGGCGGTAGTCCACCCGCTGGGACACCCCTGCTCGCCCGGGCAGAATCGGCACCGTGTCACGACCACTGCGGAAGCTCGGCTTCCTGACGATCGGCCTGTTCGACGCGGACGACCCGCGCCGGGGCCACGAGTCGACGCTGGAGATCATCGAACTCGGCGAGCGGCTCGGCTTCGACAGCGCCTGGGTGCGGCACCGGCACCTGCAGTACGGCATCTCGTCGCCGGTCGCGGTGCTGGCCGCCGCGTCGCAGCGGACCAGCCGGATCGAGCTCGGCACGGCGGTGATCCCGCTCGGCTGGGAGAACCCGCTGCGGCTGGCCGAAGACCTCGCCACGGTCGACCTGCTTTCGGGCGGACGGCTCAACCCGGGGATCAGCGTCGGCCCGCCGATGCGCTGGGACGAGGTCAAGCACGCCCTCTACCCGGACACCGCCGACGCCGAAGACTTCGGCTACGAACGCGTCCGGCGGCTGCTGGACTTCGTGCGCGGTGAACCGGCGACGGAGTTCAACGGCACCGAAGGCTTCGAGGTGTTCTCCGACCGGGTGCAGCCGCAGGCGCCCGGGCTCGGCGACCGCCTCTGGTACGGCGGGGCGAGCCTGCGCTCGGCGGAGTGGGCGGGCGAGCACCGGATGAACTTCCTGACCAGCAGCGTGGTCAAGGCCGAAGGGGACAGCACGGACTTCGCCGCGATCCAGCTCTCGCACATCCGGACGTTCCGCGAGCACCACCCCGCCGGACGCATCTCGCAGGGCCTGGTCGTGATTCCCACCGACAGCGCCACGCCGGAACAGCGGGCGAAATACGAGACCTACGCCGAAAAACGGCTTCCCCGCACCACCGAACCCCAGGGCCCGGCCCGGCTGCTGTTCTCCCCCGACTTCGTCGGCACGTCCGCGGAAATCGCCGATCGGCTGCACGGGCACGCGGCGTTCCGCGAGATCGACGAGGTGGCTTTCGCCCTGCCGTTCACCTTCGAACACGAAGACTACGTGCAGATCCTCACCGACATCGCGGAACACCTCGGCCCACTGCTGGGGCGCTGACTACTTGTTGGTGCCCGGCGTCAGCACCTTGTCGATCACGAAGACCGTGGCGTTCTTCGTGGGGATGTTGCCGCACAGGATCTTCGCGCCGTTGACCGTCATGTTCTCGCCCGAACCCTCGATCTTCACCGGCCCGCCGGCGGTGTTCAGCGTGTCGAGCGAGCCCGCGGCGGCGAGACCCTTGGCGTCGTAGCGCTTGCCGACGACGTGGTACTGCAGGATCGGCGCCAGCTCGGCGGGCTTGCCCGCGAGCTCGGCGAACTTGGCGTCGCCCAGCGCGGCGAACGCCGGGTCGGCCGGCGCGAAGACCGTGATGGCCTCCTGGCTGTTCAGCGTGTCGACCAGGTTGGTGGCCTTGACCGCCGCCACCAGCTTGGTCAGCAGCGGGTTCGTCGACGCGGCCGAGGCGACCGGCTGCGGGCCCATCGAGTCCAGCGAACCGGGCGCGGACCCCTGCGGCAGCTGCGAACAGGCCGGGCCGAAGACGTCGGCGTTGGTGGTCACGCCGTTGCCGGCACCGGAGGCCATGCTGGAGGTCGGCGCGGGTGGCGTCATCGAGCTGCCGGAACTACCCGGCGAAGCGGTGTCGCTGCCGCTGCACGCGGTCAGCGAAAGCGCGGCGACGGCGGCGACGCCGATTCCGGCGACACGGAGCTTGGTCACGAAAATCACTCCCATAAGCGGCTGATAATTGCTTCTTACCCTGGATTCGGAACCCCCGCGAAAGCGGATTGCCGCCATTCGGGTGATCCGGGTCACCGGGCCGTGAAGGCGATGCTGTGCCACCCGGTCGCGCCGTCGGGGACGGTTCCGGCGCGCATTTCGGTCTGCGTGTACCCGCTTTTGTCGGTCGCCCGGCAGACGACCTGGTGCCCGCCGGGCGCGACGTCGAACTCGAGCCACCACATGCGCCAGGTGTTCGGGTTGACCTCGTGCGACAGCATGGCTTCCCGCCACGGGCCGGTGTCCATGCGCAGCTCGATCTTGGCGATCCCGGTGTGCTGCGCCCAGGCGATGCCGGCGACGCGGACCTTCCCGGAAGAAACGGTTTCAAACCCCTTCGGCGTATCGATGCGCGATTGTGTCTTGATCGGCGCCTCCTGACCCCAGCCGCGTTTCAGCCAGTACGCCTGCCGCGCTCCCCAGGTCGTGACTTCGAGGTCGGTCACCCATTTCGTAGCCGACACGTAGCCGTACAACCCGGGAATGACGAGCCGGGCCGGGAAACCGTGCTCGATCGGCAGCGGCTCGCCGTTCATGCCGATGGCCAGCATGGCCCCGCGCGTCCGGTCCAGCGCCGCGGCGACCGGGCTGCCGGACGTCCAGCCGTCCACACTGGACGAATAGAGCTGCTCGGCGCCGGGCCGCACCCCGGCTTCGCCGAGCAGATCGGCCAGGTCGACGCCGACGAAGTTCGCGGTGGACACGTAGGTGCCGCCGACCTCGTTGGAGACGCAGGTCATCGTGATGGTCCGTTCCACCAGGGGCCGGTTGCGGATGTCCCCGTAGCTGTACCGCATTTCGCGGTCGACCAGGCCGTGCAGCCGCAGGCTCCAGTCCTCGGTCCGCACCTGCGGCACGGTCAACGCGGTGTCCACGCGGTAGAAGTCGGCGTTGCGCGTCAGGAACGGCGGCGTGCCGAGCTTCGCGAAGTCGGCGTCGGCCGGGATCATCGGCGCCGTCCGGGCCGGGACCAGCCGCCCGACGGCTTCGCGCGACGACGCCGCGTCCCGGCGGCCGGCGAGCAACTGCCCGCCGAGGCCCGCGACCCCGGCCCCGGCGACGACGCCGATGCCTGCCAGCAGCACCGTCCTTCGCGAACGGTCCGGGGCGACCTCGAGCCGGTGCAGGAAGGCGAACGTCACCACCCCGGCGAGCAGGCTCGCCAGCGGCGCGAGCAGCGCGACCGCGCCGAGGTCGGGACGCGCGTAAACCGCGAGGAGGCCGACGAGCCCCAACCCGGTGATCACCACCAGCCCCGGCACCGGCGTGCGCCGGGACAGCAGGCCCGCACCCGCCGCCACCGACACCATGACCACGGCCATCCCCGAGAGCAGGACGAGCTTGTCGTAGGTGCCGAACGTGCGGACCGCGAAGTCCTTCAGCCACACCGGGGTCAGGTCGATGGCGCCGTTGCCGACCGCGAGGTACGGCGAGGCGTTGACGCCGGCGAACCCGGCGACGAGGTGCCCCGCCGCCAGTGCCGCCGCGAGCGCCAGGACGCCCAGCAGGGCGGCCGGCAGGCGACGTAGCCGGGGTTCGGCCGCCACCGGCGGCTCCACGCTTGAGGTGCTCATCGCACTCCTGTTCAGGGTCGGGGGTCAGACGAGGTCGATCCGGGTCACGGCCGGAGACGTCGGGCCCGGAGAACCACCCGCGGGTTCGACGGTGATCCCGATCCGGTCGACGTCCGGCGGGAGTTCGGCCACGAGCATCCGCTGCGACGCCTCGGGCGCCATCAGCCCGGCCGACCGCGCGCCGCCGGTGCCGATGAGCCACACCTGGTAGACGTGGCCGGCGTCGAGCGCGGGCAGGTCCGAAGCGAGCAGGACGGCCTGGTGCCGGCCGCGCGAGACGACGAGGGTGGCGTGCCCCTGGCCGACGCCCTGCATCGCGGCGGCATCCGGCGCGGCCAGCACCGAGTCGACGGGAGCGGGTGCGGTGGCGACGCCGAGGACGACGGCGACCACGGCGGCCGCGGCGGCGCCCAGGAGCGCGGCGCGCAGGTGCCACGTCTTGGCCCGGCTCAACCGCCGGACCACCGGCACCCTGGGCGGCAGCTGGCGGGTACGCGCCACGTCGGCGAGCACCAGCAGCTTCAGCCCCGGCGGCGGGTCCGCCGCGACAGCCGCCGCGAGCCACGCGCCCGTCGCCCGCAGCTCCGCGACCTCCCGGCGGCACGCGGCGCACTCCCCGAGGTGCCGCTCGAACTCCGCACGGTCCACATCGGACACCGCGTCGAGTGCGTAGGCCCCGGTCAGCGTGTGCAGCTCGGCGGTCATCGGTCCACCCCCAGGCAGTCGCGCAGGCGGATCAGGCCGTCGCGGATGCGGGTCTTCACCGTGCCCGGCGCGACCTTCAGCACCTCCGCGACCTCGGGGTAGGTGTAGCCGTTGTAGTAGGCCAGCACGATCGACTCGCGCTGGAGATCGGTCAGCTGGGCCAGGCACTGCCGGACCCGCAGCCGGTCCAGACCGGCCAAAGCAGACTCGGTGACCTCGTCGAACGGCCGCCGCACGTCCATCCGGGCCGCTCGTTCGTCGCGCTCGAGGCCGGCCTGGTGGGCGCGCACGCGGTCCACCGCCCGGCGGTGGGCGACCGTCAGCACCCACGACAGCGCGCTGCCGCGCTCCGGGGCGTACCTCGCCGCCTTGCGCCACACCTCCACCAGCACCTCCTGGGCCACTTCCTCGGCCTGGGCGCGGTCGCGCAGCACGCGCGTCGCCAGGCCGAGCACCGGACCGGCGACGAGGTCGTACAGCCCCGCGAACGCCGCTTCGTCGCCGGCCGCCACCCGCCGCAGCAGCTCCTCGGCGCTCGGTACGGGCGCTGCCGCCTCGTCCGATCTCAGCCGCAGCCGCCCACGCTCACCCATGCCCGGCACCCTCCACGTCACCCCTGACTTGTCGGGGGGTTCGCGGCCGGGCACCCGCCCGGACTGGTGCCCGGTGACCCTTCCCACCCGGACGGCGCAACTCCGGCGCCGGGACCCATCCGGCGGCGGCGCGGCTCCGAACGCCAGTTACCACCGCTCACCGTGAGTGAGGGAGTTGCCCTTTTGGCCACGCCGACGGTGACGTCGGCCACTTCTCCATCACCCCAGAGTGTGAAAGTTTTTCGGATCGCTGGGCGTTGAACTCACCATGGGTTATCCCTGGAACAAGATCAACCCGACCGACGAGTAGCAAAGGGGCCACCATGGCCGACCCGCACACCGTGACCAGCGCCAGCCTCGACTTCGCCCTGCGCACCTTCGGCGCCGGGCCGCGACCGGTGCCGGCCGAGCTGGAGTACGACACCCGCGACCCGTACGCGGTCGCCGTGGTGCTGCACGCCGGCCCGAGCGCGGTCCGGTGGCTCTTCGGCCGTGACCTGCTCGCCGACGGCCTGCTCACCCGCTGCGGCGACGGCGACGTGCGGATCGGGCCCGCCGCCGACCCCGCGCTGGTCGTCGTGGAGCTGAGCTCGCCCGAGGGAGCTGCCGTGCTCGAGGCGCCCGCGAAGGAGATCGCCGCCTTCCTCGACCGCACCTACGACGTCGTCCCGGCCGGGAGCGAGACCGGCTGGTTCGACTTCGACGAGGAACTGCAGAAGCTTTCCTACCAGGACTGAGTACCGTCGCCGGGTGAGCTTCTTCCTGGACAAGGTCCTCGCCGCCCTCGACGAGGGCGGTGACCGCCCCCTGTTCGTCCAGGACGGCGTCACCACCTACCACCAGGCCCGCGACCGGCTGCGCCGACTGCACGGCGGCCTCGGCGAGGCCGAAACGGTCGCCGTCGACCTGCGCAACCGGCCCGAGACGGTGCTCGTCCAGCTCGCGGCCCTCCTGCGCGGCGCGACCGCGCTCATGGTCCCGGCCTCGGCACCGACGCGGGATCGGCTCGCCGCCGCGAGCGGCGCCACCGTCGTCACCGACCGCCCGCACGACTGGCCCGCGGGCGACGTCCGCACCCTCGCCGACCTCGACGGGGAGCCCGAGCCGCTGAACCCGCCGGACACGGTCCGCCTGCTCTTCCCCACCGGCGGCACCACCGGCACCCCGAAGCTCATCCGCCACAGCGGCATCTACGACGGCATGGCGTCCATCTTCACGCCGTCGCCGGCCGGGCCGGGCCGCACGCTGCTCGTCGCCCCGATGACGCACATGACCGGCAACGCCACCGTGCTCGGCGCCCTGCTGCGGCTCGACACCGTCGTGGTCCACGACGGCTTCGACGCGGGAGCCGTCCTTGAAGCGATCCAGGAGCACCGGATCGACACCCTCTCGCTGACTCCGCCACGGCTGGCCGCGCTCCTCGACCACCCGGCGCTGAACACCACCGACCTCGGCAGCGTCCGCTCGCTCTCCCTCGGCGCCGCGCCGCTGCCGCCGCACCGGCTCGCCCAGGCCCTCGACGTCTTCGGCCCGGTCGTCGGCCAGGGCTACGGCCTCACCGAAGCGCCGATGATCGCGAGCATCTCCGCCGCCGAGCTGATCGACCGGCCGGAGCGGCTGGGCTCGGTCGGCCGGATCGTGCCGGGCATGGAAGCCCGCATCACCGACGGCGAGGTCGAAGTGCGCGGACTGTCCATGATGGACGGTTATCTCGGCGGCCCGGACGTCGGCGCGGGCTGGCTGCGCACCGGCGACCTCGGCCGCTTCGACGACGAGGGCTACCTCTACCTGCTCGACCGCGCGGACGACGTCGTCGTGGTCGGCGAGCACGGCACGAAGGTCCCCACCACCGTCGTCGAGCACGCCCTCGCGACTCATCCGGCCGTGCGGAGCGCGGCCGTCTTCGGCCGGGAAACCGAAGACGGCCGGCTGCTGCACGCCGTCGTGGTCGCGGCCGGCGCGGTGACCGAAGACGACCTCAAAGCCCGCGCCCGGGCCGCCTTCGGCCAGGAGCACTACGTCCCGGCGAGCGTGGACTTCGTCGACGCGCTGCCGCTCACCGACGTGGGCAAGGTCGACAAGCGCGCCCTCGCTCAGCTCGTGACGGCGCCGTAGGACGACGACCGGACCAGCTTCACGTACTTGCCGAGCACGCCCTCGGGGAACTTGTTCGGCAGCGGCTCCCAGCCTTCCCGGCGACGCGCCAGCTTGGCCGCGTCGACCAGCAGGTCGATGCTGCGGGCCTTGATGTCGACGGCGACCCGGTCGCCGGTGCGGACGAACGCGATCGGCCCGCCGTCCGCCGCTTCCGGCGCGACGTGGCCGATGCACAGGCCGGTGGTGCCGCCGGAGAACCGGCCGTCGGTCAGCAGCAGGACGTCCCGGCCCAGCCCGGCGCCCTTGATCGCGGCGGTGATCGCGAGCATCTCCCGCATGCCCGGGCCGCCCTTCGGGCCTTCGTAGCGGATGACGACGACGTCGCCGGGCTCGATCCGGCCCTCGTTCAACGCCGCCATCGCCTCCTGCTCGCGTTCGAACACGCGGGCCGGGCCCTCGAAGCCGGCGGTGTCGAAGCCCGCGGACTTCACGACCGCGCCTTCGGGCGCGAGCGAGCCGCGCAGGATCGTGATGCCGCCGGTCGGGTGCAGCGGGTTGTCCAGCGGGCGCAGCACTTCGCCGTCGACCGGGCCGGGGTCCAGCTCGGCGAGGTTCTCCGCCACCGTGCGCCCGGTGACCGTCAGCGCGCCGCCGTGGATCAGCCCCTCGTCCAGGAGGGCCTTCATCAGCACCGGGATGCCGCCGTGGCGGTCGATGTCCTGCATGACGTACTTGCCGAACGGCTTGAGGTCGCCCAGGTGCGGGACGCGGTCGCCGACGCGGTTGAAGTCGTCGAGGGTCAGCTCGACCTTCGCCTCGTGCGCGATGGCCAGCAGGTGCAGCACGGCATTGGTCGAACCACCGAGGGCCATGACGACGGTGATGGCGTTCTCGAACGCCTCCCTGGTGAGGATGTCGCGCGCGGTGATGCCGCGTTCGAGCAGCCCGACGACGGCTTCACCCGAAAGGTGCGCGTAGTGGTCGCGACGGCGGTCCGCGGACGGCGGCGCGGCCGACCCCGGCATGCTCATCCCCATCGCCTCGGCCGCCGAAGCCATCGTGTTCGCGGTGTACATCCCGCCGCAGGCGCCTTCGCCGGGGCAGATCGCGCGTTCGATCCGGTCCAGGTCGGCGGTGCCCAGCCGGCCGGCCCGGCACGCGCCGACCGCCTCGAAGGCGTCGATGATGCTGACGTCCTTCTCGGTGCCGTCGGTGAGCTTCACCCAGCCGGGGGCGATCGTGCCCGCGTAGAGGAACACCGACGCCAGGTCGAGGCGCGCGGCCGCCATCAGCATGCCCGGCAGCGACTTGTCGCAGCCGGCCAGGAGTATCGAGCCGTCGAGCCGCTCGGCCTGCATCACGGTCTCGACCGAGTCGGCGATCACCTCGCGGGAAACCAGCGAGAAGTGCATGCCGTCGTGGCCCATGGAGATGCCGTCGGACACCGAGATGGTGCCGAACTGCAGCGGGTAGCCACCCGCCGCGTGCACGCCTTCCTTCGACGCCTGGGCCAGCCGGTCGAGGGACAGGTTGCACGGCGTGATCTCGTTCCACGAACTGGCGACGCCGATGATCGGTTTCTTCCAGTCGCCGTCGCCCATCCCGACCGCGCGCAGCATGCCTCTGGCGGGCGCGGCCTCGATCCCGTCGGTCACCGTGCGGCTGCGGGGCTTCGGGTCGATCGTCATCGCGGGCCTCCGATACGACGTTCGGGCGCTGGTCATGTTACCAACGGACGCGCGGTCCGCTGGCCGGAACGATTTCCTGTCCGCGCGCGCGTGGAGCGGCGAAAACTCGGGTCATGATCGCCACAGTGGTGTGGGGCACGGGCAACGTCGGCCGTGCGGCAATCCGGGCCGTCGACGCCCACCCGGCGCTGAAGCTCACCGCGGTGCTCGTCCACGACCCGGCCAAGGTCGGCAAGGACGCGGGCGAGCTGGCCGGAGTCGATGCGCTGGGCGTCGCCGCGACGGACGACATCGACGCCGTCCTGGCCGCGAGCCCGCGCGCGATCGTGTACGCCGCTTCGGGTGACGTCCGGTTCGACGACGCGCTCGCGGACATCGTGCGCGCGATCCGGGCGGGCGCGGTCGTCGTCACGCCGGCGCTCTACCCCCTCTACGACCAGCGGAACGCGCCACCGGAACTGCGTGAGCCGGTGCTGGCCGCGATCGAGGACGGCGGCGGCTCGCTGTTCGTCTCCGGCGTCGACCCCGGCTGGGGCAACGACGTGCTCCCGGTGCTGATCAGCGGGCTCGGCACGGACGTCGACACGATCCGCTGCCAGGAGATCTTCGACTACTCGACCTACGAGCAGCCCGACTCCGTCCGGTACCTGGTCGGCATGGGCCAGCCGATGGACTACGACCCGCCGATGCTCATGACCGGCGTGCCGACGATGGTGTGGGGCGGCCAGGTCCGGCTGATCGCGCGGGCCCTCGGCGCGGAGCTCGACGAGATCCGCGAAACCCTCGACCGGCGGCCGCTGGACGAAACCGTCACCACGCGGACCATGGGCGAGTTCGAGAAGGGCACGCAGGGCGCGGTGCGGTTCGAGGTGCAGGGCATCGTCGGCGGTGAGCCCCGGATCGTCATCGAGCACGTCACGCGCATCCACCCGTCGTGCGCGCCCGACTGGCCGGTTCCGCCCAGCGGCGACGGCGCCCACCGCGTGATCGTCGAAGGACGGCCGCGCATCGAGGTCACCGTCGAGGCGACCGACGAAGGCGAGAACCGGTCGGCGGGCGGCAACGCCACCGCCGTCGGACGGCTGGTCGGCGCGATCGACTGGCTGGCCGCGGCCGGACCCGGCCTCTACGACGCACTCGACGTCCCGCTGCGCCCGGCGGCGGGCAAGCTCGGAAGGAGGCGCTCGTGAACATCGACATCCCCGCGGGCAAGGACCCGATCGGGTACGTCTGGGGCGAGATGGTGCCCGGCATCGGGATCGCCGCGTCGAAGTTCTCGCTGGCGGTGTACGAGCACACGACGCTGGGGCTGCGGGAGTTCGAAGCCGCACGGCTGCGGATCGCGCAGATCAACGGCTGCGTCTTCTGCCTCGACTGGCGCACCGAGCGCGACGGTCGGAAGGTCGAGGAGGAGTTCGCGGACGCCGTCCTCGACTGGCGCACCACCGACCGCTTCGACGACCGCACGCGGCTCGCGGCGGAGTACGCCGAGCGGTACGCGACCGACCACCACAGCCTCGACGACGAGTTCTGGAAGCGGATGTCCGCGCACTACACGCAGCAGGAGATCGTCGAGCTGAGCATGAGCCTCGGCGCGTGGCTCGCCTTCGGCAGGCTGAACCACGTCCTGGGCCTCGACACCGTCTGCGTCCTGCCGTCCCACCGGTCGTGAGTGAGTAACAGTGTTCTAACACTGCTACTCACTCACGACGGGCTCTAGAAGTCCGTGGCGATGATCTTCTCGATGTTGCGCTCGGCCAGGGCCGTGATGGTGACGAACGGGTTGACGCTCGTGTTGCCCGGGATCAGCGAGCCGTCGATCGCGTACAGGCCAGGGTGGCCGGCGAGCCTGCCGTAGTTGTCGGTCGCCTTGCCCAGCACCGCGCCGCCGAGCGGGTGGTAGGTGAGATGGTCGCCCCAGGTCTTGTAGGTGCCGAAGAGGTCGGTCCGGTAGATCGTGCCCTCGGTCGCGTTGATCTTGTCGAAGATGGTCTTCGCCATGTCGATGCCCGGCTGTTTCCACGCCGTCTGCCAGTTCAGCTCCACCGCACGCGTCGTGGGGTTCCAGGTGAACTGCGCGCGGTTCGGGTTCTTCGTGATCGAGAGGTAGAACGACGCCCACGTTTCGATTCCGGTCGGCAGCGGCGCGACCTCCGCGAACGCGCCGCCCGCGGCCCAGTTGTCGATGCCGCCGCACGGGATGGTCGACTGGGAGGCCCCGGTCGGGTCCCAGATCTGGTTGGCGCGCCCGACCATCACGTTCCCGTTGTCGCCCCAGCCCTTCCCGACTTCGCCGTTGAGGTTCGGCAGCGCGCCGGTCGCCTTCAGCTTCACCAGCAGCTTGCTCGTGCCGACGCTGCCCGCGGCGAAGAACACCTTGTCCGCCGTGACGGTCTTGATCGCGGACACCGCGCCCGCGGTGGTGAGCTGCTCGATGGTCACGGTGTAGCCGCCGCCGGACGCCGGCACCACCTGCGTCACGCGGTGCAGCGGTGAGATGGTGACCCGGCCGGTCGCGGCGATCTGCGGCAGGTAGGTCTTCTGCAGCGACTTCTTGCCGTAGTTGTTGCCGAACAGGATTTCCCCGGCCAGCGCCGACTTCGTGGCGGTGCCCGCCGCCTCCTGCTCCATGTAGTTCCAGTCGTACACGTCCGGCACGAACACGAACGGGAACCCGGACCGCTGGGCCTGTTTCCGGCCGACGCGGGCGAACTGGTACCAGTCGGTGGTCTCGAACCAGGCGGGGCGGATGCTGGCGACGCCGAGTCCCGCGTTGGCGCGCGGGTAGTAGACGTTGTACATCTCGTCGGCGTTGACGGTCGGGAGGATCGCGCCGAAGTTCTCCCGTTTGGGCGTGACGGCCATGCCGCCGTTGACGAGCGAGCCGCCGCCGACGCCGCGGCCCTGGTACACGGTGATCCCGCTGAACTCCTCGGCGTCGAGGACGCCCGTGTAGCGCGGGATGTCCTTGTCGATCGGGAACCCGAGGAAGTTGGAGAACGGCTGTTTCGTCCTGGTGCGCAACCAGAACGACCGCTGGTCCGGATTGGGCGTCGCGCAGAAGATCTTGCCGTCCGCGCCCGGGGTGTCCCAGGCCATCCCCATTTCGATCATCTGCACGTCGACGCCGGCCTGCGCGAGGCGCAGCGCGGCGACCGAGCCGCCGTAGCCGGAGCCGATCACCAGCGCGGGCACGCGGGCGCCGTCGGCCACGCTTTCCGATGAAGTCGCAGCGGGCCGGCTCGGGGCTGCAGTGACTGCGGCAGTGGCCCGGCCGGCCAGCGCGGCACCGGCCAATATAGAACCAGTTCCAGCGATGAAGAGGCGACGGGAAACAGCGCCAGAAGTTGTTCTCCACACGGGTTCGTCACTCATGTGTTGTTCCTCACCGTTGAGGTATTTAGAACAAGTTATAGCTCGAACCCTACTGACAAGTCGACATATACCCACGAGTAACCTGGCGGCCCGGTGCGGCTGTGCCGCTGAATGGGCCATGATGGACGGCTGTGGAGTCCACCCGAGTGGACCGCTGGCTCTGGGCGGTCCGGCTGACGAAGACCCGCCCGGACGCCGCGGCGGCGTGCCGCGGCGGGCACGTGCGCGTCAACGACAAGCCCGCGAAGCCGGCGACGACGGTCGTGCCGGGCGACGAGGTGCGCCTGCGCGTCGCCGGGACGACGAGGATCTTCGACGTGGTCCGCGTGATCCAGAAGCGCGTGGGCGCACCGGACGCGGTGACGTGCTACGTGGACCGGACGCCGAAGCCGCCCCCGGAGACGGCGATCCCGGTCGCCCGCCGCGACCGCGGCGCGGGCCGGCCGACCAAAAGGGAGCGTCGCGTCCTGGACGCGTTCCGGCAGCAGCAGTGAGCCGAACCGGACTTTCCTCGCATCCGGCCGCCCGGGCAGGCCGGACCCCCTCGCGGTTTTCGAGGTCATCTCGGTCTTCGATCTAGGAATCGCCCATCCGGCCGGGACTTTTCCGGAAATAGCCGGGAATCCGCGTGACACGGGTCGGTTTCCGAGGAAAACGGGTAGTCCCCCCTGCCGGTCGACGACGACGCGGCAGCTCGGGGAGGAAAGCCATGACGACCAGCACCGCCCAGGACCGCTTGCTGGCCGCGGCCCGGCCGCTGGTGGTGCGGTACTGCCGCGCCCGCCTCGGCCAGCGGCAGGACACCTGGTGCTCGGCTGACGACGTCGCGCAGGACGTCTGCCTCGCGGTGCTCAAGGCGCTGCCCGGGTGGCCGCCGGAGCGGCCGTTCCCGGCCTTCGTCTGCGGCATCGCCCGGCTCAAGGTCGCGGCCGCCCGCAAGGCCGCGGCCCGGCAGCAGGACGAGCCGGTCGCCGAGCTGCCGGACGAGGTCGACTCCTCGATGGACCCCGAGCACCACGCCCTGCGGCGCGAGCTGGGCGAACGCATGGCGAAACTGCTCCGGGCGCTGCCGGAGAAGCAGCGGGAGATCGTGGTGCTGCGCGTGGTGGTCGGCCTGTCCGCGGAAGAGACCGCGGCGGCGGTCGGCTCGACACCGGGCGCGGTCCGCGTCGCCCAGCACCGGGCGCTCACCCAGCTGCGCAAGGCGGTCACCGCCGAGCGCGGGGCCCGGCCGTAGGCCCGGGAACTGGCTACCCTCGAGAGATGAGCGACAGCGAGAACTCCGCCGCACTCAAGAACACCGAAGGACGCGATGTCGGGTCCGGGATCTCGGTCATCCGCGAAAGCACCGACGTCGTCGGCTCGGGGCCGCGCCTGCACCGGCACCCGTACACCGAGACGTTCGTCATCATCCGGGGGCGGGCCCGGTTCACCGTCGGCGACGAGCAGCGCGACGGCGGTGCCGGGGACGTGCTCGTCGTCCCGGCCGGCACGCCGCACAAGTTCGCCGTGCTCGGCCCCGGCGTCTACGAGGCCGTGCACATCCACGAAAGCGACCACTTCATCACCGAGTGGCTGGAGTGAGGCTCAGAACCCGCGGTCGCCGATCATGCCGCGCAGCTTGCCCAGGGCGCGGTACTGCGTGATGCGGACGTTGCCGGCGGAGATGCCCAGCGCCTCCGCCGTCTCCGTCGCCGACAGGCCGACCACGATCCGCAGCGCGAGGATCTCCTGGTGCAGCCGCGGCAGCGACGCCACCAGCCGGCCCAGCCGGGCGCCGAGGTCCAGTTCGAGGACGTGGTTCTCCGGCTCGTTCCCGCCCAGCGGCCGGTCGGGCAGCTCCGAAACCGGCTTCGACCGGTCCCTGGCCACCGAGCGGAACGCGTCGGCGACCTTGTTCGCCGCGATCGCGCGCACGAGGTACAGGAACGAGCCACCGCGGTCCTGGTAGTTCGGCAGCACCTTCAGCACGGCCAGGCACACCTCCTGGGCGACGTCGTCGGCCGAGAGGTAGGAGAGGTCGCGGCCGCCGATCCGGGCCCGGCAGTAGCGCACGACCGCCGGCTTGATGAGCCGCAGCAGCGCCTGGACCGCGTCCGGGTCGCCGTCGCGCGCGGCCGCCACCACCGGGTCGAGCCGCTCCTTCGCCAGTGCACCCTCGGGCCGCGGCGAGTCCTTCAGCACGGTGTAGCCCTCGACCGGCACCGCCGCCTCCGGCACCGCCTCCGAGATCATGGTTTCCACGGGTCCCTCCTCGCGTCCGCCACCGGGATTCCCGCCCCTCTGTCCACAATGGAGCACATGGGTGCCTCGACGGTTACCGGCCCGACACACGGGTAATCGAGACGCTGACCAGCAACGTTGCAATGCGGCGGTGGTTGTCCAGCTATTGTCCGTTAACCGTTCACCGGCCGCCTGGACCTGACGGCGACCACCCGCGCATTACCGGACAGATCCTGGACAATTCACCACCAGCGAATCCCGTAGGCGAAGCCGGGCGCGAGGTGCCGGAACCGCACGTGCACCTCGCCGGCTTCGTCGGCTTCCAGTTCGCCGCCCTGCGACGTCAGGTCGTTCGTTTCGCCGCGATCGGCTCCGGCCAGCCGCACGATCCGTTCCGGCACATTCTCACCGAACCGGACGTGCAGATCGAAAAGATCGCACGGGTGCCGCGGAACGCAGAGATAACGCGGTTCCCGCAGGTTCGCCCGGAATCGCAAGCCGATGTCGTGCCGCGCCCCGCGCCGCAACGGCTCCGGGAGCCGCAGCGCCAGCCCGAACCGGTCCTTCGATTCCCGCACCCGGCGGCCGAGCACACCGCCGTGGAACACGTCGACCTCGAGGTCGGACTCGCGCACCGATTCCTCCGATTCACCGGCCACGGGCAGCGTGAGCGCCAGGTCCAGCACGGCGATTTCGTCCGCGTCGGCGATCACCCGCCGGAATTCGAACGCCTCCGCCACCGGCTGGTCGAGAGCCAGCGTGACGCGCAGTTCTTCGGTGTGCCAGCTGCGGCTCGGATAGCGCGGACCCGCTTCCGCCGCACCCGCGACGGCCAGCGCGGCGATCTGCTCGATCCCCTCGTCGATCCGCCGCCGGACCGTCCGGTCGTCGCGGTCGAGCGTGATCGCCGCCCAGTGCACCCGCTCCTGGTAGAACGGCTTCCGCGCCCGCTCGTCCAGCGCGAACGCGGCGATCAGGGCGATCTTCAGATCCTCCGGCAACGATTCGACCAGCGGCCGCAATCGGTCGAAGAGCTTGCGCCGCATCTCCACCGTGCCGTCCTCTTCGGCAATGCCACAAGTGGTGCGCAATGCGGGACCGACCCGGTCCGCGAGCGGTGTCGTGAAAATTGCCCTCCCTTTGCGCAGGGCCTTGAGCTCGCCGACCACGTCCGCCGCACTGAGGTCCACCGTTGCACCCCTTCCCTCCCGCGGGCATCAATGTTCGTCAGCGCCATCGCCGATGTCCAATCGATCAAGGTGCGGCAAACGGATCGTTATCCCTCGGTTTCCTTTCCCGGCGGCGACGGAAACGGGAAAGCCCTCGATGTCCGGTTCCCGCGGGCCGCATTGTTGGCGCGCCGCCCCGATTCCGCGGCGGAAAATCTCCGGCACCGGGCGAAGATCGCGCCCGCCGCCCGGCCGGGTGATCGTGACCCGGCTGTGGCCCGCCGCCCGGTTGACGGCGAGCCGCCGCGGGTACTTGTTGATCATGAGCCCGAAGATGTGGCGCCTGCTGATCTCGGGGTCGCTGCGGCTGTTCCTGATCAGCGCCGTACCGGCCGCCGCGCACCTGTCCGTGCTCGCCGGCCTGGCGGCGACGGTCATCGCGTTCGTCGTGCCCGCGCCGCGGGGCAGGCGTGAACCCGGCAGGCCCTAGCCGGCCACGAGGCGCGCCAGCACGGACGGCACGTCCCGTTCGAGTTCCGCCGCGGCCTCCTCCACTCCGGCCAGGTGCCGGAGCAGCGCTTGCTGGAACAGGCCGTCGAGCAGCGCGTAAGCCATCGATGGCGGCACGTCCAGCGGCGCGGGCACCAGGTCCGCGTAGCGCGTCACGACCTGGCGGATCATCTCCTCGCGCCGCCGGTCGATCTCCAGCACGTCGGCGCGGAACGACTCCTCGAACAGGCTCTGGTTGCGCAGGTCGTACCAGAGCCGGTGCATCTTCGCGTCCGCGCGCAGCGTCGCGGCCATCGCCGTCGCGAAGTCCCGTTGCAACTCGAAAGCCGTCCGCGCGCGGGCGACGATTTCGTCGTACCGGGTGACGCAGACCTCCTCGAACTGCCGGACGCAGTGGGTCAGCAGGTCGACCTTGTCGGCGAAGTAGTAGTGCAGCACGCCGTGCGAGAACTCCGAGTTCTGGGCGATCTCCCGCAGGCTGGTGCGCGCGTAGCCGAGCTCGGCCAGCGTCTGCAGCGCGGACTCCGCGAGCTGGGCGCGCCGCTGCTCGAACTTGTCGACCTGGCGGCGCGAGATCCGCTCCCGGGTCCGCTCCTTCGCCTCTGTCACCTGCACCATCCGTCATTTCGTCGGTTGAGGGCGTCAGTCTATCGGACACTTGACCAACTTTTTCTTTACGAGTGTCCAAGAAACTCTTGACGACTGTCCAGTCTTCGGCCGATGCTGTGCCGCAGCCGTCTCAAGGAGGAGATGTCCATGGCTGGTTACGACCTGTCCGGGCGCGCCGCGCTCGTCACCGGAGGAGCACGCGGCCTCGGCGCCGGAATGGCCGAAGCGCTGGCGAAGGCGGGCGCCGCGGTGGTGATCGCCGACATCCGGGAGGACCTGGGCCGCGCGACCGCCGACGCGCTCAAGCAGACCGGCGCCACCGCCGCGTTCGTCCCGCTCGACGTCACCGACGACGCGGCCTGGGAGCAGGCCGTCACGGCCACGATCGCCGAGCTCGGCGGCCTGGACATCGTGGTCAACAACGCCGGCATCGAGCTCTCCGGCCTGGTCGCCGACCTCGACCCGGCCGACGTCCGGCGGATGCTCGACGTCAACGTCCTCGGCACCGCGCTCGGCCTCAAGCACGCCTTCCGCGCGATGCGCCCCGGCGGCCCGGCCGGGAACGGCGGCGCCGTCGTCAACATCGCGTCGGTCGCGGCGACCATCGCCTTCCCCGGCATCGCCGGCTACTCCGCGACGAAATCCGCCGTGGACCGGCTGACCCGCGTCGCCGCCATGGAGGCCGGGAAGCTCGGCTACAGCGTCCGCGTCAACTGCGTCTACCCCGGCCTGGTCCCCACCGAGATGGGCAACCAGCTCGCCGGCGACGTCGTCCGGCTGGGCCTGTTCCCGAGCGTCGAGGACGCCATCGGCGCCGTCGTCGGGCAGACCCCGGCCGGCCGCCTCGGCGAGGTCACCGACATGGCCGACGCCGTCGTCTTCCTCGCGTCCGACGCCGCCCGCTTCGTCACCGGCGCCGGCCTGCCGGTCGACGGCGGCATGGGCATGTGACCCCTCCTCCCGAAAGGCACGATCCATGACCAAGCCCGTCGTCGTCTACGGCGCCTCCGGCTACACCGGCCGCCTGATCTGCGAATACCTTCGCGAGTACCACGTCCCGTTCACCGCCGCCGGCCGCGACAAGGCCCGGCTCCAGGCCACCCTCGACCACATCCCCGGCCTCGACACGGTCGACCACGAGGTCGTCGAAGTCGGCCACGAAGCGGAGTCGCTGGCCGAGCTGTTCGACGGCGCGTCCGTCGTCTGCAACACCGTCGGGCCGTTCGCCGAATACGGCCACGAAGTCGTCGAGGCCTGCATCCGCAGCGGCACGCACTACCTGGACACGACCGGTGAGCAGGACTGGCTGATCACCTGCGACGAAACCTACGGCGCGCGGATGGCGGAAAAGGGCCTGCTGCTCTCGCCCGGCATCGCGCAGATGTACACCACCGGCGAGATCGCCGCGAACCTCTGCCTCGAGACGCCCGGCCTGGACACCCTCGACATCCTGGTGTTCTGGAAGGGCTACCCCACCGTCGCTTCGACGCAGACGATCCTGGTCAACGCCGCGCTGTCGAAGGCCTACCACCTCGAACAGGACACCTACGTCGAATGGCCTGCCGACGGCGGCCTGCACGACGTCGCCGTGCCCGGGCAGCACGAGATCGGGCTCGCGCTGCCGTGGGGCGGCACGTCGCACCCGGTGTGGTTCAAGCGCGACCCGCGGGTGGCGAACGTCAAGGCGCTCGGCGGCGTCTTCGACCGCGCGCTGATGCAGGGCGTGCCGCTGATCGTGAAGGCCGTGCTGGAGCAGGTGGACGGCCTGCCGGAGGCGGAGAAGCTCAAGGTGCTGCACGAGCAGGCCGCCGCCGTGCGCGACGAGATGCCGCCGCGGGAGAACCAGCGGATCAACACCTCGCTGGATTCGGTGCACGCCTCCGGCCCGGCCGGGCGCGCGCACTGCGTCATCCACGGCACCTGCAACTACAAGCAAACCGGCCTGTTGCAGGCGTACGCGGCGTATTCACTGCTGCAGCAACCGCCGCGGCGGGCCGGGTTCGCGTCGGCGTGCCAGGCGTTCGGGCACCGCGAACTGCTGGGCGTGCTGCGGAACTTCGGCCTGGTGCAGGCGCCGGCCCTGACCGTGCAGATCTGACCGCCATGCGCCTGGCCGACTACCTCGACAAGGGGGCCTCGCTCGGCCCCTCGGCGCCGTGCCTGACCACGGCGGGGATCTCGCTGAGCTACGCGACCGTGCAGGAGCTGTCCTGGCGGATCGCCCGGGCGCTCGACCGCTCCGGCGTCCGCCCGGGCGAGAAGGTCGCGATCCTCTCCGGCAACGACCCGATCGCGTTCGCCTGCGTCTTCGGCGTTTCCCGGGCGGGCGCGGTGTGGTGCCCGGTCAACCCCCGCAACGCCGCCGCCGAGAACCGGGACCAGCTGGACCTGTTCGACTGCACGTGCCTGATCTTCCAGTCGTCGTTCGCGCCACTGGTCGAGAAGATCCGGCCGGAGCTGCCGAAGCTGAAGACGGTCGTCTGCCTCGACGACGGCTCGTTCGAGGGTTGGCTCGGCGACGCCGAGCCCTGGGAAGCCCCGCCGGTGGACGACGTGGTGATGCTCGTCGGCACCGGCGGGACGACCGGCAAGCCGAAGGGCGTGGTGCTGACCGGGCACAACATCGAGACGATGACCGCGCTGACGCTGATGAGCTACCCCTTCGAGGGACGGCCGAAGTACTTGGCCCTGGCGCCGCTCACGCACGCGGCGGGGGTCCTGTGCTTCCCGGTCATGACGCTCGGCGGCGAGATCGTCGTGATGCCTTCGCCGGACTTGACGGAGTTCATCGACCTCGTCGAGCGGAACCGGATCACGCACGCGTTCCTGCCGCCGACGCTGATCTACCTGCTGCTGGACAACATCACGCTGGATGCCGCGGACCTCTCGTCGCTGCAGTGCCTCTGGTACGGCGCGGCGCCGATGTCCACCGCGCGGCTGAAGGAGGCGATCGAACGGATCGGACCGGTGCTGGGCCAGCTGTTCGGGCAGTCGGAGGCACCGATGATGATCTCCACGCTGGCGCCGGCGGACCACTTCGACGCCGACGGCACGCTCGCCGTCTCGCGGTTCGCCTCGGCGGGCAAACCGACACCCTTGACGCAGGTGGCCATCGTCGGCTCCGACGGCCGGTTCCTGGAGCGGGGAGCCCGCGGTGAGATCGTGGTGCGCGGCCCGCTGGTGATGGCCGGGTACTACCGGGACCCGGCCGCCACCGCCGCGGTCTCCCGGGACGGGTGGCACCACACCGGCGACGTCGGCTACCTCGACCGTGACAACTATCTGTACATTGTGGACCGTCTCAAGGACATGATCATCAGCGGCGGGTTCAACGTCTACTCCGCCGAAGTCGAACAGGCGCTGATGAGCCACCCCGCGGTACGGGACTGCGCGGTCGTCGGGCTGCCGCACGAGAAGTGGGGCGAGCAGGTGACCGCCGTGGTGCAGTTCCACTCCGGACGCGGGGTGGCGGCCGCGGAGCTGCGGGAGTTCGCGAAGGACCTGCTCGGCAGCGTCAAGGCGCCCAAGGAGGTCCTGGTCTGGCCGGACCTGCCCCGGTCCAAGGTGGGCAAGGTGCTGAAGGGAGAGGTCAAGGCGCGGCTGCTCACGCCGCCTGCCACCGGCGGAGCTTCTCGGGGTTCCGCACCGCCCAGATCCGCTTGATCGACTCGCCGGCCACGTCGAAGGCCATGACCATCACGACGGCTCCGCCGCGCCGGGCGAGCAGGCCCGGCCGGCCGTTGACCACGGTCTCCTCGAGCGTCAACGCGGGGATCCGGCCCGTGATGTCCACGGTGTAGCGCGCGATCCGCTCGCCTCCGGTGATCGGGCGGAGCACCGCGCTGACCAGGCCGCCGCCGTCGGCGGTGGCCTGGGCGCCGGGGTCGAGGAGGCCGATCAGTCCTTCGATGTCCTTCGCCTCCCAGGCCAGCTTGAAGGCCCGGACGACGTCCGCGCTCCCCCGCGGCGGCACCGCCGCCCGGGCCGCCCGGACGCGGCGGCGCGCGGAGGTGGCCAGCTGGCGGCACGCCGCCGCCGACCGGTCGAGGACCGCCGCCACCTCCGCGAACGGGTAGCCGAACACGTCGTGGAGGACGAACGCCACGCGTTCGGCCGGCGTCATGGTCTCCAGCACGATCAGGAACGCCATGGTGACCGACTCGTCCAGCGTGACGCGGTCGGCCGGATCGGCGGGCCACCCCGCCTCCGCCGGCAGCGGCTCGGGAACCCACTCGCCGACGTAACGCTCCCGGCGGACCCGCGCCGAACCGAGGAGGTCGAGGCAGATCCGGCTCGCGACCGTCGTCAGCCACGCGCCCGGCCGGTCGACCGCTTCCCGCTGCGGCCCGGACAGGGCGTACCACCGGCCGTACGCCTCTTGGACGGCGTCTTCGGCGTCGCTCAGGGACCCCAGGAGCCGGTAGGCGAGGCCGATCAGCCGCGGCCGTTCACCCAGAAGATCACTCACACCGCTCTGACGAGTCCGGGCGGCGATCCGTGACAGCGCCTCACATCCGGCCGGGCCGTTTCGCCGGGAATCCGGAACCGACGAAAGGAACTCCGATGTCCGAAGCGATCTTCACCGCGAACCCCGGGGCCGAGCGGGTTTCCGACGAGCTGGTCGCCCGGGCCGCCGCCCACTACGACGAAAAGGCGCTCTGGACGCTCGTGCTGGTGCTGAGCCAGATGTGCTACTTCGTGCCGGTGGCGCTCGTCGCCAAGCCGATCCCGGGACGGCCGCTGGACGAGAACCACACCACGTGACGCCCGTACGCGCCCGGGCGTAGCCGCAAGTGCCGTCCGCGGGCGGACGACCGCGGACGGCACCTGCCCCGACGATGGAGCCCTCGAAAAGGGAGGGCGGCCACCATGACCATGCTGAGCACCCGGGCTCGCAAGACCTACCTGCTGGCACACCTCGTGTCGGCCGGCCTGTGGTTCGGGATCGACGCGGCGTTCGGCATCCTGGTCTGCACGGCGCTGATCTCCGGAGACCCGGCCGTGGTCGCCACGAGCCTGCGTGCGGTCGGCCTGTTCGTGGTGTGGCCGATGCTGACCACCGCCGTCCTCACCCTCGGCACCGGCGTCGTGCTCGGCCTCGGCACCAAGTACGGCCTGGTCCACTACTGGTGGGTGGCCGTGAAGCTGGCCGCCAACGTGCTGATGCTGCTGCTGATCTTCTTCTCGCTGCGGCCGGGGATCGACGACGTCGTCGAGTACGGCAGGCAGCTCGCGGCCGGCGGGACGCCGCTGGGCGACCCGAGCGGCCTGCTCCCGCCCGTCGTCGTCGCGCCCAGCCTGCTGCTGCTCTCGAACGTCGTCTCGGTCTTCAAGCCGTGGGGCCGCGTCCGGCGAGGACAGCCGGCACCGGTGCGGTGAGCGCGTACTCGATCACGCGCGGTGTAGTGTTTCCCGGTCCGACCGGCGTGCGTGACCGCGTGAGGTGCCATGACAGTGCGGCGGTACCCAGTGGCGATCGCGTTCGTCCTCGTCACGGCGGCGATGATCTTGGTCAACGGTTTCGCGTTCTGGGGCGACACCGTCGCGCTGTGGATCGACGACGCCATGCAGCTGAGCGCGGGGATCTCCGCGGTCGTCTGCGGTGTCCTGGTCGCCCGCCGCGTCCGGGGGCACCAGCGCTGGTGGCGGGTCCTGGTCGCGACCGGCATGACCGCCTGGTCGCTCGGCCAATGCGTCTGGTCCTGGTACCAGCTGATCGACGGCCGCGGGCTGCCGTCGCCGTCGCTGGCCGACGTCGGGTACCTGAGCTTCCCCGTGTTCGCACTCGCCGCCCTGTTCGTCCTCGCCCGGGCGCGGGTCCGGCCGGACCGCGAGCGCTGGCAGCCCGCGCAGTGGACGGCGCACTTCGGCGTCGCGGTCGTCATCGACGGGCTCGTCGTCACCGGCTCGCTGTTCATCCTGACCTGGACCGCCGCGCTCGGGCAGGTGGTCAGGGCCACCGGCCCGGACGCGCTGACCTGGGCCGTCGCCATCGCCTACCCGCTGTCCGACCTGGTGATCGTGGTCGTCGCGGTGCTGCTGGTCGTGTTCGACCGGGTGGACCGGCCCTACCGCGCGAACCTGCTGCTGGCCGCCGTCGGGATCGTCGCGCTGGCCTGCTCCGACAGCGTCTTCGCCTACCTGGTGAGCATCGGCGCGCAGAGCATGAAGCCGTGGGCGGACGCGGGGTTCGTGCTCGGCCCGCTGTTCATCGCCTTCGCCCTGCTCTTCACGCCCCGGGCGCGGCGGCACGACGACGCGGGCCAGGCGGCCGGGGTCGACTGGTGGCAGGTGGCGCTGCCGTACCTGCCCGTCACCGCGGTCGCGCTGCTGATCACGGTGCAGCTGCTGGCCGGAGCCGGGCCGGACGGCGTCGAGGTGTCCGTCGGCGTGCTCGTCGTGTTCCTGGTGCTCGCGCGGCAGCTGCTTTCCTTGCTGGACAACAGGTTGCTGCTGCGGAGGGTGTACGAGGGCCGCCAGCAGCTGACCCACCAGGCCTTCCACGACCCGCTGACCGGGCTGGCCAACCGCGCGCTGTTCGCCGACCGGCTGGACCGGGCCGTCGAGCACGCCGCGGACGGCGGGCACCGGCCGCTCGTGCTGATCTTCGTCGACCTGGACGACTTCAAGGAGGTCAACGACCGGTTCGGGCACGCGGGCGGTGACGTCCTGCTGCACGCGGTCGCCCAGCGGCTGCTGAGCTGCGTACGCGCCGGCGACACGGTCGCGCGGCTGGGCGGCGACGAGTTCGCGATCCTCCTGGAGGGCGAGCTGGACGCACCGCAGGCCGTCGCCGACCGGATCCAGAGCGCGCTGCGGCGGCCGTTCGCGGTGCACGGCACGCTGGTCCCGGTCCGCGCGAGCATGGGCCTGGTGGTGCCGGACCCGGCCGAGCCGCTGGTCACCTCGGACGTCCTGCTGGGCCGCGCGGACTCGTCGATGTACGCGGGCAAGCGGCTGGGCAAGGACACCACCGTCGTGTACCACCCGTCGCCGGACGGGCCGCCGGACTTCCCGTCGGCGCTGCGCCGCGCGGACGGCGGCCTCCCCGAAGGCTTCGCGCTGGTGTTCCAGCCGATCGTCCGGCTCGCCGACGAGACGCCGGTGGCCGTGGAGGCGCTCGCCCGGTGGACCACGCGGGACGGCACCGCGGTGTCGCCCGAGACGTTCGTCCGCGCCGCCGAAGGCGCCGGCCTCGGCGCCGAACTGGACGCGCTGGTGCTGGACCTCGCCTGCCGGGAGATCACCGCGGCCGGGCTGGACCTCACCGTGCACGTCAACGTCTGCGCGAGCCGGCTCGGCGCCGCCGCGCTCGAGGAGAGCGTCGGCGCGAGCCTCGCCCGGTACCGGCTGCCCGCGGACCGGCTGATCGTCGAGATCACCGAGACCGTGCCGGTGCCGGACCTGACCGCGGGGGCCGCCGCGATCCGCCGCCTGCAGGCCCTCGGCGTCCGGGTGGCGCTCGACGACTTCGGCGCCGGGTACAGCTCGCTGACCGTCCTGCACGCGCTGCCGGTCGACCTGATCAAGCTGGACCGGGCGCTGACCACCGGCGTCCAGCCGGACCGCGACGCGGCGCTGTGCCGGTCGCTGGTCGGGTTGTGCGCCGACCTCGACGTGGCCGTGGTCGCCGAAGGCATCGAGACGGCCGAGCAGGCCGAACTGGTCGTCCGGGCGGGCTGCACGACCGCCCAGGGCTACCGGTTCGGCCACCCGGCCCCGCTGTCACAGCTGCGGCTGTCGACGCTTTCCGCAGGTTAACCAGCGTTCACACTCGCGGTTAACCAGCGTTCACGCCCGGCGGCAGCACGCCGAAGACGGTCGCGGTCGAGCCGGCGCCGTTGCGGTTGATCGGGCCGCCCGCGAGCACCCAGGCGCCGGTGGTGGGCAGCGCCTTGAGGTTCGCCAGGATCTCCAGGCTGATCCGGTGCCGCCGGTAGACCAGCTTGGACACGGTGTAGGTCTCGTCGGTGCCGACGTCGGGGCTGAAGGTGTCGGTACCGGTGCCGCCGCGGCGCCCCAGCCGCCCGGTGTCGATCAGCCACCGCACGGCGGGAACGGAGAAGCCAGGCTGGTGCAGCACGCCGTCCGCGCCGGTGTTCGGGTACGCGGGGGTGCCCCACTTGGCGTCCCAGCCGGTCCACAGCACGACGACGGACTCGTCCGGGATCCGGCCGTGGCGCTTCTCCCACGCCTTGAGGTCGTCGACCGTGACGGCGTAGTCCGGGTTCGCCGCGGCCTTCGCCCGCACGTCGATCTTCACGGCGGGCCGGAACAGGTCGCCCGGGTCCATGTCGTCGGCGAGCGGCTCGCCGGTGTTGAAGTGCCCGGGCGCGCCCCAGTGCGTCCCGGTGTGCTCGCCTTCGCGGACGAACTGGAGGTAGTAGCCGTCCGCGGGGATGGTCGCGATGGTTTCCAGCTCGAAGGCCGGGTCGCCGGGGAAGACGTTCGTCGTGGCGGGGTCGTTGACGTGCGAGAGGTTGACCAGGTTCAGCTGGTCGAGCCGCACCGGCGGGACCGTCGGCGCGGCTTGGGCCGTCCGCCCGGACAGCGCGGTGCCGAACACCCCGGCCAGCCCCGCGGCCAGCACCCTGCGTCTCATCGGCATGAGGGATCACCTTTCCACCCAGTTCCGGGCGTGACCCCCGGCATGACACGGTGATATCACCCGGGCTCGGCGCGGCCAAGGAGTTGCGGGAAGATGGGGTCGTGGGCAACGACATCGAAGACAGCGCCGACGACGGCATCCTGGACCCCGAAGACACTTTGGACGACCGCGACGAGCTGGCGGAGGGGTACTCCCCGCCGGAGCGCGCGCAGGCGACCGAGGGCTGGGGCACCACCGCGCGCGAGACCGCCGAGGGCGAAAGCTGGGAACGCCGGCTCGCCCGCGAGGTCCCGGACGTGGCTTCCGAGGAGGGCGACGGCCTCGGCGACAGCGAAGACACCGACGGCGAGCTGATCGACGACGAGGTCGGCGACGTCCGCGCGGGCCGCTTGGTCGCCACCGACGAGGGCTACGGCGAGGACAGCGACGAAGAGCTGTACGCGTCCGACGCGGGCATCGACGGCGGCGCGGCTTCGGCGGAGGAAGCGGCCGTCCACGTGATCGACCCGTCGCGGCGCTGGTGAGGTGACGGGCCGGCGTCCGAGGCACCAGGACCGCCCGCCACCCTCTCGGACGCTGCCGACGTCGTGAACGACTCGTTCACCCCGCCTGACGTCATGAACGACTCGTTCATGACGTGCGACGAGCCGCCGGCGTCGCCGAATCCGCCGCGGGCCAGGCCGTGACGATCTACGCGCTCGGCACCGCGCTCACCGCGATCCCGCTCTCCGCGGCCACCGCAACCTGGCGCCGCAAGCGTTTGCTGCTGGCCGGCGTCGCCGGGTTCGCCGTCGCCAACACCGTCACGGCGCTGTCGGCGGACTACCTGCTCACGATGGTGGCCCGGTTCGTCGCCGGCGTGGCCGCGGGCGTCGTCTGGGCGCTGCTGGCCGGCCACGCCCGGCGTCTCGCTCCCGCGCACCGGCAGGGCAAGGCCATCGCGATCGTCATGGCCGGCATCCCGCTCGCGCTCTCCCTCGGCATCCCGGCCGGGACGTTCCTCGGCGGCCTGCTCGGCTGGCGCTCGGCCTTCGGTGTCATGTCGGTGCTCGCGGTCGTGCTGCTCGCGTGGATCACCGCGGCGGTGCCGGACCAGCCCGGGCAGGCCGGCGGCCGGGTCCCGGTCCTGCGCACGTTGACGGTGCTCAGCACGCTTCTGGTCGCGGTGGCCGCGTTGCTGCTGGCGGTGTTCGCGGGCAGCCCGGTGCCGGTCTACGCTGCCGTGGCGCTGTGGGGGCTCGGCTGGGGCGGCGTCCCGACGCTGCTGCAGACGGCGGCCGGGAACGCCGGCGGCGAAGCGGCGGACAACGCGCAGGCCATGCTCGTCACGCTGTGGAACGCCGCGATGGCCGCGGGCGGGGTGGCCGGCGGTGTCCTGCTCGACGCCGCCGGGCCGGCGGCGTTCCCCTGGACACTGCTGGTGCTCCTCGTGCCGGTACTCGCCCTGGTGCTCGGCGCGCGGCGGCACGGCTTCCCGGCATAGTCCTCAGTGGACGAAGGGCCCGGACGCGCTCGCGTCCGGGCCCTCCAGCTTTCAGCAGCGGCCCGCGACAGCCTTCAGCAGTTCGGCGTTGGCCGTGTCACCGGACAGCTCCCAGGCGAACACCCCGCCGAGCCCCTGCGACTTCGCGTAGCCGGCCTTGGCCGACGCCGTCTCGGGCGTGTCGTAGCTCCACCACTGCGAACCGCACTTCGCGTAGGCCGTGCCGGCGACCCGGCCGTTGGCGGGGCACTTGGTCTTGAGGACCTTGTAGTCCTCGACGCCCGCTTCGTAGGTGCCGGGAGCCGGGCCGGTCGCCGTGCCGCCGGGCTGCTTCTGCGTCACGCCGTCCCAGCCGCGGCCGTAGAACCCCAGGCCCAGCAACATCTTCGACGACGGCACGCCCTGGTGGCGCAGCTTCTGGATCGCCGCGTCGGCGTAGTAGCCGGCCGTCGGGAGGCCCGGGTAGGCCCGCAGCGGCGAGTGCGGCGCGGTGGGCCCGGCCGGGCTCGCGCCCGCGACGAAGTAGTCGTAGGTCATCACGTTGTACCAGTCGAGGTACCGGCTCGCCCCGGCGTAGTCGGTGGCGTCGATCTTGCCGCCGGCCGAGCCGTCCGCGGTGATCGCGGCGGTGACGAGCTGGTGCCCGAACTTCGCGCGCAGCGCCTTGACCAGTCCCGTGAACGCCTTCGGGCCACTGGTGTCGCAGGTGTTGCCGCAGGCGTTCGGGTACTCCCAGTCGACGTCGATGCCGTCGAAGACGCCCGCCCAGCGCGGGTCGTTGACGAGGTTGTAGCAGGATTCGGCGAACGCGGCCGGGTTCTTCGCGGCCTCGGTGAACCCCGCCGACCAGGTCCAGCCGCCGAAGGACCACAGCACCTTCAGCTTCGGGTGCAGCTTCTTGAGTTCGAGGAGCTGGTTGAAGCTGCCGTGCAGCGCGCCGGGTTCGGCGCCGTCGGCCTGGCCGTCGACGCTCGCGGCGGCGTCGTAGGGCATGTCGTGGTCGGCCCACGGATCGCCGACCGCGCAGCCGCCGCCCGTCACGTTGCCGAACGCGTAGTTGAGGTGCGTCAGCTTCGCGGCCGATCCGGACGTCTCGATGTCCTTCACGTGGTAATTGCGGGCGTAGACGTCCCAGTCGGCGAAGTAGGCCATCACCTTGCCCTGGGCCTGCCCGGCGTTCGCGGGCGGCGCGACGACGGAGGCACCGGCGAGCGCGAGTGCGATGACGGCGACGCGTTTTCTCATGCGGAGCACGGGATTCTCCCAACCTGCCGTGTGGACACGCCGAGGCTAACAGGTCCAGACCATTCTGAACCAGGGTCAAATCAGTACGGTCAACGGATTTCCCGAAGCTCCCCCAGCCGGGCGCGGATTCACGGACGTGCGATGATCGCCCGATGACCGAGTTCGGCTGCGCCCGCTGCTCCGGCGACGACGCCCTGACCGCGCTGGCGTTCTGCACGACCCGGCTGCGCAAGACCCATTGCCTGGTGGAGCGGTCCCATTTCAGCGTCTCGCTGCGCCGGTGCCTGGAATGCGGCCAGTCGTTCGCCGCGATCTTCACCGAGTTCGTCGACCGGGCCGGCGGCGAAGACGCGCAGTACTTCGACTTCGTCCCGCTCACCACCGCCGAGGTGACGTCGCTGGCCGCGCAGGGTCCCCGCGTCGACCTCGCCGAGCTGGGCGCGCTGGGCAGTGTCCGGCGGCGGCTGTCGTCGAGCTGGCCGACGGGTGGCGAGAAGGAAATCGCCTGGCGGACGGATGCGCTCGCGGTGCGCGAGGGTCACTGACCGGCGAGGCGGAGGATCGCCGCGGCCGAACGGTCGACGTCGGCCTCCGTCGTCGTCCAGCCGGACACCGAGATCCGCAGGTAGCGGCGGCCGCGCCAGGTGGTGCCGCCCAGCCAGCACGTGCCGTCGTCCTGGACCTTCCGGGTGAGCGCGTCGGTGTCGTCGCCGAAGGAGACCAGGACCTGGTTGAGGACGACGTCGTTGCCGATTTCGGCGCCGCCGTCGGCGAGAGCCTTCGCGAAGCGCCGCGCCAGCCGGCAGCAGCGGTCGACGAGTTCGGCGACGCCGTCGCGGCCCAGCTCGCGCAACGCCGCCCAGACCGCGAAGCCGCGAGCGCGGCGAGACGACTCCAGCGTCAGATCGCCCATGCCGGACACTTCGCCGGCCCCGGTCAGGTAGGCCGCGCGGTAGGCGATCGCCGCGGCGTGGACGTCCGGGCGGGCGCAGAAGACGAACCCCGAGTCGTACGGGACGTTCAGCCACTTGTGCCCGTCGCAGGCCCAGGAGTCGGCCAGCTCGACGCCGTCGAGCAGCGCCGCCGTGGCCGGGTTGGCCGCGGCCCACAACCCGAAGGCGCCGTCGACGTGGAGCCAGGCGTCGCCCGCGGCTTCGCGGGCGGCACGCAGGTCGTCGCACGCGCCGGTGTTCACGTTCCCCGCCTGCAGGCAGACGATCGCCGGTCCGCTGCCGGCGGCGAGGACCCGTTCGAGGTCGGCCACATCGATCGCGCCCTGCGGCCCGGCGGCCACCGGCTCGACGGCCCGGGTGCCGAACCCCAGCAGGCGCAACGAGCGGTCGATGGTCGCGTGCCGTTCTTCGCTCGCGACGACGCGGACGCGCGGGGCACCGGTGAGCCCGTCGCGTTCGACGTCCCAGCCGGCTTCGGCCAGCACGTGGTGCCGGGCCGCGGCGAGCCCGGTGGTGTTCGCCGACTGGCCGCCGGTGACGAACCCGGCGGACGCCGTGGCGGGCAGGCCGAGCAGCTCCTTCAGCCAGGCACCGGCGACGTCTTCGGCGGCGGCCGCGGCGGGTGAGAGGACGGCGTTGAACCCGTTCTGGTCCCAGCCCGCGGCCAGAACATCAGCGGCAGTCGCGGCGGGCAGCGCGCCGCCGACGACGAAGCCGAAGAACCGCGGCCCGGCCGTGGCGACCAGTCCCGGTTCGGCGGCGCGGGCGAGCTCTTCGAGCACTTCGGACGGTGGGCTCGGCGCTTCCGGCAGTGGGCCGCCAAAGCCGGCGCGCAGGACGTGCGGGTCGGCGGCACGGGCGACCGGCCGGTCCGCCAGGCTCTCGCGGTGGTCCGCGGCCAGTTCGGCGGCGCGGGCCAGCAGTGCGCGTATGTCGTCCACGGGCCGACTGTAGGCCGTCGCGGGAACAATCAAGGACTTCCGGGCGTAGCGTCTGTTATGGAGACTCCGTTGAGCACCGACCGGCTCGTGATCCGGGACTGGACGGTGGACGACGCCGAAGCCGCGTTCGCGATCTACGGCGCGGAGGACGTCACGCACTGGCTGACCCCGGCCATGGACCGCGTCGGCGACGTCGGCGCGATGCGCGCGGTGCTGCAGGCGTGGCAGGAGGCGCAGCCGAACCTGCCGCCGCCGCGCGGCCGGTGGGCGGTGCAGCGCAAGGACGACGGCGTCGTGATCGGCGGCCTCGGCATCCGGCTGCTGCCACCGTTCGAGGAGGACCTCGAGCTGAGCTGGCAGCTCGCCCCCGGCGTCTGGGGCAAGGGCTACGCGTCGGAGGCGGCGACGGCGCTGATCGGGTGGGCGTTCACCCAGGACACCGAGGAGCTGTTCGCGGTGGCGCGGCCGAACAACACGCGCGCGATCGCCGTGGCCAAGCGGCTCGGCATGCGGTGGGTCGGCGAGACGGACAAGTACTACAACCTGCGCCTGCAGGTGTACCGGCTCCGGCACACCGACCTCATCGACTGACGGGCTCCAGCAGGAAGACGCGGATTTCGCGGTGCCCGGCCCGCACGGCGTAGCGGTCGTAGGCGGGCCAGTACGAGGCGACGGCGTCCCACATCTCCTGCCGCTCGTCCCCGGTCAGCAGCCGGCCGGTGACGTCGGAGGTCCGGCCGCCGATCGCGACCGTCGCCTTCGGGTTCGCCAGGAGGTTCGCCGACCAGGCGGGGTGGGCCTCGCCACCCCAGTTCGAGCCGATCACGACGTACCCGCCACCGCGTTCGACGTACAGCAGCGGCACCTGCCGCGGCTCACCACTGCGGCGCCCGATGGTGGTGAGCAGCAGCGTCCGCAACCCGACGGCCGCGCCGACCCCGACCCGGCCGCCGCTGACGCGCAGCAGCACCCGGTCGGCGGGCACCAGCGCCCGCCCGAGCACCGCGAACGCCCTGCTCTTGCCGAACCCGGCGAAGACACTTCGTAAACCGGCCACGCCGGAACCCTAACCGCACCGGGTTTCCTGGCAGGGTTCGGCACATGACGGAAACCGCCGCCGAAGTCTACGACGCGCTCGGCAAGGACTACGAGACCGCCTTTCCCGACCAGGCCGGGCAGAAGGCCGTGCTCGAGTGGCTGCTCGGCCGGCTCTCCCCGGGCGCCACGGTCGTCGACCTCGGGTCGGGCACCGGCCGCCCGGTCGCGGAGACCCTCGCCGCCGCCGGGCACGACGTCACCGGGTACGACGTCTCGGCGGAGATGATCGAAATCGCGCGAGCCCAGGTCCCGGCCGCGCGGTTCGAGCAGGCCGACCTCCGCACCCTCACCCAGCCGCCCGGAAGCCGGGACGTGGTCACCGCGTTCTTTTCCCTCCTCCAGATGAGCCGCGCCGAGATCGACGCAGTGCTGGCGAAGGCGGCGACGTGGCTCGTGCCCGGCGGCTGCTTCGTGCTCGGCACGGTGGCGGCGGACGCCGACGAGGTCGAGTTCAGCTTCCTCGGGCACCCGATCCGCGCGAGCAGCTATCCTCCCGAGACGTTCGTCGCGCGGCTGGAGGGCGCCGGCCTGGAGATCGTCTACCGCGAGCTGGTGCGGTACGAGTCGAGCCATCCCGGCGTCCGGCCGGAGGAGCAGCTCTACCTGGCCGCCCGCAAACCGGCCTGACCCGACAGATGTGAATTTTGCTCAAGTTTGTGCGTGTTCCCGGCGGGGGACCCGAGCTAAAGTGAGGAATGGGCATCGAAGCTCTGGCCACGCCGGTACCTCGCGAGCACCGCCAGCTCGTCCGCGAGATGCTGGCGAGGCTGCCGGAGTTCGCCGACCGCCTCGCCCGGCTGCTCGGCGAGCAGGACGACTTCTACCGCCAGGTGGAGCGCGTCGCGCCCGGCGAGCTGCGCCAGGTGTGCCGGGCCAACCTCGAACGCGCGCTGACCGCGGTCGCCGAAGGGCACGGCCTCGCCATCGACGCCGCCCGCAAGACCGGGCTCGTCCAGGCACGCCAGGGCATCCCGCTGCCCGCCGTGCTGCGCGCGTTCCGCATCGGCGGCACCTTCGTCTACGAAGCCCTCCTCGAGCTCGCCGGCCCGGAGTTCCTCAACCCGACCCGGACGATCCAGATCAACTCCTACGTCTGGAAGGCGATCGACCTCTATTCGGACGCGCTGACCACGGCGTACGAGGAGGTCGCGGCCGAGCCGTCGCACGCGAACGCGCGGCTGCTGGACGACCTGCTGCGCGGCAGGCTCGTCAGCCAGGCGGACATGGAGGCCGCCGCGCGCGAGCTGGGCCTGCCGACCGCGGGCATGTTCGTCACCGTCGTCACCGAACGCGTCGAGCCGGACGAGCACGACTCCGTCGAGGCGCTGCTGCGGGCGCGCCGCTGGCGGTCGGCGTGGCGGCCCGGCGGCGAGGCGGGGCTGGTCGCGATCGACCGGATCGAGGACGTCCGGCGGTTGCGCGAAGTGCTCGGTTCCCTGCCGGTGGCGGCCGGGATGAGCAGGCCGTTCACCGGCTTCCCCGACGTGCCGGACGCCCTGCACCGCGCCCGGATCGCCCGCCGCTCGCTGCCGTCGGGGACGGCTGGTGTCGTGGTGTTCGGCGACTCGCCGGTGACGACGCTGGTCGCCGCCGCGCCGGGGATGGCCCGCGATGTCGTGCGGTCGGCGCTGGCCGGCGTGCTCACGCTGCCGGGCGCCGAACGCAAGGTCCTGCTGGACACGCTGCTCGCGTGGTTCGCCGGCCACGGCTCGGCGAAGGAGGCCGCGGACCGGCTGTTCGTGCACCCCAACACGGTCCGCTACCGGCTGCGCCGCGTGCAGGAGCTGACCAAGCGGGACCTCACCGACCCGGTCGACATCGGCGAGCTGTACGTCGCGCTCGAATCGGTGCGGCTCGATCCGGAGCCATCGTAGATCGACAACTACCTATTGACTTTCGATAGATCGACGGCGATAGTCGTCGCATGGTTACCGAGAAGTGGGCCGTTGCCGCGCTCAGAATCTTCCTCGTCGTGCTCTTCGGCGTCCTCCTCGTCTTCCAGACGCTCTCCCTGCCGGGCGGGATTGCCTACCACACACAGCAGAACCCGCACGACGCGCCGCTGCGCTGGCCGCTGACCGCCATCGCGGTGTTCCTCGTGTTGTGCGTGCAGGTGATCCTCGTCGCGACCTGGAAGCTGCTGACGCTGGTCAAGAAGGACCGGATCTTCACCACCGCGTCCCTGAAGTGGGTCGACGCGATCGTCTGGGCCGTGGGCGCCGCGTGGGTGGTCTTCGCGGGCATGCTGATCTTCGTGGGCTTCAACGCGGACGACCCCGGGATGCCGATGGTGCTGTTCCTGGTGACCGTCGGGATCACGGTGATCGGGCTGCTGATGGTGGTCATGCGCGCGCTGCTGCGGCAGGCCACCGCGCTGCGCTCCGACATGGAAGCGGTCATCTGATGCCGATCGTCGTGCGCATCGACGTCGAACTGGCCAAGCGCAAGATGAGCGTCGGGGAGTTCGCCGAGAAGGTCGGGCTCACGCCCGCCAACGTCGCCGTGCTGAAGAACGGGCGCGCCAAGGCCGTGCGCTTCAGCACCCTGGAAGCCATGTGCCGGGTGCTCGGCTGCCAGCCCGGTGACCTGCTCGAATGGGTCGACGTGGAGGACGAAGACTAGGCCGGGGCTAAGCCGCGTCCGCTTCGACGAGGCGGGCCAGTTCCAGCAGGGCACCTTCGAAGCCGGGGCCGGCGGTGAGCGCCACCGTGAGCGGCCCCCCGCGCCGGTCCGTGCCCACCGGGAGCGTCACCGCCGGTTCCGTCCACTGAGGATGATCCGAGCCCGCCGAGACGACGACGTCCGGCCGCGCGGGCGGGTGCCTGCGGCCTCCCGCGTCGAGGTCGAGCACGACATTGCCGTGCAAGGAAAGCAGCGCGGCCACGTCCGCGACGGCGTCGCGCAGCTCGCGGTCGGCGATCGAGTCGGAGTGGGCGCCGATGGCCGGGCGGGACGGCTCGCCGTCACGGGCGAGCCGCGGCACGATCGCCCCGAGGTCGCCCCGGGCGCAGGTGAGCACCCGGATTCCGGGGACGCCCGCGAGGGGATCGGCGAGGGTGATGCCCGCGCTCGCGGCGGCCGCCACGATCCGGGCCCGCCAGCGCGCGGTCGCCGCGATGGCGACCAGGGAAGGGTCCTGCGACAACAGGGAGTTTCTCCTTTGCTCTCCGGCGCGGCGGGTGTGGATCGTCCGATGGTGGGGCCCTGCCCGTTGTGCCCGGGAACAAACATGTTTGGTCGCTTGGTCCGAACGGCCGTGCCCATGCGGCCTTCCGGTCGCACCGGGTGTCTGTAACCGCGGGTCACACTTTGACGCGCGACGTGGTGCGCGCCACTATCTGCGCACTGATTACCGCCGGGTAATTTGCGTGTACGGAGTACGACCCAGGAGGACCGTTGCGACGAGCTTTCGGCCTGATCTTGCTGGCGCTGGGGGTTTTCGCGGTCGCCGGGGCAGTGGTGCTGCCGACCTACGTCTACCCGAAGCTCGCCAAGGTGCCGCTCGACCAGGACTCGACGTCGGTGCTGGAAGGCACCGCGAGCAAGGTCCTCGCCGTGACCGACAACGGGTCCGGCCCGGTCGCCAAGATCCGCGAGAACGCGAAACTGACCGCGACCGGCCGCGTGCAGGCGAACTTCGCCGCGCCGGAGATGCACAAGGACACCGATTACGCGGTCTGGCTGCTCGGGGTGCAGGTCAAGGACGACGCCGACGGCACCATGGTCAGCGCGACCAAGCGGCAGGTCTGCTTCGACCGGCGAACCGCCGAGGGCTACGAGCCGAACGGCGCGAATGACCCGAAGTGCGACGCCAAGAGCAGCTACGTCACCGGACCGGACGGGACGAACGTCGACAAGGCTCAGCCCGGCTTGAACTTCAAGTTCCCGTTCGGCACCGAGCAGAAGGACTACAAGGTCTACGACGACAACACCGGCGCGGCCGTCACCGCCAAGTACACCGGCACCGAGACGGTCAACGGGATCGAGACCTACAAGTTCGTCCAGAACATCCCCGACACGAAGCTCGACTCGAAGAAGGTCCCCGGCTCGCTCATCGGTTCGGCCGAGTCGTCCGTCACGGCCGACCTCTACTACCGCGGTGTCAACACGATGTGGGTGGAGCCGGTCACCGGGATCGAGGTGAACCAGCAGCAACAGCAGCACCAGGAACTGCGGGCGGGCACGAGCACGACCGTCGTGTTCGACGGGACGCTCGCCTACAACGGCAAGACGATCGCGCAGATGGTCGACCAGGTCGACGAGAACAGGGGCAAGCTGGAGTTCCTGTCGAGCACCGGCCCGCTGTGGCTGGGCATCGGCGGCGGGGTGCTGATCCTGGTCGCGCTCTACCTGCTGTTCCGCCGCCGTCCGACCCCGCCGCCGGCGCCGAGGCAGCGGCGCCAGGTGGTTTTCGCCCGTACCTGACTTTCCTTTCGGGGGCTCCGGTGCCGGAGCCCCCCGGTTGTCACCGTCTCCGCAGGACCAGGACCAGATTCCAGGAAGCTATTTCCCGCAGGCCGGGAACCCGCACGATCCACATCGCCCAGCTCGGGTGGTACCGCGGATAACCGGCCACCAGGTCGGCGAGCGGCGTCGCCTTCGCCCAGCGAAGTGCGGCGCCGACCGAAACCGGGAACAGGCTTTCCCCGAATTTGTTCTTGGGCTGCTTTCCGAGTTTGCGGAGATAGCGCTGCCGGGCGTAGTCGCCGCCGAGGAAGTGCCACGGCGCCGTCTCGTGGCCGCCCCACGGCGAATACCACGGCGTGAACGAGGCGAAAACCGTGCCGCCGGGTTTGGTCACCCGGCACATTTCGTCGAGCATGACCCACGGCTCCGACACGTGTTCGAGCACGTTCGACGAGTAGCAGACGTCGACGGAACCGGTGCGCACCGGCAGTTCCGTGCCGCTGGCGCGGATCATGTTCTCGCCGGGCTCGCCCCGCGCGGACAGTTCGCCGACGTCGGGATCGAGGCCGAGATAGGCGGCGCCGGCCGCGCGGAACGCGTCCGAGAAATAGCCGGGTCCCCCGCCGACGTCGAGTACTGTGCGCCCCGACAGCGGAGCGTGCGAAGCCAATTGCCGGACGGAGTCGGCGGCCAGCGCCGAATAGAAGCCGTCCGGGTCCGTCTGTTCGGTGAGGAACGTCCGGAACAGCGTCACGGAACGGCGGAGCGTGGCGCGGTGCGGCCGTGCCGTCGCGACGATAACAGGATTACCTACCATTGAACCGTCGCTTTCCCGAATACGTTCATCTAGGGTGTACGCACCGGTAACCTAGCATCGTCGCAGGAGTTTGGATAACCCGATGGAACGTCCTCGTGTGCTCCTCGTCAACTGGCGCGACACCGGCCATCCCGAAGGCGGCGGGTCGGAGCGGTACGTCGAGCGGATGGCCGAAGGGCTCGCGAAAGCGGGGTACCGGGTCGAGATCCAGTGCGCCGCCTACGCCGGCGCGGCCGCGGGCGAGTGGCGCGACGGCGTCCGCTACCGGCGGCGGGGCAACAAGTTCGGCGTCTACGCGCACGCCCTGCGGGCGATCCGCCGGGCCCGCGCGGACCTCGTGGTGGACGTCCAGAACGGCATGCCCTTCTTCGCCCGGCTGGTCGCCGGCTGCCCGGTGCTGGTGCTCGTGCACCACGTCCACAAGGAACAGTGGATCAGCGCGCTCGGCGAGACGCTGGGCCGGATCGGCTGGTGGATCGAGTCGTGGCTGGCGCCGCGGCTGTTCCGCAAGTGCCGCTACGTCACGGTTTCCGAGGTCACCAAGGTTGAGCTGGCCGGGCTCGGCGTCGACCGGGAGCGCGTCACCGTGGTGCCGAACGGCCTCGACGCGCCGCCGCCCTGCACGTCCGGCCGGGACCCCGAACCCACCCTGGTCGCGGTGAGCAGGCTGGTGCCGCACAAGCGGATCGAGCACGCCATCGACGTCGTCGCGCGGCTGGCGGGTCGCTGGCCGTCCCTGCGGCTGGAAGTCGTCGGGCAGGGTCCGTGGGACGAGGTGCTGCGCGCGCACGCCGCCGAGCGCGGTGTCGCGGACCGGGTCGTCCTGCACGGCTGGGTAGACGAGCAGGCCAAGCACGAGATCCTCGCGCGGTCGTGGGTGCACCTGTGCCCGTCGGTCAAGGAGGGCTGGGGCATCGTCATCATGGAGGCCGCGGCGCACGGCGTGCCGTCGGTCGCCTACCGCGCCGCCGGCGGCGTCGCCGAGTCCATCGTGGAGGGTCGCACCGGCCTGCTGGCGGAGGATTTCGAGGATTTCACCGCCCGGGTCGACGATCTGCTCGCCGACGCGCCGAGGCGCACGGAGATGGGCCTGGCCGGTGCCGAGCGGGCCGGCCTGTACAGCTGGAACGCGAGCGCCGCCCAGTTCGAGTCCCTGGTCCGCGCCACCTCCGGACGCCCCGCACCCCGTCCCCGGGTCCTCACCCCGCACCGCGCCGAGCAGCGGCCCGTGATGTCATGAACGACTCTTTCCTGTCACCGGACGACAGGAAAGAGTCGTTCATGTCATGGCCGCGCGGCCTGACCCCGCACCGCGTCGCGGAACTCGTCCAGCAACCGGGCGGCGGCAGGCGCGTCGAAGTCCTTGCGGCGCGCGCGCACGGTCACGGTCGTGGTCCCGCCGGTGGTCGCCGCGCCGAACGCCACCCCTGACCGGCCACTGGCCGCCGGGTAGAACGCCAGCGAACGCACGGTGTCCCCAGTGGACACCAAGCCGAGGTTGGACACGAGGAACGTCGAACCCAGCCTGCTCGCCAGCAGCCGGGTGCCCAGGCGGGCGAGCCTGCTGCTGCGGACGGGGAAGTCCGGTTCGGGCGCCTGCGCGGCCAGCACCGCGGCGGCGTCCGCGCCACGGCCGAGCCGCAGCCGGAAGAACGCGCTGTCGTGCACCGGTTCCGGCGCCGCGCCGGACCGCCGTGACGCACCCACCGCCGCCACGACGCGGGCGGTCCGGGCACCGTGCGCGCGGTTCCAGCGTTCGGTGGCGCGGACGGCGGCCGCCACGAACCCCGCGGCTCCCAGGCGCAGCCGCGGTTCGCGACGGGCGGCGAAGACGTCTCCTGCGGCCGCCACGGCACGGTCGGGGCTGATCCGGCCCGGCGGCGCGAAAAGTGCCTCAGCGAGCCGCTGGAGGGCCGAAACCGCAAAGGACCTGCCACCGGGACGTTCGCCGATCCCGCGCGCCGCCGAGGAAACCGGGACGTCGAGGAGGATGCCCAGCAGGGCCAGGAGACCGAGGCCGTCGAGGGCGCCGTGGTGGGCGGCGACGAGCAAGGTCGGTTCGCCGGTGCGGACGGCGACGCGGACGAGCGGCTCGGTGCGTTCGTAGGGCACCGAAGCGAAGCGGTCGCGGACGGCGGGCAGGTCGGCCGTCACTTCGATTTCGGGCAGCAGACCGAGGTGCGGGTACTGCTGGATCGCGGCGGCCAGCCGGGCGCGGAGCTTTTCCGGTTCGGGCGGGGCCGCGGCGAGGTCCGCTTCGAGGAGGATGCTCCAGGAAACGGTGGGGTCGCCGTAGAGCCCGACGACGCGGTGCGCGTGGTCGGAGGCGAGCCGGGTCACGCGTCAGCGGTCCCCGTAGATCTTGTTCGGGTGGTCGGCGGGGTTGTACTTCACCTGCGCGTTCAGCTTTTCCTGCACCTGGGCGGAGCTGTCCGGGTCGGCGCTGCTGATGAGCGCGAACCCCGCTCCGGTCGCCGTGCCGCCCCCGATGATGACGGCGGCGATGATGCCGATGACCGTGCCCACGTGTCACTCCTTCCGCGGCGGGGAATTCCTGCCGCGGCCCAATGTACGCATCGGTAACATGCGGCACAACAGTGCGACGCACAGCAACGTCAGCGCTACTCCGTTCGCCACGACGGCGGGCGCCCACGAAATCCCTTTCACCACGGGCACACCGGGCGTCCGGTAGAGCGTCAGCCACGCACCGGACCAGGCCGGGGTCGCGTCGGCGAGCAACCGCGAGTCGACGTCGCCGGGTGTCCCGTGTTCGACGAGGATCCAGCCGATGCCCTCGGCGGTGAGCTCCCGCGCGGACGTCGCGGCGCGGACGTCCCCGATCCGCGGGTCTTCGCCGGCGACGCGCTCGGTGCCGACGACCAGGGTGTCGTCCATCAGCACGGGTTTCGGCAGAGCGCGCGGCGCCGGGTCGAGCTGGGTGCGGTCGGCGTTCCAGGCGAACCCGCGGAACGCCGAAAGCGGCAACGTCAGCACGTCGCCCGGCCGGTCGTCGGCACCGAGCACCTCGGACACCGCCCGCCAGTCGTCCGGGTACTGCGCGGTGCCGAGCCGTCCCCAGCCGGCCCACGCCAGGTCCGGCATGGTGAGCAGCGGGAACGCGGCCGCCGCGGCCACCAGGGCGACGCGGCCACCGGAGGTGCGCAGTTTCGCCGCCGCGGCTTCGACGGCCAGCGCGAACCCCAGCGCGAGCGGCAAAGCCCACCAGGCGACCCACTTCTGGGCGTCCCGCAGGAGCCCGGCGCCGGGCAGGTGGCGCGTCGCCGCGGTCAGCAGCGCGTCCCCGCCCGGCAGGGTCGCCAGCGACGCCAGGAGGACACCGGCGAGGCCCAGAGCGAACAGGGACCGTGCCGGCGCCTTCCCCCACCGCTGCGTGAGCGGGAAGAGCCCGGCGATCGCGATGGCGACGACGACGAGCGTCAGCACCGGGATCAGCGGCATGGCCCGGCTGCCGGGCACCGTTTCGGCGTTCCAGATGCCGCCCAGCCCGAGCACGCTGAGCAGCGCGGGCCCCCAGCTTTCGGCGCGGGCGCTGAACGCCGCGACGCCGGCGGGGTCGGAGTACGTGCCACCGGCGTCGAGGAGCGTCGGCAGCAGCCACGGCAGGTTCAGGGCGACGGCGATGGCGAGCGTCAGCCAGAGCCGCCGCGACCCGGCGGCCACGGCCATGACGGCGGCGGCCAGCACCCCGCCCGGCGGGGTCAGCACGGCCGGGGCGCACGCGATCACCAGCTTCGGCAGGGCGTTCGGCTCGTGCCGGCGCACGGCGAGCCCGGCCCGGACGATCCACGGCAGGCACGCGTAGGTCAGCAGCAACGGCCAGTGTCCGATGAACAGCCGCTCGGCGACGTACGGCGTCCAGGCGTAGGCCGTCGCGGCGACGAGCCGGGTGCCGGTGTGCTCGGTGGGGACGAGCCGCCCGGCGCCCAGCGCGGCGAAGAAGATGGCCAGGAGCAGGACGAGTTTCTGGACGATGTCGCCGGGCAGCACGGCGGTGGCGAGCGCGACGGCGGCGTCGGCGGGGACCGACCGCGGCAGGGTGCTGCCGAGCCCGACGGCGTCCGGCACGAAGTACTGGCGTGGCGCGAAAACCATGTCGTAGCTCAGGACGAACCCGCGGCCCAGCAACGGCCCGCAGACGGCGAAGGCCAGTACGGCGGACAGCACGGGGAGCGCGAACCGCCTGCCCGGTGCGTCCACTGCCCTTCCTTTCCGTTGCCCGCGCGGTTAAGGTCGCAGGTCATTACTCGCCGGTAATGGGAGTCCCCCGTTGAGCGTAGACACCGAAGTCCCGGCCCGGACCGGCAACCGGGTCGCGGCGATCCTCGTCTCCCTCGCGCTCGCGGGCAACAACGCGGCCAGCTACGTGCTGAGCCTGGTGGCCGCGCGGATCCTCGCGCCCGGCGCGTTCGGGGAGCTGAGCTCGCTGCTGGCGGTGCTGGTGATCGGCGTCGTCCCGGCGATGGGCCTGCAGACGGTCGTGGCGCTGCGGGTGGCGCGGTCGCCGTCGCTTTCGCAGGGTTCCTTGTTCGCGCTCGGCCTGGTGACGAGCGGGATCGTCGCGACGGCGGCGCTCACGCTCAGCCCGTTGCTGGTCCTCCTGCTGCACCTGGGCTCGCTAACGCCGGCCCTGCTGGTGACGGCCGCACTCGGGCCGTTGACGCTGCTGGGGCTGTTCCACGGGCTGCTGCAGGGCAGCCACCGGTTCGCGACGCTGGCCGGCCTGATCGCGCTGGAAGGCGCGGGCAAGGTCGGCGGTTCCCTGGTGGGCCTGGTCGTCTCGCACTCCACCGCCGGCGCGCTGGCCGGGACGGCGATCGGTTCGCTGGTGGTGGTCGTGGCGGGCTGGCAGATCTGCGGCCGCCCGCGTCCCCGCTGGGCCGACCGCCACGGCGGCGAAGTACTCCATACGGCCCAGGCGATGCTCGCGCTGGTGCTGCTGGTGAACCTGGACCTGGTGCTGGCGCGCCACACGCTGCCCGCCGGCTCCGCGGGCGAGTACGCGCTGGGCGCGATCGTCACGAAGATCGCGTACTGGCTGCCGCAGGCGGTCGGGGTGCTGGTCCTCCCCCGGTTCGCGGCCTCTTCGGGCCGCCGCCGGGTCCTGCCGCTCGCGTTGGCGGTGTGCGCGTTCCTGGACGCGTTCGTGCTGCTGGTTTCGCTGGTGCTGGGGCCTTCGCTGCTGGCGTTGATCGGCGGCGCGCGCTATGCGGGCAGCACGATGCCGGTGTGGCCGTTCGCGCTGGCGGGCTCGATGCTGGCACTGGTCCAGATCCTGCTGTACGCCCGCCTGGCGGACGGCGACCGCCGCGTGACGGTCCTGATGTGGACGGCGGTCGCCGTCGAGGCGCTGCTGATCACGACCTGGCTGCACGGCTCGGCAACCCAGGTGGTCACGGCGGCGGCCTGCACCGCGGGCGGCCTGGCCTTGGCGGGGGCGATCCTGGAGCTCCGGCCCCGCCGCACGACCCAGGCTTCCTGAGCAGCCCCCGTTTTCCACGCTACCGGCAGGCACCGACAAATCCCGGCGCCCTCCGGGCAGTAAGCCTCGGTTGTCCACAGTGCCGGGCAAGCGCCCCAATGTGGCGTTGGTTGCGTTCAACGCACCGAACGCCACATTGGGTGCGCTGGACGCACCGAACGCCACATTGGGGCGCTTGAGCCGGGCCGCTGTCGACGAACCTCGGAAGCGCAACTCTAGGTCGTTGGTTCGGTGGGGTTTTCCTTGCGGGTGAACCACTCCACGCAGGTTGCCGCCATCGCGGCCGCCGCCAGGAGGAGGGCCGCCTGGGTCACCGGGCCGTAGGCCCACTCTTGGCCGTGGCCCAGGACGCGGCCCGTCACCGACACTCCGGCCGCCACCACCATGCCGCCGAACGCCAGGTACCGGGGCGCGCGCTCCGAGAACTGGCGGGCCAGCAGGCACGCGATCAGCAGCACCACCGGCAGCATCCCGCCCAGCGCCACCAGCAGGCCGATCAGCACCACCGGTACCCACCCACCGCCCGCCGAGATCGTGAAGCGGCGCCGGCGGGCCGGCCACGCCACCCCGATCAGCAGCGCCAGCACCGCCGCCGCGCCGATCAGGAGGCTCAGGCGGTAGTGCGAGTCCGGCTCGAACTCCAGCGACACCACTCCGCCCGCGCCGGCCGGGACGATCCACGCCTGCTGCCAGCCGTCCACCCGGGTGCGCGTCAGCTGCTGACCGTCCAAAGTGGCCACCCAGCCCGCGTTCGCGTTCTCCGGGACCGCCAGCACCGCCTCCGGGCCCGGCGCCACCGTCACCGACCGCGACGCCGCGTCCCAGCCGCCCACCCGCACCGCGCGGTGCACCGGTGGCGTGGCGGGGCTGGCCGGGCGCAGCCACAGGTCCTGGACCACGAACGACTCCGACCGGTCCGTCCGCAGCTCGTGCCCGCCCGACGGGAGCGCGATGCCGCCTTCGGAGTCCCGGCACATCCGCAGCGCCAGCGGCCGGTGCCGGGTGATGTCGGACAGCGTGCCCTGCACCGACGTCCGGTAGTCGAGACCGTCGAGGTGGACGTTCGGCCCCGACCCGCACGGCACCGTGAACGCCGGGTCCGGCCCCGGCAGCAACTCGGGGCTCCCGGACAGCGAAAGGCTGCCGATGCCCACCACCGCCCGGGCCGCCGGATCGTCGTCGTCGCCCGGCAGGACGATCTGCAGCTGGTCGGTGTCCAGGGGCTCGAAGGACGCGGACCCGCCCGCGTCGAGCTGCACCGTCCGCGCCCCCGACTTGCCGGCCAGCTGCACCTGCCGCGGCACGCGCGCGCCGCTCGACGGCTCGACCGCGATGTGCAGCCCGGAGATCCGCTGCGGGCTCGCCCACCCGAGGGTCAGGGCCGGCCGCAGGTCGGTGACGTCGGGACGCCACGTCGTGCCCGGGTCGCCGTCCACGGCCGCGAACCCGCCCGCCGCCGGGTCGCCGCCGAGCTGCGACGTCGACGCCACCGTGACCCCCGGCAGCGAAACCGGGTTGCGGCCGCCGCCCGCCGGCAGCACCGTGCCGCCGACCAGGAACGTCGCCTCGGCCGGCGTGCTGAACAGCCGCCGGATCCCGTCGGGTTCCTCGCCGTCGCGGGCGGCCATGGCGTCACAGCGCACGGCGTCACCGACCGGCTGGCACGCGTAACGCGGTTGCGCACCACGCGTGAACGCGAACCCGGGCGCCGGGCCGGCGGGCAGGTCCGCCGGCACCTCCAGGGCGCGCTGCGGCTCGGTGCCGGGGATCTTCAGCTCCGCGATGCCGACGTTCCCGTCCTGCCGCCCGACCACCAGCGACAGCAGCGTGATCCGCACCTTGCGCGTGACCCCCGCGGCGACGGAGTACTCGTGCGGCCCGGCGCCGCGGATCACCTGCTGGTCGACCGAGCCGTTGTCGGTGGTGATCCGGATCCGGGTGGGCGGCCAGCCGACCCGGATGTCGTCGACCATCTGCAGCTGCACCGAGTTCACCAGCCGCGGCGTGTCCAGCTCCACCTCGAGCCACTGGCCGACCGGCCCGCTGAACGACGACGAGTGCCACGCCGTGCGCGGGTCGCCGTCGATCGCGGCGAACGGCTGGTGGCTGGGGTCGGAGCCGCCGAAGGCGTCGGCGAAGGACGCCGCCGTCGACGCCGTCACCGCGCGGATGCCCCGGTAGGCGGCCACGGTCTGGTGCTCCTGCCCCGGGAACGGCAGCAGGTCGCCAGCCGCGCGCTGCTGGCGGTAGGCCTCGCCTGCGGTCAGCGTCTGGCTGAGGTTGTCGCGGACGCCGCCGACGTTCCGCTCGGCCCGGCGCAGGCCGTCGGTGACCAGCCGCGGGCCGCCCGCCGAGCCGCCGTCACCCGTCAGCACCGTCGGCGTCGCCGGGTCGAGCTGGCCCGAGTCGATCAGCGGCAGCAGGTTCTCCGGCCCGCCGCTCACCGTCGGGACGTCCTTTGTGGACGTCGCCGTGGCGAGCGGCACCGGCTGCTTCACCTCGTAGACTTCGAGGGGCCCGAACGCCGCCGCCTTGGCGATGCCCGGCGATCCGGCCAGCCCGGCGCGCAGGGTGGCGATCGGCGGTGCCGCGGTCCGCTCGCGTTCGATGTCGTTGCGCAGCAGCAGGAACCGGTACCCGGACCGCGCGAGCAGCGCGGCCAGCCCGGGATCGCCGCGGCCGTCCGCCAGCGCCGCGTCCACGGAGTCCATCAGCCGCGTGTTGCCTTCGGAGCCCAGCGGCACCTGGTTGCGGACCGCCCACGGGCTCCGCGCGATCGCCTGCGCGGGCTCGTCGACCGTGCGGCCCCAGTCGTACTCGCCGAACCCGGTGGCCGGCAGCAGCAGCGTCCGCGCGTTCGGGTCGGCCTTGGCGACGTATCCCATCGCGTCGTACCAGTAGCCGGGCACCTCGTCCCAGCCCGGCCCGGACCGCAGGTTGAGCAGCCACGCCGGCGCGGCCATCACCAGCACCAGCAGCAGGCCCAGCGCGGGCCGCAGGAAGCGGCGCGCGGACGGCACCCGGACCGGGCTCGAGATGCCGTGCACGAACGCCAGCATCAGCGGCAGCCGCAGCACGGGCTCGAACTTGTGCACGTTGCGCAGGGGCGCGAGCGGCCCGTCGAGCAGGTGCCGGACCTGCTCGGCCAGCGGGCTGTCGAGCGTGCCGACGTACCCGATGGTCAGCAGGGTCAGGCCGGTGACCACGCCGAGCACCAGGAACCGCCGTTCCGGCAGGCCGCGCCGGGTCAGCCCGAACAGGCCGACGCCGGCGACTAGCCCGGTGGCGAGCATCAGCACCGGGTTGTCGATCAGGGACCAGCCGCCGGGCCACCACGGCGTGCCCTGCACGACGTAGGCGACCCACTGGTTGGTCCCGCGCAGCACCTCGAACAGCGACATCGGCGCGGTGGTGTTCGTCGCGGACTCGATGTAGTCCAGGAACGGCAGGCTGTACTCGCCGAGCAGCAGCAGCGGCAGGATCCACCACAGCGTCGCGCCGACGACGAAGACGAACCACCACAGGACGAGCTCGACGTGGTGCCGCGTCCACTTGCGGGTCAGCAGCCACAGTCCGGGCAGGACCAGCGCCATCACGACCATCGCGCCGTTGACGCCGCCCATGCACAGCACGGCCAGCGCGGACAGCCCGGCGGCGCGGCGCGGGGACGCGATCGTCCCGGCGCGGACCAGGGGTACCAGCACCCACGGCAGCAGCACCGCGGGCAGCATTTCCGCGGACAGACCGCCGATTTCGGTCAGCATGCGCGGCGCGAGCGCGTACCCGAGCGCGCCGATCAGCCGCGTGCGTTCGGTGCCGATCTTCATCGCCCGCGCCAGCAGCAGGGCGCCGCCGAACGCGGCCGAGAGCAGGACCGCGCCCCACAGCCGTTGCGCGATCCACGCGGGTACGCCGGCGACCTGGCACAGCGCGAAGAACGGGCCCATCGGGAAGAGGTAGCCGTACGCCTGGTTCTGCAGCTCCCCCGCGGTGGCTTGGGGGTTCCACAGGTGCAGCGCGCGGCCGAGGAAGGCGAGCGGGTCGACGGCGAGGTCGAGTTTCGTGTCGAACGTCGTCTTCCCCGGCATCTGCAGGAACGACAACGTGGTCAGCGCCAGCACGATCCACGTGCTCGGCCGGCGGAAGAACGCACCGGGCGAGAACTTGCGGTCGCGCTCCACCGGCGGGGCGTCGTCCCGGGTTCGATCGCGGGTGCTGGTTACCATCCGGTAGATACTAAGCCGAAACCTGGCTACCATGTGCCGACGATTTTCCGGTTCCCGAGTTCACAGGCAGGTGTGCCCATGACCGCAGAGGTGACGGCGGACGGATTCGCCGACGCGTGGGCGCTGGCCGAGCCGGTCAAGGGCTGGATGACGCGCGCGCAGGGCGAAGCCCTGTGGCAGGCCGCGCGCCGCCTGGAGAAGGGCGACGTCATCCTGGAAATCGGCAGCCACCAGGGGCGATCCACGATCGTCCTGGGCGCCGCGGCCCGCACGGTCGGCGCCACGGTGATCGCGGTCGACCCGTTCGTCGACGGCAGGCTGTTCGGCGGATCGCCGACGCGGCAGCTGTTCGAGCGCAACATCCGCCGGGCCGGGCTGGACGACGTCGTCGAGCTCGTCGCCGGTTACAGCACGGAACTGCGCCCTGACTGGGACCGGCCCATACAGCTGCTTTACATCGACGGCAAGCACGACTACTGGACCTACACCGACGACCTGCGCTGGTCGGCGCACCTGCCGCCGGGTGCGGAAATCCTGGTCCACGACTGCTTTTCGTCGATCGGCGTCACGCTCGGCACGATCGCGAAGGTCCTCTTCGGACGCCGGTACACCTATCTGGACCGGGCGACGTCGCTGGCGCGGTTCCGGCTGGCGCCACCGTCCACGGCGGACCGGGTGCGCGTGCTGGCACAGCTGCCGTGGTTCCTGCGCAACGTCGGGATCAAGGTGCTGCTGCGCCTGCGGCTGCGGCCGCTGGCCCGGCTGTTCGGCCACGACAGCCCGTACGACCCCTACTGAGTCACCGGCTTCCCGACCTCGACCTTCGCGACGCAGACCGGCGCGCCCGGGCTCGACAGCTGCACGCCAATGTGGTCGAAGAGGCCGTCGACCGGCAGGTACAGCGTGTGCAGCCCGGCCTGGAACCACACCGGCGTCCGCTCGACGAGGCCTTCGCCACCGTCCGAAGTGTAGTAATCGAGCTTGAGCAGGTACCGGCCGAGGACCGGCGCGTCCAGCGGGATGCGCACCAGGGTCTCGCCGATCGCGTTCCCGCAGCCCGGCACCGGGCCGGGCACCCCGCGGGAAACCGGGTCCACGCCGGTGACGCGGTGGGGCGTGCCCGTGTCGTCGAGCACGTGCATCCGGCTCGTCGGCTGGTCGAAGTGGGTGCCGGGGAGCAGGCCGACCACCCGGGACGCGCGCGAGTCCGCCCCGAACCATTCGTGCACCACGTCGGAAGGCACGAAGGTGTCGTAGAAGACCAGATCGGGATCTTCGGCGACCGCGGCCCGGACATTCCCGATGTATTGGCCGGAATGTTCGAACCGCATTGCCGGGGAAAGGCGCGCGAAACCCACCGCGGAACTGACGATCAACAAGACGCTCAAGATCAGCGCGACCGGCCGCTCGCGCTTTCCGGACGGCGATCCGGGCGGCAGGAATGCGAACGCTCCGCACAACGCGGCCGACAGCGCCAAATCGGCGACGTACCGGGGATCGTCCCCGGCGGACGGGCCGACCTCGCGCAGCCGGGTCAGCGCGAGCAGGCCGACGTCCACCGCGAACAGCGTCGCGAGCAGGGCCCAGGCGCCCCACGCGCGCCGTCCGCCGGCACGCACCCCGGTGAGCACCACGCCCAGCGCGACCGCGAGCAGCACGACGACGACCACGAACGGCGACGGCGCCCAGGTCGCGCCCGGTCCGGGGCCGGACCACGGGCCGCCGGCCAGGCCCGGCAGCAGGGTGTCGCCGAGCATCCGGCCGGTCAGGTCGGCGACCGTGCCCGCCGACATCGGCTGCTCACCCTGCCCGACCTGGCTCGACGTCACCAGGAAGAAGACGGTGACGAACCCGGCCAGCAGCACGGCTTGGGCCGCCCAGTAGCGGGCGTGCTCGCGGAACGACCGGCCGAGCAGGACCGTCACCCCGGCCAGCAGCAGCGGGATCACCGCGGCCTTCTCGTAGAACGCCAGGCCGAAGAGCGTCCAGGCGAAGGCGCCGAGCCACCAGCGCCCGCCGTCGGCGAGGAACCGGACGTGCGCGTGCAGCGCGCCGGCGGCGGCCAGCACCACCGGCACCAGCTGGCTGCCGTAGGACCACCACAGTGTCGGGACCAGCAGCAACGTCGACGCCGTGAACACGGTGAACGGCACGAGGATCGCCCAGCGGCGGCCGAAGCAGCGCACCAGCAGGCACCAGAACAGCACCGTCGCCAGTGCCCGCATCAGCAGCAGCGGCAGCACCAGCACGGGGAAGTTCAGCGGCGCCCACCACGTCAGCAGGGCGGCGAGGAAGAACCCGCCCGGCATCAGGTGCCCGTGGTAGTCCTGGAACAGGTACCCGAGGTCGAACGGCCCGGCCGCGGCCGCCTGGTGGGTCACGACGAAGTCGTCCTGCGCGAAGCTGCCGTGCAGGGCCGCCCACGCGTGCAGGGCGAACGGCACGACTCCGGCGACGAACGCCGCGACGACCAGAGCAGATGGTCTTCGGATGGCCCGTGACGCGGGCTTTTCGGTCAGCACCAACACGGGGTCCTCAATTCTTGCAGGCGGGCGGCTGGCACATGAGCCTGCTCAGTGCCTGGTAGAAGACGTCGGAGATCTTGCGCGGGTCGGGCGTGGTGAACGACTCGCCGCCGGTCGCGGCCGAGACCTGCCGCAGCTCGCCGGCGTCGATGTCCGGGCCGATGCCGATCCCGATCACCGGCAGCGGTTTGCGCGGGTCCTGCAGCCGGTTCAGCTCGGCGAGCAGGCCGGGCAGCCCGATGGAGTCGCTGTCCTCGTTGCGGCCGTCGGTGAGCACGACGACGACGTTGATCCGGCCGAGCTGCCAGCTCTGCCGGGCGTTCTGGTACGCGGCGAGGATCGAGTCGTACAGCCCGGTCGCGCCGCCGGGCTTGGGCTTGACCGCCTGCAGCGTCGCCACCGCACCCGCGGCGATCTGCTGGGAGATCGGCCGCATCGGCAGCAGTTCCTTGTAGTCCTTGGCGCCGTCCAGCTTGGTCGAGAACAGCCAGAGGCCGATCTCGGTCGTCGGCTTGAACAGCCCGAGCCCCTGCGTCGCGGCTTCGAGCGTGAGCGCCATCCGGCTGCGCCCGGTGCCGGGGACGGTGGCGGCCATCGAGCCGGACACGTCGAGCAGCACCTGGACGCGGGCGCTGAGGTTCGCCCCGGCCCACGCCTGGAGCACGCCGTACATCGCTTCGGGCGCGGGTGGGCCGGCCGGCCGCGGCGCGGCGTTCGTGCGGGTGTCCCGGGGCCGGTCGCCGAGCAGCTGCCCGGACGGCGTCCGGAAACCCGCGTCGGCGAACGCCTTCGTGGCGGTCTGGTCGAGCAGGAGCCGCAGGAACCGCTCGGCCGCCGACCGCGACGCCTCCGACGCGCGCGGCAGCACGACGTACGGGTAGTCGAAACTCGGCACCCCGGCCGCCGGGTAGGCGGCGACCAGCTTGCGGGCCAGCACCGACTGCTCGGACGCGGGCGACGCGGTGAACGGCTCCTTCACCGCCGAGAGCTTGCGGATTTCCTCGGTGAACGCCGCCCCCGGGTCCGGCGCGTCCTTGGTGAGCTGCTGCAGGCCGATCAACGCGGCGATCCCGGCGGGGTCGCGGCTGGGGTCGGGCAGCCCGACCGGGCTGCCCGCGAGGACATCCGACCAGGACGGTGACTTCCCGGGCCAGCCTGCCTGCTTCGCGACGTCGTCGGTCAGCGCCAGCACCACCGGCGAGCTCGCCACCGGCTGCCCGGACTCGGGGAGGTTCCACGCGCCGCCGTCGCGGGCCTGCAGCAGCCAGGTGCTGGACTCGGGCACCCAGACGTCCGGGCCGGTCGCGCCGTTGGCCTCCAGCGCCGCCGCGGTGGCGGCCGACGGGCTCGCGGTGACCTCGACGGTGTAGCAGTCGCCCTCCGGGACGGACCCAGCGAGCGTGGTGAGCACCGGCGCGACATCGGGCGCGGCCGTGAGGTGCACCGGCGTCGTCGTGTCGCAGCCGCCGCCGGCCAGCCGGTCCTTCAGGTAGTCGACCCCGGCCCAGGCGAGCAGGGCGACCACGAGCAGCGCGCTCAGGACGACGACCCGCGCGTCGATCCGCCGGGCCCGCACCGGGTGTGCCGCCATGCACGTCCTTCCTCGAGAAGTGCTGGCAGCTTGCCAGCCGGGTGAGCGGGAAGCCAGTACCGACAGCGGAAAGTGACCATCGGCGCGTGAACCCGAGGTGAAGGAATTGCGCGCTGCGGCCATTTTGGTGATTGACAAGAACTGCGTAACGTTTCTCGCTTGACCTCCGTCCCACGTGGGTAATAGCACGATGGCGGATCGCGGAGACGATTTCGCCGTCCCCGGAACGGCGACACGGCACCGAACGGAGACGCAACCCGTGCGCACGATGTACGACGCGGTCACGGCCGCGAACATCCCCGGCGACGCCCGCATGGTCGCGGGATATATCGACCGGATCAAGCTGATACCGTGGTCGGCCGAGGACTGGGCGCGCTTTCCCCGCGCGGTCAAGGTCACCATCGTCAAGAAGGCGGACACGAACGACGGTCACGTCCTCGACATCGAGCCCGGCGACGCCACGCCGGGCGAGGCGCCGGGCTGGGTCCGCATGCGCCGCGAGGCGGGCGCGGTCCCGACCGTCTACTGCAGCCTGTCGACCTGGCCCGCGGTCCGGTCGGCGTTCTCCTCCGCCGGCGTCGCCGAACCGCACTACTGGATCGCCCACTACGACGGCGATCCCACCATCCCCGACGGCGCGATCGCCAAGCAGTACCTCGGGAACGTCGCCCCGGGCTACGACGTCTCGTCCGTCGTCGACTACTGGCCCGGCGTGGACGGCGACGAGCCCGCCTCGACTGGAGTGGAGATCATGGAACGCATCACCGTCACCCCGCCGAGCGCCGAACAGCACGCCGTGCGGGTGTTCCTGTCCGGCAGCCCCGGCGCGGCGGTCGTGATCCGGCCGCGGCTCGGCAACGACGGCTTTTCGAAGCCCATGTGGATCGGCGACATCTTCGCGTGGGGCAACGACCGCCAGGGCGTCGGCCACAACCCTGCGCAAACGCCGGGGTACAACAACAAGCTGACCTCCCACCGGCGGTACGACCTGCCGGGCGCGGTGTGGGCGGACATCAACTACAGCTCGGCGGATCCGTTCGAGATCGACATCGTCGGCTAGGTCGCGGCCTCTGCCGCCGTGAACTCACGCGGGTGGCAGGGCGCGGCACAGCGTGTCGAGGGCCGCGGGGTAGGCGTGTTCGGACGGGGTCGCGTAGCCGACGACCAGTCCGTCCATTGTGGACATAGTAGCCGCCGGGTGACGGAAGGCGGCCAGGCCGTCGAGCGCGAGGCCCTGCCACGCCGCGGCCTTGCGGGCCGACTCCTCGGTGCCCGGTGGCAGGCGCAGCACGGCGTGCAGGCCGGCGGCGATGCCGGTGGGCACGACGTGCGGTGCCCGTTCGGCGACCGCCGCCAGGAGCAGGTCGCGACGGCGGCGGTAGCGCTGGCGCATCCGCCGGATGTGCCGGTCGTAGGCGCCGGAGCGGATGAACTCGGCCAGGGTCAGCTGGTCGAGCACGCCCGCCCACGCCTCGCGTTCGCCCTTCGCCGCGAGCACGGCGTCGACGAGGTGGGCGGGCAGCGCCAGCCAGCCGAGCCGCACTGCGGGCGACAGGCTCTTGCTGGCCGAACCGGCGTAGACGACGTGCTCGGGATCGAGGCCCTGGACCGCGCCCACCGGCTTGCGGTCGTAGCGGAACTCGCCGTCGTAGTCGTCTTCGATCAGCACACCGCCGGTCGCGCGGACGTGGCCGACGACCGCGGCGCGGCGGTCGTGGTGCAGCGGGCCGCCGGTCGGGAACTGGTGCGCGGGGGTGAGCAGCACCGACGGCGTGTCCAGGTCCTCGACGCGCGCGCCGTTTTCGTCCAGGGCAAGGGGAATCGTCTCGACGCCGGCCGTGGCGAAGATCGAGCGGTGGAACGCGAGGCCGTACGACTCGACCGCGAGCGGCCCCGGCAGCACCGCCGGGAAAAGCAGCCGCAGCGCGTGCGCGAACCCCGAGCACACCACGATCCGGTCCGGAGACGTCCGCACGCCCCGCGCCCGCGCGAGGTACTTGGCGAGGGCCTCCCGCAGTTCGCGACGCCCGCGCGGGTCGCCGGGGCCGAAAGCGTCGTGCGGGGCCAGGTTCAGCGCGCGGCGTGCGGCGGCGAGCCATTCGGTGCGCGGGAACGACGTCGCGTCCGGCTGGCCCTGCCTGAGGTTGTACCGGGGTTCCGGTGCGCCCGGCGCCTTTTTGGGCGTCCGCGCCGGTTCGAGGGGCTCGGCCCGCTCGGCGACCCGGGTGCCGGAGCCCTGGACGGCGGTGAGCCAGCCCTCGGCGACCAGCTCGGCGTAGGCGTCGGCGACGGTGTTGCGGGCCAGCCCCAGATCGGCGGCCAGTGACCGGTACGGCGGCAGCCGGGTGCCCGGGGCGAGCCGTCCGGCGCGGACGGCGTCCCGCAGCGCGGCGATGAGCGCCGCCCGCTTGCCGCCGGCGCCCGCCAGCTCCAGGTGCAGGTCGGCGCCGAGCCGCTCCCCCGAATTGACCCATTCTTTTGCCATGGAAGTGCACCCTACATGCGGGTCAACTGGGCCTTAGATTTCTGGCCATGACGAACTCCCGCCTCAACTTCGCCAAGACCGCCCCGAAGGCCTTCAAGGCCCTGATCGGCTTCGACGCCGCCGCCCGCGCCGGGCTGGACCCCGCGCTGGTCGAGCTGGTCCAGATCCGCGCGTCGCAGCTCAACCGCTGCGCGTACTGCCTGCACATGCACACTTCCGACGCCCGCAAGGCAGGTGAGAGCGAGGAGCGGCTGCACATGGTCGCCGTGTGGCACGAAGCCACGAACTTCTTCAGCGAGAAGGAGCAGGCCGCGCTGGCCCTCACCGAAGCGGTCACGCTGGTTTCGGGCGGCGTGCCCGACGACGTATACGCCCGCGCCGCCGGCCAGTTCGGCGAGGAGGAGCTGGCCCAGCTGCTCGCGCTGATCTTCACCATCAACACGTGGAACCGCATCGCCATCACGACGGCGAAGGTGCCGGGCACGGACGAGCGGGTGGCCCGGTGACCCGCCGGCCGGGCGCGGTGCTGGCGCTGCTGGCGTTCGCGCAGCTGATCATCTCCCTCGACTACAACATCGTGTACGTGGCCCTGCCGGACATCGGCCGCGAACTCGGCTTCTCCACCCAGACCCTGCAGTGGGTGGTGAGCGCCTACGCCGTGGCGTTCGGCGGGTTCCTGCTGCTGGGCGGGCGGGCCTGCGACCTGTTCGGCCCGCGCCGGATCTTCGCGCTCGGCTGCGCGCTCTACGCCGGCTCGTCGCTGGTGGGCGCGCTGGCCGGGAACCCCGGCCTGCTCGTCGGGGCCCGGGCCGGGCAGGGCCTCGGCGGGGCACTGCTCTTCCCGGCGACCTTGACGCTGGTCAGCACCAGCTTCGCGGCCGGACGCGAGCGCAACCGCGCGTTCGCGGTCTGGGGCACCGCGGGCGGCAGCGGCATGATCCTCGGCTCCCTGCTGGGCGGGGTGCTGACGCAGGCGTTCGGCTGGGCGGCGGTGTTCTTCGTGAACGTCCCGCTGGCCGCGGCCGCCGCGGTGCTCGCCTTCCCGCTGCTGGCGGCGGATCCGGCCAGGGAGCCGGGCCGCCGGTTCGACCTCGGCGGCGCGCTGACCGCGACGCTCGGCACGACGCTCGTGGTGTTCGCCCTCGTCGAGGGCCCGGAGCTCGGCTGGACGGTCCTTTTTCCCGCCGCGGCGGCGGGGCTGGTGTCGCTCGGCGCGTTCGCCGTGATCGAACGCCGGGGCCGCGACCCGCTGCTGCCCCTGTGGCTCCTGCGGGAGCGCAACCTCGCGACCGGCGTCGTCGTGACGTTCTGCTACATGGGCACGTTCGGGACGTTGCTGTACTTCCTCACCGGGTACTTCCAGGGCGTGCACGGCTACGGCGCGCTGGCGACCGGGCTCGCGTTCGGCGTGCCGATGGTCGCGATCGCCGCGGGTTCGCAGGCCGCGGGCCGGCTGGCCACCCGCTACGGCACCCGCCCGACGCTGGTGGCGAGCCTGGCCACCGGCGGGCTCGGCGCGGTGCTGCTCGGGCTGTCGATGACGGCGGAGGCGTCCTACGCGGCCTTGGTGCCCGCGCTGGTGGTGCTGGGCCTCGGCCAGGGCGCCGGGTACACGCTGATGTTCGGCGCGGCGGCGGCCGGGATCCCGGCGCGGGCCCAGGGAATCGCTTCGGGCGTGGCATCGACGGCGCAGCAGATCGGCGGCACGGTCGGCCTGGCGGTGTTCGTCGCGGTGGCCAACGCGGGCACCCACGGGCTGTCCGGCGAGGCCCTGCAACTGGCCACAGTGGACGGTCTGCGCACGGCGGTGCTGCTGGCCGCGGCCGGGATCGCGGTGACGGCGGTGGCGGCACTGCGGTTCAGCCGCGCGCCCGCCCCCGCGGTGGTCCCGGCCGGCTGAGCAGCCCCCGTTTTCCACGCTAGCGGAGGGCACCGACAAATCTCGGTGCCCTCCGCGCGGGAAGCCTCGGTTTTCCACAGTGCCGGGAAAGCGCCCCAATGTGGCGTTGGTTGCGTCCAACGCACCCAATGTGGCGTTCGGTGCGCTGGACGCACCGAACGCCACATTGGGGCGCTTCTGTCAGTCGGCGAGCGCGAGCAGGTCCTCCTCCGCCGCCACCGCCGGAGCCGGGGCCGTCCGCTTCCGGGCCACCAGGCCCGAGGCCGCGACCAGCAGGCCCAGCACCGCGATGCCGGTGACCACGCTCAGCGCCGGGGTCAGCCCGGTCAGCAGCGCGGCCGGGGAGGCCTCGCGGCCGCCGTTGGCGGTCAGGACCGCCGTCACCACCGCGAGCCCGATCGCGCCGCCGACCTGCAGTGACGTGTTCAGCAGGCCGCCCGCCAGGCCCTGCTCGTCGTCCGCGATGCCGGCCGTCGCCTGGATGTTGAGTGACGAGAACGCCAGCGTGAAGCCGATGCCGAGCAGGATCATGCTGGGCAGGACACTCCACGCGTAGCCCGAGTGTTCGTCGATCCGCAGGAACAGCGCGTAGCCGATGACGTGCGCGACGACGCCCGCGAAGATCGTGCGCGGCGTGCCGACGCGGTCGATCAGCGGCTCGATGCGCGGGGAGCCGAACGCCACGATCAGCGCCGCCGGCAGGAAGCCGAGCGCGGTCTGCAGCGCGGACCAGCCCAGCACCCGCTGCAGGTAGAGCATCACGACGAACTGGAACCCGATGTACGCGCCGAAGAACAGCGCGCCGCCGAGGTTGGCGCGGGCCAGCGGACCGGAGCGCAGGATGCCCAAGCGCAGCAGCGGGTGGCGGCTGCGCTTCTCGATGACCACGAACGTCACCAGCAAGGCCAGCGCGACGGCGAACGTGATCAGCGTGCGCGCCGAGGCCCAGCCGACCTCCGGCGCCTCGACCACGCCGAACACCAGCAGGAGCGAGCCGGCCGCACCGGTGATGGCGCCCGGGAAGTCGTAGCCGCGGCCCTCTTCCCGCTGGTACGACGGGATCAGCTTCCACGCCGCCACCAGGGCGACCAGCGCGATCGGCGCGGGCAGCAGGAACGTCCAGCGCCAGCCGACCTCGGTCAGCAGGCCGGAGAACACGAGCCCGGCGGAGTAGCCGCTGGCCCCGAACACGGCGAAGATGCTGATCGCCTTGTTGCGGGCCGGGCCCTCCTGGAACGTCGTGGTGATGATGGACAACGCGGCCGGCGCGGTGAAGGCCGCCGCCAGGCCCTTGATGAACCGGCTCGCGATGAGCAGCGCGCCGTCGTCGACCAGGCCGCCGAGGAGCGAGGCCAGAGCGAACACGGCGACGGCGACCAGGAACACGCGGCGCCGGCCGAGCAGGTCGGCGGTGCGCCCGCCGAGCAGCAACAGCCCGCCGTAGCCGAGCACGTACCCGCTGACGACCCATTGCAGCGCGCTGGTGGACAGGCCGAGGTCGGCCTGGATGGCGGGGAGCGCGACCCCGACCATCGACACGTCGAGCGCGTCGAGACCGATGACGATCGAAACAGTGAGCAGGACACCCCAGAGACGTGCGTCCCACCGGGTTGAAGTGGTGGACAAAGACACGGAAGAGCTCATGGCGGCGACAGTACATGCGCACGCATCTAATGTCTACGCATTTAATGCGTTTGCATCAGATGCCCGTGCATGGTAAGTTGGCCGCCGTGAGCGACGTCGCTGAACAAGAACTGGTGCAGGAGTGGCACGAGCTGCTGGCCCGCTACTCGGCCGTGTTCAGCACGCTCGAGTGCCGTCTGCAGGAGCGCCACGGCATCGGCGCGAACGAGTTCGAAGCCCTCGAGCGGGTCGCGACCGGCGACTCCAAATGCCGGTCGGCCGACCTCACCGAAGCCATCCACCTCAGCCAGAGCGCCACGTCACGGCTGGTCGCCCGCCTCGAGAAGGAGGGCCTGGTCGAACGCGCGCTGTGCGAAGTGGACCGGCGCGGCATCTTCGTCACCCTCACCGACGCCGGCCGCGAGCGCTACCTCGCCGCGAAGCGGACGCACCGCGAAGTGCTCAACGAAACGCTGCGCTGACGCCTCAGCCGACCGGCCCTTCGATCGCCTTGACCGGCACCTGCTGCCGGGCGCCGGAGGCGTCCGTGACCGTCAGCGTCAGCTGGTCCCCCGGGTGGTGGGTGTCCATCACGTTCGTCAGCGTCGTCGCCGAGTCGATCGCCTTGCCGTCGATGGCCGTGATCACGTCCCCGGCCGCGAGGCCGGCCTGCTGGGCCGGCCCGCGCGGGACGACCTGGCGGACCTGGGCTCCCTGGCCCTGGGAGTCCGAGACCGAAACGCCGATGAACGCCGTCTTGCCGATGTGGACCTTGTCCGACGCGGTGCCCGCGACGATCTGGTGGGCGATGTCGACCGCCTTGGTGATGGGGATGGCGAAGCCCTGGCCGGCGCCGCCGCTGCGGCGCCCGTTCAGCTGGTAGCCGGTGGACGCGGCGGTGTCGACGCCGATCACCTGCGCGTCCGCGTTGACGAGCGGGCCGCCGGAGTCACCCGACTCGATGTTCGCCCGGACCTGGATCAGGCCGGTGAGCTGCTCGGACGACCCGCTGGACTCGTCCGAGGCGGTGATCGACTGGTCCAGCGCGGTCACGGTGCCCGGCGCGGCCACCGGGTCGCCGCCGCGGCCGCCCGCGTTGCCGAGGCCGAGGATCTGGTCGCCCACCTTGACCGCGGACGAGTCGCCGATGGTCGCGGCCGTCAGCCCGGACGCGCCCTGCAGCTGCAGGACCGCCACGTCTTCGCTGCGGTCGTAGCCGACGACCTGCGCCTTGTACGTCTTGCCGGTGCCGATGCTGGTGACCTTGATGCTGGTCGCGCCGGCGACGACGTGGTTGTTGGTGAGCACCTCGCCGTCCGGGGTCAGCACGATGCCGGTGCCCGCCGCGGCCGCGCCCTGCAGCCCCAGCTCGGTGTTGACGTTGACGATCGCCGGGTTGACCTTCGCCGACACGGCGTCGACGTCGAGGACCGTCTTCGCCGCGCTGGGCTGCCCGGAGAAGCCGAAGTTCTGGTTGCCGCTCGCCGTGGGGCTGTTCGCCCCCGAGATCACGTGCCCGATCCCGAGCCCGGCGACCACGGCGAGGGCGACCGCCACCACGGCGACGGTGAACGCGCGGAACGGGTGACGCCGGCGCGGCGGCACCGGTGGCTGGTAGGCGGGCTGCGGGTAGGCGTAGCCCGGCTGCGTGTACGGCGAATACGGGCGTCCCCACTGGTCACGGGGCTGGTCGTACTGCTGCTGGTAGTAACCCTGGTTGTCCTGCGGATACCCGTTCTGGCCGTAGTAGTCCGGCGAGTACCCGTCCTGGCCGTAGCCGTACGGGTACTCGCCGCCGCGTGGGCGTCCTCGGTCGTACTCGCTCATGCACAGCTCCAGCCCTCGACAAGCCTCCGGCTCGTACCAGGAAACGCCTCGATCCTGAGAATTTCCTTGTCCGGTTCCGTGGACTTGCTGTGGATTCCCCGTGGGAGCGCCGAGACCGACCTGACGTGACCGATGTTACGCCCGCGCCGTCACCGCCTGATCCGTTCCATGCCGGGGTCGACCAGCGGCTCGGCGGCCACAGTGGCCGCGACCCGGCGTCCGAAGTACTCGATCTCGACGCCGCTCCCCACGTCCGCCGACGCCGGCAGCCACGCATAGGCGATCGGCCGGCCCACGGTGTACCCGTACGCGGCGCTGGTGACGTAACCCGCGGCGACGCCGTCGACGAACACCGGTTCCTTGCCGAGCACGACCGTGCGGCCGTCGTCGATCGTCAGGCACCGCAGCCGCCGCGACGCGGTCTCTTCGCTGCGGCCCTCGATCGCGTCCCGGCCGAGGAAGGGGCCCTTGGCCGGACGCACGGCGAACGCCAGTCCCGCCTCGTAGGGGTCGTGTTCGGTGGTCATGTCGGTGCCCCACAGCCGGTAGCCCTTCTCCAGCCGCAGGCTGTTGAACGCCGCCCGCCCGGCCGCGATGACGCCCAGGGACTGCCCGGCCGCCCACAGCGCGTCCCACAACCGGAGGCCGTTGTCCGCGCTCGTGTAGATCTCCCAGCCCAGCTCGCCCACATAGGACAGCCGCATCGCGGTGACCGGCACCCCGGCGATCCGCGCCTTGCGCGCCCGGAAGTACTTCAGCCCCGTGTGCGAGAAGTCCTCGCGGCTCAGCGGCTGCACGAGGTCCCGCGCCAGCGGGCCCCACACCCCGACGCAGCAGGTCCCGCCGGTGATGTCCCGGACCTGGACACCGGCGGGCGCGTGCTTCACGAAGTGGTCGACGTCGGTGGTGCCGTTGATGCCGACCTGGAACACCTCCGGCTCCAGCCGCGCGACCGTGACGTCGCTGCGGACGCCCCCGGCGGCGTCCAGCATCAGCGTGTAGGTGACCGAGCCGACCGACTTGTCCAGCTGGTTCGTGGTCAGCGACTGCAGGAACTCCAGCGATCCCGGCCCGCTGATCTCGACCCGCTTCAACGGCGTCATGTCGTACAGCGCGACGCCGTTGCGCGTGTGCCACGCCTCGGCCGCCGCGATGGGCGAGTGGAACTGCGCCGACCACGCGTCCCGCGCGGGCGGCAGCCAGTCGTGCGGCAGCTTCTTGAGCAGCGGCGCGTTGGCCTCGAACCAGTGCGGCCGTTCCCAGCCGCCCGCCTCGAGGAACACCGCGCCCAGCTCGCGCTGCCGCGTGTGGAACGGCGTCACCCGCAGGTCACGCGGGGAAAGCTTGGGCTGCAAGGGGTGCAGGATGTCGTAGACCTCGACGAAGTTCTGCTGCGCCGTCTCGCTCACGTACGACGGCGCGAGCTGGACCTCTTCGAAGCGGTGGACGTCGACCTCGTGCACGTCGGTCTCGGAGTGCCCGTCGACCAGCAGCTCCGCCACGGCCTTGGCGATGCCGGCGGAGTGCGTCACCCACACCGCTTCGGCGAGCCAGAACCCGCGGACGTCGGCCGACTCCCCGATCAGCGACAGGCCGTCCGGGGTGAACGAGAAGATGCCGTTGAAGCCTTCCTCGACCTTGGTCTGCCGCAGCGCGGGCAGCAGCAGCTTGCTCTGCTCCCACGACGGCGCGAAGTCGTCCTCGGTGAACGGCAGCATCGACGGCATGGCCGTGTCGCTCACCGCGAGGTCCAAAGTGGACTCGTCGACGGGCATCGGCCGGTGCGCGTAGGAGCCGATGCCGAGCCGGTCGACGTGCTCGCGGAAGTACAGGTCCTGGTCCTGGTGGCGCAGGATGGGCAGGCTCGCCTCGGCCTCTTCGGTGTTGCGGCCGACGAGGTCCGCGACCTGCCCGGTCTTCGCGTACTGGTGCGCCAGCGGCAGCAGCGGGACGTCCATGCCCGCCATCGCGCCGATCTCGCGGCCCCAGAACCCGGCGCACGACACGACGACGTCGGCCGGGAAGTCGCCCTGGTCGGTGCGGACGCCGGTGACGCGCCCCCCGTCCTGCAGGACGTCGGTGACGCGCGTCGAGCCGACGAACCGCGCCCCGCGCGAACCCGCCCGCGCGGCCAGCACCTCGACGGCCTTGGCGGCCCGCGCGAGCCCGTCGGTCGGGACGTACAGCGCGCCGAAGATCCGCGAACCGTCGAGCAGCGGCCACCGCCGGACACATTCCTCGGCATCGATCAGCTGCCCGGGCACCCCCCACGACGTCGCCCAGCCGTGCTTGCGCCTGAGATCCTCCCAGCGGGCCGGCGTGGTCGCCACCTCCATGCCGCCGACCTGGGTGAAGCACCCCAGCTCCAGGAACTTCTCGACGGTGTACCGGGCGAACTCCGTCATCGCCTTCGACGGGTTGGTCTGGAACACCAGCCCCGGCGCGTGCGACGTCGACCCGCCGGTGCGCGGCAGCGGGCCCTGGTCGAGCACGGTCACGTCGGCCCAGCCTCGGGCGGTCAGCTCGTCGGCCAGGTTCGCGCCGACGATGCCGGCGCCGATGATCACGACCTTCGGTGCACTCATGGCGGAACTCCTTCTACCGGAACACAACAGTGCTGTTGCCGTTGAGCAGGACGCGGCGTTCGCAGTGCCAGCGCACCGCGCGGGACAGGGCCAGAGCTTCGGCGTCGCGGCCGACGGTCACCAGCTCGCGCGGCGAGTAGGTGTGGTCGACGCGCTGGACCTCCTGCTCGATGATCGGGCCCTCGTCGAGATCGGGGGTGACGTAGTGGGCGGTCGCGCCGACGTACTTGACGCCGCGGTCGTAGGCCTGGTGGTAGGGCTTGGCGCCCTTGAACCCGGGCAGGAACGAGTGGTGGATGTTGATCGCGCGGCCTTCGAGCTTCTGGCACAGCTCGTTCGACAGCACCTGCATGTACCGGGCCAGGACGATCAAGTCTGCTTCGTACTCGCCGACGAGGTCGAGCAGCCGTTGCTCGGCCTCCGGCTTGGTCTCCGGCGTGACCGGGACGTGCACGAACGGGACTCCGGCGGCCTCGGCCATCGGCCGCAGGTCCTCGTGGTTGGAAACAACGGCGGTGACATGGGCGCCGAGGCCGCCCGCGCGCCAGCGGAAGAGCAGGTCGTTGAGGCAGTGCCCGAACTTCGAAACCATCACCAGGATCCGCGGCGGGGTGCCGTCGGAGAACTCGAACTCCATGCCGAAGTCCCCGGCCACCGGGGCGAACGCGCGGGTGAGATCGTCCACTGTGGTCTGTTCGGTGCGGGTGAAGGACGTGCGGAGGAACAGCGAGCCGCGGACGTCGTCGTCGAACTGCTGGTGCTCGACGATGTCACAGCCCTGCCCGACGAGGAACGTCGTGACGGCGTGCACGATCCCGGAGCGTTCCGGGCACTTGAGCGTCAGGGTGAAGGTCACGACACGTACTCCAGACTCGCGTCGGTCAGCCACGCCTTGAAGTAGTCCGAAAAGGACTGGCGCACGAGGATCGTGAAGCCGTCTTCCCGGGCCATCAGCACCATTCCCGTGCGCGCCAGCAAGGTCTGCACGCACGTACCCGGAGGCGACGACTCCAGGTCGATCGAGCACCCGTGCGCCAGCACGTCGGCCGCGTGCTCGCCGGTGAGCCGCACGACGTTGCGCTGGGCCGAGACGTCGACCACCGCCGCCGCGCCTTCCTCCCGGAGTGCGGTTTCCAGCTCGGCCTGGCGCCCGGGCTCGGCGAGCACGAGGTACTCGTCCGGACCCATCCAAAGGATGTCGACCCCGTTGCCGCTGGTGAAGGTGCACGGCCCGGGCAGGTCGACGCCGAGCAGCGTGCGCCCGTCCCGGAGGCGGACGGTGAGCTGGGTGCGGAACGGTTCGTCGACCGCGTCAACCATCACGGCGGGCTCCTTCCTTGTCGAAGAGCACGGATTCGGTCACGGTCACCGGCACCACCTGGTCGCCGACCGGCACATACAGCGTCTCGCCGATCCGCTCGCGGCCCGAGCGGACGAGGGCGAGCGCGAAGGTCCTGCCCAGGGCAGCGCTGTCGTAGCTGGAGGTGACGTGGCCGAGCATCCGCACCGGCGGTTCGGGGATGACCTCGGACTCGATGATCTGTGAGCCCTCCGGCAGCAGCACCGACGGCTCCACCGGGAGCAACCCAACCAGGTGCTTGCGGTCGGGCCGGTTGTTCTCGGCGCGGGTGAAGGAGCGTTTCCCGATGAAGTCGGCCTTCTTCTTGGACACGGCCCAGGACAGGCCGAGGTCGTGCGGGGTGACCGTGCCGTCGGTGTCCTGGCCGATGATCGGGTAGCCCTTCTCGGCGCGCAGGACGTGCATGGTCTCGGTGCCGTACGGCGTGGCACCCAGGTCCACTATGGACTGCCAGAGCGCGGGGCCGTGCCACGACGGGACGTTGATCTCGTAGGCCAGCTCGCCGGAGAAGCTGATCCGGCAGACCCGCGCCGGAATTCCGGCGACCTCGGCGTCCTGCCAGGTCATGAACCCGAAAGCGTCGTTCGAGACATCGAGGTCCGGCGCGAGGCGGCTGAGGACTTTCCGCGAACGCGGACCGACCAGCGGGATCGTGGCCCAGTGCTCGGTGACCGACGTCGCGAAGACGTCGAGGTGCGGCCACTCCGTCTGGAGCCACTCCTCCATCCACTCGAGGATCTTCGCCGCGTTACCGGTCGTCGTGGTGACCAGGAACCGGTCCTCGGCGACACGGATCACCGTGCCGTCGTCGATCACCATGCCGTCGACGCCGCACATCACGCCGTAGCGGATGCGACCGACGCGCAAGTTGCTCATCATGTTGGTGTAAAGCATGTCGAGGAACCAGCCGGCATCCGAGCCTTGGACGTCGATCTTGCCCAAAGTGGACCCGTCCATCAGCGCGACGTCGTTGCGCGCGGCGCGGCATTCGCGCCGGACGGCGTCGTGCATCGACTCGCCGGGCCGCGGGTAGTACCACGGCCGCTTCCACTGGCCGACGTTCTCGAACTCGGCGCCGTGCTCGACGTGCCACGGGTGGATCGTCGTGACGCGCACGGGATCGTGCAGCTCACCGCGGTTCCGGCCGGCCAGCGCGGCGAACGAGACCGGCGTGTACGGCGGGCGGAACGTCGTCGGCCGCTGGGTCGCAAGGTCGACGCCGAGGGCTTCGGCCGTGATGCCGGCGGCGAGCATGCCGGACGTCTTGCCCTGGTCGTGCGCGGTGCCGATGGTCGTGTAGCGCTTGATGTGCTCCAGCGAGCGCAGGCCTGCGCCGGTCGCGCGCAGGACGTCGGACACCGTGGCGTCGCGCTGCTGGTCAACGAACCGGGTGTCCACTTCGGACTCCGGGGCCGGGACCTGCCAGAGCACCTTGGTCTCCGGCAGTCCTTCCCCGGCGGCCGCGCCGGCCACGCTCACGGTCGGCAGATCGCCGTCGGGGACGTACGCGCCCAGTTCCGGCGAGTACCGGAGGGTGCCGCGAGCCTGGCTGTAGAGGTGCACGACCGGGTTCCAGCCGCCGGAGACGAGCAGCAGATCGCAGGGCACCCGCTCCCCCTCCAGCGACCCCAGCCGAGCGACGTGCGCGGCGGTGACGTGCCCGTCGCCGTCGGTGCCGATGACTCCGTATCCCGCGCGGGCGTCGACGATCCGCACGATCTCGGCCCCGGCTTCCGCCAGGTCGGAGGCGGCGTCGTAGGCGGAGTCGTTGGTGGTGAACACGACCACGCGCCGTCCGGCGAGCACGCCGTACCGGTTGAGGTACGTGCGAGCGGCGGAAGCGAGCATGATGCCCGGGCGGTCGTTGTCCGGGAAGACGATCGGCCGCTCGTGGGCGCCGGTCGCGATGACGATCCGCTTCGCCCGGATCCGCCAGACCCGCTGACGCGAGATGCGCTCCGGGGCCGCGGGTTCGCCCCGGCGTTCCAAGGCGAGCACGAACCCGTCGTCGTAGATGCCGAACGCCGTGGTGCGCGAGAGGAACCGGACTCCCTCGGGAGCTTCGCCGCCGGGTTGGTCGTCGACGAGGAGCACGCGCCCTTCCGCGGCGGCAGCGGCCGCGCGGCCCGCGGGCCCGGCGCCGATCACCAGTACGTCGCAATGGGCGTACTTCGTGTCGTAGCGCGCCGGGTCGGGCTCGGCGGCCAGGCGGCCTTGACCGCGCAGGCCACGCGCCTCGAGACCGTCGTACAGCTCGACGGTGGTCGCGGTCAGCATCGGCTCGGGGAACGGCTTTTCGATCTGCACCAAGGCGTTCGAGTCTTCGACGCCGGCACCGACGATGCCGCGCGGCCGTCCGTACTTGATGCTGGTCGCGACCTGGTGGATGCCGTTGGCCAGCAACGCGGAAGCCAGGGTGTCGCCGAGGAAACCGGTCAGCTCGCGGCCGTCGAAGGTGAACTTGAGGGGGACTCCGGACAGTCGGGTCACGAGATCACCGGCCTGGGCTCGTCGAGGCGGTAGACCGCCAAGAGGTCGTGGGTGCGGGTGTCGCGAACGGCGTTGAACCAGCGACGGCAGCCCGCGGAGTGGCTCCAGCGCTCGGCGAACGGCCCGCTCGGGTTCTCGCGGAAGAAGACGAACTTCGCCCACTCCTCGTCCGACAACGCCGACGGATCCGACGGGTAAGCGACGTGCGCCTGGCCGCCGTAGTGGAACTCGGCTTCCTCGCGTGGCCCGCACCACGGGCAGGGAATCAGTTGCACGGGAACTCCTAATGGGCCACGGCGGCGGCGCCGTGCTCGTCGACGAGGGCACCGGTGGTGAACCGGTCCAGGCTGAACGGTTCGGCGTACTCGTGGGGCTTTCCGCGGGCGATGGTGTGCGCGAAGACGTCCCCGACACCCGGGGTGGCCTTGAAGCCGCCGGTGCCCCAGCCGCAGTTGAGGAACAGGTTCTCGACCGGCGTGAGCCCGATGATCGGCGAGGCGTCCGGGCTGACGTCGACGATGCCCGCCCACGTCCGCAGCAGGTGCGCCCGCGCGAACACCGGGAACAGCTCCAGCGCGGCCGCCATCTGCTGCTCGATGATGTGGAACGAGCCGCGCTGGCCGTAGCCGTTGTAGCTGTCGATGCCCGCGCCCATCACGAGTTCGCCCTTGTGCGCCTGGGAGACGTAGACGTGCACGGCGTTCGACATGACGACCGTCGGGTGGACCGGCTCCAGCAGCTCGGACACCAGGGCCTGCAAGGGATGCGACACGAGCGGCAGGTCCAGGCCCACCATGCGGGCCAGCACCGACGAGTGCCCGGCGGCGCACAGCGCGACCTTGCCCGCGGCGATCCGGCCCCTCGACGTCTCGACGCCGGTGACCCGGCCGTCCACTGTGGAGATTCCGGTGACCTCGCAGTTCTGGATGAGGTCGACGCCCATCTCGTGCGCGGCCCGCGCGAAGCCCCACGCGACGTAGTCGTGCTTCGCGATGCCCGCGCGCGGCTGGAAGGTCGCGCCCAGCACCGGGTAGCGGACGTCCGGGGAGGTGTTGACGATCGGGCAGATCTCCTTGACGCCGTCGGCGTCCACCCATTCGGCGTCGATGCCGTTGAGCTTGTTGGCCTCGACGCGGCGGACGCTGTCGCGGACATCCTGCAGGCTGTGCGCCAGGTTCAGCACCCCGCGCTGGCTGAACAGGATGGGGTAGCCGAGGTCCTCTTCGAGTCCTTCCCACAGCTTGAGGGAGTGCTCGTAGATGCCGGAACTCTCGTCCCAGAGGTAGTTGGAGCGGATGATCGTGGTGTTGCGGGCCATGTTGCCGCCGGCGAGCCAGCCCTTCTCCAGCACGGCGACGTTGGTGATGCCGCGTTTCGCGAGGTAGTACGCCGTGGCCAGGCCATGCCCGCCGCCACCGACCACGATGACGTCGTACGCCTTCTTGGGCTCGGGGTTGTCCCAGAGGAAGTCCGGGTGCTCCGGCAGGTCGGTCATCGGGCCTCTCCCAGTAGCGGGTACAGCGGGAACGCCTCGGCCAGCGCGGTGACGCGGGCGCGAAGGCTTTCGGCGTCGAAGCCGGGCCTGAGCGCCTCGGCGATGACGTCGGCCGCTTCGCGGAACTCGGCGTCGCCGAAGCCGCGCGTGGCCAGCGCCGGGGTGCCGATGCGGAGACCCGAAGTGACCATCGGCGGCCGCGGGTCGAACGGGACGGCGTTGCGGTTGACCGTGATGCCGACTTCGTGGAGGCGGTCCTCGGCCTGCTTGCCGTCCAGTTCGGAGTGGCGCAGGTCGACGAGCACGAGGTGGACGTCGGTGCCGCCGGTCAGCACGGAGATGCGATCTTCGGCCCGCAACCGCTCGGCGATGATCTTCGCGCCGCGGAGCGTCCGCTGCTGACGTTCGGCGAACTCCGGTTCGGCGGCCATCTTGAACGCGACCGCCTTGGCCGCGATGACGTGTTCGAGGGGCCCACCCTGCTGGCCGGGGAACACCGCGGAGTTGACCTTCTTGGCCAGCGCGGGGTCGTTGGTGAGCACCACACCGCCGCGCGGGCCGCCGAGGGTCTTGTGCGTGGTGGTCGTCGTGACGTGCGCGTGCGGGACCGGCGACGGGTGCAGCCCCGCGGCGACCAGACCGGCGAAGTGCGCCATGTCGACCATGAGGTACGCGCCGACCTCGTCGGCGATCTCCCGGAACCGGGCGAAGTCGAGCTGACGCGGGTAGGCCGACCAGCCGGCGATGATCAGCTTCGGCCGGTGGTCCTTCGCCAGCCGTTCGACCTCCGCCATGTCGACCCGGTAGTCCTTTTCGGACACTTCGTAGGCGGCGACGTCGTAGAGCAGGCCGGAGAAGTTGATCCGCATGCCGTGCGTCAAGTGGCCGCCGTGGGCCAGCGACAGCCCGAGGATCTTGTCGCCCGGCTTGAGGAGCGCGGCCATCGCGGCGGCGTTGGCCTGCGCGCCCGAGTGTGGCTGGACGTTGGCGAACTCCGCGCCGAAGAGCGCCTTGACGCGGTCGATCGCGAGTTGTTCGAGCACGTCGACGTGCTCGCAGCCGCCGTAGTAGCGACGTCCGGGGTAGCCCTCGGCGTACTTGTTGGTGAGCACCGAGCCCTGGGCCTGCAGCACGCTCAGCGGTGCGAAGTTCTCGCTGGCGATCATCTCCAGCGTCGACTGCTGCCGGCGCAGCTCGGCATCGATCGCCTCGGCCACCGCCGGGTCGAAGTCGGCCAGGAACCGGTTGAGCACGTGCTGGTCGATCGTCGCGGTCATCCGCAGCTCCGTCCGATCAAAACATCGTCTGGTCGACTTCTGATATATCAATCGTCGATGTAGGCTAAGCGGCGTGCACCCACAGGTCAATCCCCCCTCCCTGGCGGAACAGGCGTACCTCTTCGTCCGCGACCGCCTGGTCATGCTCGACATCCCGCCGGGCTCGCCCATCAACGAGGAGGAGCTCGGTACCGCGCTCGGCATGGGCCGGACGCCGATCCGCGAGGCGTTGAAACGGCTGGAGTCCGAACGCCTGGTCGTCGCGTACCCGCGGCGCGGGACGTTCGCCACCGACGTCAACATCTCCGACCTCGCGCACATCTCCGAGGTGCGGCGCACGCTGGAGCCGATGGCCACGGCGGCCGCGGCTTCGCGTGCCACAGACGCCGACCGGGCGACGCTCACCGAGCTGCGCGCGCAGCTCGACACCGGCGTCCCGAGCGAGGACAACGCCGAGCTGCTGCGCACCGACCTCGCCCTGCACCGGGCGATCTACCGGTGCGTGCACAACCCGTTCCTCGAGGACACGCTGATCCGGTACGACAACCTCGCGACCCGGATCTGGTGCGTGTTCGTGCCCCGGCTGTCCGGGATGGCCGGCCACGTCGACGAGCACGTCCCGCTCCTCACCGCGATCATCGAGGGCGACGCCGAGAAGGCCGCCGCCCTCACGCTCGAGCACGTCTCCGGCTTCGAGGCCGCCATCCGCGCGTTGATCTAGACCGCCAGTCTCGCTCGGACCCAGTCGTGGAACGCGGCGATGTGGTGCTCGCTGGGCACGAGCACCCCGCCGTTGACGTACGAGCGTGAGTCCATCGCCAGCTGGCAGCGCTCGCAGGCCTCGAAGTCCTGCAGGTTGACGCGGTGGAACAGCTCGACCGAGCGCGTCAGGTCCGTGCCGGATTCGACGACTTCGGGCAGGTAGAGCCAGTCGCAGCGCACCAGCGTCCGGTCCGGGGCCAGCGGGAACATCCGGTGGAGGATGACGTGGTCCGGGACGAGGTTGACGAAGACCTGCGGCTTGATGGTGATGGCGTAGTACTTGCGGTCCTGGGCTTCGGTGACACCGGGGAGCCGGTCGACACCTTCGCCGCCGTCGACGGTGAAGCCCTTGATGTCGCCGCCGAACTCGGCGCCGTGGCCGACGTAGTACTGCGCGGCGTACCCGTCGGCGAACTCCGGGAGGACCTCGGTGAGCTCCGGGTGGATCGTCGCGCAGTGGTAGCACTCCATGAAGTTCTCGATGATCTGCTTCCAGTTCGCCTTCACGTCGTAGTCGATGCGCTTGCCCAGCGCCAGGCCGTCGATGCCGTAGGCGTCGATCTCTTCGGCGCTTCCGAGGCGTTCGGTGACCGCGCCGACGACGGTCTCTTCGAACGACGGCGGCTCGTCGGCCAGGCAGACCCAGGCGTACCCGAGCCACTCACGCAGGTGGAGCTTCGTGAGGCCGAACTCGGTGCGGTCGACGTCCGGCATCCCGGTGAGGTTGGGCGCGGCGATGAGCTTGCCGTCGAGGCCGTACGTCCAGGCGTGGTACGGGCACTGGAAGGCGCGCTTGACGGTCCCCGTCTCGGACGTGCAGAGCCGGGCGCCGCGGTGGCGGCAGACGTTGAGGAAGGCGTTGAGCCGCCCGTCCCGGCCCCGCGCGACCAGGACGCTCTCCTTGCCGATCTGCACGGTCTCGAACGACCCGGGCGACGGCAGGTCGGCGCTGCGCACGGCGCAGAACCAGCCGGCCTCGAAGATCTTCGCCTGCTCCAGCGCGAAGACCGCCGGATCGGTGTAGGAGGAGCCGGGCAGCGTGGCGAGCAGGCTCGGCGGCAGATCGGTTGTGGTCACCGGCGTGGTCCTCTCCGCGGATCAGGACGGGAGCAGTTGCGCAGAACGCGTCTAGTTGCACACTCCGGAACAGAGTGACTCCCGCCCGGGACCATGTCAACCCAGGTTTTTCAACGCCCCCAGGCGTTTCACCCACACGGCGTGACCAAAGGGTCAACTCGCGTGATTAAAAGGTCGACACGCGTGATCAGAGGGTCGACACGGCTCGCCGGTCCTCGTTCGCCGTGTCGACCCTTCAATCACGCGTGTCGGCTTCCCCATCACGCGTGTCGGTGGTTCCGTCACATGGCGGGGCCGTTGATGGCTCGGCGGAAGAGGGTTTCGATCTCGTCGCGGGTGGGACGGGGGTCGGCCAGGGCGGCCTGCATCAGGAGGCCGCAGAACAGGCCCGCCAGGAGACGGCCGGTCAGGGGGTCGGTGCGGGAGCCGAAGAACGCGATGAGCGCGTCGTCCCAGGCCGCGCTCGCCTTGCGGAGCGCCGGCCGGTGCAGGGCCGCGACGTACAGGTCGTACTCGACGACCGTGTCGCGGTACTGCTCGTTGATGTAGCCCATCACCAGGTCGGCGAGCGCCGCGGCGAAGTCGGCGTCGGGCGGGAGCGCGGACTCCCACTCCTTCAGCGCGTGGACGTTCTTCTCGGCCGCCTCGTGCAGGGCGACTTCCAGGAGGTCGTCCAGCGTCGCGAAGTGGTAGGTCGTCGAGCCGAGCGGGACGCCGGCCGCCGCCGCCACCGAACGGTGCGTGACCCCGTCGATCCCGCGCTGGGCGACCACCTCGATCGCCGCCTTGGCGATCCGCGCGCGCCGTTCGGGGTCGTTCGGACCGCGGCGCCTCGTCGCGCCGGGTTCGCTGTTCGTCATCAAACCCCCTTGTGGACATCTGTACACACTTCGCGTACAAATGTACGCACTCAAGGCACCGAGCAGCCACTACCGATCCGGGAAGGGCCGCATGAAGGACCTCCACATCGACGGCATCTGGACGGACGCCGGCACCCACTCCGACGTCCTGAACCCGGCCACCGGCGAGGTCGTCGTGACCGTCGCCGAAGCGGGGAAAGCCGAGGTCGACGCCGCCGTCAGAGCCGCCAGGCGGGCCTTCGACGAGGGCCCGTGGCGCCGCACCACCGCCGGTGAACGCGCCGGGCTCCTCCGCAAGACCGCCGACCTCCTGGTCCGCGACCGCGAAGAACTCGCCCGCACCGAGAGCCTCGACACCGGCAAGACGCTGGGCGAAGGCCGCATCGACATCGACGACGTCACCAACGTCTTCCGCTACTACGCCGACCTCGCCGACAAGGACGCCGGACGCCTGGTCGACGCGGGCAGCGCGACCGTCGTCAGCCGGATCGTGCACGAACCGGTCGGCGTCTGCGCCCTGATCGCGCCGTGGAACTACCCGCTGCTCCAGATGTCGTGGAAGGTCGCGCCCGCCCTCGCCGCGGGCAACACCGTGGTCCTCAAGCCGAGTGAAGTCACCCCGCTGACGACGATCAAGCTGGTCGCCCTCCTCGAGGAGGCCGGCACGCCACCCGGCGTCGTCAACCTCCTGCTCGGCGACGGCCGCGTCGGCGCGGCGATGGTCGAGCACCCGGCCGTCGACCTCGTCTCCTTCACGGGCGGCTACGCGACCGGCGAGAAGATCATGACCGCCGCCGCCAAGGGTGTCCGCCGCGTCGCCCTCGAGCTCGGCGGCAAGAACCCGAACGTGGTGTTCGACGACGCCGGCTACGAAACCGCGCTCGACTACGCCCTGATGGCGGCGTTCGTCCATTCCGGACAAGTCTGTTCAGCGGGCGCGCGGCTGATCGTCCAAGATGGAATCCATGACCGGTTCGTCGCGGACCTCGCCGCGCGCGCCGACCGGATCCGCGTCGGGAACGGCCTGGACCCGGAGACCGAGACGGGCCCGCTCGTTTCGGCTCAGCACCGCGCGAAGGTCGAGGGCTACATCGAGAGCGCCCTCGAAGCGGGCGCGAAACTCGAAGCGGGCGGCAAACGGCCGGAGGGACCGGAGTACGAAAGCGGCTTCTTCTTGCGCCCGACCGTTTTTTCCGGTTGCACCCGGGACATGGCGATCGTCCGGGAAGAGGTCTTCGGCCCGGTCGTCACCGTGGAACGGTTCACCGAAGAGGCCGACGCGATCGCGCTGGCCAACGACACCGAGTACGGGCTCGCCGGAGCCGTGTGGACGTCGGACGCGTCCCGCGCCCAGCGGGTGGCCGGGGCCCTGCGCCACGGCACCGTGTGGATCAACGACTACCACCCCTACCTGCCGCAGGCGGAGTGGGGTGGTTTCGGCAAATCGGGTATCGGCCGCGAGCTCGGGCCGTCCGGGCTGGCCGAGTACCAGGAGAGCAAGCACATCTACCAGAACATCGATCCCGTTCCGCAGCACTGGTTCAAAGGCTGAATTCCCCTCCCCCACCACGTGAGGACGTTGCCATGACCACTCAGGAAATACCGGCGGGCGGGGGGCCTGCTCCGGACGACAGCTCCGAACTCGAAAAGTTCGGCTACCGCCAGGAGCTCGAGCGCTCGCTCGGGTCGTTCTCCAGCTTCGCCGCCGGGTTCAGCTACATCTCCATCCTCACCGGCGTGTTCCAGCTGTTCTTCTTCGGCTTCGGCTCGGGCGGCCCGGCGTTCATCTGGACGTGGCCACTGGTCTTCGTCGGCCAGGCGGCGGTCGCCCTGTGCTTCGCCGAGCTGGCCGGGCAGTTCCCGCTCGCCGGCTCGGTGTACCAGTGGGCCAAGCAGATCGCGAAACCCGCGACGTCGTGGCTGGCCGGCTGGATCATGATCATCGGCGCGATCGTGACGGCGGCGGCCGTCGCGGTCGCCTACCAGATCATCCTGCCGCAGGTGTCGACCGCGTTCCAGATCGTCGGCAGCGACGACGACGCCGGCCTGACGTCGACGCCCGGTGGCGCGCAGAACGCCATCATCCTGGCCCTGGTGCTGGTGGTGTTCGCCACGATCATCAACATCATCGGCGTCAAGCTGATGGCGAAGATCAACAACTTCGGGGTCGCCGTCGAACTCGGCGCGAGCGTCCTGCTCGTGATCGCGCTGGCCATCCACATCAAGCGCGGTCCGGGCCTGGTCTTCGACACCGCCGGCACCGGCGAGGGTCACTCGTTCGGGTACCTCGGGGCGTTCCTGGTGGCGTCGCTGATGAGCGCGTACGTCTTCTACGGCTTCGACACCGCGGGTTCGCTGGCCGAGGAGACCACCCAGCCGCGGCGGCACGCCCCGCGCGCGATCCTGCGCGCCATCACCGCGGCGTTCATCGTGGGCGGGCTGATCATGCTGTTCGGCATGATGGCCGTCGGCGACCTGAGCGCCAAGGAGCTGAGCACGTCCGGCATGCCGTACCTGCTGAAGAGCACCCTCGGCGAAGGACTGGGCGACGCGTTCCTGATCTGCTCGGCGATCGCGATCACCGTCTGCTGCCTCGCCGTGCAGACCGCCGCCATCCGGATGACGTGGGCGATGGCCCGCGACGGCCGCCTGCCGTTCAGCAACGCGATGGCGAAGGTGTCGCCGCGGTCCAAGACCCCGGTGCTGCCCGCGCTGCTCACCGGCGGCCTCACCGTCGTCGTACTGCTGATCAACCTCGGCAACCAGCGGGCGTTCTTCATCCTGACCTCGACGGCGATCATCCTGTTCTACATCCCCTACCTGATGGTCACCGGCCCGATGCTCGTCCGGCGCCTGCGCGGCGGCTGGCCGCGGCCGGAGCACGGGCCGTACTTCAAGCTGGGCCGCTGGGGCACGCTGGTGAACCTGGTCGCGGTGGTCTACGGCGCGGCCATGACGGTCAACCTGATCTGGCCGCGGGCCGAGGTCTACGGCTCCGACCACTGGTACTTCCAGTGGGGCGCGGTGATCGTCACCGCGCTGATCGTGATCATCGGTGCGATCATGCTGTACGTCCGGCGCCACACCTGGGGCTCGGCGCACACCAGCCCCGAACACATGCCCGACGCGGCTCCGGATTCCCTGCCCGGCTAGGAGGACGCATGAGTTCCGATACCTACGACTTCGTCATCGTCGGCGGCGGCTCGGCGGGCTGCGCGCTGGCGAACCGGCTGTCGGCCGACCCCGCGAACAAGGTCCTCGTCCTGGAAGCGGGCCGGTCGGACTACAAGTGGGACGTCTTCATCCACATGCCGGCCGCGCTGACCTTCCCGATCGGGTCGAAGTTCTACGACTGGGGCTACCGCAGCGAGCCCGAGCCGTACCTGAACCGCCGTCGCGTCTACCACGCGCGCGGCAAGGTGCTCGGCGGGTCGTCCAGCATCAACGGGATGATCTTCCAGCGCGGCAACCCGATGGACTACGAGCGCTGGGCGAGTGATCCCGGGATGTCCACTTGGGACTACGCGCACTGCCTGCCGTACTTCAACCGGATGGAGAACTGCCTCGCGGATCCGCCGGACGGCCAGTGGCGCGGCCACGACGGACCACTGGAGCTGGAGCGCGGCCCGGCGTCGAACCCGTTGTTCACCGCCTTCTTCGACGCAGCCGAGGAAGCGGGCTACCCGCGCACCGACGACGTCAACGGCTACAAGCAGGAGGGCTTCGCGGCGTTCGACCGGAACGTCCGAAAAGGACGGCGGCTGTCCGCCGCCGGCGCGTACCTGCACCCCGTGATGGACCGGCCCAACCTCACGGTGAAGACCCGCGCGTTCGTGTCGCAGGTCCTCTTCGACGGCACCCGCGCGGTCGGCGTCGAGTATTCGCAGGGCCGCGGTGTGCCGGGTGAGGTGTACGGCAAGGAGATCATCCTCTGCGGCGGCGCGATCAACACCCCGCAGCTGCTGCAGCTCTCCGGCGTCGGCAACGCCGCCGACCTGGAGAAGCTCGGCATCGACGTCGTGAAGGACCTGCCGGGCGTCGGCGAGAACCTGCAGGATCACCTGGAGGTGTACATCCAGTACGCCTGCAAGCAGCCGGTTTCGATGCAGCCGTCGCTGGCGAAGTGGAAGCGGCCCTACATCGGCGCGCAGTGGCTCTTCCTGCGGTCCGGACCGGCCGCCACCAACCACTTCGAGGGCGGCGGGTTCGTCCGGTCCAACGACGAGGTGAAGTACCCGAACCTGATGTTCCACTTCCTGCCGGTGGCGATCCGCTACGACGGATCGGCGCCCACGGAAGGGCACGGCTACCAGGTGCACGTCGGCCCGATGTACGCCGACACCCGCGGCTCGGTGAAGATCACCTCGACCGACCCGCGGCAGCACCCGGCCATCAAGTTCAACTACCTGTCGACCGAAAACGACCGCAAGGAGTGGGTCGAGGCCGTCCGGGTGGCGCGGAAGATCCTCAACCAGCCCGCGCTGGAGCCGTACAACGGCGGGGAGATCTCGCCGGGGCCGTCGGTGGAGACGGACGAGGAAATCCTCGACTGGGTCGCCAAGGACGCCGAGACGGCGCTGCACCCGTCGTGCACCGCGAAGATGGGCGTCGACGAGAAGTCCGTCGTCGACCCGCAGAGCATGCGCGTGCACGGCACCGAAGGCCTGCGCGTGGTCGACGCGTCGGTCATGCCGTACGTGACCAACGGCAACATCTACGCGCCGGTGATGATGACCGCCGAGAAGGCGGCCGACCTCATCCTCGGCAACACCCCCCTGGACCCGATCAAGCTGCCGTTCTACCGGCACGGGGAAGCCGCCGCTCGCTGACCCGGACGTCGTCGCGCCCGTACCGCCATCCCCGGTACGGGCCTTCGGCGTGCCCGGAAACACCGTTACGCGGTAACGGAAAACTACCGGAGCGTATCCCCTTGACGAGGGTTCGGACGACACTCAGACTTGTTGCGTATCACAGTTGATGTTCCCCCATGCGCAACACCTCGGAGGCGCCATGATTCGCGCGTGCACGGTGGACGAGCTGCCCCCCGGTGAGTCGGTCCGGATCCCCGGCCCGCCCGCCATCGCGGTGTTCCACACCGAGGACGGCGAGCTGTACGCCATCGGCGACACGTGCACGCACCAGGATGCCTCCCTGGCCGACGGCTGGCTCGAAGGCTGCTTCGTCGAGTGCCCGCTGCACGCGGCGCTGTTCGACCTGCGCACGGGCATGCCGACCTGCCTGCCGGCGAAGGACCCGGTGCGCACGTACGCCGTGGTCGTCGACGAAGGCGTGATCTACGTCCAGGGCGTGGCGAACGAGGACGCCGCGTGAAGCGCGTCGCGGTCGTCGGCGCTTCGCTCGCCGGGGTCCGCGCGGCGCAGGAGCTGCGCGCGCAGGGGTACGACGGCGGGATCGTGCTGATCGGCTCGGAAACGCACCTGCCCTACGACCGGCCGCCGCTGTCCAAGGGCTTCCTCGCCGGAACGGCCTCGCGCGAGTCGCTGGACCTGCTCGACGCGGGCGATCTGGCGTCCCTGGCCCTGGACTTCCGGCTGGGTGTCCGGGCCACGGCACTGGAACCGGCCAACCGCCGCGTGCTGCTGTCGGACGGGACGTCGGTGCACGCGGACGGCGTCGTCGTCGCCACCGGCGGCCACGCGCGCACGCTGCCGGGCTTCGAGGGCGCCCACACGCTGCGGACTCTCGACGACGCTCTGGCTTTGCGCGCAGCTTTGGTCGCCGGGGCCCGCGTGGTCGTCGTCGGGGCCGGGTTCATCGGGGCCGAGGTGGCCTCGACGTGCCGTTCCCTCGGCCTCGACGTCGTCGTCCTGGAAGCTTTGGACGCTCCGCTGGCGCCGGTGCTGGGCCCTTCGCTGGCCGCTGTCTGCGCCCGGCTGCACCTCGACCACGGCACGGACCTGCGTTGCGGAGTCCAGGTTTCCGGGCTCTCCCCGGCCGGAGTCGAGCTGGCGTCGGGCGAGCTGGTCCCGGCCGACGTGGTCGTGACGGGCGTCGGGATGACACCGGCGACCCGGTGGCTGGCGGGCTCGGGTTTGAAGGTCGGCGACGGCGTCCACACGGACGCGGGGCTGGTGACGTCGCTGCCTCAGGTCGTGGCCGTGGGCGATGTCGCCCGGTACGGGGGACGGCGGCACGAGCACTGGACGAACGCGTCGGAGCAGGCACCGGTCGCGGTGGCGAACCTGCTGGCCGGGCACACCGCGCGCACGTACACGCCCAGCGGATACGTCTGGTCGGACCAGTACTCGGGGACCTTGCAGCTGGCCGGGCATCCGCGCCCGGACGACACGCTCACCTACGTGGACGGCGATCCGTCGTCGGGTTCGTTCGTGGCGACGTTCTCGCGGGACGGCGTGACGGTCGGGGTCTTCGCGTTGAACAACGCCAAGCTGTTCAACCGCCTGCGGCGGCAGGCCCTGCGCCGCCCGGCCGTCGTCTGAAAGTCTCAACCGGCGGTTCAAAGATACGCTTCAGGGGCATGGAGCTGAGTCTTGACGAGCTACGGGCGTTGACGGGCTGGGCCGCGGCCTGCGCCTCCCGGGTCCTGCCGCTGATCCCGGACGACCCACGCCCGGCCGCGGCGATCTCGGCGGCGCGGGAATTCGCCGCGGGCGGCCCACGCACCAAGGCCCTGCGCACGGCGGCATGGGCGGCACTGGCGGCGGCCGGCGCGACCGCCGATCCGGCGGCTTCGGCGGCGGCCCGCGCGGCGGTCGGGGCCGCAGGTGCGGCCTACCTGCATCCCTTGGCATCTCCCCACCAGGTCAAGCACATAGTGGGCCCGGCCCAGCAGGCGGCGCTGGCCCGCGAGCTGTCCGGCGGTTCCGCGGAGGAGGAGATCGAGTGGGCCCTCTCGCAGGCCCCGCCGGAGGTTCGCGAACTGCTGCGCCGCTTTCCCACGGGCAAACCGGGCCGGACTCGCCTTGGCGAGTTGCACCGCAGGCTGGAGACGGCCCTCCGCGGACAGCCGTGACGAGTTGTCCACAGCCCGGCCATAACCGGCACCCCACCCAGACCTCCCCTGCCACCCCGATACGAAGCCAGAACACGGACGGTAGCGCCGGGTCAAGGCACGCTTTCCCGCCTTGACGCGGTGCTGCCGTCCGTAGTCACAATCCGGCTTCGGGGTGGTGGGTCAATGAGTGCTACCTGCAACGACAAGACTGTGCCGGACCCCTGCCGGCGAGCTGCTGCCTAGCGCGAGAGTTCGTCCAAATCGGACTCCAGCCGGGCCCGCCAGGTCCACCGCCGCTCCGTCGTGTCCACCCCTTCCAGAGCCGGCGGCCCCAACGGCAGCGCCGGATCGCTCACCCCGAACGTCACCCGGTACGCCAGCACCGACGCGGCGGTCCGGATCCACGCGTCGCCCGAGGTGCCTGACGGCGGCGCCACCCCCAGCGCGTGGCCGAACCACGCCGGCAGCAGGGCGTTCGACCCGAGCGCGTCGGTGATCCGGGTCCGCAGCCGGACCTGCAGGTCGTGCCACGCGCGCTCGGCGCGTTCCAGCTGCGGCACCACCCTGGCCTCGACCGCGTCGGCCTCGCGCAACGCCAGCTTCGCCTGGTCCGCCGCCGCGACAGCCGCCGGGATCTCCTCGTCCAGCAGCGTCCGGCGCCGGGTCGTCAACGCCCGCAGCCGCGACTCCGCGTCGCCGCGGCCCCGGGAAGCGCGGTCCGTCGACGCCAACACGCCGATGACCTCCAGCAGGTCGGCATCGCACCGCAAAAGCGCCCCGCGCACCGTGTCCAGGTGCGTGATCTCCTCCGCGTACCTGGCCCGCTGCTCCTTCGTGACGAGCTCCTTGTGCAGGTCGTCCCAGCGCGCCGCCTCGGCCGCGAGCGCCCGGGTCTCCGCGCCGACGTCGTCGAGGTCGGCCCGCGGCACGCCGTCGGCCACGCGCACCGCGCGCTCCAGGGCCTGCACCTGCTGCTGCAGCCGCTCCAGCTGCCGGCCGAAGAGGTCCAGCCGGTCCTCCTGGCGGCCGCCCTCGCCGCGGTCGAGGCGGTCGGTCAGGGCGGCGACGTCCTGACGCAGGCGATCGTCGGTCTCCTCCACCGCCGCGCGCAGGCCGTCGACCGTCGCGAACAGCTCGTCGAGGTCTCTGCGCGCCAGTTCGGCGGGCTCCTCGTAGTAGTCCTGCGAGAACTCGGGATCGTCGCCGTAGGTCGCGTAGCCGTGGCTCATGGGATCCGGCTTTCCCGCCACAGCAGCGCGCACGTGCCCGCGACGCCCACCGCCGTCAGGCTGGTGAAGACGGCAGCCGCGGACCACGGGACCAGCGCCGGGACCAGCACCGCCGCCGTGACGCTGCCCGCCCACGCGCCCCGCCGCCGCTCGCGGATGACGTCGGCGACGCGGCGGACCGGGCCGAAGCCGATCCACAGGCCCGCGGCGAACAGCGGGACCAGCGCGAACAGCCACAGCGGCGAAAGCACCTCGAACAGCACCAGCGCCCCGGCGACCAGCGGCACCAGCACCGGCGCGGCCGCGAAGTACACGACCGCGCGCTGTGTCGCCGCGTGCCGGGACTCGAGCTCGGCGTTGGCGAGCCGGTGCTTGGCCTCGTCGAACGCCAGCTCCGCGTCCAGCAGCCGGTGGGCCGTCGCGACCAGCTCGTCCATCGTCGCGACGTCCTCGGGCGGGGTCGCCAGCCCGTCCCGCAGGTCCTGCTTGAGCCGGGCGACGCGCCCTTCCGCGAGGTCGCGGTCGTGCTGGGCCGGAGTCGTCACGCGAACACTTTAAGTGCCACGGCCGTCACCACCGGCCAACTCGGCCGGTGAGTCGTCACAGGTCGCCGAGAGCGGTGACCGGCGATTCGACGCAGTCGGCGACGAACCGCAGGAACCCGCCCGCCGTGCCGCCGTCGCAGACGCGGTGGTCGAAGGCCAGCGTCAGCTCGCACACCTTCCGGGCCGCCAGTGCGCCGTCGACGACCCACGGGCGGTCGATGATCCGGCCGATGCCGAGGATCGCCGCCTCCGGGTGGTTGATGATCGCGGCCGAGCCGTCGACGCCGAAGACGCCGTAGTTGTTCACGGTGAAGGTGCCGCCGGTGAGGTCGGCGGGCGCGAGCTTGCCGTCCCGCGCGGTGCGTGCGCGGTCGCCGATCGCCGCCGAAAGCTCCCGGGTGGACAGCTCGCCCGCGTCCCGTACGACCGGCACCACCAGGCCGCGCCCGGTCTGCGCGGCGAAGCCGAGGTGGATCTTGTCGAGCAGCACGATCTCGTCGCCTTCGACGCGCGAGTTCAGCTCGGGGTACCGGCGAAGGCCCGCGACGGCGAACCGCGCGATCAGGCCGAGCAGGCTCACCGGCCGGTCCGTCTTGGCATTCAGTTCCGCCCGCGCGGCGACCAGCCCGGTCGCGTCGACGTCCACCCAGACCGTCGCTTCCGGGATCTCGCGCCGCGACGTCGTCAGCTTGTCGGCGACGGCCTTGCGGACGCCGGTGAGCGGGATCCGCCTGCCGCCCTCAGCGGGCTTCTTCAGCAGCGTCTCGACGTCGGAGCGGCGGATGATCCCGTCCGGGCCGGTGCCGGTGACCTTCGCGAGGTCGATCCCGTTGTCGGCGGCCAGTTTCCGGACGAACGGCGAGATCACGCCGGGCGCCTGCTTCGGCCGCGCCGGTGCCGGGGCACTCACCGCACGCCGGGCACGCTTGCGCCGCGTAGCGGGCGCGGTGCCGTACCCGATCAGGACGTTCCCGCTCCCGGAAGTGACCCCGGGTTCGGCAAGTCCGCCGACGCTCAGCAGCGGCGCGCCGACCGGCAGCAGCTGCCCCGGCTCGCCGTGCAGCGCGGACACCACGCCGGCGAACGGCACCGGCACCTCGACCGCCGCTTTCGCCGTCTCGACCTCGACGACGACCTGGTCGACGTCGACGGTGTCGCCGACCTCGACCCGCCAGTCCACGATCGCCGCCTCGGTCAGGCCTTCGCCGAGGTCCGGCAGCAGGAAGTCAGGCACCGGCCACCACCGGGGTGTCGTCCCACTGCAGCCGGGCGATCGTGTCGAGGATCCGGTCGACGTCCGGCAGCTGGTGGCGCTCGAGCTTCGGCGCCGGGTACGGGATGTCGAGGCCGGTCACCCGGAGGACGGGCGCGTGCAGCTGGTGGAAGCACTGCTCGGTGACGCGCGCGACGACCTCGGCGCCGTAGCCGCCGAAGCCCGCGGCTTCGTGCACGACGACCGCGCGTCCGGTGTGGCGCACGGAAGCCGTCACGGTTTCGTCGTCGAACGGCGACAGCGAACGCAGGTCGACGACCTCGACGTCCCAGCCCTCGGCCGTCGCGGCCTCGGCGGTCTCCATCGCGGTGGCGACCATCGGGCCGTACGCGATGAGCGTGACGTCCTTGCCGGGGCGCCGGATCACGGCCTGGTCCATGGCCGGGCCGGAGCGGGTGAAGCTGACCTCCTCGGCCGACCAGTAGCGGCACTTCGGCTCGAGGAAGATCACCGGGTCGGGTGACTCGATGGCGTCGCGAAGCAGGTCGTACGCGTCCTGCGCGGTGCCCGGCGTGACGACGCGCAAGCCCGCCGTGTGGGTGTAGTAGGCCTCGCTGGAGTCGCAGTGGTGCTCGACGCCGCCGATGCCGCCGGCGTAGGGGATGCGGATCACCATGGGCAGCGAAAGCGCGCCACGCGTGCGGTTGCGCAGCTTCGCCACGTGCGAGGTGATCTGCTCGAACGCCGGGTAGGCGAAAGCGTCGAACTGCATCTCGACGACCGGGCGGAACCCGCCCATCGCCATCCCGACGGCGAACCCGACGATGCCGGACTCCGCCAGCGGCGTGTCGAAGCAGCGGTCCTCGCCGAAGTCGGCGGTGATGCCGTCGGTGACCCGGAAGACACCGCCGAGCGTGCCGACGTCCTCGCCGAACACGAGCACGCGGTCGTCGTCCTTGAGCGCGTCCCGCAGGGCCGCGTTGAGCGCCTGCGCCATCGTGGTCGTCATCAGGCCTCCAGTTCCGCGTGCACCATCGCCCGCTGGGCTTCGAGCTGGCGGGTCGGCTCGGCGTAAACGTGGTCGAACAGCGACATCGGGTCGAGCTCGGGTTCGGCGTTCAGGGCGTCGCGGACGGACTGCGCGAACGTCTCGGCGTCGGCCTTGAACTGCTCGATTTCGTTTTCCTGCAAGGCTTCCCGGCCCTTGAGGTAGGTCTCGAGCCGCTTCAGCGGGTCCGCTTCGCGCCACCTCTCGACTTCGCCGGCTTCGCGGTAGCGGGTGGCGTCGTCGGCGTTGGTGTGCGAGTCGATGCGGTAGGTGTGCGCCTCGACGAGGACGGGCCCACGGCCTTCGCGGGCGTGCTTCACTGCGTCGCCGAGGACGGCGAGGACCGCGACGGCATCGTTGCCGTCGACCTGTTCCGAACGCATGCCGTAGCCGATGCCCTTGTACGCCAACGCGGCCGCGGCGCTCTGCTTCTCGAACGGCACCGAAATGGCGTAGCGGTTGTTCTGCACGAAGAACACCGCGGGCGCCTTGAAGACGGCCGCGAAGTTGAGCGCTTCGTGGAAGTCGCCTTCGCTGGTGGCGCCGTCTCCGATGAGCGCGAGCGCGACGCCGTCTTCGCCACGTCGCTGCATCGCGTGGGCCAGCCCGGCGGCGTGCAGAGTCTGCGTCGCGAGCGGAGTGCACTGAGGGGCTACGCGCGTCTCGGCGGGGTTGTAGCCGCAGTGCGCGTCGCCGCGAAGCAGTGTCAGGACTTCGCCGGGCTTCAGGCCGCGGGCGACGAGGGCGACGGAGTCGCGGTAGGTCGGGAAGAGCCAGTCGTGCTCGTTCAGCACCAGCGCGGCGGCGACCTGACACGCCTCCTGGCCGGCGCTGGAGGGGTAGACGGCGAGGCGGCCCTGCTTGGTGAGCGCGGTCGCCTGGACGTCGAACCGGCGGCCCAGGACCATCAGCCGGTAGGCCTCCTTGAGGAGGCTCTCCGGGGGCTCGGCGTACGCGCCGTGCCGGCCGGCGGGCGTCCCGTCCTCGGCGACGAACCGCACCGGCGACGCGGACGGCAGCAGGGTCTCCGCGACCATGACGCACACCACCTCTCGCAGACATATGATGCTGAAATGGTGGTTCTCGGCGGTGTTGTGTTCAAGGGTTGGCGAAAATGAGCGACAAACGGTCTCCCACGACCTCTCCGTCGGACCAAACGTCCACTGGTGTCCTGGCTCACGGGGGTCTTCCGGGACGAACGGTTCCGGTCCTGGACGACGTCGACCGGGCGATGCTGGCGGAGCTGTCCGCGGACGGCCGGCTGGCGGTGCGCGCACTGGCGGAGCGCCTGCACATCTCACGGACGAACGCGTACGCCCGGCTGGAGCGTCTGCTGGCGGAGGGCGTGATCACGGGCTTCGGGGCCCGGATCGATCCACGCCGGGCGGGCCTGGGCACGTCGGCCTACATCATGGTGACGGTCGAGCAGACGTCCTGGCGCACGATGGCGACGGACCTCCACGAAATCCCGTACGTCGACCACGTGGCCCTGGTCGGCGGCGACTTCGACATCCTGCTGCTGGTCCGCGCCCCGGACAACTCGACGCTCCGGGACGTCGTCCTGGAACGGCTGCAGGCCCTCGACGGCGTGCGCTCGACGCGGACCTGGCTGATCTTCGAGGAGCTGCCGGGTTCGGTGCTGAGCTGATCCCGCGCGCTCAGCCGAACGTCCACGCCAAGACCGTCTGTCCTTCCTCGGCAACCCCGCCGGCCGCGCGGTAGGTCGCGTTCGCCGCCGCGTTGTCCCCTTCGGTGACGACCCACATGCCGTAACAGCCGCGCTCGCGAGCCAGTTCCGCGAGCGCCGTCACCAACGACCGGCCGAGGCCCCGCCCGCGGAAGCCGTCGTCGACGCCCAGTTCGTACAGGAACATCTCGGTGCCCTTGTCCGGGTGGGTCGTCTCCACCCCGGTCACCATGCCCGCCGGGACGTCGTCCACGTACGCGACCAGCAGGTGGTGGCCTTCGGCAGCGAGGAAGCGCTCGGCGGCGTCCGGACGCGGGGGATCGTCGAACAGGTGCCCGGCCGCCAGGAGCGGATCGAGCGAGACCACCTGGCGGATGTCCATGGGGCAGCACCTTTGCCCGCCAGTGCCCTTGACCGCAAGAGCATTACGCGTTAAGCGTGGCCCCACCACCGAGCGACTCTTATTTTATGTCGAGAATTAACAGGCCGTCCAAACAATCGAAACGCTTGACGCCGCCCGCGCGGCCGATGAGGATCAGCCGGTCCGCCGTTCATCGCAGAATGGACCAGACCATGGCCAGAAGATCCCGCGCGTGGTCCCGTGCGCGCCGAAGTTCGCTCGTCACGCTGATGAGCCTGAGCCTGCTGGGCGGGGTCGCGCAGGCGACACCGGCCCAAGCCGACACACCGGCTCAGCCCGTGATCGGGCAGCCCGCCAAGGACAAGGACGGCTGCGCCAAGATCGAAAAGAGCCTGCCGACCCTCGCCGACTGGCCGAAGGTCGACAGCCGCTTCAAGGGCAAGGGCGACGACGAGGCGCGGATCGCCCAGATCCTCCAGGGCATGACCCTGGAGGAGAAGGTCGGGCAGATGACGCAGCCCGAAATCGCCGCCATCACGCCCGACGAGGTCCGCCAGTACGCCATCGGGTCCGTCCTCAACGGCGGCGGCTCGTGGCCCGGCGCGAACAAGCACGCCACCCAGCAGGACTGGCTGAACCTCGCCGATTCCTACTGGAACGCTTCGAAGACCAGCCGGACGAAGATCCCGGTCATCTGGGGCATCGACGCCGTGCACGGCAACAACAACGTCTACGGCACCACCGTCTTCCCGCACAACATCGGCCTGGGGGCCGCGCACGACCCGTGCCTGGTCCGCGACGTCGCCGGCGCCACCGCCCGGCAGATCCGCGCGACCGGCCAGGACTGGGCCTTCTCGCCGACGCTGGCCGTCGTGCAGGACGACCGCTGGGGCCGCACCTACGAAGGCTTCTCCGAGGACCCGCGCATCACCCGCGCCTACGGCTTCGAGGCCATCAACGGCCTCCAGGACGGCGCCACCAAGCGCATCGGCGGCAGCGGCGTGATCGCCACCGCCAAGCACTTCATCGGCGACGGCGGCACCATCAACGGTCAGGACCAGGGCGTCAACCCCTCGTCCGAAGCCGACATGATCAACATCCACGGCCAGGGCTACTACGGCGCCATCGCCGCCGGCGCCCAGACCGTGATGGTGTCGTTCAACAGCTGGACCAACCCCGACCTCGGCATCAACGAGGGCAAGCTGACCGGCAGCGACAAGGCGCTGAACCAGATCCTCAAGGGCAAGATCGGCTTCGACGGCCTGCTCGTGTCCGACTGGAACGCCATCGGCCAGGTTCCCGGCTGCACGAACTCGTCCTGCCCGCAGGCGATCAATGCCGGTATCGACCTGGTGATGGTGCCGAACGACTGGAAGGCGTTCATCACCAACACCGTCGCGCAGGTGCAGAGCGGCCAGATCCCGATGTCGCGCATCGACGACGCGGTGACGCGCATCCTGCGTGTCAAGCTGCGTGACGGCCTGTTCGAGTCGCAGAAGCCGTCCGACCGGTCCTACGCCAACTCCGACGAGGCGCTGAAGGACAACTGGCTGGCGCGCGACGCCGTCCGCGAGTCGCAGACGCTGCTGAAGAACAACGGCAACGTGCTGCCGCTCAAGCCGGCGTCGAAGGTCCTCGTCGTCGGCAAGAGCGCCGACAACATCCCGAACCAGACCGGCGGCTGGACGCTGAGCTGGCAGGGCACCGGCAACACCAACGCCGACTTCCCGAACGCGACCTCGATCCTCGCCGGGCTCAAGCAGGACCTCGGCGACGCGAACGTCACCTTCGACGCCACCGGGACCGTCGACCCCAAGGGCTTCGACGCGGTCATCGCCGTCATCGGCGAGACGCCGTACGCCGAGGGCGTCGGCGACCTGACCCGCAAGTCGCTCGAGGCGGCGAAGCTCTACCCCGAGGACCTGGCGGTGCTGGACAAGGTCAGCGGCAAGGGCACCCCGGTCGTCACCGTGTACGTCGGCGGCCGCCCGCTGTACATGAACAAGGAGATCAACCGCTCCGACGCGTTCGTCGCGGCCTGGCTGCCCGGCACCGAGGGCGGCGGCGTCGCGGACATGATGGTCAAGGGCAAGGACGGCACCGGCTACCGGGGCACGCTGTCCTACTCGTGGCCGAAGAGTGCGTGCCAGACGCCGCTCAACCCGTGGTCGCCGGGCTACGACCCGCTGTTCAAGCTCGGCTACGGCCTCAAGACCGGGCAGCGCGCCACGGTCGGCCAGCTGGACGAGACGGCCGGGCCGGCGTCCTGCACCTCGACCGGGGGCGGCGGCACGGCGACCGAGGACCTGGTGCTGTTCGACCGCACCGACGTCCCGCCGTACACCAGCCAGATCGGCTCGGCGGAGAACTGGGGCGGCACGGTGATCGGCCCGGACGGCACGGCGGCGCACACCGAGATCAACGTCGTCCCGACCGACGTCAACGTGCAGGGCGACGGCCTGAAGGCGACCTGGACCGGCGCCGGCGCGGCCCAGCTGTACATGCAGAACACGGCGGGCACGAACGACCTGCGAGGCTACCTGAACGCCGACGCGGCCCTGGAGTTCGACACGACCGTGCAGCAGGCACCGGCCAACCGGACGGTGATCAGCATGCACTGCGTCTACCCGTGCTTCTCGGAGGTGAACGCGACCAAGCTGTTCACCGACCTGGCGGGCGGCGCGAAGACGACGGTGAAGATCCCGGTGTCCTGCTTCAACAACGGGCTGGACTTCGAGCACATCAACACCCCGTTCCTCGTGTACACCGACGGCGCGTTCCAGGCGTCGTTCGCGAACGTGCGGTGGGTACCGAAGGGGGCTCAGGATCCTGACGCGAGATCCTGTTCGAGCTTGACCTGACGGCGACCGGGCCGGGAGCGGACTCCGCTCCCGGCCCGGTTCACTTCCGCGGCGGCAGGTGGGCGGCCAGGCCGTCCAGCACCCGCGCCAGCCCCGCTTCGAACAGCCGGTCCTGCCGGTCGGCGGCGTGCGGGGTCTTCGCCTCGATCATCACTCGGGTGAGCCTCGGCCAATCGCCGCTGTTCATGATCGACGGGCCGTACTCGCCCTGCTGTTCCATCCACTGCTCGTGGGTCAGCCCGGACCGGCGTGCCGCCTCCTGGTCGCCCAGCTCCCCCAGCACGTGCCCGAGCACGAACGCCGACAGCGTGCTGAGGTTGGCCAGCATTTCGTCGGTGTCCAGGTCCATGCCGTCGAACGCCGACAGCGACAGCTCCGTCCACCACAGGCTGTTCGGACCGTGGTTGGCGCGGCCCGAGGACAGCGACGGCAGCCACGGGTGCCGCAGCGCCGTCTCGCGCAGCAGGCGCGCGATGGTGCGCAGGTCGGCCCGCCAGTCACCCGGCAGCGTCGTGCCGCGCAGCTCCCCCATCACCTCGTCGCCCATCAGCTCCAGCACGTCGTCCTTTTTGGACACGTACCGGTACAGCGAGGTCGTCCCGGTGCCGAGTTCGGCGGCGATCCGCCGCATCGACACGGCGTCGATCCCCTCCGCGTCGGCGATCCGGATCCCGGCGACCGCCACGTCCCGCCGGCCGTGGGTGGGCTTCGGACCCCGTGTCCCGTGTTCGGGACGCATCCAGATCACCGGGTGGTCGTTCGACGGCACCGTCACCTCCTCGATATTGCGAACACTGTACCCAGTTCGCTAACGTGCAACTACTGCGAACACTGTTGCCGGGTTTCTGGGGAGTAAAGATGGACTACGACGTGGTGGTGGCCGGAGCGGGTCCCGTCGGACTGCTGCTGGCCTGCGAACTTCGGCTGGGTGGTACCCGGGTGCTCGTCCTCGAGCGCGAGACGGACACTCCGCCGGCCCGGTACGGGTCCATGGGCGCCCGCGCGATCAACGCGCCTTCCGTGCACGCGCTGCACCTGCGCGGCCTGCTGCCCGCCGTCGAGGCGGCCGCCCTGATGTGGCTCGGGGCACTGCCGGAGATCGCGGACGGCGAGCGTCCGGACCTCTACGCCGGCCACTTCGCCGGAATCGACATCCGCGTGGACCGGCTCAAGCCACCGGGCGCCGGCGACGAGTTCCTCGGCGCGGGGGTGATCAGCCAGGCCGACCTTGAGGCGATCTTCGCGGCGCGAGCGTCGGCACTCGGCGCGGAGGTACGCCGAGGAGCCGCCCTGACCGGGTTCGACGCCGGGGACGGCGGCGTGACCGTCCACACCGGACACGACAGCTTCCGGACCGCTTGGCTGGTCGGGGCGGACGGCGGGCGCAGCACGGTGCGCCGCCTCGCCGGGTTCGGTTTCCCCGGCGTGGACCCGGTCTTCACCGGCCGCCAGGCCGTCGTGGACCTCGCCGATCCGGAGAAGCTCACCGCCGGCGGCTGGCAGCACGGCGAGAACGGCTCCTACACCCTGGGCGGCTGGGCCGACGGCGACGGGCCGCCCCGCGTGCACACCGTCGAGTACGAGGGCCCGCCCGCGGACCGGGACGCACCCGTCACGGCGGAGGAGATGCAGGCCGGCCTGCGCCGGGTCAGCGGCACCGACGTGACGGTCACCCACGTGCACGTCGGCACCCGCTATGCCGACACGACCCGGCAGGCCACCACGTACCGGCGAGGCCGGGTGCTGCTGTGCGGGGACGCCGCGCACGTGCACTCGCCCGCGGGTGGGCAGGGCCTGAACCTCGGCATCGGCGACGCGGTCAACCTCGGCTGGAAGCTCGCGCTCGTCGCGCGCGGCGCGGTGCCGGACTCGCTGCTCGGCACCTACGAGGCCGAGCGTCACCCGATCGGCGCCTGGGTGCAGAAGTGGAGCATGGCGCAGACCGCGCTGAGCACGGCGCGGGGACCGCGGGCGGACGCGCTGCGCGACGTGATGGCCGACCTGCTGGACACCCCGGACGGCGCGACACACGTGGTTTCGATGATCAGCGGCCAGTGGCAGCACTACGACCTGCCCGGCGACCATCCGCTGATCGGCCGTCGCGTACCCGACCTCCCCTTGACCGACGGCACCACCCTGGCCAGGCACTTCCGCGACGGACGAGCGGTTCTGCTGGACTCGGGCACGGGCGCGGCCGCCGTCGCGGAAGCGTGGGGCGACCGCGTCACGACCGTCACCGCGCGGGCGGCCGCGTTGCCGGACGCCGCGTTGATCCGTCCGGACGGTCACATCGCTTGGCTCGCGGCCGAGGCCGGCTGGGACGGGCTCCGCACGGCACTGACCACGTGGCTCGGCCCGCCCGCGCACGTTCGCCCCGGCGTGAAATCGCCTGGATCGGCGGTGACCAGCTCGGCTGCGGCCGACTGCCGCTGAAGGTGCTTGAAGACGTCGTCCGGGCCTGGGCCGATCAGTGCTGCGGGCCGTAGGACTTCTGGCACGGGTAACCGTCGCCGGTGGCGGACCAGTTCGCCGGGTATCCGTTCCGCGCCCAGGCGGCGAACGCCTGCGCGTAGGTGTAGCCGCGCGCGTACAGCCACTGGCACGGCGTCTGGCCCGCGGCGGGTGTGATGGTGATCCACGGCTGGGCGTTGATCCAGCTCGGCTGGGCGTACCACTGGCTCGACGCGGCGATGCCTGCCGGGGCGGCAGTAACCGTCTGCGGTGGCGGGACGAAGACAGTTTGCGGTACCGGCGCGGTGACGATGGGCGGCACCGGTGCGGTGACCGTCGCGGTGGACGCCGGAGCCTGGGCGGCCCCGCCGGAAATCGTCCGCGGCAAGCCGCACCCGGCGAGGGCGAGCACGGCGGAAAGGGTGGCGACTGTCCTCAGTGTACGCATGGCGGGCCTCATTTCGTCCGGGTCATGTGGCTGCCGGTGATGACGCCGCCGGAAACCGTGTACGTACCGGAAAACGTCCGGGTGCTGCCGTCGGTCTGGACCGCCGACAACACGACGTAGACCGTGCTGCCGCGGACGTCCGTGACGGTCAGCGTGTCCCACCACGTCGTCGCGAAACCGTTGACGTACCTGGGATATCCGCCGCCGCCCGCGATGCGGCTGCCGCCGAGCGACCACGCGGTGGCGAAGTCGCGGCGGTTGAGCGCGTCGTAGTACGCGACGACCGTCCTCGCCTCGGCGGTCTCCGCCGGTGCCGGGGCGACCGGCGGCTGGACGTAAACCGTCTCCGGCGCGGGCACCGCGACCGTCGCCGTGCTGGTCACCGGCGACTGCGGAGTCACCGGCACCGGCACGCCGACCACCGGCACCCCGCATGCGGCCGCACCCAGCAAAACCATGGCTGCGACGGCGATTCTGGTCGCGTTCACGGCCATCACCTTCTTCCGTGTCCGCCTCCTGGAATCGGGCGCCCGCCCGTTTCCGCAACGAATCCGCGGAACCGCGACGCAAGCGTTATCCCGTGGGATTCACCCGTTCTGCCCGGTGATGTCGTGAGCCGTCATCGCGGCGGCCGTGGCGGCTCGCCCCGAGTCCGTCCACATAGGACATGGACACCTTGGACGACTCGACGCTGCCGGTGCCTGGCCGCGCCGCCGGTCGTCGCCGCGGCGGCGGGGTCGCCGACCATCGCTGACATCGTTGTCGGAGCCGCGGCCGACACTGTGACAAAGACCTGGCTCGTGTCCCGAGGTGTGAAGATCCGGTCAGGATGGCGTCGAAACGGTGTCAGGACGCCTACCCTCGACGCGGTGTGCGCACGTGTACTGGTCGCCGAGGACGACGAGAAGCAGGCCGAGGTTCTTCGGCTCTACCTCGAAAGCGAGGGCCACACCGTGGTGCTGGCCCCGGACGGCCGGGCGGCGCTCGACGAGGCCCGCCGCGACCGGCCCGACCTGCTGGTCCTCGACGTGATGATGCCGAAGGTCGACGGCCTCGACGTCTGCCGGATCCTGCGCGGGGAGTCCGACGTCGCGGTGCTGATGCTCACCGCCCGCGCGACCGAGGACGACCTGCTGCTCGGCCTCGACCTCGGCGCGGACGACTACCTGACCAAGCCGTACAGCCCGCGCGAGCTGATGGCCCGGGTCCGGACGCTGCTGCGGCGGACCGCCGCCCGCCGCGAACCGCCCGACACGGCGTTGCGTGCCGGCGGGCTGCGGCTCGACCCGGTGCGGCACGAGGTGTCCGTCGACGGCCGCCCGGTGGAGACGACGCCGGGTGAGTTCCAGCTGCTGGAGACGCTGATCCGGCAGCCGGGCCGGGTGTTCACCAGGCGGCAGCTGCTCGAGCTGACCCGCGGCGACGACCGGTTCGTCAGCACCCGGATCATCGACGTCCACGTGCTCAACCTGCGCAAGAAGCTCGAACCGGACCCGCAGCACCCCAGCTACCTGCGGACCGTGTTCGGCGTCGGGTACAAGCTGACGGCGGACGATGACACGTAGCCCGAGGCGCTCTTCCCGGCCGAGGGCGCGGCAGCACAGCTTTCCGCGGCGGCGCAGCCTGGTCGTCCGGCTCACCGCGGTCTCGCTGCTGATCGCGCTCGCCTCGATCGCGGCGACCGCGTGGCTCGCCGTGCAGACCACCACCCGGGCGATCCAGCAGGAGCAGGGCCAGGCGCTCTCCGGCGACGCGACCATCTACACCGAGCTGCTCGGCTTCGCGGCGGCCAACCACACCTGGGACCAGGTCGGGCCGAAGCTGCGGACGTTGTCGGAGCAGACCGGCCGCCGGATCGTGCTGACCACCCTCGACCGCCGCGTCCTCGGCGACTCCGGCGGCGCGCCGGTCACCCTGCCGGTCAAGGCGACGGCGTCGGTCGACCCGCTGCACGTCGACCCGGTCCTGCTGCCCGAGGCCGGCACCAGCGGCATCGACCCGCGCGCGGTGGGCCCGTTCCGGCTGCCGCCCGCCGACCGCATGGAGACCGACGCGCTGGCCAGGAAGACGGTCGCCTGCCTCGCCACGTACGGCGTCCCCAGCCAGGTGCGGGAGTCGCCGAGCGGACGCGCGCAGCTCACCGGGATCGATCCCCTCACCGCCCGGTACCTCGCCGTCAAGTGCGGGCTCTATCAGCTCGCCGAGCCCACGCGGACCGAGCAGGCGGCGCTCATCGAACTCGACGACGCCGTGAACAAGTGCCTCAAGCGCCAGGGCGCGGACCAGGTCAAGCTGGGTCTCGACTTCGAGGTGCTCACCGTCCCCGACCAGGGCCCCAGCCGGGCCTGCGTCGACTCCGCGCGCCGCGAGCAGCTCACGGCGTACGTCGCCCCGCCCGCGTTGCTGTTCACCCTCGGCCCGGGCGGGTCGCAGCTGCCGACGTTCACGCTGTCGCGGGAGAACCTCACCCGGATCCTCGCGGTGACCGGCGGCGTGCTCGTGCTGGCCGCCGCGCTCACCGCGCTGGTGGCCCGGCGGCTGTCCCGGCCGCTGCGGGCGCTGACCGAGGCGGCGAAGCAGGACCGGCCGGCGCCGGTGAAGTCCCGCGACGAGGTCGGCTACCTCGCGGCCGCGTTCAACGACCTCACCGCGCGGCGGGAACGCATCGAGGAGCAGCGCAAGGCGATGGTCGGCGACATCGCCCACGAGCTGCGCAACCCGCTCAACGTCATCCGCGGCCGGCTGGAGGCGGCCGAGGACGGGCACCTGCCGTTCGATCGCGCGCTGACCGCGTCGCTGCTGGAAGAGACCGTGCTGCTGCAGCACATCGTCGACGACCTGCAGGACCTCGCCGCGGCCGACGCCGGGCAGCTGCGCCTGCACCCGGAGCCCCTCGACGCGGCCGAGCTGGCCGACCACGTCGCCGCCGCGCACGCGGACCGGGCCGCCGCGGCCGGCGTCGCGCTCACTGTCTCGGCCGACGGCGAGGCCGCACTGACGGCGGACCCGGTCCGCCTGCGGCAGGTCGTCGGCAACCTGGTGACGAACGCGATCCGGCACACCCCGCCCGGCGGCCGGGTGACGATCCACGTGTTGTCCACAGTGGACACGGTGACGCTCGCTGTCGCGGACACCGGCACCGGCATCGCCGCCGAGGACCTGCCGCACGTGTTCGACCGGTTCTGGCGCGCGGAGAAGTCCCGCAACCGTCAGACCGGCGGAAGCGGACTCGGCCTTGCCATCGTGCGCCACCTGGTGCAAGCCCACGACGGCACGGTGACGGTCGAGTCCGAAGTGGACAAGGGATCGGCCTTCACCGTCCGGCTTCCGGTGCACTACAACGGCAGGCCCGCGTAGTTGTCGGCCAGTTCGGTCGCCGCCGCCGTCGACGTCACCGTACGGCGGAGCTGGGAGAGCTGGAGCTGGGCGTCGAAGTCGTCGCCGTGGCGGTGCAGCATCGACGTCATCCACCACGAGAAGTGCGTGCAGCGCCAGACCCGGCGCAACGCCGTCTCCGAGTACGCGGCGGCGAGTTCGTCGTCGCCGCGCAGCGACGCCGTCAACGCGGACGCCAGCAGCGAAACGTCCGCCACCGCCAGGTTCAGCCCCTTCGCCCCCGTCGGCGGCACGATGTGGGCGGCGTCCCCGGCCAGGTAGAGGTTTCCGTACCGCATCGGCGTCGCGACGAAGCTGCGCATCGGCAGCACGCTCTTCTCCGTGATCGGCCCGGTCCGCAGCGTCCACCCCGCGACGCCCAGCCGCTCGGACAGCGCCGTCCAGATCCGGTCGTCGCTCCAGCGCGCGATGTCCTCGTCCGGGTCGACCTGCAGGTAGAACCGGCTGACCCGCGGCGAACGCATGCTGTGCATCGCGAAGCCGTCCGGGTGCCAGGCGTAGATCAGCTCGTCCGTCGACGGCGCGACGTCGGCAAGGACGCCCAGCCACGCGAACGGATACGTCCGCTCCCAGACCTGCGGAGCGGGGATCGAGGCACGGCTCGGTCCGTGGAAGCCGTCGCAGCCGACGACGACGTCCGCGTCGATCCGCCGTGCCGCACCGGAATCGTCCACAAAGGTCACGAACGGCTTCCCGGTCACGTCGTGCAGCGTGACGTCGGCCGCCGAATAGTACGCCGGACGCCCGGCTTTCTCCCGCGCCGCCATGAGGTCCTTGGTGACCTCCGTCTGCCCGTAGACGGTCACCGACCGGCCGATGAGGTCGACGAAGTCCACGTGGTGCCGGTTCTCCGGCCACTGCAGGTGGATCCCGCGGTGCTCCATGCCCTCGACGTCGAGCCGGCCACCGAGACCGACGTCCCGCAGCAGCTCGACCGTGCCCGCCTCGAGGATGCCCGCGCGGATGCGGGCCTGGACGTATTCGGCGGTCTGCCGTTCGAGCAGCACCGAGTCGATGCCTTCGAGACCGAGCAGATGGGACAGCAGCAGCCCGGCCGGGCCGGCGCCGACGATGACGACCTGGGTGCGCACTGGAGAACGTCCTTTCCCGGGGAAAGCCAGAGCATGGAACGGCCGCACCCCCGGCCACTACGTCATTCTCATTCAGTGAGAGGAATTCCCCATCGCCCGCGAGATACCGCGCGCCGCCGCCCGCAAGGCGGGGATTTGCATCCGCGCGTTCCGGTCGTTGGGCACGATCACCGACAGCGCCGCGACGACGTCGCTGCCCGGCCCCCGCAGCGGCACGGCGATGCCGGTCGTCTCCTCGTCGATGAAGCCCGCGCAGAACGCGTAGCCGTTTCGGCGGACGTCGGCGAGGAACCGGCGCAGCCGAGCGGGCTCGGTCAGCGTGGTCCGGCGGAAGGCCTCCAGCGGACCGGCCAGCACCTGTTCCTGCAGGTCGGCGGGGGCGTGGGCGAGCAGCACGAGCCCGGACGACGACGCGTGCAGCGGCAGCCGCCCGGCCACGCGCGTCACGTTGAGCGTCGCGCCGGGCGCCGAGAGCCGCTCGACGAAGAGCACTTCGCGGTCCTCCAGCACCGCGAGCTGGGTGTGGTGCCCGACGACGGCGTGCAGGTCCTCCATGAACGGCATCGCCGCTTCGCGCAGCCCGAGCGTGGGGGACGCGCGCGAAGCCAGCTCCCACAGCCGGACACCCACGCGGATCCGCCGGTCGGGGTCGCGCCGCAGCCAGCCGTGGCCGACGAGCTCGTCGACCAGCCTCGACGCGGTGGCGACGTGCAGATCGGCCCGCCGCGCGATTTCGGTGACGCGCAGCGCCGGCGTGTCCGGCCCGAACGTCTCGAAGATCCGGACGACGCGCGAAACCACGGACTCACCCCGCGCCGGCTTCACCACGCGGAGCAGTGTGTCACGCCGGCCCCTCAAGCAACGGCCCGCAACTGCCCCGGAACCCCCTCTGACCACGAGTGATGCCCCCTAAATCACGCATGATGCCCCCGCCAATCACGCGAGCCGACCCTCCAGGCACGCCAGCCGACCCTCCAGGCACGCCAGCCGACCCTCCAGGCACGCGACTCGACCCTCCAGGCACGCGAGCCGACCCTCAGCAGTCCACCAGCACTTTGGCCACCAGCCTCGTGCGGGTCGCCGCGGCGCGGTCGATGACCTGGACGCTGCGCCAGCCCGCCGGGACCTGGTCCGCGAGCAGCTCCTCCCGCCACTTCCCCACCCGGCGGACGTGCCGCGCGAACGACCGCGGCCGCACCAGGCGGCCCCGGCTGCGTTGGCCCGCCAACGCCTGCGACGACGTCACGTCGAGGAACAACAGCCGCACCGGCCGGCCGCTCACCACGCCGACCAGGGCCAGCAGGGCACGGGTCGAGGCTCGCGTCGACGGCTCGTGGACCACGATCGGCCCCGCCACCCCGATCGCCCGGCCGAGGATCCGCAGCCGGTGCCACGCGTGCACCACCGGCCGGTAGCACCGGTAGGGCACCGCCGGGGCCGCCGCGGCCAGGCGGAGGCGGACCTGGTCGGAGTCCAGGACCGGCAGCCCGGTGGCGGCGTGCCGGAGCATGGTCGTCTTGCCCGCGCCGGGCAGTCCCGCCACGACGAGCAGGTCGCGCGGGCCGAGCTCGATGACAGTGGGGTCGCCCATGCCTGTCCAACGTCCCAGCGAAAGTAATGGTTCCTTTACCTTCGACTCACGCAGGGTGACGACCATCCCCGCCGAACCCCCCGTGCGGCGAACACCACCCAACCGGAAACCCGGTGGTCACCCGCCGTGCCCTATGTCACCCACTCGCCTGAAAACCCATGCGCGCCAAGGCATCCGGCCACCGGAACCGCTTCGGGTGAAGATCACGCCGGCCTCTTCCCGGCGTCCGGAAAATCCCTATCTTCTGAAGGGGACGCTCGGTAGAACAGGGGAAACTCGTCATGACCCAGTCGCTGGAACTCCCGGTCCAGGAATTCTGTCTCGATTGGACGCTCACGGGCGACGAAGGCGCCCGTGTCGGAGTCGCCCTCTCAGGGCAGGTGTCGCTGCTCGACAACAACCGGTTCTACAAGATCGACGGCGTCGTCTACGTCACCGACGGCGACGCCGACATCCGCGCCGTCGGCAACCCGCGGATCTCCGTACGCCGCAACGGCGTCGAGAAGAGCGGGCGCCAGTGGGGCTGGGAGATGTGCTCGGCCCGCAAGAGCCTCCTCGCGCTGAACACGATGGAGGGCTACTTCGTCCGGACCGGGTACTGGGCCCCCGCCGACCGCGCCATCCAGCTGAGCCTGTGCGCCGAACAGGGCTGGAGCCGGCGCAGGAGCTACAGCCCGCACGTCACCGTCCGGATGGTCGACTGACCACTGTGGACGCTCGGCGGCGCGCCGCCGCGACGACCAACCCGGCCGCGACCGCGCCCGCCACCGCGCACCCGGCACCGAACCCCGGCGACGGCTCGTGGACGCGCAGCACCGACACGCACAGCCACGCGGCGGCGCCGAACAGGATCCCCAGCACGGGGCCGCCGACCGCCGCGCCCCGCCAGCGGTGGCCGTTGCGGATCGTGCGCAGCCCCGATTCGAGGTAGGCGAGGGCGAACAACGCCAGGATGAGGCTGCCCGCGCCCAGGGCGCTGGCCAGGGGGTGCTGGCTGGTCAGCAGCGTGAACGTCCGGGTGGACGTGTCCGTGCGGACATCGGCGGTGACGGCGCCGCCGACGATCCACCGCGCGATCCCCGGCAGGGTGAGCTGGGCGGTGAAGCCGTTGCCGTCGGGCTTCGCTTCGGCCGACGCCGACCCGAGCGGGATCCCGGCCGCGGAGAGGTCGAGGGTGACCCGGCCCGGATTGCCGGTCCCGGTCATGACCAGCGGTTTGCTGAGATCCACCTCGACCGGCGTGGACACGGGCGCACCGCCGAGGCGGAACGTGGGCGACGCCTCGTGCGGCAGCCGCGCGGGGTTGAGCAGGGCGAGCACGACCAGCACGATCGCGGCGGCCGCCGCGGCGAGCCGCAGCCACAGCACGGCAGCACCGGCACCCGGCTCGGACGTGCCGGGCCCGCTGGTCGCGTCCGGCCCCGGCGACAGACCGGGAGGCGGATTCAGCGGGCCGCTCACCGTTCCCACCAGCGTCGGGTCCGGGGTGCCTGGCCGCCGGACCGGGCGCGTCGGTGACTCCTCCGGCGCGGTGGCCGAGTTGAGCCCGGCGATCACCCGGGGCGTCAGGTGCAGCACCGGCACCCCGGCGCGCTCCAGCCACCCCGGGCCGTAAACCGCGGTGGCCGCCGCCGCGAGGTCGGCCGCGAACGACTCCGCCTCGCGGTACCGCGCGTCCAGCTCGCGCGCGAGGCTGCGCATCACGACCCCGGCGATCGGCATCGGCACGCCGGCGATCGGGCGCGGGTCGGTGAACATGTGCTGGCGCATCATGCTGATCGCGCCGCGGGTGTTGTCGAACGGCAGCTGACGGGACAGCAGCTCGTACAGCACCGTGCCCGCCGCGTAGACGTCGGCCGCCGGGCTCAGCGCGTTGCCCATCGCCTGCTCCGGGGCGATGTACGCCGGCGTGCCGAGGATCTCGCCACCGTGCGTGACGAGGGTCGCGCCCTCGCTGATCACCCGCGCGATGCCGAAGTCGGCCACCTTCACCACGCCCTGCAGGTTGAACAGCAGGTTCCGCGGCTTGACGTCGAGGTGCAGCACCCCGGCCCGGTGCGCCGCGTGCAGCCCGGCGAGCATCGCCAGGCCGATCGCGCACGCCTGTTCGCCGCTGACACCGCCGCCGTGGAACCGGCTGTGCACGGTGCCGCCGTCGAGCCGTTCCATCACCAGCAGGTGCTCGCGGCCGGTGCGGACGTAGTCGTAGACCGGCACGATGTGCGGGTGGTCCAGGCTGGCCAGCACCCGGGCCTCGCGGTCGAACAGCTCGCTGCTCGCCGCGTGGTTGAGGATGTCCCAGGGCAGCTGCTTGATCGCCACGCTGCGGCCGAGCGTCCGGTGGACGCCGGCGAACACGACACCCATGCCGCCTTCGCCGATCGACTCCCCGATGTCGTACTGCGGCAGGGCGGCGACCAGCTCGGCCGGTGCGCTCATCGGGTGAATTCCTGGGTGTTCGGCACGGCCAGCCGGACGGTGGTGTCACTGTCCGCGACGGCCGGCGGCGCCGGGTGCGGCGTCAGGTAGCCGAGCAGGAACGCGATCGCGGCGGCGCCGAGCACCACCGGGATCTCGATCGCCGGCTCGGGCGGGACGAGCCGCAGCACCGACAGGCTGATCACCGCGACCAGGCCGGTGCCGAACCCGGCGGGCAGGAACCGCAGGCCGCGGCGCCAGCGGTTGGGCGCCAGCCGGTGCCGGGCCAGCGCAAGCAACGCCGTCACCCAGGCGAGGACCGTCAGCACGAGCATCGCCAGGCCGAAGACGCCGTACACCGACCAGAAGGAGCCGCGGACGTCGGCGACCGTCGTCGCCTCGCCGAGCGTGGCGCGCTGCGCGTCGAGCAGCTCGACCGACGACGGCAGCAGCCCGGTCGCCTGGCCGGTGAGGTCGCCGAGGTCGAGCACGAAGGTCCGGGTCACCGAGCCGCGCGCGGGGACCTCGAAAGGCGCTGTCGTGTCGTAGGCGAAGAAGGTGAGGGCGAGGGCGACGCCGGAGAGCCGGACACTGCGGACCTTCACCGGCGCGGCGCCGGAGTTGGTCGCGGTGACCTGCAGCTCGACCTGGTTCGCCGGGTCGATCGCGACCGTGGCGTCCTCGATCGGCCGGTGGTCGATCGAGACCTGCACGTCGAGCGAGCCGGAATCCGCTGACGCAGGTGGTGCGCCGAGCAGCACCACGCAGAAACCCAACGCAACCCCCGCCGCGATGACACGTCCCATTGGGCATCCCCTACTTGTGTTATCCAACTCGTGCGGAATGCTACAGCGAGCACCCACCGGGGAGGGACGTCCCAATGCGCATCGTCGTTCGGCTGTTTTTCGGCGCCGTGGCCGGAACGTTGCTTCTGCTCGCGTTCGCGGGCAACGCCAATGCACAATACACGTCGTCGGTTGGTTTGAAACCGTCGAGCGGCAAGGCGGGCAGTTCTTTCACCATTTCGTGGAATTTCTACCCCTGCAAGGGCCCGGTCACCTTTTCCTGGAACGGCACGCCGATGTGGTCGGCGAACGCCGACCTGCAGAACATCAGCGGCACGGTCGCGGCCACGGTGCCCGCCGGTGCGCAGCCGGGCACCTACCCGGTCACCGGCACGTGCACCAACGCCCGGACCGGCGGCCCGCTCAGCGCCGGCAGCCGGTTCACGGTGACCGCCACGCCCACCACGACCCCGCCGCCGCCCCCGGTGACCACCACCCCGCCGCCTCCGCCGGTGACGACGCGGCCGAGCAAGCCCGGCGCCCCCACGACACCGTCCGTCCCGACGACCACCCCGCCCACGACCACGAGCACCCCGCCGACGACGACCACGCCGGCCACGCCCGGTACCCCGGCGACGACGTCGAGCACCGAGCCGAAGCCCGGCGAACTGGTGCTCGACCGGCCGAGCGTCAAGCCCGGCGAGCCGCTGTCCGCCTCGGGCAAGGGCTGCGTCCCCGGCCGGATGGTGACGCTGACGTCCGACGGCGCCGACGTCGGCTCGGCCTTCAGCGACAGCTCCGGCGCCTTCACCGCGCCGGTCGAGTTCACCCGCATCGAGGCCGGACGGCACACCGTCATCGCCGAGTGCGGAGTGCGGCTGACCGGCGCCGTCGACCAGGTTGTGACGCGGTCGTCCGGCGGGCAGACCGGCACTTTGGTCATCCTCGTGTTCTTCGTGCTGGCCGGCGTCACGGTGATCCGGTTCCGCTGACCCCAGGTTGACATGCAGCCGTACGGCTGCCTATCGTGAAAAGGCAGCCGGAAGGCTGCATGTCACGAGGAAGGCGCGATGGACGAGGCGTTCAAGGCACTGGCCGACCCCGGCCGCCGACGGCTGCTGGACGTGCTCAACGAGCGCAACGGCCAGACCCTGCGGGAACTGTGCGCGGGGATGGACATGACCCGCCAGTCCGTGAGCAAGCACCTGGCCGTGCTCGAAGCGGCCGGACTGGTCACGACGACCTGGCGCGGCCGCGAAAAACTGCACTACCTCGACGCCGCGCCGATCAACGCGATCGCCGAGCGCTGGATGACCCGGTACGACCGGCAGCGGGCCGGCGCGCTCGCCGACCTGAAACGAGCTTTGGAGTCGACACCGATGCACGAATTCGCCTACACCACCTACATCAACACGACCCCCGAAAAACTCTGGCAAGCGCTTACCGAGCCTGCCTTCACTCGGCAGTACTGGGGTGTCGGCTTCGAAACCGACTGGGAAAAGGGCTCACCGATGACTTGGTCCGAAAACGGGGCGAAAACCACGGACCCGGGGCAGGTCGTCCTCGAATCGGATCCGTACCGCCGGCTCTCTTACACCTGGCACACTTTCACGCCGGAATGGGCCGAAGGCGCCGGCGTCGACGGCGGAACACTCGCGAAACTGCAGCGGGAAAGCCGCACGAAAGTCACCTTCACCCTGGAACCGCACGGAGAGATGGTGAAGCTGACGGTGGTGCACGACGGTTTCGACCCCGGCAGCACGGTCCTGGCCATGTGCAGCCAGGGCTGGCCCGCGCTGCTGTCCAGCCTGAAGACGCTCCTGGAGACCGGCGTCCCGCTGCCCTGACCACGGCAAACCAGTCGAACCAGACAGAACTCACCCAGAGAAAAGTCTGAATCCTCCCCCTTTCGTGGGCGGCCGGCTGAAGTCCGGGTGAATTCCCTCCTCTCGGCGCCATCCGATGCGGTTTTTCGGCCGTTAGGCTCGCATAATCCGTGATCGACGATGGTCCGATCGAGTGACGGGAGAGTGTGCGTGCCGGGGTCTGTGCGTGTCCGCTGGATCGTGGCGGGCGTGGTCGTGGCGGCCGCGGCGGGAGCCGTCGTGGCGTTCTGGCCGGACAGCGCGGCGGCGGGCGACCCCGAGATTGCCGTGTCGCGCTCGGCGTGCGGCACCGGCTGGGCGGACCCGAAACCCGGTCCGCAGACGTTCCGCCTGCACAACACCGGATCCGTGACCGCGGAGGTCGACCTCATCGACCCGGCGACCGGCGTCGTCTACGGCGAGGTCGAGGGACTCGGCCCGGCGACGACCCGGCCGCTGCAGGTCAACCTGGGCAACGGCAGCTACGCGTTCCGCTGCCTGCCCGAGGACGCCGCCGCCATCGTCGGGCCGGCCGTGCGGATCACCGGCGGGGCCGAGCGGACCGGACCGGGCGTCGCACCGGTGACGCACGACGACCTGCTCGGCCCGCTCAAGGCCTATCAGCAGCACGTGACGACGGGGCTCGGCGAGCTCGTCGCGAACACCGGCGTGCTGAAGAACGCCGTCCACGGCGGCGACCGCGCGACGAGCGAGGCCGCCTGGCTGACGGCGCACCTGACCTACGAGCGGCTGGGCGCGGCCTACGACGCGTTCGGCGACTCCGACGGCGCGCTCAACGGCACGGCCGACGGCCTGCCCGGCGGCCCGGCCGACCCGGGCTTCACCGGCTTCCACCGGCTGGAGCAGGGGCTTTGGCACGGCGAGGACCTGGGCGCACTCGCCCCCGTCGCCAACCAGCTGGACGGCGACGCCCACGCGTTGCAGACGTCCTTCGCCAACAGCCAGGTCGACGGCAACGACCTCGCGCTGCGCGCGCACGAAATCATGGAGAACACGCTGCAGTTCGAACTCACCGGCCGCACCGACTACGGCAGCGGCACGAACCTGGCCACGGCACGCGCGAACGTCGACGGCACGCGCGCGGTCCTGGACGTCCTCCGCCCGCTGCTGACGCCGCGCTACCCGGATCTGTCCAAGGTGGACTCCTGGCTGACGCGCACGCAGTCCGCTTTGGACGCCGCGCACCGGCCGGACGGTAGCTGGACACCGCTCGCCCGGCTGCCGCAACGCGAACGGCAGAAGCTCAACGCGGACGTGAGTGAACTGACCGAGCTGCTGGCCCCGATCGCCGCGATCGCCGAGCCGAGGAGGGTGTCATGACGGACCTGCCTCGCCGGTCCTTCCTCCGCCGGGCCGCGATGGGCGCGGGACTCACCGTCGCCGCCGGGGCGGGGCTCGGCGCCTCCGCCGCCGTCACCGACGGCACCTCGCCCGTCCCCTTCCACGGGCCGAACCAGGCCGCCATCCTGCGGAAACCGCCGGCGCAGACCATCGTCGCGTCGTTCGACGTCGTCGCCGCGAGCAAAGCCGAGCTGGCCGACCTCTTCCGCGCGATCACCGACCGGGCCCGGTTCCTGACCGCCGGCGGAGCCCCCGCCGCGCTCGGGATCACCGCCCCGCCCGCCGACTCCGGGGTTCTGGGCCCCGTGGTGCCCGGCGGCGACCTCGGTGTCATCCTCGGCGTCGGCGCGTCGCTCTTCGACGACCGCTACGGTCTGGCGAAGCTCAAGCCGGCCAAGCTGAAGCCGATGACGACGTTCCCGAACGACGCACTGGACCCCGCGCAGTGCCACGGCGACCTCAGCCTGACCCTGTCGGCGAACTCCACCGACACCGTGCTGCACGCCCTGCGCGACATCGCCCGCGCGACCCGCGGCGGCATGCAGCTGCGCTGGAAGCTCAACGGCTTCAGCTCACCGCCGCGCCCGGAAGGCACCCCGCGGAACCTGATGGGGTTCAAGGACGGCACCGCCAACCCCATCGGGTCCGATGTGGACAGTCTGGTGTGGACGAACGGCGGCGGCGAACCGGCGTGGACCGCCGGCGGCAGCTACCAGGTGGTCCGCCTGATCCGGATGCTGGTCGAGTTCTGGGACCGCGTTTCCCTGGCGGAGCAGGAGAACATGTTCGGCCGCCGCCGCGACACCGGCGCCCCGCTCGACGGCACCGAGGAGACCGACGTCCCCCGGTACGCCGACGACCCGATCGGCACGGTGATCCCGCTGACCAGCCACATCCGGAAGGCGAACCCGCGCACCCCGGAGACCGATCCCAGCCGGATCCTGCGCCGCGCGGTGAACTACGACCGCGGCATCGACAGCAACGGCAACCTGGACATGGGCCTGCTGTTCGTCTGCTACCAGCAGGACCTGGAACGCCAGTTCGAGACGGTCCAGAACCGGCTGGCCGACGAGCCCCTGACCGACTACATCTCCCCGTTCGGCGGCGGCTACTTCTTCGCGCTGCCGGGCGTCACCGACCCGGACGACCACTTCGGGCGCTCGCTGCTCACCTGACCGCTCATCCCCACCCCGCAACACCAGGAGGAACCCTCAGTGGAAAACAGATCCCGCCGGCGACGCCGCGGCCTGCTCGGCGCCGGGACGCTCGCCTCGGTCGTCACGCTGGCCGTCGTCACCGGTTCCGCGGCGGGCACCGCGGACGCCCAGCCCCTGCACCCGTTCCCGGCGCAGTGGCTCCCGACGTCGACGCCGATCAAACACGTCGTGGTCATCTTCGGCGAGAACATCTCGTTCGACCACTACTTCGGCACCTACCCGAACGCGGCCAACACCGACGGCACCCCGTTCACCGCCGCGCACGGCACCCCGAAGGTCAACGGCCTCGACAAGAAGCTGCTGACCGGCAACCCGAACGCGTACAACCCGAAGCGGCTCACGCCCCAGCAGGCAATGACCTGCGACCAGAACCACAACTACGGCGCCGAGCAGGCCGCCTACAACGGCGGCAAGATGGACAAGTTCGTCGAGAAGACCGAGACGGACAAGTGCACCGGCCAGCCGATCCTGTTCGGCGAGCCCGGCCTGGTGATGGACTACTACGACGGCAACACCGTCACGGGCATGTGGAACTACGCCCAGCACTACGCGATGAGCGACAACTCGTTCAACACGGTCTTCGGCCCGTCCACGCCGGGTGCGCTGAACCTGATCTCGGGTCAGACGCACGGCGCCCAGGCGGTCGACCCGGTCACGCACAAGCCGGTCAGCGACGCGTACGCGGTCCAGTCGCCGGACTCCAACGGCGTCGGCACGGTCATCAACGACCCCGACCCGGCGTGGGACGACTGCTCGGGCAAGAACCACACGAGCACGGACAACCTGGCCACGATGCACGGCCGCAACATCGGTGACCTGCTCAACCAGCGCCGCGTCACGTGGGGTTGGTTCCAGGGCGGTTTCCGCCCGACCGGCTCGGCGAACGGCTACGCGGTCTGCGGCCAGAAGCACACGAACGTGGGCGGCAACGCGGTCGTCGACTACAGCCCGCACCACGAGCCGTTCCAGTACTACCCATCGACGGCGAACCCGAAGCACCTCCCGCCGTCGTCCGTGCAGGCCATCGGCCAGACCGACCGCGCGAACCACCAGTACGACATCAGCGACTTCGACGACGCGCTGCAGGCCGGCTCGATGCCCGCGGTGAGCTTCCTGAAGGCGCCGGAGTACCAGGACGGCCACGCGGGTTACTCGGACCCGCTGGACGAGCAGCAGTTCGTGGTCAACGAGGTCAACAAGATCCAGCAGTCCCCGGACTGGCGGTCGACGGCGATCGTCCTGGCCTACGACGACTCGGACGGCTGGTACGACCACGTGTCCTCGCCGATCGTCAACGGCTCGCACGACGCTTCGCAGGACCAGGCGGTCTGCACGGCGAAGCCGGTCAAGGTGGGCACCTACGCGGACCGCTGCGGCTACGGCCCGCGGCTGCCGCTGCTGGTGATTTCGCCGTTCAGCAAGGTGAACCACGTCGACCACAACGTGACGGACCAGACCTCGGTGCTGAAGTTCATCGAGGACAACTGGTTCGCCGGCCGGATCGGCGACTCGTCGTTCGACTCCCGCGCCGGGTCCTTGAACGGCATGTTCGACTTCTGGTGGCCGCAGGCTCGCCGGGTGACGCTCGACCCGAAGACCGGAGCCGTGGTCAAGGGCTAGCTGTTCTGTCCGGGGAGGTTGCGATCGTGGCGACACGTGATCGAATGATCTTGGTGTGAGGGAGGGCCTCCGGGTTCGGTGTGGATTGCGACATCTGCACCGGCGACCTGGAGGCCCTCGTGACCCACGCTAACGCACCCCTGACCCCGACCGGCAGGCTGCGCCTAGCCCGCTGCATCGTCGAAGACCACTGGCCGCTGCGGCGGGCTGCGGAACGGTTCCAAGTGTCGGTCTCCACCGCCGCCAGGTGGGCCGGCCGCTACCGCAACCTGGGCGAAGCCGGCATGACCGACCGGTCCAGCCGACCACAGACAAGCCCGAACCGCACACCGACCCGGACCGAACGGCGAGTCATCAAGATTCGGGTGATCCGCAGGTGGGGGCCGGCCCGCATCGGCTACCTGCTCGGCCTCAACCCCTCGACGGTGCACCGGATCCTGACCCGCTACCGGCTGGCCCGGCTCACCCACCTGGACCGGGCCACCGCCCGCCCGATTCGCCGCTACGAACACTCCGCACCCGGCGACTTGGTGCACGTCGACATCAAAAAGCTGGGCAACATCCCCGACGGCGGCGGGCACAAGGTCCTCGGCCGAGCCGCCGGCCGCCGCAACAGCGGCCAACGTGGCCACGGCTACGCCTACCTGCACAACGCCGTCGACGACCACTCCCGCCTGGCCTACACCGAAATCCATGCCGACGAGACCCGGGAAACCGCCGTCGCGTTCTGGACCCGGGCCCAGGCGTTCTTCACCAGCTGCGGCATCACCGTCACCCGGGTCCTGACCGACAACGGCTCCTGCTACCGCTCGCATCTCTGGCGCGACACGCTGCGCGCCGCCGGCATCACCCCGAAACGCACCCGGCCTTACCGACCGCAGACCAATGGCAAAGTGGAACGGTTCAACCGCACCCTGCTCGAGGGATGGGCCTACGCCCAGCCATACCGCACCGACACCGAACGCCGAGCAGCCCTGCCCCGCTGGCTGCACACCTACAATCACCACCGCGGCCACACCGCACTCGCCGGCAAACCACCCGCCAGCCGCGTCCCCAACCTCACGGGTCAATACAGCTAGCGCGATGTCATGAACGACTCTTTCCTGTCGTCGGACGACAGGAAAGAGTCGTTCATGACGCGCGGAGGCGGTCCCAGGCCAGGGTGACGACGGTTCCCTCGTCGCCGGAGGTGATGTCCGCCCGGTCGGCGCTCGCCCGCAGCAGCAGCAACCCCCGGCCCCGCACGGAAACCGGGCGCGGGTCCGGCACCGGCATCCGCCACCGCCCGTGGTCGGTGATCACCACCTCGATCCGGTCCGGGTGCACCGCGGCGTCGAGGTCGACGACTCCCGAGCCCGCACCGTCGTAGGCGTGATCGGCCACGTTGGCCAGCGCTTCGTAGCTGGCCAGCACGATGTCCTGGGCCCGGGCCTCGTCGACGCCCGCCCCGAGGACCCACGCCATCAGGTCGTGGCGAAGCCGGCGCAGGGCCTGCGGGACTGCTTGCACGCCGTGGCTCTGGAACGGTTCCGGCATCCGCGCCCGCCTCACCGAAGTGCTTCGTCGATCGTGGCGTGGAGGCCGATCCACGTGTCGAGCCCGGTGGTCCGCAACGGCCTCGACGTCACCGCGGAGTCGCTCACCACCCGCAGCGCGCGCTCGGCCAGCCTGCGGTGCGCCGCCGCGAGCACCTGCAGGCCCGCCGAGCAGAAGAACGTCACCTCGCGCAGGTCGACCACCAGTTTCTCCGGCTCCCTGGCCAGCACCGCGTCGACGACGTCGGCGAACTCGGGTGCGCTGAGCAGGTCGATCTCCCCCGCCACGCCCAGCACCGCGGCCCGTCCCCGCCAGTCGAGCGTGACCGCCAGCTCGGTGGCGGGGAGATCCCGTGATGAAGAGGTCACGGCCCCCCATGGTGCCCGACTCTCCGCCAAACGGCTACCGGTGCGGCAGCTGCACCACGGTGACCCAGAAGTCGTCGATCTTCCGGACCACTTCGATGAACTTCTCGAAGTCGACCGGTTTGGTGACGTAGGCGTTGGCGTGCAGTTCGTAGCTGCGCAGGATGTCCTCCTCCGCTTCGGACGTGGTCAGCACGACCACCGGGATCGTGCGGAACCCCGGGTCCTGCTTGATCTCGCCGAGCAGCTCCCGGCCGTCCTTGCGGGGCAGGTTGAGGTCGAGCAGGATCAGCCCCGGCCGCGGCGCCTCCCCGAAGCCGCCCTCGCGGTTGAGGAACTCGAGCGCCTCGACGCCGTCGCTCACGACGTGCAGCGCGTTGCGGATCTTGTGGTGCTCGAACGCTTCCCGCGTCATCAGCACGTCACCGGGATCGTCCTCGACGAGCAGGATGTCGATCGGGACAGGCGCCTGGATCATGCGTCCCCCTCGTCTTCGCGGGCCGGCAACGTGAAGCGGAACGTCGTGTCCGGCGCCTCGGTGTCGAGCCAGATCCGGCCGCCGTGGTGCTCGACGATCCGGCGGCAGAGGGCCAGGCCGATGCCGGTGCCCGGGTACGCGGTGCGCGTGTGCAGCCGCTGGAACAAGGCGAACACCCGTTCCGCGTACTCCGCGTCGATGCCGATCCCGTTGTCCGCCACGGAAAACACCCAGTCGTCGCCGTCACGCTCGGCGGTGACCCGCACCTCCGGCGGCGCCTCGCCCTTGAACTTCAGGGCGTTGCCGATCAGGTTCTGGAACACCGCCGTGATCAACGCCGGCTCGACGCGCACCTCCGGCAGGGCGCCGCGGCTGACCTTGCCGCTGCTCAGCGACAGCGCGACGTCCAGGTTCGCGAGCGCGTCGTCGACCAGCACGCCCGCGTCGACCAGCACGAGCTCGCCCGGCCGCCGGCCGACGCGGGAGAACGCCAGCAGGTCGTTGATCAGCACCTGCATCCGCTTCGCGCCGTCCACGGCGTACTCGATGTACTGCTCGCCGCGCTCGTCGAGCAGCCCCTGGTAACGCCGCTGGAGCAGCTGGCAGAAGCTGGCCACCTTCCGCAGCGGTTCCTGCAGGTCGTGCGAAGCGACGTAGGCGAACTGCTCCAGGTCGGCGTTGGACCGTTCCAGCTCGCGCGTCCGCCGGTCCAGCAGCGCGTTGGACCGCTCCGCCTCTTGTGTCCGCCGGTCCAGCAGCGCGTGCGCCCGCTCGAGCTCGGCGACCTCGTCGAGGATGCGCTGCCGCATCGCCTCGACGTCGGCGCCGAGCTGGGCGATCTCGCGCGGCCCGCTCCCGTGCACCGGGTGGTGGACGTCGGACTCGGCGACCTGGCGGACCTCGGCGGCCAGCCGCAGGATCGGCCGGGTGATCACCTGCCGCAGGCCGAGCACCAGCACCGCGAACAGCAGCAGGACGAGCACGGCGACGGCGACCAGCATCGCGGTCAGGAAGCTCGCCGCCTGGTCCAGTTCGGCGCGCCCGGTGTCGCGGACCGCGGCGAGGTGGGCGAGCTGGGCGTCGAGGGCCGAGCGCACCGCGACGAACTGCACCCGGCCACGCTCGACCTGGGCCGGGGTCACCGGCGGCGCGCCCGGGGCGATGGTGGGCGCGGCCTCGGCCTGCCAGGTGGCGGCGGCCCGCAGCACAGCCTCGAGGTCGTCGCCGATCCGGGTGCCGGGGACCGCGCCGAGCCGCCGCAGCTGCGTGACCGCGTCGGCCTGCGCGCGGACGCCGTCGGTGTACGGGACCAGGAAGACCGGCTTCCGGCCGAGCTGGTAGCCGCGGACGCCGCTCTCCTGGTTCACCAGCGCGGTGGACAGCTGGGCGGCGCTCACCCGCTGCGGCCCGATGACGTCGAGCAGGCGGTTGCGGGCGTCGGTGAGGTTGTTCAGCGCGATCCCGCCGCCGACCAGCGCGGCGAGCAGCAGCACGGTCTCGCCGACGGCGAGCAGGGCGAGCCAGCGGCCGATCGGCCACCGGCGGGCATCAACGCTCATCGGCCGGGTCTCCAGGATCGTGGCTGAGCAGGGCGAGGGCGACGTCGTCGTCGAGCGGGCCGGAGTTGAGCCGTTCGGCGCGGGCGATCAGCTCGTCGAGCAGGTCCCGGCCGTGCATCCCGGTCTCCCGCTTGATGTCGACTACCAGCGCGGCCATCCGCTCGTGGCCGAGCCGCTCGGATCCGGCGCCGACGCGGCCCTCGAACACGCCGTCGGTGTACAGCAGCAACGACCACCCGGGCTCCAGCGGCACTTCGACGGCGTCCCACTTGGCGCCGTCGACGATGCCGAGCGGGACGCCGAGGCGCTCGCCGGTGAGCAGGTGCCCGTCGCCGGGGGTGAGCAGCAGCGGCGGGAGGTGCCCGGCCAGCGACAGGCGCAGGGATCTTCGGTCCGGCGCGACGACGACCATGCAGACGGTGGCGAACAGCGGCTCGATCCGCTCGTGCACCAGGACCCGCTCGACCATGCTCAGCACGTCGGCCATCGGCAGGCCGGCCATCACGAGCGAGCGCCACGCGATGCGCAGCGCGACCCCGAGCGCGGCCTCGTCGGGCCCGTGGCCGCAGACGTCGCCGATCATCATGTGCACGGTGCCGTCGGCGAGCTCGATGGCGTCGTAGAAGTCGCCGCCCAGCAGGGAACCGTTGCGGCCGGGCCGGTAGCGGGAGGCCAGGTCGAGGTGCGGGTCGCGCAGCAGCGGGCTGGGCAGCAGGCCGCGTTCGAGCCGCGCGTTCTCGCGGGCGAGCAGCTGCTGCTGCAGGAACTGCTGCTCCACCTGCTCGGCGCGCTTGCGTTCGCGCGCGAAGCGCAGCGCCTTCACCAGCAGCGGCCCGTCCACCTGGTCCTTGACGAGGTAGTCCTGGGCGCCGGCGGCGACCGCGGCGACGCCGGTCGCCTGGTCGTGCTGGCCGGTCAGGACGACCACGGCGACACCGGGCGCGTGCTGGCCGAGCTTGGTCAGGCCGGACAGGCCCATGGCGTCGGGCAGCTGCAGGTCCAGCACGACGCAGTCGGCGGTGAGCGGGCCGCCGAGCGCGGCGGAGAGCGTCTCGACACGTTCGAGTGAGTACTCCACGGACGTGTCCGCCAGCATCTCCTCGACCAGCAGGGCGTCGCCGTCGTCGTCCTCGATCAGCAGCACCCGCAGGCGGGTGCCGGGATCCCACGATAGGTCGTGCGCGGCGGTCACCGGCTTCTCCCGTTCGGCTGCTCTCGAGCCAGATCCAGACGATCACCCTAGCGGCACCGGCGGCGGCCGCCTACGGCCGCGGAACCGGTCCCACTGAGGTAGCGCTTTATAGCACTCCGGTGTGACACCGGGTGCGTAACGGTTCGGCTCACGACCGTCTCGGCGCCGGGCGATCCGGGCCTACGCTCCGGCCATGTCCGCGACCCCGGCGCCGCGCGCCGCCCTCGCCTGGTGGGGTGCGACGGCGTGCTGGTTCCTCGGGACGCTGGCCGGCCGGCTGGCGGGCAGCGACACCGCGGTCACCGGAGCCGTCCCGCTGCCGGTCGCGGTGCTCGTCTTCGGGGTCTGCGCCGGGCTCTGGGCGCTGCTGGTCTACGGCGTCCACCGTGGCGTGAAAGGCACTCGCGTGGCGCTGGGGATCGCCGGCGCGCTCGGCATCGTGGACCTGGTGGTGCAGCTGGTCGGGGACGCCGTGACGGGCAATGCGGTGCACGGCGGGTTCTTCCTGGCCGCGCTGGCGCTTTCGAGTGCCGGATTCGTGCTGCTGTTCAGGCCCCGCTGAACGGTCTCAGCGGTTCCGGCCGCCGTGGCCGTGCTGCTGCCACGAGCTGATCACCGAGCTGACGTACTCGCGCCACTGGTCCTCCGGCGACGTCGTCGACGGTGCCGTCGTCGAGGTGTCGGCGCGCGCGGGTTTGCGTCCCGCCACGGCCGGCACGTGCGTGGTCTCGACCGGTGAGTCCTGCACTTTGGCGGTGAGCGGGGGCGGCGCGGCGGAAGCACTCATCGTCTCGACCGCTTCGCTCGAGGTCGGCGGCGGAGCCGGGACGGACGCCCCCGGCGGCGGGACAGCGGTCCCACCCACCTGCTGCGGCTGGAACAGCACGACGGCGGCCAGCCCGAGCGCGACGGCCGCGCCCGCGACGAGGATGTACGGCTTGGTGCGCCGGGACCCGTCGGCGGGCGGGCTTTCCCGGGGACGTTCTTCAGGCTCTTCGGCGGCCAGTGCGGCGTCGAGCACGGCCAGGGGGTCGGGGGCGGGCTCGGGTTCCTCGACGAGCTTCGCGTCGAGTTCACCGCGGATCACCAGCGGCCTCGTCTGCGAGAGGTCCACCAGTTCGGCGACGGAGGGAAGTTCTCCCTCACCGCCCGTGCGTGCCATCGAACGACCTCCACCCTGTCGGCGTCGTGCGGGGTCACCCTACTGGGCGACGACGGCCCGAAGCTCCCCGGTCAGCGCCACCAGTTCGCGTCGCCGAGGTGGACGAACCCGAGCTTGTCGTAGAGCGGGCGGCCGGCCCGGGACGCGGAGAGCGTGACGGGCAGGTCCCCGAAGTGCCGGAGCACGGCGTACATCAGTTCGCGACCGATGCCGCGAGAGCGGTGTTCCGGCAGCGTCGTCACCCAGTAGACGCCGCCGACCCCGCCGTGAGCCATGGTGAGGCAGGCGCCGGCGTGGCCGTGGGTGAAGAAGGCCGGGCCGTCCCGCACGAGCAACGGCGGCGGGAACACCGTGCCGGCCCGGAGCGGCTGGTACTCCTCCAGCGGAAAGCCGTGCACGATGAGGTCTTCGGCTTTCCCGAGCTCGTCGGCCGTGGTCACCCGGGAGATCCCGCTGGGCTCCGGGACGGGCGCGGGTTCCCGGACCATCACGGGCAGCTGCCCGGCAGTCATCCCCAGCGCCCCGAGGTCGAGCACGCGGAACGGGTCCTCGACGACGACGGTCCGCCCGTCCTTCCGGCGCGCGCGGGCGAGTTCGGTCAGTTCGCCGACCGCGGTCCCGTCCGGATCGGCGCACCGCACCATGATCCGGAACCGGCGCCCGTCGATGGCGGTGAAGGCGGGTCGTTCGAGCACGTCGTCACCGCGGGCGTGGGCGAGGGCGGTCCAGATCGCGACGGCGTTGTCGGAAGCCTGCCGCAGGCGCTCGGTGAGCAGTCCGGTCATGCCGGGGAACCCGGGCCGGGGTCGGTGGACGGCATCACGGTTCAGCCCGCGCCGAGACAGACGAACGGACGCCGGAACGGATCCACCGCGATCGCGTCGGCCAGCGCCAGTGCCGGACTCTCCCGGATGGCCAGCGCGCGGTAGTAGTCGTCCATCGCGGCCGCCGAGGCGAGGTCGCCGACGCGGGACAGGGGCGCGATCACCGTCCGGGAGCCGCTCGCCAGCAGGGCGCTGGCGAACCCCAGCGCTTCGTCGCCCGGCCGGATCCGGTTCATCGCCAGCTCGCACGCGGCGAACACCACCTGCCGCGGCGGCTGCCGCAGCCCGGCCATCTCGTGGCCGAACAGGGCGCCGTCGGCCAGTTCGAGCCGGGAGAACAACGCGTTCTCCGGCTCGTGCGCGCCGTGCGCGGCGAAGTGCGCGAGCTTCGCGCCGTCCATCGCCCGCAGCACGGACTTCACCGTGGCCTTGGCGCCGGTCATCGTCGTCGCGGTGCGGTAGTGCGTGGTCAGCTTCTCGAGCTCACCGCGGGCACCGGCCAGTCCCGGCCCGCGGACGAGCACGATCTTGCGGGCGCGCGGCGACTTCGTGAGTTCGGCGGCGAGCCACGCGGTCGCCGACGGCGCGACCACGGTCGGCCGCCCCCGCAGGCCCGGCAGCACGCCCCACGGCACGGCGTAGAGCGGCCCGGTCGGGACGATGACCAGGTCGCGGTCGCCGAACAGCTCGGCCAGCGGCTGGATCAGCTGCGTGTCGAGCTTGTCCGCCTGCTTGCGCGCCGAAGCCATGACGACCTCGGCCAGCCGCTCGGGCAGGTTGTCGGGTGCGAGCGCGTCGAGGTCGACGTTCAGCACGCGCGCCGACTCGGCGGCGGCTTCGGCGGACCCGAGCCGCACCAGCCGGCACTCGCCCCCGGCGATGACGACGGCGACGAGATCGTCCCCGGAAGCGGCGAAGCTGACCATGGCCCGCTGACCGAGCCGCGAGACGACTTCGTGGAGACCGGCCAGCGGCCGCGGCCTCCCCCAGCGTCCGGTGTGCCAGCCGAGCCGCTGCGCCTCCCGCAGCCGTTCGTTGTACTTCGCCCGCAGACCGGCGATCGGGTGCCCGTCGTGCTGGGCTTCCTGGATCGCCTGGCCGAGCCCCCGCACCTCGGCGACGCGGGCGGCGAGCTCCGGATCGGTCCCGGCGGACAGCGGTTCGTAGCGGTAGGTCTGGGCGCGGGTCCGTTCGAGCCAGACGAACAGGCGCCGCGCGTCGTTGCGTTCGAGCACGAGCTTGACGGCGAGGTCGGCGAGCTCCTGGCCGTGGAGAGCGGTCCCGGACACGAGGTCGAGCCCACCCATCCGATCGCGGACGGCGTCCAGCTCGGTGAGCCCGGACCGGATCTCGGTGAGCGCCTTGACCCGGTTCCCCTGGGCAACGGCGAGTTCGGCCCGGCAAAGCCGGCGAAGCATCCGGTAGTCGATGGGCGTCAGCTGCCCGGGACGGGGAACCATCCGGAGGGTCTCGACGGCCCGCTTGAGGTTCCCGCGCCGGATGTCCAGCCGGACGGCGAGCATCCGCGCGGTGGCGGCCTGCTCGGCCAACCGGGGAAGCTGCATCTTTTCCGCGGTCCGCAAGGCTCGCACCGGCAGCGCCGAGGGCGGTTCCCCGCTCGACACCGCGTCGCGCACATCGGCTTGCAGACCGAGGACGGTCGCGTTGGCGACACAGGTCTGGCAGCCCACCCGCAGCAGCAGCCGGCGGGCGGAGGCGGCGGTTTGCCGGGCGAATTCGACGTCATCGCTCAACAAGGCGGCCGAAGCCCGCAGCAGCTCCGCGACGCCCAAGTGGCCCACGATGCCGCGGTCGGCGGTCAGCCGGGAGATCAGTTCGTCCAGGTGACTGCCCGCTTCGTCGGCCAGCCCGGCGGCCAGCAGGGCTTTCGCCTGCTCCATCGGCAGCAGGGCCGGCGTCTCCATGTCCAGCGCGCGGTAGGTCCGCTCGCTCTCCTCGAACAGCCGCAGCGCTTCCGGCACGTCGCCGGTCCGCAGCGCCAGCGTTCCGAGGACACGCCGGACGTCGGCGGCCTCGCCCCGCAACTCGTACTTCTCCGCCAGCTCCAGTGCCCGGATCAGGTCCGTGCGGGCCTCGTTCACGTTGCCGAGCTTGGTGTGCACCCAGCCGCGCGACGACAGGGTCACCACGAAAGCACGCATCTGCGGCGCCGGATCGCCCCCCTGGGCGAGCAGGTATTCCTTGTGCTCGAGGGAGGCGTCGAAGGAGGCGAGGCTGTCCTCGTGGCGCCCGGCCGTCATGAGCCGCATGGCGTAGTTGTGGTTCAGGGCGCTGTTCAGCTCGGCCCGCAGCACCGGGTCCGAAACGGCGTCGACGAGCAGCCGCACGTCGTCCAGCCCGGCCAAGCCGGCGGCAGTGTCCCCCGTGATCTCGGAGGACATCCCGGCCAAGGTGCTCGCCACCTTGATCCGGGTGACCAGCCAGTCCGTGCGGTGCTCGTCGGCGACCGGGTGGATGGAGTCCAGCAGGCTCATTCCCCGCCGAAGATGCTTGACTCCCTGGTGGAAACGCCCGAGACACGACGCGTCAACGGCGGCTTGCTGAAGCGCGCGGACCGACTCGATGACTGCTGAGGGGTCCGGGTTCGTCACAGGCACTCTCTAATGACAGCACAGCCGTTGCCAAAAGGAAGCCCGCCTACCGGTCGAAGATCAGCAGGCGGGCGATGCGAAGCCCGGGTGCGGTCAGGGCTTGACGACCTGGTAGCAGCCGGCCGCGCAGTCGGTGTGGACCGGGTGGTCGTGGACCTTGCCGTCCTCGCCGGTCCACTGGACCACCGGCTGGCCCGGCTCTTCGACCGGCTCCGGAGTTTCTTCGGGCTTGGTGTCCGTGGGCGTCGACATGGTCGATCTCCTCTCCCCTGGGGATCTGCATGGGGCCGCTGTCCGTGACAGTGAGTCCCCCTCGCGAGGCCCTCTCCCCGCGAACGGCCCAATGGTTTCACAACGGAGCAATGATCGGGAGAGTTTTTGCTACAGAAAGTCAGGCCAACCCCCGTGAGCAGGCTCGATGTCCAGATCGGAACGTCCTAAAGAGTGAAGTCTGTAACGACGTCCACTCCGGACGTGCATGCCGCCATGTGGGGGACGGCTCCGAAGCCACCTGAGCCACCCCACCCGAGCCACCCCCGAGCCACTCGGAGCCACGTGGCGATCCGGGCACGGAACGTGACCGCGAGGCCGCTCAACGTCCTTTGTGGACACTCGGTCGGCGACCGGTAACGCTCGGACGTCCCGGCGGGATGTTCTTGGCATGGGGGCACCGGAAGCCGGAACAATCACTCGGTCCGGCCGTGGCCTGGCGGTCGCGTCGCTCGCGGTCGGCGCGTCCGGCTTCACGCTGGCGGCCGCGACCTGGGTGGCCTGGCTGATCGTCCGGCCGGAGCTGGTGTCGGCATGGGCCTACTCCTGGGTCGCGCAGGCGTTCGTGCTGGTTCTCGGCGCGCTGTGGTTCGGGCTGTTGCCGATCAGCGTGCTCGCGCTGATCTTCGGCCTGTGCGCCGACACGCAGCCCCGGCCGGATTTCGGCCGGATCGGCATGACGCTGGCCGTCGTCACCGCCCTGCTGGCGTTGGGGGGCGCCGCGGTGTTCGCGACGACGTCCTGGCGGCACGTCGGCCCGCCGGTCGCCTACTTCGACACCCAGACCGGAACACCGCGGTAGGGATCCGCCCGGGTGGGTACCACCCGATCATGAAGCTGACCTCCACCGTGCTCGGCACGCCGGATCCCCGCGCGCTCGCCGGGTTCTACTCGAAACTGCTCGGCTGGCCGATCCGCACCGACGAGCCGGAGTGGGTGACGCTGCGCCCGGACGACGGCGGCGCGGGCCTGTCGTTCCAGCTGGAGACCGGGCACGTCCCGCCGGTGTGGCCGCCGGCCGACGGCGCCCAGCAGATGCAGCTGCACCTCGACATCGAGGTCGACGACCTCGCGGAGGCGACGGCGGCGGCGACCGCCGCGGGCGCCGTGGTCGCGGATTTCCAGCCGCAGGACGACGTCCGCGTGTGCTTCGACCCGGCCGGGCATCCGTTCTGCCTGTGGACGCGCGGATGACGTGACGCCCCGCGTTCGTACGGTCACAGGATCCGCTATCTTCGCCTGAGGTCCCTGTTCCCGGCGAACGGAGTTGAGTCCTGTGGGGGTGCACCGGATCTGGCACCACGGACTGGTCCCCACCGAGGGAAAGCGCCCCCTGGACGCCTTGCGCAGCAGGTTGATCACCCGCCAGCGGCAGCACGACGACTACACGGTGACCGACCTCGGCTCGTCCGACGACGGCGGATCGCGCCGCTGCGACCTGAAGTTCGCCTACGAAGGCAGCGAGGGCCGCTACTCCGTTCAGGTATTGCTTTCGCTGTGCTACCACGCCGGCGAGGACCGGGTGGCGTGGCTGCTCGCCGCGGCCTGCACGCGGCCGTGGCGCAGCTGCCACGAAGCGCCCGCGCAGCGGATCGGCCTGGAGGAGCTGGGCGCCAGCGGCAACGACGAGATCCCGATCGAAACGCCGGTGCTGGCGATGCGCGGCTGGTCGCGCAAGGAATGCGACCACCTCGCCGACCTGCTGGGCGAGGCGCTGGTGGCGCCGTGGCGGACGTCGGCGGTGCTGGTGCTCACCGAGCCGCCGACGGTGCCCGTCGAGGGCTGGCCCGGCCTGGTCAACGTGTTCGACGTCGACGACCGCTTCCGCCGGACCCTCAACCGGCACCTCCCCCTCGGCTGCGCGGTGCCGCTGGGCGCGCGGCTCTACGCGCCGCCCTGCGACCAGCTCCCGGACTTCGTCGAGACCGCCAGCCCGGTTTCCGGCGAGGCGCTCGAAGGCGCGATCACGCAGCTCATCCAGGCGCGCGGCCGGACGCCCCTGCCGCCCGAGTGGGCGGAGGTGCCGAGTGTGCGGACCTGGTACGAGACCGATCCGTTCGCTTCGCCGGAGCGCGAGCCCGACGCCGAGCTGACCGAGAAGCTCGACCGCGCCGAGCGGGAACTCGCCGAGGCGCGCACGGTGATCACGATCCTGCGGAAGAAGGCGAAGGCCCACGCCGAGGAGCGGGATCGGCACGCCTGCGAGGTGAAGGCGCTCCGCCGTCGCCTCGAGGACGTGTGCGCCACCGATGTCGCGTGCCTGCGGAACCAGCTCGCACAGCTGCAGGAGGAGGTGGACGACTACGCGCGCGCGTTCGAGGAGACGGAGGCCGAGCGCGACGAGCTCAGGCGCGTCAACGGGCTGCTGGCGGGCAGGCTCGCCCGCCACCACGACGCGGACGACGAGGTCGCCGCCGCCGAGCGCCCGCCGGACGACTTTCCCAGCTTCGGGGAGCTGATCGGCACCGCCGCGGCGACGCTCAAGCACCTCGCGATCACGGCCGAACCGGCCCCGGCCGCGATCCTCGACCACCACCCGAAAGCCGCTGCCTGGCGCCGCAAGGCGTGGGACGCGCTCCGCACCCTCGACGCCTACGCCGCCACGCGGACGTCGTTGCTCGCCGCGGGCCAGGACCCGGGACCCGAGCTCTCGGACGTGCTCGCCTTCGCCCGCACCGGCCAGCCGGGTTCGCTGATCAGCGCCAACATCATCGCCCTCGCCGAGTCCGACACGGTGACCACGAACGAACGGCTCCGCCAGGCTCGCACGTTCCGTGTCGATCCCCGGACGAACCCGGTGGGCCGCGACTACTTCGGCGCCCACATCGCCTTGGAGCGCTTCAAGTCCCCGGCGCCGCGCCTGCACTTCCTCGACGACACCGACCGCACGGGGACGGTGTACGTCGGGTACCTGGGCGCCCACCTGCCGACGTCCAAGACCAACTGAGCGACAATCGCGCGCATGACGGAGATCGCGCACAAGCACCTGGCCTACTGCTGGATCGCTCGTGACGACCGGGTGCTGTTCCTCCGCCGCGGGACCGGCGTGTTCCTCGCCGGCCGGTGGGAACTGCCCGGCGGGACCGCCGAGCCCGGCGAGCCCTTCGAAGCCACGGCGGTGCGCGAAGTGGCCGAGGAAACCGGGCTGACGGTCCGGGTCACCGGCGAGCTGGCGCGAGATTCGTGGCCGGACATCACGGGACGCGCGATGCGGATCCACGCCTATGTGTACACAGTGGACGAAGACGGGACCGGCGAGGTCGTGCTCAATCCGTCCGAGCACGACGACTTCGCGTGGCTGACCCGGGCGCAGGCCCGGGAACTGCCGCTGCCGGACCACTTCCGGCGGTTGCTCTAGGTTTCTTCCTTGCCGCAGCGCCATTCCGGGACGCCGCGAAGGTCTTCGCGTGGTGGTCATGTCTCCGACGGTACCCGAACACCCGTGCGAACATCATCGCTGAACCGGGTGATCTCCGCGGCGGCTCGCAGGCGAGTTTTCCTTTGTGCAGCAAGGCAAATCAACCTGAGCAGCCCCCGTTTTCCACGCTACCGGAGACCACCGACAAAAACGGCGCTCCTGAGGGCTCGCGAAGCGCTCGCCAAGGTTCACCGGGTCCGAAACGCTCCGGTCACAAACCGGCTCACGCGCCCCAATGTGGCGTTCGGTGCGTCCAACGCACCCAACGCCACATTGGGGCGCTTGTAGCCAGGTCGGCGGAAACCGGTCGCCGGTCCGGTCGGCACACTAGCGAGGAGTCAGGTACCGCAGCAGGACGCTGGCCCCGTCGGTGAGCACCGAAGCCAGCTCCAGCTCCGCCGGGTCGACCACCCCGCCGACCGCCGCGCGGCTCGCGGTTCCCGCCACCAGGAACGGGGCCACGGTCAGCCGGAACTCGTCGACCACGCCCGCCTCGATCAACGAGCCGAACAGCCTGGGCCCGCCTTCGCAGTCGATGCGGCCGAGCCCCTCGGCCGCCAGGGTCTCGACCACCCGCTCGGCCGACACCTCCGCTTCGCCCGCCACGAAGACCCGGGCGCCGTTGGCCGTCCACGCGTCACGCAACGCCGAAGGTGCCGTCGAGCCCGTGAAAACCAGCGTCGGGACCGAGGCCTTCGTGATCACCGGCGCGTCCGGGGGCAGGGAGCGGCCCGTCGTCACCACCGCCACCGGGGCGATCGGGGCCAGGCCGAACCGGCGGCGGCGGGCGGCCGTGCGCTCGTCGGGGCGCATGCCCTCGAACCCCTCCGCCATCGCCGTTCCCGCGCCCACCAGGACGACGTCGGCCAGGTCGTTGCCGAGCCGGTAGACGATCCGGTCGGCCGGGGTCGACAAGGCCGCCGAACGGCCCTCCACCGCGATCGCGCCATCCGTGCTCGACACGAAGTTCACCGCGACCCACCGGCGGCCGTCCGGGTAGCGGTACAGCTGCTCGAGGTCTTCGTCGCCGAGATCGCGCCCGGACGGCCAGACCTGCCGGATCACTCCCATCGGACCGCCTTCGCCGGCGGGCGGGTGCCCGCGATGCTCGCCGCCATCTCCGCCACCTGCCGCACCCGGCGCACGTGCGCGGTCCGGATGATCGCCACCCCCGCCGACGCCGCGAGCGCCGCCAGGGCCAGTCCACCGGGCGTCCCGTCCCCGGCCACCTCGGCCAGCACGGGGAAGTCTCCCGGCGGCGGCACCGCCGTCCGCACCACCCCGGCGTCCAGGACGACGCCCTCGGCCGGCAGCCCGGCCGCGCCGGGCACCGAAGAAGCGGCGTAGCCGGTCCCGAAACGGGCCGCGACCCCGGAGAGGTCGGCACGCGCGACGACCAGGTCGGCGCCCGCTTCGCAGCAGGCCGCGGCGTCCGAAGGGTCCGCGGTGTCCACCGCGACGAACAGGCTCGGGAAAGTCTCACGCGCCCACGCGACCAGGGGTTCGACGCCGGTTCCGGCGAAACTCACGAGGTCGGCGCCGTCGGCGACGGCGTTCCGGGCGGCAACCTGTGCGGCAGTTGCGGCAGTTGCGGCAGTCCGGGCCGCCGACGTGTCCGGGAGCACCTCGACCGCGGCCAGCACCAGCGCGCGGTCACTGCTCAACCGGCGGCCCCGGAAAACGAGGTCGGGGGTCTTCATCGCACTCTCCCTGCTGGACATCCGTGCTTCGCGATCATAAGCGGAGCAGGGGGTGCGCGGTCTTCGCCGGCAGGTGGCGGGGCATCGTCGCCGGGCCACCCGGCCGTGGCGGACTCCTCAGGAGGCGATGGCCTCGTTGATCGCCAGCAGCTCCTGGGCGGTGCGCGTGGCGGTGAACTCGATGACGTCGTACCGGGCGAGCCGCTGGACCACGAACGGATCGGAGGCGAGCACGGCGTCCAGCTTGCCGCGCAGGCACGAGCGCGTCAGGATCACCTGGTCCGCCCGGCCGTTGCCTTTTCCGGCAACCAGGAAAATTCCTTTCGTGAATTGTTTGCGCATCCAGTCCGAATGGTCCGGTAGCGCGTAGTCGACTTCCGTTTCGGGCGCTGTGTAGGTCAGCAGTGCGATGTACATGTTCGCAGAGTAGAACTCCGCGGGCGACCTCGCATCCGCCTGCAGAGTGGCACCGGACACGGGCGCCGTTAATATTCCGTCAAGAACCATGGAATTCCTTTACCAATGCTTTTTCGACATTCTCACCGGGTGCCGTACGCCTGTCGTCGTACGTCCCGGTGCCGCCACCGGGCCGACGCGGTGCCCGGGCCCGGCGGGCGACACTCGGCGCCATGAACGCACTGACCCGGATCTGGCACGACGGCAGGCGAGCCGAACGGATCGCCTACGCCGTCGGCGCGGCGCTGTTCCTGAGCGGCACCGTGCACGCGATCGTGCTCATCGCCACCGGCGGCTCGTGGCTGGGACCGCTGTCGATGCGCAAGGCCGTCACCTTCGGCCTGTCGTTCGGGCTGACGCTCGCGTCGGTCGCCTGGGCGACGTCGTTCCTGACCATCCGCCTTCGCTGGCGCAACGCCCTGCTCGGCGCGTTCACCGCCGCGAGTGTCGTCGAGGTCGTGCTGGTCAGCACGCAGGTGTGGCGCGGTGTGCCGTCGCACTTCAACTTCGAGACGCCGTTCGACAACGCCGTCTCGATGACGCTTGCCGCGGGCGGCGGGGTGATCATCCTGACCGTCGTCGGCTTCACCGCCGCCGCGCTCGTGGAGCCGGGACCGGACGCGCCGAGCCTGCGCCTGGCCATCCGCGCCGGCCTCGTGGTGCTGCTGATCGCGCTGGCCACCGGCGCGGTGATGATCGGCCGCGGGGTCGTGGCGGCCCGCGGCGGCGACCCGCAGCTGGCCTACACCACGGCGGGCGCGCTCAAGCCGCTGCACGCCGTCGCGATGCACGCGATCCTCGTGCTGCCCGCGGTGGCCTGGCTGCTGCAGTTCACCCGCTGGCCCGAAGCGCACCGGATGCGCGTCGTCAAGACAGCCGTCGTCTCCGACGCCGTGCTGACCGCCGTGATCGGCGTCGAGTCCTTCACCGGCGTCTCGCCCTTGGCCGCGCCGCTGCCGGTTATCGCCCTTTCCGTGCTGGCCACCGCCGTGCTCGCCGGCAGCGGGCTCTACGCGTTGTCCGGCATTGAACCGGCCGTCCGATTCGCACGTGTCTCCGATGGGAAGGCAAGGGGCCGGTAATGCGGCGGACGGAGACCACGCGTGCGGCACGGTATGACCACCAGCGGCCTTTTCCGGCAGGATCAGGCGCACAGCCCGTCGTTCTTCTCCGTGTCCAGGGCGATGGGACACCACGCGGACGACCTCGCCGACTTCTGCATTCCCTGCAACCCGTACTTCCCGACCGACGAGATGTTCGGCGAGCTGGAACGCGGTCTCCGCACGATCCTCAAGTTCTACCCCAGCGACGCCGGCGCGATCACCGCGCAGCTGGCGAGCGTGCTGCGGCTCAACCCGTCGACGATCTCGCTCGCCAACGGCTCGACCGAGCTGATCACCTGGATCGACCGGCTGCTGGTCGGGTCCAGTGTCGCCGTGCCGATCCCGACGTTCGGCCGCTGGACCGACCAGCCGGTCGAGACCGGCAAGCGCGTCGACATGTTCCTGCTCAAGGAAGCCGACGGCTTCGAGCTGCGCGTGGACGAGTACATCGAGTTCATCAAGCGCCGCGGCTCCCGGGTCGCGGTGCTGTGCAACCCGAACAACCCCGACGGCGGGTACCTGCCGCGCCGTGAGGTGATCCGGTTCATGGACGCCCTCGAGGACCTGGACCTCGTGGTGATCGACGAGTCGTTCGTCGACTTCGTCGAGGCCGAGCGGAACCCGTCGGTGGCCGCCGAGGCTGTCGTGCGGCCGAACGTGATCGTGCTCAAGAGCCTCGGCAAGAACTTCGGGCTGCACGGGATCCGGTTCGGCTACCAGGTGTCCAACCCGGCGCTGACGCGCAAGCTGTCGGCCGCGCTGCCGAAGTGGAACCTGAACTCGCTCGCCGAGGCCGTGATCTTCATGCTCGCCGAGCACCGCGCGGAGTACGAGGACAGCCTGAAGAAGCTGGCGCTCGACCGGTTCATGATGAGCTCGCAGCTCGGGCAGTTCGCCGAGCTGACCGTGTACCCGTCGCAGGCGAACTTCCTGCTCGTCAAGCTGCCGGGCTCGGTCGACGGCGCCGAGCTGTGCGACCACCTGCTCGCCGAACACCACCTGCTGGTCCGCCAGTGCGGCAACAAGATCGGCATGACCAGCCAGTTCATCCGCCTGGGCGTGCGACCGGACGCCGAGGTCGAGCGGCTGGTCGAGGGCCTGCACGGGGTGGAGCGGCTGGGCGGCGGCCGGCACACGTCGCCGGCCATCGAGCTGGTCTCGCACGCCCGCGAACCCGAACGGTCGATCAGCTGAGCACCTGGGCGATGGCCGACTTCCAGGCGAACAGCCGGCCGTTCACCGAACTCGACCGCTCCGGCCGCACGCGACGCCTGCGCCGGCTCGCCGAAGCGGCCTTGACCGCCTATGACGTGCCGGTGGCCCGGCTGACCCCGCTGGGGCACGGGCTCAACACGACGTTCCGCGTCGACGGCGCGGACGGCCACCGGTACGTGCTGCGGGTGCAGCGGCCGGACGGCCCCGGCGCCGCGCAGGTGCGGTCCGAGCTGGCCTGGCTCGCCGCGCTGCGCCGCGAAACCGGCCTCGTCGTCCCCCTGCCGGTGCCGACGCGCGGCCGGGACCTGGTCACCGTGGTCGCCGACCCGGCGGTGCCCGAACCCCGCACCTGCGTGCTCTGCCACTGGGTCGAGGGCCGGTTCGTCGACGAGCGGCTCAGCGCACCGCAGCTGTACGCGGTGGGCGAGTTCACCGCGCGGCTGCACCTGCACGGCGCGCGGATGAACGGCCTCGACCGCGGCCGCGTCGACGACCTGACCGACTTCGGCCGGACGCAGGTGGACGGCTTCTCCGCGGCGGTCGTCGACCGGGCGGTGGCACTGGCCGGGGGCGACGAACGGATCCGCGAGACGGTGGCGCGCGTCCGCGCGGTCCGGGCCGAGCTGGGCTTCGGCGCCGACGTCTTCGGCCTGGTGCACGGCGACCTGCACCAGGAGAACTACCTGTTCCACCGCGGCCGGGTCCGTGCGGTCGGCTTCGACGGCTGCGGGTTCGGGCACTACGCCTACGACCTCGCCGTGGCCCACGCCGCGCTCGGGCGCCTGCCGCAGCGGGAAGAACTGCGGGAGGCGCTGCTCGACGGCTACCGGTCGGTGCGCCCGGCCGCGGCCACGACCGATCCGGAGGTCCTCGACGCGTTCGCCGCGCTCCGGGACCTCCAGCTGCGGCTGCGCTGACCGTTACAGGCCGTCGTTACAATTGCTATATGGCCGGACGATCGAGCAGCGCCACCAGTACCCGCGACCGCCTGCTGCTGGCCGCGGGCCAGCTCCTGCACGAAGCCGGCGACGGGCCGGTGTCGACGCGGGCGATCTGCGAACGCGCCGGCGTCCAGGCCCCCACGCTGTACCACCACTTCGGCAGCAAGCAGGGCCTGCTCGACGCCGTCGTCAACTACGGCTTCACGCAGTACGTCCAGATCCCGTCGCCGGACGGCGATCCGGTGGACCGCATCCGCGCGGGCTGGGACCGGCACGTCGAGTACGGCCTCGCGCACCCCGGGTTCTACGTGCTGCTCTACGGCCAGATCGAAACCGGCGTGCCGTGCAACCTGACCTCGAGCGCGGAGGCGATGCTGCTGGAGCTGTTCACGCCGTTGGCGCGCGAAGGCCGGTTGCGCGTCGAGGCGGCGGAGGCCGCGCGGCAGTTCGCGGCGGCCAACAGCGGCGTGACGCTCAGCCTGATCGCGCAGCCAGAGGAAAGCCGCGACCTGGCCATGTCGGCGCAGGTCAGGGAGTCGGTCCTGGCCGGGCTGCTCGCCGACCGCCCCGCCGGAGGGTCGTCCGTGAGCGCGCTCGCTGTCGCTTTGTCGACCGCGCTCGCCGACGACACCGAGGCACTGACCACCACCGAGCGGCAGATGCTGCGGGAGTGGCTCCACCGGCTGGCCGTTTGAGCACATCCGGGCGCTACATTTGCTACATTGACTTGTATGACAAATGTAGTGAAGCAGTTCGGCCTGTTCCTGGCCCCGCACCGCGACGACGCGAGCCGGAAGGAGCAGGCGATCGCGGCCGACCGGCTCGGCTACGGCGCGGTCTGGTTCGGCACCGGCCGGAACTCCGTCGGCGACCTCGCGTTCGTCGAGGACGTCCTCGCCTCGACCGAGCGCATCACGGTGGCGACGGCGATCGTGAACATGTGGGTCGACGAGCCGGAGACCCTCGCGGAGTCCTACCACCGGCTCGCCGGCCGGTACGGAAACCGGTTGCTGCTCGGCATCGGCGTCGGGCACCCCGAGTCGGTCACCGGATACCGCAGCCCCTACGAGAAGATCGTCGACTACCTCGACCGGCTCGACGCGGCCGGCGTGCCGGTGGACGCCCGGATCCTCGCCGCGCTCGGCGACCGCGTCCTGAAACTGGCCGCCGAGCGCAGCGCGGGCGCCCACCCGTACCTCGTACCGGTCGCGCACACGCGGCACGCCCGGTCGCTCCTGGGCGCGGGCAAGCTGCTCGCGCCGGAGCAGAAGGTCGTCGTCGACGAGGACCCGGTGGCCGCGCGCGCCATCGGCCGCCCGTACGTCCGCACCCCCTATCTGGGCCTGCGGAACTACGTGAACAACCTGCTGCGCCACGGATACACCGAGGCCGACGTCGCCGACGGGGGCAGCGACCGCCTCATCGACGACCTCGTCCGGCACGGCTCGCCGGAGACGGTCGCGAAGGGGCTGCGGTCCCATGTGGACGCCGGGGCGGACCACGTGGCGGTGCAGGTGCTCGGCCCGTCACCCGAGGTGGAGCTGGCGAACCAGCGGCGGCTGGCCGAAGTGCTGCTCTGATCAGCCGTCGAGCCGGCGCAGCTCGACGACGGGCAGGACCCGGGTCGTTCGCGCCTGGTAGTCCGCGAACCCCGGTTCCCGCTCGACCACGGCGGCGAACAGCTCGTCGCGGTCCGGCGGCAGTACCGCCTCCGCTTCGAAGGTCTCCGCCTCGGTTTCCACGGTGACCAGCGGGTTGTGGCGGAGGTTGTGGTACCACGCGGGGTGCTTCGGCGAGCCCATCGCCGACGCGACGACGACCAGCCGGCCGTCGATGTCCAGGGCTCCCAAGGTGACCCGGTGCTTCTTGCCCGTACGGGCGCCGGTCGTGGTGAGGAAGATCAAGCTGGTCCTTTCCGATGAAGAGGTCACCGGAGGCCGTGAGCCGACACGGATCGGGCGCGCGGAGGCACACTTCTGCCAAGGAATGCAGAACGTGTCGAACTCAAGGGGGCTGAGTAGCCACTACCTCCGTGCGTAGGCCCATCCGGGGCGCACAGGCACGTTAGCACGCGTCAGCGGGCGGCGTCGGCGGCTTTCCGTGCTTCCTCGGCTGCCGCGTCGGCCTGCTCGTAGGTCTCCTTGGCCTGTTCGAACTCGGCCGTCGCGCGCTCGGCGCGTGCCTCGGCCTCGGCCAAGCGCTCACGCAGGTCTTCGACGCGGGCCGTCGCCTGCTCAGCCGCGCGTTCGGTGCGGACGAGGTCGCGCTCGGCCACCGCGCGGTCCTTGGCCCGGTCGGCGGCTTCCTTGCGCAGGCGGTCGCGTTCCGCGCGGGCACGCGCCCGCTCCTCTTCTTCGCGGCGGTGGTCCCGCTTCGGCTTCGCCGGCTCCGCCTTGTCCACCAGCTTCTTCGGGCGTTTCCCGGTGGCGGGCGGCACGCTCGCGGCCAGGGTGAACCACTGGTCGGTGTCCTGGTGCGCCACCGACGTCAGCCGCCCGGCGAGGGCGAGCGCGGCCGTGTCCGGGTCGGCCGCGACGGCTTCCAGGGTCGCTTCGACTTCGCGGGCCACCGAGTCGCTCATCGACGGCAGCTCGTGGCTGATCCGCCGCACGAGCTCGCCGCGGCGGCGGGTCAGCGCGCGCAGCTCGTCGCCGGCCAGCCGGGTGTGCGCGTCCCGCAGCTCGTCCCCCAGCTCCGCCAGCTCACGCAACGGGCCGGCGTCCTCCCGGGCCAGGCGGTTGACGATCGCCGCGGCCGTCGTCGGCTTCCGCAGCTCGCGGATCTTGGCCGCGAGCTCGGCGTCGCCCTCGGCCTTCGCGGCCTTCGCCGCCGCGTTGCGCGCGCTGACGAACTCCGCGAGGTCGCCCCCGTAGAGCTCGCCGGCCACCGTGTCGAAGTCCATCGTGCTCCAGCGAACCACATCGGACTGGTGTGAGCACCTGCGAAGAGTCATCATCGGGGGCATGTTCTTCGATCTGGGTGTCCGGGACTTCCTCGACCGCGCGGAAACGGTTTACCCGGACCGCGTCGCGGTGGTCGACGAGCCGAACCAGCCCGCGCCGAGCTGGGGTTCGCTCACCTACCGCGAGGTGGCGCGCCGGGCCCGCGCGCAGGCCGCCAACCTCGACGCGCTGGGCGTGCCGGCCGGCGGGCGCGTCGCGATGGTGTCGCACAACGCCGCGCGCCTGCTCGTGTCGTTCTTCGGTGTGTCCGGCTGGGGCCGGATCCTGGTGCCGGTCAACTTCCGGCTGGCACCCGCCGAGGTCGAGTACATAGTGGAGCACTCCGGGGCGGAGGTGCTGATCGTCGACCCCGAGCTGGAACACCTGCTGGACCGGGTGACGGCGAAGCACGTCTTCGTCCTGGGCCGCGACGACGAGGCGATCTGGGGCGGCGACGGGACACCGCGGCCGTGGGACGGCGACGAGTCGGCGACCGCGACGATCAACTACACCTCGGGCACGACCGCGCGGCCGAAGGGCGTCCAGCTGACCCACCGCAACATCTGGCTGAACGCCGTCGTCTTCGGCCTGCACACGACGTTGAACGACAACGACGTCCTGCTGCACACCCTGCCGATGTTCCACTGCAACGGCTGGGGCATGCCGTACGCGGTGACCGGGCTCGGCGGGCGGCACATCGTGCTGCGGAAGGTCGACGGCACCGAGATCCTGCGGCGGATCGACGAACACGGCGTCACCATCCTCTGCGCCGCCCCCGCGGTGGTCACGGCCGCGCTGGACGGCGCCGCGAGCTGGGAAGGCGAGATCCCGGGCCGCGGCCGCGTCCGGATCGTCGTGGCCGGCGCCCCGCCGCCGACGCGCACGATCGAGCGGGTCCGCGCGGAACTGGGCTGGGAGTTCATCCAGATCTACGGGCTCACCGAAACCGCGCCGCTGCTGACGGTCAACCGAATGCGCGCCGAATGGGCGGACCTCGACCCGCACGAGCAGGCCCGGCTGCTGGGCCGCGCGGGAACGCCCGCGCTGGGCGTCCGGATCTCCGTCGACACCGACGGCGAAGTGCTCGCGCAGTCGAACCACAACCTCGACGGCTACTGGGAGAACCCTTCGGAGACCGCGCGGGTCCAGGAAGGCGGCTGGTTCCACACCGGCGACGGCGGTTCCTTCTCGGAGGGGTACCTGACGATCGCCGACCGCAAGAAGGACGTGATCATCTCGGGCGGCGAGAACGTGTCGTCGATCGAGGTGGAGGACGCGCTGAACTCGCACCCGGCGATCCGCGAGGCCGCGGTGATCGGCATCCCGGACGAGAAGTGGGGCGAGCTGGTGACGGCGCTGGTCGTGGTGGACACCGACGTCACAGCCGACGAGCTGATCCGGCACTGCCGTGATCATCTGGCGGGGTACAAGTGCCCGAAGCGGATAGAGTTCCTGGATGAGCTTCCTCGCACGGCTACGGGCAAGATCCAGAAGTTCAAGCTCCGGGAGCCGTTCTGGCGAGGTCAGCCGAGGCAGGTCAACTGAGCTGCGGTTCTTCTTCGACGCGGCTCAGCGAGGTCACGCCGGCACGTAGGTCAGCTGGACGACGCCGTTGCCGAACGTCGCCGACTTCCGCAGCTCCAGCGGGAACGACGGACCCTGCTCGGGGAACAGCCGTTTCCCGCGGCCGACGACGATCGGGTGGAGCAGCAGGTTCAGCTCGTCGACCAGACCCTCGCCCAGCAGCCACCGCACCGTCGTGGTGCTGCCGCTGGTCATGATGTCGCCGCCCGGTCCGGCCTTCAGCGCCCGGACGGCCCCGGCCGGGTCGCCGGTCAGCAGGGTCGAGTTGTTCCAGGTGACCGCGGACAGCGTCGACGAAAGCACGTACTTGCGCACGTTGTTCATGAATTCGGCGCCTTCGTCGTCCTCGACGGTCCGGCCGGGCCACGCCTCGGCGAACCCCTCGTACGTGACGCGCCCCAGCAGCATCGCGTCGGCCGCCGCCATCCCGCTGCCGACGGCCTGGCCGATTTCGTCGCTCCAGTAGCGCAGCGACCACTTGTCCGGAGCTTCGACCACGCCGTCGAGGGAGCTGAACAGGTTCGAGACGATCTTGCGCATGGGCCCCCTTTGGTCAGGGGTCCCACTATAAACCGCCGAAACGTCAAGACTGTCCACTTGCGACGGTTTCGCGCACGCGGGCGCTGTCCGACTCCGCCCGCGCCCGTTCCGCCTCCGTCGCCGGCTCCAGGCGCGCCGGGACGTCCTTGTGGTGTGGCGTGCCGGCGATCGGGTCGCGGTCCATGGCGTCCGTCAGGAGGTTGATCCGCGGTCCGCTCACCACCCGCCGGCCGTGGGCGTCGGGATGCGCCATGCCGTAGCCGTGCGGCAGGGCCAGCTGTCCCGGCCGCAGCCCGGGATCGGCCTCGGCGCGGACGACCACCCGGCCGGCCGCCGTCACGACGGCGACCCAGTCCCCCGGCGAAGCGCCGATCGACGCGAGCTCCTCGGGACGCGCCCGCAACGCGCCGTCCGGATCGGTGCGGCGCCAGTGCGGGTCACGCAGGATCTGGTTGGCGTTGTGCGTCCGCCGTTGCCCGTTGAGCAGCGAAAACGGATAGTCCGGCGCCGGCCGGTCGGCGGCCGGGTCGAGGGAGGCCAGCCAGTCCAGCAGCTCCGGCACGGCCAGGTGGACCCGTTCGCGGCGCATCAGGCTCCACACCTCGTCCTGTTCGTGGGCCGAGAACGGCGTGGGACCGGCCAGCACGCGCGAGAACAGCTCCTCGCCCAGCCGCGGCCCGGTAGCGTCACTGCCCAGCGCGCGCTGCACCTGCACGGTCATCGACTTCGCCGCGCGGTGGCAGCCCGCCCACAGCGGCGCGATCGACGCCGCGCCATCGGGCAGCGACGCGCCCAGCGTGCGGTAGAGCAGCACGGGCAGGATCGCCGCGCGCTCCGGCATCGCCTGGACCAGCGCCGCGATCCCGCCCTGCAGCTCCGGACGCGGCCCGGCGGCCAGCTCGGCGAGGACATCGGACGGCGGCAGCACGCCCAGCGCGTCGAACAGCCGTGTGTAGATCTCGGCTTCCACGAGGGTGCCCGGCAGCGGGTCCAGCAACGGCGGCCGCAGCTGGAAGTAGTTCGTCGGCCACTCGAAGGTGAAGAGCGTGAACTCCCACTTCTCGTGCTGGGAGGCGGCGGGCAGGACGTAGTCGGCCAGCGCGGCGGTCTCGGTGTACGCGACGTCGACGACCACCGACAGCTCGGCGGCCCGCAGCGCGCGTTCGACGTCCCGCGTGCCCGCGAAGGTGTTCGCGGGGTTCGACGATTCGACCCACACCGCACGCACCCGGTTCGGGTGGTCGGCGAGGATCTCCTCGGCCAGGGTGTTCGCCGGGAGCAGGCCGCCGATGTACTCGAACCCGGTGATCTCGGAGCGCTGCCCGGTCGTCGCACCCCACAGCGGCAGCAGCCACGAGTGCAAGTTGTTCGTGCCCTCGCGGCCGAAGTGCCCGGTGAGCAGGTACAGCAGCTTTTCGAGGTAGCTGTTGAGCGTCGAGTTCCGGCCCTGCTGGATACCCAGCTCGACGCGGACCGTCATCGCCTTCGCCGCCAAGATCAGGTCGACGGCCCGTTCGACGTCCACACGGGACACTTCCGCGTGCGCGATCCACTCGTCGACCGGCACCTTCGCCAGCACGGCGGCGACCTCGTCGAAGCCTTCGGTGCGGGCGGCGAGGAACTCCGCGTCCTCGCCGCCGCGCTCGAGGACCAGCGCGAGGATCGCGGCCAGCAGGTACGCGTCGGTGCCCGGGCGCAGCGGCAGGTGCAGGTCCGCCAGTTCGGCGGTCTCGGTGCGCCGCGGGTCGATCACGATCATCCGGCGCGCGGGGTCGTTCTTGATCGTGTTGAGCGCCTGGCGCGCGTTGGTGAACCCGTGGGCCAGCCAGGGGTTGCAGCCGAGCACGACCAGCAGGTCGCAGTGCTCGACGTCTTCGGCGGTGTGCACGCTCGTCGAGCCGAACAGCCTGCCGTTGACCCAGAAGTCGCCGGTCTTCTCCTGCGAGAGCGCGTTGAAGTGGCGCGTCGAGTTCATCCACTTCAGCAGCGACGCGCCATACGCGCCGCCGGAGTGGTTGCCCTGGCCGCCACCGCCGACGTAGGCGAACGAGCCGGGCCGCCCGGCCGCGGTGTCGGCGTCCCGGACGGCGTGCAGCTTCGCGGCGATTTCGGTGAGCGCGGTGTCCCAGCCGATCGGCTCGTGCGTGCCGTCGGGGCGACGCCGCAGCGGCGTCGTCAGCCGGTCTTCGTGGTCGCCGTACCAGGTCAGGCGCTGCGCCTTCTGGCAGAGGTAGCCCCCCGAGCGCGGGTGCGCCTTGTCGCCGCGGACGCGGGTGATCTTCCGGCCGTCGAGCTGCACCTCCAGCCCGCAGTTGAGGTAGCAGAGGCTGCACGCGGTGCGCTGCCACTCGCCCATGACGTTCCCCTTCACAGCAGGTCCAGCGCGCGGCCGAGGGTCTCCAGCCGCGCCGCGGGCGTTTCGCCGGCCGGGTACAGCCGGACCGTGTCGATCCCGGTGTCACGCCAGACGCGCAGCCGTTCCCGTACCATCTCCTCGGTGCCGATCAGCGTCGTGCCGAGCACCATCTCGTCGGTGACGAGCGCGGCGGCGCCGTCGCGGTCGCCGGCCTGCCAGCGCTCACGGACCTCGGCGGCGACGTCCGCCCAGCCCTGACGGCTGTAGGCGTTGTTGTAGAAGTTCGTGGTGGCCGAGCCCATCCCGCCGAGGCTGAAGGCGAGTTCCTTCTTGCGGCCGCCGACCATGACGCGCAGTTCGTCCTCGTTGTCCGCGAAGGCGACTTCGGCGCCCTGGCAGACGTCGATGTCTTCGCGCTGCCTCCCCGCCTTCGCGAGTCCTGCGTCGAGGTGCGTGAAGTAAGCGTCGGCGCCTTCGGGCACGAAACTGGTGCCGAGCCAGCCGTCCGCGACCTCGCCGGTGAGCTCCAGCAGCTTCGGCGACAGCGTCGCGAGGTAGATCGGGATGTCCGGGTTCGGCGCGGTGGACAGCCGCATCGGCCGGGCCTCGCCGGGCAGCGGGATCTCGAAGGCCCGGCCGGAGAACGAGATCTTCTCCCCGGCGAAGGCCTGGCGGATGATCTCGACGGTCTCCCGCATCCGCGTCAGCGGCTTCGCGAACGGGACGCCGTGCAGGCCCTCGATCACCTGCGGCCCGGACGCGCCGAGCCCCAGCGAGAACCGCCCGCCGGACAGGTCGGCCAGCGTCAACGCGGCCTGCGCGATCGCGACCGGCGTGCGGGTGCCGAGCTGGACGATGCCCGAGCCGAGCCGGATCCGGTCGGTGCGGGCGGCGAGGTACCCCAGCGCGGACGGCGCGTCCGAGCCCCACGCTTCGGCGACCCAGCAGACGTCGAGACCGAGTTTTTCCGCCTCCAGCACGAAATCCAGTGTCGCGCGCGTGTCCTTCGAAAACTCGACAGTCGTCGCGGTCTTCATCGGTTTTCGATCCGGGCCTTGATGGCGGCGAGGTTGCCGGCCATCGCCGTCTCGAACTCCCGCATGCGGACGAAGACGATCTTCTGTTCCTTCTCGGGCATCCGGTCGATGGCGAACGACAGCCCGGACCGGCCCGGGCCCATCCGCATCCACTGGCTCAGCCGGGTACCGCCGTTTTCGGGCTCGAGCGTGAACTTCCAGACCGCGCTCGGCTCGTCGGGATCCTGCACGGCCCACGCGAAGACGCGCGGCGCTTCGCACTCCACGACGTAGGAGGTCGTCTCCCACTCGCCGAAGGCGTCGTGCTTGCTGCGGCCGACGAACTTGCGGCCGACCGCGCCGTCGCACCACGCGACGGACTGCAGTTCGGCGCTCATCTCGGGCATCAGCCCGATGTCGGCGACGACCGGCCAGACGTCCTCGGGTGCGGCGCCGATCCACGTGGAGACCTCGGCTGTCGGCAGGTCGGCGTACCTCGCCCCGGTCCACTCCATCGTGGTCGCACTCCTCTCGAAGAGCCGTCTGACCACGATAGTTGCGTAGATAGACCTACTCTGTCAACGTCACTCCTGCCGCGCGAACCGCTCCTCGACGTCCGGGCGGCGCGCCAGCCGCGGCGGGAAGCCGGGACCGAGGCGCATCCGCGTGTCGTCCGGCGTCATCGGCTCGCCGCACTCGGCGCAGGCGATTTCGGCGTGCGTGTCGTGCCCGCAGGCGAGGTGGTGCACGGTGATCGGCGGGCCGGCTTCCGCGGCGAGCCACTTGTCGCCCCAGCGGGTCATGGCGAGCAGCACCGGGTAGAAGTCGCGGCCCTTCTCGGTGAGCACGTAGTCGTAGCGCACCGGCTCGGTCTGGTAGGGCACCTTCTCCAGCAGCCCTTCGTCGACCAGCCGCTTGAGCCGGTCGGCGAGGGTGTTGCGCGCGATCCCGAGCGCCTGCTGGAACTCGTCGAAGCGGCGCACGCCGTAGAAGGCGTCCCGCAGCACCAGCGGCGTCCACCAGTCCCCGAGCAGATCCATGGTGCGCGCGATCGAGCACGGCCACTGCGCGAACGATGTCCGTTTCATGCGGCCGAGGGTACCCCGTTTCGGAGAGAGACTCAGCAGGTCAGCCGCATGACGACGCGCCGAGCGGTGGGACGGCTGACCTCGCTGAAGCCCGCGTCGGCGAAGATGCCGGCGGTGCCGACGAACAGTTCGGCCGGCCAGGCGACCTTCTGGCCCGGTTCGACGAGCATCGGATAGCCCTCGACGGCCCGGGCACCCCGTTCCCGCGCGAAGCCCACGGCCGCTTTCGCCAGCGCCGCGCTCACCCCTTGGCGGCGGAACCCCTTGCGCGTGACGAAGCACGTCACCGCCCAGACGCCGTCGTCCGCCGGGTCCTCGTCGCGATCGGCCCAGACCAGCCGGCTGGTCCGGAGCCGCCGATAGGCCGTGCGCGGTTCGACCGCGCACCAGCCGGCGGGCTCGCCGTCGAGGAAGGCGACGAGCCCGGTCGCGCGGTCGGCCGTCTGGGCACGGAGCCGCTCGGCGCGTTCGGCGGAAGTGCCCGAACGCCATTCGGCGGGCGTGTCCTTGAAGTACTGGCACCGGCAGCGGGCCGGATCCCCGCGGTCGCCGAAGATCGCCTGCAGGTCCGCCCAGGACGCCTGGTCGACCGATACGACAGTCAGCATGGTCCGAAGTTAGACCAGGTGCCCGGTCGTGACATCGACGTGGCCGGGCACGTCGTCGTGCACGTCGCCGACCGTGAGCGTCCCCGCCGGTTCCACCAGCAGCACGCTCGCGCCCGACTTCGACGACGGCTTGTGGAACGTGCCCTTCGGCACCACGAACACCTGGCCGCGCGCCAGCGTGACCACGCGTTCCTCCGGATCGCGCAGGCCGATCTCGATCTCGCCGTCCAGGACCAGGAAGAACTCGTCGGTGTTCGCGTGGACGTGCCAGACGTGCTCGCCGTCGAACCGGGCGAGGCGGATGTCGTAGTCGTTGACGCGGGTGACGATCCGCGGGCTCCAGGCGGCGTCGAAGCTCGCCAGGACTTCGTTGAGGTCGATCGGGTTCATGACGCCATGCTCGTCCTGGCGTACCCGGCGCGGGAGTGCTAGGAATCGCACATGCCGCAAGAATTCTCGCACCGGGTGGTCGCGATCGTCACCGAGCAGTCGAACCCGTTCGAGATGGGCGTGGCGACCGAGCTGTTCGGGCTCCGGCGCCCGGAGCTGGATCGTCCCTGGTACGACTTCACGCTCTGCGCCGCGACGCCGGAGGTGCGGATGAACCTGGGCATGTTCACGCTGTCCGGCGTCGCCGGGCTGGAGGCCGCCGACACGGCGGACACCTTGATCGTGCCCGCCCGGCCGGACACCCACGTGCCGACGGCGCCGGCGATCATCGCGGCCATCCGGCGGGCGGCCGGCCGCGGCGCCCGGCTGGTCAGCTTCTGCACGGGAGCGCTCGCCCTCGCCGAGGCGGGTGTCCTCGACGGGAAGCGGGCGACGACCCACTGGCAGTGGGCCGCTTCGCTGGCGTCGCGGTTCCCTCGCGTGCGCTGGGAGCCGGACGTGCTGTTCATCGACGAGGGCAACGTCCTCACGGCGGCGGGCAGCGCGGCTTCACTCGACCTGGGCCTGCACCTCATCCACCGCGACCACGGCGCCGAAGTCGTCAACGCGGTCAGCCGCCGCCTGGTGTTCACCGGCCACCGCGACGGCGGGCAGCGGCAGTTCATCGCCCGCCCGGTGCCCGCGGTGCCGGAGACGTCGCTCGCCCCGGTCCTGGCGTGGGCCCTCGAGCGGCTGGACACGCCGCTGACGGTCGCCGACCTGGCCGCCCGCGCGTCGGCCAGCCCGGCGACGCTGCACCGGAAGTTCCGCGCGGAACTGGGTACGACCCCGCTGGCGTGGCTGACGACGGAACGGGTGACGCTGGCCTGCCGCCTCATCGAGCGAGGCGAACTCCGCCTCGACCGCGTCGCCGCGGCGAGCGGGTTCGGCACGGCGGCGAACCTGCGGCTGCAGCTGCGGCGCCACACGGGTCTCAGCCCGAGCGCCTACCGCCGCCGGTTCGGCCCGGCCGCGTAATCTCGGCGAGCGCCTTGGCCAGCACCTCCCGCTGCAGCCGCGCCGGATAGGCCGCCGGGTCGGCCGCGGCCAGGACGTTCAGCCCTTCCACCAGTGCCACCAGGCCCTTCGTCGCCCGTTCGAGGTGGTCGTCCGTCCATTCCGGACGGACCGCCGCGACCAGCCGCCGGATCCGGGCCAGGAACGAGTGGTTCGCCGCTCGGTGGCGGTCAGCCAGGTCCTCGTCGGCCAGGGCCGCGGCCAGGAAACCCACCCACACCCTCGACTCCTCGTGGTGACCGTGCGGCAGGTCGACGGCCTGGCCGAGCACCGCCGCCAACGCGCCCGCAGCGTCGGCGCTCGCCGACTCGGCCGCGTCGGCGCGGACGGCCGTGCGTTCGTAGAGCAGGTCGCGCGCGTGCAGCAACAGCGCCTTCTTGGTCGGGAACGTGTGCATGACCAGGCCGGTGGTGCACCCGGCGCGCTCGGCGACCGCGCGCAGCGTCAACCCCGGCAAGCCCTCTTCCGCGAGCACCTGCCACGTCGCGTTCGACAGCAGTTCCCGTTGCGCCCGCACGTCACGCTGCTTCGGCATCCAGCCTCCTTCCCGGGAGCGTAACAGCTGCTACGGTAACAACCGTTACGAAACAGGAAGGGTGATCCGATGATCGACTGCACACTGACGATCAGCCCGGTGACCTGGGACGATCCCGACGCCGTCCGCCTGCGCGAAGCCCAGCGGACCGAGCTCGACGCCCGCTACGGCACCGACGACCACGAGCCCGGCGCCCTGCCGACCGCCGAGACCGTCGCGGTGTTCCTCGTCGCCAGGGACGCGGCGGGGACCGCCGTCGGCTGCGGCGGGATCCGGCCACTGGGGCCGGGATCGGGTGAGGTCAAGCGCATGTACGTCGAGCCGGCGGCCCGCGGCACCGGCGTCGCGGCCGCGCTGCTGCGCGCGCTCGAAGACCACGCGCGCGGCCTCGGCATCACCCGGCTGCTGCTGGAAACCGGCACCGGGCAGCCCGACGCGATCCGCTTCTACCAGCGCGAAGGCTACGAACCGATCGAGGCTTTCGGGCCCTACCGCGGAGAACCGCTCTCGCGTTGCTTCGCGCGCGACCTGTGATCGGTTTTCCGATGGCCGCCCCAGGCTGAGCTATTGGCGGTGGCACGCGCATCGGGCCTACGGTCGAGGGCACGGCGATCTGGGGTTCTTTTCGCCGCTCCCTTCACGAACCGGAGTTTCCCTTGCGTATCAAGCAGATTGGCCTCGCGCTGGCCGCGGCCGCCGTGCTGGCCCTCCCGGCCGCGCCCGCCGAAGCGACGTCGAGGATCATCCCCCTCGACCTCGCCGCCGGGCAGCAACCGGAAAACATCACGCTGGAGCCCGACGGCTCCGCCGACCTCACCTTCGCCTACACCGGCGAAATCGGCCGGGTCACCCCCGGCGGGCAGGTGAGTGTCATCGCCCGGATTCCCGTCCCCGCCGACGGCGACGTCCCGGTGGTGCACCGGAAGCTGTTCCTCGGCGGCATCGTGCGGGCCCCAGGCGGCGACCTGTACGTCGCCGTTTCCACCGGTACGGCGGCGACCGGCCTCTACCGCGTGCGGGCCGGAACCGCGCCGGTGCGGGTGGCCGCGCTGCCGCCGTCCGGCTTCCACAACGGCGTCGCGCTCGATCCCGCCGGTGGCGACCTCTTCGTCGCCGACTCGTTCGGCTCGGTCGTCCGGCGCGTCTCGCCGCGCACCGGGCAGGTCACCGACTGGGCCACCGGCGATCTGCTCGCCCCGGTGAGCGGCTTCGGCGCGAACGGCGTGAAAGTCCACGACGGCGCGGTGTGGGTGTCCAACCTGGACCGCGGCACGCTGGTCCGGCTCCCGCTCACCGGAGCGCCGGGGCGGGTTGTCGCCACCGGGCTCGGGCCGGTCGACGACTTCGCCTTCCACGGCAGTACCGTCGTGGTGGCCGTCAACCAGGAGAACCGGGTCGTCACCGTCGATCGCGACGGCACCCGCACCATCCTGTCCATTTCGGACGGCCTGGCCAACCCGACATCGGTCGCCCTCCGCGGTGACACGCTGTACGTCGCCGACAGCGCTTACTTCGGCGGCTCGCCCAACCTGCTGCGCACGTGCCTGCGGTGACCGGATTCGGCACGTGCATCCGCACGCCGATTGTGCACGCGCTTTCCGGCGATCACGGGAAATGGTTGCTGTGAACCAAATCCACCGGTAAGTTGGCGGACCCCGGTGCCCGTCATCGGTCACCGGGGTTCGCGCTGCTCGGCGGGAGCGGGGAGGCACCCGCCGAGAGAGCGCTTTCCGGCGGTAGGGGTCACCGCCGGGTGCAGGAGGGATGCAGTGCCTTGGTGTACCGGGGAACAGTCGTGGCCGACCACGTGACCGAGCCGTACCTGGTCGGCGTCGAAGCCATCGCGGGCGAGCTGCTGCGCGGGAAGTGGTGTGTCTACCTGCACGAATGGCTCGGGGACGACTACGACCTCGCGAGCTGGCGGGAGCTCGTCGCCGCCGAGGCCGAACGGTCCGGCGTCGAGGTGTGCTTCGTGCAGATCCCGCGCAAGGACATGACGCTCGTGGCGAACGTGCGCGCGCTGCCCAGCTTCGAGCAGGTCACCGAATCCGTGGCGGCGCTGGAACACTACCGGGGCCTGGCCGCGGGACGCGGGTGGCGGGGCGCCGCCACCGGCCGCCGTTCAGCCCAGTGACACGAGCGCGATCGCCGCGCCCGCGCCGAGCAGCCCGGCCACCTGGGCCCGGCTCAGCCGTTCCCGCAGGAAGATCAGGGCGAGCAGCACGGGCACCGCGGGGTACAGCGCGGCGAGCACCGTCGCGACCGCTAGCAGCTGGTGCTGCGCCGCGAGCAGGTAGAGCACGATCGCCGCGCTGCCGCACGCCCCGGCGAACGCGGCGGGAGCGAGCAGCCGCGACGGCAGCCGCCACGGCGCCCGCGTCGCCGCGACCAGGCCCGCGATGGCCACCACCGAGACCGCGCGGCTGAGCACCACCGGCCAGAAGCCCGCCTCCGCCGGGATCCGCGAGAGCGCGACGAACTGGACCGCGAAGCCGAGCCCGGCGACGAAGGCGTCCGGGATGCCCGCCGCTGTCCGGACGGCGGCGTCCCCGTGTGACCGGGAGACCAGCCACAACGCCGGCACCGCGCAGCAGACGCCGGCGAGCGCGACGAACGAGAGCCGCTGCCCCAAAAGGACCAGTCCGAACAGGACCGGCAGGACGACCGCGGCGACGTCGCTCGCGGGCACAACCAGGCTCATCGCCCCCTTGCCCATCGCGCGGTAGAGGAAGGCGACGCCGACCCCGGTGCCCGCGCCGGAGAGCGCGCCCCAGCCGAGTGCCGCCGCGTCCGGCGTTCCGGACCCGGCGAGCGCGGCGAACGGGACGGTCACGACGGTCCCCGCCACCTGGGCGTACAGCGACACGGTCATGCCCGGTGCCCGGCGGGACACCAGCCCGCTGACGAAGTGCGTGACCCCGAAGAAGAGGGCCGACACGAGCGCGAGGACGTTTCCCATCAGGAGCTCCTTTCGGCCTGCCCGACCGGGCAGATCCGCCGCTCGGCGACGCAGCCCGGACGGTCGCAGAGCCGGCACATCAGGTCGCCCGAGCGGACTTCGGCGTGCAGGCCCCGCAGCAGCGACTCCAGCAACGGTTCGAGCGCGGCGTGGCCGGGCACCGCGCGCAGAGCGGTGACCAGGACGTCCTGACGCGCCTCGAGCGCACGGGCGGCGGCCTCGCGCCCGGCCGGGGTCGGCACGACGGCGACCGCGCGGCCGGTCTTCGCCTGCCGCCGCACGAGACCACGGGCTTCGAGCTGGTCGAGCATCCGCGCGCAGGCCGGCTGGCTGAGCCCGATCCGCCGGCCCAGCTCGGTGCCGCCGAGCCCGGGGAACTCGGCGAGGACGACCAGGGCGGCGGTCCCGCTCACGCTGACACCGGCGGCCGCCGCGGCGGCGCCCGTCATCCGGTCGGACAGGTTCAGCACCGCCGCGCCGAGCAGGTTCGCCAGCCGCAGTTCATGCATTACTCATGCATAACACGGAATCGGGACACGAACAAGACGGGAAATCGATTACTGTCGCGCTATCGTGAGCTCGGAACACTGTCGGCTCAAGTGATCGAGGACGCGGGTGGCGACGATCTCGGACGTGGCGGCACTGGCCGGTGTCTCGACCGCGACCGTCTCGCGGGTGCTCAACGGCAAGTCCACAGTGGACCCGGCGCTGGCGGAGCAGGTGGCCAGGGCGGTGGCGGAGCTCGGCTACACGCCGAACGGCCTCGCACGCAGCCTGCGCCGCCGCGAAACCGCGGTGCTGGCGCTGATCATCTCCGACGTCGAGAACCCGTTCTTCACGGCGATCGCGCGAGGGGTCGAGGACATGGCGCAGGCCGCGGGGTTCTCGGTGATGCTGTGCAATTCGGACGAGAACACCGCCAAGGAACGCCGGTACGTCGAGGTGGCGGCGCAGGAACGGCTCGCGGGCGTGATCATGTCGCCGACCACCCGCGACAGTGACGTCGAGCCGCTGATCGCGCAGCGCACGCCGATCGTGACGATCGACCGCCGCCTCGACTCGGTGGACTGCGACGCGGTGCTCGTGGACTCTCACACCGCGGCCCGGGAAGCCGTGCGGCACCTGGTTTCCCAGGACTACCGGCGGATCGGCTGCATCGCCGGGCCACCGGGCGTCACCACGGCGGACGAGCGGCTCGACGGTTACCGCGAAGGACTCCGAGAAGCAGGCCTGAAATACGCGGCGAAGTGGGTTCGACGCTGCGAATTCCGCGAAACCGGCGGCCGTGAAGCCGCGACCCAGCTGTTGACGAGGTCCGATCGGCCCGACGCGCTCCTGGTGTCGAGCAGCACGATGGCGGTGGGCGTACTGCAGGCGATGGCCGGGCTGGGCCTGCGCTCGGGCCGCGACGTCGGAATCGTTTCGTTCGACGAAGCACCGTGGGCGACCTTGATCTCGCCCCCGTTGACAGTCGTCGCCCAGCCGGCCTACGCGATGGGCCGGCTGGCGGCACGCCTGCTGCTCGACCGCATCGCCGGCGGCGTCGACCACCCGGCGACCACCACGACTTTGGCGGCCCAGCTCATCGTCCGGGCCGGCACGACCCGCCCCGGAGTCTGCCCGAGTGACGCTTGACACACCTCCGTACCCGCCCTAGCGTCGAGTAATCGATTACTCCCATCTTCCGCCGACGCGAGGGGTGTCATGGAAGAGCCGGGTACTCCGCTGGTCGCGATGGCCGGCGTCAGCAAGGGTTACGGCGGCACGCTCGCCTGCGACCGCGTCGGCTTCACCGTGCGCCGCGGCGAGGTGCACGCGCTGCTCGGGGAAAACGGCGCCGGCAAGTCGACGCTGATGCGGATCCTCTGCGGAGACGTCACCGGGCACCGCGGCACCGTCGAAATCGACGGCGAGCCCGTCGTCTTCGGCGGACCGGCCGACGCGCAACGGCACGGCATCGCCATGATCCCGCAGGAGCTCGACCTCGTGCCCGGGCTTTCGATCGCCGCCAACATCTTCCTCGGCCGCGAGCCGCACACGAAAGCCGGCGTCGTCGCGCGGCAGAAGATGCATCGCGAGACGCGGGAGCTGCTCGCCCGCACCGGGATCGCGCTCGACCCGAAACGCGCCGTCGGCGAGCTGCGCACCGGCGAGCAGCAGCTCGTCGCCATCGCCAAGGCACTCGCCCTCGACGCCCGGGTGCTGATCATGGACGAGCCGACATCCGCGCTCACCGGCGCCGAGGTCGAGCGGATGTTCAAGGTGATCGACGAACTGCGCGAGGCGGGCGCCGGGATCGTCTACATCTCCCACCGGCTCGAAGAAATCGGGCGGATCGCCGACCGGGCCACCGTGCTGCGCAACGGCCGGGTCGCCGGGGAGTTCGCCGCGCGCGACCTGACCGCCGAGCAGGTCACCGAAGCGATGCTCGGCCGCCCGGTCCAGGCGCTGTTCCGCCTCGAACACGGCGAAACCGGCGGCGAGCTGCTCCGCCTCGACGACTTCGCGCTGCGTCCGCGACGGCACCGGGCCGGCCGCCGCGAACCCGGCGGCATCTCGCTCACCGTGCGCGCCGGGGAGATCGTCGGCCTCGGCGGCCTGCTGGGCTCGGGCCGCACCGAACTGCTGGAGACGCTCTTCGGCGCGGGCACGCCCGGGCAGTGGCGGGGGCGCGTGTACCTCGGCGGCCGGGAGATCCGGCCGGGAAGCCCGCGGCAGGCCGTCAAGCTCGGGCTCGCGCTGGTGCCGGAGGACCGCCGGATCGCGGGCCTGGCCCTTGACCACTCGGTCCGCGCGAACACCGTACTGTCCGTTGTGGACAGACTGGCGACGGCGGGCCTGCTGACCCGGCGACGCGAGAACGAAACCGCCGCCGCGATGCTCGGCGAGCTGAAGGTGAAGGGCGCGCTCGCCGACCCGGCCGGCGCGCTCTCGGGCGGCAACCAGCAGAAGGTCGTGCTCGGCCGGGCGCTGCTCACCGAACCGGCCCTGCTGCTGCTCGACGAGCCCACCCGCGGCGTCGACGTCGGGGCGAAGGCGGAGATCTACCAGCTGCTGGCCGCCGCGGCCGCCCGCGGCATCGGCGTGCTGCTCGCCTCGTCCGAACCCGCCGAGCTGGTCGGGCTGTGCGACCGCGTCGTCGTCCTCCACGAAGGCCGCGGCGGCCAGGAACTCGACACACACGACGCCGGGGAAGCCGAGTTGCTCGCCGCAGCGATGAGCGGCAGGGGGATCCGATGACCACCACCGAGTTCCTGCCCGGGCGCGTCGCGAACGCGCTGTTCCGCTTCCAGAGCTTGTTCGGCCTGGTGCTCGTGCTCGCCGCGGCGATCGCGTTCTCGCCGTCCCACGACGGGTTCCCGGACTTCCTCACCGGCGACAACCTCTTCAACGTCGTCCGCGCGATCTCCGAGATCGGCATCATCGCCGTCGGCATGACGTTCGTGATCCTGATCGGCGGGATCGACCTGTCGGTCGGCGCGGTGCTCGGGCTCGCCGCGGTCGGCTCGGCGGTCCTGCTGGTCGACGACGGCCTCGGAGTGCTCCCGGCCGTGCTCGTCGTCCTCGCCGCCGGCCTGGTCTTCGGCCTGCTGCAAGGGATCGCGTCGGCGGTGTTCGGCATCCAGGCGTTCATCGTCACGCTGGCCGGGCTGCAGGTCGCCCGCGGGCTCGCCCGGATCTGGTCGGGCGGCCAGGGCGTGCAGATCTCCTACGGTGACGGCCCCGGCGAGGCACCGGTCGCGTTCTCGCTGCTCGGCGAACGGACGTTCAACGGGCTGGTGCCGGTCCCGGCGGTGATCTTCGCCGTGGTCGCCGTCGCGGCCATCGCGTTCCTGCGCACCAGCGCGTTCGCCCGGCACGTCTACGCGATCGGCGGCAACGAAAAAGCCGCGCGCCTGTCCGGCGTCGCCGTCACCCGCGTCAAGGTACTGGTCTACGGGCTGAGCGGGCTACTGGCCGCGCTCGCCGGGATCATCCACGCCGGCCAGCTCAACCAGGGCAGCCCGAACGACGGCGGCGGCTACGAGCTCGACGCCATCGCCGCCGTCGTGATCGGCGGCACCGCGCTGTCGGGCGGCCGCGGCTCGGTGTCCGGCACCGTCGCCGGCGCGCTCCTGCTGGGCGTGCTCAACAACATCCTGGCGCTCAACAGCGTCGACCCGAACGTGCAGCTGCTGATCAAGGGCCTGGTGATCGTCGCCGCCGCCGGACTGCAGCGGCTGCGTCCCGCGCCTTGACCGCGAAAGAGGGGAGAAGGAAATGTCCGGAAAGCACTGGGCGATCCTCGTGCTCGTCCTGGCCGCGACCGCCTGCGGCACCACGCACGAGAACTCCGGCCAGGGCGCATCGACGTCCGCGCAGGCATGCAAGGGCAAGGACGGCAAGTACACCATCGGCGTCAGCCAGGCCAACCTCGCCGAGCCGTACCGCAAGCAGATGGACGACGACATCGCCCGTGCGGCGAAGCAGTACCCGCAGTTCACCGTCGAGTTCGCCGACGCGCAGCAGGACAACGCCAAGCAGGTGGCCGACGTCGAGAACTTCCTGACCCGGCGGATCGACCTGCTGATCATCAGCCCCAACGAGGCGACCCCGCTGACGGCGGTGGTGAAGAAGGCCTACGACAAGGGCATCCCGGTCCTGGTGCTGGACCGCAAGGTCGACGGCGACGCGTACACGCAGTGGATCGGCGCCGACAACGTCGACATCGGACGGCAGGCCGGGCAGTACCTGGCGGCGGAGATCCTGCCGCGGGGCGGGAAGATCGCCGAGATCCGCGGGCTCGCCGGATCCACCCCGGCCAAGGAACGCCAGGACGGCTTCGCGAAGGGCATCGAGGGCCGCGGCATCGACATCGTGACCACTGTGGACGCCGACTGGCTGCGCGAGAAGGCACAGCAGCAGGCGGACGCGATCTTCAAGGCGCATCCGGAGATCCAGGCGGTCTACGCCCAGAACGACCCGATGGCCGAAGGCGCCTACCTCGCCGCGAAGGCGGCCGGGCTGGACCAGAAGGTCAAGTTCCTCGGCATCGACGGCCTGCCGATCCCGCCCGGCGGGATCAAGGCCGTCGAAGCCGGCCGCCTCGCGGCGACGTTCGTCTACCCGACGGGCGGGCGCGAAGCGGTGGCGTCCGCGAAGAGCATCCTCGTCGACTGCGCCAAGCTGCCGAAGACGCAGCTGCTGCCGACGCAGCTCGTCACCCGGGCGAACGCCGCCGAGGTGTACGCGAGAGCCAACCGCTGAAACCACGGAAGGGAACCGGCATGGCACGCATCGGCTTGATCAGCCTCTCCGACGGCCGCGACTACGTCCACAGTGGAATCGTGGAGTTCGTCCGCAGCACCGAGGACAGGCTGGCCGCGGCCCTCGCCGAAGCGGGCCACGAGGTCGTCCGGGCCTCGACGCCGGTGTTCGCCAACACCGAGGCCACCTCGGCCGGCCGCGAGATCGAGGCGGCCGGGGTGGACCTGACCGTGCTGCACTACTGCGTCTGGGCTTTCCCGCACTTCACGATGCTCGCCGCGGGTGCGCTCCGCGGGCCGCTGGTCCTGGTGGCCAACCCGGACCCGGTGCAGCCCGGCATGGTCGGGATGCTCGCCGCGGGCGGCGCGCTGGACCAGATCGGGCGGCGGCACACCCGGCTCTGGGGCGACCCGGCGTCCGTCGTCGCCACGATCGGGACGCGCGGGAACGCGGCGGCCGCCGTGGCGAAGCTGCGCGGCAGCACGTTCGGCCGGATCGGCGGGCGGCCGATGGGGATGAACACCGCCGTCGCCAACACCGACCAGTGGCAGCGGCAGTTCGGCATCGACGTCGAGGAGATCGACCAGTGGGAGATCGTCCGGCGCGCCGAAGCGGCCGATCCGGCGGAGAAGCGGACGGCAAGGGAGTGGCTGGAGCGGCACGCGACCGTGCGCTACGACGGCGTCAAGCTGACCCCCGAGCTGCTGGAGCGGCAGATCGGGGCGTACCTCGCGATGCGGTCGCTCATCGACGAATGGCACCTGGACTTCACCGGCGTCAAGGGCCAGCCCGAGCTGACCCGGCACTTCGCGACGATGGACGTCGCCGAGGCGTTCCTCAACGACCCGTACGACTGGAACGGCCCGAAGGAGACGCACGTGTGCGCGACCGAAGCCGACATGGACGGCGCGCTCACCATGCAGCTGATGAAGCACCTGTCGGGCACGCCGGTGCTCTTCGCCGACGTCCGCCACTACCACGCGGACCGGGACATCTGGGACCTGTGCAACTCCGGCCAGCACGCGACGTGGTTCGCCGCCCGCAGCGACGACCCGGCGGAGAACCTGGCCCGCGTGACACTGCACCCGGAAGTGTTCTTCTTCCCGGCCGGCGGCGCTTCGGTGCACCACATCGCCGCACCGGGGCGGATGACGCTGGCCCGGCTGACCCGGCTCGACGGCGCCTACCGCCTGCAGCTGATGCCGGGCGAGTTCGAGAACTACGACGAGGCCACGACCGCGGCGCTGGAGGCGCAGTCGACCCCGGAGTGGCCCCACGCGTTCGCCCGGCTCGACGTGCCCGCGGAAACCTTCCTTTCGCGCTTCGGCGCCAACCACATCCACGCCGTACCGGGTGACCTACGGCCTGAACTCAGGGAGGTGTGCGACCTGCTGGGGATGACCCTGGACGAGTTCACCCGCGGCTGAGCGAAACTGTCGGTGCCCGCCGGTAGCGTGGAAAACGGGGGCTGCTCACGGCCCGATCGTCGCGGCCGGCCCGGATCTCGATGAGACTGCATCTGGGGGTCAGCCTCATCGAGATCCGTTCTCCTCCACTTGATCGTCCACAGTGGACACTTCAGGCCGATTCACCTGGGAAGCTGGCGCGCGCACCGGATCGGTGATTTATTGGAGCGGGTCAGGCACTGTCGGTAAGGGGAGGGCTCGCGATGGTGGACGTACGCAAGCGGCTGCTGACGGCCGTGGCGGCGACAGCGGTACTGGGCAGCCTGCTGACGGCGGCACCGGCTTCGGCGGCCGAAGCCGTCGACTGGAAGCCGTGTGCGGACGCGCCGGAGATCGACTGCGGCGCGGTGACCGTGCCGATCGACTGGGCGCACCCGGACCGCGGCACCACGACGGTCGCGCTCGCCCGGCGCAAGGCCACGGACCCGCAGGCCAGGATCGGCTCGATCCTGATGGACCCGGGCGGCCCCGGCGGATCGGGCGTCGAGGAGGTCAAGTACGGCTGGACACTTTCGCCGGAGATCACCAAGCGGTTCGACACCGTCGGTTTCGACCCGCGCGGCGTCGGCGCCAGCACCCAGATCAAGTGCGGGCTCGACGAGCTGATCGCCGACCACCCCGTGGTGCCGCGCAACCAGGCCGAGTTCGAGCAGCTCGCGCAGTACAACCGGAAGCTCGGCGAAAGCTGCGCCCGGCTCACCGGGCCGCTGGCGCGGTTCGGCGACACCAAGAGCGTCGCGCGGGACATGGACACCATCCGCGCCGCGCTCGGCGACCGGAAGCTGACCTACTACGGCGTTTCCTACGGCACGCTGATGGGCCAGCAGTACGCCGAGCTGTTCCCGGACAAGGTCCGCGCGCTCGTGCTGGACAGCAACATGGACCACTCGCAGTTCACCACGTGGGGGTTCCTCGACAGCGAAACGCAGTCGGTGCAGGCGGAGTTCGGCGAGTTCGCCGCGTGGTGCGGCCGGACGCCGAGCTGCGCGCTGCACGGCCAGGACGTCTCCAAGCTGACGCGCGCCCTTCAGGACAAGGCCGCGCGCGGGGAGCTGAAGGATCCGCAGAGCGGTGAGCCCCTCACGCCGCTGGACCTCGCGTCGATCATCCGCGCCCACTTCTACGGCCCGGACTGGGACCTGCTGGCGAAAACGCTCAAGTCGTTCGCGGACGGCGCCAAGCCGGCCGCGTCGGCGAAGCTGAAGGACGACATCCCGGTCAACACCGTGTTCCAGAGCGTGTTCTGCGACGACTGGAACCTGCCGGTCCACAACTTCGCCGAACTCGAGACCTACCGTCGTGCGGCCGCGGCGTTCGCCCCGGACGTCAAGGTCAGCTCGCTGGGCTGGGCCGCGATCACCGGCTGCATCGGCTGGCCGGGCCAGGCCGACAACCCGCAGCACCCCCTGCGGCCGCACGGTGCGCCGCCCCTGCTGATGCTGAGCAGCAAGCACGACCCCGCGACGCCGTATTCGTGGTCGCGGGCCGCGGCCCGGCAGAGCGGCAGCACGCTGCTCACCTACGACGGCTGGGGCCACGGCGCGTACTTCAAGAAAAGCCAGTGCGTGGTCACGGCGACCGACGACTACCTGATCACCGGCAAGCTCCCGGCCGAGGGCACGCACTGCGCCGCGGTCGAGCCGGGCACGGCGCAGGCCCGGGTCGCCGGACCGAAACCGCCGTCGGCAACCGCCTTCTGACGCTTCCGTCGCGTGGCCGGACCGAGCAGAATCGGTTCCGGCCACGCGACGCTGCGGGGAAGGGAGCCGGACATGGGGTTCAGGAGCAGGACTTTCCACCGGATCCTGGCCGGAGCCGCGGTCGTCCTCGCGCTGGCTTCGCTGACGACGGCGCCGGCGGAAGCCAGGCCCACCCACGGCGGATACCTCGCCCTCGGTGATTCGGTGGCGTTCGGCTACCGGCCGGGTGCCGTCACCCCGCCCGCGGACTACCTGAACCCGGCCAACTTCCGCGGATACGCGGAGAAATACGCATCCTTACGCGGGCTTCGGCTGGCGAACGCGTCCTGCCCCGGCGAAACGACGGCGAGCATGCTGACGCCGGGCGCGCAGAGCAACGGCTGCGAGAACTCCCTCGGTTCCCCGGCCGGCTACCGGACGTCGTTCCCGCTGCACGTCAGCTATCCCGGCACCCAGGTCGAGTACGCGGTGCGGTACCTGCGCACCCACCCGGACACCCGGCTGGTGACGCTGACCATCGGCGCCAACGACCTGTTCCTCTGCCAGGACACCACGCCGGACCAGTGCACGAGCTCGTTCCCCGCCGCGCTCGACCAGGTGAGCCGGAACCTCGCGGCCATCCTCGGGGCGGTGCGCGCCCACTACCGCGGCGACTTGGCGCTGGTGTCGTACTACTCGCTCGACTACCGCGATCCGGTTCAGGTCGCGCGGGTGAAGGCCATCGACGCGGCTTTGGCTCAGGTGACCCGTCGCTACCACGGGTTCGTCGCCGACGGCTTCACGGCGTTCCGGTGGGCTTCCCTGCGTGCCGGCGGGGATCCGTGCGCCGCCGGGTTGCTGATTCCGCTGCCCGGCGGGGGGTGCGATGTTCATCCCACGGCCGCCGGACATTGGGCGTTGGCTGCCGCGCTTGCCGTGGCTGTTCATTGAGTTGCCGGAATTTCAAGATACGGCTGGGGGAAATCGACACTCTCGTTGTAGGCCGGAGGTGATTCACCCCGAAAATCCATTACCGCGGCCTGCGCCGCCAGAGGCCGGTGACCACCGCCAGCGCGCGAGCACCCGGGGACGCCGCCCGGACCGCCGGTTCCGGGCCGATCCTGCGTCGCATCCGGTAGGCCAGTTCCAGCACCTCGAGGTCTTCGGGGCGGCGCCTGCCGTGGACATCCGGCCGGAGCATCAGCTCCCCCACCGTGACTGGCCTGCCACTGGCACGGTGCGCCGTGCGCGCCATCGGGAACCTCCGCTTGCTTTGCCGACCGGGACCCCGATTCTATGAATCTGATTCGGGTTCGTCACCTTACTGGCGAGTTCTGTCCGGTCGGTCAGCCTCGCCGCATGATCATCACCGGGGTTCTGACCATTGACGACCGTCCGACCTGGGAAAACCCGCAGTACCGGATTCCGCTCGGCTCGCAGCGTCAGCGACGGTGACGACCGCCGCCGCCGCAACCATGGTGCCCGCCGCCGAAGGACCAGTTCCCGGCGGGGCGGCGGCCCGCGGACGGCGCCTGCCAATCCGGCGCCGCAGGGCGGCCGCGCGACCAGAGTGGGACGTCCGGGATCTCGTGGCGCACCGGCATCACCTGCTGCTGCGGCTTCGGTTTCGCCGGCTCCGGCACCTTCGCCTTGGAGACGATCTTCACCGCTCGCGCGAGCTTGCCGCGGTGCGCTACCGGATCGACGGAATTCGGTTCCGGGTCGACGACTGCCGGGGAAATCCCACCCGAATCCGCGGGCGGCGCTACGGAATCAGGAGCCGGTTTGGCCGGTGGCACCGCGGCGTGCGACGGCGGCGGCAACGGCACCAGGGCGACCGGCGGGGGCTCCAGGCCGACCGGTGGCCACGTCGCGCCCGCGCTCCGCTCGACCGGCATCGACACCGCCGCGCTGACCCCGCCGGTCAACGCGAGCGCCCCGGCGACCACGGAGAACACCCGCAGCCGCGCCAGTGAACGCAGTACCGGCGATTTCTCGCGGTGGCGTGCCCGCGGAAGCACGAGTGTGTCCTCGTCCCGATAACGGTCGCGCGCCGCTTCGGACCGGACCAGCAGGTCGGCGACGGTGACCTGCTCTCGGCGCGGAGCCCTGCGTGCCATCAAACCCTCCACCATGGGCCGGCCGGACGGCGGCAACGCGTCCGGACGGCCGATCATAGGAATGGTCCAGCGTCCTGTAAAGGCTCGTTCACCCTCGGTTCGGGCAAGCGCCGCGCACACTTCCGCGGGGAACGCGTGGCCGGACTGTCCTCGGCACCCCGTCAAGTCCTGGTGAATTTGACAGATTTCCTACGAAGGTTTTGTGCCATCCAGACGAACTTCTCCGCCACGGCCGGATTTCGCTGTTCCATTCGCCAAAGTTCGGTTCCATCGGATAGCTTGCTCCTACCGGTCAGTACCGGTGGGTGAGGCCGATCGGGTGAGGCGATCAGCGAACAGATCGAGGGAAGCGGGGACGCACCATGCCGAAGCACCGGCCACGTCGCAAGAGCACGCGATCGGCGGTCCGGCGGACCGCGGCCGCGCTCGCGGGTGGGGCGCTCGTCGTGCTGCCCACGTTGACGACCGGCCTGCCGACGCCGGTCGTGGTCGCCGACGCCGGCAACGGCAACGTTCTGCCCGACCGGGCCGCCGCGCCGCTCCAGCAGCCGAACATCGTCATGCCGCCGATCGCCGTCGACGGGAGCCTGCCCCAGCCGCCGCTGCCCGAGCCGCTGGTCGTGCCGGGCGGCCGCGCCGGCTCGGCGGGCATCTCCGGGCCGCTGGGCATCCCGGGCAGCATGCTCAAGGCGTACAAGAACGCCGCCGACATCCTCGCCAAGGAGCAGCCGAACTGCCACCTCGACTGGGCACTGATCGCGAGCATCGGCCGGATCGAGTCGAACCACGCCCGCGGCGGCTACGTCAACGCGGCGGGCGACACGCTCGAGCCGATCCTCGGCCCGGTGCTCAACGGCGCCGGCGCGTTCGCCGCGATCCCGGACACCGACGGCGGCAAGTACGACGGCGACGCCCGGTGGGACCGCGCGGTCGGCCCGACGCAGTTCATCCCGTCGACGTGGCGCGGCTACGCCTCCGACGGCAACGGCGACGGCGTGTCGAACCCGAACAACATCTACGACGAGGCACTGGCCACCGCGCGCTACCTGTGCTCGGGCGGGCTGGACCTCTCGACGGACGCGGGGCAGCGCATCGCCGTGCGCCGCTACAACAACTCGCAGTCCTATGTGGACACCGTGATGGCGTGGGCCGCGGCCTACCGCGGCGGGGTGGCCCAGCTGCCCGACAGCCAGGTGCCGATCGGCGCGGCCGACGCCCCCGGCGACGCCGCGGCGGGCAGCCCGGCGGCCCTCCCGGCTCCGCCCGCGCCCCCGGTTACGCCCGCGCCGCCGGTGACCGCCCTGCCGCCGGGCTCGCTGCCGGCCGGCACCACCCCGTCCGGGACGACGACCCCGCCGTCCACCAAGCCGACGACGACGAAGCCTTCCCCGACCACGGACCCGTCGACGCCCACCACGCCGCCGACGACCTCGACCACCACCACGCCCCCGGCGACGACGACCGCGGCCAACACCCCGGCCGACTCCGCGGGCACCACCACCGAAACGACGACCACCACCCCGGCCGGATGAGCCCGGTGGAGCCGTTCCTGGTGCACATCCGCTGCGACACCGACGGCTACACCCATGCCGTCACCGAGGACGAGTTCGCGGCGGGGCGGCACGACGGGCGGTTCCGGGCGGTGTGCGGGCACGTGGTGCTGGCGGCGCCGATGATCGAGGCGCCGGGCCGGTTCGACCCGGTGTGCCGCGACATCCTGCGCGGGGACGGCGAACCGCCTTCGGTACCCCGCCAGGAGCGACGCCGGCTGCGGTGGCGCAGCCGGCGCTAGCGGACCAGGGCTTCGATGCCGTCGAGCATCCGGTCGAGGCCGAACGCGTACGCCGCGTCGCCCTGGGCCTTGGCGCTCTGGTCGAACCCGCCGCCGAGCCAGATCCGGTTCATCGCCGGGTGCGCGTCGACCACGAAGTAGTTCTCCCAGAACGAAGACCGCTGGTGCCACCAGGCTTCGGTCGACTGACCGGTGCTGCGTTCGAGCCGCGCGTCCTCCGCGCCGAGCGCCGCGTTCGCGTCGACGTACGTGCCGATCCCGTTGGCCGCCGCGACCGCCTGCCGCGGCGACAGCCCCAGACCGTCCATAATGGACAGCAAGTACTCCTGCCCGGCCAGCTGGCCGGGCCCGAGCGGCGGCCGGACCCGCGACACCTCGCACAGCCACGGGTGACCGCGGTAGGCCGCCCACGTCCGTTCGGCGTACAGCGCGACCTGCTCGCGCCAGTCGCCGGGCCGCGGCTCGCCCGGCCCGGGCAGCCGCCGCTCGACGAGCACGTCGTCGACCATCAGGTCCACCAGCTCGGCCTTGCCGGGCACGTAGGTGTACAGCGTCATCGTGCCCGCGCCGAGCTCCTTGGCGACGCGGTGCATCGACGCCGCGGCGAGCCCTTCGGCGTCCGCGACCGCGATCGCGGCGGCGACGACCCGCTCGATCGTCAGCGTCGGACGACGGCCCCTGGTCGGTTCGGGGGCGCCGCCGCGAGCCCGCCAGAGCAGCGCGAGCGTCCGGTCGACGTCCTCGGCACCAGTGCGTTCGACGGTCATGCGCTCCCCTCGGTCTCGCTCGGACATTACCCTGGAAGGGGACGGAGGGGGCGTGAGGAGATGACGCGACGCAAACCACCCAAGGTCGCTTTCCGCTGGTGGGTGGACCGGCAGATCGCCGAAGCCCGCGAACGCGGCGAGTTCGACGACCTGCCCGGCACCGGGAAGCCGCTGCCGAAGCCCACCGGCAACGACGCGGCCACCGACTGGGTGCTCCGCGAGGTCAAGAAGGGCGGGCACGACACCAAGGCGTTGCTGCCGCCGGCCCTCGCGCTCAAGCGCGAAGTCCAGGACCTGCCGGAGACCCTCGCCGCGGAACGCACCGAACAGCGCGTGCGGGAGCTCGTCGAGGACCTCAACCGGCGGATCCGCCAGGCCTACCTCAACCACCACACCGGCCCGCCGCTCACGGTCGCGCTGGTGGACGTCGAGGAGGCCGTGGCGGACTGGCGGCGCTCACGAGCCGCGTCGCAGTACTAGTCCGGCCAAAAGTAGGCCGACCCTCACGCAGCACGTAACCGTTGCTGCTAAGCCATCGGCCGTGGCTGTGGCCGGACTAGTACTATCGGCACAGCAACGCCCGCTCCGCCGCACTCCACGCGTTCGTGGTGAGCAGGTAGAGGCAGGCGGCCTGCGGCAGGACCAGTGTCGCGAGCACGCTGCCGTAGGGCAGCAGCCGCAGCAGCTTCCCGCCGGGAACGTCCGCGGTCGCGTCGCGGTGGCGGTCCTGCCACCGCACGGAGAACCACGCGACGACGGCGAGCCCGGCCGCGATCACGAACACGAGCGGGCTGCCGGCCAGGCCGTGCGCGCCCAGCGGCGTCCCGAACAGGGTCGAGCCGAGCAGCGAGTTGGGCTCGCCGCCGATCGTGGGCGTCGTGAAGAGCCGGTACATGACGGTGAAGAACGGCAGCTGCAGCAGCAGGGGCAGGCAGCCGGCGAACAGTGAGGTCCCGGACTCCTGCTGCAGCTTCGTCATCTCCGCGGCCAGCCGGTCCCGGTCGCCGCCGTGCTTCTCCCGCAGGGTCCGGATTTCCGGCATCAGGGCGGCACGGGCGCGTTCGCCGCGGGCCGCCGACCGGGCGAGCGGGTGCAGCAGCAGCCGCACGCCGAGGGTGAAGGCGACGATGGCCAGCGCCGTCGAGAGCGGGCCGGTGAGCGCGTGGATCAGGTGGTACGCGCCAGCGACGGGAACGTCGAGAAAGCCGAACATGGGCAGCACTCCGCAAGGGGTGAAAGGGATGGGGTCGGCGGAATGGCTGCGTCGAAGCGGTTCTGCGTCGAAGCGGTTCTACGTCGAAGCGGTTCTACGCAGCCGTGCTGCGGGAACCGGGTGCTCGTGGGCGGCTCCGGCCCGGCCTGCCCGGGTCGCGGAGCCGGATCGACTCGGCGCGCCGGGCCCGGCGGCGCAACGCCGTGGCGCGGCTGCGCACCGGCGCCGACCACAACGCGAGCTCGGCGCGGTGCGTGCTGCCGACAAGCAGGACGACCAGGAGGCTCGCGGCGGCGAGGGAGGCGAAGGCGACCAGCGCGGTCGGGCTGGCCAGCACGGGGAACGCCAGCTCCAGCACCGTGTGCACGGCGTCCCCCTTCCTTCCACCACCAGAGTAGCGAAACGCTAACAGCCCGATGGGCTGTAACCTGGTTCGATGAGAGGCCAACTAGTCGTCGTGCCGATCTTGGCGCTGCTCCTGCTGTTCGCCGTCCCGTGGTGGACGCTCGTGCTCGCGCCGGACTGGGGCACGGCGGCCACGATCGCCGGCACGGCGGTGTTCGCGCTGGGCCTGGTGACCATGCCGGTCGCCATGGTCCGCGGCCACGGCCGCCGCCAGCGCGACGGCGGCGCGCGCCTCGGCGACTCCCTGCTCGCCGTGATCTGGGTGCTCTTCAGCTGGTCCGTCCTGAGCCTGGTGCCGCGCGTCGGGCTGCTCGGCGTCGACGACCCGGCGCGGTCGCGGATCGTCGCGGGCGCGGTCGCGCTCGTCGCCGCCGTCCTGCTCGTGCACGGCAACCGCGTCGCCATGCGGGTGCCGCCGGTGAAGGCGGTCGACGTCGTCATCCCGCGGCTCGGGCCGGGGCTCGACGGCCTGCGCGTCGCCGTGCTGACCGACACCCACTTCGGCCCGATCGACCGGACGAAGTGGTCGGAACAGGTCGTCGCGGCGGTGAACGCCCTGGAGGCGGACGTCGTCTGCCACGCCGGCGACCTCGCCGACGGCGCGGTGGCCAAGCGCCGCAAGCAGGTCGACCCGCTCGGCGGCGTCCAGGCCGGGCTCGGGCGGTTCTACATCACCGGCAACCACGAGTACTTCGGCGAGGCGCAGGCCTGGCTCGACCACATGGAAGGGCTCGGCTGGGACACCCTGCACAACCGCTCCACGTTGCTCGAACGCGGCGGCGACCGGATCCTCTTCGCCGGCATCGACGACCCGACCGGCACCGCGTCCGGCCTGCCCGGCCACGGCCCCGACCTGGCCCGCGCGCTGGAGGGCGCGCCCGCCGACGTCCCGGTGGTGCTGCTGGCCCACCAGCCGAAGCAGGTACGCGAGGCCCGCGAGGCAGGCGTCGACCTGCAGATCTCCGGCCACACTCACGGCGGCCAGATCTGGCCGTTCCACCTCCTGGTGCGGCTCGACCAGCCGACGCTGTCCGGCCTGACCCGGCACGGGGAGACCCAGCTGTACAACAGCCGCGGCACGGGGTTCTGGGGTCCGCCGTTCCGGATCTTCGCGCCCAGCGAGATCACGCTCCTCACCCTGCGCCGCGCCTGACCCCAAAACACCCCAATGTGGCGTTGGGTGCGTCCAACGCACCCAATGTGGCGTTCGGTGCGCTGGACGCACCGAACGCCACATTGGGGCGCTTGGGTGCCACCGACAATTTTTCTTGTCTTGACAGACTCGATCGTCGGGTGTCAGGCTGTCAGCATGACCACTACCGCCTTGAGCCCCACCCGCGCCCTGCCCACCTCGGCCACCCGGTCCCTGCTGGCCTGCGGGATCCTCGCCGGGCCCCTCTACGTCGGCACCGGACTGGTCCAGGGCCTGACCCGGGCCGGCTTCGACCTCACGCGGCACCCGGCGAGCGTGCTCGCGAACGGCGACCTCGGCTGGATCCAGATCACGAACTTCGTCCTCACCGGCCTGCTGACCCTCGCCGCCGCGGCCGGGATCCGGCGGGTTCTGCCCGGGCGGTGGGGACCGAGACTGCTGGCCGGCTACGGCGTGAGCCTGCTGTGCGCGGGTGTGTTCCGCGCCGACCCGCAGGACGGCTTCCCGCTCGGCACGCCCGCCGGTCCGCCGTCGTCGGTGAGCTGGCACGGCACCCTGCACTTCGTCTGCGGCGGCCTTGGCTTCGCCGCCTTGGTCGGAGCCTGCTTCGCCATCGGCTCGCACTTGACGCCCGCCAGGGCGTGGTACTCGCGAATCAGCGGGGTGCTGTTCGTCGCCGGCTTCGCGGGCGTAGCGTCCGGATCGGCGAGCCCCGTCGCGGTGCTCGGCTTCTGGGCGGCCGTGGTGATCGCCTGGACGTGGCTCGCGACGACCTCCGCCCACCTGATGCGGCGCACCGTCGCCTGACCGAGAAGACGAGGAGAGAGTTCCCATGAGCACGACGGTTTCCGCCGACGGCACGAAGATCGCCTACACGAAGGCCGGCTCCGGCCCCGCGCTCGTCCTCGTCGACGGCGCGATGTGCTACCGCGGCTCGTCCCCCAACGACGCGCTCGCGAAGGAGCTGGCCGCGCACTTCACGGTGTACACGTACGACCGCCGCGGCCGCGGCGAGAGCACGGACACCGGGCCGTACACGGTCGGGCGCGAAGTCGAGGACATCGCCGCACTCGTCAAGGAGGCGGGCGGCGAGGCGTTCCTGTTCGGCATCTCCTCCGGCGCCGCACTGGCGCTCGAAGCGGCTCCCAGCCTCACGGTCCCGAAGCTGGCGGTGTACGAACCGCCGTTCATCGTGGACGACACCCGCCCCCGCGTCCCGGCCGACTACCCGGCCCGTCTCGACGAAGCACTGAAGGCGGGGAAGCGCGGCAAGGCGGTCAAGATGTTCATGACCGAAGGCGTCGGCCTGGGCAACGCGACGGTGGCGGTGATGCGGATCATGCCGTTCTGGGCGAAGCTCAAGCGAGTGGCCCACACGATCCCGTACGACACGGCACTGGTGGCGGACCACCAGTCGGGCCGCCCGCTGCCGGCGGCGTGGCCGGAGGTGAAGATCCCCACCCTGGCCATCGACGGCGGCCGGAGCCCGGAATGGATGCGCAACGGCGTGTCGGCGCTGGCGAAGGTCCTGCCCTCGGCGGAGTACCGGACGCTGCCGGACCAGACGCACATCGTGAAGGCACCGGCACTGGCCCCGCTGCTGACGAAGTTCTTCCTGAGCTAGGCGGCGATCGTCCGTTTCGAAGGGCAGGACCCGGTCTCGTCACAACCGGCTTGCCTGAACGATCACCGACCGGGCAGGGTTCAGGCGTGCCCACCCGCGCCCTGGTTTTCGACTTCGACGGCACGCTCGCCGACACCGAGTCCGCCGTCCTGCAGGCGTGGCAGGAGGTCTTCCGCGAACACGGCACCGAGCTGCCGATGGAAGCCTGGTACGCCGTCATCGGCACCCAGCACACCACGCCCGCGATGTTCGCCCTGCTCGCCGAGCACGCTCCGGGCATCGATCCCGAAGCGATGCGGCCCCACACGCGCGCCCGGGTCCTGAAGCTCCTCGAAACCCTCGGCCCCCGCGAAGGCGTCCGGAGCTACCTCGAGACCGCGAAGGACCACGGCCTCAAGCTCGCCGTCGCGTCCAGCTCGTCCGGGGCCTGGGTGAACCCGCACCTCGAACGGCTCGGCATCGACCGCTACTTCGACGCCGTTCTCACCGGGGACCTCCACCGGGCCAAGCCCGATCCGGACCTCTACCTCGCCGCGCTGGCCGCACTCGGAACAAAGGCAAAAGACGCCATCGCCTTCGAGGACACCCCGCACGGCGTCACCGCCGCCAAGGCCGCCGGGCTGACCTGCGTCGCCGTGCCGAACGCCATCACCGCGAGCCTCGACTTCGGGCAGGCGGACGTCGTGCTGCCGTCGTTCACCGCCAAGCCCCTCGAGGCGCTGCTCAGCCGCTGACCAGCGCCAGCAGCCGGTCCAGGAACGGCAGCTGGCCCTTCACCAGCTTCTCCCGCGCGACCGTCAGGGAGAACCACTCGACCCGGTCGACCTCGGGGAACTCCTGCTGCTTGCCCGACCGCGGCGGCCACTCCATCGAGAACGTCCCGGGCACCACCGAAGCCGGGTCGAGGTCGGCCTCGACCGCCCACGCCGTGACGACCTTGCCGCCCGACTGCTTCACCACGCCCAGCTCGACGTACTCGCCGTCCGGCGCCGGCAGCCCCAGCTCTTCCTCGAACTCGCGCCGCGCCGCCTTCTCCGGCGACTCGTCCGGGTCCAGCTCGCCCTTGGGCAGCGACCACGCGGCCGCGTCCTTCTTCGCCCAGAACGGCCCGCCCATGTGCCCGAGCAGCACCTCGACGTCGTCGCCGCGGCCGCGGTAGAGCAGGAGCCCGGCACTCTGTTTGCCCGCCATGGAGACAGTCTCCCGAAAGGCTCCAAGATTTTTTCGCGCGGGTGTCGATCCGGCGGTGACCCGCTCGACGCGTAGGCAGAAGGCAAGCGGAACCCAGGGAAGGAACCCACCATGACCGCCACCATCGCCCGCGAAACCCAGACCACCGCCACCCCGGCCAAGACCCAGGTCACCGGCCTCGTGGTCGGCGCGAGCCGGATCGTGATCTCGTTCCTGTTCGGCTTCCACGGCCTGCAGGGATTCGGCTTCTTCGGTGGCATCGACGGCCAGGGCGGCGGCGTCCCGTTCGGCTCGTTCCCCGGCTGGTGGGGCAGCGTCTTCGAACTCGCGGGCGCGTTGCTGCTGCTCACGGGCCTCGCCGCCAGGCCGGCCGCGATCCTGCTCTCCGGCGTGATGGCCTACGCCTACTTCACCGTGCACGCCCCGATGGGCCTGCTGCCGCTGCAGAACATGGGCGAGCCCGCCGCGGTCTACTCGTGGGTCTTCCTGCTGTTCGCCGCGATCGGCCCGGGCCGCTTCGCGCTCGACAACCTGATCAAGCGGCGTCGCTGAACCAGACGCGAGCGCGCGGTCCGATCAGTAGCCGCCCTGGGCGGCTGCCAGGTCGGACCGCGCCATCACGTGTTCCATCAGGCTGGTCAGCACCTGCTTCGTCGACTCCCGTTCGCGGGCGTCGCACAGCAGCAGCGGGACGTCCATGCCGACGTCGAGCGCCTGCCGGACCTCCTCGGTGCCGTACCGGTACGCGCCGTCGAAGCAGTTCACGCCGACGACGAACGGCAGGTTGCGGCGCTCGAAGAAGTCCACCGCGGCGAAGCAGCTGTCGAGCCGCCGGGTGTCGGCCAGCACGACGGCGCCGAGCGCGCCCTCCGCCAGCTCGTCCCACATGAACCAGAACCGGTCCTGCCCGGGCGTGCCGAACAGGTAGAGGATCAGGTCCGGGTTGATCGTGATGCGGCCGAAGTCGAGCGCGACCGTCGTGGTCGTCTTCTGCTCGACGCCGGACAGGTCGTCGACACCTTCGGACGCGGTCGTGATGACCTCTTCGGTCCGCAGTGGCGGCACTTCGCTCACCGAACCGACCATCGTGGTCTTGCCGACCCCGAACCCGCCGGCGATGAGTACCTTGACCGCGGTCGCGGTCAGGTTCCGCCGGGGGTCAGAGTTTCCGGATGCCATCAAGGACCGCCTGCAATACGTGTCGGTTGGGGGTTTCCTGTGCCGGTGCCGCGGTACGGAACAGCACCAGGTTCTGCTCGATGAGGTCGCTCAGCATCACCTTCACCACGGGCAGCGGGAGGTCCACCCGGGCGGCCACCTCGGCCACCGAGACGGGCCGCTGGCACAAGGCGATGATGCGCGCGTACTCCGGTTCGAGCATGCCCGCTTCGTGCGCCGTGCGCAGCGCCACGACGAGCGTGATGAGGTCGAGCCCGAGCGTGTCCGACCGGGTGCGGCCGCCCGTGACCGCGTACGACCGGACCAGCGGACCGGCTTCGTCGTCGAACCAGGCTTCGTGCCGTGGGCTCATGGCGCGGGCTGGACGCCGGCGCCGGTACGGGGCGCGGAGGTGAGTACCTGTCCGACTCGCTTCACCATCAGGTTCATCTCGTACGCGACTAGCCCCATGTCCGCGTCCTCGCGGGCCAGCAGGGCGAGGCAGGCGCCGCGCCCGGCCGCCGTGACGAACAGGAACGCGTGGTCCATCTCGACCATCGTCTGGCGGACGTTGCCGCCGCCGAAGTGCCGTCCGGTGCCGCGGGCCAGGCTCTGGAAGGCCGAAGCGACCGCGGAAAGGTGTTCTGCGTCTTCCTCGGAAAGGTTGCCGGACCTTCCGATGAGCAGGCCGTCCGAGGACAGCACCACCGCCCGGTCCGCCCCGGCGACCCGCTTGACGAGGTCGTCCAGCAGCCAGTCGAGCTCGTGGGCGCCTGAGTTGACCATTACTCGCGCTCTCCGTACCTGTCGTCGTTCTCGGAAAACTCTTCGTCACGGGCCCGCCGGGTGCCCTGCTGGAAAGCGGACAGCCTGCTGCGGGCGACCTCCGGCGAATCCAGCCTGACCTCTTCGCGTTCCGCGGCCGGCGTGGGCTTGTCTTCCCGCAGCTGGGGAACGAGGCTCTGCTGACGTCGCCGTTGCGGCAGCGGCGGGCGGCCGGGTGCCTCGGGACGGCGCGGCTGCTGCGGACGGCCTTCGGGGGTCGTCGCGGCCCGCGGCTCCTGCGGTGGCCACGCCGGCTGCTGCGCGGCCGGACGCGCCGGGCGCGAGACCCGCGCCGGCGGTGCGGGGGGCCGCACCGGGGCGATCGGCTGGGCCTGCGTCGGCTGGCTCATCGGCTCCGAGACGGACCCGACCGGGACCGGCGTCGGCGCGGACGGCGGCTGCTGGGTGGACGGTGCCGGCGGCGCCAGTGCCGGGGCCGGCGGCGGGACGGTCACGGGCGGGACGACCGCGGGCGGCGGTGTCACGGCCGCGGGCGCCGTCTCGGGGGCCGGCGGGGCGGGCGGCTCGGTGCGGTGGCGCGCCGGGCGGCGCTGCGGCCGCTTGAGCGGCGCGACCTCGTCGTTCACCGGCTCCGGCTCGACCAGGTTCGGGACGAGCTCCGGCTTCGGCGGGGTGATCGGCTGCTCCGGCTCGCTCTCCGCCAAGGGAGCCAACAGGTCGGTGCGCACCAGCACGATGGCCCGGGTGCCGCCGTAGGCCGACTCCCGCAGGTGCACCTGGATGCCGTGGCGCGCGGCCAGCCGCGCGACCACGAACAGGCCCAGGCGCGGCTCGTCGGACAGCGCCATGATCCCGAAGTCCGGCGGGTTGGCCAGCATCGAGTTGATCTCTTCGGTCTGGTCCGGCTCGAGCCCGAGGCCCTGGTCCTCGACCTCGATCACGACGCCCTTGCCGACCACGTTGCCGCGGATCTCGACCCGCGACTGCGGCGGCGAGAACGCCGTCGCGTTGTCGATCAGCTCGGCGAGCAGGTGCACGAGGTCGCCGACGACCGGGCCGCGGACGGCGATCTGCGGCAGCACCGCCGTCTTGACCCTGGCGAAGTCCTCGGTCTCGGCGGACGCGCCGCGGACCAGCTCGGCCAGCCCGACCGGGTTGCGCCACTGACGGCCCGGCTGCCCGCCGCCGAGGATGATCAGGTTCTCCGCGTTCCGGCGGGCGCGGGTGGAGAGGTGGTCGAGCTGGAACAGCGTGTCCAGCTGGTCCGGGTCCTCCTGCTTGCGCTCGGCCTGGTCGAGCACCTTGAGCTGGCGGTGCACGATGACCTGGCTGCGGTGGGCGATGTTGAGGAACACCGTCTTGGTGCCCTCCTTGATCTTCGCCTCTTCGATGGCGGCCGCGATGGCGGTCTGCTGCGCCTTGTTGAACGCGTCGGCGACCTGGCCGATCTCGTCGGTGCCGTGGTCGAGGAAGTGACCGCCCTCTTCGAGGTCGACGGGCTCGCCCGCCTGGACCCGGGCGACCAGCTCGGGCAGCCGCACCTCGGCCGCGTCGAGGGTGTCCTCGCGCAGCCGGTGCAGCCGGCCGATGAGCCGGTTCGACAGCCGGACGGCGACGAACACCACGAAGACCGCGAACAGGACCGCGATCACACCGGCGATCAGCGACTCGGTGAACGTCGAGTCCGCGTCGTCGATCGCGGCCTGGCTCGCGTTCGAGCTCTGCAGGATGAAGATGCCCATCAGCGCGGAACCGACCTGGCGGGCGGCGGCACGCCACTGGTCCTGCGGTACCGGCAGCTTCGACAGGTCGCCGCGCAGGAACGCGGTCTCCACCTGGGTCACGACCTGCCACGGCTGGCTGGCCAGCAGCTGGTCGTACTTGGCCTTGACCTCGGGGATCAGCTTCGGCGCCGACGCGTCGAGCTGGGCGTGGTAGGCACCGACCTGGCCCACGTAGGCGCGGAAGTCGTCGTTGGTCAGCCCGCCCGCGGCCAGCCCGGCGGCGGCGAGCGCGTCACTGCGCTGCATCTCGTCGGCCGCGGTGAACAGCGGGATGGCGGTCAGCCGGTCGAACGCGTTCTGGGCGCCGCGCGCGTTCTGCGCGAGCCCGGCCACGCCGTCGGTGAACTGGTCGATCATCTTGTTGTAGTAGGCGAAGGCCTGGTTGATCTGCATCTGGCCGCCGTCGATCGCCTGACGGTTCTGCGGCAGCTGCTGGAACAGCCCGAAGAACGTGGTGATGTTCTTCAGGACGCTCGGCGGGGTGTCGTCGTAGTCGGCGAAGTTGTCCTTGAGGTACTGGATCGTCTTCGCGGCGTTCTCGTCCGTCTTCGGCCGCACGGCCGCGAGCGCGGCGCGCTGGCTGCTCTGGCCCGCGAGCAGGCTCAGCGTGGCCTGGCGCTCCTGCTGCAGCGAGGCGAGGAACGGGATCGACGGGGCCTCCGAGCCCCGGATGCGGTTGGTGTAGTCCCGGCCTGTGACGGCGTCGTAGATCAGGTAGCCCGCGAGAGCCACACCGACGAGCAACAGCGCGACACTGGGGACGAGCGCGATCGTGAGCACGCGCTTCCGAATCGAGGATCCCCGGTTGCGTCGAAGAGAAATCTGCTTCACCTGGGTCCGTTTTCCTTCCGGCAGTACATGGTTTCGGGTCGCCCGAGGTGGTCTGCACCCGGATTCCGACCAGCCGGATCAACATCACCGTGGTCTGCTTCGCCCGCGACGACGTTAGGCAGCCCTCCAGGGCGCGTCAAGTCCGTGGCGAGAACGTGATCTTGGAACGGTGACCCTTCAACAGTTGCTGCCTGCGCTTCGAAAGTCCACCACCGTAAGTCGTGACCTTCGTCGCAGGGCGGCTTTCCGTTCCACGCACGTATGTGAGTACCGGAGGCGCTCCCGGTCCCATCGTGTGTCCCGGCGGGGCCGACTACGTACGACAGCGCCGAATCGTTCGGTGACGAACATCACGACTTCGCGGCCGCGGCCTCGCACGCCCGCTTCATCCGGAGCGGACGGCGTCTCCAAAGCGAAAATAGGCCGAAATCGCGGTCAATGCCACGGATTCACCGGAAATAGCGGCGGAATTCCCGGTATTCCGCAAGCGTGTCCGCGCGGACACCTGGAGTGCACCCGGTACCGGTTCCGCGGCCGGGTCCCCCGAGGACCGCGAGCCGTCAGACGGTGAACTCGTCAGCGAGGGTGTTCCAGAACAGCAGCTCGTAGCTCTGGAACAGCCGGGCGCAGCGGTGCGCCTCGCGCTCGTCCAGCCGGTGCGCGTCGAGGCCCGCCTGGATCGCGGCGAGCGCTTGTTCTTCAATTTCCGGAACGTCCGCGGCGAAGTAGTCGAAGAACGCGCACTGCTCGCCGGTGAAGCGGTAGTGCTCCCGCATGCCCGCGGCGACGTCCTTGCAGTACCGGCCGAAGGCGGCGAAGTTGGCGAAGATCCCGGCCGCGGTCGCCGACGACTCGCCGTTCAGCGCGAGCCACGCGACGTAGGCCGGGTAGGCCTGGCAGCCCGCGCGCGGCCGCTCGTCGCCATGGTCCGGACCAGTCGCCGCGAGCAACGCGTCCAGCATCGCGTTCGCCTGCTGCTCACCCGGCGCCAGACCGCCGAAGAAGACGCGCGCGTGCGGTTCGTCGGCCCGGGCGGCCAGCGCGTGGAAGCTGCGCCAGTCGCTGAGCGTGATCAGCTTCTCCTCCGCGGCCAGTGCGGCGAACACCGCGCGCGGCGCGCGGCCGGCGGTGATCAGCGGGACGAGGCGGTTGTCGCCGTCACGCGGCGCGAGCTCGGCCTGGATCTCCTCGAGCAACTTGCGCGCCGACCGCGTCATCGGTTCCCCCTGCCGTCCGTGGTCCCTCCATTGAAGCGCGGTTCCGGCGCGGACGCTCGTGTACACAGTGGACAGTCGTGAGAGCCTGACCGCTATGTCCGTTTCGACGGCGATGCTTGACGTGGCCGCGATTGTCTATCCACCCGCGCCGGGAGCCCCTACAGTGTGGCCAACCGGAGCACCGAGGAGGCCAGCGTTGACCACCCCGTCCGTCGCCGAGCAGACCGAAGGCCAGACGATCCCGCGGTTGCTGCGCCGCAACGCCGTCGAGTACCCGGACCTGCCGGCGATCACCTCGCTCGACATCGAAGGGCAGGTCGCTTTTCGGGGGTCCGGGTGGCGAAGCCCCCGGCCCGGGGCGGAGCCCCGGCTGTCACAGCCGACGCTGACCTGGCGGGAGTTCCGCACCGCGATCGCCGAGGTCTCCCGCGGGCTGGCCGGGCTCGGGCTCGCCGCGGGCGAGCGCATGCTGATCATGGCGCCCGGCTGCCCCGACCACATCGTCGCCGACCTCGCCGCGACGCACCTGGCCGCGATCCCCTGCACCGCCTACGCCACGCTCAGCCCGGACCAGATCCAGTTCGTCGCGCGGCACAGCGCGGCGCCGGTCGTGGTGCTCGGCGGCGAGAACGAGCTGGCGCGCTGGCGGCCGGTGCTCGACGACCTCCCGGCCCTGCGCCACGTCGTCGTCATGGACGAAACCGCGCTCCCCGGCGACGACGACCGCTTCGTCTCGCTCGCCACCCTTCGCGCCCAGGGCCGGGAAGCGCTTGCGGCCGACCCCGAGGCGTTCGAACGGTCTTGGCAGGACATCAAGCCGGACGACCCGCTGTCGATGATCTACACCTCCGGCACGACCGGCGACCCGAAGGGTGTCGTGCTGTCGCACCGCAACGCGATCCACCAGGCGTACGCGGTCACCGAGCTGCACCACCCGCCGATGCACGCGACGAACATCGCGTACCTGCCGCTCGCCCACATCGCCGAGCGGCAGCTGTCGATCTACCTGCCGATCGTGTGGGCGGGCCACGTGCACACCCTCGCCGACCCGACGGCGGTCGCCGGCGCGCTCGGCAAGGTGCACCCGCAGAGCTTCTTCGGCGTCCCCCGCGTGTGGGAGAAGATGGTCGCCGCGCTGAAGAACATGCTCGGCAGCGTGCCGGAGGACCGGCGCACCGCGCTGCTGCAGGCGAACGATCTGCTGCAGCAGGGGTACAAGCTGCGCAGCGCCGGTCAGCCGGTGCCCGCCGAGCTCGCGGAAAAGATCAGGCAGACCGACGAAGCCGCGCTGGCGCCGGTGCGCGCGCTGCTCGGGCTCGACAAGATCCTGGTCGCCTCCAGCGGCGCGGCCGCCCTCCCGGTCGAGATCATCTACTTCCTGGCCGGCCTCGGCGTCGAGATCTGCGAGGTCTGGGGCCTGTCCGAGACGACCGGCGCGGCGACGTCCAACTCCGCGGAGTCCTTCCGCGCGGGCACCGTCGGCAAGGCGATCGAAGGCGTCGAGGTGAAGGTCGCCGAGGACGGCGAGCTGCTGGTCCGCGGCCCGATCGTGTTCCTCGGCTACCTGCAGGAGGACGGCACGATCGCCGACGCCACCGACGCCGACGGCTGGTACGCGACCGGCGACATCGGCACGATCGACGAAGACGGCTTCGTGACGATCACCGACCGCAAGAAGGAACTGATCATCACCTCGAGCGGCAAGAACATCGCGCCGACGAGGGTAGAGGGCCTGCTCAAGGAGCACCCGCTGATCGGCCAGGCGGTCGCGATCGGCGACGACCGGCCGTACGTGACGGCGCTGATCGTGCTCGACGACGAGATCGCCCCCGGCTGGGCCGCGGCGAACGGCGTCGACGCCGCCCCCGAAAACCTCACAGACCTGGCGAGCCACCCGGCGGTGCGGGCCGAGCTGGAACGCGCGGTCGAGTCGGCCAACAGCAGGCTCGCGCGGATCGAGCAGATCAAGCGCTACCACGTGCTGCCGAAGTCGTGGACTCCCGAGTCCGGCGAGCTGACCCCCACGCTCAAGCTGAAGCGCCGGGTCATCAACGACCGCTACTCGGCCGACATCGAAGCGCTCTACGCGGCCGTCCGCGACCCCGAACCGGCCGCCGGTTCCTGAGGTGCCAGAACGCCCCAATGTGGCGTTGGTTGCGTCCAGCGCACCGAACGCCACATTGGGTGCGCTGGACGCACCGAACGCCACATTGGGGCGCTTGGGTCAGGCGGTGCGGGGCGAGGTGGTCTCCGTCCACTTGCGCAGCCGCGGCGGGACGCGCTTCTCCAGGCCGTAGTTCTCCAGGTGGGCGGAGAAGACCTCGTCGAACGCCTTCTGCACGGTCTCGGTGTCCCACACCGGGCGCTCGAGGATCGGCTGCTTGAGGAACGGCTGGCCCATGATGTGCAGCTGCGGGCCGTTGCACCGGATCATCTGGCCGGTGATGCCGTCCGAGCCGTCGCCGAGCAGGAACAGCACGACCGGCGCGATCCGCGACGGCGTGCGGTCCGGCGGGCAGGCCCGCAGGGACCGCTCGGACTTCCACACCATCCGGGTGTGGGCGAGCGGGCAGACCGCGTTGACGCGGATCCCGGCGTCCTCGAGGTCGAGCGCCCAGGAGTAGGTCAGGGACGCGACCGCGCCCTTGCTGGCCGCGTACACGCCGAGCTTGCGCTGCCCGAGCGAGGCGCCCGAGGAGATGTTGACGATCGAGCCCCCGGTGCCCGCGTCGACCATCGCCTTGATCGCGGCCAGCCCGGTGTTCACCACGCCGAGGACGTTGACTCCGATGAGCTCCCGCGCCTGCTCGAAGTCGTCCTCCCACGGCAGTGCTTCGTAGTTCAGCCCGGCGTTGTTGACCAGCCCGTCGATCCCGCCGAACTCCTTGACGCACAGGTCGACGATCTCCTGCGCTTCGCCCGCCTCCGCCACGCTGTGCCCGCTGGCGACGGCGCGGCCGCCGTGCGCCCGGATGTTCTCCGCCGTCCGCTCGGCCAGCTCCACATCGATGTCGTTGACGACCACCGCCCCGCCCGCCCGTGCGACGTGCACCGCGAACGCCTCGCCCAGCCCCCGGCCGGCACCGGTCACCACGACCGCCTTGCCCTGCATCAACCCGTCCATCGTCTTCTCCCCGATCTGCGGCGCCGGCGGCGCGCGGTCCGTCCACCCCGGCCGGCTCTGGGTCCAGTCTTGGCCCATTCGGTCCAACGGGGCATCGCCACGACGACGAGCGGCCGCCGCCTTGCGCCGAGCGAGTCCGGTTCGATCAGTCCGCAGGTACCCGCGCGCCGGTCACGGCCACCACGCGCCCCTCGTCGGGGGTGTGACCCGATCGGTTCCCCGTGGGAGTGAGTGGCGCGCGTTCCGGGGACATCGGGGCGTAGCCGGCGCCATACTGTTAGTGCTTCCGGGAGGTCGGCGGTGACTCCCCCGGATGGGATCGTCACTGGCCAGGCACAATGCGGACGATTCATATTCACTCGATCGGGGGACGGTGGTGACGAGGTGACGACGCGCGCGACACCACGGCTCCGAGCCGTCCTGGCCAACCACGAGTTCCGCGCGCTGTGGTTCGCCGAGACGCAGTCGATGCTGGGCGACCAGCTGACCATCGTCGCGCTGGCCATCCTGATCTTCGACCGGACCGGGTCGCCGCTGCTCTCGGCCGTCGTCTACTCCCTGACGTTCCTGCCCGCCCTCGCCGGCGGGCTCGGGCTGTCCCAGCTCGCCGACCGGTTCCCGCGGCGGGCGGTCCTGGTGACCGGCTCGTTCGCGCAGGCCGTGCTGATCGGGCTGATGGCCCTGCCCGGGATGCCGATGGGCTGGCTCTTCGCGCTGTTCGTGCTGGCCCGGCTGGCGAACGCGCCGGGCAACGCGGCGCAGAACGCGCTCGGCCGCGAGATCTTCGCCGACGACGACGTCTACCTGCAGAGCCAGGACCTGCGCGGGATCACGAACAACACCGCGATGCTGGCCGGCCTCGCCGCGGGCGGCCTGCTGGTGACCGGCATCGGCACGTCGTGGGCGCTGGCGATCGACGCGCTGACGTTCCTGGTGTCCGCCGTCGCCGTGCGGCTGATGGTGCGGCGGCGCCCGCCGGCCGGGGACGGCGGCGCCCCGTGGTTCGGCGCCGTCCGGCAGGTTTTCGGCGACGAACGGCTGCGGGTGCTGCTCTACCTGTCCTGGCTCGTCGGCCTGGCGGTGATCCCGGAGGGGCTCGCCGCGCCGCTCGCCGCCCAGCTGGGCGCGGGCGACCAGGCGGTGGGCTGGCTGCTGGCCGCGGACCCGCTGGGGTTCGTGCTCGGCACGTTCCTGCTGTCGCGGTACGTCTCGACGGAGCACCGCCGCAAGCTGCTGGGGGTGCTGGCCGCGCTGCCGCTGGCCGCGCTGGCGGCGTTCGCGCTGCGGCCGAACCTGTGGCTCGCGCTGATCCTGCTCGCGCTGGCCGGCGCGACGGGCGCGTACGTCATCACGGTGTCGGCCACGTTCATCACGTGGGTGCCGAACGACATCCGGGGCAGCGCCGGCGGGCTGTACCGGACCGGGCTGCGGGTCGCCCAGGGTGTGGGCGTGGGCATCGGGGGGCTGGTGGCCCAGGGAATCGGTTCCGCGGGCACTACGGTCGCGCTCGCCGGGGCTGTGGGCCTGCTGCTGGCCGTCCCGGTGGGGTTCGCCTGGCGCCGGGTCGGCGCGGAACCGGGACCACGGCCGTCATGAGCCGCGGTTCAGAGGTCACGGTTGGCCATCGGAAGCCACCTCTCCGCACAGTCAAGATCATGAATAGTATTCGGCCGGTCACAGGTCGCGGTTGCGCACGGTTGCCACCTCTCGGGGTAATGGGGCACGACGTCGTAGACGGCAATTCGCCGGCGCATCAGAGATCGCGGTTGCTCAACGGTGCCACCTCCGTGTGGGGAGCCTGAAGATGTTTCTGGTCCGCGTTCCCGGCAGTTCCACCGAGGACCCGTCAGTTCCGTTGCAGTGGGATGGTACCCGCCCACGGAATGCGTGAACACTCCGGCAGGTACCGATGAGATTACTCAGCACCCCCACGTACGCTGGAAAGGAGGTGACCAATTGCATCCCGGACCAGACGACGCCGTGAGCGGCGGCGGCGCGGCGGCGGGCCGAGGCGGGCCGCGGCCGCCGGTGCCGCGCGAAGGGCCAGCCCAGGCGACCACGCCCAGTGGTCCACCCGGGACGGTCTGGCGCGGGCACCCCTTCTCGCCGCGGAACTGGGCGCTCTGGCGCCGTCGTCCCCGGGTCGTATTGTTCATGCTCGGCAGTGAAGCGCTCGCCGCCGCCGTGCTCGCCATTTCCCTCGCCCATTCACAGGCGCTCGTCCCCCGCGACTGGGTCAACTTCGGAATCCTCGCCGTCGGCGCCACCGTCCACATTCAACTGACCCAGCGCCAGGAAGAACGGCGCCGAAACCGCAAAAAGACGGTCCTCATCGACCTCACCGCCGTGTGGACTTTCTCGGCCGCGATGATCCTGCCCGTCCCGCTGATCCTGTTCGTCATCTTCGTCGTCCGGCTCCAGCATTGGTTCATCGCCCGCCGACCGGCGCACAACTTCATTTTCTCGTCGATCACGCACGGCCTCGCGGGCGTGCTCGCCCACCTGACCTACACCTCGCTCGGGCCCCATTTCTCCGGCTCCGGCTGGAGCGACTTCCTCTACGAGTTCGGCACCATCGCCCTCACCGGCGCGATCTACGAGGCGATCCAGATCGTTTACGTCGGCGGGGCACTGGCGCTCGGCATGTCCTCCGAGCCGACCGTGCGTAACGTCCTGGGCAGCCCGGCCGACAACATGCTGGAAGCGATCACCATCGGCCTCGGCGCGGTGACCGCGATTCTGCTTGCCACCGTGCCGCCGATGGTGGCGGTGATGGCCGTGGTCACCGTGGTCTTCAATCGGCTCGCGGAACTCGACCAGCTCCAGAACGACGTCCGGACGGATCCGAAAACGGGCATTCTCAACATGCGTGGCTGGTCGGAGTCGGCGGAGCGGGCACTGGAACGGACCGCTCGATCGGGTGATCAGCTGGCGCTCCTGATGGTCGACCTCGACCACTTCAAGTGGATTAACGACACTTTTGGGCATCCGGCCGGCGACGACGTGCTGCGGACCGTTGCGCAAACCCTCGACGAAGTGACCAGACCGAGCGACTTGGTCGGCCGTTTCGGCGGCGAGGAATTCCTCATTCTGCTGCCGGACATCGACGAAGAGGCGACCTGGGAAGCCGCCGAACGGATACGGATCGCGATTGCCAAGCTGCACATCGTGACCACGGACAAGCGCGGCGACCCGGCGACCATCGCGGACCGGACGACGTCGATCGGCGTGGCCCGCCACCCGCGGCACGGCGACACCCTCGAACGCCTGCTCCACTCCGCCGACGCCGCCGTCTACCTGGCGAAGGAGAACGGCCGCGACCAGGTCTGCTTCGCCCCGGACACGCCGGGCGGGCTCACACCCCCAGCCGCACCGTGAGCTCGAGCTTGACGAGCACGTCGGCGGACGACCCGGCCGGCATCCCGGCCGGCGCGGCGTCGAGCCGCAGCCGCTCGCCGCGGTAGCCGGCGGACTCCAGCCGCAGCACGCGCGCGCCGGGCGCCGGGCGCGGGTGGCACCAGTGCCGCGCGGTCGGCGTCCCGGCCGGGTCCTTGGCCAGGACGAGGTACTCGTGCCCGAGGTCGTCGGTCACCCGGCCGAGCCCCTTCCACCACAGCGCCCGCAGGGTGAGTCCCTCCTCGTCGCGCACCAGCTCGACCGGCGCGGCCGACTCGACGTCGACGCGGAACCCGTGGTCGCCGATGCGCAGCGAGCGGACGTCGAGGAACGCGCTGCCGGTCCGCACGAGGTCGCCGTCCGGGACGCGGCCGCCCCGGTCCGGCGGTGGCAGCAGGGCCGCGACCGCGAGCTCCGCGGCGAGCCGCCCGTCGCCGGCCGCCGGGACCACCGGGACGCCCCGCAGCTCCCCGGCGAGGATCCGGTGGCCGCCGGCTTCCGCCCAGCCCAGTGCCGCCATCCGCAGTCCCGGCTCGGCGCGCAGCCGGTCGAGCAACGGCCCGGCGCGGCGGGTTCTGCTGTACCGGGCGGCCCGGACCAGCCGGGCGGCCGCCGGGCCGGCCGGCCGTCCGGCGCCGAAGAAGCCGGTCACCGCCCGGTCCATGGCCCGCAGCTGGCCGGCCAGCACCGCGCGGGCGACCGGCACGGGATGGGTGCGTGCCAGCTCCGACGGGGCGTGGTCGCGCAAGGCTTGGGCGAGCACGCGCAGTTCGGGAGTCCGCGGTTCGCGGAGGGAGGCACCGGGCGCCAGCCGGCGCAACGCGCGCACGGTGTTCTCCACGGGCACGCCGTCGAGGTCGGTCGAGGCCACAGCACGCCCTCCTGGTCGCCGTGCCCCCCGTCCCGAGTCTCGGGGGCGCGTCCCGGCGGCGGAAGGGAAGAACGGGCAGCCGTGCGGGCAGCATAGAAGAAAGCCACACCGGATCCCGGGGGTTGTCCCCATCCCGGCGCGGTGGCGGGGCTGGCACCCTGGAAGGCATGCCGGCCCCGTCCGAACCGCCCCGCCTCCGCCGACCGTGGTCGACGTCCGGCTGGCTGCTGCTCGTCCTGCTGGTGGTGTTCGCGTTCGGGCTGATCGCCTCGCGCCCGCCGTCGCCGCCGGACCAGGGCCCGCCCACCGGGGACGTGCTGGCCGCGCAGAACGCCATCGAGGCGCTGGTCCACCCGGGCCCGCACCCCGACGCGCTCGCCCGGCTGCCGAAGGACTTCACCGCGCTCAGCGGCGTCACCCCGGGCGCGATGCCCGCCCGGGACGGCACGGTCCGCGCCGTCCACGTCGACGGCGGCTGCTCGACGCCGTGGGGCGACGACAACACGAAGTGGGACTACGCCGTGCCGTGCAAGGCCCACGACCTCGGCTACGACCTGCTGCGGTACGCCGACCGCAAGGGCCACCCGCTCGGCCCGGAGGTCCGGGAGGCCCTGGACGACCGGCTGTCCTACGACATGCACCACGCCTGCGACCTCAACCCGATGAACTCGGCGCTCACCTGCCGGGTCGTCGCCTCCTTCTACTCGGCCGGGCTGGTGGTCAACTCCTGGCACCAGCGCTGGGGCCCGCCGGTCGGCGACCCGATCGGCCCGATGGTGGCCGGGGTCCTGGTGATCGGCTGCCTGCTGGTGTTCCGGCTGCGCGGCTGGCTGCGGGCCCGCCGCGCCCCCCTCGCGCCGGTGCCCGCGGCCACCCCGGCGTCGGTCGGCCGGTGGGCGCTGCTCGGGGCCGGCGGGGTCGTCCTCCTGCTGCTCGGGGAGTCCGTGACGGCCCTCGCGGACTGGGCGGGCGCGCCCGGATCGGCGTTGTGGCCGCTGACCTGGCTCGCCCAGCTCGCCCCGGTGATCTTCTTCGCCGGCGGCCACCTCAACGCGGCGGGCTGGCGCGCCGAGCAGGAGGCGGGCGGCGGCTACCGCCACTACCTGGCCGAACGCTCGAGCCCGCTGCTGCGGCCGGCGCTGATCTTCGCGGTCGTGGCGCTGCTGACGCCGCTGGCGCTCGAACTGCTCGGCATCCCGGCGGGCACGACGGCGACCGTCATGCGGATCGCGCTGCACCCGCTCTGGCTGCTCGGGGTGTACCTGCTGACGATCGTCTGCGCGCCGCCGCTGCTGGCCCTGCACCGCCGGGCGCCGGTGGGCGCGGTCGCCGGGCTCGGCGTCCTGTTCGCCGCCGGGGAACTGGCCGCGAACTGGTCCGGCTCGCCGTTGCCGCGCTACGCGGCCACGTTCGCGCTCGCCCTCCTCGCCCAGCAGCTCGCCTTCGCGCACGCCGACGGCGTACGCCCGTCTCGACGGCTGCTCGCCGTGGCCGCCGGAGCCGGTGTCGCGGGCCTCGCCGGAGTGAGCGTCCTGCGGGGCGGGCCACCCCTCCTGCTCGGCAGCCCGGGCGCCCCGGCGGCGTTCTCCGCCCCGCCGTGGGGCGTGCTGCTGCTCGGCCTGATCCAGCTCGGGGTGCTCGGGCTCCTGGCCGGCCCGCTGACGCGGCTGGGCACGCGGCCCGCCGTCGCCGGCGCGTCCCGGTTCGTGCTGCGCGCGCCGATGAGCCTCTACCTGGCGTTCCTCGCCGCGATGCTGCTGCTGGTCGCCGTCGTGTACCTGCCCGGCCGGATCGCCGACGGGATCGGCTGGCTGCTCCGGCCGCGGACGCTGGTCGCCGTCGGGCTGCTCGCGGTGCCCGCGACCTGCGTGTTCTGGTGGTTCGAACGGCACACCCACGGACCACGGCAGCCGCGCGCGGCCGAGCACCCCGGCCGCCGGACGGCGGTGCTCACCCGGGCCGCGGCCGGGCTCGGCATCGGCTACGCGACGCTCGGCGTGTTCGGCTTCGCGCTGACCAGGTTCGGCGGGGTGGCCGCCGACGCCGACCTGCTGGGCCTGCGGCTCGACCCGATCCAGAGCCTGGTGCACCTGCTGCTCGGGGTCTTCCTGCTGCACACGATCCGGATCGGGGCGGGCGCGGCGACCGGCACCTGGCTGGCCACGGCGCTGGCCTGCGCACCCTCACTGCTGTTCGCCGCCGACGGGAGCACGCCCGGCTTTCTCGGTGTCACGCTGCACGCCGTCACGGCCGGGTTCGCCCTGCTCGCCGCCGCCGGCACCCTCCTGCCCGTCCGGCGACCGGCGAATGCGCCGTCCTGACCAGGCGAAACCGTCGAAGATGCGGGAAACTGGGTGGTGCATGACACATTCGTGGGGGGATGTGTAACGCTACGGCAACCAGGGGAAGGCACCATGCGTCCCATCCCCAGCACCACCTGATCGAACCAGTGAGGAGTCGCCCGCGTGGACCACCCGCCTCGGAACGGGCAAGGCGGCCGCCGCCCCGCCCGGCCCTGGCAGGAAGAGCCAGGCCGGGCCGACACCCGGCGTGGCACGCCGCCGCCGCGACGTCCCGCACCGCGCCGCGAGCCGGCGGACGCGGGCCGCGCCGGCGCCTCGCCGTCGCGCCGTCCCCAGCCCGATCGGCTGACCCCGCGCCCCGCGCCGCGGGCCCGCCGCAACTCCTCCCGCGGTGCGAAGGTCTCGCTGGCCGTCGTGTCCCTGCTGGTGATGGGCCTGACCGGGTACGCGTGGGCCGCCATGCAGGGCCTGGTGAACGGGCTGAACTACCAGAACGTGATCAGCGACGGCGGCGGTGGAGACAAGCCCGCCGACGGCGCCCGCGACATCCTGCTGGTCGGCCTCGACAGCCGGACCGACGCCCAGGGCAACCCGCTGCCCCGCGAGGTGCTCGACGAGCTGCGCGCCGGGGAGTCCGACGGCGAGCTCAACACCGACTCGCTGATCTTCGTGCACATCCCGAACGACGGCAGCAAGGCCGTCGCGATCTCGCTGCCCCGCGACACCTACGTCGACATCCCCGGCGGCTACGGCAAGCACAAGATCAACTCGGCCTACGCGCGGGCGATGCTGCAGGCCCGCAAGGACCTGCAGAAGCAGGGCGTCACCGACCCGAAGGAGCTCGACGTCAAGGCCAACCAGGCCGGGGCGAAGGAGCTGATCCAGACCGTCGAGAAGCTCACCGGGTCGACCATCGACAACTACGCCGCGGTGAACCTGCTCGGCTTCAGCGACATCACCAAGGCCATCGGCGGCGTCGACGTCTGCCTCAACAACACCGTCAAGGACGAGTACTCCGGCGCGAACTTCACCAAGGGCCAGCACACGATCTCGGGGGTCGAAGCCCTCGAGTTCGTCCGCCAGCGCCACGGCCTGCCGCGCGGCGACCTCGACCGGGTCGTCCGGCAGCAGGTGTTCATGGCCGGCATGGCGCGCAAGGTGCTCTCGGCGGGCACCCTGACCAACCCGGGCAAGCTGACCGACCTGATCGACGCGATCAAGAAGTCCGTCGTGCTCAACCAGAACTGGGACATCTTCGGGTTCGCCCAGCAGATGAAGGGCCTGACCGGCGGCCAGCTCGAGTTCCGCACCATCCCGGTGAAGAACGTCGATTACAAGACCCCCGAAGACGGCTCGGCCATCCAGGTCGACCCGGCCGAGGTGAAGCAGTTCGTGCAGGGGCTCGCCGGGCCGCAGCCGGGCGAGCAGCAGCCGTCGGATCAGCAAGCCGACAGCGCGAACAAGGCCACCACGGTCGACGTCCGCAACGCCACCAGCCGCAGCGGCCTCGCCGCGAGCGTCGCCAAGACCCTCGAGGGCAAGGGCTTCACCGCCGGCGACACGGCGACCGCGACGGCACGCAAGACCACGGTGATCTGGGTGCCCAAGGGCGGCAAGGACGCCGGCCAGGCCGTCGCGGACGTGCTCGGCGGCTCGCCGACGATCCAGGAGGACAAGAGCGTCAAGGCGGGGCACGTGATGGTGTTCCTCGGCGCCGACTACCAGCCCTCGAGCTCGAACGCCGGCGCCAGCAGCAGCGGCGCCGGGGCGGCCGCGGGCGCGTCGTCGCCGTCCACCGCGCCGCCGGCCGCCGACGACGAGAAGCCGATCACCGCCGAGGGCGTTCCCTGCGTCAACTGAGCCGCTCAGCCACCTGCCGTTAACCCGTTCGGCCTAACTCGCGCAATCGGTATCAAAGACATGCCCGAATCCGCGTAAGGGCGAGGCCGCAGCGCACTTACATACACGTGAGGGTGCACCTGCACGGGAATCATCACGACCGCGCGGGTGCCGCGGGAGCGCACGGCAGGGGACATTGATGTGCTGATCGACGCTGAGGAGTATCAGCGGGTACTCGGAGACGAGCTCCGCAAGCTCCGGCGCAGCCGAGGCTGGACGCGCAAGGAGCTGAACCAGCACCTGCAGAGCGAAATTTCGCTGCAGACGCTGGCCACCTACGAACTGGGCACCAGACAGTGCTCGGTCGTGCGCCTGGTCGAGCTGTGTGTCGCGATGGACGAACTGCCCCAGGACCTGCTGGCCAAGGTGCACCGCCGCGTGTTCGTCGACGAGCCCGGCCGGGTCCGCGTCGACCTGCGCAAGGTCGTCGCCGACGCCTCCGCCGAACTGCTTCCCCTGCGCCGCTGGGCCGAAGACCGCCTGCGGCAGACGGGCGAGCACGGCGGCGAGGTCGCCCTCGACCTGCCCGCGCTCGAACGCATGGCCGAACTGTGCGGGCTGCCGACCGTGGACCTGATCGCGCGCCTCCGCCGGTACGCCTCCCGGTGACGCCCGGGTCGTGAGTGTTCAGACGGGTTCTAACCGTCTGAACACTCACGGCCCTCAGCCGACCAGGAAGTCCTCTCGCCGCACCTTCCGCGTGTCCAGCCAGTAGCGCCAGGTGAAGCCGGGCCAGATCGTCCGGTTGACGCCCTTCGCGTCCAGGTACCAGCTCTTGCAGCCCCCGCGCGTCCAGATGCCCTTGGCGAGCTTGCGCTGGATCTCGGCGTTGAACCGCTCCTGCGCCGGGGCCTTCGGCTCGATCGACCGGCCTCCGGCCAGCCGCAGCGCTTCGGCGACGTAGGAGATCTGGGCCTCGATCATGAACACGACGGAGTTGTGCCCGAGCCCGGTGTTGGGGCCGAGCAGGAAGAACAGGTTCGGGAACCCGGCGACGGTGATGCCGAGGTGCGTCCGCATCCCCTCGGTCGCCCACTCCTTGCCGAGGTTGCGGCCGTCGCGGCCGACGATCTCCAGGTCGTCGAAGGCGTCGGTGACGTGGAAGCCGGTGCCGTAGACGATGACGTCGGCCTCGTGTTCGACGCCCGCCGCGTCGACGATGCTCCGCTCGCGGACCTCCCGCACGCCGCCGGTCACGACGTCGACGTTGTCCCGCGCCAGCGCCGGGTAGTAGTCGTTGGAGACGAGCACGCGCTTGCAGCCCATCGTGTAGTCCGGCGTGACCTTGCGGCGCAGCCGCGGGTCCCGGATCGCGCGGTCGATGTTGCGCTTGGCGATCCGCTGCCCGAGCTTCATCACCCACGACTGGCCGTTGAAGCCGATCGCGCGTGCTTCGAGCAGCCAGTAGAGCAGGGTGCGGTAGGCCGCTGAGCCGGCGGGAACGCCCTGAACAGCGCGCGCGTGCGGCCGGACATCTCGTGGTCGGCCTTCGGCATGACCCACGGCGGCGTCCGCTGGAACAGCGTCAGCTCCTCGACGTCCGGCGCGATCCGCGGCACGAACTGGATCGCGCTCGCGCCGGTACCGATCACGGCGACCTTCTTGCCGGTGAGGTCGACGTCGTGGCGCCACCGCGCCGAGTGGAACGCCGGGCCGGCGAACCGCTCGATCCCGGGGAGCTCGGGAATCATCGGCAGGTGCAGTGCGCCGACCCCGGCGACCAGCGCGTTCGCCACGAACTCACCGCCGCCTTTCGTGGCGACGTGCCAGCGGTTCTCTTCCGCATCCCAGCGGGCGCCGGTCATCTCCTGGCCGAAGCGGACGAAGCGGCGCAGGTCGTGCTTGTCGGCGACCTCGCGCAGGTACCGCCAGATCTCCGGCTGCGGCGAGTAGGCCCGCGACCAGTCCGGGTTCTGCTCGAAGGAGAACGAGTACATGTGCGACGGGATGTCGCAGGCGCAGCCCGGATAGCTGTTGTCGCGCCAGGTGCCACCGACGTCGTGCGCCTTCTCGAGGATGACGAAGTCGTCGCGGCCTTCCTTGCGCAGCTGGATCGCCATGCCGAGACCGGAGAACCCGGTCCCGACGATGACGACCCCGGTCTCTTCGGCCATGCCGCCTCCCGGTTCCTGTTACTCGCCGTCCAGCTTACTTGGAGTAGGTTACCAGCGGTAGAGTGGCGCCCGTGACGACCGCGAAGCGCAAACGTATGCCCCGGGCCGAGCGGATGCGGCAGATGATCGAAGTCGCCGAGCAGGTCTTTTCGGCACGCGGCTACGCGGCGGCGTCCATGGACGAGATCGCCGAACTCGTGGGCGTCTCGAAGCCGATGCTCTACGAGTACTTCAACTCGAAGGAAGGCCTGCTGCTCGCCTGCATCCGGCAGTCACGAGCGATCCTGCGCGAAGTCACCGAGCAGGCGACGGTCGGCGCGGCCAGTGCCGAGGACGCCCTGCGGCGCGGCCTGCTGGCGTTCTTCGTCTTCATCCGGGAGCGGCGCCAGGCGTGGTCGCTGCTGCGCCACGAGATGGCGCTGATCGGCACGCCGGCCGCCGAGGAGGTCGAGGAGACCCGCCGTCAGCAGACCGACCTCATCGCCGCGCTCATGAGCGGCCACTTCGACAGCGGCGACGACCTGAGAGCCGAAGCGGCCGCGGAATTCGTGGTCGGAGCGTGCGAACGCCTCGCGATCTGGTGCGAGCGGCACGACGAAGTGAGCCCCGAACTGGCCACCGAATACGCGATGGACGTGCTGTGGAGCGGCCTGCGGGAGCGTGCACGTTAGCCTGCGGGAGCGTGCACGTTAGCCTGCGGGAGCGTGCACGTTAGCCTGCGCGTGCACTAGGCCATTTGGTCGTTACTCAGCGCTATCGTGTCCTGTGACACAGAGTTGCTCTACGGTATCGATGACACGGTAGAAAGTGTGCTGGACTTTCACGGCCGGAGGAGGGGCGTGGGTTTCCGCGTCATGGGAATGCGGTGGCGACGTCACGGTTGTGTAAAGCAGGCTGGTGGAGGAGAGGGGCGTGAGGCAGATGGTGGAAGCGATCACGGCTACGTACGTCCAGGAGGACGCTGACTGGGCGATCACGGTCAGCGGCCGTGGCAAGGAGCTGACCGCCAGGGCGCCCGGCATCATCGCGGCGCGGGACCGGGCCGACCAGCTGGTCGAGCAGCTCGCCGGCGACACCAAGACGACGGTGGTGCACCTGCTCAACGGCAGCGCGCTGGACTTCACCAGCGCCTACATGACCGCCCGGCTGACGCTCCCGAAGCTCCCGCCGCTCGAGGTCCCGCCGCCCGGCAGCGTGCCGAAGCAGCAGACCCCGGACTCGGCGGAGAAGAAGCCTCAGCTGCCGCCGAGCAAGCAGCTCCCGAAGGCCGTCGAGGACCCGAAGAAGCCGGCCACCCCGGCGCCGGCCGAGGCCAAGGCGCCGGCGAAGCAGGCCTGAGCGTTACTTCAGGAGCTTGCGCACCAGCAGGACGAGCACCAGGACACCCGCGCCGATCAGCGGGAACTTCACCTTGGGGTTGTCCAGCTTGGCGCGTACGCCGTCCTTCGCCGCGTCCGCGAGCTTCTTGGGGTCGGCCTTGACGGTCAGCTGGTCGAGCGTCGCCGCCAGGGCGGTCCTAGCCTGCTCGATCTCACGCTCGATCGTCTCGGGGTCGCGGGCCACGTGTCCTCCTCGCCGCATGGGACTCTGGCGCCCACGTTAGCGGGCCGCCTCGCGGAGTCCCGCACCGGCACGCCCGGCGAGGCGGACCCGCCGCGCGCTACGCTTCCGGAGTACTGGGGCCCGTAGCCCAATTGGCAGAGGCACACGGTTTAGGTCCGTGCCAGTGAGAGTTCGAGTCTCTCCGGGCCCACGTCCCTCCCGCTTTCTCCGGCCGATGCTTGCGCCTGACACGGTGTCAGGGGCTAAACCGGAAGCCATGACTTCTTTCCTGACAGCGACCGAAGCCGCCGCCGGCGTCCGCGGGGGTGAGTTCACCTCCCGTGAGCTGACCGAACGGCTGCTGGCCCGGATCGACCAGGCGAACCCCGCGGTGAACGCGATCGTCGAGCTGCGCCGTGAGGACGCCCTCCGTGCGGCGGCCGAAGCGGACGCGGCGCTCGCCCGCGGGGACCACGCCGGTCCGCTGCACGGCGTGCCGATGACGGTCAAGGAGAGCTTCAACGTCGCCGGGATGCCCACCACCTGGGGAAACCCCGAGTTCGCCGACTACATCCCCGACTGGGACGCCACGGTCGCCGAACGGTTGCGGGCGGCCGGGGCGATCGTCGTGGGCAAGTCCAACGTGCACCGGATGCTCGAGGACTTCGGGCAGACGGTGAGCGGGATCCACGGCCGGACGCGCAACCCGTGGGACCCTGCGCGCACGCCCGGCGGCTCGAGCGGGGGCGGCGCGGCGGCCCTGGCCGCGGGCTTGACCTACCTGGAATACGGCTCGGACCTGGTCGGCTCGATCCGGATCCCGGCCGGCTTCTGCGGTGTCTACGGCCTCAAGCCGACCGCCGGGCTGGTGCCGCAGCGCGGGTTCCAGCCTCCGGGGCCACCGGCCCTGCCCAGCGAAATGGCGTACCTGTCGGCGGTCGGGCCACTGGCCCGCTCGGCGGGTGACCTGCGGACGGCGCTGCGGGTCACCGCCGGTCCCGAAGGCGACGCGGCGAAGGCGTACCGCTGGGAACTGCCGCCGCCGCGGCACACCCGGCTCGACGGCTTCCGTGCCGGTTTCGTCCTCGACCACCCCCAGGCGCCGGTCACCGGGGAGGCCGGCGCTGTCCTGTCCGACGCGGTCGACGCGCTCGGCCGGGCCGGGGTCAAGCTCGTCGAGGGCTGGCCCGGCGGCGTCGACCCGGTCCGGGAGGCCGGGACCTTCGGCTTCCACGTCGGCCTGTTCTTCGCCCACCAGCAGCCCGGAGCCGATTTCGCGCCGCTGACGGAAGTCGTCGCGCGGGAACGGGAGCGGATGGCCGCGCGGGCCGCCTGGGCCCGGTACTTCGAGGACGTCGACGTCTTCCTCTGCCCGGTCGGCTTCACCACGGCCTTCCCCCACGACGACCGGCCGTTCGCGGACCGGGTGATCGCGACCTCCGACGGGGACCGCCCGTACGACGACCAGGTCTTCTGGATCACGCACGCGTCCCTGCCCGGCCTCCCCGCGGTGGCGGCGCCGGCGGGGCTGTCGCCCGGCGGGCTGCCGGTCGGCCTGCAGGTGGTCGGCCCGCGTTTCGAAGACGACACCGCGCTGACCTTCGCCGAACTCGCCGCCGAAGTGACCGGCGGTTTCACCCCGCCGCCAGGGTGGTGAGGCGGTGTTCACCATCGGCGAGTTCGCCCGGCACGGCCGGGTCTCGGTCCGCATGCTGCGGCACTACGACGCCATCGGGTTGCTGCGGCCCGCGTCCGTCGACCCGGCCACCGGCCACCGCGGCTACGAAGCCGGGCAATTGGCCCGGCTCAACCGGATCGTCGCGCTGAAGGACCTCGGCTTCACCCTCGAACAGGTCGGGGCGATGCTGGCCGACAACGTCGGCGTGGCCCAGGTCCGCGCGATGCTGACGCTGCGCCGGGCCGAGCTGGAGCAGGCACTGGCGGCGGGCATGGAGCGGCTGACGCAGGTCGAGGCGCGGCTGCGGACCTTGGAGGACGAGGGCCTGCCCCTCCCCGGCATCGTCGTCAAGCGGCTTCCGGCGACCCGGCTGGTCGAGCTCACCGGCACCGCGGCGAGCTTCCGGCCCCAGGACATCGGCCCGGTCGTGCGCCCGCTGTGCGCCGAACTCGGCGAGCGCCTGCGCGGCGCGCCCGCGGTCACCCCGGCCGGCCGTCTGACCTGCTTCTACGAACAGCTCGGCGAGAACGAGGTCGTCGTCCACGCGGCGATCCCCGCTTCGGTGACCGAGGGCGAGCGCAACGGGCTGGAGGTCGTCGACCTGCCCGAGACCGAAGCGGCCACCCTGGTGCACCGCGGGGCGATCGACCTCGTGCTGCCGAGCTGGCAGGCGCTGGTCCGCTGGCTCGAGGCCACCGGCCGCCGCTCGGGCGGGCCGCAGCGTGAGCTCTACCTCGACTGCCCGGAGGACCCGGCGAAGTGGATCACCGAGCTCCAGGAACCTCTGGCCCCTTCGGTGAGGGTCCCTACTCGACCGTGATGTGCGGAGCGAGCGCCCGCAGGAAGTCCGGCGCGTCGAAGATCTCGCCCGCCGAGACGACGCCCTTCGCCTTCGTCCGTCCCGAAAGGATCCGCTCCACCGCCTCCACCGCGAGCGGCGCGCTGACCGCGTAGATGTCCTCGCCGCGGGCGGTGCGCCGGCGTTCCTCGCCGCCCGAGCGCACCACGACGTCGACCACGAACGTCTCGGCCGAGTCGCGTTCGCCGGCCGCCGCCAGGCCCTCCGCCGCGTCGACCGTCATGTAGCTGGTGACGTCGGAGACCTTCAGGTGACGCGGGATGGTGACGATGTCGGCCATCGAGAACTCGCCGAAGACGGGCCGGGTGCCGAGCGGCCCGGGGAACGCCCACTCGAGCGTGGGCAGGGCGTCGTCGCGGTAGTCCAGCCGGCCGCCCGCGTACCGGATGCGCTTGCCGCCACGGCGGTCCCGGGACACCCGGCCCGCCTCGAGGGTCCCGGCCGTCGGATTCCAGCCGCTGAGCCCGTAGGCGACGTGCACCTCGTCGGCCGTCGTCCAGTCGCCCATCGCCGCCGTCGCCAGCAGGTCGCCCAGGCCGCCGAAGAACGCCATCGCGGGCACCACCACGGGACCGGTGGCCCGCTCGAAGGTGTCGAGGTTGGCTTCGATCTCGGCGGCGACGTCCACGTACGGGACGCCGGCGCGGGCGGCCGCCTCGGCCACCGGGAGGGCGGTCGCGGCGAACGGGCCCGCGCAGTTGATCACCGCCGCCACGCCGTCGAAGGCGCGGTCGAGGGCCGCCGGGTCGTCGACCGACGCCGGCCGCCCGCCCGGCAGCTTCGCCGCGTCCCGTCCGGAAAGGACCGGGGTGATGCCGCGCTTTCGCAGCTCGGCCACCACGAAACGACCGGTGTGTCCGTAAGCGCCGTAAACCAGTACCGAAGTCATGAGGTAATCCTGGCGACGGTCCCGCGTCGGCGAAAGTGTCCGGAACGACGTGGTGCGTACACTTTCGGACATGCACACTGTCGCGCTGGCCGCCACCGACGGGATGCTCTCCTTCGAGCTGACCATCGCCACCGAGGTGTTCGGCGACCACCCCCGGTACGACTTCGCGGTCTGCGGCAGCCACGCCGTGCGGGTCGGCCGGTTCCTGCTGGAGCCCGACCACGGGCTCGACCGGCTGGCGCGCGCCGGGACGGTGATCGTGCCGGGGTGGGCCGACATCGACGCCGACCCGCCCGCCGACCTGGTCGACGCGGTGCGCGCGGCCCACTCGCGCGGCGCACGCGTGGCGTCGCTCTGCACCGGCGCGTTCGTCCTGGCCGCCGCCGGCCTGCTCGACGGCCTGCGCGCGACCACCCACTGGGCGCACACCGACGTCCTGGCCGCCCGGTATCCGCGGGTGACGGTGGACCCGGACGTGCTCTACGTCGACAACGGCAGCGTGCTGACCTCCGCCGGCAAGGCCGCCGCGATGGACCTCTGCCTGCACCTCGTCCGCGCCGACCACGGCCCGGCGGCCGCCAACGACGTCGCCCGCCGCCTGGTCGTCCCGCCGCACCGGGCCGGCGGGCAGGCCCAGTTCGTCACCACCCCGGTGCCCACGCGCGACGACCACCCGCTGGCTGCGCTGCTCCCGTGGATCACGGCGCGGCTCGACGAGCCGCTCACGGTGGAGGACCTGGCCCGGCAGGCGAACATGAGCTCCCGCCACCTGGGACGGCACTTCCGCTCGGCGACCGGCACGACCCCGCTGCGGTGGCTGCTGACCCAGCGGATCCGCCGCGCGCAGGAACTGCTGGAGAACACCGACTCCGGCATCGACGCGATCGCGGAGGCGGTCGGCATGGGCACCGCCACGACGTTGCGGCGGCACTTCAACCGCACGCTCGGCGTGCCACCGGACACCTACCGCCGCACGTTCCGCAGCCGGTAGCGACGAGTACACAGTGGACGGTCCGGCGCCTCGTGCCGGGCGAGCGGGCCGAAACTGTCGGTGTCACCCGGTAACGTGAAATCCGGGGGTCCCCCAGACCGGGGACCCCTCAGCGGCGAGCCCGGCTGCTCTGAGGTCCGATCCGTTCAAGACCCCCGTCCCGGCGGGGTGCGACGCTGATCGCATGCCTGTGCACCTCTCCGCGGCCGCGTCGTTCATGGCCACGCACGCCCGCCTCCTCGACCGGCGCCGCTTCGAACTGCTCAGCGGCGAAACGGACGCCCACGCGGTGCTGACCGCCCTCGACGCCTACCGCAACCCCGACGGCGGCTACGGCTGGGGCCTCGAACCGGACCTGCGGGCACCGGAGAGCCAGCCCGGCGGCGCCCTCCACGCCTTCGAAGTGTTCGAGGAGATCGCCCCGGACACGGCCGCCCACGCGGCTCACCTGTGTGACTGGCTGGCGTCGGCTTCCACACCGGACGGCGGTCTGCCGTTCGCGCTGCCCGTGGCGGACCCCGCGGGGTGCGCGCCGTTCTGGGTCCAGGCCGATCCGGCGGAGGCGACGCTGCAGAGCACGGCGTTCGCCGCCGGCGTCGCCCTGCGCGTCGCCCGCCACGACCGGGTCGTGCGCGAGCACCCGTGGCTGACCGCGGCGACGCGGTACTGCTTCCGTGCCATCCGCGAGCTTTCCTCGGCGCCGCACGCGATCGCGCTGTCGTTCGCGGTGCGGTTCCTGGACGCCGCCCACGACCTTCACGCCGAGGCTGCCGTGCTGCTGGACCACCTGGCCACCTTCGTCCCGCCCGACGGGCTGGTCCCGGTGGACGGCGGTTCGGAGGGCGAAACCCTGCGTGCTCTGGACTTCGCGCCCCTGCCGCACCGCCCGGCGCGCGCCTTGTTCGCCGACGGCGTCATCGACGCCGAACTGCGACGGCTCGCCGAGGAGCAGCAGGACGACGGCGGCTGGCGGGTGGATTTCGCGAGTTACTCGCCCGCGGCGGCACTCGAATGGCGTGGCTACTCGACCGTCCGCGCGGTCTCGATCCTGCAGCGCAACGGAGTCGTCTGAGCTTCTACACGAGCGACGCCGAGGTTCACCCGGCCGTGGGTTGTCGGGTAGCGAGTGGTGAGCGGAGCCGGTCGTCCGTTCGCCCATCCGGGGGCGGTCCACCTGGCCGCCCCGGCTGCTCGGGTGGACGGTCGCACGCGCCTTCCGGTGGCCCCGGCCGAACCCGTACTGTGACCGGGAACGCCGGTTCCCGGAGGTGAAGCATGTCGTCGCGCAGCCCGATGCGCCTGTTCGCCCGCTGGGCCGACTGGTTCGAGGAACGCGGCGTGTACGTGCCCGGCGAAGAGAGCCGCGCGGTCGACCCGGTCCGCGATTTCGGCTGGCTGATGGCCGCGTGGGTGGCCGGCGTGGCGATCTTCATCCTGTTGTTCGCCCTCGCGGTTTAAGTGGCATGTGGGCAAAGATTGTCACCAGCCGTGCCGTTCCGGTCACGGATTGGCCACGGGGCGGCACCAGGTGCGCGACAACCCCCCGTCGCGCCTCGTAACCGCGCGCGATCACGGCCAGAGTGGAGCGGGTTCGCCCGGCATCCCCGTTGCCGAACGGCACCCCGACCCGCCGACTGGAGTACCCGCGATGGCGCTCGCGCGCACGTGCAAGATCATGTTCACCTCAGGATTGCTGTGCCTGGCGGTGGCGTGCGGGGTCCCCTCGGCGCAGACCGGCACCGCCGCGCTCGGCGCGGCCGGCTCCCCCGCGGGCGCCGGAGCGTCGGCTTCCCAGGCGGGCAACGACCTCAAGTTCGGCGCCGACCACCGGTTCGCCGGCGGCCTCACGGTCTCCGTCGGCGCCCCGAAGTCGTTCCGGCCCAGCCCGTCGGCGTACCCGCAGAGCCCCCGCGGCGCGGTGTTCGACATCGAACTGACGAACGACGGTTCGACGACGTACAAGCTTTCGGGTCTCACGGTCACCGCCACCTCGGCGGGCGCCGCGGTCAAGCAGGTCGTGGACACGGCCCAGGGGTTCACCGGCATCACCGACGCCGGCAAGGACGTGCCGCCGGGCCGTTCGGTGCACCTCACGCTGGCGTTCGCGGTGCCGCAGGAGCAGACGCAGCTGCGGCTGCAGATCCGGCCGAGCGCGACCGAACCCACGGCGGTCACCTACTGCGGGCCGGCCTGACCCAGGATCGTTACCAATCCGGCCCGAAAGCAGGCGGAAACGGGCCGGCGCCAACCCGCTGACCGGCACCTGTTCCGCCGTGGCTGCCGGCCGGATTGGTAACAATCGGCACAGTAGGCTCGGGGGCATGACCGAGCGACTTTCCCCCGGTGACGCGGCCCCGGACTTCACCCTGCCCGACAGCGAGGGCAAGGAGGTGTCGTTGCGCGACTTCCGCGGCGAGTCCGTCGTCGTGTACTTCTACCCGGCGGCGAGCACCCCGGGTTGCACGAAGCAGGCCTGCGACTTCCGCGACAACCTCGCCGAGCTGAACGACGCGGGCTACCGCGTCATCGGCATTTCGCCGGACACGCAGGCGAAGCTGGCGAAGTTCGCCTCGAACGAGAGCTTGACGTTCCCGTTGCTGGGCGACCCGGAGAAGACCGTGATCGAGGCGTGGGGCGCGTACGGCGAGAAGAAGAACTACGGCAAGACGTACCTGGGCGTGATCCGCTCGACGTTCGTCGTCGACCCGGAAGGCAAGATCGCCCACGCCTGGTACAACGTCCGCGCGACCGGCCATGTGGCGAAGCTGATCCGCGACCTCGGCCTGGCTTCCTGACGGGCTAGCCGGCCAGTTCCCGCAGAGCCGGGAGAAGGGCGCGCAGTGCCCGTCCGCGGTGCGAAGCCGCGTCCTTCTCCGCCGGTTCCAGCTCCGCCGACGTCCGGCCCTCGCCGTCCGGCAGGAAGATCGGGTCGTAGCCGAAACCGTTGGTGCCACGGCGTTCCCGGACCAGCTTGCCCCGCCACTCGCCGCGGACCACCGTCTCCTCGCCCGACGGCAGGACCAGCGCCGCCGCGCAGACGAACTGCGCCCCGCGGCGCTCGTCCGGCACGTCCCGCAGCTGCCCCAGCACCAGGTCGAGGTTCGCCTCGTCGTCTCCGTGGCGACCCGACCACCGCGCCGACAGCACGCCCGGCATGCCGTTCAACGCGTCGACCGCGATGCCCGAGTCGTCGGCGATGGCGGGCAAACCACAGGCCGCCACCGCGTCACGGGCCTTCGCCACCGCGTTGCCCTCGAAATCCGGTGCCGTCTCGGGTGCCTCGGGGAACGACGGCACGTCCGCGAGCCCCAGCACCTCGATGCCCGAGATCCCTTCCGCGGCAAGGATCCGCCGCAGCTCGCCGAGCTTCTTCGCGTTGCGGGTGGCCAGAAGCAGCTTCGTCACTTCGAGCCCTTCTTCTTGTCCGGACGCGGCTCCGGCAGCTCGCCGGGGTACGGCAGCGCCAGCGCCTCGTTCTGCAGCCGGGTCAGCTCGGCGCAGCCGGCCAGCGCCATGTCCAGCATGGTGTCCAAAGTGGACCTCGCGAAGGTCGCGCCCTCACCGGTGCCCTGGACCTCGATCAGGGTTCCCGCGTCCGTGGCCACCACGTTCATGTCGACCTCGGCGCGCGAGTCCTCTTCGTACGGCAGGTCGAGCCGGACCCGGCCGTCGACCACGCCGACGCTCACCGCGGCCACCGACGACGACAGCGGCTGCGGGTCGTTCAGGCGGTTCGCCGCGCCCAGCCACGTGATCGCGTCCGCCAGCGCCACGTAACCGCCGGTCACCGCGGCCGTGCGGGTGCCGCCGTCGGCCTGGATGACGTCGCAGTCGATGACGATCGTGTTCTCGCCCAGCGCCGCCAGGTCGATGCAGGCCCGCAGCGACCGGCCGATCAGCCGCGAGATCTCGTGCGTCCGGCCGCCGATCCGGCCCTTCACCGACTCGCGGTCACCGCGGGTGTTCGTCGCGGACGGCAGCATCGCGTACTCGGCCGTCACCCAGCCGAGGCCCGAGCCGGCCCGCCAGCGCGGCACCCCTTCGGTGACGCTCGCCGCGCACAGCACCCGCGTGTTGCCGAATTCGATCAGCACGGACCCCGCAGGCCACTGCTGGAACCCCCGGGTGATCTTGATGTCGCGGAGCTGGTCGTCGTTCCTGCCATCTTTACGAGCCACGGGTGCACTCTATGACCGCCGGTCAGACGTCGTAGACGGCACCCTGCTTGACGACCTCGGCCCCGGGGAACTCGGCCGACGCCTCGCCCAGGACCGCACCGGCGTCGGTCCACGGCGCGATGTGCGTGAGCAGCAGCCGCCCGACACCGGCTTCGCGCGCCAGCTCGCCGGCCTGTTTTCCGGACAGGTGCACCCCTGCCGGCCGCTCCGCCGAGTCCGTCCAGGACGCCTCGGCGAGCAGCAGGTCGACGCCGTCGGCGAGCTCGTTCAGCGCCGCGCACGGCCCGCTGTCGCCGGTGAAGGCCAGGATCCGGCCACCGTAGGAGATCCGCAGGCCGTACGCCGGGGTCGGGTGGTCGACCTCGACCGCGACGACGTCGAACGGCCCGATCCGGAACGGCTCGGGCCGCAGCGGGTGGAAGGCGTAGACGTCGGTGAGGTCGGTGACGGCCCGCTCGGTCTCGTTGGGCGCATACGCGTTCGCCAACCGCGTCGGCGCGTCCGGCGGCGCGTACAACGGCAGCAGGCGCGGACGCGCGGGGTACGGCGGCGCGGGGTGGTAGCGGCGGAGGACGGTGAGTGCGCTGACATCGGCGCAGTGGTCGGGGTGCAGGTGCGTGAGCACGAGGGCGTCCAGGTCGAACGGGTCGGCCACGGCCTGCAGCTGCGCCAGCGTGCCGTTGCCGAGTTCGAAGCCGAGCAGGAAGCCCTCGGCCTCGAGCAGGTAACCGGACGCCGCGGCGTTCGGCCCGGGGATGCTGCCGGAGCACCCGAGGATGGTCAGTCGCACGACGACACCCTAAGCGTCGGAAGAGCCGATTACGCGGTGGTGGGAGCGAGGACACCCGGGGCGAAGCCCATGAACCGCTGAGCCAGCCGGGTGAACGGCTCGGCCGAGCCGGTGGCGAGGAACTCGTGCCGCGGCGGAGTGTCCCTCGTGGTCAGCAGGTCCCGTTCGGTGAGGACGCGGACGAGGTCCTTCGCGGTCTCCTCGGCGCTCGAAACGAGCGTGACCTCTTGCCCCATCACGATCTGCAGCACGCCCTGCAGCAGCGGATAGTGCGTGCAGCCGAGCACGAGCGTGTCGACCTCGGCGTCGAGCAGCGGCTGGAGGTAGCCCTGCGCGAGCCCGAGCACCTGGCGCCCGGTCGTGATGCCGCGCTCGACGAAGTCCACGAACCGCGGGCAGGCGACGCTGGTGAGCGTGATGCCGGGCGCCGCGGCGAAGGCGTCTTCGTAGGCCCGCGACCGCACGGTGCCTTCGGTGCCGATCACGCCGACGCGGCCGGTGTGCGTGGCGATGACGGCGCGCCGCGCGGCGGGCAGGACGACTTCGATCACCGGGACGTCGTAGCGCTCGCGGGCGTCGCGCAGGCAGGCCGCGGACGCCGTGTTGCAGGCGATGACCAAGGCCTTCACACCGCTTTCCACGAGTTCGTCGAGCGCCGCGAGCGCGTAGCTGCGGGCGGTGGCGATCGGGAGCGGGCCGTACGGGTTGTGCGCGGTGTCGCCGACGTAGCGGAGCTGCTCGGCGGGGAGCTGCTCGAGGATCGCCCTCGCGACCGTCAGCCCGCCGACACCGGAATCGAACACACCGATCGGGGCATCAGCGGGCGGGGTGGTCACCCTTCGAGGTTACCCGTCGCCGCCGGGACGGCTTTGCGGGACCGGCGGGTGGTCAGCCACGCCGCGAGGACGCCGGCCAGCGCGCCGAAGACGTGCCCCTGCCAGGAGACGCCGGGCTGGCCCGGCAGCAGCCCGGCCAGCATGCCGCTCCACACGCCGAGCAGGACGAGCGCGACCAGGATCTGCCCGGCCGCGCGGTTGAAGATGCCGCGGACCAGCAGGTAGGCGAGCCAGCCGAAGGCGAGGCCGGACGCGCCGACGGTCACGCCGTTCGCCGGCCCGATCAGCCACACGCCGAGCCCGGACACCACCCAGATGATGGCCGTGACCAGCGCGAACCGGCCGATCCCGGCGGCCATCGCGAGGAACGAGAGCACGAGCACCGGCACCGTGTTCGCGAACAGGTGCGACCAGCCGGCGTGCAGCAGCGGCGCGAACAGCACACCGTCCAAGCCGGACAGCGCCCGCGAGTGGATGCCGCCCTGGTCGAGGTCGCCGGGCAGGATCACGTCGACCAGCTCGACCAGGTAGAGCAGCAGGGTGAACGACAGCGCGACGAGCGCGGCCGCCTTCGGTTTCGGCGGCAGCACGCGCTTGGCGGCGTCGGTTTCCGGGGCGGGGATCGGAGTGCTCACGCTTTCGAGGCTACGTCGGGCCAGGGCGCTCCACCTCGGGTGAAATCCCTGATCCGGAGGTTTTGTCGGTGCCAACCGCTAGCTTGGCGGACATGGGGAACATCGACGTCACCGGATACCTCGAGCGGCTCGGCCTCGGCGCCGAGCCGCCGGGGCCCGCCGCCTTGCGGCGGCTGCACGCGGCACACGTGGAGCGCGTGCCGTACGAACCGCTGGAGATCCAGCTGGGGCGGCCGACCCCGCTCGATCCGGCCGCGTCGGCCGCGCGGATCCTGCGGGGCCGCGGCGGGTACTGCTACCACCTCAACGGCGCCTTCTCGGCTCTGCTGCGGGCGCTCGGCTACCAGGTCACGCGGCACCTCGGCGGGGTGCAGGGCGGCCAGGGCGACGCGCCGAACGTCGACCGGAACCACCTGGCCCTCACCGTCACCGGCCTGCCCGAGGACCCGTCGGCGAGCTGGCTGGTCGACGTCGGGCTGGGTGACGGCATCCATGAGCCGCTCCCCTTACGGGAAGGCACCTACGTCCAGGGACCGCACACCTACCGGCTGCGGCCGTCCGAGGTGGCGCCGGGCGGCTGGCGGTTCGAGCACGACCCCTCGGGCAGCTTCGCGGGCTTCGATTTCGCGCCCGGGCCGGCGGAAATGGCCGACTTCGCCGAAAAGCACGGCTGGCTGTCGACCGCGCCGGAGTCCGGGTTCGTGCGGGTCTGCGTGCTCCAGCGGCGGGACGCGACCGGCGTCGACACCCTGCGGGCGCGCACGCTGAACCGGCACGGTGCCAAGGAGGTGATCGAGTCGCCGGAAGACTGGTGGACGGCGGCCGCGGACGTCTTCGGCATCACCCCGGCGCAGTTCACCACCGAGGAGCGAGAGCTGCTGTGGCGGAAGGTCGTCGCGCAGCACGAGGCCCACACGAGCGGGGACCCGGTGGTCGCCGTGTGACTCAAGCGGGCGGAGCGGGCAGCGGTGCCTTGCCCAGCGCGTAGTCCACCGCCGCGTCGGCGTGCAGGCGGGTCGTGGGGAACGTCGGCACCGCGGAGTCCTCCGGGCCGACGAGCAGCTCGATCTCCGTGCAGCCGTAGATAATCCCTTCGGCACCCGCGTCGACCAGCCGCGCGATCACCTCGCGGTAGGCCTCGCGGGACTCGGGCTTCACCACGCCGAGCACCAGCTCGTCGTAGATCACCCGGTGCACGAGGTCGCGGTCGCCGGCGTCCGGCACGAGCACGTCGAGGCCGTGCGCGGCCAGGCGGTCGCGGTAGAACGGTTGCCCCATGGTGAACCCGGTGCCGAGCAGGCCGACCCGGCGCACCCCGGCGGCCTTGATGGCCGCGGCGGTGGCGTCGGCGAGGTGCAGCAGCGGGATGCCGAGGCCGTCTTCCAGCCGGTCGGCGACCTTGTGCATGGTGTTGGTGCAGAGCACGACGAAGTCGGCGCCGGCCGCCTCGAGGGCCTTGGCGGCGCGGTTCAGCTCGGCGCCGGCGTCGTCCCAGCGGCCGTCGGCCTGCATCCGCTCGATGGCGGCGAAGTCGACGGAGTACAGCACGGTGTGCGCGGAGTGGAACCCGCCGAGAACGGCCTTCACCCGCTCGTTCACGAGCCGGTAGTACTCGATCGACGATTCCCAGCTCATCCCGCCGAGCAGCCCGATGACCTTCATACTCCCAGCATGCCCGAACTGCGCACGGCCTTCGCCGGCGTCTCGAACGTCCTGGTCACCGACGGGGAGTCGGCCGTGCTGGTGGACGGCTTCTTCTCGCGGCCGTCCTTGCCGAAGCTGGCGACGCGGGTGGCACCCGACCGCGGGCGGATCGAGGAGTGCCTGCGCCGGCTGGGCGTCACGAAGCTGGACGCTGTCCTGGTCTCGCACTCGCACGTCGACCACGCCCTGGACGCGCCGGTGGTCGCGAAGCTGACCGGCGCCACGCTGGGCGGGTCGGCGTCGACCCGGAAGATCCAGGAGGGCTACGGCCTGGCGGGCGAGCCCTTCGAGGAGCTGGTCCCGGGTGAACCGGTCGAGTTCGGCGCGTTCACGGTGACTCCGGTCGGCGCGCGGCACAGCGACGGCGACCGGGTGCCCGGCGAGATCACCGAGCCCGTCCGGCTGCCGGCGAAGGCGAAAGCGTTCAAGACCGGGCGGTGCTACTCGTTCCACATCGCGCACGCGGCGGGGAACGTGCTGGTCCACGCGTCCGCGAACTTCGTTCCCGGCGCGCTGGCCGGGTACGACGCGGACGTCGTCTACCTCGGCACCGGAACCGCCGGCAAGCAGACCGAGCAGTGGCGCGAGCAGTACTGGCGGGAGACCGCCGGCGCGCTGAGCCCCCGGGGCGTCCGGCCGGTCCACTGGGACGCGTTCTGGCGGCCGCTGAGCAAGCCGCTGAAGCTCCTGCCGAAGGTGTTCGACGACTTCGGGACGACGATGCGCACCTTCGAGCGGCTGGCCGCGGCCGACGGCGTCACCCTCGCCGTGCCCGAGCTCTGGAAGCCGGTGTAGCTCAGGCCCAGAGCTGCCCGTCGAGCCGCTGCGCGGCCTCGTCGAGCGATCCCGCATAGGCCCCCGTCGACAGGTACTTCCACCCGGCGTCCGCGACGATGAACGCGACGTCCGCCCGCTCGCCCCGGGCCGCGGCCTTCTCGGCGACCGCCAAGGCGGCGTGCAGCACCGCGCCCGTCGAGATGCCCGCGAAGATGCCTTCGTTCTCCAGCAGCTCGCGCGTCCGGCGCAGCGCGTCGTACGCCCCGACGGAGTACCGCCCGTTGAGCACGCTGGGGTCGTACAGCTCCGGCACGAAACCCTCGTCGAGGTTGCGCAGGCCGTACACCAGCTCGCCGTAGCGCGGCTCGGCCGCGATGACCTGGACGTCCGGCTTCGCCTCGTGCAGGTAGCGCCCGACGCCGACGAGCGTGCCCGTCGTGCCGAGACCGCCGACGAAGTGCGTCAGCGTCGGCAGGTCCTTGAGCAGCTCCGGGCCGGTGCCGCGGTAGTGCGCGTCGGCGTTGGCCGGGTTGCCGTACTGGTAGAGCATCACCCAGTCCGGGTTCGCCTCGGCCAGCTCCTTCGCCCGCCGGACGGCCTCGTTCGAGCCGCCCGCGGCCGGGGAGAAGACGATCCGCGCGCCGTAGGCCTGCAGCAGCTGCTTGCGCTCGGTCGAGGTGTTCTCCGGCATCACGCAGACCAGCCCGTAGCCCTTGAGCTTGGCGGCCATGGCCAGCGAGATGCCGGTGTTGCCCGAGGTCGGCTCCAGGATCGTGGAGCCGCGCCGCAGCCTGCCCTCACGCTCGGCGGCTTCGATCATCGCCAGCGCGGGCCGGTCCTTGACCGACCCGGTCGGGTTGCGATCCTCGAGCTTCGCCCACAGGCGCACGTCGTGCGTCGGCGAGAGCCGGGGCAGCCCGACCAGCGGGGTGCCGCCGAGCGCGTCGAGCAGCGACTCGAAGCGAGCCATCGATCAGCCACCGGCCACGGCGGGGAGGATGGTCAGGGTGTCGCCGTCCTTGACCTCGGCCTCGAGCCCGCCGGCGAAGCGCACGTCCTCGTCGTTGACGTAGACGTTGATGAAGCGGTGCAGCTTCTCCTCCTTCACCAGGCGGCCCTTGATGCCCGCGTGGCGGGACTCGACGTCGTCGATGACCTCGAGGACGGTCGCGCCCTTCGCCTCGACGGACTTCTCGCCGCCGGTGTGGGTGCGCAGGATCGTCGGGATGGAGACGGTCACGGCCATGGGTTCTTACCTCCGGTGGGTTCTTACACGCAGACGCCGGTGGCGCGGCGGTTTATTCCGAGCGGGCTCAGCCGACGATCTCGACCGGCTCCTCGGTGATCTCGGCGTCCACGATCCGGTACGACCGGAACTCGTGCACTTCGGGGTCGCGGGTGGAGACGAGCACGTAGTGCGCGTCCGGCTCGGCCGCGATGTTCGCGTCGGTCCGCGACGGGTAGGCCTCGGTCGCGGTGTGCGAGTGGTAGATGACCACCGGCACCTCGTCGTTCGCGGCCATCTCGCGGTAGAGCTTCAGCAGGTCGCCGGAGTCGAATTCGTAGAACGTCGGCGACCGGGCCGCGTTCAGCATGGGGATGAACCGCTCGGGCGAGTCGGAGCCTTCCGGCCCGGCGATCACCCCGCACGCCTCGTCGGGGTGGTCACGACGGGCGTGGGCGACGATCTCGTCGACGAGTTCACGGCGGATCCGGAGCACAAAGACATCTTAGGTGGTGGACAAAGCGCGTCCAGATGATGAGACGTACCGCTCACCAGCCGTTCTCGGGATACTGGGCCGATGCCGTTGTCGTCGAAAGTGCGCGATCGCTGCCGGATGTACCTCGGCACGGACGAACGGATCCAGTACCTGATCCCGGGGATGTCGCTGTCGATCAACAAGATGGTCGCGCACCCGTCGCTCGGCCCGGTGCTCACCGTCTCCGGGCTCAAGCTCGAGATCGACGAGGAGGTCCCGGCAGTCCGCGCGGCCAACCTGGAGATCAGCGGCGACGCCCTGCCCGAGGACCCCTACCCGGGCTGAAACGCCTCCGGCCAGACGTCCCGGTAGGCGGGCACCCCGCCGGCCGTGGTCGCGGCCAGCAGGCCGTGCACCATCGCCCGCGCGAACACCCGCGCCGCCGCCGAGCACAGCGCGTCCAGCGCCGCCGGACGCGCCGCCGCCCCGAACGGGCCACTCGCGTCCGGCAGCTCGTGCGCCCCGGTGGCCAGCGCGAACACCGTGTCGCCGTCGAACATCGTGTGCGCCGGACGCACCGCGCGCGCCAGCCCGTCCTGCGCCGCGACCGCCAGCCGCCGCGCTTCGGCCTTCGAAAGCGCCGCGTCGACCGCGACCGCGCCGATCGTCGTGTTCAGGTCCGTCCGGCGGGACGGCAGGTCGGCAGGCCGCGAAGGCCAGTTCACCCCGAAGTCGCCGTGGTCGGCCGCGTAGGCCCGGCCCGTCGTCAGGTCCACGGCTTCCCCGGCCGCGTTGACCGCCGCCAGCGCCCCGACCGTGTACTCGCCGACGACCTCGCTGGCCGTGCCGATCCCGCCCTTCAGCGACCCGACGGCCGCGCCCGCGCCGGCCCCGACGGTTCCCTGCGCGACAGAGCCCGAAGCCGCTTCGCAGGCCGCGTACCCGAAGGACGCATCCGGCCGGTTGCCCCAGTCGCTGCGCGGCAAGTCGAACAGCACGGCCGCGGGCACGATCGGCACGACCTCGTGCGGCTGCGTCCCGACGGGAAAGCCCAGGTTCCGCTCCGCCAGCCACCGCATCACGCCGTCGGCCGCGGCGAGGCCGTACGCCGAACCGCCCGAGAGGCAGACGGCGTTGACCCGCTGGACGAGGTTCTCCGGCTCCAGCAGGTTCGTCTCCCGCGTGCCGGGTGCGCCGCCACGCTGGTCGACCGCGCCGACCGCGCCCTCGGGCACCAGGACCACCGTCGTCCCGGTGGCCCAGCCGTCGCCGACCCGCTCGTGGTGCCCGACGAGGACACCGGGTACGTCGGTGATCATCCGGTCAGCGCCTGGATCAGCGTCTCCTGCACCCAGGTCAGCCAGTGGTAGACGCCGAGGTGCGGCGCCCGCGGGTCGTCCTCGGGCAGCTCGTCGGGCATGTCCTCGGTGACGTCGAGCGCGGTGCCGAGCGCCAGCCGGACGTCGTTGAGCGCGCCCAGCCAGGCGTCGGCCTGCTCTTCGGTCAGCCGGACGTGGCCGCCGTCGCGGGGCAGCGTGTCGAGCACGATCTTCGCCACGCCGACCTTGATGTCGAGCAGCTCCGGCTCGTGCAGCGAACGCATCGCCGCGGAGGAGTCGATGTCCTCCCGCGAGGGGTTGTCCGGGTCGAGCTTGTGGAAGTCCGGGAGCAGCCGCGAGAGCACCGGGTCGTCCGGGGACTCGGTGGGCCCGGTCCGGATGCCGGTCAGCTCGGCGAGCTCGTCCTGCGGCGCCTCTTCGGCGCGTGCGGTGAGCATGTCCTCGAGCTGGCTGACCAGACCGCGCAGCACGGCCGCTTCCTGTTGCTCGAACCCGGCGTGGATCACCGCGCCCTTGCGCCGCCAACCGTTCACGAGGGCTGCTCCATGGTGGCCCAGAGGCCCGCCGCGTGGAGTTTCGCCACGTCCGTCTCCACCTTCTCCTTGCTGCCGGACGACACGATCGCCTTGCCCTTGTGGTGCACGTCCAGCATCAGCTTGGTGGCGTGGTCGCGGCTGTAGCCGAACAGCTTCTGGAAGACGTACGTCACGTACGACATGAGGTTGACCGGGTCGTTCCACACCACGGTCCGCCACGGTGTGTCCGACTCGGCGACTTCGGCACCGACCGGATCGACCTGCGTCTGTTCGGATGCGACAGGCGTGGACATGCACCCCATGGTGTCACGGAGGGGACGGGGTACGCCGCGCCAGGTCCGGCCATGTGGGTGAATAGGCTTACCCCATGGGTTCACCGGAGCCGGTCACGGCCAGCACTGCGCTGCTCACCGACCACTACGAGCTGACCATGCTGGGCAGCGCGCTCGCCGACGGGACGCACGCGCGGCCCTGCGTATTCGAAGTTTTCGCCAGGAGGCTGCCGGACGGGCGGCGCTACGGCGTCGTCGCGGGCACCGCCCGGGTGCTCGACGCGATCGCGGACTTCCGCTTCACCGACGCCGAACTGGCGCAGCTGGAGGCCACCGCGGTCGTCGACGACGCGACGCTCGCCTGGCTCGCGGACTACGAGTTCGCGGGTGACGTCGACGGCTATCCCGAGGGCGAGCTGTACTTCCCGGGCTCGCCGATCCTCACCGTCACCGGCTCGTTCGGCGAGTGCGTGCTGCTGGAGACGCTGGTGCTGTCGATCCTCAACCACGACAGCGCCATCGCGTCCGCGGCGGCCCGGATGTCCGGTGCCGCGCACGGCCGTCCGATCATCGAGATGGGCGGCCGCCGCACGCACGAGTACGCCGCGGTCGCCGCCGCGCGCGCCGCTTACCTGGCCGGCTTCGCGACGACGTCCAACCTGGAAGCCGGGCGCCGCTACGGCATCCCGACGCGCGGGACCGTCGCGCACGCCTTCATGCTGCTGCACGACAGCGAAGAAGCGGCGTTCCGCGCCCAGGTCGAGAAGATGGGCGCGGACACGACGCTGCTGGTCGACACCTACGACATCACCGCCGGCATCGAGACCGCGGTCCGCGTCGCCGGGCCGGAGCTGGGCGCGATCCGGATCGACTCCGGGGACGTCGGCCCGCTCGCCCGCCGCGCGCGGGAGCAGCTGGATTCCCTCGGGGCGAAGGACACCCGGATCGTGGTGTCCGGCGACCTCGACGAGCACGCCATCGCGGCGCTGCGCGCGGAGCCCGTCGACGCGTACGGCGTCGGCACCTCGGTGGTCACCGGCTCGGGCGCGCCGACCGCCGGGATGGTCTACAAGCTCGTCGAAGTGGACGGCAAGCCGGTCGCCAAGCGCAGCGCGCACAAGGAGTCCCGCGGCGGCCGCAAGTCCGCGCTGCGGCGCCACCGCGGCACCGGTACCGCGGTCGAAGAGGTCGTCTGGGCGACCTCGGGGGCCGCTCCCGCGCCGGAGGCGAACGACCGGCCGCTGCAGATCCCGCTGATCCGCGCTGGCCGTCCGGAGCCGGACCTGCCTACGCTCGACGACGCGAGGCAGCGGCTGCGCCGCGGCCTGGTCAGCCTGCCGTGGGAAGGCCTCAAGCTCTCGCACGGCGAACCCGCCATCCCCACCCTCTTCTTCTGAAACGGAGTCCGGCCATGGGAACCGCGCTGATCGTGGTGGACGTGCAGAACGACTTCTGCGAGGGGGGTTCGCTCGGCCTGCCGGGCGGGGCCGCCGCGGCCGCCGCCATCTCGAAGCAGGCCGCCGAAGGCGGGTACAGCCACGTCGTGGCCACCCGGGACAACCACATCGACCCCGGTGCCCACTTCAGCGAGACGCCGGACTTCAAGGACAGCTGGCCGGTGCACTGCGTCGCCGGCACGCCGGGCGCGTCGTTCCACCCGGCGCTCGACGTCGTCCCGATCGGCGAGGTGTTCTCCAAGGGCGAATACAGCGCCGCGTACTCCGGCTTCGAGGGCTCGGCCCGCGACGGGAAGTCCCTGGAAGCCTGGCTGCGCGAGCACGACGTCACCGACGTCGACGTCGTCGGCATCGCGACGGACTTCTGTGTCCGCGCGACGGCGCTCGACGCGGCGAATGCGGGCTTCGGCGTGCGCGTGCTGCTGGACCTGACCGTCGGCGGTTCGCAGCCGACGGTCGATGCGACGCTGAAGGACTTCGACGAAGCAGGCGTCGCGTACACCGGCACCGCTCCCGTGCCGCCTGCCTCGTGAAGGATCTGCAGGCCGCGCTGGCGGAACACCGGCTCGTCGCGATCCTGCGGGCGTCGGACGCGTCCCGGTTCGCCGACGCGGCGATGGTGCTGCACGCGGCGGGCGTCCGCCTGCTCGAAGCGGCCTTGACGACGCCGGGCGCGCCCGCGGCGATCACCGCGCTGCGCCTCGCGCTCGGCGAAGCCGCGCTGGTCGGCGCGGGCAGCGTCCGCGAACCGTCCGATGTGGACATCGCGGTCGACGCGGGCGCCGCGTACCTGGTCACGCCGACGGTCAACCCGGCGGTCCTCGAGCGCGCCGCGGCCCTGGACACCCCGGTGCTCTGCGGCGCGCTGACGCCGACGGAGATCGACCAGGCGTGGCGGCTCGGCGCGGCCGCGGTGAAGGTGTTCCCGATCGCGGCCGTGGGCGGGCTCGCCTACCTGCGCGCGGTGCGGGCGCCGCTGCCGGACGTCCCACTGGTCCCGACCGGCGGCGTGCACCTGGCCGACGTCGAGGGTTACCTGCGCTCGGGCGCGATCGCGGTGGCGGCGGCGACGCCGTTGCTGGGCGACGCGCTGTCGGCCGGTGGCAGCCTGCCGGACCTGGCCACGCGGGCGGGCGAGTTCGTCGCGGCGGCTTCGCGTTTCGCGACGGCCTGAGCTACTTCTTGCCGAACGGGTCGCAGAACGCCGTGCCCAGGTAGATGTCGCCGCTCGCCGGGCCGCCCTGCGGGAACAGCTTGATGTGCAGCGCGTGCGTCACCAGGCTGCCGTCGGGTGGCTGGGGCGTCACGGTCTCGTTGAGGACCACCGTCGCCAGCGCGGTGCCCGCGGCGCCGCCGGGGATGACGATCCGGTGGTTCGGCGGGATCTCCTCCGGCACGGTGACCCCCTCCACGGCGCCGATCGCCACCTCGCCGGCGCTGCCGGTCGCGGTCGTCGCGCACTTCGCGGAGTACGTGCGCACGGTGAGCACCGGACCGCCGTAACGCTGCAGCACGGTGGCCCGGAAGCGGCGCCCGCCCGCCTGCGCGACCGACACCTCGCCCGACCGCCCGCACCCGGTGTCGCCTGCCCCGAACACCGCGATGTCGCCCGTGGCGCCGCCTTGCGTCCAGCCCTTGTACGGGCCGTCGACGGTGCATTTCGCCAGTTCGCCGGTGACGACGTGCTCGTTGTCGATCGTCACGTCCACCGAACCGGAAGACGCCCATCCGGTGGACGTCACGGGGGCCGCCGCACCGAGGAGCGGCACGGCCAGTGTCGTCACCGCGAGCAACCGATATGTCCTCTTCCTCGGGTTTCGCATGCTCCGGCCTCCTCGGTTCCGTGACAGATCGCAGCTCTGCACTTCGTCATCGGCCGGTCCGGCGCGGGCCCTGATCGGGTCCACCCGGACGAGTGGCCGGTGAGGAACGCAACTCGGGGGTCCACGGGACGGTAACGAGCGTTAACCTCGGTCGTCGCCTGTTCACCTCGGGAGGTTTCGTGTCTTCGCTGTCCTTCGCCGGCAAGCGGCCCGTGCTGGCCGACCTCGTGCCCGGCTCGCTCGTGCGGGACATCGCGCTGGTCGCCGGCGGTGCCGTGCTCACCGGCGCCGCCGCGCAGCTGACGATCCCGGTGCCGGGCAGCCCGGTGCCGATGACCGGCCAGACGTTCGCCGCCCTGCTCGTCGGCGCGTCGCTCGGCATGTCGCGCGGTGCCGCCTCGATGCTGGTGTACCTGCTGGTCGGCGCCGTGGGCGTGCCGTGGTTCCAGCACGGGACGTCCGGCCTGTCCGGCGCGAGCGCCGGCTACATCGTCGGGTTCGTCTTCGCCGGTGCCCTGGTCGGCGCGCTCGCCGGCCGCGGCGGCGACCGGACGCCGGTGCGCACCGCGGGCACCATGGTCCTCGGCAACGTCGTGATCTACGCCTTCGGCGTGCCGTGGCTGATGGCCTCGACCGGCTTCGACCTGTCCACCGCGTTCGCCAAGGGTGTGACGCCGTTCCTGATCGGCGACGCGCTGAAGATCGTCGTGGCCGCCGGCCTGCTGCCGCTGACGTGGAAGCTGGTTTCGCGCCGCACCGAAGACTGACCGCCCCGCCGTGGGGGCGCCGGTCCCCCACGGCGCGAACGGCCCGTTCGCGACGGAGCACCGATCTTTGTCGGAGGCGGCGGCTAATGTGTCGCTGTGCCCGCCCGAACTGATTTCCCCGGCGTCCTCGAACTCCTCACCCACGCGGTGGAGTCCGTCGGCGGCGCCGAACGCCCTGGGCAGGTCCAGATGGCCGACGCCGTCGGCCGCGCCATCCGCACCGGTGAGCACCTGGCCGTGCAGGCGGGCACCGGCACCGGCAAGTCACTGGCCTACCTCGTGCCCGCGATCCGGCACGCCGTCGAGAAGGAGGCCACGGTCGTGGTCTCCACGGCCACGATCGCGCTGCAGCGCCAGCTCGTCGACCGTGACCTCCCGCGCCTGGCGAAGGCGCTGAAGAAGCCGCTGGGCCGCGAACCGACCTTCGCGATCCTCAAGGGCCGCCGCAACTACATGTGCCTGCACCGGCTGGATTCCGGCGCGCCGGACGAGCCGGAAGACGCCCAGCTCTTCGACCCGTTCGCGGTGTCGCGGCTGGGCAAGGAGGTCACGCGGCTGCGGGAGTGGGCGTCGGACACCGAAACCGGCGACCGCGACGAGCTCGTCCCCGGCGTCACCGACCAGGCGTGGCGTCAGGTTTCCGTGACGGCGAAGGAATGTCTCGGTGCTTCGCGCTGTCCGATCGGCACCGACTGCTTCGCCGAGAAGGCCCGCGCCGAGGCCGGCCGCGCCGACGTCATCGTCACCAACCACGCCCTGCTGGCGATCGACGCGCTGCAGGGCTACCAGGTCCTGCCGGACCACGACGTGGTGATCATCGACGAGGCCCACGACCTGGTCGACCGGGTCACCTCGGTCGCCACCGGCGAGCTGACCAGCGCGATGTGCGCGGCGGCCGCGCGGCGCTGCGGCAAGCTCATCGACGCCGACGTCGCCGACCGCCTGCTGGAGGCGGGTGACGGGCTCGCGCTGATCGTGGACGACCTGCCCGCGGGCCGGATGGACGAGCTGCCGCGGCCGCTGAAGGGCGCGATCCCGGCGGTGCGCGACGCCGCGCACGCGTGCATCACGGCGCTGGGCTCCGACCGCAAGGAGGACGTCGAAGGGGCCACGGCGCGCAAGCTGGCGCGCTCGCTGCTCGACGAGGTGCACGACACCGCGGTCCGGCTGCTGGAGGCGTTCGACGAGGACCAGGCGCACCAGCGCGACGTCGTCTGGCTCTCCGGCGACAAGTACTCGTCGAACCCGCGGCCGCCGGCGCTGAAGGTGGCGCCGCTGGGCGTCGCCGGACTGCTGCGCGAGCGCGTGTTCAACCAGCACACGACGATCCTGACGTCGGCCACGCTCACGCTGGGCGGCACGTTCGACACCATGGCGCGGCAGTGGGGCCTTCCGCCCGGTGCGGCCAAGGTGGAACAAGCGCCCGGCGCCGCGACGGAGAAGGAAGCGCCGTCGGACGACTCGGGCCCGAAGTGGACCGGCCTGGACGTCGGCTCGCCGTTCGACCACCGGCGCAACGGCATCCTGTACCTGGCCAAGCACCTGCCGCCACCGGGCCGCGACGGCCTCGTACCGTCCACAATGGACGAACTTGCCGAGCTGATCGAGGCCGCGGGCGGCCGCACGCTGGGCCTGTTCTCCTCGATGCGGGCGGCCAAGCAGGCCACCGAGGAGATGCGCGAACGGCTGGACTTCCCGATCCTCTGCCAGGGCGACGACGCGACGTCGCTGCTGGTCCAGAAGTTCTCCGAAGACGTCCGCACGTGCTTGTTCGGCACGCTCAGCCTGTGGCAGGGCGTGGACGTGCCCGGGCCGTCGCTGCAGCTCGTGGTGGTCGACCGGATCCCGTTCCCGCGCCCGGACGACCCGGTGTCCTCGGCGCGGCAGCGCGCGGTGGAAGCCCGCGGCGGCAACGGGTTCCTCACGGTGGCGGCCACGCACGCGGCCCTGCTGCTGGCGCAGGGCACCGGGCGGCTGCACCGGTCGGTCACCGACCGCGGCGTGGTGGCGGTGCTGGATTCGCGGCTGGCGAACGCCCGGTACGGCGGCTTCCTGCGCGCGTCGCTCCCGCCGTTCTGGCCGACGATGGACCCGAAGGTGGTGCGGGAGGCGCTGCGCCGGCTGGACGCAGCCGCGCCCGCGTGACGCGGTCCGCCGCCACGCCCGGTACGGTGAACCCACCGAAGCAACAAGGGAGCACCGGTTGACCCAGGATTCGTCCAGCGCACAGTCCCGGACCGTCAGTGTCGACGACACCGGCGTGCGGCGGCGCCTCGCGGACGGCAGCGAAGAAGCTGTCACGTGGGCCGGCCTGTCGTCGGTGATGGTCCGGGTGATCCCTGACGGCCCGTGGAACGAAGACGTGTTCTTCATGCTGGTGGGCACCGACGGCAAGGGCACCGCGGTCCCGAGCGGCGACCCGGCGGCCGACGCGCTGATCGAGCGTCTGCAGGCCCTGCCGGGCTTCGACAACGAGAAGTTCATCGAGGCCATGACGACCGACGCCGACCAGGCCTACGTCGTCTGGGAATCCGCGAACAACTGAAGTGCGCTGCCCGGTCTGCGGTGAAGAGAGCCTGAGCCCGCTCGCCGAACTCGACACCTCGCGCTGGCTTCTCGCGCACTTCAAACGTCCCGGATTTCTGGAGCCGCGTCCGGCCTTCGTGGCGAGCCACGCCCGCCTCTGCCGATCGTGCGGCGCCGTGCTGCCGTTTCTCGACCAGCAGAACCGCGAGAAGCTCACCGAGGAGTGGGACGACCTGATCCCCGTCGCGCCCGACCCTAGACCGGGAACTCCTCCGTCACCGGAATCCCCTTCTTGAGCGTCCGGCTCACCGTGCAGAGCCGCTCGATCGCCCGGTCCACGGCGCCGGCCAGCGCTTTCCGCTGATCCGCCGTCAATGTCGACACATCGACATCGAAAGCGACGTGCACAGCGTCCAGCTCCGAAGCACCCTCGCGCCGATCGGCGCTGACGGCGACGCGGAACTTCGCGTCTTCGCCGATCCGCCGGGTGATCAGCTCTTCCGCGGTCACCGCGCTGCAGCCCGCGGCCGCGATCTGGAGCAGTTCGGCGGGTGAGAAGGCCCCTTCGGCGCCCGCCCGGCCCAGCCGGACCTCCGCGCCCCGCTCGTTGCGCCCGACGAACGCGTGCTCGCCCGTGCGTTCCACTTCCAATGCCATGCCCGCTCCAACCGGGTCAGGAAGCCGCTTGTTCCGGCGCCCACTGGGCGAGCACCGTGATCGTGCCCGGGTCGACTTCGGTGAACCCGGCGTCCCGGACGGCGATGACGCGGTCGCGCCGCCAAGCGCCCTCGGGGTCGTCTCCCGGGTGCAGTTCCTTCCAGCGCACCGCGCTCGCCGCGCGCACGGCGGTCCGGTAGCCCTGTCCGGCCCAGGCGGCGCGCTGCTCGTCGTCCAGCAGCGCGGCCAGGATCATCGTGGCGTGGCCGACCTGGGCGGCGGCCTTGCCGACGGTCATCGGGACGTGCGGGTTGAGCAGCAGCAACGGGACGCCGTCCGGGACCGGGCCCGGCTCGTCCGGCGGCAGTTCGCTGCCCGAGATCTGCAGTCGCGCGACCTCCTTGGGCGTCTCGGGGACCAGGCCGGGCAGCAGGGCCCGCGCCTCGGCGCCATCGACCTCGACGGTGATCCCCGGCAGGTCCTGGACGGCCGCCCAGTGCGCGCCCCGCGCCCGCCGCGCGACCTTCCGGATCCGGTTGTCGAGCCACGCGTGCACCGGCTCGGCCCACTCGCCGCCAGGCCGGGCCCGCTCGTCGAGACAGACCGCGAGCGCGGCCGCCGCGGCGGCCTCCAGCAGCGGGGTGCGGCCCGGCGGCTCGGCCCGCTCGATGCGGAGGATCACCGGCATCGCCCGGACTTCGTCGGGAAGCTCGTCAGAGGTGTCCGAAGTGTCTTCGGCCGGAAGCCCCAGCCAGTAGGCATAGCGGGCGCCCAGAGGATCGAGAAGGCTGCTCACGGACGCGTCAGCTCGAGCCCGTCGGCGGCGTCGGCCGCTTCGACCTCGCCGCGGGTGAGGCCGAGGACGAACAGCACGGCGTCGAGGTACGGGTGCGACAACGCGGTGTCGGCCACTTCGCGCAACGCGGGCTTGGCGTTGAACGCGACGCCCATGCCGGCGGCCGCGAGCATGTCGATGTCGTTGGCGCCGTCCCCGACCGCGACGCACTGCTCGAGCGGGATGTCGTACTCGTCCGCGAAGCGGCGAAGCACCTTCGCCTTGCCCGCCCGGTCGACGACGTCGCCGACCACGCGCCCGGTGAGCTTGCCGTCGGCGATCTCGAGCTCGTTCGCCGCCGCGAAGTCGAGGCCGAGCTCCGCCACCAGGCCGCCGATGACCTGGCTGAACCCGCCGGACACCACGCCGGTGCGGAAGCCCATCCGCTTGAGCGTGCGGATCGTCGTCCGGGCGCCGGGGGTCAGCTCGATCGCCGCCGCGACCTCGTCGATCGCCGAGGCCGGGAGACCGGCCAGCAGCGCGACCCGCCGTTCGAGCGATTCGGTGAAGTTCAGCTCGCCACGCATGGCCGCTTCGGTGATCTCGCGGATCTCCGGCTCGACCCCGGCGTGCGCGCCCAGCATCTCGATGACCTCGCCCTGGATCAGGGTCGAGTCGACGTCGAACACGACCAGCCGCTTCGCGCGGCGCATGATGCCCGCCCGCTCCACGGCGATGTCGATGCCCGCCTCGACCGCCGCGTCGGCGAGTTCCGTGCGCAGCGCGGCGTCGGCTTCGGGGGTGTCCCGGTCGACCGAGACGTACAGCTCCAGCCCCGTCACGGGGTAGTCGGCGACGCTGCGGATCGCGTCGATGTTGGCGCCGAGCGACGCGATCCGGCGGGCGACCTCCGAGAAGCCCCGCGCGGTGACCGGGCGGCCCAGCACCACCAGCACGTGGGAGGAGTCCCGGCGGCCGAGCGCGAACGGGTCGTCCCCGATCGCCGCCCCGATCTTGACGTCGACCTGCATGCCGACCGACGCCATGGCCTGCTCGACGGCCTCCTGCAGGCCCTCCGGGTCGCGGTAGACCCCGGCGAGCACGCCGAGCACGAGCTGCCCGCGGATGACGACCTGTTCGACGTCGAGCACGTCGACGTCGTGGCGCGTCAGCACGGCGAACAGCACGGACGAGACGCCCGGCTTGTCGGGACCGGTCGTCGTGATCAGGACGGGGGTCTGGGTCACTGGTCATCCCTCGTTCGGCAACGCTGCACAGCCAGTCTGCCGGTCCGGGCCCGGACATAAGTAGAGCGCGTGCCCGGCTTCACATCAGCCGGGCACGCGCTCACTCGATCAGGTTGTTACTTCTCGTCCTGCTCGCTCGCGTTGTCCTTGGAGTGGTCTCCCGGGATCACCGCTTCGGTCAGCAGCTGCGACGGCGCCGCGTGGCTGTTGACCTTCTGCTTGCCGAAGAAGCCGATCTCGCCCTCGTTGTGGATGCGCTCGATCATGTGCGGGTAGTGCAGCTCGAACGCCGGCCGCTCGGAGCGGATCCGGGGCAGCTCGGTGAAGTTGTGCCGCGGCGGCGGGCAGGAGGTCGCCCACTCGAGCGAGTTGCCGTAGCCCCACGGGTCGTCCACCGTGACGATCTCGCCGTACCGGTAGCTCTTGAAGACGTTCCAGATGAACGGCAGCGTCGAGGCACCGAGGATGTACGCGCCGATCGTGGAGATCGTGTTCAGCGTGGTGAACCCGTCGCTGGCCAGGTAGTCGGCGTACCGGCGCGGCATGCCCTCGGCACCCAGCCAGTGCTGGACGAGGAACGTGCCGTGGAAGCCGATGAACGTGGTCCAGAAGTGCCACTTGCCGAGCTTCTCGTCCATCATCCGGCCGGTGATCTTCGGGAACCAGAAGTAGATGCCGGCGAAGGTGGCGAACACGATCGTGCCGTAGAGCACGTAGTGGAAGTGCGCGACGACGAAGTAGCTGTCCGACACGTGGAAGTCGATCGCCGGCGCGGCCAGCAGGATGCCGGTCAGGCCGCCGAAGAGGAACGTGACGATGAAGCCCATCGAGAAGATCATCGGCGTCTCGAAGGACAGCTGGCCCTTCCACATCGTGCCGATCCAGTTGAAGAACTTGATGCCGGTCGGGACGGCGATCAGGAACGTCATGAAGGAGAAGAACGGCAGCAGCACGGCGCCGGTGGCGTACATGTGGTGCGCCCACACCGCGACCGACAGCGCCGCGATGGCCAGCGTCGCCCAGACCAGGCTCTTGTAGCCGAACAGCGGCTTGCGGCTGAACACCGGGAAGATCTCCGACACGATCCCGAAGAACGGTAGCGCGACGATGTAGACCTCTGGATGGCCGAAGAACCAGAACAGGTGCTGCCAGAGGATCACGCCGCCGTTTTCGGGGTCGAACACGTGCGCCCCGAGGTGCCGGTCCGCCAGCAGGCCCATCAGGGCCGCGGTCAGGATCGGGAAGGCGAGCAGGACCAGGATGCTCGTGACCAGGATGTTCCAGGTGAAGATCGGCATCCGGTACATCGTCATGCCCGGCGCGCGCAGGCAGACCACCGTGGTGATCATGTTGACCGCGCCGAGGATGGTGCCGAGACCACCGACGATCAGGCCGGAGATCCACAGGTCCGCGCCGACGCCCGGCGAGTGGATGGCGTCCGACAGCGGGGTGTAGGCGAACCAGCCGAAGTCGGCGGCGCCACCCGGCGTCAGGAAGCCGGACATCACGATCAGGCCGCCGAAGAGGTACAGCCAGTACGAGAACGCGTTCAGCCGCGGGAAGGCGACGTCCGGGGAGCCGATCTGCAGCGGCAGCACGAAGTTCGCGAAGCCGAAGAGGATCGGCGTCGCGTACAGCAGCAGCATCACCGTGCCGTGCATGGTGAACAGCTGGTTGTACTGCTCCTGGGACAGGAACTGCTGCCCGGGCCGCGCCAGCTCGGTGCGGATCAGCATGGCCATCGCGCCGCCCGCCATGAAGAAGGCGAACGACGTGACCAGGTACATGATCCCGATCTGCTTGTGGTCCGTCGTGCGGAACAACCGCAGCAGGTACGAACCCTTAACCGACTCGCGCGCGGGGTACGGGCGCGTGGCGATCGGCTTGGGGGCTACGGCCGTCACTCCTGCCTCCAACACTGAAACCTTGTGGTGGTCATCGTCCGGCCACCGGGCCCGGGAGACCCGGATCCGGCGGCTTGAGGGGATCGTAGCCCTCGCTACCGACAGTCGCGCGCACCGGCTGGCAAGATCGGGGCGTGGCCGACGACTACACCCGCGCGGCGGTGCGCGCGGCCCGCGCCGTCACCGCCCGGCTCGGCCTGCCCGACCACGATCCCGACGTGCTCCACGAACGGTCGAACGTGCTGGTGAGGCTGGGTCCGCTGGTCGCGCGGGTGCCGGCGACGACCCGGCTGCTCCGCCCGGAACCGGCGGCCTGGCTGGAGCGCGACGTCGCGCTCTCGAGGTTCCTCACGGACCGTGGTGTGCTCGTCGTCTCACCCGCCACGGATCCCCCGGCGGGACCGCATTTCGCGGACGGGCTGCCGGTCACGCTCTGGCACCACACCCCGCACGATCCGGATCACCGGTACGCACCGGACGTCGTCGCGCGCTCGCTCGCCGAGGTGCACGCGGCACTGCGCGAGTACCCGGGCGAGCTGCCCCGCCGCGGGCCGCTGGACGACCTGGACCGGCTCTTCGACCGGTATGACCTCGACCCTCGCTTGCGTTCGGAAGCCGCGCGGATCGAAGGCGCGTTGCCGGACGGCCCGGTCCAGCCGCTGCACGGCGACGCCCACCCCGGCAACCTGATCGCGACGGCGGCCGGGCCGTGCTGGCTGGACTTCGAGGACACCTGGCTCGGCCCGCTCGCCTGGGATCTCGGCATCCTGGCGCGGCAAGGCGGCCCGGAGTACCTGGCCGTCTACCCCGGCTCCGTGTCCGATGAGGCCCTTGGCGCGTATACGCAGTTGCGGGAACTCTTCGCCGTCGCGTGGCGCTTCGTCATCGCCCGGCGGTTCCCGCACCGGCTTCCGGAGGCCCGCTCCGCGCTCGCCGGCTACTTCTCGCTCTCGTGAGTCGCGGGGTACCAGGACAGGATCGCCTCGACGACGCCCGCGGGGTCCTCCAGCGGGGTCAGGTGGCCGGCGCCCGGCAGCACGACGAGCGTCGCGCCGGCCATGACCTGGGCCATTTCGCTCGCCGCCGCCACCGGGGTGATCGGGTCCTCTTCTCCGACGACGACGAGCGCCGGAACCCCGCAGTCCCGCAGCAGGTCCAGCGAATCGGGCCGGGTCCGCAGCGCCAGTGCCGTCCACGAAACCCCGGCGGCCGGCTGGGATTCGATGATCTCCCGGACGGTTTCGACGACCTCGGGACGCTGTTCGCGCGTCGAGGCGGCCAGCAGGTTGGGCAGGTTGGCCTCGGCCAGCCAGGTCTTGGTGCCTTCCCGCTCGACGCGGTTCGCGACGTCCAGCCTCGACTGCGCGGCCTCGGGTGTGTCGGGCGTGGCCTTGGTGTCGATGAGCACGAGCCCGCCGACCCGCTCCGGAGCCAGCCGCAGCACGGCCATCGCGAGGTAGCCGCCCATCGAGCAGCCGCCGAGCACGACGCGGTCCAGTTCGAGCTTGTCGAGCAGGGCGACGACGTCCCGCGCGGCGTCTTCGAGACTCGGTTCGCGCGGGGACTCCGGCAGCGGGGAGCGACCGAGTCCGCGCTGATCCGGCGTGATCACCCGAAGGTGTGAAGCGAGGGGCTCGCGCACCGCGTTCCACATGCGGGAATCCAGGGGAAAGGCGTGGAGGAGGACCAGTGGCAGTTCGGTCATGCCCGTCATTTTGTCGGACCCCCTCGCTAGCTTCGCCGATGTGTTCACCGACATCGAAACCGACCGGCTCCTGCTGCGTCCGCCCCGCGAGGCGGACCGGCAGGCGATGGTCGACATCCACACCGACCCGCGCACCAACCGCTTCAACCCCGCACCACCCGGCGTCCCGGAGGCGTCCGAGATGTTCTCGACCTGGCTGGCGCACTGGGCCGAGCACGGCTTCGGCTACCCCGCAGTGCTCGAACGCGACGGCACCGAGGTGATCGGCATGTGCGGTGTGCGGCTGCGGGAGTTCCACGGCGAGAAGGTGCTGAACCTCGGCTACCGGTTCCGGCCGTCCGCGTGGGGCAAGGGCTACGCGGTCGAGGCGGGGCAGGCGGTCCTGGCGTGGTGCGCCCGCGAGCTGCCGTCCGTGCCGGTGCTGGCGAGCGTGAGCATCGCGAACAAGCCGTCGCTGCGGGTGGCCGAGCGGCTCGGCTTCACCGAGTACACGGAGGAGATGTACGACGGCGCGATGTCACGGCACTACCGGCGCTGAGCCGGGCGTTGTTTGACAACTCCAGAGCGAATCACCGACGGCGGTGCGGCCGCCGCCTCGCCCGCGCTTCCCAGCAGGCGCGGTGCCAGTGCCGCCGGTCGGCGACCGAGCCGGTCTCGTCGGCGGGCCAGACGACGAGGTGCGGTGTACCCGGCCGGATCTCGTGGTCGCAGCCGGGGCAGCGGTAGACCTTGCCGGCCTGGGCCCCCGGCACGGTCCGGACCAGCCAGTCCCCGTCGGCACCGGACTCGGCGCGCGCCCAGCCGGTCGCGGCACCGAGGTCACGCTCGGGCGGCCCGCCGTCCGCCCGGCGGCCGGGACGGTTGCGTCGAGGCACGCCCGAAACGGTAGCGGCCCACCACCCCGCCCGCGGTCACCCTCCCGCCTCCCGAGCCGACCCTCCAGGCACGCAAACCGACCCTCCAGGCACGCAAACCGACCCTCCAGGCACGCGAGTCGACCCTCCAGGCACGTGTGATGACCCTCCAATCACGTGTGATGACCCTCCAATCACGCGAGATGCCTCTCTGATCACACGTGATGCCCCCTCAGGCCGCGCGGCCACCCACCGCAGCCGGTGGCCCGTCCCGGCCGAGCCGAGAGATCCCGCGTGGAGAGGTGCACGGGCAGCTCCAGCGCGGCGAGGTGGGCGGCCACGGGCCGCCCCTCACCACCGGCCCCGATCCCGTCCAGCCCCGCTCATTCCGCCCACTCCCGTCAGTCCGGCGCGCAGTGGACAGGCCGGCACGGGGAGCGGGAAAGTTCCCGGGTACGGGGGTCAGCCTTGGGCGAGGGCCAGCGGGACCAGCTGTTCGGCGGTGGTGAGCGAACCGTGCTGGCCGACCAGCGACGACTCCACGGCTTCCGCGAGCCCCCGCACCATCCCGAACCGGTCCCGGGCCGCGGCGACGACGTCGCCGATGCGCGGCAGCACCCGGTCGCTGACCGTGTGCCCGAACCAGCCTTCGGCGACGGCCTCCTCCCGCGAGCGCACCCACGCCCGTTCGCCCAGCACCTCTCGCCAGGCCGCGAGGACGTCCGCGGCCGCGCCCGGCTCGGTGTAGACGTGCCGGGCCCGGACCTCGCCCCCGAACGTCCGGACACCCGAAAGGAGCTCCGGGGCCTCTTCGAGGTCGAGCTTGTCGTCGAGGGTGACCATCCCGTGGTCGGCGACGACGGCGAGCAGCGCACCGGGCGGCAGACCGTCCACAAGGGACTCGACGAGCCGGTCGATCTGCCGCAGCTGCATCCGCCAGGCGGCCGAACCCGGGCCGTAGACGTGCCCCAGCAAGTCCAGCTCGCTGTGGTAGGCGTAGCAGAACGCCCGGCCTTCGAGCACCGACAACGTCCGGGCGGCGAGGTCGCCCAGCGCGTGCACCCCGGCGTACCGCGCCCCGCTCTGCGTGGCCCGGGTCAGAGCCGTGTCGGCGAACTGGGCCGAAGACACCACCGCGGCGTCGATCCCGGCCGCGGCGGCCCGTTCGAACGTCGTCGGCAGCGGCTGCACCTCGCGGGGCGGGAGCGCGCCGCGGAGGTCGCTGCCGTCCTCGTGGCTGCGCCAGCGCAGCGCGTTGAGCACGCCCGTGCCGGGCATTTCGAACGTGTAGCCGACCATGCCGTGCTCACCCGACGCGAGCCCGGTGCCGATCGCGGCGACCCCGGCGGCCGTCGTCGACGGGAAACCCACGCGCAGCGGCTCCCGGGCGAACTCGGCCAGCACCGGGGCGTCCGCGGCGTGCTCGGCGAGCAATTCCCAGCCGAGCCCGTCGACGAGGAGCACCCCGGCGCTGCGTGCCTCCGGCAGCGCCAGCGTGTTCCCGCAGCCGGGGACTCCGAGGGTGGCCAGCAGGGACGAGACGACCTGGCCGAGGTGCGGGACGTCGGCGAGCGAAGGCGGCTGCACGCGCCCAGCTTGCCACTCGCCGGCGTTCGCGGGGGCCGAGCCCGGCCGAGGGTGGCACGGCGGGCCGCTCCGGCGATAATCGCGGTATGCCGACCTACGCCTACCGCTGCCGTGAGTGCACCGAGACCTTCGAACTCCTGCGCCCGATGAGCGAATCGAGCGCACCGGCGGCCTGTCCGGAGGGGCACGCCGACACCGTCAAGCTGCTCACCACGGTCGCCCTCACCGGGGCCGCGAGCGGTCCCTCGGCCCCGGCGGGCGGCGGCGGCGGTGGCTGCTGTGGCGGCGGCTGCTGCGGCTAGCGCGTCTCTACAGCGTCTTCAGTGCCTGCTCCAGATCGGCCCACAGGTCCTCGACGTCCTCGAGGCCGACGGACATCCGGATCAGCTGATCGGACACCCCGGCGCCGCGGCGGTCGCCCTCGTCGACGATCCGGTGGCTGATCGAACCGGGGTGCTGGATCAGCGTGTCGACGCTGCCCAGGCTGACGGCAGGCGTGATCAGCCGGACCGCCCCGATCAGGGCGTGCGGGTCACCGTCGACCTCGAACGCCACCAGCGGCCCACCCAGCCGCGGGTAGTGGACGGCGGTCACGGCCGGGTGCTCGCCGAGCCGTGAAGCCAGCGTCGCCGCGGTCGCGGACGCGGCGTTGACGCGCAGCGGCAGCGTGGAAAGCCCGCGCAGCAACAGGTATCCGGCGAGCGGGTGCAGCACGCCGCCGGTCGCGAAGCGGATCTGCCGCAGCCGCGCGGCTTCCGACGAGTCGCACGCGACGATCCCGCCCATCACGTCGCCGTGGCCGCCGAGGAACTTCGTCGCGCTGTGCAGCACGATCCGGGCGCCGTGCCGGCCGGGGCGCTGCAGCACCGGCGTGGCGAACGTGTTGTCCACCGCCAGCGGAACGTCCCCGCAGGCCTCCGCGAGTCCGGCGATGTCGACCTCGGCCAGGGTCGGGTTCGCCGGGGTCTCCACGAACACCAGCCCGGTGTCCGGCCGGATCGCGGCGGCGACGGCGTCCGGCGCGGCCCAGGTGACCTCGGTGCCGAGCAGCCCGGACTCGAGCAGGTGGTCGCTGCAGCCGTACAGCGGGCGCACGGCGACGACGTGCCGTTTCCCTTGCGCCACCGCGGAAAGCAGGCAGGCCGAGACGGCGGCCATGCCGCTGGCGAAGGCGACGCCGTGGTCGAAGCCCTCGAGCTCGGCGAGCGCCCGCTCGAACCGTTCGACGGTCGGGTTCCCCACCCGGCCGTAGATCGGCGGCCCGTCGAGTTCGCCGCCGGCGGCGAACTCGTCGATCCGGGCGGCTTCGGCGGCACTGTCGCGGGACGGGTAGGTCGTGGACAGGTCGAGCGGGGCGGCGTGCACGCCGAGGTCCGTGAGATCGTCACGGCCGGCGTGGACGGCTCGCGTGCGGAGCGAGGAAGTCATGGCAGCATGGTCGAGCTTTCACCGGACCGGGAGCAACACTCTCGGATATCATTCGGCGATGTCCGCTTCCGTCGAACTCAGTCCGGTGGACCTCGAGATTCTGCGCCTGCTGCAGAACGATGCCCGGATCACCAACAAGGACCTGGCGGCCGCGGTCGGCATCGCGCCGTCGACGTGCCTCGACCGCGTCGCCCGGCTGCGGGACACCGGCGTGATCACCGGGCAGCACGCGTCGGTCGACGCGGCCAAGCTGGGACGGCCGCTGGAGGCGTTCCTGTTCGTCCAGGTCCGCCCGCACCGGCGGCCGCTGGTGGACCCGTTCGTCGACCACCTGCTGTCGCTGCCGGAGGTGCGCGCGGTCTACCACCTGACCGGGCCGGACGACTTCCTCGCGCACGTCGCGACCAGCTCCGCCGGCGAGCTGCAACGCCTGGTCCTCGATGAGCTGACCGCGCGCGACGAGGTCGCCCGCGTCCACACGAACCTGGTGTTCCAGCACTGGAGCGGCGGCCCGCTGCTCCCGCCGAGCACCTGACCTCAGAGCGTCTCGAGCCAGCGGCGGGTCTCGCGCGGAGTGGTCAGCCGGACGATCGCCGGACCGCCCGGGTCGGCGGCCAAGGCACGGATGCGCTCCCGCTTGTGCGTGAACGACCGGAAGTGCCAGCGGATGATCGAGTCCGCGGAGAACATCTGGCGGAACGACTCGACGTTGCCGTTGCAGATCCGTTCGCGGGTCAGCGAGCGCACGGCCGTCCGGCGCAGCAGGCGGCCCAGCGAAAGCCAGCGCGGGTAGTCGAGGCCGACGACGAGCTGGGCGCGGGCCAGCACGATGTCGTGCCACTTCCCGTACGCGGCGTCGAGGACCCAGCGTTCTCCCGCGCACAACTCGGTGATCCGGCGGCGCTGCTCCTCGTCGGGCACCGGTACCCAGCCCGGCTGCCAGGTGAGGTCGTCGGCGGGGTGGTAGGGCAGGCCGGTCCGCTCGGCGATCCGGGCCGCGAGCGTCGACTTGCCCGAGCCGGTCACGCCGTCGACGACGATGCGCTCAGGCGTCAAGGTCATGCGCCGAGGTTATCCGCGGGCTCCCGGGGGCCGCGGTAAGGCAGGGTCTGGCTGTAGACGACGTTGGTGGTCGTGCCGCCGAACTGGGCCAGCTCGTCCATCGTGCGCTCGAGGTGGGCCATGGAGGCGGCGGCGACCTTGAGCGTGTAGCAGTCGTCGCCGGTGGTGCGCAGGCATTCCAGGATCTCGGAGCGCTCGCCGAGCAGCTTGTGCAGCGCCTCGTGCCTGCTGCCCGGGTACTTGAGCCGGACCACGGCGAGCACCGGGTAGCCGACCTTGCCGAGGTCGACTTCCGCGCGGTAGCCGGTGATCACGCCGGTGGCCTCGAGCCGCCGGAGCCGTTCGGTCGCCGCGGACGCGCTGAGGTTCACCCGGCGGCCCAGCTCGGTGAGCGGCAGCCGGGCGTCCTGCTGGAGCTCGACCAGGATGGCCCAGTCCGTCGGATCGAGACTCTCGGTCATCCGCCGAACATACCGTGGGATCCACGGCCGGCAGCGCCGAACGCCGTGATCGTTCCCTTCCGGATCCGGGCAAGACGTCGATAGCCTTTCCCGGTGAAATTCGGCGTGAACGTCCCCAACTTCGGGCCCGGCACCGACCCGGGTGTGCTGCGCGCCTGGGCTCAGACGGTGGAAGGTCTCGGCTTCGACCTGCTGATGGTGTCCGACCACGTCACGATCACGCCGGACGTCGCCGAGCAGTACCCCGCGCCGTTCTACGAGCCGTTCACGACGCTGTCGTGGCTCGCGGGCGTCACCCGGCGGGTGCGGCTGGGCACCACGGTGCTGGTCGTGCCGTACCGGCATCCCCTGCTGGTGGCGCGGATGGCGGCGAACCTCGACGCGCTCAGCGGCGGCAGGTTCGTGCTCGGCGCGGGCATCGGCTGGGCGAAGCAGGAGTTCGACGCGCTGGGCGTGCCGTTCGAGCAGCGCGGGAAGCTCACCACCGAGTACCTGCGGACGATCCGCACCGCGTGGGCCGGGCACGACGACTACCGCGCGGGCCCGATCCCACTGTGGATCGGCGGGCACAGCGACGCCGGGCTGCGCCGCGCGCTGGAACTCGCCGACGCCTGGCACCCGCTGCGGCTGACCATGGCCGGCTTCCGGGAAACCCTGGCACGGTTGGAAAAACTGGCCGGCGACCGGCCGGTGCCGTCCTTCGCGCCGCGGATCCTGCTGCGGTTGACCGGCGCCCCGGTGACCGGGCCGGACCGCCGTGCCGGCGAGGGCACGCTCGACCAGGTCCTGGACGACCTGGCGCAGCTACGAGCACTGGGGGCGGACACCGTCGTGCTCGACCCGTTCGACTCGGACCCGGCCGAAACCCTCCGCCCGGAGGCGGCGTGGCGGGACCTCGCGGCGGTGGCCGCGTCCTGGAAGGAGAACCGGTGAAGGACACCGAAGAAGCCCTGCTGCGGCGGGCGATCGAGCTCGCCCGCGAAGCGCGCGAGGAGCACGGCAACCCGCCGTTCGGCTCCCTGCTGGCCGACGCCGACGGCAAGATCCTTGCCGAGGACCGCAACACCTCGCTGACCGACAACGACATCACGGCGCACCCGGAGCTGAAGCTCGCCCGCTGGGCGGCGCAGAACCTGGACCCGGAAACCGCGGCGGCCACGACGATGTTCACCAGCACGCAGCCGTGCGGGATGTGCACCGGTGCGATCGAGCGGTCCGGCCTCGGCCGTGTCGTCTACGCGCTTTCGACGGAACAGTTCCTCACGCTGCGCCCGCCGGTCACCTGGGGGTACGAGCTGGAGGGCCCGGCCCTGTTCGACGAGGCCCGCGTCCCGGTCGAGGGCTACTACCGGTGACGAGTTACGAGGTGCGCCCGGTGGCGCGCATCGAGTCGTCCCTGACGGACCGCGCGACGGCCCCGAAGCAGGGCGACGAGGGCGCGCCGCCGTCGCGGCTGGTGTTCGCGCATGAGTTCGCCCCGGCGGCGGCCGACGTCCGGCCGGGCGATCGCCTGGTGCTCCTGACGTGGCTGCACGAAGCGGACCGCGACGTCCAGGCGGTCCACCCCCGTGGCGACCGGAACCGCCCGAGCACCGGAGTGTTCTCGACACGCTCACCGGACCGCCCGAACCCGATCGGCCTCCACACGGTCACGGTGACGGCGGTCGAGGGCACGACGCTCACGGTGACCGGCCTGGAGGCGATCGACGGCACCCCGGTGCTCGACGTGAAACCGGTCCTCGGCGAGGTGGCCGAGCGCTGAACAGCTGATCAGTAGTCCTTGAAGCCCTTCCCGGTCTTCCGGCCCAGCCGCCCGGCCGTCACCAAGTGCTCCAACAACGGCGCCGGCGCGAAGCCCTCTTCGCGGAACTCGTTGTACAGCGTCCGCTGGATGGCCAGGGAAACGTCGAGACCGACCACGTCCAGCAGCTCGAACGGGCCCATCGGCAGGCCGCAACCGACCTTCATGGCCGTGTCGATGTCGTTCGCGCCCGCGTAGTGGGCTTCCAGCATCTTCACCGCGTCGTTCAAATACGGGAACAGCAACGCGTTGACGATGAAGCCCGCGTGGTCGCCGCAGTGCACCGCGTGCTTGCCGACCGCCGCGCAGACCGCGCTCGCCGTGGCCACCACGTCGGGCGCGGTCGCGATCGTCGACACCACCTCGACCAGCTTCATCACCGGTGCGGGGTTGAAGAAGTGGAGGCCGACCACGTCGGACGGCCGGGACGTCGAGGCCGCGCACTCGATCACCGGGAGGGACGACGTCGTCGTCGCCAGGACCGCGCCCGGGCGGACCACCTCGTCCAGTGCCGCGAACACCGCCTGCTTGACCGGCAATTCCTCAGCCACCGCCTCGATCACCAGGTCGACGTCGGCCAGGGCTTCGAAGTCGGTGACCGGGGTGATGCGGGCCAGTGCCAGCGCAGCGTCCTCTTCGGACAGTTTGCCCTTGACCACGGCCTTGTCGAGCGACTTCTTGACGCGAGCCACCGACGCCTGCGCCTTCTCCAGGCTCCGCGCCCGCAGGACGACGTCGAGGCCGCGCTTGGCGAACACCTCCGCGATGCCGGTGGCCATCGTCCCCGTCCCGACCACACCGACCTTCGCCACCGGCCGCGGCGGCACCGATTCCACGGTGGACACGACATCGGAAGAGACCACGTTGGGCGAGTCCGGCGCGTCATAGGTGTAGAAGCCACGGCCGGTCTTGCGGCCCAGCATGCCCGCCGTGATCATCTGCTTGAGCAACGGCGCCGGCGCGTGCAGGCGGTTGCGGGACTGGTGGTACATCGTGTCGAGGATTTCGTTCGCGGTGTCCAGCCCGATCAGGTCGAGCAGCGCGAGCGGGCCCATCGGGTAGCCGCAGCCGAAGCGCATCGCGGCGTCGAGGTCCTCGCGCGTGGCGTAACGCTGCTCGTACATCCGCACCGCGTGGTTGAGGTAGCCGAACAGCAGCGCGTTCGCGATGAACCCGGCCCGGTCGCCGATCACCACCGGCACCTTGCCGAGCCGCTCGGCGAACTCGACCACCTCGGTGACCACCTCCGGCTCGGTCACCACGGTCTTCACGATCTCGACGAGCTTCAGCACCGGCGCCGGGTTGAAGAAGTGCATGCCGACGACCTTGCCGGGACGCGCCGTGTGCACGCCGATCTCCGTGATCGACAGCGACGACGTGTTCGACGCGAACACGACTTCGGGCCGGGTGATCTTGTCCAGCTCGGCGAAGACGTCGGCCTTCAGCTCGAGGCTTTCCGGGATCGCCTCGATCACCAAGTCCACTTCGGACAGGTCCGACAGCGACGTGCTGTACCGGATCCGGCCCAGCAACGCCTCCCGGCCGGCAGAGTCCAGCTTGCCGCCGGAGAGTGCCCGTTCGGTGGAGTGCTCGAGGTGCCCACGGCCGCGTGCGACGCCGGCGTCGTCGAGTTCCACCGTGACGACGTCGAGCCCGCTGCGCGCGAGCACCTCGGCGATTCCGGCCCCCATGGTGCCCAGGCCGACCACACCGACCGTCGAGATGTCCCGCGCCATCGAGGCCTCCAGAGATGTTACTCGCCGGTAATTGCCCCGACTCTCCCACACGGCACCGCCGGAAGCCCAGACGGAATCGAGTCAGTACCGCTCAAGTCACCCAGTCGGCGACGATGGCTTCACTCGCCGAAATCGCCGTCGACCAGCTCCTTCGCCTTGTCCAGCGCGGCAGACGCCTGCGGGCCGCGCGCCCGGACGCGGATCCGGTCACCCTGGCGGGCACCGAGCGACATCAGGGCCAGCACGCTGTGGCCGTCGGCCTCCTGGTCACCGAGCCGGACGGTGACCTCGGCGTCGAACTCGCTCAGCGCGCGCACGAGCAAGGCGGCCGGCCGGGCGTGCAACCCGACGTCGTTGCGCAGCTCCAGCTCGATTTCGGCACTGTCGGCCGTGGCCTCCGCGGGCGCCAGGTCCTCGGGTAGCCCGGCCGTCGCGGCGGCCTCCGCCACCGCCTTGCGGTCCTTCCCGGCCTGCGCCGCGACCGCCGCGGCGATCGCGCCCTCCACCAGCGGGCCGTCCGCGACGACGGCCGCCGACGGGTCGGCCAGCGACTCGACGGCGAGCTCGGCGGTCATCTGCGCGCTGCCGAGGTCGTACAGGAGCACGACCCCGTCGCCGTGGTCGGCGCGCTGGGTGGCCGCGACGACCTCGTCGTAGTCCGTGCCGATGGACCCGTCCGCCAGGCCGCCGGCGGGCACGATGGTGACGTCCGGCGCCATCTGGGCGGCCAGCTCGGCCAATCCCTCGGCGAGCTTCGCACTGTGCGACACGAGCACGATCCCAACGCTCACCGGGCGGCCTCCGCGAACGCCCGCAGCAGCAGCGCCGACGAACGGGCGCCGGGGTCCATGTGCCCGACCGCGCGCTCGCCGAGGTAGGACGCGCGGCCCTTGCGCGGCACAAGGTCCACTGTGGACTCCGCGCCGCGGTCGGCCGCGTCGGCGGCAGCGGTCAGCACCGCGGCGACGTCGCCGCCGTCCTCGGCCGCCTTCTCAGCGGCCGACACCGCGGGGATCAGGGCGTCGACCATGGTCGCGTCGCCGCCCACGGCCTTCCCACGGGCTTGGACGCCTTCGAGACCGGCGCGCAGCGCGTCCAGCAGCGCCGGGACGTCGAGATCGGAGGCCGCACCGAGCTTCGTCGAGGCACGCAGGAAAGCCGTGCCGTACAACGGGCCCGCCGCTCCGCCGACCTTGGAGATCAACGTCGTCGCGACGAGCTTCAGCACCCCGCCCGGCGTGTCCGGAACAGCGGAATCGAGCGCCGCGACGACGGCCGCGAACCCGCGGTTCAGGTTCTCGCCGTGGTCGCCGTCGCCGATGGCGCGGTCGAGGTCGATCAGCTCGGCGCGGTGCTCGGCGACCACCACCGCGGCGGCGCGCACGGCCGCCGCGACCCCTTCGGCCTTGCAGCTCATCAGAGCCCCCACCGCAGCGCCGCGGTGTTGACCGGGGCGTCCCACAGCTCGGTCAGGTCGTCGTCCAGTTTGAGCACCGTCAGACTCATCCCCTGCATCTCGAGGCTGGTGATGTACGGCCCGACCAGCCGGCGTTCGACCACGATCCCACGGTCGGCCAGCAGCCGCTCGGCGATGCCGTGGGCCAGGTACAGCTCGACGAGCGGGGTGCCGCCCATGGAGTTGGTGAACAGCAGCACGCGGTCGCCCGAGGCGAAGGGCAGGTCCGAGACGACCGCCTCGACCATCCGGGCCACGAGCGCGTCGGCCGGTTCGGCGGGAATCCGCTCGCGGCCGGGCTCGCCGTGGATGCCGATGCCGAACTCGACTTCGCCCTCGCCGAGGTCGAAGCTCGGCGTGCCGGCGTGCGGCACGGTCGGCGCGGTGAGCGCGACGCCGATCGACCGGACCTGGCCGATCACCTTCTGCGCCAAGGCGGTGACGGCGTCGAGCGAGTCGCCGCGCTCGGCGGCGGCGCCGGTGATCTTCTCCAGCAGCACCGTGCCGCCGACCCCGCGGCGGCCCGCGGTGTACGTCGAGTCCTTGACCGCGACGTCGTCGTCGATCACGACGCTGCGGACGTCGAGGCCGTCGGCGGCGGCCAGCTCGGCGGCCGTCTCGAAGTTCAGCACGTCGCCGGTGTAGTTCTTGACGATGAGCAGCGCGCCCGCGTCGCCGGTGGTGGCGCTGACCGCGGCCTGCACGGCGTCCGGCGTCGGCGAGGTGAACACCGCGCCGGGCACGGCGGCGGCGAGCATGCCCCGGCCGACGAAGCCGCCGTGCAGCGGCTCGTGCCCGGACCCGCCGCCGGAGATGACGGCGACCTTGCCCGCGACCGGCGCGTCGGCTCTGATCACGACGTCCGGGTCGTACTGGACGCGGAGGATGTCGGCGTGCGCGGCGGCGAGCCCCCGCAGCGACTCGGCGACCACGTTCGCCGGATCGTTGATGATCTTCTTCACGGCAGCCTCCGGCACATCGGCGGGTGGGTGCCCCCTTCCTACCTCCCCGCGCGGCCCGCCGCCAGAGCAGGACCGGATCAGGGTTTGGGGAGCTTGGTGACCACGTTCTTCGCGACGGTCACCGCCTTGCCGCACGGGTCGCCGCCACTGTCGGCATAGCCCCGGTACTCCACCTGGGCCAGTTCGACGTCGTCGCCCTGCCACGGCCGGTGCTGCCACTGGACCCGGCACCGGGCCGAGCTCCCGGTGTCGGGCTTCTGGAACCCGGTGACGCCGTTGCCGAGGTCCACCTTGGAGTAACCGTCGCCGGCGAGCGGGGGCAGGCCCGGCAGGAACCCGACCGTCACCCCCGGGCCCGCGACGCTGCCCTTCCACTCGCAGGAGTGCAGGCCCGACGGCGCGGACTTCGCCGACGGCACGGCGGAGGCGACCACCGCGGTGTCGGCCATCGCGCACGGGTCGGCGGTCAGCACGGTGCCCGGCGGGGTCGAGTACTTCTCCGGCGAGTTGTGCACCTTCTGCACGACGGCCTCGACGAGCGCCTGCCCGGGACGGCAGGGGTCGCCGGCGTAGGTGACCGACACCGCGAGCGCCAGATCCGGGTTCAGCGCGGTCATCGCCGCGACGGTGCAGTCGGCGTCGCCGGTCTTGTTCACGCGCAGCGGCAGCCCGCCGGCCTGACCGGTCGTCTTGTCCGCCCGCGGCAGCAGGGTGGCGCTGCCGATCCCGAGGTCGAGGCGCATCTCCTTGCCACCGGGGTCCTTCACCTTGTTGCTGCAGCTGTCGAAGGCGATCGACGACGGCGACGGGTCCTCGTCGACCGTGCCGAGCCCCAGCGCGCCGAGGGCGTCCTTGGTCAGGAACTGGCACGGCTGGATCACGCGGAGCACGTCCGCCGCCACGGCGGCGTCGGTGATCGGCCCGTCGGCGACCTGGCCGGTGCCCGCCGCGGCGGGCACCGTCGTCCGGGCGAAGTTGGACTTGCCGAGGTCCTGCCCGCACGCGGTCAGCGGCAACGCGAGGGCGGTGACCAGCAGGAACAGCTTCGGGAGACGGCGGCGCCGAACGTCGGGGAACACGCCGAGCACGGTAGCGGCAACGTCGGCCCGCTGTCCGGACAACCCGGCTATTCGCCCGCGGCGGCCGGTGTGTCGTCGCCCTCGGGCTCGGCCGGCACGACGAGCGGCCGGAGCTTGGCCCAAAGGATGAACAGCGCCGAGACCACCAGCATGCCGATGCCGGCCCACAGGTTGATGTTCACGTCGGCCGCCTTCGCGATCTCCTCGTCGGAGGTGAAGGCGGCGCCCATGATCGTCAGGATGACGCCGTACACGCCGATCAGCAGGGCGATGATCAGCCGGATGTCGAACGCGCCCGCCTTGTGCGCCCGCGGCTGCGACTCGGTAGCCATTCCGACCTCCTAGAAGATGGCGTTCAGGGCGATGGTCAGGATCAGCACGATGCCCGCGAGCAGCCCCGGCTTGCGGTACCAGCCCGCGTTCTCGCCGGTGGCGTCGTGCTGCCGGGTTTCCTTCGGGGTCAGCGAGTAGACCAGCCCGACCAGCTCCTCGTCCGGCTTCGGCCGGGTCGCCAGCGACACGGCGACGCTCACCACGATGTCGACGACGAACGCGGTCCCCGCGGCGACGAAGCTGATGCCCTGGCCGGTGAGGCCCAGCACCCCGGCCTTCGACAGGGCCCAGACGGTGACCGCCGAGCCGGTGCCGAGGACCAGGCCGCTCCAGCCCGCGTGCGGGGTCATCCGCTTCCAGAACATGCCGAGGATGAACGTCGCGAACAGCGGCGCGTTGAAGAACGAGAACAGGTCCTGCAGGTAGTCCAGGATATTGCTGGACTGCGACGCGATGAACGCGGTGCCGATCGCGAGGATCGTGCCGGCCGACGTCACCACGCGGCCGAAGTTGAGGTAGTAGTGGTCCGGCTTGTCCTTCTGGACGTAGGTCTGCCAGATGTCGTAGGTGAAGACCGTGTTGAACGAGCTGAGGTTCGCCGCCATGCCGGCCATGAACGAAGCCAGCAGACCGGCGATCGCGATGCCCAGCATGCCGTTCGGCAGCAGGTCGCGCATCAGCAGCAGGAGCGCGTTGTTGAACGTCACGCCGCTCGGCGCCGTGCCGCCGTCCAGGAGGATCTGCTTGTCCTTCACGTACTCCGACACGGTGACCGCGGCGATCATGCCGGGGATGATCACGATGAACGGGACCAGCATCTTCGGGAACGCGCCGATGATCGGCGTGCGCCGCGCGGCGGACATGCTCTTCGACGCCATCGCGCGCTGCACCTCGACGAAGTTCGTCGTCCAGTACCCGAAGGAGAGCACGAAGCCGAGGCCGAAGACGATGCCGAGGATCGACAGGATGTTGTTGCCGAAGCCGGTCAGGTTGTCACCGGGCCACGAGTGCAGCTGCGCGCTGCCGCCCGGGCTGTTGGTCACCTTCTCGACCAGGCCCTGCCAGCCGCCGACCTTGACCAGGCCGATGATCGTCAGGGGCACCAGCGCGATGACGATCACGAAGAACTGCAGGACCTCGTTGTAGATCGCCGCGGAGAGGCCGCCGAGCGCGGTGTAGGAGAGCACGATCGCGGCGGCGACGACGATCGACACCCACAGCGGCCAGCCGAGAAGCAGCTTCACGACACTGGCCAGCAGGAACAGGTTGGCGCCCGCGATCAGGATCTGGGCGGTGGCGAAGCTGATGCCGTTGACCAGGTGAGCCGGCTTGCCGAAGCGCCGTCGCATGAACTCGGGGACGCTGCGGACCTTCGAGCCGTAGTAGAACGGCATCATCACGATGCCGAGGAACAGCATCGCGGGGATGGCGCCGATCCAGAAGTAGTGCACGGTCGGCAGGCCGTACTTGGCGCCGTTGGCCGACATGCCCATGACCTCGACCGCGCCGAGGTTCGCCGAAATGAACGCGAGACCCGTGACCCAGGCGGGCAGCGAACGGCCGGACAGGAAGAAGTCGAGGCTGCTCGACACCTGCCGTCGCGCGAGATATCCGATGCCCAGCACGAGCACGAAGTAGAACGCCAACTCGATGTAGTCGATCGCGCTCGCGTCGAGTCGCAGGTTCGCATCGGCTAGGACGAGCACCCGACCCACCTCCGGCAGTACCTTTTCAGACAGGACAATATCCGACAGGAATCACCACCACCCTGTCGGATCCGGACAGTACTGCATGGATTCAGGGTCGGCACGCTGACGCGTCCAAAGTGCACAGAGGGCGCGTCTTCCCGGCCTTGACCAGGGAAGACGCGCCCTCGTTCACGCGCGCCGCGGGAGCGGTGCGCCGATCAGCGGTCGGTCGGAACGGCGAACTCGGACCCCTCTTCGTGGATCAGGACGGCGAGGACGTCGTCGGGCAGATAGGTCCGGTGCGGGAAGCCCGGGCCCCACGAGTTGAGGATCGGCACGGCACCCAGCTCGTCGGCCCGCGGGTTGGCGAGCACGGTGTGCACCTCGGCGACCGACTTCGCCCAGCGGAACATCGTGATGCCCTCCCCGGCGTCGGGTGTGTAGTTCTCCCGGGCCTGCCAGTCGTCGTCGGCGTCGGCGGGGTCGAAGACGACGTGCCCCTTTTCCTTGAGGACCTCGGCCGCGGCGCGAACCGACGTGCCGTTCGTGTCGCCGGGGTTGGTCTCGGGCCACTCGTCGCGCTTCTTGGCCTGGTCCCAGAGCCAGCGGGCCGCGTACTCCTTGCCATTGAAGATCGACATGCAGCGCGACCAGCCGAACCCGACACAGGCACCCTCCTGGCCCTGGTCGTAGAACTTGTACCAGTCGTCGATGTCCTGCTTCGCGCCGCCCGGTTCGAGGCACACACAGTGGCCGCCGCGGATGTGGCCGATCTTCTTGGCGCCGTCCTTCGCGATGAAGTACTCGCCGGACCTCTCGTCCTTCTCCGGCTGGTCGAACGCGGAGTACCAGTTGATCCCGATCACGACCGGCCTGGGGCCGAGCGGCTTGCCCGCGGGCATCGCGGACAGCGGATACCTTTCCACGTGCCGCCAGTCGTCCGGAATCAACCGGCCCAGGCGCGGGTCGGCCGGATCGGAACCGAGTGGGCGATAACGCATGACATCCTCCTTCGTGCAGATGAAATCGCGCGCATACCGGCCGGATGGCATGAGCACACCGAGCTCGAAGGCGGACTGAAACGTTGGCACGACAACTAAAGACGGCCGAGCACGCCACCCTCCGGCCACGCCGGACGCACCGGCGGAACCCCTCGAAATCGAGTGTCGCACGAGGACAGCCAAAGGGATCCGAAACTCACCCGAACAGCGCAGGAATCGCCGTGAAAAAAATATCTGCCACCACTACGGGGGCTATCGGGTCAAGAATTTCCTGGTGGAGTATTCAACGAAGAATCAGATACATTGATTTCGGCATCGATTCGGTATCGGCGCCAGGAGGTGCCCTTTCGGGCGATCCCGGGACCAATTTTTCAACGGTACGGCTTCAGTCCGTCACGCGCCGGAACCGCGGCACCGGGCCGCCGGCGGTTTCGACGGTCTCGGTGAACATCGCCACCGGGCGGACCCAAAGCCCCATCTCGCCGTAGAGCGCGCGATACACCACGAGCTCCTCTTCGGTCTCGCTGTGGCGGGCCACGCCGAGCACCTCGTACTCGCCGCCCTTGTAGTGGACGTGACGACCGGGCTCGACCACGTCAGAACAGCCGGAACTCGTCGGACTCGATGCCGCGCAGCTCGTCGTAGTCCAGCGTCAGGCAGCGGATGCCGCGGTCCTCGGCCAGCGTGCGGGCCTGCGGCTTGATGATCTGCGCCGCGAACACGCCCTGCACCGGAGCCAGCAGCGGGTCGCGGTTGAGCAGCTCCAGGTAGCGCGTCAGCTGCTCGACGCCGTCGATTTCGCCGCGGCGCTTGATCTCGACCGCCACCGACCGGCCGTCGGCGTCGCGGGCCATGATGTCGACCGGGCCGATCGCCGTCGGGAACTCGCGGCGGACCAGCGTGTAGCCGTCGCCGAGGGTCTTGATGTGCTCGGCCAGCAGTTCCTGCAGGTGCGCCTCGACGCCGTCCTTCTGCAGGCCCGGTTCCGCGCCCAGCGCCTGGGAGTAGTCGTGGAAGACCTCCTCGATGGAGATCACCAGCTTCTCGCCCTGCTTGTTTTCGACGATCCAGAGCGGGCCGTCCTCGATCAGCCAGCAGGGCGGGCTCATCCAGTTCAACGGCTTGTACGCACGGTCGTCGGAGTGCACCGACACCGAGCCGTCGGACTTGACGAGCAGCAGGCGGGTGGCCATCGGCAGGTGGGCGGTCAGCCGGCCGGCGTAGTCGACCTGGCACCGCGCGATCACGAGACGCACCCGAGGAGGGTAGGACAGGGTCGGTGATACTGGGCGCGTGGACCCCATTCAGCGTGTCGCGTCCCGCGAGGTGTACCGGAACAACTGGATGACCGTGCGGGAGGACGAGATCCGCCGCTCCGACGGCTCGGCCGGCATCTACGGCGTGATCGACAAGCCGGCCTACGCCCTCGTCATCGCCCAGGACGGCGACCGGTTCCGGCTGGTCGAGCAGTTCCGCTACCCGATCGGCGAGCGACGCTGGGAGTTCCCGCAGGGCACCGCGCCCGGGCTGGCGGACGTGCCGCCCGCCGAACTCGCCGTGCGCGAACTGCGCGAGGAGACCGGGCTGCGCGCCGGCTCGATGGTCGCGCTCGGCAAGCTCGACGTCGCGCCCGGGATGAGCAGCCAGCGCGGCTGGGTGTTCCTCGCCACGGACATCACCGAAGGCGAGCCGGAGCGCGAGCACGAGGAGCAGGACATGCGCAGCGCGTGGTTCTCCCGCGCGGACGTCGAGAAGATGATCCTCGCCGACGAGATCACCGACGCGCAGTCGATCGCCGCGTGGGGCCGGCTCATGCTCGTCGAGCGGCACCGGCCTTGAGCATCCCGCGGATCACCAGGTGGTGGAACGGCTTGATCAGCGCGAAGTAGGCCGGCCCGACGCGGTTGTGGAAGTGCACGACCGTGCCGACCCGGAAGCCGCGTGGCACCGCTTGGACCGTCAGGTTCGGCCTGCTCCACGAACCGCGTGGTGCATCCGGCCTCGAAGTGCTCCGGCAGCGCGGTGCGGTAGCCGCTCAGGCCCTTGAAATGGTGGTAAAAGGAGCCCTTCGACAGCCCGAGCAGCTCGGTGAGCCGCTCGATGGTCCACCCGGCCGCGCAAAACGTTCCCTGTGAAAGTGACGCTTCGAGGGTTAGTCGGGCCAGGACGGCTTGCGCTTCTCCAGGAACGCCGCCATGCCTTCGCGGGCGCCGGGCAGCTGCGACGCCGCGGCCATGACCTCCAGCGCGATCGCGTACGCGTCGGCCTCGGGCCGGTCGAGCTGGGCGTAGAGCGTCACCTTGCCCATCGACTTGCTGGCGCGGCTGCCGCGCGTCGCCCGCGACAGCAGGTCCCCGACGGCGTCGTCGAGCTGATCGTCGGGCACCACCCGGTTGACCAGGCCCCAGTCGAGCGCGGTCGCCGCGTCGACGACGTCGCCCGTCAGTGCCATCTCCATCAGCCGCTTGCGGCCGATCGCGCGCGCCACCGGCACCGCCGGCGTGTGGCAGAACCAGCCGCCCTTGCCGCCCGGCAGCGCGAAACCCGCCGACTCGGCGGCCACGGCCAGGTCGCACGACGCCACGAGCTGACAGCCCGCCGCGGTCGCCAGGCCATGCACCCGCGCGACGACCACCTGCGGGATCGACTGCATGGTCTTCATCAGGTCGGTGCACAACGTCAGCAGCTCGCGCACGCCCATCAGGTCGCGCTTGGCCACGTCGCCGAAGTCGTGCCCCGCGGAGAACACCGGTCCCGCGCCGGCCAGCACGACGCCGGTCGCGTCGGACGTCCCCGCCGCGCGGAACGCGACGAGCAGCTCGGCGAGGTGGTCCGCGGACAGCGAGTTGCGCCGCTCCGGCCGGTTCATGGTGATCGTGACGGTATCGCCGTCCCGGCTCATCAGGAGGTGCTCGTACATTCCCCGACCGTAGCCCCTCCGGAGCGGAATGTGCGCCGGTAACTGTCCGGGCCGACGCCCACCTCGGCCCGCATCCGCCGCCGCAGGTTGGCCGCCGTGCCCAAACCCGACCGCTGCGCGACCCGCTCGACGGGCAGCGCCGTCGTCTCCAGCAGCCGCTGCGCGTACCGGACGCGCTGCACGCGCAGCCAGCGGCCCGGCGTCACGCCCGTGGCCGCGGCGAACTCGCGGTGGAACGTCCGCTCGCTCATCCGCGCGTGCCCGACGAGGTCCTCGACGCCGATCCCGGAGCCGAGGCGGGCCAGCGCCCAGTCCATTGTGGACGCCATTCCGGGCTGGGAAGCCGCCGGCGGCAACGGGTTGTCGACGTACTGCCGCTGCCCGCCTTCACGGGCCGGTGGCATCACCAAGCGCCGGGCGAGTGCGGCGGCGACGTCCGCGCCGTGGTCGCGCCGGACCAGGTACAGGCACAGGTCGAGGCCGCCGACGACACCCGCGGACGTCAGCACGCCCCCGTCGTCGGTGTACAGGACATCGCGGTGCAGGTCCGCCCGCGGCGCGACGCGGGCCAGGGCGTCGAGGTCGCGCCAGTGCGTCGTCGCCGGACGGCCGTCGAGCAGGCCGGCGGTGGCGAGGGTGAACGCCCCGGAGCACAGCCCGGCGACGGTCCGCCCCTCCCGGTGAGCCCGCCGCAGCGCGGTGCCCGCCGCCGCGGGCACGGCGGCGAGCGGGTCGTCGCGGCCGGGTGCCAGCACGAGGTCGCAGCCGTCGAGCCCGGCGAGCCCGTGGGTCGCGGCGACGTCGCCGAACGGCGACACGGCCGTGCGGACCCGGCCGGGGCTGCACAGCCGCACGGTGAAGGGGCCGATCCCGCTGTCGGTCCGGTCCTGGCCCCACACCTCGCCGATCACCGCGAGGTCGAACATCCGGGTGCCCGGCAGCAGCAGGACGCCGATGGTGCGCATGGCAGGAAAGTACCGCATCGCGCGTCTTCTGCCACTCCCCCGAGCCCGTCACGATCGCGAGACTCGAGGGCATGACCGAAACGGCACTCATCCTCATCGACGTCCAGCGCGGGTTCGACGACCCGGAGTTCTGGGGCCCGCGCAACAATCCCGGCGCCGAAGCCAACATCAAGGCGCTGCTCGACGCCTGGCAGGAGCGGCGGCTCCCGGTGGTGCTCGTGCACCACGACTCGCCGAAGCCCGGCTCGCCGCTGCGCCCCGGTCAGCCGGGCAACGACTTCAAGCCCGAACTCGACGGCGCGCGGGCGGACCTGGTGTTCGGCAAGAAGGTCAACTCGGCCTTCATCGGCGACGTCGACCTCGACGCGTGGCTGCGCAAGCGCGGCATCACGAGCTTCGTCCTGGCCGGCATCCAGACGAACTTCTGCTGCGAAACCACCGCGCGGATGGGCGGGAACCTCGGCTACGCCGTGACTTTCGCCCTCGACGCCACGTTCACGTTCGACCTCGAAGGCCCCGACGGCAGTGTGCTCGCCGCCGACGAGCTGTACCGCGCGACGGCGACCAACCTGCACGGCGGCGGCTTCGCCACCGTGCGGTCCACAAAGGACATCCTGGCCGGGCTCAGCTGAGGCCGTTGCGCTCCCGGATCAGCGAGACGATGCCGTCCATGATCCCGGTCAGCTCGTAGTCCTTGGGCGTGAACACCCGGGCGATGCCGCGCTCGGTCAGCAGCGCGGCGTCGTCCGGCGGGATGATGCCGCCGACGATCACCGGCACGTCGCCCGCCCCCGCGGCGCGCAGGCCGTCGACGACGTGCGGGACGACCTCCAGGTGCGAGCCGGACAGCACCGAGAGCCCGACGACGTGCACGCCCTCCTGCACCGCGGCCGCGACGATCTGCTCGGGTGTCAGGCGGATACCCTGGTAGACGACCTCGAACCCGACGTCGCGCGCCCGGACGGCGACCTGCTCGGCGCCGTTGGAGTGGCCGTCGAGGCCCGGCTTGCCGACCAGGATCCGGAGCCGCTCGCCCAGCTCGGCTTCGGTTTCCCGGACCCGCGCGCGCACCCGCTCCAGCTCCGGGTCGCCCGCGCCGGCGACGGCGGACGCGGACACCCCGGTGGGCGCCCGGTATTCGCCGAACACTTCGCGCAGCGCGCCGGCCCACTCGCCGGTGGTCACCCCGGCCCGCGCACAGTCCACAGTGGCCTCGAAGAGGTTTTCCGTGGTCTGCGCGCGTTCCTTCAGCGCGGTCAGCGACCGCTCGACGGCGCCGTCGTCGCGGTGGGACCGCCATTCCTCGATCGCGGTGACGGCGGCCTTCTCGACGGCGGGGTCGATCGTCTCGATCGCCTTGGCGCCCTCGGCCTGCAGCGGCGACGGCTCTGTCGTCTCGAACTTGTTGACGCCGACGAGGACACGCTCGCCGTTCTCCACCCCGCGGCGGTACTCGGCCAGGGAGGTGACCAGCTGCGACTTCATGTAGCCGCTCTCGACGGCGGCGACCGCGCCGCCGAGGTCCTGCACGCGGGCGATCTCCTCGCGGGCACCGGCCATGATCTCGTCGACCTTGGCCTGGATGACGTGCGAGCCGTCGAAGATGTCCTCGTACTCCAGCAGGTCCGTCTCGAACGCGAGCACCTGCTGCATCCGCAGGGCCCACTGCTGGTCCCACGGCCGGGGCAGGCCGAGGGCTTCGTTCCACGCGGGCAGCTGGATCGCGCGGGCGCGGGCGCCGCGGGAGAGCGACACCGCGAGCATCTCCAGCACGATCCGCTGGACGTTGTTCTCCGGCTGGGCCTCGGTGAGGCCGAGCGAGTTGACCTGGACGCCGTAACGCAGGCGGCGCGCCTTCGGATCCGTTACGCCGTAACGGTCGCGGGTGAGCTCGTCCCAGAGCGCGGTGAACGCGCGCATCTTGGCCATCTCCTCGACGAACCGGACGCCGGCGTTGACGAAGAAGGAGATCCGCGCGACGACCTTGGCCATGTCGGCCGCGTCGACCTGCCCCGAGTCCCGGACGGCGTCGAGCACGGCGATCGCGGTGCACAGCGCGTACGCGACCTCCTGCGTCGGCGTCGCGCCGGCTTCCTGCAGGTGGTAGCTGCAGATGTTGATCGGGTTCCATTTCGGCACGTGGTGCACGGTCCACGCGATCATGTCGGTGATCAGCCGCAGGCTCGGTCCGGGCGGGAAGATGTAGGTCCCGCGGGACAGGTACTCCTTGATGATGTCGTTCTGCGTGGTGCCGGTGAGCTTGGCGAGGACTTCGTCGACGTCCCGGCCCTCGGCTTCGGCCTGCTCACGCGCCACGGAGACGTACAGCGCGAGCAGCCACATGGCGGGCGCGTTGATCGTCATCGACGTGTTCGCCTCGGCGAGCGGGATGCCGTCGAAGAGCCGCCGCATGTCGCCGAGGTGCGACACCGGCACGCCGACCTTGCCGACCTCGCCGCGGGAGAGCTGGTGGTCCGGGTCGTAGCCGGTCTGGGTTGGCAGGTCGAAGGCCACCGAGAGCCCGGTCTGCCCCTTCGCGAGGTTGCGCCGGTAGAGCTCGTTCGACGCGGCCGCGGAGGAGTGCCCGGCGTAGGTCCGCATCACCCACGGTCGGTCTCGCTCGCGGTCCGTTGGGTACGGCACTGGGCACCTCCGGCGGTGGACGTTTCATGGAGTGTACCGGCCGGTAACTTATGCGGGCAGTGGAATCGGACACGTCCGGGTGAGGTCAGGCCGGCCGGGCCTGCGCCCGCGCGATCAGGTCACGCACCCGCTCGGCCTCCGGCACGGCGACCAGGCCCGTCACCATCAGGCCGAACGACGAGGGACCGGGCCCCGGAGCGATCCGCGAGAACCTGCCGAAGTCGACGGTTCCGCTGCCGTCCTGCCGGATCCGGGCGACCGGCGGCGGCAGCGTGGCGAGATACGTCGACGCGCCAGTCCTTCCCGAGAAGCGATCGGCCAGCACGATCCGCCGGTCGGTCACGACGTACTCGACGCGGCGCCGCGCCCGCAACCTGGCGACGACCGGCCCCCAGGTGAACGCGAGACCACTCAGCCCGAGGGCCCATTCGAAGATCGACATCGGGTCGTGCCTGGCCACCGGGACCACGAGGGTCGCGATCCCCCAGACCAGGCCGATTGCGAACTGGTACAAGTCGAACCGAGCAAGGGTGAGACGCTGCGGCCGTCCCGACCACAGCAGCCGCTCACCCGGCAGCAGAACGTTCGTCGGCACATCCACCGCGACCTCCCGGCGCTCCTTGCCGGGCTGACGCTCGTGAGGGTCGCGCAGGTTGCCCCGCTCAGGCGGCTGAGCTGTCCGCTTCCGGCGGGGCCTGGCGGCCCTTGGCCTCGTCGATGGCCTTGGTGAGCAGGTCGCGGACCCGCTTGGGCTCGCCGACGCCCATCAACGTCACCGAACCGGACTCGCCGAACGCGATGGTGCCGGTGCGGGACGGTCCCGGCTTGAGGACCGGCGCCGACAGGCCGGCCAGCTCGCTGGAGCGTTCCTTCTGCCGGAACAAGCCGGTGCGCGCGATGATCCGGCTGTCCGTCACCGCGTAGGTCGTGCGCCCGAGCGCCAGGTACCGGACCACGGACCGGCCGACCGCGCCGTAGCCGCCGAGCACCAGCGCCACCACGGCCGCGGCCATCGTGAGGCCGCTCGGCTGCTTCGTGAGCAGGTACCAGAGAGCGGCGGCGGCGAGGACGAGTCCGGCCGGGGCGATCACCCCGTCCGCGGAGACGTAGAGCGGACGCTGGACCGGCTCTCCCGCCCAGAGCACGCGTTCACCGGGCAGAAGATCGATTTCGCCAGCTGACATGGCCGAACACTACTCTGCGGAGGCCCCTCCCGCCGAGTCCCGCGCGCGGCGCACGTGTTCGTACACCTTCTGTGCGTGGTCGATCGCGCGGAGCACCAGGTCGCGCTCGGCATACCGGTCGAAGTGGACGACCCGGCGCAGGCGCCGGTCCTCCGCGCCGGCGAAGGTGATCGTCCCGGTGCCGTCGGGGTGCTGCCGCAGCACCGCTTCAGGCAGCTCGGCCATCGGGTAGACCCGCTCTTCGAACTTCCCTTCTTCGTCGGTGTGGACCACGATCCGCCGGTCGGTCACGAAGTACTCGACCAGCTCGATGGCGTTCTGCCGCTGCCGGGCGACGAGCGCGGCGACGCTACCCACGGCGATCGAGACGACCGCGCCCGTGACGTCCCCGAAGACCACGAACCAGCCGGTCACGCTCAACCAGAGCACGAACAGCGCGACGAGCAGCTTCCTGTTCTTCACCACGGCCGGCACGAGCCGCGGCGAACACTGCCAGAGCAGGTTTTCGCCGTCGGCCAGCCTGAGTTCCCCCCGGTTCACGCAGCCCAAGCTACGCGATGAACCGTGTGACGGAAATCCGCGAGACCCAACCGGTACCCGTCGATTAGCGTGGACAGCCGTGACGTGGAGTGTGTACGGGAGTTACCTGGTCATCGTGGTCCTGATCGTGCTCGCGCCGGGACCGGACACGATGGTGATGCTGAAGAACGCGCTCTCCGGCGGGTTCCGGGGCGGGCTGCTCGCGTCCCTCGGCATCGTCACTGGGAACGCCGTCCAGGGCACCGCCGCGGCGCTCGGGCTGGGCGTCCTCATCGCACGGTCGCAGCCGGTCTTCCTCGCGCTCAAGTGGGCCGGCGCGGCCTACCTCGTCTTCCTCGGCGTCCAGGCGCTGCGCGGCGCGTTCCGCGGCAGCTACGCCCCGGTCGAGGAGGTCCAGCGACGCCGGGGCGGCGGCTTCCGGCGGTTCCGCGAAGGGTTCCTCTCCAACGTCACCAACCCGAAGGTGCTGGTGCTGTTCCTGTCCGTGCTGCCGCAGTTCCTGACGGCCGAGTCGACCGTCGGGGACTCGCTGCTGCTGGCTTACACCGTCGCCGTGCTCGGCGGGCTGTGGCTGCTGGCGCTGCTGCTTTTCGTGCACCGCGTCCGGACGTGGCTGGGACGCCGCCGGGTGCGCCGTACCCTGGACGGCGTCACCGGCACCGCGCTGCTCGGGTTCGGCGCCGCCCTCGCCTTGGAGTCCTGATGACCTGGAGCACGTACGCCGCTTTCGCCGGAATGATGGCGTTCCTGGCCATGATGCCGGGCCCGGACACGATGGTCGTGCTCAAGAACGCCCTGACCGGTGGCCCCCGCGGCGGCTGGGCGTGCGCCGGCATCTCCGTCGCGAACGTCCTGCAGGGCACGGCGGCGGCGCTCGGGCTGGGCGCGGTGATCACGCGCTCCCAGCCGGTGTTCGAAACGGTGAAATGGCTCGGCGCGGCATACCTGGTCTTCCTGGGCGTCCAGGCCCTCCGCGGCGCCTGGCGCGGCGACTACGAAGCGCTCGACGACGTCCGCAAGGCCCGCGCGTCCCGGGGACGGCGGTTCCGCGAAGGGTTCCTGTCCAACATCACCAACCCCAAGGTGATCGTGCTGTACCTGTCGGTCCTGCCGCAGTTCCTCACCCCCGGCGTGACGGGCCAGGGTGACGCGCTGCTGCTGGCTTACACCGTCGCCGCCTTCGGACTGGTGTGGCAGGTGCTGCTGCTGTTCTTCGTCCACCGGGTCCGGGGCTGGCTGCAGCGCCGCCGGGTGCGGCGGACGATGGACGGCGCCACCGGGGTGGCGCTCGTCGGTTTCGGCGCGGCACTCGCCCTCGAGGGTTAGAGCGTCCGGTCCAGCCAGTCGTAGATCCGGCCGGCCGCGAGCCGCTGGGCGCCGACGTGGCAGTGCGCGTCCGCGCCTTCCTCCGCCGTGAACGTCATCAGCGTCTTCGGTGCGTTCAGGTGCGCGTACAGCCGCCGCGGCTCGGTTTCGGTCTCGCCGCCGAAGAACAGGTCGTCCGCCGCTTCGCAGACCAGCGTCGGGCACGCGATCTTCTCCGCGACGCCGCCTTCGAGCGTGTACTCGAGGTACTTCGCGACGAACTCGCGGTCGGTCGCCGCGCCCAGGACGTAGCGGCCGTGGTCGCACGCCCAGCGCAGCGTCGGGCTCGCCTGCCGTCCCGCGGCGAGCAGCGCGTCGAACTCCTCGTCGTGCTCCGCCCGGGCGCGGCGGGCGATCTCCTCGCGGGGCCACGGCAGCGTCGACGTCACCGCGGCACCCGCGTCGTAGACGCCGTCGACCGCGACGACCGCCGCCAGCCGGGGCTCGAACGCCGCCGCGCGCGGAGCCAGCATGCCGCCGAGGCTGACGCCGAGCAGCGCGATCCGCGCCGGGTCGACGCCGTCGAGCCCGAGCACGAAGTCCACCACCGGCGTGACGGCGTGCTCCCAGTCCGGGCGGAACACCAGCTTCTCGCGCCGGACCGCGCTCGGCTGGCCCGGGCCGTCGAAGGTGAGTACGTGGTAACCGCGCTCGGCGCCCGTCGCCGCACCCATGAAGTGGAGCTCCTCGGCGCTGCCGTCGAACCCGTTGTGCATGATCAGCACCGGCTTCGGGCCCGCACCCGGCGCGCGGTAGAGGTAACCGCGCAAAACCGTTCCGTCGTAAGGGATTTCGACCGGCTCGGCGACCTGCGCCCGCCGGAAGCATTCGACGCTGCGGTCGTAGGCCGCCGCGATCCGCGGGTCCGCCGGGTCACCGTGCAGGAAGAACTCGGACGAGAAGTAGTACGTCGACGCGCGCAGCAGCAGATCCCGCGCGGTCACCGGGCCGGCGTCGGCCGCTTCCGCGTACAGGCGGTCGGCCAGGGCGCGGTAGGCGTCGTGCCAGCTGTCGTAGTCGCCGGCCGTCACGCTCGACGCCGCGGCGAGCACTTCGCCGAAGTCCGAGCCGCCGTAGGCCGCGTGGCCGAACAGGCGCAGGGTTTCGAACCAGAACTGCCGGTCCTCTTCGAACAGGAGCTGCTTCATCGGATCTCCTTTGCCACGAAGGTTTCGAACGCGCGGGCGGGCCGCCCGGTGACCTGTTCGACGGCCGCGGTGACGCGGTCTTCGGCGCCGTGCCGGATGTCCTCGTCGAGCGCGGCGAGGACGGCGGCGAACTCCTCCGGCAGCCCGGAAGCCGTCAGCCGGGCGGTGAACTCCGCGGTGCCGACCGCGCGGTGCCGCACCGGGCGCCCGGTGTGCGCGGCGACGATCTGGGCGGCTTCGGCGTAGCTCAGGGCCGCCGGCCCGGTGAGGACGTGTTCAGTGTTGTGCGGTTCGGGGTCGGTCAGCGCGCGGACGGCGACCGCCGCGATGTCGCCGGCGTCGACGAACGCGACGCGGGCATCGCCGGTGGCAGTGACGATCTCGCCGTCGCGCACCCCGCGGGCGACCAGGTGCTCGCCGGTGAAGTTCTGCATGAACCAGCTCGGCTTCAGCACGGTCCACTCCGGCGCCGCGCGCACCAGCCGCTGCAGGTCGCCGAGCCCGGGGCTGTCCTCGGTGACGGCCGACGAGCTGAGCAGGACGACCCGCCGCACCCCCGCGTCGAACGCCTTCGCCAGGAACGGCTCCACCAGCGCCGCCGGCGCGGCCTCGCCGATCGGCGCGACGAGGTAGACGGCGGTGGCGCCGCGCACCGCGTCCGCGTGGGTGGCGCGATCGGTCCAGTCGAACCGGACCTGACCGGCCTCGCCCGGCTTCCGCGTGGCGGCCCGCGCCGGGACGCCCCGCTCGCGGAGGCCCGCGACGACCCGGCGCCCGGTGGTGCCGGTGCCGCCGAGGACCAGGACGTCAGCCACGGGCACCGCCCGCGAACGCCGCCGTCAGCTCTTCGACGCCGCCGAGGACCTCGGCCGCGGCGAGCGGGCTCCAGTAGTCACGGTAGCGCCGGATTTCACCGTCCTCGACCGTGATCACGGCGATGTACGACAGCTCGTACGGCTTCCGCGACGCCACCACGACTCCCGCGACGGTGAACTCGACGACGACCACGGCCGGGTCGGCGGTTTCGTGCACCGTCTTGGCCGTGACCTCGCGGATGTCGAGGAGGTTCGGGTAGTCGCGGAGGTACTCGCGGATCGCGTCACGACCCTCGACTCGCGTCGGGTAGCCCGGCCCGGCGAACGGGAACTCGAGGACGCCGTCGGCGGCCCAGAGCCCGGCGAACCCGGCCATGTCGTGCTCGAGCAACCGGCCGAGAGCGTGCTCGACGAGGTCTCGTGGCTGCATGGGAACTCCTTCGAAAACGTTAGGACGAGACGGTACCGTCTCGACGTCAAGAGTAGACGGGACGGTACCGTCCCGTCCACCCGCTAGACTGCGACCCATGCCACGCACCCCGACCGGCGCCGCGGTCCTCCAGCCCGAGGTCACGCAGGCCATCACCGAAGCCGTCATGTGGGAACTCGCCGAGCAGGGCTACGGCCGGCTCTCGATGGAAGCGGTGGCGAAACGCGCCGGCGTCGGCAAGAGCGCGCTGTATCGGCGGTGGGTGTCGAAGGACCACATGATCGCCTCCGTGGTGACGGAGTTCAGCGTGAACCGCGCAGCAGAAGTGAACACTGGTTCACTGCGGGGCGACCTGCGCGAAACGATGCAGGCTCTGATCGACTGGCTCACGCACCCGCTGTTCTCGCGGATCCTGCCGGACCTGGTCGCGGAGGACGCCCGCCACCCGGGCTACGGCGACGGCTTGCGCGGGGCCATCGGCGGGCCGCGGCGCGAGGTCGGCGAGGCGATGCTGCGCCGGGCCATCGCGCGCGGCGAACTGCCCGGGGACCTCGACATGGAGCTGGCGCTCGACGTCCTGGCCGCGCCGATCTACTGGCGCCTGGTGGTCCGGCAGGCCGAGGCGGAGCCGGACTACGTGGACCGGCTGGTGGAGTACGCCCTGCGCGCGCTCGGCGCGCAGGGCTGAGACGACCAGGGCTCCGCCCCCGGGAATTCGTTAACTGCCGTTAACTCACTTCCGGTCGGGCTCGCCGGCGACGCGCTTGATGTCGGCACCCAGCCGGTTCAGGTTCTCCACGAAGTGCGGGTAGCCGCGGTCGATGTGGAAGACGTCCCAGACCTCGGTGACGCCGTCCGCGCACAGGCCCGCCAGCACCAGCCCGGCGCCCGCGCGGATGTCCGACGCCCAGACCGGCGCGCTCGAGAGCCTTTCGACCCCGCGGACCACCGCGTGGTGGCCGTCCGTGCGGGCGTCGCCCGACAACCTGACCATCTCCTCGATGAACCGGAAGCGCGCCTCGTAGACGTTCTCCGTGATCATCGACGTGCCTTCCGACACCGCCGACAGCGCGACCGCGAACGGCTGCAGGTCGGTCGCGAACCCGGGGTACGGCAGCGTCACCCAGTCGACCGCCTTCGGGCGGTCCGGCTGGACCACGCGGAAACCCTTGTCGCCGAACGTCTCGACGTCCGCGCCGGCCAGCTGCAGCTTGTTCAGCACCAGGTCGAGGTGGTGCGGGTTGACGCCGCGGACGGTGATGTCGCCGCGGGTCATCGACGCGGCGAACGCCCAGGTCGCGCCCACGATCCGGTCGCCGATGACGCTGTGCTGGGTCGGGTGGAGCTTCTCGACGCCGTGGACCGTCAGGGTCGACGTCCCGGCGCCTTCGATCTTCGCGCCCATCTCGGTGAGCATCGTGCAGATGTCGGCGATCTCCGGCTCGCGCGCGGCGTTGTCGATCACCGTCGTGCCCTCGGCCAGCACGGCCGCCATGAGGATGTTCTCGGTCGCGCCGACGCTCGGGAAGTCCAGCCAGATCTGCGCGCCGACCAGCGTCTCGGCCTTCGCGACGACGCAGCCGTGTTCGATCGTGCTCGTCGCGCCCAGCTTGCGCAGGCCGTTCTGGTGCATGTCCAGCGGGCGCGAGCCGATCGCGTCGCCGCCCGGCAGCGCGACGACGGCCTGCTTCAGCCGTCCGACCAGCGGCCCCAGCACGCAGACGGACGCGCGCAGCTTGCCCATCGCCGCCGAGTCCGCGCGGTGCGACAGCTCGGCCGGCGTGGTGATGGTGGCGGTGTCGCCCTCGATGACGACCTCGCAGCCGACGCTCCGCAACACGTCGCCCATCAGCGGGACGTCGAGGATCTGCGGGCAGTTCGTGATGGTCGTGGTGCCCTCCGCGAGGAGGGCGGCGGCCATCAGCTTCAGCACGCTGTTCTTCGCGCCGACCACGTCGACCTCGCCGACCAGCCGGGCTCCGCCATGCACGTCGAAGTGCTCGCTCATGGCCGCCAATCATGCCCTCTCGCCCGGATTCGGCCCGGGCGGGGGCCGCTATGGTGGGTTCATGGTCGTTCGCATCAACCGCGTGTACACGAAGGTCGGCGACAACGGCACGACCGCGCTCGGCGACGGGTCCCGCGTGCCGAAGACGTCACCGCGACTGGGTGCGTACGCGGACACGGACGAGACGAACTCGGTGCTGGGACTGGCGATCGCGGTCGGCGGGCTGTCCGGCGAGGTCGCGGACGTGCTGCGGACGGTGCAGAACGATCTCTTCGACGTCGGCGCCGATCTGTGCCTGCCGATCTCCGACGACCCGCCCTACCCTCCGCTGCGGATCACCGAGACCTACGTGGAGCGCCTGGAAGGCTGGTGCGACGAGTTCAACGAGCGCCTGCCGAAGCTGACGTCGTTCATCCTGCCGGGCGGGACGCCGGGGGCGGCGTTCCTGCACCAGGCGAGGACGGTGGCGCGCCGGGCCGAGCGCTCGGCGTGGGCGCTGTGCGAAGCGGAGCCGGAGACGACGAACCCGATCGCGGTGAAGTACCTGAACCGGCTGTCGGACCTGCTGTTCATCCTCGCCCGGCTGGCCAACCCCGAGGGTGACGTGCTGTGGCAGCCGGGCGGGCAGCCCGCTTAGATCCCCCAGCTCCGCCGCAGGGTCCCCAGCGCCTGGTGGAAGCCGGGGAACGTCTTCTTCACGCATTCCGGATCATCCAGGGTGACGTCGTCGACCAGCAAGCCCGTGATGCTGAACGCCATCGCGATCCGGTGGTCACGGCGGCACGCCACGAGCGTGCCCGTGGGCCGGCCCGGCTGGATCTCGATCCAATCGCGGCCCGTCTCGACCTCGACGCCCATCGCGCGCAGGTTCTCCTCGCACGCGTCGAGCCGGTCGCACTCCTTGATGCGCGTGTTGTAGACGTCCTCGATGCGGACCGGACCGGACGCGAACGGCGCGATCGCCGCCAGGGTCGGGACGGTGTCAGAGATGTCGCGCATGTTCACCGTGATCCCGCGCAGTCCGTCCGACGGGCCGGCCACCGTCACCGAGTCCGGCGCCAGCTCCACGTGCGCGCCCATCTGCTCCAGCACCGACGCGAACCGCACATCACCCTGCAGGGCGTCCGAGCCGAGGCCCGGGATGGTCACCGTGCGGCCGGTGACCGCCGCCGCGGCGAGGAAGTAGCTCGCCGTCGACGCGTCCGGCTCCACCGGGTACTCGCACGCCTGGTACGGCTGCGCCGGGACCACGAAAGTCTGGCCCTCGCGGCGGACGTCGACGCCGAAGCGGCGCATCATCTCCAGCGTGATCTCGACGTACGGCACCGAGACGAGGTCGGTCACCGTGATCCGCAGGCCTTCCGCGGTCAGCGGCCCGACCAGCAGCAACGCGGTCAGGAACTGCGACGACAGGCCCGCGTCGAGGGTCAGCTCGCCGCCCTTGATGCCGTTCGCGCGGACCGTCAGCGGGTGGTGGCCCGGCTCGCCCCCGAAGGCCAGGTCGACGCCCAGCTCCTGCAGGGCGTCGGTCAGCGGCCCCAACGGGCGGCGGCGCATCTGGCCGGACGCGTCGAAGTGGAACGTGCCGGTGCCGGCCGCGGCCAGCGCGGGCAGGAACCGGGCCGTCGTGGCGCCGTCCCGGCAGAAGACGTCGGCTTCGGCGACACCCGGACCCGACGGCCTGCCCTCGATGGTCCACGCCCCCGGCTGCCGGTCGACGCGGTAGCCCAGCTTGACCAGACCCTCGGCGAAGCCCTCGGTGTCGTCCGAGTGCAGCGGACGGCCGAGCACGGTGGTGCCGTGCGCGGCGGCGGCCAGGAACAGGCCACGGGCGGTGACGGACTTGGAGCCGGGGATCTCGACGAGGGTCACACCCCTAGTTTAGTGCGGGGAAATCTCGGCCATCGGGCCCCAGTCGGAGGCGTCCTGGACGTTGATGATCCGCGGGTTGTCGGAGATGTACTCGCCCAGCGTCGCGACAGCCGTCTTGAAGTGCTCGGAGCCGACGTGCGCGACGGCCGCGTCCTGCCCTTCGAAACCCTCGACGAGCACATACGTGTTCTTGTCGTCGACGCTGCGGGACCATTCGAAGAACTTGTTGCCCGCCTCGGCGCGGGTGCTGCGCGTGAAGTCCCCGACGATGTCCAGCCAGGAGTCCGCGTACTCGGGCTTCACCGGCCACTTGACCACGATGAGAATCATGGCTTCAACGGTAAGCCCGCGAAGCGCCACAGAACGTCTCGGAATGAGACAGCGTTAAGAGGCACGAGGGAGGCGTCGCCCGGGCGGGGCGGACTCGAGCCAGGAGAGGAAGCCCGTCAGCGCGCCCGGCCCCATGGCGATCTCGATCGCCTCCTGGGTTTCGGACTCGCAGCGCAGCACCGTCGAGCCCTCGGGAACGGCGTAGGCCTCGGTGCCGGACGGGTCACGGCGGTCGGCGATCAGCATGCTCTCGCGCTGGAAGACGCGGTCCGCGCCGGTCCGCAGGCTCCACACCCGGTACCAGACGAACTCGTCGCCCTCGTAGCGGCCCAGCCCCAGGTGCCAGCTGGACCGCGGGCTGTCCGGACGCCACCGCAGCGCGACGCTCACGCCGCCACCGCGGCGCATCCGGATCCACCGCTGGCCGTACCAGGCGGCCAGCACCGCGAGCACGATCAGGAGCCCTGCTACGACCACGGTGATCTTCACGGCCCGGCTCCTGCCCGTCTCGCGCTCAGGCCGACTGACCCGCTGCGCGGAGCTGGGCCGAGGCCCTCGCCCGCTCGGTTTCGTCGTCCCCGGTCAGGGCCGCCTTGGCTGCTTCGACGTCGATCTCGTCGGAGAGCTCGGCGCTCTCCGCGAGGATGCTCACCCCGGTGCCGGTCACGGAGAGGAACCCGCCGTGCACGGCCGCGCAGACCGTCTCGCCGTCGGTGGTCGCCACCTTGACCACGCCACCCTCGACGAGCTGCCCGAGCACGGGTTCGTGACCGGCCATGATGCCGATCTCACCCTCGGTGGTCTGGGCCACCACGAAAGTGGCAGTACCCGACCAGAGACGGCGCTCGACGGCCACCAGCTCCACGGACATCTCAGCCACGTAGCACTCCTTCGCTCGGGGTGTTACCACCGAGTGTAATAGGTCTGACTCAAGCCCCGCCGACGTACTTCTTCCCGCGGAGGCGGCTTGGATTCAAATAGGCGAACGGCGGGGGCTAGAGTCCATAGTGGACACTGCCCCCGCCGTCGTCAGGACATCACTTCTTGGTGATTTCCTTGTACTTCTTATCGAGGTCCTCGAGGCCACCGATACCCAGGAACGCCTGCTCCGGGTAGTGGTCGAAGTCACCCTTGGTGATGCGGTCGAACGACTCGATGGTCTCCGACAGCGGCACCGTCGAGCCCGGGATCTGCGTGAACGCCTCGGCGACCAGCATGTTCTGCGACAGGAACCGCTCGATGCGGCGCGCGCGCTGGACGGTCAGCTTGTCCTCTTCCGACAGCTCGTCCATACCGAGGATCGCGATGATGTCCTGCAGCTCCTTGTACTTCTGCAGGATCCGGATGACCTCGGACGCGACGCGGTAGTGGTCCTCACCGACGATGGCCGGGTCGAGGATCGTCGACGTCGACGCCAGCGGGTCCACCGCCGGGAAGATGCCCTTCTGGAAGACACCACGCGAGAGCTCGGTGGTGGCGTCCAGGTGGGCGAACGTCGCGGCCGGGGCCGGGTCGGTGTAGTCGTCCGCGGGGACGTAGATCGCCTGCATCGAGGTGATCGAACGGCCACGGGTCGAGGTGATCCGCTCCTGCAGCTGCCCCATCTCGTCGGCCAGCGTCGGCTGGTAACCCACGGCCGACGGCATGCGGCCCAGCAGGGTCGACACCTCCGAGCCGGCCTGGGTGAACCGGAAGATGTTGTCGATGAACAGCAGCACGTCCTGGTTCTGGACGTCGCGGAAGTACTCCGCCATGGTCAGCGCGGACAGCGCGACGCGCATACGCGTGCCCGGCGGCTCGTCCATCTGGCCGAAGATGAGGGCGGTGTCGTTGATGACGCCGTCCTCGGACATCTCCAGGAAGAGGTCGTTGCCCTCACGGGTGCGCTCGCCTACGCCGGCGAACACCGAGGTACCACCGAAGTTCCGGGCGACGCGGGTGATCATCTCCTTGATGAGCACCGTCTTGCCGACGCCGGCACCGCCGAACAGGCCGATCTTGCCACCCTCGACGTACGGGGTCAGCAGGTCGACGACCTTGAGGCCGGTCTCCAGCATCTTCGTCTTGCCTTCGAGCTGGTCGAAGGACGGCGCGCTGCGGTGGATGCCCCAGCGCTCGAGGTCCTCGCCGTAGCCGGGCTCGTCGAGGCACTCGCCGAGGGCGTTGTAGACGTGGCCCTTGACCTTGTCGCCGACCGGGACCGTGATCGGGCCGCCGGTGTCGGTGACCTCCGCGCCGCGCACCAGGCCGTCCTGCGGCTGCAGGGAGATGGTGCGGACGAGGTTGTCGCCCAGGTGGCTGGCGACCTCGAGGGTCACCGTCTTGCGCAGCTGCTCGAACTCGATCTCGACCTTGAGCGCGTTGAACTGGTCGGGCACGGAACCGCGCGGGAACTCGACGTCGACGACCGGACCGGTCACCGACACGATGCGCCCCTTGGCGCGCGGGGCTTCAGTACTGGTCATCAATCATCACTTCCTGCTGCGGTGAGCGCGTTCGCGCCACCGACGATTTCGGAGATCTCCTGGGTGATCTGCGCCTGGCGGGCCTGGTTCATCTCCCGCGTCAGGTTGCCCACCAGGTCGTTCGCGTTGTCCGACGCCGACTTCATCGCCGTCCGGCGGGCGGCCAGCTCCGAAGCCGCCGACTCCAGCAGCGCGGCGTAGATCCGCGTGTTGATGTACTTCGGCAGGAGCGAGTCCAGCAGCTTGTCGGCGCTCGGCTCGAACTCGTAGCTGGGAAGCAGCTCGCCGGGCTCCGGCTTCTGCTCCTCGTCCGTGTACTCGACCTCGAGCGGCGCGACGCGCTTGGCGGTCGGCCGCTGCGTCAGCATCGACACGAACTCGGTGTAGACGATGTGGATCTCGTCGACACCGTTGATGCCGTCACCGTCGCCGTGCGCGTCGTCGGCGCCGAGCATGAACGACTCGACCAGGGTCTCGCCGGCGGAAACCGCGTTGGCGTAACCCGGCTGGTCGGAGAAGCCCGTCCAGCTGTCCTCGACCGGGCGGTTGCGGAACCGGTAGTAGTTCAGCCCCTTGTTCCCGGTGACGTAGACCTGCGGCTCCTTGCCCTCATCGCGGAGGAGGGCGAGCAGCTCTTCGGTCGCGCGCAGCACGTTGGAGTTGTACCCACCGCACTGGCCCTTGTCACTGGTCACGACCAGGACGGCGGCCCGCTTCGGGTTCGGGCGCTCGACCAGCAGCGGGTGGTCGAGGTTGGCCGCCGCACCGGCCAGCGCCGAGAGCACCTTGGTGATCTCGTCCGCGTACGGCCGGGAAGCGGCGACCTTCGCCCGCGCCTTGGTGATGCGCGCGGTGGCGATGAGCTCCATCGCCTTCGTGATCTTGCCGATCGACTTGGTCGCCTTGATGCGCGACCGGAGTTCCCGGAGTTGTGCGGCCATGAGCTATCAGCTCACTTCTTCGGGGCGGGCTTGTTGACCTTGACGGTCTCGTGCCCGACCTTGTCGGCGTCCATCGCGTCGGCGTCCGCCTCGACCAGGGACTTGCCCTCGGAGGTGGTGAACTCCTTCTTGAACTCGTTCACCGCTTCGACGACGGCTTCGCGGGTCTCCTGCGGGAACTTGCCCGACTCGCGGATGCCCTTGATCAGGTCGGCGTGCTTGCGGCGGGCCGAGTCGATGAACTCGTGGTTGAACCGGCGCACGTCCTCGGTCGGGACCGAGTCGTAGTGGCCGTTCGTGCCCAGGTACACCGTGAGGACCTGCTCCTCGACCGGGATCGGCGAGTACTGCGGCTGCTTGAGCACCTCGTACAGCCGCGCACCGCGCTCGAGCTGCGCCTTCGACGCGTCGTCGAGGTCCGAGGCGAAGGCCGCGAAGGCCTCCAGCTCGCGGTACTGCGACAGGTCGATCCGGAGCGAGCCCGCGACGTCCTTCATCGCCTTGACCTGCGCGGCACCACCCACGCGGGACACCGAGATACCCACGTCGATGGCCGGGCGCTGGCCGGCGTTGAACAGGTCCGACTGGAAGAAGCACTGGCCGTCGGTGATCGAGATGACGTTCGTCGGGATGTAGGCCGACACGTCGTTCGCCTTGGTCTCGATGATCGGCAGGCCGGTCAGCGAGCCGGCACCCAGCTCGTCCGACAGCTTCGCGCACCGCTCGAGGAGACGGGAGTGCAAGTAGAAGACGTCGCCGGGGAACGCCTCGCGGCCCGGCGGGCGGCGCAGCAGCAGCGAGATCGCGCGGTAGGCGTCGGCCTGCTTGGTCAGGTCGTCGAACACGATGAGGACGTGCTTGCCCTCGTACATCCAGTGCTGGCCGATGGCCGAGCCGGTGTACGGCGCGATCCACTTGAAGCCGGCCGAGTCGGACGCGGGGGCCGCGACGATGGTGGTGTATTCCAGCGCGCCGGCGTCCTCGAGGGACTTCTTCACGGCGGCGATCGTGGAGCCCTTCTGGCCGATCGCGACGTAGATGCAGCGAACCTGCTTCTTCGGGTCGCCGGTCTCCCAGTTGGCCTTCTGGTTGATGATCGTGTCCACGGCGACGGCGGTCTTGCCCGTCTTGCGGTCACCGATGATCAGCTGGCGCTGGCCGCGCCCGATCGGCGTCATCGCGTCGATGGCGGTGATGCCGGTCTGCAGCGGCTCCGACACCGGCTGGCGCTCGACCACCGAGGCGGCCTTCAGCTCCAGCGCGCGGCGGTCGGTGGTCTCGATGTCGCCGAGGCCGTCGATCGCCTGGCCCAGCGGGTTGACGACGCGGCCGAGGTAGCCGTCGCCGACCGGCACCGACAGGACCTGCCCGGTGCGCTTGACCTGCTGGCCCTCTTCGATGCTTTCGAAGTCACCGAGGATCGCGGCACCGATGGAGCGCGCGTCCAGGTTCAGGGCGACGCCCAGGACGCCGCCGGGGAACTCGAGCAGCTCGTTGGCCATGGCCGAGGGAAGGCCCTCGACGTGGGCGATGCCGTCACCCGCGTCGATCACGACGCCAACTTCTTCCCGGCTCACGTCCGGGGCGTAACTCGAGACGTAGTTCTCGATCGCGCTACGGATCTCATCCGAGGAGATCGTCAGCTCGGCCATGTCTTTCCCGCTCTCGCTTCGTTCTTGCCAGTATGCAAAGTCTTGTGTGACCTGGGGCTATGCCCGGGCCAGCCGCCTGCGCAACGCCGCCAGCCGGCCCGCCGCGCTCCCGTCGATGACCTCGTCGCCGACGCGGACGACGAGCCCGCCGCCGAGCCGGGGGTCGACCTCGATGTGCAGCGCGATCGATCGGCCGTAGATGGCGTTGAGCTTCGCACCCAGCTGGGCGGTCTGCTCGTCGGTCAGGGCGCTGGCGCTGGTCACGTAGGCGACCGAGCGCTCGCGGCGTTCCGCGGCCAGCTTGACCAGCGCGTCGAGCCCGATGCCGACGCCGCGGCCCTTCGCCCGGCGCACGACCTGCTCGACGAGGGTTTCGGTGACCACGTCCACCTTGTCGGCGAACAGGCCGCGCACCAGCGTCCGCTTGGCGTCCGCAGGGGCGGCCAGGTCCGACAGCGCGGTTTCGAGTTCCGGGTGGTTGGCCACGACGCGTGCGACCTGGAACAGCTGAGTCTCGACGGCGTCGATGTTGCCGGTCTTCTCGGCCGCGGAGAGCAGCGCGGAGTGACCGAGCGATTCGAGTCCGTCGACCAGCTGACGCGGGCTGGACCAGCGGCTGCCCGCCACGGCGTCGAGCACCTTCAGCGCCGGTTCGGACAGCTTGCCGTCGAACAGCCGGCGCACCAGCGCGGTGCGCGCCTCCGGCGTCACCGAGGCATCGCTCACCGCCCGGCGCAGGCCGATCTCCCGGTCCAGCAGGTCGACGACCGAGAGCAGCTCGTCGCCGACCGAGGAAGACACCGTGGCGTCGGCGTCGGCCAGAACCTCGCCGAGGCGTTCCTCGGCGAGGCTGAGCGCTTCACGGCTCGCAGCATGCAGCGTCATCTCTGGTTACTTCCCCGCTCCGTTGGAGGCACCGGCGGTCTCCAGTTCCGCCAGGAACCGGTCGACGGTGCCGCGGCGGCGCACCTCGTCCTCGAGCGACTCGCCGACGATCCGGCTGGCCAGCTCGACGGCGTTGCGGCCCATGTCGGCCCGCAGTTCGGCGATGATCTGCGCCTTCTGGGCCTGGAGCTGGGCCTGGCCCTGGGCGACGATGCGCTGGGACTCGGCTTCCGCCTCGGCCCGCAGCTCCGCCTTGATCTGCTCGGCTTCGAGCCGGGCGTCGTCGCGGATCTTGGCGGCCTCGGTCCGGGCCTCCTTGAGCTGCGCCTGGTACTTCGCCAGGGCCTCTTCGGCCTGGGCCTGGGCCTTCTCGGCCTTCTCGATGCCCCCCTCGATCTTCTGCGCACGCTCTTCGTACGCGGCCTCGAAGCGAGGGACGACGTACTTCTTGAGGATGAACAGCAGGATGAGGAAGGCGACGATGCCGAGGATCAGCTCCGAGATGTCGGGGACGATCGGCAATGGCGTCTCCGACGCCAGCACCAGTTCGTTCGTCACGGCAAGGCCTCCTTAAACGATGAGCGGACGACTCAGCCTGCGGAGGCGATGAAGTAGATGACGATGCCGATCAGGGCGAGCACCTCGGTCAGAACGAAGGTGGAGAAGCCGATGCCCTGCAGCTTGCCCTGGGCCTCCGGCTGACGCGCGGTGCCGTTGATGACGGCGGCGAAGATCAGGCCCACACCGATGCCCGGGCCGATCGCGCCCAGGCCGTAACCGATGGCGGCGAGACCGGGGTTGATGTTGGCGGCCTGCTCCGCGGCGGCCTGGGCCAGAACGATGTTGCTCACGTGCATTTCCCTTCACTTCGGTCCACGCGCTCGCGTGGATCGGGGGCTTGTGTTCTCAGTGCTCCGACGCCAGCGCGGCGCCGATGTACCCCGCCGAAAGCAGGGCGAAGATGTAGGCCTGCAGCACCTGGATGAAGGCCTCGAGGAACGTCATCCCGATGGCGAAGATCCAGGCGACCAGGGAAACCGGCTTCAGCGCCCAGCCCGACGTCTCGGTCAGCAGGAAGGTCCCGCCGAGGGTGAACACCGCCAGGATCAGGTGACCCGCGAACATGGCGGCGAAAACACGGATGGCGAGCGTGAGCGGGTTGAGGAAGAACTTCTCCGCGAACTCGATCAGCGCGAACAGCGGCAGCACCAGCGGCGGCACGCCCGGCGGGGCCAGCTCCTTCTTGAAGTAGCGGCCCAGGCCGTGCTTCTTGATCCCGGCGTAGTGGTACACCGGGTAGACGACGAGAACCGACAGGGCGACCGGGAAGCCGAATCGCGCCATGGTCGGGAACTGGAGGAACGGGATGATCCCGTAGAGGTTGTTCACCAGGATGAAGGTGAACAACGAGAAAACGAGCGGAATGAACCGCTTGAAGTCGTGCGAGCCGATCTGTTCGCGCGCGATGTTGTTGCGGCTGAAGTTGTAGATCGACTCGGCGACGAACTGTCCCTTGCCCGGAACGACCTTCAGCTTGCGGGTCGCCAGCAGGAAGTACGTCGCGATGATCACGACCGAGAGCACCACAAGCACCATCGGCTTGGTTACCGAGCCGAAGATCGGCGGCAAGATGAAGCTTCCGGCGCCGGGGGGCTCGAACGTCGCACCCTCGGCCAATACCAGCGCGCCCACTGGGCTCCTTCCGGTTCTCCCGGCCGGCGTTCACTCCGCCGGGGGAATCGTCACGATCTGGACTTAACGTACCCGATACGTATCGGGACGTCGGAGGCGGCTGCCCCACTGTGCGATGAACACGGCTTCACGTTCTGCACACGGGGTTGTCTCGCGTGAACACTGCCCTGCTGTCTACTTCGGACCAGCGGCGAGAGGCGGAACGACACGGTCGCCACACTGCTGATCGCGGTTCGTCTGAGGGAGCGTGCGGCCGAGGCCGCCACCCTTGACGCGGACCATACCAGCAGGTCAATCAGTGCCGGACAGGCGTACTCCTAACCAACCGATCAGCCCAGGACTTAGGTCCCGGGTCGACCCGGGACCCAGGTCCGGCGCGAGCCGGGACCAGATCCGGATCACCGCAGGCGACGGGTCCCGGTCACCGTCCGCAGTACGCACGAAAGCGCACCTTTGTGGCGCCGGTCACACTCAAGCGGCCGCAGGTCGGTGCACGAAGAGTGACGGAAGCCGCGGGCAGCGTCAGGAGGGGATGATCGTCGGGATCTTGGTCTTGCGGAAGGCCGCGAACTCGGCCGCCGCGGCCAGCAGGATCGCCACGATCATCGTGATCCCGAGCGACATCGGGTGCAGCGCCGTGACGCCCTTCAGCAGCGTCAGCGCGCCGAACAGCAGGACGACCTTCACGACGTACCCGCCGAGCGCGATCACCATGACGAACATCGGGTCCTGGCCGGCGCTGAACTTCATCAGGCCCAGCGTGGACAGCGACGCCAGCATGGCGAGCACCCCGCCGACGAGCGAGCCCAGGAAGCCGTGCAGGCCGAAGAGGATGCTGAACAACGCGATGCACACCACCACGGCGGGCGGGGTGATCAGCAGCGAGGCCTTCGTCATCGCGCGGGCCGCCTGCAGCACCACCTTGGCGTGCGGGTTCTCCTGCTCGTGCGGTTCGGTTTCGGTCACACTGGCTCCCTGCTCGGTTCCGCACCGAGTGTAGAGACCCCGGTGAACTAGGTGCCGGGCTGGTTGCGCGAGCGCAGCCGCGGGACGATCGAGACGACCACCGCGAAGACCAGGCCGGCCCCGATGATCCACAGCGCCGCGGCGTCGTCGAACAGCGTCACCGACACCGCGCCGAACGCGAGGAGCCCGGCCCACAAGTAGATGAGCAGCACCGCGCGGCGCTGCGAGTGCCCGATCTCCAGCAGCCGGTGGTGCAGGTGCATCTTGTCGGCGGCGAACGGGCTTTCGCCGCGGCGCGTGCGCCGGACGACCGCCATGATCAGGTCCAGCAGCGGCACGAACAGCACCGCCGCGACGACCACCAGCGGCGACAGCAACGCGATCGCGTCCTTGCCGCTGAACTGCGGGTACGGCACGCGCCCGGACGCCGACGTCGTCGCGCCGGCGAGCATCAGGCCGATCATCATCGAGCCGGAGTCGCCCATGAAGATCTTCGCCGGTTGGAAGTTGTACGGCAGGAAACCCAGACAGGCGCCGGCGAGCGTGGCCGCGATCAGCGCGGGCGGGTAGGTCCCGACGTCGCCGCCGGAGCTGTCGAGCAGGCCGAGCGAGAAGGCGCACGTGGCGGCGGCCGCGATGAAGCCGAGGCCGCCCGCCAGCCCGTCGAGGCCGTCGACGAAGTTCATCGCGTTGACCATCACCACGACCATCACGACGGTGAGCAGCGCGCCCTGGTTCTTGTCGAGCACCAGCACCGAGCCGAACGACGCGCCGGTGCCGCCCCACGGCACCCAGAACGACACCCACTGCACGCCGAAGATGACCAGGATCCCGGCGCACATGACCTGGCCGGCCAGTTTCGTCCAGGCGTCCAGCTCGAACCGGTCGTCGAGCGCGCCGATCAGCGAGATCACGCCGGCGGCCAGCAGCACGCCGACCGAGTCGAACGAGGCGTCGAAGCCGTGCGACAGCGCGGGCAGCTGGTGCGCCAGGCCCATCGCGGCGGCGACGCCGAGGTAGATGCCCACCCCGCCCATCCGCGGGATCGGGGCCACGTGGACGTCGCGGGCGCGGGGGTTGGCGATGGCGCCGACCCGGATCGCGATCCGGCGGACGACGCCGGTGAGCAGGTAGGTCACGGCCGTCGCGGTCAGCGCGACGAGGATGTACTCCCGGATGGGGAGGAGACCGGATATGGGCGGCACGGGGGCGTCACGCTCGCGGGGTCGGGGTCACCCGCGACACGCTATCGTGCCGCGGAAACTGCCGTGATCCGGCTTCAGGCCAAGGATTCCGCGGGAACACCGAGCACCTCCGCGACCGCGGTCCTGGCGACCGAACCCTCGCGCAGCACCACCGGCTCGGTGCCCGTGAGGTCCACAATGGTCGACGCGACGGGCTCGCCGCTCGACCCGCCGTCGAGGTACACGGCGACCGAGTCGCCGAGCTGTTCCTGCGCCTCCTGCGCGGTGCTCGCCGGCGGGCGGCCGGAGACGTTCGCGCTCGAGACGGCCATCGGCCCGACGTCGCGCAGCAGCTCCAGCGCGACCGGGTGCAGCGGCATCCGGAGCATCACCGTGCCGCGGGCGTCGCCGAGGTTCCACTGCAGGCTCGGCGCGTGCGGGAGCACGATGGACAGGTCGCCGGGCCAGAAGGCTTCGATGAGCGCGCGGGCCTGCGGCGGCACACCGAGCACGAGTCCGTCCACAGTGGACCAGGAGCCGACGAGGACGCCGACCGGCATGTCCGGGCCGCGGTTCTTCGCGCGCAGCAGCGCCTGGACGGCCCCCGCGTCGAAGGCGTCGGCACCGATGCCGTAGACCGTGTCGGTCGGCAGGACGACCAGCCTGCTCGACCGCACCGCACCCGCGGCGGCGGCCAGCCCGTCGGCCCGGGTCTCCCGCTTGCTGCAGTCGTAGACCACGCTCATGGGCGCCAAGAGTAGTCCGGCCGCCGGAGCGGGCGTTCGCCGCGTCACACCGGTGCCCTTGGGGGCGCCCCCCGTCTTCCACGCTACCGGCGGGCACCGACAGTTTCCGGCGCTCCCGGCGCGCGGGGCCGGACCTGTCCACAACGCCCGCCCGGGTGGCACCGCACCGAGCCCACCATGCCAGGCTGACAACCCAGCCAGACTTTCGTCGTGGGGCAAGCGGGTAAACCTCCCGTCGCGGCAGAACTCCGGCAGCGCGGCTCAATACGGTCGATCACCGGGAACCACCAACCCCCGTGGGTTCCCAGTGAAGGAGCCGCACATGCGCCCCAGAACCGCGAAAGCGCTCGCCCTGCTCGCCGCGGTCACCGTCCTGACCGGGCTCGGCACCGGCACCGCCGCGGCGGAACCGCTCACCCGTGACTGGCCGGCCCCGATCGACGCCGCGCACTGGGAGAACCAGGACCACATGACCTGGTCCGACTACCGCAAGGTCCCCGGCACGAACTGGGCCGATCCCTCGCTCAAGCCCACCCAGCGCACCTTCAAGGGCGCTGTCGTCCTCGCCGACTACCCGGACCAGGACTTCGTCGTCACGAAGCCGGCGAAGTCGACCATCTTCGGCAACCCCGGCCCGGCCGCCGCGAACATCCCGCGAGCCCAGGTCGCGCAGTACTACCAGGACTTCCTCAACAAGCCCGAGGCGCTCAACAACGGCCACACCATCAACGAGTACTGGATGGAGGACTCGGGCGGCCGGTTCGGCGTGCAGCTGACCGCGTTCGGGCCGTACCGGATGCCCGGGAAGTCCTACGAGTACGGCATGGAGTTCCAGCCGAGCGCCTGCCCGCCCGGCGCGAACTGCACCCGCGACATCCGCAAGGACGCCGGGGACGCCTGGCGCGCCGACGTCGGCGACACCGCGAAGCAGTTCGACTTCGTCTTCTACCTCTCCGCCGGCCAGGACGAGAGCTCGACCTGGCAGGAGTTCGGCGAGATGAAGTTCGGTACGAAGGAGACCGTGCCCGACAGCTTCGGCCCGCCGAACCACGACCTGCCCAACTACGCGGCGACCCGGTACGTGCCGTGGACGTCGTGGGCGTCGGCCGCCAGCATCTGGCCGAACGCCCAGGACGGCAGCTCGGTGCAGGCCGAAAGCTCCGGCCAGTCGACCTACGCCCACGAGTTCAGCCACATCCTGGGCATCGGCGACAACTACAACAACCCGTTCGGCGTGCCGCCGTCCCGCAGCTACAGCGGCCCGTGGGACATGCTGTCGCGCGGGACGTTCAACGGCCCGGGCGGCCCGCACACGCGCTGGCAGATCCCGGCGACGCAGGGCAGCTCGATGGGCGCCCAGCACCAGCTGCGCAACAAGCTGAAGCTCGGCATCGTCGACCCGGCGGACGTCCTGCAGCTGGACCGGAACGACCTCGCCAAGACGGGTCCGGTGTCGGCGCGCATCACCGCGCGGGAGGCCGAGGCGCAGCCCGGCGCGTTCACCGGGATGAACATCAAGCTCACGGACGGGGACAAGGCGCCGAAGTGCGACCGGGCGAAGGACCCGTTCTGCGACGGCGGCGGTTACGACAACTACACGGTCGAGGTCGTCGACCGGATGGGCTCGGACTCGTTCGCCCCGGACTCCGGCGTCATGATCACCAAGACGAAGAACAAGGACAACGCGCCCTTCGACTGGGTGATCGACGCGAACCCGCAGGACATCGGGATCACCGACTACACCAAGCCGGACGGCACCCCGGTGAAGATCACCATCGGCGACTACCGGCAGCTCAACGACGCCCTGTTCAAGGCGGGCACCGAGGCGGCGAGCCCGTACGAGTACACCGACCAGGCGAACCGCCTGCGGTTCTTGATCACCGACCTGGCCCGTGACCGGCGGGGAATCCTGTCGTACACGGTGACGGTGGCTTCGCTGGACGGCGCGGGCAGCCAGGCCCGCGGCGCGGCATTGACCCCGGCGTTGCCGTCCATCGCCCGCGGCGGACTCGCGACGTGCGACTTCGGCCTGCTCAACACGGGTTCGGCCCGCGGCGCGCAGGCGCCGTACGACACGGACACGTACCGGCTGAGCGTCTCGACGGACGCGCGAGGCTGGCAGGTCCGCCTGCCGAACGAGCTGGCCACGGCGAAGTTCGGCGGCCACGTGAAGGTACCGGCGTACGCGAAGCGCGGTGCGGGCGGCGACCTGGCGGCCCGGGTGAAGCTGACGGCGACGTCGGTGAGCGACTCGTCGAAGACGGCGACCGCGAGCTGCACGGCGTTCGGCTTCTGAGCGTGAGGCCGGGGGAGGCTGCCGCGGCGGCCTCCTCCGGCGTCTCGTTCACGACGTTGCGGACCCGCCCGTAGGCGGACTTGCCGGGAGTGGCTCAGCCCAGCCGGCGGGCGGTGACGAACCGGGCCCGGCCGGTCAGGTCCGCGTGGTCCTCGACCCCCGTCAGCACGCGCCGCGCCCGGACCAGGGCCGGGACCGCCGAACCGTGCGTGTCGTCGTGCTCGATCGCCAGGCCGCCGCCCGGGCGCAGCAGCCGCGCGCCCGCCGCGATCGCGTGGCGGATCACCGCCAGCCCGCTCTCCTCGGCGAAAACCGCGCGCGGCGGGTCGTGCTCCGCCACCTCCGGGGGCACCGGCGTGCCCTCCGGGACGTACGGCGGGTTGCACAGCACCAGGTCGACCAGGCCGTCGAGCTCGGCGAACATCGTCGGGTCGCCGATGTCGCCCGAGTACAGGCGGATCGGCGTGTTGCCCGCGTCCGCGTGGACGTCGGCGTTGTGGCGCGCCCAGGCCAGCGCCTGCGGGTCGACGTCCACCGCGTAGACCACCGCGTCCGGCCGCGCGTGCGCGACCGCCAGTGCCAGCGCGCCGGAGCCGGTACACAGGTCCACCACCACCGGGAACTCCCGGCCCTGCAGGAACTTGACGCCCCACTCGAGCAGCAGCTCGGTCTCCGGGCGCGGGACGAACACGCCGGCGCCGACCGCGACGGTGATGTCCCCGAGCGCGGCCCACCCGGTCAGGTACTGCAGCGGGATCCGCTTCGCGCGCTGCTGGACGAGCTGGCCGATGGCCTCGACGACCGGCGGGTCGACCAGCGGCACCATCGGCAGCCGCCCGCGTTCGACCCCGAGCACGTGCGCCGCGATCACCTCGGCGTCGAACCGCGGCGAGGCGACGCCCGCGCGCTCGAGGATCCGGGTGGCCTCAATGATGGCCAGGCGCAGCGGCTGCCGATTCACTCGTCGTCCTTCACCTCGTCAAGCCTGGCACACCAGGCGGAACTCCCTCGCGAGGACACGCGCCGGTCCTACGCCGTCCAGCGTATCGAGGCAGCCTCAGCGCCCGGCCGACAAGTACCCGGCCAGCGCGTCCCGGCGCCGCTGCAGCGCCCCGATCCGGTCGTCCATCGCGGTCAGCTCGCGACGCAGCAACCGGGACAGCTCCGGGCACACGTCCAGGCGGGCTTCCTCGCCGCTCGCGCACTGCAGGGCCGAGGCGATGACCCCGGTGGTCAGCCCGGCCCCGAGCAGCCGCCGGATCTGCCGGACGCGGATGACGGCGTCGCCGGCGTAGGCGCGGTACCCGTTGTGGTCGCGCGAGGCCGTCAGCAGGCCCTGCTCCTCGTAGTACCGCAGCAGCCGCGTGCTGACGCCGGTGCGTTCCGCGAGCTCGCCGATCCGCACTTCCCGCCCCCCGAAAGTTGACCTTCACACTGATGTGAATGTCTAACGTCACCGGCATGACCGAACATTTCCTGGAAGTCGTCCTGCCGAGCGAGGAACCGGACCTCGACCCCGCGCGGCCGGCCGAGCTGGCCCGGCTCGCCGAGGACCTCGGCTACCACGCCGCCTGGCTGCCCGACCACCTGATCCCGCCCGGCGCGTACGGCGAGGTCTTCGGCGGCGTCTACGAGCCGCTGGTCACCCTCGCGCACATCGCCGCGCTGACCAGCCGGATCCGGCTCGGGACGTCGGTGCTGATCGTGCCGCTGCGGGAGCCGTACGCGCTGGCCAAGCAGGTCGCGACGCTCGACCGGCTGTCCGGGCACCGGTTCACCCTCGGCGTCGGCAGCGGCTGGAACGAGCCCGAATTCGCCGAGGTCGGCGCCGGTTTCGGCGACCGGGGCAAGCGGACCGACGCGACGCTGGACCTGCTCGCCGAGCTGTTCCGCACCGGCCGCGGCCCCGGCGGCGGGTACTTCGAGCCGCGGCCCGCGGGCCCGGTGCCGATCTCCGTCGGCGGCAACTCGGCCGTGGCGCTGCGCCGGGCCGCGCGGATCGGCGCGGGCTGGACGAGCGCCGGCCTGTCCCCCGCCGAGTTCGGCGAACGCGCTCGCGAACTGAAGGCCATGACGACCGGCGGTGAACCGCCGTTAACTGCGGGAACGCAGGACCGTGAACGGCGGTTAACCGCCAGGATGGAATGGGACGGCACCGATCTCGCCGCCGCGGTCGCGCTGTTCCGCGCGTATATCCTGGCGGGGGCGGACGCGGTGGCCGTCCACTTCGGCCCGGCCGGGACCTTCGAGCAGCGGATGACCACCTTCGCCGAGGCCGTCGCCGGACCCTAGGATGCCCGAGACGCCGACCCACGGGAGCGCCAGTGCCGACCGAGCCGACCACGCGCCGCCGGGTCGCGTTCATCTTTCCGATCTACAACGAGGAAGCGAACATCGACGTGCTGCACCGCACGGTCGGCGAGGTCACCGCGCCGCTGGCCGGGCGGTACGAGTTCAGCTTCCTCTACGTCGACGACGGCAGCCGGGACGGCTCCCTGGCCCGGCTCACCGAGCTGGCCGGGCGCGACCCGCGCGTCACGGTCATCGAGTTCTCCCGCAACTTCGGGCACCAGATGGCCGTCACCGCCGGGCTCGACCTGGTCGACGCGGACGCGGTGATCGTCATGGACAGCGACCTGCAGGACCCGCCCCGCGTGGCGCTCGAGCTGCTCGAGAAGTGGGAAGAGGGCTACGACGTCGTCTACGCGCAGCGCCGGTCGCGCCAGGACCCGCCGTTCAAGCGGTACACCGCGAGCGCGTTCTACTGGTTCCTGCAGAAGATGGCCGCGGTCGAAATCCCGAAGAACACCGGCGACTTCCGGCTGGTGGACCGCAAGGTCGTCGACGAGCTGCGCAAGTACCGCGAACGCGACCGGTTCCTGCGCGGGCTCGTCAGCTACGTCGGGTTCAAGCAGACAGCCGTGCTGTTCGACCGCGACAAGCGCTACGCCGGCGTCACGGGCTACCCGCTGACGAAGATGCTGCGCTTCGCCGCCGACGGCATCCTCGGGTTCTCGGTGACGCCGCTGCGGATGATCACGCGGATGGGGTACCTGATCTCGCTGCTGAGCTTCGTCGGCGTGCTCTACGTCGTCGGGGTGAAGCTGTTCGCGCCGGAGACCGCGGTGCCCGGCTGGGCGTTCATCACCATCGCGATGTTCTTCCTCGGCGGCATCCAGATCATCATGCTCGGCGTGCTCGGCAGCTACATCGGCCGCACGTACTCGCAGGTGCAGAACCGGCCGCTGTACACGGTGGCGTCGGTGCGCACGGGGGTCCCCGAGTCCGCCGAAGACAGCCGGAGCGCGGCCCGATGAAACTCCTCACGGCCACGCAGGTGCGCTTCGGGATCGTCGGGATCGGCAACACGCTGGTCGACGCGCTCGGCTATGCGCTGCTGGCGACGCTGGGCCTGCCGGTGTTCGTCGCCAACTTCATCTCGACGACGGCGGGCATGCTCCTGTCGTTCACGCTGAACCGGAACTTCACGTTCCGGGCGAAGGACGGCGACCTCCGCCGCCAGGCGCTGCTGTTCTTCGGGGTCACCGCGTTCGGGCTCTGGGTGGTGCAGTTCTTCGTCATCTGGCTGGTCAGCCACCTGTTCACCGGCGTTAACCTGCTGGTCCCGAAGGGGGCCGCGATCGTCGTCGGGCTGTTCTGGAACTACCTGCTCTACCACTACGTCGTGTTCCGGCACCGCCCGGTGAGCCCGGTACCCGGTGCCGCACCCGCCGACTCAGCGTGATCTCGTACGCTCTTCCGGGTGCGATCCCGTGAACTGCGCTTCGGCCTGGGCGTCTTCGTCCTGTCCCTCGGCGTTCTGCTGCTCCGGTTCCTCGTGCCGAGGCCGATCGGGATGGCCGACAACGGCGACGGCTGGCGCCTGCTGTGCGACCTCGGCGGCCGGCACCCCGAGATCAAGCCCGAGTACTACGTGCACTTCAGCTACGGGCCGGGCCAGGTGTGCCACACCGACTACATCTCGAGCCAGGCGTGGCTCGACTGGTTCGCGAGCAAGCTGGGGAAGGTGCTCGGCTCGTCGGCGGAGCTCAACCTGCTGGTGCTCGGCGCGATCACGTGCGTGCTCGTCGCGGCGGGCGTCGCGGCCACCGTCCTCGGCCTGGAGCTGAGCCGCCGCAACCGCGTCATCGCCGCTGTGCTGCTGCTGCTCGTGATGGCCGACTCGGCGTTCTTCGGCTACTTCGCCTCGGTGCTCAGCGAGGGCGCCGGGTTCCTGGGGATGCTGCTGACCGCGGGCGGGCTGCTGCTGATGCACCGCACGGGCGCGTGGCGGTACTGGGGCGCGGCGCTGACCGTGGTGGGCGCGCTGATCGGCATCAACGCGAAGTCGCAGACGCTGCTGCTGATCCCGCTGTTCGTGCTGGCGCTGGCGCTGGTCCGGCCGCTCGGTGCGAAGGGCCGCGCGCGGTGGCTGGTGCCGCTGGGCGTGCTGCTGGTCGTCGGCGCGGGCACGGCCGCGGTGCAGTCCCACGGCGACCCGGCCAACGCCGAGTACCGCGAAGCGAACATGTACCACGTGGTGTTCGACAGCATCGTCGACGGCAAGCACGACACGGACGCCGACCTCGCGGCGCTGGGCCTGCCGCCGTCCGCGAAGAAGTTCATCGGCACGGGCTGGTGGGAAGTGAGCCCGTGGAAGGACGCGGACTACAACGGCTTCCGCGACAAGATCAGCCGCCGCAACGTGGTCAAGTACTACGCGTCCCACCCGGGCCGCACGCTGCAGATCCTCCAGCAGGGCGCGGTCGACACGCTCACGGCGCGCCCGTCCCGGCTCGGCAGCTTCGCCGACACCTCCGGGCTGCCGCCGATGGCGCAGGAGTTCCGGGTCCCGGTGCTGTCCGGGCTGTCCGCGCTGGCGGCCCCGCTGGGGCTCTTCCTGCTGGTCCCGTTCTGGCTGCTGGTCGGCTGGGCCGGGGTCCGCGCGTTCCGCCGCCGGGCCCGCGAGTACGGGATCGTGGTGTTCTTCCTGCTGCTGTTCGCGGTGGGCCAGTTCGGGCTGTCCGCGCTGGGCGAGGGCGTCGAGGGCGTGAAGCACCAGTTGCTGACGCTCTTCCCGACGTTCCTGGCGGCGGTGTTCGCGGTGCTGAGCTTCTTCCCGCGGCCCGCTCCGCCGGTTGCGGAAGAGCCGGACGAGGAGCCCGAGCCGGCGACCGAGGTGTTCGACGCGTTCCGCGAGCCCGAGGAGCCCGCGGTCCGCTGACACGTACGGCGCGCTCCGGCAGACTGGGGCGATGCGGATCAAACACCAGGTCGTCGCCTTCGACGCCGCCGACCTCGCGGCCGAGAGCCGCTTCTGGGCGGGCGTGCTCGGCGGGGAGGTCGACGAGGACAGCGACTGGCACATGGTCATGGTGGACGGCGCGCCGCGCATCGGCGTTCAGCTCGCTCCGGACCACGTGCCGCCGGAGTGGCCGGATGGTCCGACGAAGCAGCAGATCCACCTCGACCTCTGGGTCGAGGACTTCGCCGAAGCGCACGAGCACGTCACGGCCCTCGGCGCCACGGTGCTGAAGCCGGCGGCGCCCGGGGGCGACTTCCAGGTCTACGCGGACCCGGCCGGGCACCCGTTCTGCCTGTGCTGGCAGCTCCCGCGGCAACCGGGGACTCAGCCCGACTGAGCCGCCAGGCGCTCTTCGCGGTCCGCCGTCGCCAGGGCGTCCAGGACGCCGTCCAGGTCGCCGTCGAGGACCTGGTCGAGGTTGTACGCCTTGTAGTTCACCCGGTGGTCCGAGATGCGGTTCTCCGGGAAGTTGTACGTGCGGATCCGCTCCGAGCGGTCGACCGTGCGGACCTGCGAACGGCGGGCGTCGGACGCCTTGGCCGCCGCCTCCTCCTCCGCGATCGCCTGCAGCCGCGCCTGCAGCACTTGCAGGGCCCGCGCGCGGTTCTGGATCTGGGACTTCTCGTTCTGGCAGGACACCACGATGCCGGTCGGCAGGTGCGTGATCCGGACCGCCGAGTCGGTCGTGTTCACGCTCTGGCCACCCGGGCCCGACGAGCGGAAGACGTCGACGCGCAGGTCGTTCGGGTCGATCTCGACCTCGACCTCCTCCGGCTCCGGGTAGATGAGCACCCCGGAGGCGGACGTGTGGATCCGGCCCTGCGACTCGGTCGCCGGCACGCGCTGGACGCGGTGCACGCCGCCCTCGAACTTCAGGCGCGACCAGACGCCGTCGACGACCGCCGACTTCGTCTTGATCGACAGCGTCACGTCCTTGAAGCCGCCCAGGTCGGAGTCCACCGAGTCGAGGACCTCGGCCTTCCAGCCGTGGCGCTCGGCGTAGCGCAGGTACATGCGCAGCAGGTCGCCGGCGAACAGGGCCGACTCCTCGCCGCCCTCGCCGGACTTGATCTCCATCACCACGTCGGAGCCGTCGTACGGATCGCGCGGGATCAGCAGCTCGGTGAGCTTCGACTCCAGCTCGGGGATCTTCGCGGACAGCTCCTCGGCCTCGGCGGCGAACTCCGCGTCCTCCGAAGCCATCTCCCGCGCGGCCGCGAGGTCGTCCCGGGTCGTGTCGAGCTCGTGGACCGCGCGGACGACCGGCGTCAGCTCGGCGTAACGGCGGCCGAGCTTGCGGGCGCGCGCCTGGTCGGCGTGCACGGCGGGGTCCGCGAGCTGCGTCTCCAGCTCCGCGTGCTCGGCGAGCAGCCCCTTGAGCGAGCTCGAATCCACCTCTGCCACCTCTCAGCCCGGAAAAACCAAAGACAAGAAACGGCGCCCACCCGGAAGTCCGGGTGGGCGCCGTGGAAAAAGCTACTTGGCGTCGGCGTCCTTCTTCTGCCGCTTGCCGTAGCGAGCCTCGAAGCGCGCGACCCGGCCACCGGTGTCCATGATCTTCTGCTTGCCCGTGTAGAACGGGTGGCAGTTGGAGCAGATCTCGACGTGGATGCTGCCGCTGGTCTTGGTGCTGCGCGTGGTGAAGCTGTTGCCGCAGTCGCAGTTCACTTCGGTGACTACGTACTCGGGGTGAATGCCGCTCTTCATGGTGTCCTCTCTCGTTGGCTCCGGGTCCCCAGTCGTTCCCACGGGGTGAACCGGCGCCGGACTTCAGCGGGTAATTCTGCCAGACAGGCTGACGAGTACTGGAACGTACCCCGCTGACCAGCTATTCCCGGCGCGGAAGGGCCTCCCCGGGCACGCCGGGAAGGCCCTTCCGCAGGCCAGGACTCAGTCGTCTTCGCCGCCACCGAGGGCGGTCTTCGACACCTGCATCAGGAACTCGGTGTTCGTCTTCGTCTTGCGCAGCCGCGAGATCAGCAGGTCGATGGCCTGCTGCGAGTCGAGCGCGTGCAGCACCCGGCTCAGCTTCACGGTCACGGCCAGCTCGTCCGGGTTCAGCAGCAGCTCGTCCTTGCGAGTACCGGACGGGTTGACGTCGACGGCCGGGAACACCCGGCGCTCGGCGATCTTCCGGTCGAGCTTGAGCTCCGCGTTACCAGTGCCCTTGAACTCTTCGAAGATGACCGTGTCCATCGTCGAGCCGGTTTCCACCATCGCCGTGGCGAAGATGGTCAGCGAGCCACCGTTCTCGATGTTGCGCGCCGCGCCGAGGAACCGCTTCGGCGGGTAGAGCGCGGTCGAGTCGACACCACCGGACAGGATCCGGCCGGACGCCGGAGCCGCCAGGTTGTAGGCCCGGCCCAGGCGGGTGATCGAGTCGAGCAGCACGACGACGTCGTGGCCCATCTCGACCAGGCGCTTGGCCCGCTCGATGGACAGCTCCGCGACCGAGGTGTGGTCCGCCGGCGGCCGGTCGAAGGTCGAGGCGATGACCTCGCCCTTCACCGAGCGCTGCATGTCGGTGACCTCTTCCGGACGCTCGTCGACCAGGACGACCATCAGGTGGCACTCGGGGTTGTTCGTGGAGATCGCGTTCGCGATGTCCTGCATGATCGTGGTCTTACCGGCCTTCGGCGGCGACACGATCAGGGCGCGCTGCCCCTTGCCGACCGGCATGATCAGGTCGATCACGCGGGTCGTGAGCTTGTGCGACTCGGTCTCGAGGCGCAGCCGCTCGTTCGGGTACAGCGGCGTCAGCTTGGTGAAGTCGGGGCGGCGCTTGGCCTCGTCCGGCTCCAGGCCGTTGATCGAGTCGACGCGCACCAGCGGGTTGAACTTCTGCCGCTGCTGCTCGCCGTCACGCGGCTGGCGCACGACGCCGGTGATGGCGTCACCGCGGCGCAGGCCGTACTTGCGGACCAGCGACAGCGAGACGTACACGTCGTTCGGGCCGGCGAGGTAGCCGGAGGTCCGCACGAACGCGTAGTTGTCCAGCACGTCCAGGATGCCCGCGACGGGCAGCAGGACGTCGTCCTCGCGGATCTCGGTGTCCGGCGAACCGCCTTCGGGCCGGCCGCCACCGCTGCCCCGGCGACGGCGGTCGCGGAAGCGACGGCCGCGACGGCCGCCTTCCTCGTCGTCGTCCGGCTGCTGGGCGCGGTTGTCGCGGTTGTTTTCCTGACCCCCGCCGCGGTTGCCGTCCTGCTGCTGGTTGCGCTGGCGGTTGCCGTCCTGGCGGTCGTTGCGGTTGTCGCCGCGGTTGCCACCACCCTGGCGCTGCTGGTCGCGGTTGCGGTCGCCGCCCTGCTGGCGGTCGCCCTGCTGGCGCTCACCCTGCTGACGGTCGCCCTGCTGACGGTCGCCGCCCTGGCCCTGCTGGCGGTCGCTCTGGCCCTGCTGGCCGTCGGGGGACCCGGCGGCGCGGTTGGAGCCGCGGCGACGCCGGCTGCGGCCGCCCTCCTCGGGCTGGCCGTCCTGACCCTGCTGACCGTCCTGCTTGTCCTGCTGCGGGCGCTCGGCCTGCGGCTGGGCGTCCGACGGCGCGGACGCCTCGGCCTTCGGCTCCGGCTTGGTCTCGACCGGGGCGGCGGGCGCCTCGGCCTTCGGCTCGGCCTTGGGGGCCGCCGCCTTCGGCGGCTCGCCCACGCCGTCCAGCGGCAGCGTCTCCGCCGTCGCACGCGGCTTGCGGGACTTGCCCTGACGCTCGCGGATCGCGGCGATCAGGTCACCCTTGCGCATGCCCGTCGTCTCGCCGACGCCGAGCTCCCCAGCCAGCGAACGCAGTTCGGCGACGGTCTTACCGGTCAGCCCGCCGACCGCCCGCTTGGGAGCGGGGGCCGTGCCGTTCGATCCGGCCGTGTCGCTACCCACGTCGCTCAAAAGATCGGTGTTGCTCACACATGTCCTTCCTGACCGATCCACGCCTCCAGGCGGATCAGCGGACTGCCGCTCGCTTCTGATCGCGAACCGGCGTATCTGCCCCCCGATACGGGAGATGAGCTCTTCGGCCGTGCGAAACACAGCTGGAGCGCCTCCACCACAGGGGTTTGCGTCCTCCATTCGGAGGACACGGAATTCGGCACCGCCGAGACCGGAAACCCGCCTGCGTCCCTCCGCGTTACCCCGCGTGCCAGGCGGTGCGGATTCGGCGGATCGACGAAGGATGCGATCCGGGAGATTCCCCGGGACCGGCATCGGGTGCGGAAACGCACGGTGATCGAACGCCCCCGAGGGTAGACCGCGGCGGTGCCGGGTGCAACAACCACCCCCGCGTGGCGGGCCGGTGACCGAGCCTTTACTGAGCCGCAACCTGCACACCCGCGAGATCCACGGGCAGCTCGAAGACGTCGAAACCCTCAACGCCCACCCCCGCCGGAAGTATTCCCGCGGTGGTCAGCGCCAGCACCGTCGGACCGGCTCCGGAGACCGCGGCGGGCACTCCGTGTGCACGCAGCGTGGCGACCAGTGTCGTACTCGCCGGGTAGGCCGGAGCGCGGTAGTGCTGGTGGAGCCGGTCCTCGGTGGCCGCGAGCAGGAGTTCCGGCTTCGCCGTCAGGGCGTGCACGGCGAGCGCGGCGCGGCCGGCGTTGTGCGCGGCGTCGGCGTGCGGCACGGCCGGCGGCAGCAGGCCGCGCGTGGTCGCGGTGGCCGAACGCAGCGACGGCACGGCGACGACCGGCCGGATCGACGCGTGCGGCGCGAGCCGCTCGGCGTGGAACCGCCCGCCGTCGCTCCAGGCCAGGACCAGGCCGCCGAGCAGGCTCGCCGCGGCGTTGTCGGCGTGGCCCTCGAAGCCCGCGGCCAGCTGCAACGCGTCGAATTCGTCGATGTCCCCGCCCGCCAGGGCGTACCCGGCGGCGACACCGGAGACGACGGCGGCCGCGGAGGAGCCGAGCCCGCGCGCGTGCGGGATCTTGTTGAAGCAGCGCAGGTGCAGGCCGGGCGGCTCGACGCCGAGGTGCGCGCAGGTCTTCCGGATCGCCCGCACGACCAGGTGGGTCTCGTCGGTGGGGACGTCCGCGACGCCACCGGCGCCGGCGTCGATCACCTCGACCTTGAGCCCGGCGTCGGTGACCTGCACCTCTACGACGTCGTACAGGCCGAGCGCCATGCCGAAGGCGTCGAAGCCCGGCCCGATGTTCGCCGTGGACGCGGGGACGGTCACCTTGAACCCGGTGGTGCTCACCGCAGGTCCAGTGCGGCGGCGACGGCCGAGGGGTCCACGGCCAGGGGTTCGACCTCGACGTTGCCCGCCAGGGCCGTCTGCGGGTCCTTCAGGCCGTGCCCGGTGACCGTGCAGACGACCCGTGAACCGCGCGGGAGCCTGCCGTCGGCGGCCGTCGCGAGCAGGCCCGCCACGCTGGTGGCCGACGCCGGCTCGACGAACACGCCTTCGCGCGCGGCCAGCAGCCGGTACGCCTCGAGGATCTTCTCGTCCGTGACGGCGTCGAAGAGCCCGCCGGACTCCTCCTTCGCCTTCACCGCGGCCGTCCACGACGCCGGGCTGCCGATCCGGATCGCCGTGGCGATCGTGTCCGGGTCGCGCACCGGCTCGCCCAGCACGAGCGGCGCCGCGCCGGCTGCCTGGAAGCCGAACATTCGCGGCGTGTTCTTCACCACACCGTCGGCCGCGTACTCCGAATACCCCGCCCAGTAGGCGGTGATGTTGCCGGCGTTGCCGACCGGCAGGCAGTGGATGTCCGGCGCCGAGCCGAGCACGTCGCAGATCTCGAAGGCCGCGGTCTTCTGGCCGGCGATGCGCACCGGGTTGACCGAGTTGACCAAGGTGACCGGGTAGTCGGCCGCGGTCTTGCGGGCCAGCTCGAGGCAGTCGTCGAAGTTGCCGTCGACCTGCAGGATCCGCGCGCCGTGCAGGACGGCCTGGGCGAGCTTGCCCATGGCGATCTTGCCCTGGGGCACCAGCACCGCGCAGGTGAGCCCGGCGCGGGCGGCGTAGGCGGCGGCCGAGGCGGACGTGTTGCCGGTCGACGCGCAGATCACCGCCTTGAGGCCGCTGGCGAGCGCGTGCGTGATGGCCACGGTCATCCCGCGGTCCTTGAACGAGCCGGTCGGGTTCGCGCCCTCGACCTTGAGGTGGACCTCGCAGCCGGTCAGCTCGGACAGGTGGTGGGCGGGCAGCAGCGGCGTGTTGCCCTCCCCGAGCGTGACGACCCGCGCCCCGTCCGGGACCGGGACGCGGTCCCGGTACGCCTCGATGATTCCCGGCCAGGCCTGGCTGCTCACTGGTCTTCGCCTTCCACCCGCATCACGCTGACAACTTCGTGGACGACGTCGAGCCGACCGATTTCGTCCACAGTGGACTCCAGGGCGGCGTCCGGGGCCTGGTGGGTCACCACGACCAGGCTCGCGCGGTCGCCGACGTCGCTCTGCCGGACCGCCGCGATGCTGACGCCGTGGTCGGCGAACGCCTGCGCCACCTGGGCCAGCACACCCGCGCGGTCGGCGACGGAAAGGCTTACGTGGTACCGGGTCGGCGTCTGCCCCATCGGCCGCACCGGCAGGGCCGCGTGCGCGGATTCGCGCGGGCCGCGGCCGCCGACGACCCGGTTGCGGGCCACCGCGACGAGGTCGCCGAGCACCGCGCTCGCGGTCGGCGAGCCGCCCGCGCCCTGGCCGTAGAACATCAGCTCCCCCGCGGCGTCGGCCTCGACGTAGACGGCGTTGAAGGCGCCACCGACGCCGGCCAGCTGGTGGCTGCGCGGGATCATCACCGGGTGCACGCGCGCGGAAACCGACTCGACGCCGTCGTCGTCGGTGACCCGCTCACAGATGGCCAGCAGCTTCACCGTGCGGCCGAGCATCCGGGCCGCGGCGAGGTCGGCGGCGGTGACGTCGGCGATGCCCTCGCGGTGCACGTCCGAGGCGGTCACCCGGGTGTGGAAGGCCAGCGACGCGAGGATCGCGGCCTTCGACGCGGCGTCGTAGCCGTCGACGTCGGCGGTCGGGTCGGCCTCGGCGTACCCGAGCCGGCTGGCCTCGTCGAGCGTCTCGGCGTAGCCGGCGCCGCTGGAGTCCATGGCCGACAGGATGAAGTTCGTGGTGCCGTTGACGATGCCCATCACGCGCGTGATGCGGTCGCCGGCGAGGGACTCCCGCAGCGGGCGCAGCAACGGGATGGCCCCGGCCACCGCGGCCTCGAAGTACAGGTCGGCGCCCGCGGCGTCGGCCGCCTCGAACAGGTCCGCGGAGTGCTCGGCCAGCAGCGCCTTGTTCGCCGTGACGACGGACTTGCCGGCCTTCAGTGCGGCAAGCAGCCAGCCGCGCACCGGCTCGATCCCGCCGACCAGCTCGACCACGACGTCGACCTCGTCGCTCGTCACGAGCTTCTCCGCGTCGGCGGTCAGCAGCTCCGGCGGCAGTTCGGGGTGCTTGTCCGGGCGGCGCACCGCGATGCCGGCCAGCTCGACCGGCACGCCCGCCCGCGCGGCCAGCTCGCCGGCCTGCTCGGTGAGCAACCGGGCGACCTCGCCGCCGACGGTCCCGCAGCCGAGCAGGGCGACCCTGATGGCACCTTCCTGTGGGGCAGCCACTGTGTTCAGACCTCCAGGCGCAGCATGTCGTCGGTCGTCTCCCGCCGCAGCAGCAGCCGGGAGCTGCCGTTGCGCACCGCGACCACGGCCGGGCGCGGCAGCCGGTTGTACGTGCTCGCCATCGAGTAGCAGTAGGCGCCGGTCGCCGCGACCGCCAGCAGGTCGCCGGGAGCCAGCGTGTCGGGCAGCCAGCAGTCTCGTACGACGATGTCGCCGGACTCACAGTGTTTTCCCACGACCCGGGACAGCACGGCCGGGACCGGCTGGTCGTTGTCGCCCGCGGAGCGGGAAACCAGCCGGACGTCGTAGACCGCGTCGTAGAGCGCGGTGCGGATGTTGTCGCTCATCCCGCCGTCGACGCTGACGTACCGGCGCGACAGGTCGTCGCCGAGCGAGACGTCCTTGATGGTGCCGACCTCGTACAGCGTGATCGTGCCCGGACCGGCGATCGCGCGGCCCGGCTCGCCGGCGATGCGCGGCACCGGCAGGCCGGCGTACGCGCACTCCTTGCGGACGATCTCGCGGATCTGCGTGATCATCTGCGCCGGCGGCGGCGGGTTGTCCTTCTCGGTGTAGGCGATGCCGAACCCACCGCCGAGGTCGACCAGGCTCAGCTGGTCGAGCAGCTCCGGGCCGTGCTCCTTGGCCAGGTCGGCGAGCAGCCCGACGACGCGGCGGGCGGCGACCTCGAAGCCGTCGGCGTCGAAGATCTGCGAGCCGATGTGGCTGTGCAGGCCGACGAGCTTGAGTGAACGAGCGTTAAGCACGCGGCGCACGGCCTCGGCGGCGTCGCCGGACGCCAGCGAGAAGCCGAACTTCTGGTCCTCGTGCGCGGTCGCGATGAACTCGTGGGTGTGCGCCTCGACGCCGACGGTCACCCGGATCAGCACGGACTGCACGACGTCGTGGCGGGCGGCGATGTCGGCCAGCCGCGCGATCTCGAAGTACGAGTCGAGCACCACCGTGCCGACGCCGGCGACGATCGCGGCTTCCAGCTCCGCCGGCGACTTGTTGTTGCCGTGGAAGGTGATGCGCTCGGCCGGGAAGTCCGCGCGCTGCGCCACGGCGAGCTCGCCGCCGCTGCAGACGTCCAGGCTCAGCCCCTGCTCGGCCACCCAGCGGGCGACCTCGATGGACAGGAACGCCTTGGACGCGTAGTGCACGAGCGTCGGGTCGTCGAACGCCTCGGCGTAGTCGGCGCACCGGGACTTGAAGTCGGCTTCGTCGACGACGAACAGCGGCGTGCCGTGCTTCTCGGCCAGCTCCCGGACGTCGACGCCGGCGATCCGGACGACGCCGTCGCCGCCGCGGAAGGTGTTGCGCGGCCACACTTTCGCGGGCAGCTTGTCGAGCTCCTCCACCCCGGACGGCTGGAGCCCGGAGGTGTCGGCGTGGGTGTAGACGTCGGCGTGCCGTGGGCCCGCGGGGTGCGCCATTTCTTACATCCGTTCCGGAGCGGAGACACCGACCAGCGCGAGACCGTTGGCGAGCACCACGCGCGCCGCCTCGCAAAGGGCCACCCGGGCGTGGTTGGCCGGGGTGGCCACCTCGTCGCCCTTGGGCAGCACGCGGGCCTCACGGACCGCGTAGAACTTGTGGAGCGCGCCCGCGAGTTCCTCCAGGTAGCGCGCGATCCGGTGCGGCTCCCGCATTTCGGCGGCGCGGCGCACGGTCTCCGGGAACTCGCCGATCGTGCGGATCAGGTCGCCCTCGACCGGCAGGGTCAGCTGCCCCAGGTCGACGTCCTCAGTGGACTTGAGACCGAGGTCCGCGGCCCCGCGCAGCATCGTGCACAGGCGCGCGTGGGCGTACTGGACGTAGTAGACGGGGTTGTCGTTGGAGTGCTTGCGCAGCAGGTCCAGGTCGACGTCCAAAGTGGAGTCGACGGAGTACCGGATCAGCTCGTAGCGGGCCGGGTCGACGCCGACCGCCTCGACGAGGTCCTCCATGGTGATCACGGTGCCCGCGCGCTTGGACATCCGCACCGGCTTGCCCTCGCTGACCAGGTTGACCATCTGGCCGATCAGCACCTCGACCGTGTCCGGGTCGTCGCCGAAGGCCGCGGCCGCCGCCTTCAGGCGCGCGATGTAGCCGTGGTGGTCCGCGCCGAGCATGTAGATGCACAGGTCGAAGCCGCGGTTGCGCTTGTCCTTGAAGTAGGCCAGGTCACCGGCGATGTAGGCCGGGTTGCCGTCCTGCTTGATGACGACGCGGTCCTTGTCGTCGCCGTACTCCGACGACTTCAGCCACCAGGCGCCCTCGTTGAAGTAGAGGTTCCCGGAGTCCTTCAGCTGCTGGACGGCGGCGTCGACCGCGCCCGACTCGTGCAGCGAGTTCTCGTGGAAGTAGACGTCGAAGTCGGTGCCGAACTCGTGCAGGCTCTCCCTGATCTCGGAGAACATCAGCTCGATGCCGATCCGGCGGAACGTCTCGTGCCGCTCGGCCTCCGGCAGCGAAAGCGCGCTCGGCTCGGCCTTGATGACCTCGGCGGCGATGTCGTTGATGTAGCCGCCCGCGTAGCCGTCCTCCGGCGCGGGCTCGCCCTTCGCGGCGGCGACCAGGGACCGGACGAACCGGTCGATCTGGGCTCCGGCGTCGTTGAAGTAGTACTCGCGGGTGACATCGGCGCCCTGCGCGGCCAGCACCCGGCCCAGCGCGTCGCCGACCGCGGCCCAGCGGGTGCCGCCGAGGTGGATCGGGCCGGTCGGGTTCGCCGAGACGAACTCGAGGTTGATCCGCGTGCCGGCCAGCGCGTCGCCGCGCCCGTACGCCGCGCCGGCGTCGAGGACCTGGCGCACGATGTCGCCCTGCGCGGCCGCGGCGAGCCGGAAGTTGAGGAAGCCGGGGCCGGCGACCTCGGCCGAGGCGACGCCGTCGTCCGCCGAGACCGCCTCGGCCAGCGCCTCGGCGAAGTCGCGCGGCTTCAGCCCGGCCTTCTTGGCCACCTGGAGGGCCAGGTTCGTCGCGTAGTCGCCGTGTTCGGGGTTGCGCGGGCGTTCGATGGTCACCTGCTCCGGCAGCACGGCGTCGTCGATGCCGCGTGCGGCGAGCACCTGCACGGCGGAGCTGCGGACCAGGTCGGCGAGAGCGGCGGGAGTCACCTGCCGAATTCTAGGTGTGCCCAGGTCCGGCGCTCGCAGCGGTCTCGGCCACGTCACGAGGGCTGGCTCAAATGGGGTTCCGGGGGCTCCGGGTGGCGGAGCCCCCGGCCCGAGGCGGAGCCTCGGTTGAACACTGTGAGGTGTTAACGGTGACCAGACGGGCTGTCTCTACACTGGCCGGGGCGGGAATCCGTCCGCAGCCACCAGAGGGAGAACGCGGGAGCCATGGCGAACGGGACAACTCGGAAAAAGGGGTCGGCGGTGAAGGCTGCCCGCAGTTCCGTCGTGAGCAAGAAGGGCACGCCCTGGGGCACGATCATCGCCGTCGTCGCCATCGTGGCACTGGCCGCTTCGGTGATCATCTACTACATGGTGCAGTCGGCGCCGAAGCGTGAGCAGGCCGACCGCGAGGCCGCCGCCGCGTCGTTCGCGCCGACCGCGTCGGACCCGGACCCCTCGAAGCGCATCCCCGGCGTCGTGACCGCGGACTACAAGGGCAGCGTGCACATCCTCCCGACCGAGCGGGTGGCGTACGACAAGACCCCGCCGTTCGGCGGCCCGCACGACGGCTACTGGGCGGCCTGCACCGGCATCGTCTACCCGAACGCGGTGCGGACCGAGAACATGGTCCACGCGCTGGAGCACGGCGCCGTGTGGATCGCCTACAACCCGCAGCAGATCACCGGCGACGCGCTGAACCTGCTCAGTGTCCGCGCCAAGGGCAAGCCGTACACGATGATGTCGCCCTACCCCGGCCTCGACAAGCCGATCTCGCTGCAGTCGTGGGGCCACCAGCTGAAGGTGGACGACGTCAACGACGCCCGCATCGACGAGTTCATCGCGGCGCTGCGGACCAACCCGAACGGCGTGTACCCCGAGGTCGGCGCCTCCTGCGACGCCCTCGGCCCCGGCCAGTTCGACCCGGACAACCCGCCGCCGTTCGACCCGTCGAAGCCCGGCCCCGACGCCAAGCCGATGGACTACAAGGGCACTGCCGGCGCGCAGCAGGAGCAGGGCGGCATGAACCAGCCTTCGGGTGCCCCCTCCACCGGTGCCCCCGCGCCCTCGGCGACGCCGACCAAGTGACGTCCGAAGAGCCCGTCGAGCAGCCGACCTGGTCACGCTGGGTGATCATCGGCGGGACGCTGCTCGCGGTCCTGCTGATCGGCGCGACGGCGGGCATGTTCCTCACCCGCGCGATCGACGACGACCCGGCCGCCACCCCGGCGGCCGGGTCGGTCGAGGTCGGCTTCGCGCAGGACATGTCGACGCACCACCTGCAGGCCGTGACGATGGCCGGCTGGGCCCGCGACCACTCGACCGACCCGGAGGTCCGCCAGCTGGCGTTCGACATCGAGCGCACCCAGCTGGAGCAGGTCGGCCGCATGAAGGGCTGGCTCATGCTGTGGGACAAGCCGGAGCAGCCGATCGGCGCGCCGATGCAGTGGATGACCGAGCCGATGCAGGGCCACGACGGCATGTCGATGGCCCCCTCCTCGGTCAACCCGGCGGGTGGCCCGCTGATGCCGGGCATGGCGACGGACGCGGAGCTGACCAAGCTGCGCTCGCTGTCGGGCAAGCAGCTGGATGTCTATTTCCTGCAGTTGATGCTCCGCCACCACCAGGGCGGCACGGCCATGGCCCAGTACGCGGCTTCGCATTCGAGCCTGCCGGCGTTGAAGGCGTTGGTGAACAGCATGCTCACTTCGCAGGGCGCGGAGATGGACCAGATGAAGCTGATGCTTTCGGCCCGGAACGCCCAGCCACTGCCGGCTTAGCCGGTTTCCTCGAGCGCTTCGAGAGTCTGGGCGGTTCGGAGCGTCTCGCCGAGGATGCGCCTGCGTCGAGCGAGGACGTCCCGATGGACGTCGCGGGCCCGCTGGTACTCGCCGAGAAGCTGGGCCGCCGTTACAGCCGGCGTGTCACCAGGAGAGTTCCTGGCACCGGCGCGCGCACTGCGGCGCCTCCACCTGGAGGGTGGCGTGCTCGATCGCGTAGCGGGACGCCAGCAGGTTCTGCGCATCCGTCAGCACGTCCGATTGCTTCGCGGGCGGCGCGAGCGTCAGGTGGGCCGAAGCCACCTCCATGCCCGACGTGAGCGTCCAGATGTGCAGGTCGTGCACGTCGGCCACCCCCGGCAGCGCGGACAGCTCGGCGTTGACCGCCCCGACGTCGACACCCTGCGGCGCGTGCTGGAAGAGGATGCGCAGCGCGCGACGGGCCAGCACCCACGTGCGGGGCAGCACGAACAGCCCGATCGCGACACCGATGATCGGGTCGGCGTAGCGCCAGCCCGTCAGCAGCGTCAGGGCGCCGCTGATCAGCACGCCGACCGAGCCGACCAGGTCGGCCAGCACTTCGAGGTACGCGCCGCGGACGTTGAGGCTCTCCTTCGCGCCCGAGCGCAGCACGGCGAACGAGATGAGGTTGGCCACCAGGCCCGCCGTCGCGGCCAGCAGCACGGGCAGGCCGGGTACCGCGGGCGGGTCGCCGATCCGGCCGATGGCCTCGACGAGGACGTACCCCGCGACGCCGAAGAGCAGGACCGCGTTGGCGAGCGCCGCGAGCACCTCCGCGCGGTAGAGCCCGAAGGTGCGGCTGACCGTGGGCCTGCTGCGTCGCGCCAGGACGATGGCGGTCAGGGCCATACCGACCCCGAGGACGTCGGTGAACATGTGCGCCGCGTCCGAGATCAGGGCCAGCGAGCCGGTCGTGAAGCCGACGACGAACTCGAGCACCATGAAGCCGGCGCCGACGCCGAGGGCGATGGCCAGGCTCCGCACGTACCGGCCCGACGCGCTCGCCGGTTCGATCGCGTGCCCGTGGCCGTGTCCCTGCCCCATGCCGCCTCCGTTCCCGGTTCACCGTCCGGCCAAACATATAGTCGAATGCGCATATGTGCAACAGAGGGCAGCCTAAGTTCATTCACCCGAAAGCTACCCCGGCGCGCCCGTGGCGACCAATCCACCAGGCGGGGTTTCCCAGCGGGCGGACTCGTCACGCTTCGACGTCGACCATCCGGCGCAGCAGGTCACGCAGCTCGACGCGCTCGGCCGGATCCAGTGCGGCCAGGGGTTCGGCCGCGAACCCCAGCGACCGGCGGAAGTTCCGGGCCAGCACGGCGCCGGCGGGCGTGGCCACGATGTTCTTGATCCGCCGGTCGCGGTCGTCCGGACGGCGCTCCACCAGGCCGCGCGCTTCGAGCCGGTCGATGATCCCCGTCACGTTCGAGCGCTCGGACTTCAGCTTCTCGGCGATCCGGTGCATCGGCAACGGCTCGCCCAGTGCGGCGAGCACCTTGGCCTGCACCGTCGTCAGCCCCTGCGCCGCGGCCGCGGACTCGTACGAGGCGACGAACCGGTCGACGATCCGGCCGAGCAGGGCTACGACGTCGTCGGTGATCGGGTCAGCGGTCATGGACCGAGTGTAGGCCGATAGTTGACTGCATGAACCATCCATGCCTATAGTGATTTTAGTTCACTCCATTAACCATCATTCCCCTGAATCACATCGAGGTTCCCGAGATGAGCAACGACCGCGTCGCCCTGATCACCGGCACGTCCACCGGAATCGGCCTCGCCACGGCGGTCCAGGCGGCCGGCGCGGGCTTCCGGACGGTGGCCACGCTGCGCAACCCCGCCCGGGCCGACCGTCTGCGCAAGGCGGCCGCCGACGCCGGCGTCGAACTGGACATCCGCCCGCTCGACGTCACCGACACCACGTCCGTCCACACGGCGTTCGAGGGCGTCCTGGCCGACTACGGCCGGCTCGACGTCCTGGTCAACAACGCGGGTGCGGGCCACGTCGGCACGATCGAGCAGGAGCCGGTCTCGGCGGTCCGCGAGACCATGGAGGTCAACTTCTTCGGCGTCGTCGAGGCGACGAAAGCCGCGCTGCCGGCGTTGCGCGCCAGCGGCGGCCGCGTGATCACGGTGAGCAGCGTCGGCGGCGTGATCGGCCAGCCGTTCAACGAGGCGTACTGCGCGGCGAAGTTCGCCGTCGAAGGCATGATGGAGGCCCTGGCGCCGGTCGCCGCGGCCCAGGGCGTCACGGTGTGCGTCGTAGAGCCGGGCGCGGTCGCGACGGAGTTCGTCAACAACGTCGGCCTCGACGAGCGGCTCTTCGCCGAATCGGGGCCGTACGCCGACTCCCTGCGGTCCTACATCGCCGGCGTCACGGAGAACTTCCGGAGCGCCCAGACAGCCGACGAGGTCGCCGCCGTGATCCTGGGCGCGATGACGGCGGACGCGCCGGCGTTCCGGATCCAGACGTCGAAGTGGGCCGAGGACTTCGCGGCGATCAAGTTCGCCGACCGCGACGGCTCGGCCGTGCAGCGGATGACCGCCGGCTGGCTCGCCTAGCGCACCAGCCGGAAGAAGCCGCGGACCTGCTCGACGAACGACGCCGGCTGTTCGAGCGCGGCGAAGTGCCCACCGGCGGGCAGCTCCTGGAACCACCGCAGATCGCTGTAGCGCTGTTCGGCCTGCCGCCGCGACGGCCGCACGATCTCCTTGGGGAACACCGAAACCCCGGCCGGGACGTCCACAGTGGACGGACTGCCCGCGTTGTTCTCCCAGTACATCCGCGCGGACGAGGCCGCCGTCGCGGTGAACCAGTAGGCGGAGATGCCGTCGAGGATCTTCTGCCGGTCGACGGCGTCCTCCGGGTGACCGTCGTTGTCGGTCCAGGCCAGGAACTTTTCGACGATCCACGCGGCCTGACCGGCGGGCGAGTCGGTGAGGCCGTAGCCGAGCGTCTGCGGGCGCGTGCCCTGCTGGGCGGAGTAGCCGCTGCCGGTCCGCCGGAACTCCGCCAGGTCGGCCCGCGCCCGCTGCTCCGCCGGCGTCGGATCGTCGACGTCCAGCCGCACCGGCAAGAAGTTGACGTGCACCCCGGCGACCCGCCCGAACGGCGCGAGCGCGTTGGTCACGGCGGCGCCCCAGTCGCCGCCCTGGGCGCCGTAGCGGTCGTAGCCGAGCGACGTCATCAGCCGGTCCCACAGCTCGGCGACCCGCGGGATCTTCAGCGCGGGCTTGTCGCTCCACCCGAACCCGGGCAGCGACGGCGCGACGACGTGGAAGGCGTCGGCCGGATCCCCGCCGTGCTTTTCGGGCTCGGTGAGCGGCCCGAGGACATCGAGGAACTCCAGCACGGACCCGGGCCAGCCATGGGTGAGGACAAGCGGGAGCGCATCGGAATGCGGCGACCGGACGTGCACGAAGTGCAGCCCGACGCCGTCGACATCGGCCCGGAACTGCGGGAAGGCGTTGAGCCGCGCGGCGAACCCGAAGTCGTACTCCTCACCCCAGTCCCGGCACAGCTCGCGGAGGTAGGCGAGCGGAACCCCCTGCGACCAGTCATCGACGGTCTCGGCCTCGGGCCACCGGGTCCGCCGCAACCACTCCCGCAGATCGGCGACGTCGCCCTCGTCGAGGACAACCTGGAAGGGCTCAGCCATGTCAGCTCCTTCGGGTGGGCTTCCCACGCTAGCGACGCCTCGCCGAATCGATCAACTTCATGACCCTGACCAGCGGATTCACCGGTCGAGGAACCTGCCCGCAACGGTCGGGGAGGATGCGCTAAGCTTTCGGAGTCGCCCAGCGATGGGCCCTCGTAGCTCAGGGGATAGAGCACTGCCCTCCGGAGGCAGGTGTCGCAGGTTCGAATCCTGCCGAGGGCACCCCCACGGGAGCGGGAAAAACCGCCTCTCACTAGCGCATTTACGCTCGAAGCGGTTCTTCCCGAACTCCGGTTCTCTACGGCCGATCACGGCCAAGTACGGGTGTTTCTTCCCAATGCGTTCCCACGGGGAACAGCCCGGGAGCCCGGCGTCACTCCTCCGGCTTGCTTCGCGGCTTGTGACCAAGGATCTTCTCGATGCGGGCCCGGTTGGCCTCGTCTCCCCCGTCGAGGAACGCGGCGTAGACCTCGTAGAGCACACCGACGGAGTGGCCGGCCCACGCGGCCACGGACGCCGGATCGACGCCCGCCGCGAGTTGCGTGCTGACCGCGGCGTGGCGCAGGTCGTACGGCCGGGCAGCGAGCGGCGTCTTCTGCTGTTCCTCCGTCAGCACCACCTTCCGCACCGCGCGCCACGCGCGGGTGTAGGTGATCATCGGAATCTCGCCACCCTGCTCCGCCTGGAACAGCCGGCCGTCGGGCCCGTAGCCGTAGCGCGTGATGTGCCGATGCAGCAGCCGCATCAGGTCGGGCGGGAACGACACCGTGCGCTCATCGTCGTCGTCCCGGGACTTCAACGGCCGGTCGTCGCGAGGCTTCCCGCTGTTCGTCCATCTGCCGCCGGCGTGCGGCTCGGCCTTGTCTAGACGGAACGTGCCCCAGTCGTACACATACTCGCCGTCATCGTCATTCCACACTGGATCGGGCAGGGACACGACGTTCCGTTTGTTCAGCGACACCGCCGCCCTCGTCGTCGTTGTCGGCGCGCATCGCCAGCAGCACCTACGTGACAGTCGCGATGATCATCACCGACCAGAAGATCAGCGACACCACGCCGAAGACGTTCTCCGTGCTCACCGGCCCGGGTGCGGGCCAGCCGGGTTGAACACCGTCTGCAGCGTGTAGATCGGGCTGGTGCCGATGTCCCCGAACACCACGCCGAGCGCGCCGTATTTACGGATTTTTTGCGCCGCGATCCCGCTCAGTCCTCGAGCCCCGCGTGCTCCAGGTCCAGCAGCCGCTGGATGCGCCGCCGGGTGCCGTCGGTGATCTCGCCCGCCTCGAACAGCCTCGCCAGCTCGGCCGACTCGATGTCGATCAGCTCCCGACGCAAGGCGCGGTAGTCGATCCCGCGCACCCAGTCCGCCGCCTCCTCGCCGGTGTCGCCGCGGATGTGGTCGAGCCGCGCCTGCCAGCCCGCCCGCAACTGGTCGACCACGAACGCCGGCGCCGACTCGGTCTCGGCCAGGTGGTCCAGGTGGGACAGGCCGGCTTCGGCGAGCTTCCGGCGCGCGGTGCCGTATTCAGTGCGCAGGTCGGCGGGGTCGAGGGCGATCCCCGCCCGGCGGACCAGCGGGGCGAGCGTGAAGCCCTGGACCACGAGCGTCAGCACGATCACCGCGGTCGTCAGCAGCAGGACGAGGTCGCGCGCCGGCAGGGCGGAACCGTCCATTGTGGCCACCGGCAGGGACAGCGCCGCCGCCAGCGGCACCACTCCGCGCGCGCCCGCCCAGGAGACGACCGCGGGTACCTGCCAGGAGATGCGGCCGTCCTCCCGCCGTTGCCGCAGCGCCGAGAGCACGAACACCAGCAGCAGCCGCGCCACCACCAGCGTCGCCGCGATGGCCACGGCCTGCAGCAGCCACCACGCCCCGCCGCCGGCCACCCGCCGCACCAACGCGGGCAGCTGCAGCCCGATCAGCCCGAACACGACGCTCTCCAGCAGGAACACCACGGTCTGGTACACCGCGCCCACCTGCAGCCGGATCCGCGCCGTCGTCAGCCGCTCCGCCTGGGTCCCGAGGATCACGCTCGCCACGACCACCGCCGTCACACCCGACCCGCCGACCGACTCCGCGACGACGTACCCCGCGTACGGCGTGACCAGCGAGATCACCGTCTCCAGGATCGGGTCTTCGGTGTGCCGCCGGATGAGGAACGCGCCGAGCGCCGTGAGCACCCCGACCGCCACCCCACCCCCGGCGAGCACGGCGAACTCGCCCAGCGTCCGACCCCAGGACGCGGCCCCGCCCGCGACCGCCAGGAACAACGCCACCCGGAACAACAGCAGGCTGGTCGCGTCGTTGAACAGGCTCTCGGCCTGGATCAGCGCCTGCACCCGCGGCGGCAGCGCCAGCCGCCGCGCCAGCGCCGTCACCGCGACCGGGTCGGTGCTCGCCAGCACCGCGCCCAGCACGAACGCCATCCCGACCGGCAACGGCGTCACCGCGACCGCGATCCCGATCACCGCCGCGGCCGACAACAGCACCAACCCGACCGACAGCACCGCGACCGGACGCCCCACCGCGCGTAGGTCCCGCCACGGCAGCTCCTCCCCCGCGGCGAAGAGCAGCGGCGGGAGCACGACCAGGCTGATCACCTCCGGGGTCACCTGCACCACGGGAACACCCGGAAGCAGCCCGACCACCACACCGACGACGACCAGCAGTGACGGCGCCGGAATCCGCAGCCGCCGGGCGAACGTGGCCACCACAGTCGCCACGATGACGAGGAACAAGACGGTTTCGACCCCGCGCATCAGCCGGTCCTTCCGATCCGAATCCGGATGCCGACCAGACTTCCCGGCGCGCCGCGCTCAGCCTACGCGACGCGCCCGCACGACCGTGCGCACGACCGGTGCACCCCCGCCGGCCTTGGCCGGTGACGGTCGAGCTGGTCCTGCTGCCGCGGGTGGCCTACCGCGGCCGGGAAGTCACCAGCCGCCGCCTCGGCGGGCTGCTCGTCTTGCTCGCTCACGTCCGCTGTCGTCGCGGGTCAGTGCCTGGCCGCGGCGACGGCGAGGTTCAGCTGCAGAACGTTGACCCCCGGGTCGCCGAGCACTCCGAGGCCGCGGCCGGTGGTGCTGTCCGCGACGAGCTTGCGGACGGCGTCCTCGCTCAGGCCGTTCTCCCGGGCGACCCGCGGCACCTGCAGCTCGGCGTAGGCCGGGCTGATCTGCGGGTCGAGCCCCGAGGCCGACGCGGTCACGGCGTCGGCCGGGATCTTCGAGACGTCGACGCCTTCGCGCTGGGCGATCAGCTCCTGCCGCTGCTTGACCGTGGCCAGCAGGTCCGCGTTGGCGGTGCCCTTGTTCGAAGCACCCGAGGTCGACGGGTCGCCCGGCCCGAGCGGGTCCTTCGACCCGGCCGAGGGCCGGTTGTGGAAGTACGGGTCGTGCGCCGGGTCCTTCGCCACCGGGTCGACCCCGATCAGCGACGACCCGACCGGCTGCCCGTTCTGCGTGACGATCGACCCTTCCGCGTTGGCCGACAACCCCGGGATCCGGGCCACCGCCCACACGGCCAAGGGGTAGCCGACGCCCAGCAGCACGGTCAGCACCAGCAGCATCTTCAGGCCGGCGATGGTCTGCTTGTACAGCACCTTCATGATCACATTCCCGGGATCAGTCGGACGAGCAGGTCGATCAGCCAGATCCCGGCGAACGGCGACACGATGCCGCCGAGCCCGTAGATCAGCAGGTTGCGCCGCAGCAGCGACTTCGCGGTGGACGGCTTGTACCGCACGCCGCGCAGGGCGAGCGGGATCAGCGCCACGATGATCAGCGCGTTGAAGATCACCGCGGACATGATCGCCGAGTCCGGCGAGTGCAGGCCCATGATGTTCAACGTGCCGAGCTGCGGGTAGATCGCCGCGAACATGGCGGGCAGGATCGCGAAGTACTTCGCCAGGTCGTTGGCGATGGAGAACGTCGTCAGCGCGCCGCGGGTGATGAGCAGCTGCTTGCCGATCTCCACGATCTCGATCAGCTTCGTCGGGTTGGAGTCGAGGTCGACCATGTTGCCGGCCTCCTTGGCCGCCATGGTCCCGGTGTTCATCGCCACCCCGACGTCCGCCTGCGCCAGCGCCGGGGCGTCGTTCGTGCCGTCGCCGGTCATCGCGACCAGCCGGCCGCCCTCCTGCTCCTTCTTGATCAGCGCCATCTTGTCTTCGGGCTTGGCCTCGGCGAGGAAGTCGTCCACCCCGGCCTCTTCGGCGATGGCCCGCGCAGTGAGCGGGTTGTCGCCGGTGATCATCACGGTCTTGATGCCCATCGTGCGCAGCTCGGCGAAGCGTTCGCGCATGCCGGGCTTGACGACGTCGGACAGCCGGATCACGCCGCGCACGGCGGCGACGCCTTCGATCTGCTCGGCGACCACGAGCGGGGTGCCGCCCTCGGCGCTGATCGCGTCGACGATGGTGTGCACCTCGTCCGGCACGGTGCCGCCGTGCTCGGTCACCCACGCGCGCACCGCGCTTGCCGCGCCCTTGCGGACGACCCGGCCGTTCAGGTCGATGCCGCTCATCCGGGTCTGCGCGGTGAACGGCACGAACTCGCCGGACTTCTCGGCGTCGGCCGGATCGGTCGCGAGGCCGTGCTCGCGGGCGCACAGGTCGACGATGCTGCGGCCTTCCGGGGTGCCGTCGGCCAGGCTGGAGAGCCGGGCCGCGATCGCGAGGTCCTCGATCGTGGCCGAGCCGACCGGGATCAGCCCGGTGGCTTGGCGGTTGCCGAAGGTGATCGTGCCGGTCTTGTCGAGCAGCAGCGTCGAGACGTCACCCGCGGCCTCCACCGCGCGTCCCGACGTGGCCAGGACGTTGCGCTGCACCAGCCGGTCCATGCCCGCGATGCCGATCGCGGACAGCAGCGCACCGATCGTCGTCGGGATCAGGCAGACCAGCAGCGCCGTCAGCACGATCACCGACACGAGCCCGCCGGAGTACCCAGCCATCGGCTGCAGCGCCACGACCGCGAGGACGAAGATGATCGTCAGCACGGCGAGCAGGATCGTCAAGGCGATCTCGTTCGGCGTCTTCTGCCGCGAAGCGCCTTCCACCAACGCGATCATTCGGTCCACAAAGGACTCACCCGGCTTGGTGGTGATCTTCACGATGATCCGGTCGGACAGCACGGTCGTGCCGCCGGTGACGGCGCTTCGGTCACCGCCGGACTCGCGGATGACCGGAGCCGACTCGCCGGTGATCGCCGACTCGTCGACGGTGGCGATGCCCTCGACGACGTCGCCGTCGCCCGGGATCACCTCGCCGGCCTCGACGACGACCAGGTCGCCGATCTTCAGCTCGGTTCCCGGCACCCGGACTTCCGAGCCGTCCTCGGTGAGACGCCGGGCGACGGTCTCCTTCTTCGTGCGGCGCAAGGACTCGGCCTGGGCCTTGCCCCGGCCCTCGGCGACCGCTTCGGCAAGGTTCGCGAACAGGACCGTGAACCACAGCCACAGCGCGACGCCGATGTTGAACACGCCCGGGTCGGTGACCGCGAAGACGGTGACCAGCACCGATCCGACCCAGACCACGAACATGACGGGGTTGCGCAGCTGGTGACGCGGGCTGAGCTTGCGGAACGCGTCCGGCAGGGACGTCCAGAGCTGGCGGGGGTTGAACACGCCCGCGCCGACCCGGCCCGCGTTCTCGACGTGGCGCTGGGTCACTTCCCCGGCGGAACGTTCGGTGGTCATGGTCATGCGAGAGCCTCGGCAATCGGCCCGAGGGCCAGGGCGGGGATGAAGGTCAGGGCCGCGACCAGCACGACCGTGCCGGCGAGCAGGGTGGCGAACAGCGGGCTGGTGGTCGGCAGCGTGCCGGCGGTCTCCGGCACCTTGCGCTGGGCGGCCAGGGAACCGGCCAGGCACAGCACGGCCAGGATCGGGACGAACCGGCCCAGCGCCATGCAGACGCCGAGCGTCGACTGGTACCAGTCGTTGGTCACCGTGATGCCGGCGAACGCGCTGCCGTTGTTGTTGCTCGCCGAGGTGTAGGCGTAGAGCAGCTCGGAGAAGCCGTGTGCGCCCGGGTTGTTCAACGCGGCGGTGTTGCCCGGGATCAGCAGGGCCGCGCCGGCGCCGATCAGCAGCACCGTCGGCATCGCGAGGATCGCGATGGCCGAGCAGGTGACCTCGCGTTTGCCGAGCTTCTTGCCCAGGTACTCCGGCGTCCGCCCGACCATCAACCCCGCCAGGAACATCGCGATGATCGCCATCACCAGGATGCTGTAGAGCCCGGTGCCGACCCCGCCGGGCGACAGCTCGCCGAACATCATGTTCAGCAGGGTGCCGAACCCGCCGAGCCCGGTGAAGCTGTCGTGCATCGCGTTCACCGCGCCGGTCGACGTGCCCGTCGTCGAATCGGCGAACAACGCCGACGCCGCGAGCCCGAACCGGGTCTCCTTGCCTTCCATGGCCGCGCCGGCCAGCCGGGTGGCGGCGCCTCCCGTGTGGGTTTCGCCCCACCAGATCACCGCGAGCATGCCCGCCCACAACGCACCCATCACGCTGAGCAGGACGTAGCCCTGCTTAGTGTTGCCGACGAGCTTGCCGAACGTGCGGGTCAGGGCGACCGGGATGACCAGCAGCAGGAAGATCTCGATCAGGTTGGACCACGAGTCCGGGTTCTCGAACGGGTGCGCCGAGTTGGCGTTGAAGATCCCGCCGCCGTTGGTGCCGAGCTCCTTGATCGCCTCCTGGCTCGCCGCCGGGGCCAGCGCGATCGTGCTCGCCGAGCCGTCCGGATTGAGCACCGAGACGCCGGACTTGAGGCTCTGCACCACGCCGAGCGCGACGAGCACGATCGCGAAGACGAACGACAGCGGCAGCAGCAGCCGCACGGTGCCGCGGGCCAGGTCGACCCAGAAGTTGCCGAGCCGGTCGCTCTTCGACCGGACGAACGCGCGGGTGAGCGCGATCGCCACGGCCAGGCCCACGCCGGCGGAGACGAAGTTCTGCACGGTCAGCCCGGCCATCTGGACCACGTGGCCCATGACGCCCTCGGGGACGTAGGACTGCCAGTTCGTGTTGGTCACGAAGCTGATCGCGGTGTTGAAGGCGACCCCGGAGTCCACGGTCCGGCCGAAGTTCAGCGGCAGCAACGGCTGCAGGCGCTGCAGCAGGTACAGGAACAGCACCGAGACGAACGAGAAGCCGAGCACGCCCGAGGCGTAAGTCTTCCAGTGCTGCTCGGACTCCGGGTCCGCGCGCACGATCTTGTAGACGGCCTTCTCCAGCCGCCAGTGCTTCGTGCTCGTGAACACCCGGTGCATGTAGTCGCCCAGCGGCCGGTACACCAGCGCCAAGGCGAGCAAGAGGAGACCGGCCTGGGCGAGGCCGGCCCACGTCGAGGACATCAGAACTTCTCCGGTTTGATCAACGCGAGGAACAGGTAGACGATCAGGGCCAGCGCCAGGACGCCGCCGACGACGTTGGCGACCACGCCGGTGCCGCTCACAACCGCTCCAATCCACGCAGGATCAAGGCCAGCACGGCGAACACCACGATCGCCAGCAGCACATAAGCCAGATCGGCCATACGACTGCTCCCTTCTCACGCACACCAACCAGGGGTCGACCGAATGGTGACCCGGCAGACGGAAGCGTGCCTGCCGGAACTCCTGTTCGGATGTCACCTGACAGAGTCTTGACGCGCCCGCACGCCGCACTGACGCGTTCTTGACGCCCGCCGCGGTGTCCATTCCGGACTCGGCGAGAACCTGACGATCACCCCGGAGACACTTACGGCTTCCCTACGCCGACGCCGGGATATTGACGTTTTCCCTACGCCGGTTCCCCACGCCACGAGGCACGCTGCGGTGTGTGCCGGCACCCACTTCATGGCTCAAACGGCTGGTACTCGGACGGCCGTTCCGGAGCGACACGCTCGGTGAGACACTTCTGCCGAAGTGGCTCGCCCTGCCGATCTTCGCCAGTGACCCGCTCTCCTCGGTGGCGTACGCGACCCAGGAGATCCTGCTGATCCTCTCGATCGGCGGGCTGGCGTATCTCACCATGACGCCGTGGGTCGGGTTGGGCGTGGCCGTGCTGCTCACCGTCGTCGTGATCTCCTACCGCCAAGTGGTGCGCGCGTACCCCAGCGGCGGTGGCTCGTACGAAGTCGCCTCCCGCAACCTCGGCAGCCGCGCCGGGCTGGTCGTCGCCGGGGCCCTGATGGTCGACTACATCATGACGGTCGCGGTCTCGGTCGCGTCCGGTGTGGACAACATCATCTCGGCCGTCCCGGAGCTCAACGACCACCGGATCGCGCTCAACATCGGCTTCATCGTCCTGCTGATGGCGATGAACCTGCGGGGCATCCGCGAGTCCGGCCGGGCGTTCGCCGCGCCGACGTACCTGTTCATCGCCTCGGTGATGCTGCTGATCGTCGTCGGATTGGGCCGCGCCTTCACCGGGCACGCTCCGGTCGCCGAAAGCGCGGGCTACGCCGTCCGTCCGGAACAGGTCGGCCTGACCGGTTTCGCCCTGGTCTTCCTGTTGCTGCGGTCTTTCGCGTCCGGCTGCACCGCGTTGACCGGTGTCGAGGCGATCTCCAACGGCGTGCCGGCGTTCCGGAAACCGAAGGCGCTGAACGCGGCCCGCACGATGACCGCCATGGGCGTCACCGCCGTCGTGATGTTCGGCGGCATCACCGCGCTGGCCCTGATCACCAAGGTGCACATCGCCGAGAACACCTGCGACCTGACCGGCTTCGCCGGCGACTGCCGGAACGACCCGCAGCGCACAGTCATCAGCCAGATCGGCGCCGCGGTGTTCGGCGGCGACCACACGGTGCTGTTCTTCGTCCTGCAGGCCGCCACCGCGCTGATCCTCATCCTCGCCGCGAACACCGCGTTCAACGGCTTCCCGCTGCTGGCCTCGATCCTCGCCCAGGACCGCTACTTGCCCCGGCAGCTGCACACCCGCGGCGACCGGCTCGCCTTCTCCAACGGCATCATCGCCCTCTCACTGGTCGCCGGCATCCTGATCTTCGCCTTCGACGGCTCCACGACCCGGCTCATCCAGCTCTACATCCTCGGCGTCTTCACCTCGTTCACCCTGTGCCAGGCCGGCATGGTCAAGCACTGGAACCGGGTCCTCGCCGCCACCACCGACGCCCGCGACCGGCGGTCGGCCCACCGCTCACGGTTGATCAACGCACTCGGCGCCGCCCTCACCGCCGTCGTCCTCGTCGTCGTCCTGGTCACGAAGTTCACCCACGGCGCCTACCTCGTCGTCATCGCGATCCCGCTGCTCTACGGCCTGATGCGGGCCGTCCACCGGCACTACACCCACGTCCGCGAAGAACTGGCGGCCGACGACGAGTTCGAACTGCTGCCCAGCCGCGTTCACGCGATCGTGCTGGTGTCCACATTGCACAAACCGAGCCAGCGCGCCGTCGCGTTCGCCCGCGCCACCCGGCCCGACACCCTCACCGCGATCACCGTCGACGTCGACGACTCCGACACGCGCGACCTGCAGCGGCAGTGGGAGCAACGCGGGGTGAAGGTGCCGCTCAAGGTCCTCGAGTCGCCGTACCGGGAGATCACCCGGCCGGTGGTGCAGTACGTGAAGAGCCTCCGCCGGTCCAGCCCCCGCGACGTCGTCAGCGTCTACATCCCCGAGTACGTCGTCGGCCGCTGGTGGGAGAACATCCTCCACAACCAGAGTTCGCTGCGGCTGAAGGGACGGCTGCTGTTCGAACCGGGCGTCATGGTCACCAGCGTCCCGTGGCAGCTGAGCTCCACCCACCGCCGCGACCTCCAGCGCGTCCGGCCGCTGCCCGGCGACCTCCGCAGGGGTGTCACCACCCAGCGGCGTCCAGGCTGAGCGGACGTGATCCAGACTGTCCTCGACGGCCTGTCCGATCATCCCCGATGAAACTTTCATGCCGGAGCTGTAAGCGAAATCGTCGACGCGTCCGCCTTATGGCGCAACGGCAAACGCTTGCGACGCAGCCAGGTTCCCCCGGCGCGCTGCGCCCGGGACCCGGTGACTTGACGCTTGCCCCACGCCACTCCACCATGCTGTCGGCCAGGAAAATCCAGTGTGGGAGGCTTCCGTGGAGGCTGCTCGGCGATGGCGGAAGCGGCGAGCGGTCACGGCCGCCGGTCTGGCGACGTCCCTCGTGGCCGTCACGCTCACAGCCCCGCCGGCCTCGGCCGCGGACGGGCCCGCGCTCTCGATCGACGTGTCCGCCGCCCGGCACCCGATCAGCCCCGAGATCTACGGCCTCAACGGCGGTGACCCGGCGTTCAACGCCGAAATCGGCCAGTCGGTGGCGCGCTGGGGCGGCAATGCCTCCAGCCGCTACAACTTCAAGAACCACACCTACAACACCGGCAGCGACTGGTACTTCGAAAACATCGTCGCCGACCAGGAACACTCCGTCGAGGGGATGGTCGGGTCCAACCTCGCCCGCGGCATCAAGCCGGTCGTCACCGTGCCCCTGAGCGGGTGGGTGGCCAAGGACTCGCCGTCGTCACACCCGTTCGCCTGCGGGTTCCCGGCGACCCGGTTCCCGCAGCAGGACAGCTTCGACCAGTGGGATCCGAACTGTGGCAACGGAAAGCTCAACCAGGAGAACCTCACCGGTGTTCCCACCGACACCTCGGTCCCGGCGGACGCGGCGTTCGACGGCGAGATGGTGTCACACCTGGTGGACCAGTTCGGCACGGCGGCACAGGGTGGCGTGCCGATCTACGAACTCGACAACGAGCCGGTGCTCTGGTCCAGCACGCATCGTGACGTGCACCCCGAACCGGTCTCGGACGACGAACTGGGCACCAAGGGCACCGCGGCCGCCGCGGCGATCAAGGCCGCCGACCCGACTGCGGCGGTCCTCGGCCCGTCCGGCTGGGGATACTGCGAGTGGGTCGCGTCCGGAGTGGACGGTTGCGGGCCGGGGGCCGATTCCGCCGCGCACGGCGGGCTCAACCTGTCCCAGTGGTACCTGAAGAACATGAAGGACTACAGCGACGCCCACGGCGGCAAACGCTACCTCGACTACTTCGACCAGCACTTCTACCCGCAGATCAGCGGCGACAAGACCCCCGAAGCCAACGCGCTGCGGCTGCGGTCCATCCGGTCGCTGTGGGACCCGACCTACGTCGAGGAGTCCTGGATCGGCCCCAGCGGGGTCAACGCGCCGCCGCTGCAGTTCATCCGCACGATGAAGTCGTGGGTCGACCGGTACAACCCCGGGACCAAGACCGCCATCACCGAATACAACTGGGGTGCGCTGGACGACATCAACGGCGCCCTGGCGGAGGCCGACATCCTGGGCGTCTTCGGCCGGGAGGGCCTCGACCTCGCCACGATGTGGGGCGAACCCAAGCCGACCGACCCGGGCGCGTACGCGTTCCGGATGTACCGCAACTACGACGGCACGGGCGACCGGTTCGGTGACGTCAGTGTGTCGGCGACCGCCGCGGATCAGGGCCAGCTGGCGGTGTATGCGGCGCAGCGGTCCTCCGACCAGGCGCTGACCGTCATGGTCGTCAACAAGACCGGCGGCGACCTCACCTCGCCGCTGTCGGTGGCCGGGTTCGACAACGCCGGTGCGGCACAGCGGTTCACCTACAGCCCGGCCGACCTGAGCGCCATCGTGCGCGGCGACGACCTCCCGGCGAGCAACGGCCACGTCGACGCGACCTACCCGGCGAACTCCATCACGCTGCTGGTCCTGCCGGCGGCCGGGTGCTCGGCGAGCCTGCACGTCAACGGCGACTGGAGCACCGGACACGTCGCGACGGTGACCGTCACCAACAACCGCCGCACGGCGATCACCGGCTGGAAAGTCAGCTGGACGTGGCCCGGCGACCAGCAGGTCACCAACTCGTGGAACACCACCCTGAAGCAGAACGCCGCGAGCGTGGTCGCCACCGACGCCGGGTGGAACGGCCGGATCGGCGCCGGTGGCAGCACCACCTTCGGGTTCCAGGCGAGCGGGACGGCACCACCACCGACACTGAACTGCAAGCCTGCCTGAGGGTGCCGATTCACGGTCCCGGCAGGGATCGGCAAAGCCGGGTGAGCCATCCTGGATCCGGTACGGGCCCGCGTTGCCGACCACGAGCCAGCGTCCCGCCGCGGCTGTCACCGGGGCGCCGGGTTCGAAGTCGCGAAGCACGAAAGACGCCAAGCCGGAGCCTGCCGTTCGCGGCGGCACGAAAGCGTTCGCGGCGTAGACACCGCTCTCGCCCGTCCGTGGCGGACCGGCCGTGCGGCCGCCCTGCTCGGGAGTCAGCCACACTACCCGGCCGCGGAACGGGGCGTCGTTCGGAAGGTTCGGCACCGGACGAGTATGCAGGCCCGGCCGGCGGACCGGCGCCGGCCGGCCTGAAAGCGTTTTCAGTACAGACGACCCGCTTGGCCCACTCGGACCCCGGTAACCCGGTGCTACCGTCGGCTCACCGAAGATCCGGTTCCCGCGCCGGAAGTCCGGGAGCGCTCCCGGATCCGGTGTTCCGCAGATTCCTGCCCGCAAGGAGGCGTGCATGAGTTCGTACGGAAGCATCAAGAAAGCGCTTACAGCAGCTGCGGCCCTGGTTACGGTGGCCGCGCTGGCCCCGCCGTCGGCCGCCGCGGCCACCACTCTCTACGTGGCTCCCAACGGCAAGGACTCCGCCGCCGGCACGCAGGCGGATCCCACCACCCTGCCCTCGGCCCTCACCCGGATCGGCTCCGGCGGCACCATCTCCCTGCGGGGCGGCACTTACTCCTACGCCCAGACTGTCACCATTGCACCGGCCAACAGCGGAACGTCGAGCGCGCGCAAGACGCTGTCCGCCTATCCGGGCGAGACGCCGGTGCTGAACTTCTCGGCCATGACGGAAGACCCGGCCAACCGCGGTCTCGCCCTCAACGGTTCGTACTGGCGCGTCGCCGGCATCGTCGTCGAACGCGCCGGGGACAACGGCATCTTCGTCGGCGGGAGCAACAACGTCATCGAACGCGTGGTGACCCGGTTCAACCGCGATTCCGGGCTGCAGATCTCGCGTATCGCGTCGAGCACGCCGAAGGACCAGTGGCCGTCGAACAACCTCGTCGTGAGTTCCGAATCCCACGACAACGCCGACTCCGACGGCGAGGACGCCGACGGGTTCGCCGCCAAGCTCACCGCCGGCCCCGGGAACGTCTTCCGCTACGACGTCTCCCACAACAACATCGACGACGGCTGGGACCTCTACACCAAGACCGACACCGGCCCGATCGGCCCGGTGACCATCGAGGATTCGCTCGCCTACGCCAACGGCACCCTCAGCAACGGCACCGTCAACAAGAACGGCGACCGCAACGGCTACAAGCTCGGCGGCGACAAGATCGCGGTCAACCACATCGTCCGGCGCGACATCGCCTACCGCAACGGCCACCACGGGTTCACCTACAACAGCAACCCCGGCTCGATGTCCGTTTCGGACAACGTCGGCATCGACAACGCCGAACGCAACTTCTCCTTCGACACCGGCACTTCGGTGTTCCGCAACGACACGTCGTGCCGCTTCGCCAGTGGCGGCTCGAACGACAAGACCGTCGGCAGCGTCGACAGCTCGGACCAGTTCTGGACCGGCAAGAACGGGTCCCGGTGCTCGTCGTACGCCGGCACGATGAAGTGGTCCTTCGCCTCGGACGGCCGGCTCGTGGTCACCTTCGGCTGACGACGGACGTCGTGAATGACTCATTCATGTCGTCGGACGACGTGAATGAGTCATTCACGTCACGGCATCTGCCGCAGCAGCACCGCGAAGGCCTCGTCCACCGCGGGCCCCAGTGCCACCGGGTCGGCACCCGCCGCCGCGTGGCCCGCGCGGAAGCACGCCAGCGCGACGTGCGCCGCCAGTGATGCCTCGACAGGCGCCATTCCCCTTGCGGCCAACCGGTTCGCCATGGCTTCGGACAGGTTCAGCAGCTTCCGTTCGCTGCGGTCGTGCAGCTCTTCGTTGTCCGCCACCAGCTTTTCGTGCAGCCGGTACCGCTTCCGGTTCGCCGTCACCGTCCGGCACATCACGTCGACCGCCGCCCGGGCCTCCTCGAGCGCCTCGCGGAACGTCGGCGGTCCGGGGGCAGGCGGCGGGGCCGAGCGGAGGCCGTCGAGCAGGTTCTGCTCCTCGGCGAACAGGACCTCCTGCTTGTCGCCGAAGTAGCGGAAGAACGTGGTGCGGCCCACCTCCGCGCGTTCGGCGATCTCCGTCACCGTCACGTCCGCGAAGCCCCGCTCGGCGAACAGCTCGAACGCCGCGTCGACGATCGCCTCCTGGGCGCGGCGCTTCTTGCGCTCGCGAAGCGGTACCTCGGTCATGGCGGCATCCTAGCGTCGCCGAACCGGATGCCTTACGGTACTGAGTACCAGTTGGTATCAAGTTCGAGGAGCGAGCGTGAAGACCCTGCTGATGACCGGGGCGAGCCGGGGCCTGGGCCGGATCGCCGCCGAGAAGATCCTCCGGGACCGGCCGGACGTCCACCTCGTCGTGACCGCGCGTGGCGGGACCCTCGGCGGCGACCTGGCCGAATCCACCGGCAACCCGAACGTGACGGCACTGACCTGCGATCTGATGTCGAAGAACGCCGTCCGGGCCGCCGCCGTCGACCTCGCCGGCCGCCTCGACAGCGGCGCGTTGCCGCCGCTGCACGGCTTCGTCGGCAACGCGGGCTTGCAGCTGACCAGCCGTGCCCACGCCACCGAAGACGGCATCGAGCCGACCTTCGCCGTGAACGTCCTGGCCAACCACCTCTTCGTGCGCCTGCTGTGGTGCCGGTTCACCGCACCGGGCCGGATCGTCCTGGTCGGCAGCGACACGCACTTCGGCGATCTGCGGCACAACCTCGGCATGGTGCCCGCACCGCGCTGGGAGCCCGTGGCCGAGCTCGCCCGTCCCCGCCCGGACGCGCGCACCGCCACCGACGGGCGCCGGGCCTACTCGACCGGCAAACTCGCCGTCCTCTACCTCGTGCACGCACTGGCCCGGCGGCTGCCGGACGGCATCGACGCCTACACCTTCAACCCCGGCTACGTCCCCGGCACCGGGCTCGTCCGCGACGCCGGCCCGGCCGTCCGCTTCCTGTCGCGCACGCTGCTGCGCGCCCTCACCGCCACTCCGCTCGCCATGTCCGCCGCCTCGGCGGGCGCGTTGCTCGCCGAGGCGGCCGTCGGACCGCGCCCCGGCGAGAGCGGCGTCTACATCGACCGCCGCACGGTGACCCCGTCCGCACCGGCGTCCTACGACCGCGACCGCGAAGAAGAGCTTTGGCACGGGCTGTGCGCGCTCGATCCTGTCGAAATGCTGTGAACCGGACAGAACTGGCACTTCCCGCACCGCCCGCGCGTTCTGGGGGCAGGAGAACGGAGGGATCATGGGTGCCTTGGGGACGCTGCTGGGGTTCGCGCTGAGCCTGTACCTGCTCGTGCTGATCGCGCGGATGGTGCTGGACTGGGTCGCGCTGGTGGCCACTGCTCCACCGTGGGCGCGGCGCGCCCGTGGCCTGGCCTACGCCGCCACCGAGCCGGTGATCGGGCCGGTCCGGCGGGTCGTGCGGCCGGTGCGGATCGGGGGGATCTCGCTCGATCTGGCTTTCACGCTGGTCTTCATCGGCGTGATCGTGCTGCGGGGGATCGTGTACGCCCTTTAAGACGAGCCGCGGAAGCCCGCGGACAGCCGGTCGACGCTGCGCTCCAGCTCGGCGCGGAGCCCGCGCAGGTCGACACCGTCGGGGTCGATCAGGGCCTCCATCGAGATCCCGCGCAGCTGCGCGAGCAGCGCCGAGGCGTAGGAATCGGGATCGTGGACGCCGGTGATCGACCCGTCCGCGACGCCGCTGGCCACGGTCTGGGCGATGGCGAACCGGAACCGGCGGTCGGCCTCCGTCAGCGCGCCGCGCAGGGCCGAGTACTCCGCCGCCGCGTCGCCCCAGAGGGCCAGGAACGCCTGGTTGAGCGTCGGCATCGTGCGGATCAGCTCGAAGATGATGTCCAGGAGCGCGCGCAGCATGTCCATCGGCGTCGCGGTGGCCGCGCCCGTCCGGGCGGCCACCGCTTCGCTGTAGGCGTTGGTGAACTCTTCGACGGCGTGCTCGACCAGCCGCCGCCCGAGCCCGTCCTTGTCGCCGAAGTGCTGGAAGACCACGGATCGCGCGTAGCCGGACTGGGCGCAGACGGCCCCGATCTTCAGCCTGCCGAACCCTTCGTCGGCGATGAGGTGCGCGGCGGCAGCCAAGATGCGCGCCTCGACGATCTCCTCGCCGTCTTCCTGGATCCGGCCTGCGGCGGAACGGTCCACCCGCGTCATGTTAGCGACTGCAACCGCGCAGCACTGGCCGAGCCGTCAGCGGATGGTGCGGGAACCGTCAGCGGCCGTCGGCAACCTCGGGTCATCACCACAGACCCGAGAGGAACCGAAGATGACCGCCAAGACCGTGCTCGTGTCCGGGGCCGGCATCGCCGGCCCGTCCGCCGCCCACTGGCTGCACCGCGTCGGCTACCGCGTGACCGTCGTCGAGACCGCGCCCGGCCTGCGGCCCGGCGGCCAGGCCGTCGACTTCCGCGGCGAACAGGTGAAGCTGCTGGCCGCCATGGGCATCCTCGACGAGGTCCGCCGGTACGAGACGGCGATGGGTGACCAGACCGTGCTCGGCCTCGACGCGCGTCCCGCGCTGACCGTGCCCGGCGCGGCCTGGAGCGGGGAGGTCGAGATCCTGCGCGGCGACCTCGCGCGGATCCTCTACGAGCACACCGCCGGCCACACCGAATACGTCTTCGGCGACCGCGTCACGGCCCTCACCGAGACGGCGGACGGCGTCGAAGTCACCTTTCGCCACGGCGCGCCGCGGAAGTTCGACCTGGTCGTCGGGGCCGACGGCGTGCACTCCGGCGTGCGGGCCGCCGCCTTCGGGCCGGAGCGGGACTTCCGGCGCGACCTGGGCTTCGGCATCGCCGGGTTCACCGCGCCCAACCACCTGGGCCTGGACCACACGAGCGTGATGTACAACGAGCCCGGCCGCGGGCTGAGCGTCGGCAGCCACCGGCTGCCGGACCGCCTGCACGTCGGCCTGGTCTTCGCCGCGGACGGCGTCGAGTTCCCCCGCAAGACCGCCGACCAGCGCGCGCTCGTCGCGCGGCTGTTCGCGGACACCGGCTGGGAGACGCCGAAACTGCTCGAGGCGCTGCCCGCGGCCGACGACCTGTACGTCGACTCGATCAGCCAGGTCCACCTCGACCGCTGGGCGAAGGGCCGGGTCGTGCTGCTCGGCGACGCCGCCTGGTGCGCCGGGCCCGGCGGCTCCGGCACCGGGCTCGCGATGATGGGCGCCCAGGTGCTGGCCGGCGAGCTCGCGGCGGCCGACGGCGACCACGCGACGGCGTTCGCGAAGTACGAGGCGCGGCTGCGCAAGCCGGCCACGGTCGGGCAGAAGAACGGCAAGGGGGCCGGTAACTTCCTCGCGCCGCGCACGGTCGCGAAGATCCGCAGCCGCAACCGCGCCTACCGGATGCTGAGCACACGGCTGTTCGGCAGCATCTTCCTCAAGATGACCGACCGGGCGGCCAACGCGCTCGAGTACCGCGAGTACCCCGCGCTCACCGCCGTATGAGGTCGCGATCTTCGTCCCATCGGGGGACTCCGGTGGCGGCCCGGCGTGACGTGCGTCACTCTTGACGCCATGTCAATACGCTGGGCCGCCGACGCTCCGGTCAGGACGGCGCTCGCCGGCCTGACCGTGCTGGCCCTGGGCGTGCTCACCGCGCTCAACGCGCGGTCCCTGCCCGTGATCGGCGACGGGCCGACCTACTCCGCCGAGTTCGGCGAAACCGCCGGGCTGATCGAAGGCAACGACGTCCGGGTCGCCGGCGTCGAGGTCGGCCGCGTCTCGGACATCCGGCTCAGCGGCGACCACGTGCTGGTTTCGTTCAAGGTCAAGGGCGCGTGGCTGGGCGACGCGACGGGCGCGGCGATCCGGCTGAAGACCGTGCTGGGCCAGAAGTACCTCGCCCTGGACCCGCGGGGCGACGGGACACTCGACCCGGCGAAGCCGATCCCGCGGGCGCGCACCAGCGTCCCCTACGACGTCCTCGCGGCGTTCGGCGAGTTGTCGTCCACTGTGGACCGGATCGACACAACGCAGCTGGCGAAGAGCTTCGACACGCTGTCATCGACGCTGGCGGACACACCGGCGAGCGTCCGCGCCGCGCTCACGGGACTGTCCCGGCTGTCGGACACGCTCGCCACCCGTGACCACCAGCTCGCCACGTTGCTGGGCAACACGCGGGTTGTCTCCCAGACGCTCGTCGACCGCGACGCCGCCGTCCGACAGCTCCTGGACGACGGAAACCAGCTGCTCGCCGAAGTGAGCGACCGCGAATCGGCGATCAGCGCGCTGCTCGACGGCTCACGGCAGCTCGCGACCGAGCTGTCCGGGCTGATCAGCGACAACGAAACACGGATCGGCCCGCTGCTCACCCAGCTCGACCGGCTGACGTCGATGCTGCAGCGCAACCAGGACGCGCTGGCCGCCGGCATCAAGGCGTTCGCCCCGCTGGTCCGGCTCGGCACGAACATCGCCGGCAGCGGCCGGTGGATCGACGGCTACCTGTGCGGGCTCCTGCTGCCGTCGTTCGGCCCGGTCAACGAGGAAGGCTGTCACGGCTGACCAGCCGAGCGTCCACTGTGGACAGATCGCAAGCGGCTAGGCCACGATGAGCCGGAAGCCCGCGTCCCACTCCGCGCGGTCCAGCAGGTCGGCGTGCTCCGCGTGCCAGCGTCCCGACTCCAGGTCGGCCCGCAGCCGGGCGATCCCGCGGTCCACCGCGGCCGGTGCCGTCTGCGCGAGCGCCGAGCACGACCGGCGCACCGCCGGGTCGAGGTAGGCCTCCGGACGCCGCCAGTACGCCGGGAAGACGCCGTCGGTGAAGTCCCAGGGCACCGGCAGCTCGATCATCGACGACGCCCCGAGCACTTCCGCGATCTCCGGGGCCGAAGGGCGCGACCGTTCCAGCGAAGCCACCTCCGGCACGTACTCGCGCACCAGCCAGAAGTCGTTGTGCAGCCGGGTGTCGTAGGCCAGGACGACCTGACGGCGCGCGACCCGGCGCAGCTCGTCGAGACCGGCGCGCCAATCGGGCCAGTGGTGCACCGTCAGCACCGCGAGCGCGGCGTCGAACGTCGCCGAAGCGAACGGCAGTGCCTCCGCGACCGCGCGCACCACCGGCGCGGCGGCAGGCGGGCGCTGCCGGATCATCTCGGCCGACGGCTCGACCGCGACGACCTGCCGGGACGGCGGTTCGTACGACCCCGTCCCGGAACCGACGTCGAGGACCGTGGCCGCGGAGCCCAGCGCGTCGAGCACCGGCGCCAGCCAGCGCGGGTCGGTCCGCCTCCCCAGCGCGTAGCCGACGCCGATCTCGTCGTAGCGCGTCATCAGCGCTCGGGTCCGTCGCCGCCGTTCTGCTCGGCGAGGAACCGCTCGAACTGCGAGCCGAGCTCCTCCGCGGTCGGCATGTGCTCGACCGACTCCGCGAGCAGGCTGCCCCGCTCGGACGCCTCGATGAACGTGTCGTACTGCCGCTCCAGCGCGCGGACGACGTCGGCGATCTCGTCGGACTCCGCGACCTGGCGGTTGATCTCGGCGTCGGCCAGCTCCGCGGCCGCGCGCAGTTCGCCCTCGGCCAGGTTCAGCCCGGTCGCGCGGCTCAGCGCGTCCAGCACGATCAGCGACGCGGCCGGGTACGTGGCCTGCGCGAGGTAGTGCGGCACGTGCGCGGCGAAGCCGACGGCGTCGTGGCCCCACTCGCCGAGCCGGTACTCCAGCAGCGCGGCCAGGCTGCCCGGCACCTGCAGCCGGTTCGGCAGCGGCTGGTGCTCGCCGACCAGGTCCTTGCGGGTGGCGTGCGCGGTGACGCCGAGCGGGCGCGTGTGCGGTGCCCCCATCGGGATGCCGTGGAACCCGGCGGTCAGCCGGACGCCCCAGCGCTCGACGAGGTTGCGGACCGCGCGGCAGAACCGCTCCCAGTCGTGGTCCGGCTCCGGGCCCGACAGCAGCAGGAACGGCGTCCCGTCGCCGTCGTGCAGCAGGTGCACGACGAGTTCCGGCGCGTCGTAGTCCTCCCAGTGGTCGACCGCGTAGGTCATCGTCGGCCGCCGCGAGCGGTAGTCGATGAGCCGGTCGACGTCGAACCGGGCGATCACCCGGTGCTCTCCGCCCAGCAGGTGCTCCGCCAGCAGACGGCCCGCCGAGCCGGCGTCCATGAACCCGTCGAAGTGGTGCAGCAGCACCGCCCCGGTGAGGTCGGGGACGTCCGAATCCACCTCGTACAGGTCGTCGGGATCGAGTCCCACCGGATCCTCCTGCTTTCCGATATATCAGTGCTTCAAGCACAACACAGCCCGACCGGGATTCCATTCCTCCGTCGGTGTCGCCGATCGTAACTCCCGCGCGATCGAGGCCGGACCGGATCGCCATCGTGACACATGTCGTGGGCACGCAAGCCCCCGATCGGGCACGCTTGAGCCGTGAGCGAACACACCACGAACACGGCGCTGCGGCTGCGGCCGCCGGCACACCGGGTCAGCCGCCGGGCCATCGGCTACTGGACGGTAACCGCCTCGATCCTGTGGATCATCCTGATCGGCGTGCAGACGCTCATCGTCGTGACCAGCGACGACGCGCCGTCGTTCCTGACCGTGACGCTGGTGATCTCCGGCGTGCTCTGCCCGCTGCACCTGATCGTCATGCCCCAGTGGCGGTACCGCGTGCACCGCTGGGAGGTCACCGGCGAGGCCGTCTACACGCAGTGCGGCTGGCTGAAGCAGGAGTGGCGGATCGCGCCGGTCTCGCGGATCCAGACCGTCGACATCGAGCGTGACCCGTTCGAGCAGCTGTTCGGGCTGGCGAAGCTCACCGTGACGACGGCGTCGGCGGCGGGCCCGCTGCGCATCGCGGGCCTGACCCACGACCGCGCGCTGGCGCTGGCCGACGAGCTGACGAAGACGACCCAGGCCGTGCGAGGGGACGCGACGTGAGCCCCGCCGACGCACTCTTTCCCGCGGAGGCGGCAGAAGGCACAGCCGAAGCGGTCGTGACGCCGCCGGCCAAGGGCACGCAGGACGCGCCGTGGCACCACCTCGACCGGCGGATGCTGCTCATCCGGCCCGTGCTGGACGTGGTGAAGTCGCTGCCGGTGCTGCTGGGGGCGCTGCTGTTCGGCCACGGCGAGCCGTGGCAGTGGATCGGTCTCGTCTTCACCGCGATCGCCGTGTTCACCGGTGTCTCGCACGTGCTGACCTCGCGCTACCGGATCACCGAGTCCCAGGTCGAGTGGCACACCGGGCTGCTGCTGCGCAAGCAGCGGGCCATCCCGCGCGACCGGATCCGCACGGTCGACGTCACTTCCGAGCCGAAGCACCGGCTGTTCTCCCTCGCCGCCGCGCGGATCGGCACCGGGCGGCACTCGCACGGCAAGGGCCCGGGCAAGGACGAGCTCGTCCTGGACGCCGTCACCATCGCCGAGGCCCAGCGGCTGCGGACGCTCCTGCTGCACCGCAAGGCCGAGGCCGTCTCCGAGGAAGCCGCCGCCGCGCCGCCGGAGCAGCTGATCGCCGCGGTCGACAAGCGGTGGCTGCGGTACGCGCCGTTCACGCTGTCCGGGCTGGCCGTCGTGGGCGCCGTCGTCGGTACCGTCTACCACTTCGCGCACGAGCTGCACTTCGACCCGATCAAGTTCTCCCTGGTCCAGACGGTCGTGGGGCACTTCGCCGACACCCCGGTGTGGCTGAGCCTGGTGTTCGCCGCCGTCGGCCTGCTGGTGCTCGTGTCGCTGCTGTCGGTCGGGGGTTACGTGCTGTCGTTCTGGAACTTCCGGCTCACCCGCGAGCCCGCCGGCACGCTGCACATCCGGCGCGGGCTGATCACGACGCGGTCGGTGTCGATCGAGGAGGACCGCTTGCGCGGCGCCGAAATCCGCGAGCCGCTGCCGCTGCGGCTGGCCGGCGGCGCCCGCTGCGTCGCCATCGCCGGCGGGCTGCGTGAGGGCAAGGGCGCGGACAAGGGTGGCGGCCTGCTGCTCCCGCCCGCCCCGCTCGCGCGGGCGCACGAAGTCGTCGCCGACGTGCTCGGCGAGGACCCGGTCGCGACGCCGCTCACACGGCACCCGCGCCGGGCGCTGTACCGGCGGCTCTCCCGGGCCGTCCTCGGCGTGCTGCTGCTCGCCGCGGCCCTCTACGGGCTGGCGTGGCTCGGCGCGCTGCCGGACTGGCCGTGGCAGGCCGCGCTCGGGCTGGTGCCGTTCGCCGCGCTCGTCGGCTGGGACCGCTACCGCGGCCTCGGGCACGCTTTCACCGGCCGCTACCTGGTGACGCGCTCGGGCTCGCTCGACCGCGGCACGGCGGCGGTGCGCTGCGACGGCATGACCGGCGTCGTCGTCGAACGCTCGTACTTCCAGCGCCGGGCCGGGCTGGTCACGGTGATCGCCCCGGTGGCCGCGGGCAAGGGCAAGTACCAGGTGCTCGACGTCGCGGAGGCCGACGGACTGGCGCTGGCCGACCGGGCCGTTCCGGGTCTGCTGACGCCGTTCCTGACCGGTGAGCGGGACCGCGGTTGACGCTTCACCGGCGCGGCTCGTAGCGTGCATTTCGCCGTCCGAAACCTCGACCGCTGTTCGCGTTCACGAGAGGACGGCAAGATGCTCCGGAAGCTCTTCGGCGTGCTGGCCGCGGGAATCGTCGTGGCCTCGGCCATGGCGCCTGCCGCGACGGCCGCGGAAAACCCCTACGGCGACCCGAACCTGGTCTCGATGTTCGACGGAACCGACCTGAGCCCGTGGACGTCGTCGAAACCCGGTTTGTGGTCGGCGAAGAACGGGGTCATCCACGGAAACGGCACCGCCCGCGGCTGGTTGTACTACAACAAACAGCAGGTCGGCACGTTTCGGTGGATATTCAATGTCCGGCAGGTCAAGGGCAACCACAAACCGACCGTGCTGATCTGGGGCACCACCGACCCGATCCGCGACGCGCTGAGCGCCATCCAGTTCCAGCCGCCGAACGGCGGGCACTGGGACTACCGGCCGGGCCACAACGACGGCGGCGGGAAACTGTTCAAGCAGCTGTCCCACACCACGATCGACATCAAGAAGTGGGCGCAGTGCGAGCTGATCGGCGACATGGCCACCGGCGTCGCCCGGATGGCGTGCTGCCCGCTCACGGGAACGGCCGTGACCTGCAAAGGCGTCGAAGTGCTGCGGTTCACCGACAAGACGGCCGGGCGTGTCGGCCCGCTCGCGCTGCAGGTGCACAACTCCGGGATCCAGGACGAGTACCGCGGGCTCTACGTCGAGTCACCCGTGGTGACGAAACCGGGCGAGTTCCTCACGATGTGACGTCGTCTCCGGTGGCGGCCCCCTTTTCCCGGGGTCGCCACCGGCATTACTGGCCTTCCTTTCACACAACGTGCTAATTTATTCACCCCGTGTGATAGCGAAGGTCGTTTTTGTCTCACCGAGAGGTCATGATGACGCCTGCCGTCAGTGCCGTCGACGGTTCCGCCACCACTTCCCCGCGCCGAACCCCCGGTGCCAGCAGTTCCCGCAAGGTCCTCCAGCTGCTGCTGGCGTTTTCGGAGCGCCGCTGGGAGGCCAGCGTCGCCGAGCTCGCCGCGACGATCGGCACCCCGGTCGCGACGACCTACCGGTACGTGGCCCTGCTCAAGGAGCTGCAGCTGCTCGAGGAGGGCCGGGCCGGGCACTACCACCTGACCAGCCAGGTGATGCCGCTGGCGCGGGCCGCGCAGCTGGCGAACGACCTGGTGCGGCTGGCGAGGCCGTCGATGGAGGAAGCCGCACGGGAGCTCGGCGAGACGGTGATGCTGTTCCAGCAGTTCGGCGACACCGCCGTGTGCGCGGACCGCGTCGAGTGCGACCGCGCCATGCGGTTCACGTTCGAGCCCGGCCATTCGATCCCGCTCGGCCTCGGCGCGTCCGGCAAGATGCTGCTCGCGCTGCTGCCCGAGCTGGAACGCGAACGGCGGCTGACGTCGATCGTGGACCGGCACGGCACCGGCGTGCGCGACGAGCTGAAGCACGCGCTGGAGAACCGGTTTGCGGTCAGTTCCGGGGAGATCGACGAAGGCGTCTGGGCCTGCTCGGTGCCGGTGCCGACGATCGGCAGGCGGCCGACGGTGCTGAGCATGGCGGGCCCGGCCGCCCGGATCACCGAGGAAGCGCGGCACACCGCGATCACCGCCCTGCAGGAGTACGCGATCCGCATCCAGCGGACGATTTCCTCTTATTCGCTGTGAAAACGCCGCCCGGGCGCGTAGAACTGCCCGGGTGATCCGGCTCGCGCGCCCCGACGACCTGCCCGCGTTGATCGACGTCGAACTCGACGCGGGCGGCCTCTTCCGTGAAGTCGGCATGGCGGCGATCGCCGACGACGACCCCGGCTCGGTGGCCGAGCTGGCCGTGTACCAGTCCGACGGGCGCGCGTGGGTGAGCGTCGACTCCGGCGACCGGCCGGTGGCCTACCTGGTCGCGGAGATCGTCGACTGGTGCGCGCACATCGAGCAGGTCTCGGTCCGGCCGTCGCACGCGCGGCGCGGGCTGGGCGGCGCGCTGATCGAGACGCTCGCCGAATGGGCTCGTTCCCGTGGGTTGCCGGCGTTGACGCTGACGACGTTCGCGGCCGTGCCGTGGAACGCGCCCTACTACGAGCGGCTGCGGTTCCGGGTCCTGCCGGAGGCGGAACTCGGCGACGGGCTGCGGGCGATCCGCCGCGCCGAAGCCGCTCGCGGCCTGGACACCTGGCCGCGCGTCGCCATGATTCGACCCCTCTGACCTGCGGCTTTGCTTCGCGCTCCCCTACTTGGGGGAGAGACTGGCGCGACCGGTCGAACATGTGTTCTACTGTGCGAGCCGGTCCCGGAGGGGGAAGCTCCGCGGGCCGGCCCACAGACTTCGGGAGGTTGTTGTGGCGGTCAAGATCACCCACCTGACGAACGGCCAGCAGGTGCGTTTCGCCAACGCCGACGGCGCGCGCCGCTACGCCGAGATCATGGGTGGCGGCGTGGACAAGTGGCGTTTCACGGTCGTGCCCGAGGACCCGATGCTGCGGAAAATGTCGGACTCGGTCGTTAACGTGCCGGTATGGCGCATGACTTCCAGGTAGTGGTGGATACGGCCGACCCGCACGTGCTCGCGGACTGGTGGGCCGAGACGCTCGGCTGGCCGGTGGAGCCGACGGACGAGGACTTCGTCCGCGAGATGATCGCGAAGGGGTACGCGAAGGAAGAGGAAACCCGGACTTACCGCGGCGCGCTGGTCTGGAGAGCCGGGGCGGCGATCCGCCACCCGGACTCGCCACCGGACGGTCCACCGCGGCGGATCCTCTTTCAGGAGGTTCCCGAGCCGAAGACGGTGAAGAACAGGATGCACATCGACGTGTGGGTCGGTGCGGACAACGTCGAGGCGACGCTGGAGAAGCTGACGTCGCGCGGGGCCGTGTTCCTGCATCGCGGGCGGCAGGGACCACACAGCTGGGTGACGATGGCGGACCCGGAAGGCAACGAGTTCTGCATCTCATGAGACGTCGGCGAGCCGGCGGCGGGGCTGGGGGTCGCCGCCGGCTCGGCGCGGTGAGATCCGGGCTCGATCACGCGAGATCCGGCTCCGATCACGCGAACCCCGCGTTCGATCACGCCGGACCCGGCCCCGGTCACGCAGCCGAACGTCATGAACGACTCTTTCCTGCCGTCGGAGGACAGGAAAGAGTCGTTCATGACCTCAGACTTGCGCGGCCAGGCGGTCCAAAGCCTTCGGCAGCGCCGACGCCAGCAGGTCCAGCTCCGGCTCGGCCGCGACCAACGGCGGCGACACCGCGACACCCCGCCCCAGGTTGCGCACGATCACGCCCTCGTCCCGGCAGGCCCGCTGCAGCTTCACCGGCGCACCCGGGTCGGCGTCCATGACCTCCGCCGTCAGCTCCACCGCCGCCAAGAAGCCCAGGCCCGCGCGGACCTCCGCGACCAGTCCGTGCCCGGCCACTCCCGACACCGCGTCGGCCAGGGGTTTCTCCAGCTCACGACCTCGCGGGATCAGCCCGTCGCGCTCGTAGATGTCCAGGGTCGCCAGGCCCGCGGCGCACGCCACCGGGTGACCCGCGTACGTCGCGCCGTGGCGGAAGATCGGCGCGCCCGGCTTGCCCGTGAAGAACGGCTCCGCCACCCTCGGCGCCACGATCAGCGCGCCCAGCGGGATCGTGCCGCCGGTGATGCCCTTCGCCGTCGTGATCAGGTCCGGCCGGACCGGCCAGCGGTCGATGCCGAACCAGGTGCCGAGCCTGCCCCACGCCGCGATCACGCAGTCCGCCACGAACAGCACGTCGTGGCGGCGGCAGATCGCCGCCACCTCCTCGAGGTACCCCTCCGGCGGCAGCAGCACGCCGCCCGCGCCGATCACCGGCTCGCAGAAGAACGCCGCGACGCGAGCCGCGCCGACCCGCTGGATCTCCGCCTCCAGCGCCGCCGCGTCGTCGTACGGGACGTGCGAGAAGTCCGGCGGCTGCGGGCCGAAGCCCGCCGTGTTCGCCGGGATGCCGCCGACCGCCGTGCCGAAGCCGTGGGTGCCGTGGTAGCCCTGCGCCCGGCCGATCACGTGCACCTTCTCCGGACGGCCGGTGTGCGCGAAGTACGCCCGCGCGAGCTTCACCGCCGTGTCGATGACGTCACCGCCGCCCGAGCCGAAGAACACCTTCGACCCCGGTTCCGGCGCCAGCTCGGCGACGCGGTCGGCCAGCTCGATCGCCGGCTGGTTCGCGTTGTAGCCGAACAGGTTGTAGGAGTCGAGCGTCCGCAGCTGCCGGGTGACGGCTTCGGTGATCTCGGGACGGCCGTGGCCGAAGTTCGCGTACCAGAGCGACGCGGTCGCGTCGAAGTACCGGCGGCCCGCGTCGTCCCAGACGTACGAGCCCTCGCCGCGGGTGATGACCATCCGGTCGCCGTCGACCGCGCCCATGTCGGCGAACGGGTGCCAGAGGGCGTGCTGTGCTGACATCGGTCCTCCATAAGTCCTGCCCCATCCCTACCAGGGCGGAGCCGGAATCGCGAACACTCCATCGTGCACAGTTCGCGGATCCGGACTGGCCGGTCAGTCCAGGAACCCGGCGATCTCCTCGGCGGAGTAGCCCAGCTCCGCGAGGACTTCCGCGGTGTGCTGGCCCAGCGTCGGGGGCGCCGACGTCGGCCGGGCCGGGGTGCCGGACGCCTTCACCGGGAAGCCCGTGCCCAGGTACGTCCCGACCGTCGGGTGCGGCAGCCGCACCACCTGCTCGCGCGCGGCCGTCCACGGGTCCGCGTAGACGTCGTCGATCTCGTTGATCGGGGCCGCCGGGATGCCCGCCCCGTCGAAGTCCTTCATCCACTCCGCCGCCGCGCGCGTCCGGAGCACCGGCTCGAGCAGCGAGTTCAGCTCGTCGCGGTGGGCCGCTCGCAGAGCGTTCGACGCGAACCGCGGGTCGGCGGCGATGTCCAGGCCGAGCACCCCGCAGAACGCGTGCCACAGCTTTTCGCTGCCCACCGCGATGATCAGCCAGCCGTCGGAGACGTGGTACGCCTGGTACGGCACGATGCTCGGGTGCGCCGAGCCCATCCGGCGCGGCCGCGGCGTGTCGTAGAAGTGCGCACCCGCGGCGTAGACGTGCCAAGCCAGCTGACTGTCCAAAAGGGACACGTCGAGGTACTGGCCGCGGCCGGTCGTGTGCCGCGCCTGCAGCGCCATCAGCACCGCGATGATCGCCCACGTCCCCGCGTTCAGGTCCGCCACCGGCAGCCCGACCTTCGCCGGCGCGCCGTCGGGTTCGCCGGTCAGCGACATCACGCCGCCGAGCGCCTGCGCGACCAGGTCGTAGCCCGCGCGGTCGCGGTACGGCCCGGTCTGCCCGAACCCGGTGATCGACACGTGGATCAGCCGGGGGTTGAGCGAAGACAGCGTGTCGTACGCGACCCCCCACTTCTCGAGCGTGCCCGGCCGGAAGTTCTCGACGAGCACGTCGGCGTCCGCGACCAGCCGGCGGAGGGCTTCGCGCCCGCGATCGCTCTTCAGGTCGAGCACGATCCCGCGCTTGTTCCGGTTGGCGGCCAGGTAGTAGACGGCCTCGCCGCCGACGAACGGCGGCCCCCAGCCGCGCGTGTCGTCGCCGTGCCCGGGCGACTCGACCTTCACCACGTCCGCGCCCATCTCGCCGAGGTACTGGGTGCAGTACGGCCCGGCGAGGATGCGCGAAAGGTCTACGACCTTGATCCCGTCCAGCGGGCGGAATCCGTCAGGGCCGGCAGGCATCGAAGTCACTCCACTCTCCCGGGCCGGGGTGTGCTCAGCTCCAGCAGGCGGGCTTCGGCGTCGCGAAGGTAGCGGTCCAGGGCCGCTTCCGCCGCGTCGAACCGGCCGCGGCGCAGGTCGCGCAGGATCTCCTCGTGACACTGGAGGAACGGCTCGTAGAACTCCCGGGTGTTCTCGTTCAGCACGAAGAACAACCGCGTTTCGGCGAGCACCTGGCGCATCGTCGCGGAGAGACGTTCGCTGCCGGCCAGGTCCGCGAGGGCCTGGTGGAAGTGGATGCTGGCGGTGCCGACGGCCGGCCAGTCCTCGGCTGCCACCGCCAGCCGGCCTTCGCGGAATGCTCGCTCCACACCGGACAAATCCACAGTGGGCAATTCGGCGGCGCGGCGCAGAGCGCCGCATTCGGTGGCCCGGCGGACGACGTAGAGGTCAGCGATGTCCTCCGTGGTCAGTTCGCGCACGAACACGCCGCGGTTCAGCTCGTGCACGGCCAGCCGTTCGTGGGCCAGCAGCTGGAACGACTCGCGCAGGGTGTTGCGCGAGACGCCGAGTGCCGAGCTGATCACCGGCTCCGAAAGCCGTTCACCGGGGGCGAAGACGCCGTCGGTGATGTACTGGCGCAGGATCGCCGCGACCCGCTCGGCCGTGCCGCTGCGTTCGAGCTGGTGCCGCTCGCTCTCCAGCCCCGAGGCATCGACGGTCACGGCGCTACCTGACGCCGAGCTCGAAATCGAGGCTGTAGCGGTTGCCCGGCATCGCGCCCGCGGCCTTCGCGCCGTCGATCGGCAGCACGACACCGTTGACGAACCGCGACTCGTCGCTCGCCAGGAACACCACGGCCTTCGCGACCTCCCAGGCCTCGCCGACGCGCGCCGCGGGCGTGCTGGCGACGAGCTGGTGCTGCTTGGTCTCGAACTCCTCCGGCGACGCGAGGGTGCCGCGCAGCATGTCGGTGTCGATCGCGCCCGGGTTCACCGTGTTGGCCCGGATGCCCTGGTGCGCGTGCGCGACGGCGATGGACTTCGTCAGCCCGACCAGCGCGTGCTTGGTGGCGTTGTACACCGGGTCGCCGGGGCGGCCCATCACGCCGCCGTTCGACGACGTCGTGATGATGCTGCCCGCTTTCCGCTCGATCATGTGCGGCAGGACGGCGCGGGTGCCGAGGAAGGCGGCGCGCACGTTCAGCGCGAAGATGTCGTCGAACTCGGCCAGCGTAGTGTCCACAAGGGACTTGCCGAGGTGGATGCCGACGTTGTTGAACAGCACGTCGATGCGGCCCGCCTCGGCGATGACGCCGTCGACGAACGCGCCGACCTGACCCTCGTCCGTGGCGTCCACGATGGAGTAGCCGGGTATGTCTTCGACGGGCTCGCGAATGTCGGAAGCGAACACGATCGCGCCCTCGGCGAGGAACTCCTTCACCGTGGCGAGGCCGATGCCCCGCGCGCCACCGAAGACGACCGCCACTTTACCGGCCAACCGACCCATGTTCACTGCCCTGCTCTCAGTCGTGCTGTCTGCTCTTCGTCCACCGCGTAGTCCTCGGGGAGCCGGACGAGCGCGTCCGGTCGCCCGAGGTACCGCACTTCGACGCCGTACACCTCGCGCGCCGCTTCCGCCGAGACGTAACCCTCGACGACGTCGGCGAGCACCGCCGCCACCGGCCGCTCGAGCGGCCGCCCGTACCCACCACCGCCGGGCAACGTGACGTCCACAACGGACTCAGGCGTCAGCGCCACACGGCTCTTCGCGGGCAAAACCGTTCCGCCATGGAGGCCGAACCGACCGGGCGCACCGGATCCCCCACCATCCACACCGGACGCTGCGGCGCGCACCCGGTCGACGTTCCCGTTGACACTCCAGGAAGTCACGCCGAGTGCTCCCATCGTGGTCACCTGTCCGAGTCCGCCGCGGAACCGGCCCGCGCCGCCGGAGTCGGTCCGCAGCGCGCGGGTGTGCTGGACCAGCGGCGCCATGGTCTCGATCACCTCCGTCGGCGTCGAGCGCAGTCCACTCGGGAATCCCGTGGTGTTCAGGCCGTCCTTGTCCGCACGCGCACCCGTGCCGCCGGTCTGGAAGACGTTGAGCATGAACCCGGGGCCACGCCAGATGGTCATCCACAGCGCGTCCGCGCTCGGCGCGATCGCCGCCTCCGGCAACGCGCCGATCAGCAGTGACGGCAGGAAGTGCCCGATCAGGTGCCGGGACGCGACGGGCGCGGGCGGCAGGCAGTTCAGCACCGACCCTTCGGGCGCGGTGACGCGCACCGGCCGGAACGACCCGGCGTTGTGCGGCACCTCCGGCGAGATCGCCGCCTTGACCGCGAACGACGCGTACGCCCGCGTGTAGTTCATGACGACGTTGATCCCGCGCCGGCTCTGCGGCGACGAGCCCGCGAAGTCGAGGTGGATCCCGTCACCGTCCACAGTGGCCGTCACGCGCAGGATGACGTCTTCGTCGTCGAAGCCGTCGGTGACGATCTCGTTCCGGTACGTCCCGTCCGGAAGCTCCCGCAGCGCGTCGCGCAGGGCCTTTTCGGACCGGTTCATGATCTCGGCGGCGACGTCGTCGAGGGTGTCGAGGCCGAGCTCGTCCAGCAGCCGCAGCAGGCTCGCCGCGCCGACCTCGTTGCCGGTGACCTGCGCGTACAGGTCGCCGATGGTCTCCTCCGGCGTCCGGACGTTCGCCCGGATCAGCCGTTCCAGGTCGGCGTTGACCTCGCCCGCGCGGAGGACCTTCATGATCGGCAGGCGCAGGCCTTCTTCGAAGACCTCGTGGGCCTCGGCCGACACCAGCCGGCCGCCGATGTCGGGCGCGTGGCAGCACGACGCGAACCACGCGACCAGCCGTCCGTGCCGGAACACCGGTGTCGCCACGGTGATGTCGTTGATCTGCCCGGCGGTCTGCCACGGATCGTTCGTCAGCAGCACGTCCCCGGGCTCCAGGGTCTCCGGCGGATACGCGGCGACGAAGTGGTGCATGCCGGTCGCCATCGCGTTGATGTGGCCGGGCGTGCCGCCGACGGACTGGCCGATCATCTCCCCGCGCGAGTCGAACACCGCGCACGCCAGGTCGAGCGATTCACGCACGACCGCCGAAAAGGCCGTGTTGACCAGCGCGTTCTGCTGCTCGGCGAGGATCGAGTGCAGGCGGTTGCCGAACAGCCCGACGAGGATCGGGTCGACGCTCACACCGTCACCTCCAGGGCACCGTCGGACCTGACGACGCAGTGCGCACCCGGCGGGACGACCACAGTGGACTCTCGTTCCTCCACGATGGCCGGTCCGTCGACACGGGTTCCCGGCTCGAGCCGGTACCGATCGAACACCGCCGTGTCGGCAAATCCCCCTGCCGACGGGAAGTAGGCCTTGCGGGTCCCCTTGCGCGCGTCTCCCGAGGAAGCCCCAGCGGCAAGCCGGAGCGTGACGTCCGGCGCGGGACCGCTCGAGACGACCCGCCAGTTCAGCACCTCGACCCCGACCTCGGGTCCGGTGCGCCGGTAGAGCGTGCGATAGGTGCGGGTGAACTCGTCGATCAGCGTTCCGGGCCAGCTGCCACCGTGGACCGGGACGCGGATCTCGTAGCCCTGCCCGGCGTACCGCATCTCGGCGATGCGCCGGTGCGTCACCTCCGCGACCCCGGACTTCGCCAGCAGCGCGGCACCTTCGGCTTCCATCTCGGCGAACAGCGCGTCGACCTGCTCCCACTCCAGGTCGCGCACGGCCGCCCGGGCCGAGCGCACGAAGTCGAACGCCAGCGGTGCGGTGAGGAAACCCGCGGCACTGAGCACCCCGGCGGCGGGCGGCGCGACGACGGACGGCGCTCCGAGCGCCCGCGCGACGCCGGCACCGTGCACCGGACCCGCCCCGCCGAAGGTGTACATCGGCAGCTTCGCCGGGTCGTGCCCGCGCTCGACGGCGTGCACGCGAGCGGCGTTGGCCATGTCCTCGTTGACGCTGGTGTGGATGCCCCAGGCGGCCTCTTCGACGCTCACGCCGAGCGGAGCGGCGATCTTTTCGTGAAGCACCGCTCTCGCCGTCTCGTCGTCCAGGCGCATGCCGCCGCCGAGGAAGTAGCCGGGATCGAGGTAGCCGAGCACGAGGTCCGCGTCAGTCACCGTGGGCTCGGCGCCCCCGCGGCCGTAGCAGACCGGACCGGGCTCGGAGCCCGCCGAGTCGGGCCCGACGGTCAGCAGCCCCAGTGCGTCGATGCGCGCGATCGAGCCTCCGCCGACGCCGATCTCGATCATGTCGGTGACCGGGACCCGCACCGGCAGCCCGGAGCCGGGCAGCAGCCGGTACTTGCGGTCCACTTCGAACTGGTGGGTGACCAGCGGCTCGCCCCCGGCGATCAGGCACAGCTTCGCGGTGGTCCCGCCCATGTCGAAGGCCAGCAGGTCCGGCGGTCCGATCGCGGCCGCCGCCAGCGCCCCGCCCGCCGGGCCGGACTCGAGGATCCGGATCGGATAGCGAGCGGCAGTGTCCACAGTGGCCAGTCCACCGTTGGAGAGCATGATGTGCGGCGCGCGGGCGACCCCCAGCCGGTGCAGCCGCCGTTCGAGGTCACGCAGGTAGCGCTCGGTGAGGTCCTGGACGTAGACGTTGGCGACCGTGGTCGACGCGCGCTCGAACTCACGGATCTCCGGCACTACGTCGGAAGACAGCGCGACCCGCAGGCCGGGCGCGACCTCGGCGAGGATTTCCGCGACACGCCCCTCGTGCGCCGGGTTGGTGAAGGAGTGCAGGAAGCAGACCGCGACGGCCTCGATCCCGCGGTCCGCCAGTTCCCGCCCGAGCCGGGCGACGTACTCCTCGTCGAGTCCGGTGTGGACAGACCCGTCGGCGAGGATCCGCTCCGGGACGTCGAACCGCAGGTGCCGCGGCACCAGGGGCGCGGGCAGTTCCAGGTGCAGGTCGTACAGCTCGTACCGGTGCTCGCGGCGCATCTCCAGGACGTCGCGGAACCCGGCGGTCGCGAGCAACGCGGTCAGCGAGCCTTTGCGCTCGATCAGCGCGTTCGTGACCAGCGTCGTCCCGTGCACCACCTGCTCGACGGCCCCGACGTCCGAAAGCAGCGCGGCCAGGCCCTCCTCGACCGCACGCGCCGGCTCGTCGTGCGTGGTCAGGACCTTGTGGACGGCGACGATCCCGGTTTCGTCCACCGCGCAGAGGTCGGTGAACGTGCCACCGACGTCGACGCCGATCCTCATGTCCGGTACCACCGCGGCGAAGTGTTCAGCGGCGGCTTCAGCTTGGCCTTCACGACCAGCACGTTCGGCTCGTCCGACTCGACGAACTCGCCGAGCAGCCGCCGGAACGCCCGCCCGAAGCCGGAAACGCGGTCGGCGTGCACCCCGAACGACCGCGCCAGGCCGACGAAGTCCGGGCTGTCCCAGTCGACCCCGCGGTGCGGCAGGCCCTCGCGGTCCTGGTCGTAGCGCAACATCCCGTAGCCGCCGTCGTCGACGAGGACGACCGTGACCGGCAGCTGTTCCTGCGCGAGCGTCGCCAGGTCGCCGCAGCCGTAGAGGAATCCGCCGTCACCGGTGATGCAGATGGCGCGCCCGGTGCCGGCGGCGGCCGCGCCGAGCGACGCCGGGAAGCCGTAGCCGAGCGTGCCCCAGCCCATCGGGTAGGCGAGCTTGCGCGGCGCGCGCACCCGGTGGAAGCCGCCGACCCAGTACCCGGCGACGCACATGTCGGACACGAGGACCGCGTCGGTCGGCAGCACTTCGTCCAAAGTGGACAGGAAGTCGTAGGCCTGCGGCTCCTCGTCGCGGATCCGCTGGCGCACGCGCCGGCCGATACCGGCCAGCCGCAACGTGATGTCGTCGAGCCCGGGCCGCTGCTTCGGCAGCAACCGCTCGACGATCGAGCGCGCGTCACCGACGAGCGTCAGGTCGGGCTGGTAGTTCTTGGCGGCGTCGTCGGCGTCGACGTTGACCGCGATGAGCTGGGGCGGCTTGGGCATCCGCCAGTTCTGCGTCATCAGGCCGTCGAAGTCGGTGCCGATGGCGAGCACGACGTCGGCTTCGTCCCACAGCTCGCCGACCTCCGGCGTGTGCACCGGGTTCGGCGCCAGGCACGGGTGGTCGAGCGGGAGCAGCCCGCGCGCGGCGAACGTGGTGATCACCGGCGCGGCGAGCTTCTCCGCGAGCGCGCCGATCGCGTCGCCCGCCCCCGAGCGCAGCGCGCCACCACCGGCCCAGATCAGCGGGTTCCGCGCATCGGACAGCATCGCCTCGGCCCGCGCGAGATCGGGGACGTCGACGTCGGGTTTGCGGTGCGGCGCGGGCGGACGGCGGTGCGGCACGCTCTCGCGCAGGTAGTCGGTGGGCACGCCGAGGTAGACCGGCCCGCTCTGCGGCAGCAGCGCGAGCCGCGCCGCGCGGTGCAGGGTCGTGCCGACCTGGTCGGCGGCCCGCACGGTGAAGCCGCCCTTGGTCACCGGCGCGAACATCGCCTGCTGGTCGGAGGTCTCGTGCAGCACGCCGCGGACGACACCCGGGCGGCGCAGCGTCGAGGGGATGTCGGTGGCGATGACCAGCACCGGAGCGGCGGACGCCATGGCCTCGCCGACCGCGCCGAGGGTGTTGGCGGCGCCCGGGCCGGTGGTCACGAGGGCGACGCCGAGCTTGCCGGTGGCGCGCGCGTAGCCGTCGGCGGCGTACCCGGCGGTCTGTTCGTGGCGGACGCCGACGAGCTTGATGCGGGTTTCACCGAGCGCTTCCCACAGTGGCAGGTTGTGCACCCCCGGGAGCCCGAAGACGATCTCCGTTCCGAGCGCTTCCAGCGCGTCCACCAGCTCCCGAGCACCACTCACAGCCACGGCCCGGATACTGCCAGATCGTTGAACGATCTGGCAATCAGCCCCTAGACGATGTTGTGCTCGGCACTCGTCGTCCCCGCGGCGAACCGGCGGACGTCGAGCTCCGCGATGTCCACCGCCGGCTGTCGGCCCAGGTAGAGGTCCCGGATCAGCTCGCCGGCGGCCGGGCCCATCTGGAAGCCGTGCCCGGAGAAGCCGGTCGCGTAGAAGAACCGCGACAGCAGGACGCTTTCCCCGATGATCTGGTTGCGGTCCGGCGTCATTTCGTACAGCCCGGCCCAGGCCGTCCGGACGCCGGCGTCGAGCACGGCCGGGATCCGGCGGCCCGCCAGCTCGGCCAGCCGCGGCAGCCACTCGCCCGGCTCGTAGCGGGTGCCGAACCCCGGAAAGCCGTCGTCCTCGGAGAACGACATCGCCAGGCCGGGACCCTCGCGGTGGCAGTAGAACGCCGAGGGCAGCTCGATGGTCAGCGGAACCGGCTCCGGCAGCCCGGGCACCGGCCCGGTGAACACGACCTGCCGCCGGAACGGGCGCACCGGCAGCTCCAGCCCGGCCAGCTCGCCGATCCGGCCCGACCACGCGCCGGCCGCGCACACCACCGCGCCGGTCCGCACGAACCCCGCCGTCGTGTTAACGCCGGTTAGCGTCTCGCCGTCGCGCTCGATCCCGGTGACCTCGATCTTGGTCCGCAGCTTCGCGCCGTGCGCCCGGGCGGCTTTCGCGTACCCCTGCACGACGGCGTCCGGCGTCGCCTTCGCGTCGTCCGGCGACCAGAGTGCGGCGACGACGTCGTCCGTCCGGAGCAGCGGGAGCACCGTCTTGGCTTCGGCGGGGTCGAGGAGGTGGCTGCGGACGCCGTACTCGCGCTGCAGCTCCGCGCAATGTCCGATTGCGGGCACGTCCGCCGGGTCGGTGAGCAGGTACAGGTAGCCGTCACGCCGGAAGTCGATCTCGACGCCGAAGTCGCGGGAGAAAGCGCTGTACGCGGCGAGCCCGCGCAGTCCCAGCTCGACGTTGACGCGGGTGGTGAACGACGACCGGATGCCGCCCGCGGCCTTCGCCGTCGAGCCACCGCCCAGCTCGCCGCGCTCGAGCAGCAGCACGTCGACACCGGCTTCGGCGAGCCGGAAGGCACAGCTCACGCCGATCACGCCACCGCCGATCACGACGCACTCGGCCATCTGTGGCACGGCCGTTTCCCCGGCGCCGCGGACGGTCATACTCGCCAGGGTAGAACGTGATCCACCCGCGGGCGCCGAGCGCGTAGAGTCGGCGTGCCGAGCGCGGAAGGTGATGTCCCATGGCGATGATGCCCGTGACCGACTCGATGTTCCTCCTGGTCGAAACGCGCGAGCATCCGATGCACGTGGGCGGTCTGCAGCTGTTCAAGAAACCGGAGGGCGCCGGCGACGACTACCTCCGCGACGTCCGGAACAGCCTCCTCGAATCGGACAACATCCGCTCCGTGTTCCGGCGCCGCCCGGCCCGGCCGGTCAACACGATGGGCCACGTCGTCTGGGCGAACGACACCGAGCTCGAGCTCGACTACCACTTCCGGCACTCGGCGCTGCCGCGCCCGGGCCGTGTCCGCGAGCTGCTGGAGCTGACGTCACGCTGGCACAGCACCCTGCTCGACCGGCACCGCCCGCTCTGGGAGACCCACCTCATCGAGGGGCTCGACGACGGCCGGTTCGCCGTCTACACCAAGGTGCACCACGCGCTGATGGACGGCGTCTCGGCGCTGCGGCAGCTGCAGGGCACGCTCTCGGACGACCCGGCGGACATGGACTGCCCGCCGTGGTGGGGCAGCCGGCGCAAGCCCGGCGAAGAACGCGCGAAGCGCCCGCGGTCGTTCCTGCAGACCGCGAGCAAGACGGCCAACCAGCTCGCGGGCCTGGCGCCCGCCGCGATGAAGGTGGCGCGGGAGGCGTTCGGCGAGCACACCCTGACGCTGCCGGGACAGGCGCCCAAGACGATGTTCAACGTGTCGATCGGCGGCGCGCGGCGGTTCGCGGCGCAGAAGTGGTCGCTGGACCGCGTCCGGCAGGTGGCGACCGCGGCCGGGGTGTCGCGCAACGACGTCGTGCTCGCGATGTGCTCGGGCGCGCTGCGGGACTACCTCATCGAACAGCGCGCGCTGCCGGACGCGCCGCTCATCGCGATGGTGCCGGTGTCGCTGCGCCGCCAGAACGACCCCGGCGAGGCCGCGGGCAACAACATCGGCGCGCTGCTGTGCAACCTGGCCACCGACCTGCCGGACGCGGGCAAGCGGCTCGTCACGATCCACCAGTCGATGCGCAACGGCAAGCGGCTGTTCTCGGAGCTGACGCCGTTGCAGACGCTGTTGTTATCGGCCGTTAACGTCGCGCAGCTCGGCGTTTCGCCGATCCCGGGCGTCGTCAAGAACACGCGGCCGCCGTTCAACCTGGTGATCTCGAACGTGCCCGGCCCGCGCAAGCAGATGTACTGGAACGGCGCCCAGCTCGACGGCATCTACCCGGCGTCGGTGCTGCTCGACGGCCAGGCCGTGAACATCACGCTGACCAGCAACGGCGACCACCTCGACTTCGGCGTCACCGGCTGCCGCCGCAGCGTCCCGCACCTGCAGCGGATCCTGACACACCTCGACACGGCCTTGGTGGAGCTCGAAGCCGCGGTGAGGTAGCCCGTTCACCGACACCCGACTCCCCCATCGGATGGAATCTTTCCGAACTCGCTGGTCAGTCCGCTCCGCGCGCTCCTAGGGTGGCGACGATCACCCCCGCAGAGAGGAGCAGGACATGCTCGAGGAGTGGACGACCCCCGACTTCGTCGAATACGAAACCCCCATGGAGGTCACCGCTTACGCGGCCCGCATGGCGGACTGAAGGATGCCGGTCGAGCCACTTCCGGAAAGCGCATTCATCGACGAGCTGCGCGGACTTTCCGGCCGGTACTGGGGAACGCACCCGTTCCACCGCCGGCTGCACGCGGGCGAACTCGACGAGCGCGCGCTGCGGATCTGGGCGGCGAACCGCTGGTACTACCAGTGCGTGCTGCCCCAGAAGGACGCGGCGATCATCAGCAACTGCCCGCTGCCGGAGATCCGCCGCCAGTGGCTCGACCGGATCGTCTACCACGACGGGGTGAGCGCCGGCACCGGCGGGATCGAACGCTGGCTGCGGCTCTGCACGGCGGCCGGCCTGGACCGGGACGAGGTCCTCGACGAACGGCACGTCGTGCCCGGCGTCCGGTTCGCCGTCGACGCGTACGTGACTTTCGCGCGCACGAGACCGTGGTGGGAAGCCGTCGCCTCGGGACTGACCGAAATGTTCGCCGGGCACCTGATGCAGCAGCGCGTCGCGGACATGCTCGCGCACTATTCCTGGATCTCGCGCGAAGACCTCGCCTACTTCACCAACCGCATCGACAAGGTTTCCGGCGAAGGCAAGGACACCCTCGACATCGTCATCCGCCACTGCGTGACGCGCGAACAGCAGGACCGAGCGATCGCCGCGTTGTCGTTCAAGTGCGACGTGCTGTGGTCGATGCTGGACGCGATCGAACGGGCGGCCGCGTGATCACCGCCGATTCGGTCCCGCAACTCCGGCGCGGTGTCCGATTGTCCTTCGACCACGTCCGGGAGACGCACGTGCTGCTGTTCCCCGAAGGCGTCCTGGTACCGAACCCCACGGCGGCGGCGGTCCTCGAACTCTGCGACGGCGCCCGGTCCGTCACCGAAATCACGACGGCGCTTTCGAAGCGCTACTCCGGCGTGCTCGCGCAGGACGTCGTTTCCGTGCTGACGCGGCTGGGCGAACGGCGGGTGGTCGCATGGACGTGAGCCCGCCGCTCGGCCTGCTGGCCGAGCTGACCCACCGCTGCCCGCTGCACTGTCCCTATTGCTCCAACCCGGTGGAACTGACCACCCGCGACGCCGAGCTGTCCACGGCGGACTGGCTGTCGGTGTTCTCCCAGGCCCGCGAGCTGGGCGTGCTTCAGGTGCACATGTCCGGCGGCGAGCCGCTGGCCCGGCCGGACCTGCCCGAGCTGGTCGCGCACGCGAGCGGGCTCGGCTGCTACGTCAACCTGGTCACCTCCGGGCTCGGCCTGACGTCGTCGCGGCTCGACGACCTCGTCGAGCGCGGGCTGGCGCACGTCCAGCTGTCGGCGCAGGGCGCGACGCGCGAGCGGGCCGACCTCCTGGCCGGCGCCAAGGCGTTCGACCGGAAGCTCGCCGCGGCTGCTTCGGTGAAGTCGGCCGGGCTGCCGCTGTCCCTGAACGTGGTCCTGCACCGGCGCAACCACGATCAGCTCGCCGGGATCATCGAGCTGGCCGAGCGGATGGGTGCCGACCGGCTGGAACTGGCGAACACGCAGTACTACGGCTGGGCACTGCGCAACCGGGACGCGCTCATGCCGACTCCGGCGCAGCTCGCCGCGGCCGAGCCGGTGGTGCGCGCGGCCATTGCCCGATTGCGGGGCACGATGGAGATCGTCTACGTCGTCGCCGACTACTACGAGCCGTATCCCAAGCCGTGCATGTACGGGTGGGGCGCGCGGCAGCTGACCGTGGCGCCGGACGGCACCGTGCTGCCGTGCCCGGCAGCGTCGGCGATCTCGACGCTTTCGCTCTCGTCCGTGCGGGACACAACGCTCGCCGAGATCTGGTACCACTCCTCGTCGTTCAACGCCTACCGCGGCGAGGACTGGATGTCCGAGCCCTGCCGCACGTGCGACCGCCGCGGGCTCGACTTCGGCGGCTGCCGTTGCCAGGCATTCCTGCTCACCGGCGACGCCGCGGCGACCGACCCGGTGTGCTCGCGGTCGCCGCAGCGCGACGTCGTTGACCTGGTGCTCGCCCGTCCGCCGGCGGTCGGCCTCGTCATGCGCCGGTGAAGGTGATCCTGCTCGGCACCGCGGCGGGCGGCGGGTGTCCGCAGTGGAACTGCGCGTGCCGCCTCTGTGTTTCCGGGCTGGTGCCGCGCTCGCAGGACTGCGTCGCGATCAGTGCGGACGGCGTGGGCTGGTACCTGCTCAACTGCTCGCCGGACATCCGGGCCCAGATCCTCGGGACGCCGGAGCTGCGGGCCGGCCCGGGACCGCGCGAGATCCCGCTGCGGGGTGTGCTGCTCACAGATGCCGAGCTCGACCACTCGCTGGGCCTGCTGATGCTGCGCGAGGCGGGCGGGCTCCCGGTGTGGGCGCCGGAGCCGGCGTTGTCCGCGCTGTCTCCCTTCCGCACCATCGTCGACGGCTACGGCGGCTGGACCTGGTTATCGACCGTTAACATCCCCGGATTGCGCGTCGACGTGCTGCCGGTCAGCGACAAGCGACCGAAGTACGTCCCGGCCGGCCCGGACGGCCCGTGGGTGGTCGCCTACCGGATCGAAGACCCGGCGACCGGCGGCGTGCTGGTGTACGCGCCGTGCCTTCGAAGCTGGCCTCCCGGGTTCGACGCGTTCGTCGCGGACGCGGATCTCGTGCTGCTGGACGGCACGTTCTACGCGCCGGACGAGATGGCCGGCGTCGGCGGACCGGACCAGCTCGCGATGGGGCACCTGCCGATCACGGCGAGCCTGGCCCGGATCGCCGGGCGGAAGGGTAATTGGGCGTTCACTCACCTCAACAACACGAACCCCGTGCTGGACCCGGCGACGCCCGAGCACGCGGCTGTCCGGGCCGCCGGAGCCGCGTTGCCGCCAGACGGAACGTCGTACCTGCTTTAGGCCACCGGCCACGACCCCCAAATAACTCTTTGGCGGTGGTGGCATACTGGAGGCATGCCCTACGACCACCTCCGGGTCCTGGCCCATCCGCTCCGCCTGCGGATCCTGTCGCTGCTGACGGGCACCCCGCTGAGCGCGGCCGAGGCAGCGCGTGAACTCGGCGAAACCCAGGCGAACGTGAGCTACCACCTCCGCCGCCTGCACGACGCGGGCCTGCTGGAGGTGGCGGAAGAGGTCTACATCCGCGGCGGCCGGGCGAAGCGCTACCGCCACGATCCGGCATCCGGCAAGCGCTTGACCAGCCGCGACCCGGCGGAGGAGAAGCTGGTGACGAAGGCGATCGCGGAAGAGCTGCTCCGCCGGGCGGGGCAGCGCGCCCCGAACCGCCCGGCTTCGCTGACGGACGCGGAGCTGTCGGTGGACCCGGAGGTGTGGTCGCGGCTGCTGAAGCAGGCGACGGCGTTGAGCCAGGAACTCCACGACGCGGCGCGGCCCCCGAGGTCTCCGGGGACAGTGCGCGTCAGCGCGAGTGTGGCGCTGTTCGAACTGGCGACCACTGATCGCGCCGTCGCGGTGGAGGAGCTTCCGTGACCACGTCACTGCTCGCCCCGCTGCGGGAAGCTCGCTTCCGCGCCCTCGTCACCGGGCGGACGTTCGCCTTTTTCGCCAATGCCGTCGCGCCGTTCGCGCTCGCGTTCGCGGTGGTCGACCTCACCGGGTCGGCCGTCGACCTCGGCGTCGTCGTCGGGGCGCGGTCGCTCGCCAACGTGCTGCTCGTCCTGTTCGGCGGGATGCTGGCCGACCGGCTGCCGCGGTCGGTGATCCTGCAGGGCACCGAAACCGCCGCCGCCCTCACGCAGGCGGCCATCGCCGCGAGTGTTCTCGGTGGATTCGCGTCCGTACCGCTGCTGGTCGGGCTCAGCCTGGTCAACGGGGCCGTCTCGGCGATCTCGCTGCCCGCCGCCGCTTCGCTCACGCCGTTGACCGTGCCCGGACCGCTGCTCGCCCAGGCGAACGCACTGGTCCGGCTGCTGTCGAACGCCGGCCGCATCGCCGGCGCCGGCCTCGCCGGGGTCCTCGTCGCCTTCGCGGGTTCGGGTTGGGCACTCGCCGGGAATGCCGTGCTGTTCCTCGCCGCCGCGCTGGCGTACAGGCGGATCCGGCTGCCGCCCGGCGAACGAGTCCCCGGCCGCCGTCCGCTCGCCGATCTCGCCGAAGGCTGGCGCGAGTTCCGCGCCCGGTCCTGGGTGTGGCTCGTGGTGCTGCAGTTCATGATCGTCAACGCGGTCATAGCGGGCGCGCTGCTGGTGATCGGCCCGCTGGTCGCCGACGGCACCTTCGGCCGCACCGGCTGGGGCCTCGCGCTGGCCGTGCAAACGGCCGGGTCCCTGGTCGGCGGCGTCATCGCCGCGCACTGGCAACCACGGCGGATGCTGCTGACCGGCGTCGCGCTCGTCATGGCCCAGGCGCTGCCGATGCTGGCCCTCGGCGAAACGCCGTACCTGCTGCCACTGCTGGCGGCGATGTTCCTTTCGGGCGTGACGATCGAGCAGTTCGCCGTCGCGTGGGACGTGTCGCTGCAGGAAAACATCCCGCAGGACAAACTCGCCCGCGTCTACTCCTACGACATGCTCGGCTCGTTCGTCGCGATGCCGCTCGGCCAGATCACCGCCGGCCCGCTGGCGGAGCACGCCGGCCGCGAGGCGACGCTGCTCGGAGGCGCGGCACTCGTCGTCGGCGCGACGGCGCTCGTGGCGTGCAGCCCGCAGGTGCGAACCCTGGTCCGGCGCGCGCCGGTCAGCCCGGACGCACCAGGATGAAGTTCAGCAGGCTGGCGCTGAACACGATTTCGCCGCCGTCCTCGACGAGCTCGACGCGGGTGCGCACCAGTCCCCGGTCGGGCTTCGAACGGGAGCGCCGAGCCTCGGTCACGGTGGCCCGCAGCCGCAGCACGGCACCCGGACGCACCGGACGCGGCCAGCGCAGCTCGTCGACACCCGGGCTGCCCAGACTGGAGACAGCGGACAGATAGTGGTCCGCGTACAGCCGCATCATCAGGCTCGCCGTGTGCCAGCCGCTGGCGATCAGCCCGCCGAACGGACCGCCCGCCGCCGAGGCCGGGTCGGCGTGGAAGTCCTGCGGGTCGTAGCGCCGGGCGAACTCGACGATCTCGGCCTCGGTCACCGCGACGCTGCCGCACTCGTAGGTGACGCCCCGGACGTAGTCCTCGAAATAGCGATCAGTCACGGCCGCAGGGTGCCACAGGAACAGTTCGATCCGGAGCGAACTGTTCCGCGGCTACGCTGACGCGATGTCCGCCGAGCCCGACATCGCGTCGGTCGCCCATGCCATCGGCGAGCCGGCACGAGCGGCCATGCTGCTGCAGCTGATGGACGGCGACGCGCACACCGCCCGGGCGTTGGCGGCGGTCGCCGGGATCGCGCCGTCCACGGCGAGTTCGCACCTGCGCCGCCTGAGCGAGGCGGGTCTCGTCGAGGTGGCCGAAGCGGGCCGGCGACGCCTCCACCGGCTCGCCGGCCCGGAGGTGGCTCAGCTGGTGGAGGCCTTGGCGGCACTCGCCCCACCCCGGCTGCCGGAACGGCTCCAGCCCGACCGGCGCGCCGGGCCGCTGCTGCACGCCCGCGCGTGTTACGGCCACCTCGCCGGGCAGCTGGGCATCGACTTCGCCGCGGCGCTGCGCGAGGACGGAGTCGTCGGCGACCTCACGCCAGGCGAGACGGGCGTGCTGCACACTTTCGACCACCCGCTGCTGGCGGCACTGGGCATCGGCGAGCTACCGGACACCGGCCCCGCCGTGCGTGGGTGCCTGGACTGGTCCCACGGGACCGTGCACCTCGCGGGAGCGCTGGGGACGGCACTGCTGAGGGCTCTGCTCGGCGCGGGCTGGGTGCGCCGCCGCTCAGGGGGAAGGGCCTTGCGCATCACCGAAGCCGGACGGCACCGGCTCGGCGAACTCGGCCTCGTCTAAGGCTTGCCCTCGGGCCTCCTGCTCGGGCTCGCCGACAACTCCCTGCCTACCGAGGCCGTCCTGCGCAGCTTCCCCGGCACCGCTGCCTGACGTGGTCGAAGCCTCCTGCGCGACCTCGCTGACACTCCTGTCCGACGTGACCTCATCGCGAACGCATTGCCGCTACCGGACCACGCGTTCTCTACCGGCCCACCCGGGGTCCTGACGTCAGGTCGCGGTGGCCGTCGAGGCGCCACCAGTTCTCCAGCGTCTCGCGCAGCGCCTTCAGCAGCTCGCCGCCCGTTTCCAGCGGGACCAGCGCGGCCTTGCCGTCGTCCACCCTCAGCGCCGCGGCCAGCCGGTCGCCCTGCTCGATCAGGCCGACCACCACCCTGGTCGGTTTCCCGGTGACGTCGACGGTCGGGATGGCTCGTTCGTAGCGCCAGCCTTGAGCGTTCACCCGGCCGACAGTGGCACAGCTTTCCCCGTCGCGGACCGGGGTTCACCCTCAAGTGTGGTCAGGCGGCGACCCAGGGCCGCACTTCCTCCAGGAGCTTCGCCACGGCCAGCACCAGGTCGTCCGAGTGCCGCGGCCCGACGATCTGCAGGCCGACCGGCAGCCCCGCCGACGTGCGGCCGGCCGGCACGCTGATCGCCGGCTGCTGGGTCATGTTGAACGGGTACGTGAACGGCGTCCACTCCGGCCACTCGCTCAGCCCGCTGCCCGGCGGCACGTCGTGTCCCGCCTCGAACGCCGCGATCGGGACGGTCGGGGTGATCAGCACGTCGTAGCGGGTGTGGAACTGGCCCATCAGGATGCCCAGCGCGGCCCGCTCGGCGGTGGCGTCGAGGTAGTCGCTCGCCGTCCACGTCCGGCCCAGCTCCCAGACCTTGCGCAGGCCGGGGTCGGTCCGTTCTTCGGAACCCGGCGGGAACGTGTCGAGCAGCTTCGCCGCACCCGAAGACCACAGGATGTCGAACGCCGGCTTCGGGTCGGCGAACCCGGGGTCGGTTTCCTCGATGTGCAGGCCCGCGTCCCCCAGCGCGCGGACCGCCGCCGCGACGATCGCGGCCACCTCCGGGTCGACGTCGACGTAGCCGAGTGTCGGCGAGAACGCCGCGATCAGGCCGCGCACGTCCCGCCGGACCGCCTCGCGGAACGACGCCACCGGCGGCGCCAGCGCGGACGGGTCGCGGGGGTCCGGCATCGACAGCACGTCCAGCAACAGTGCGGTGTCGTCGACCGACCGCGCCATCGGGCCGGCGTGCGAGAGCGGGCCGAACGGGCTCGCCGGGTAGAGCGGGATCCGGCCGTGGGTCGGCTTGAGCCCGACGATCCCGCAGAACGACGCCGGGATCCGCACCGAGCCGCCGCCGTCGGTGCCGACGGACAGCTCGCCCATCCCGGCCGCGACGGCCGCGGCGCTGCCGCCGCTCGACCCGCCCGCCGTCTTCGACGGATCGGCCGGGTTGCGCGTGATGCCGCACAGCGGGCTGTCGGTCACGCCCTTCCACGCGATCTCGGGCGTGGTCGTCTTGCCCAGCAGCACCAGGCCGGCCTCGCGCATCCGCGCGGCGACCGGGCTGTCGACGTCCCACGGCTGGTCCGGGCTGATGCTCTTCGAACCCCGGACGGTCGGCCAGCCCTGGGTGAGGAACATGTCCTTGATCGACGCGGGCACGCCGTCGAGCCAGCCGATCGGGTTGCCGTCCCGCCAGCGGATCTCGGACGCTTTGGCCTGCTCCAGCGCCCGGTCGGCGTCGACGAGGCAGTAGGCGTTGCACTCGCCGTCGCGGGTTTCGATGGCCTGCAGCGCGCTCTGCGTCGCCTCGATCGGTGACAGCTCACCGGTCGCGTAGGCGGCGACGAGTTCGCTGGCGGTCAGCATCCTGTCGTTCATCCGGCTCCCTGGTTCCCCGACGGCACGTAGCCGAGCGTCTTGTCGACGACATTGCGCAGCGGCTCCCCAGCGCGCCAGCGGCGGAAGTTCTCGGTGAACACCTCGACCAGCGTGGTCCGCCAGCCGACGAAGTCACCGGACATGTGCGGCGAAATCAGCACGCCGGGCATGGTCCACAACGGGCTGTCCGGCGGCAGCGGCTCGGTGTCGAACACGTCGAGCGCGGCCCCGGCGATGGTCCGGTTCTCGAGCGCCGCGACCAGGTCGGACGTCACCACCAGCTCGCCCCGGCCGACGTTGACGAACCGTGCGGACGGCTTCATCGCGGCGAACGCCCGCGCGTCGAACATGCCCTTGGTGTGCTCGGTCAGCGGCGCGACGGCGACGACGTAGTCGGCGTGCGGCAGGAACTCCGCGAGCCGCGCGGACTCGTGGACGACACCGAAGTCCGGGTCACCGATGCGTTCGCGACGCCCGGCACCGCTGACCTGCATCCCGGCCGCGCGCAGCAGCCGCGCGATGGCCCGGCCGATCGGCCCGGTACCGACGACGACCACCTCACGTCCGGCGATCCGCTCGCTCTCCCGGTGCAGCCAGCGGCCCTCGCGCTGCAGGTCGTGTGACCGCGCGAAGTCCTTCGCGAAGGCGAGCACCACGCCCAGTACGTACTCCGCGATGGCGTCGTCGAAGACGCCCCGCGAGTTCGTCAGGACGACGTCGCTCTCCCGCAGCCCGGGGAACAGCACCGGGTCGACGCCCGCGCTGGCGATGTGCAGCCAGCGCAGCCGGTCGGCCGCGTGCCACGCACCCGGCACCGCGGTGGAGAGGAAGTCGTAGACGAAGAGGGCGTCCGCTCCGGACAACGCTTCGGCCAGGCCTGCCGCATCCGTGTAACGCACGACCGCCCCGGATTCGACAGCACGCATGTCCGGTGGGCGGGACTCGCCACAGAGCACTGCCAGGACGGGAGCTTCCCGGTCTTCCGAGGCGATCACGTTGACACGGTAAAAGTCACTCGTATGATTGTCAACAATCCGAGGAACGACCCCCGGAGCACCGGACGTGTCACGCACAGACGTATTCCGGAGGCTGAGCCTTGGATTTCGACTTCCTGGCGTTCGAGGGCCCGCTGGCGCAACGCGGCATCGGGGTGATCGCCCCCTTCGACCTCGCGCTGGAGCGCGAGCTCTGGCGCTGGGTGCCGATGGAGGTGTCCCTCCACCTCGCCCGCACGCCCTACGAGCCCGTGCCGGTCAGCATGGAGATGGCCCGCCTCGTCAGCGACAGCCACCACCTGGCCGGCGCCACCCGCGACGTGCTGCACGTCGAGCCCGAGGTCGTCGCCTACCTCTGCACGTCGGGCAGCTTCGTCAACGGCGTCGACTACGAGCGTTCGCTGACCAAGGCGATCTGCGACGCCGGCGCGCCGGACGCCGTCACCACCTCGGGCGCACTGGCCGAAGTGCTGACCCAGCTCGACCTCCACCGCGTCTCGGTGCTCACGCCGTACGACGCCGACCTCACCGGCGCCCTGCACGACTTCCTCGCCGAACTCGGCGTCGAGACCGTGTCCAGCGACCACCTCGGGCTGGGCGGCGGCATCTGGAAGGTGAGCTACCGGACCATCGCCGAGCGCATCCTCGCCGCCGATCACGGCGACGCCGAAGCGATCTTCGTCAGCTGCACCAACCTGCCCACCTACGACCTGATCGAGCCGCTGGAAGCCGCCCTCGGCAAGCCCGTGCTCACTGCCAACCAGCTGACCATGTGGGCATGCCTGCGCCGGATGAACCTCCCCATCGTCGGACCCGGGAGGTGGCTTCGTGACGTGTCGTGAAGGTTTTCCTTGACCGCCCCTCTAGGGTTGTCGACAATTTGCGTCCCCTCCGGAGGTTCCGTGACCACCATCGGTTTCATCTACCCCGACCACGCGGCCGAAGACGACTACCCGCTGGCCGAGCAGCTGCTCGGCGGCGCGGCCGTCGACGAGGGCGACATCCGGCTGGCCGTCGAGCACATCTACGGCACCGACAAGCACGCGGTGGCCGAGCTGCTGGACCTCGGCAGCGAGGCCCGGCTCGCCGACGGTGCCGCCCTCCTCGCGAAGCACGAGCCCGCCGCGGTCATCTGGGCGTGCACCAGCGGCAGCTTCGTCTACGGCTGGGACGGCGCCCGCGATCAGGCCGACCGCCTCGCCGCCGTCGCCGGGGTCCCGGCCTCCAGTACCTCCTTCGCGTTCGTGCACGCCGCGCGTGCCATGGACATCAAGCGGGTCGCCGTCGCCGCCAGCTACCCGGACGACATCGCCCGGCTGTTCGCGGACTTCCTCGGGGCCGGCGACATCGAAGTCGTCTCGATGGCCAGCGCCGACATCGTCACGGCCGCCGAGGTCGGCGCGATGAGCCCGGATGCCGTCGTCGAACTCGCCGTGAGCCACGACCACCCGGACGCCGAAGCCGTCCTCGTGCCGGACACCGCCATGCGCACCCTCGGCGAGATCAACGCCGTCGAAGCCGCGCTCGGCAAGCCCGTGCTGACCGCCAACCAGGTCACGGTCTGGGAGGGCCTGCGCCTGACCGGGCAGCACCGGCTCGTCCGCTCGCTCGGCGCGCTCTTCCGGCCCCTGCCGGACGGGAGAGCCTGAGATGGCCCTGCCACCGGGCACGCTGCCCGAGATCGAACCGGTGAGCCGCGAATCGACGGCCGCCGTCATCGCGCGCCAGCTGCGCGACGCGATCATGACCGGCGCCCTCCCGCCCGGCACCCAGCTCGGCGAAACCGAGCTGGCTTCACGGTTCCAGGTGTCACGGGGGCCGCTCCGGGAAGCCATGCAGCATCTGGTCTCCGAGGGGCTCCTGCGCAGTGAACGGCACCGCGGGCTGTTCGTGATCGACCTCGAGCCCGGCGACGTCTACGACATCTATGCAGCTCGCTCGGCGATCGAACGCGCCGCCATGCTCCGCGCCCTGCGCAGCGGGGACCGCGACCGGATCGCCGACCTGCTCGAACGCACCGTCGCCGAGATGGCGACCGCCGCAAGCGAAGACGACCCGAATGCGCTCTCCACCGCGGACCTCAAGTTCCACGAGGCCCTCATCAACGCCTCCGGCAGCAAGCGGCTCGTCCGGATGGCCCGGACGCTCCTCATCGAGACCCGGATGTGCCTGACCGCGCTGCAGAGTACGTACCAGCGGGTCGAGGAACGCGTGGAAGAGCACACGAAGCTCATCCAGGCGCTGCGGGACGGCGACGAAGAGACGGCGCTGGCGCTCCTGGAGGCTCACATGGAGGACGCCGTGCAGCGGCTTGCGCCGGGCACCAGCCTCCGGGGCGGGCACGCCCCGCCGGTGCCGGGAAACGCGTGACCGAAGCGCCGTCACGCTTGACCGGAAAGCCGACACGCGTGTTCTCAGGGTCGACACGCGGACCCGGACGGCCGGTTCGCGGACCACGAACGACGACACACGGGCATGGACGGCCGGCACGGGCTCCGGGAAGCAGTTGACCGGCACGGCGCATGGGCATTTAGCGGCCACGGCGCACCCCCAGCACCGGCTGGCCGCCTTCGCCGTCGCGGAAGTCGGACGACCACGGCCAGCGACCCTGGTCGTCCGCGTGGACCAGTTGCAGCGCACGGATTTCCGGGCCGAACAGCGCGACCGCGAACACCAGGTGCGCCGACGGTTCCGCGAGCGCGACGACCTCGACCAGCGGGCCGCCCCGCAGCAGGATGCGTTCGCCCGGCGAAGGTGGCGACGCGTGCAGGGAGTGTTCGGCCATGCCGTTGAGCAGGTCGCCCGCCGCGCGCATCGGCAAGCCCGTCACGACCAGCTCCGGCAGGCCGAACCCGCTGAGCCCGATCGTGTAGGCCCACGGCGGGTACAGGCCTGATCTTTCCACTCCCTGCACGAGCCAGCCCCGGTCGGCCACGCCTTCCCGGAGCAGCATCAGGTATTCGGACTGTGGCCGGTCCGGGTTGTCACACTGCCAGCACATCGGTGTCTCCTCCCCCTCGGTGGGCTCGTGGCCACCGTGCCGGAGGGCACCGACAAAAACTCAGCCCAGCGCTTCGGCCACCGCCGTGCCGAGCCGTTCTGTGGTATCCGTGCCGCCGAGGTCCGGGGTGCGCACGCGGCCCTCGTCGAGCACGCGGTCCACCGCGGTCCGGATCGCTTGCGCGGCAACGGTTTCACCCAGGTGTTCGACCAGCATCGCGGCCGCCAGGATCTGCGCCACGGGGTTCGCGATCCCTTGCCCCGCGATGTCCGGAGCGCTCCCGTGGACCGCCTCGAACATGGACGGGAATTCACCCGATGGGTTGATGTTGCCGGACGGTGCCATGCCGAGGCCGCCGGTGATCGCGGCCGCGAGGTCGCTCAAGATGTCGCCGAAGAGGTTCGACGCCACGACGACGTCGAGCCGGTCCGGCGCCTGGACCATCCGCGCGGCCAAGGCATCCACGTGCATCTGTTCACTGTGGACGTCCGGGAACTCCGCCGCGACCTCGGCGAAGATCTCGTCCCAGAACGGCATCGAGTGGATCAGGCCGTTGGACTTCGTCGCCGAGCAGACGCGGGAAGACCGCGTGCGGGCCAGTTCGAACGCGTACCGGATGATCCGGGTGACGCCGACGCGCGTGAAAACCGACTCCTGCAGCACGAATTCGTCGGGCCGGCCGGCGTTGTGCCGTCCGCCGATCGCCGAGTACTCCCCTTCGGAGTTCTCGCGGACGATGACCAGCTCCAGCTCCTCGGCCTTCCGCCCGGCCAGCACGGACGTCGTGCCGGGCAGCAGCCGCACCGGGCGCAGGTTGACGTACTGCTGGAACGCGCGCCGCAGCGGGATCAGCAGGCCCCACAGGGAAACGTGGTCGGGCACGCCGGGAAAGCCGACCGCGCCGAGCAGGATCCCGTCGAACGCCGAGAGCCGCTCGACACCGTCGTCCGGCATCATCGAGCCGAGCCGGGCGTACCGCTCACAGCTCCAGTCGAATTCCGTCCACTCCAAGGAGAAGCCGAAGAGGACGGCCGCCCGGTCGAGGACCTTGCGGGCCTCGACCGTGACGTCCACGCCGATCCCGTCGCCCGGGACGCTCGCCAAGCGGTAGGCCGTCACAGGGCCACCGCGATGTACTTGGTCTCCAGGAACTCCTCGATGCCGACCGAGCCGCCTTCGCGGCCGAGCCCGGACTGCTTGATCCCGCCGAACGGCGCCGCCGGGTTCGACACGATGCCCTGGTTGAGGCCGATCATGCCGGCTTCGAGGGCCTCCGAGACGCGCAGCGCGCACTTGAGATCGCTGGTGTAGACGTAGGAAACGAGCCCGAATTCGGTGTCGTTGGCCTTCGTCACCGCCTCTTCCTCGGTGTCGAACGGCGTGATCGGGGCGACCGGCCCGAAGATCTCCTCGTGCGTCAACCGCGCCTCCTGCGGGACGTCGGTGAGCACGGTGGCCTGGTAGAAGTGGCCGGGGCCGTCGACACCCGAACCGCCGGTGAGCACCTTCGCGCCGCGGTCGGTGGCGTCCTTGACCAGCTCGGTCACCTTGTCCACGGCGTTCTGGTCGATCAGCGGGCCGACCACGACGTCCTTCTCGGTGCCACGGCCCATCGGCAGGGCCTGCATGCGCTCGGTCAGCCGCCGCGCGAACTCCTCGACGACGCCGCGCTGCACGTAGAACCGGTTCGCCGCGGTGCACGCCTCGCCGATGTTGCGCATCTTCGCCTGCATCGCGCCTTCGACGGCCGCGTCCATGTCGGCGTCGGCGAAGACCAGGAACGGCGCGTTGCCGCCCAGCTCCATCGACGTCCGCAGGACCTTGTCTGCGCACTGTTCGAGCAGCTTCCGGCCGACGCCTGTCGAGCCGGTGAAGGAGAGCTTGCGGGCCCGGCCGTCGCGGATCAGCGGCTCCATCACTCCGCCGGAGTCGCTGGTCGTGACGACGTTGAGCACGCCTTCCGGCAGACCCGCCTCGGCGAGGATGCCCGCCAGAGCCAGCATCGACAGCGGCGTCTGCGCGGCCGGCTTGATCACCATCGTGCAGCCGGCGGCGACCGCCGGGCCGATCTTGCGCGTACCCATCGCCATCGGGAAGTTCCACGGCGTGATCAGGATCGTCGGTCCCACGGGCTGCTTCGTGATCAGGAACCGGCCCGTGCCGTTCGGGGCGGTCGCGTAGCCGCCGTCGATGCGGACGGCCTCCTCGGCGAACCAGCGGAAGAACTCGGCGGCGTAGGCGATTTCGCCCTTCGACTCGGCGAGCGGCTTGCCCATCTCCAGGGTCATCAGCAGAGCCAGCTCGTCCTGGCGCCGCATCAGCAGCTCGAAGGCGCGGCGCAGGATTTCGCCGCGCTCGCGGGGCGCCATCTTGGCGAAATCGGCCTGCGCAGCGACGGCGGCGTCCAGTGCCGCGACGCCGTCCGACGGTGAGGCGTCGGCGACGTGGCACAGCTCGTTGCCGGTGGCCGGGTCGACCACCGGGAGGGTCTTCCCGTCCTGGGCGGCGACCCACTTGCCGCCGATGAACAGTTCCTTGCCGACCGCCTCGACGACGCCGGACTCGGTGCTCGCGCTCATCCCGACTTGCTCCTCACGTGTTGTCCCGAGGGCCATGCTATGGATATTGTCAACAATCGACAACCCGCTCAGACGACCGAGGAGCACGCTGTGGCCCAGCTCTCTCCGCTGCTCAAGCAGGCAACGCCCGTCGTGGTCGACCACGGTGAAGGGGTTTACCTCTACGACGTCGAGGGCAAACGCCACCTCGACTTCACCGCCGGCATCGGCGTCACGAGCACCGGGCACTGCCACCCGCACGTCGTGCGGGCCGCGCAGGAGCAGATCGGCAAGCTCGTCCACGGCCAGTACACGACGGTCATGCACAAGCCGCTCCTCGAGCTGACCGAGCGGCTCGGCGAGGTCCTGCCGAGCGGGCTCGACTCGCTCTTCTACGCGAACTCGGGCAGCGAAGCCGTCGAAGCGGCGTTGCGGCTTTCGCGGCAGGCGACGAAACGCCCGAACGTCATCGTCTTCCAAGGCGGCTTCCACGGCCGGACGGTCGCAGCGGCGACGATGACGACGTCCGGGACGCGGTTCAGTGCCGGCATCGGCCCGCTGATTGCGGGCGTGCACGTCGCGCCGTTCCCGTACGCCTACCACTACGGCTGGGACGAGCAGACCGCGACGAAGTTCGCGCTGCGCGAGCTCGACTACCTGTTCCAGACCGTCAGCGCACCGAACGAGACCGCCGCGATGTTCGTCGAGCCCGTACTGGGCGAAGGCGGGTACGTGCCGGCGAACACCGAGTTCATGGCCGGGCTGCGCGAGCGCGCCGACCGGCACGGCATCCTGCTCGTGGTCGACGAGATCCAGACGGGTTTCGGCCGCACCGGGAAGTTCTGGGGCCACGACCACTTCGACGTCTCGCCGGACATCGTCCTCATCGCGAAGGGCCTGGCGAGCGGCTTCCCGCTGTCCGGCATCGCCGCTTCGCAGGAACTGATGGCGAAGGCGTTCCCGGGATCGCAGGGCGGGACCTACGGCGGCAACGCCGTTTCGTGCGCGGCGGCGATCGCGACGCTCGAGGTCATCCAGCGGGAAAACCTGGTGGAGAACGCCGCCGAACGCGGGCGCCAGCTGCTCGAAGGCGCGCGAGTCATCGCGGACAAGACGCCGTCGATCGGCGAGGTGCGCGGGCTGGGTCTGCTGGTCGGCTCGGAGTTCACCACCGCCGACGGCGAGCCGGACGCGGCGACCGCGCAGGCCGCGCAGCAGGCAGCATCGAAGAACGGCCTGCTGCTGCTCACGTGCGGGCCGTACATGAACGTCGTCCGGATGGTGCCGCCGCTGGTCGTCACCGCCGAGCAGGTCGACGACGCGCTGCGGATCTGGGGCGACGTCGTCGCGTCGGTCACGGGGAGCTGAGCATGGCCCGGTACATCACGATCACCCTCGACAAGCGCGGCGTCGCCTGCCGCGCCCGGCTGCTGGACGACGAAGCACCGCGGACCTGCAAAGCGGTCTGGGACGCCTTGCCGCAGAGCGGTTCCGCCTACCACGCGAAGTACGCGCGCAACGAGGTCTACACCCTCGTGCCGCCCTTCGCGGAACCCAAGCCGGGGCGCGAGAACCCGACGATCACGCCGATTCCGGGCGACGTCGTGTACTTCGGCTTCGAAGCCTGGGAGATCGGCAACCCGGCGTACGGCTACGACGAAGACAGCGAAGCGCACAGCGACCAGGGCGCGACCGACCTGGCGATCTTCTACGGACGCAACAACCTGCTGATCAACGGCGACGCGGGCTGGGTGCCCGGCAACGTGTTCGCCACGATCGAGGAGGGTCTGGCCGAGATGACAGCGGCCGCGCAGGACCTCTGGTTGCGGGGTGTCGAGGGCGAGACGCTCTCGTTCGCGCGAGCCTGAACGCCCGGAACGGGCCCGGCCGCGGGGAATCCGCGGCCGGGCCGGTTCACCCGAGCGCGTTCAACCGCTCGAAGTCGTCGTCGGAAAGCACCACGTCCGCTGCGGCACAGTTCTCTTCGAGATGCGCGATCGACGACGTCCCGGGAATCGGGAGGACGACCGGCGAGCGGCGCAGCAACCAGGCGAGGGACACCTGGGTGGGTGTCGCACCGAGGCCGGCCGCGACCTTTCCGAGCACCCCGCCCGCCGTCGCGTGGTCACCCCGCGCGATCGGGAGCCACGGCACGAACGCGATCCCCTCGCGTTCGCAGTAGTCGAGGACGTCGTCGGACGCGCGGTCGGTCAGGTTGTAGCGGTTCTGCACGCTCGCGATCGGCGCGATGGCCCGCGCTTCGGCCAGTTGCGCGACGCTGACCTCAGACAACCCGATCCGCGCGACCTTGCCCTCGTCCCGCAGCCGGGCGAGTGCGCCGACCTGGTCGGCGAGCGGTACCTGCGGGTCGAGCCGGTGCAGCTGCAGCAGGTCGAGGCGTTCGACGCGCAGGCGCCGCAGCGAAAGTTCCGCCTGCTGGCGGAGGTATTCGGGCCGGCCCAGCGGAACCCACTCGCCGCGGCTCGGACGCGCGTGCCCGCACTTCGTCGCGATGAGCAGTCCGCGGTACGGGTGCAGCGCGTCAGCGAGCAGTTGCTCGTTCAGCCCCAGGTCATAAGCGTCCGCGGTGTCGAATAAGGCGACGCCGAGCTCGGCCGCCCGGCGTGCGACCGTCTCGGCGCCGGCTTTCACGTGGTCCCATTCGGTGAGCCGCATGGCGCCGAAACCCAGCCGCCGCACGGAAAAGCCGTCTTCGAAGGTGTACGTCGTGGTCATGCCCGAAGCTTCGCCGCCGCTTCCGTCACCCACCAGAGATTTAGCCTGAGCTAAATACAGACCAAGCACTCTCCGTAACATTACAGAGTGTTGTTAACGCGAACAGTCTATCGCGATTACGCCGTTCAGGGATATCCGGATGCATCGGTCAACTCTAGGGTGATCAAACCTGACCACGCCTGTGCGTCGACCGCCGGAGACGAGGAGAAGATCCCCATGAACATCGAAACGGCGTTGAAGGAAGCCCTTTCCATCACCGGTGCGGTGGGCGCGGCACTGGTCGACTACGAAAGCGGGATGGCGCTCGGCACGCTGGGCGGCGGCGACTGGCTGGACCTGGACACGGCGGCCGCCGGCAACACCGAAGTCGTCCGGTCGAAGCTCAGAGTGATCTCCGCGCTCAGGCTCAACGACGAGATCGAGGACATCCTCATCACACTGCGCCGCCAGTACCACCTGATCCGGCTGCTGCAACCGGCCAAGCACGACTCCTCGCTGTTCCTCTACCTCGTCCTGGACCGGGAGCGGGCCAACCTCGCACTGGCACGGCACCACCTCAAGAACATCGAAGCCGAGCTGGTCGTGTGACCAGTATGCAATCGGACGTACCCGGGACTCCGACCCCGCTGCCCACGCGCGGGAGGAGGGGTGCCGAGAGTGTCCCGCCGCAGCAGAAACTCCGCGAACCCCATCCCGACGCCGAGGCCGCGGCCAAGGCGCTGCGAGAGGTCCGCGACGAGGTCGACCGGGCCAACATCACCGGGCTCCTGCTGGCGAGCCGGGACGGCCTGCTGCTGGCCAGCGACACCCAGGAGATCGAAGACGACAGCGTGGCGGCCATGGCCGCCGCCTCCGTCGGGCTCGCCACGAGGTTCGTCGGGCAAGCCGGCCTCGGCGAGGCGCGGGGAGCGATGTTCCAGGGTTCGCTCGGGCACGTCTGCGTCTTTCCCGTGCAGGGGCCCATCCTGCTGGTCGTGTTCGCGCGGCCGGACACGACCATGGGCCTGTTCAACGTCGTCGCCCGGCAGGCGCTGACACTGCTCCAGGACGCGTTAACCACGACTAACTGACCACGGAAGCTCCTCCGCGCAAAAACGTGAAAAACCTTCATGGCGGCGTACCGGCGGTACGTACTACGCTGCGGTAACCACAGCGACGGCGCGGAGGAGAAACTGCCGATGGGCGACGTGACGGCACGGCTGGCCGAGATCGTCGGGGACAAGAACCTGCTCACGGGCGAAGCGATCTCCGAGGACTACGCGCACGACGAAGCGCTGACGGCTGAGCCGCAGAAGCCCGCGTACGTGGCGAAGCCGGCAACGGCCGAAGAAGTCGCGGAGCTGCTGAAGGCCGCTTCGGAGCACAACGTCCCCGTGACGGCCCGCGGATCCGGGAGCGGGCTGTCCGGGGCCGCCCGGCCCAGAGAAGACGGGCTGCTGATCTCCTTCGAGCGCATGAACGCCGTCCTCGAAGTCGACACCGGGAACCACGTCGCGGTCGTCCAGCCCGGCGTGACCCTCGCCGAACTCGACGCCAAGACCGCCGAAGCCGGGCTCAGCTACACCGTCTACCCCGGTGAGCTCAGTGCGAGCGTCGGCGGGAACGTCGGGACCAACGCCGGCGGGATGCGCGCGGTGAAGTACGGCGTCACCCGCCACAACGTCCTCGGCCTGCAGGCCGTGCTGCCGACCGGCGAAATCATCCGCACCGGCGGCAAGACGTCGAAGGTGTCCACCGGCTACGACCTCACCCAGCTGATCATCGGCTCCGAAGGCACCCTCGCGCTGGCCACCGAGATCACCGTCAAGCTGCACCCGCGGCTGCCCCACGGCGCCACGGTGCTCGCCCCCTTCGGCAACTTCGGCCAGGTGATGGCCGCCGTGCCGGAGATCCTCTCCAGCGGGCTCGCCCCGCACATCCTCGAGTACATCGACAACCTGACGATGGCGGCGATCGTCTACAACGAGAAGCTCGAGCTCGGCGTCCCCGACAAGATCCGCGAGACCACCGAGGCGTACCTCGTGGTCGCGCTGGAGAACCGCGAGACGGGACGGCTCGAGGAAGACGTTGAGACCGTCGGCGAGCTGCTCGGCGAACTCGGCGCGACCGACGTCTACGTCCTCGAAGGCAACGCGGCGCGCAAGCTCATCGAGGCTCGCGAGAAGGCCTTCTGGACCGCGAAGGCGGCCGGTGCCGACGACGTGATCGACGTCGTCGTGCCGCGTACCGCGATGCCGCAGTTCATCTCGAAGGCGCGGGAGCTGGCGCTGGCCGCCGGCGGCGGTGCGCTCGGCTGCGGGCACGCGGGCGACGGCAACGTCCACTTCGGGATCTTCTGCAAGGACGCGGCCAAGCGGAAGCAGCTGCTCACCGATATCTTCGCCTACGGGATGGAACTCGGCGGCGCGATCTCCGGCGAGCACGGCCTCGGTCGTACCAAGGCCGGTTACCACCAGGAACTCGAAGACCCGGCGAAGATCGAGCTGATGCGCCGGATCAAGCAGAGCTTCGACCCCACCGGGATCCTCAACCCCGGCGTTCTCTTCCCCGAAGGAACCGCATGAGCGAGCTGAACGGCGCCCAGTCCCTGATCCGCACCCTGGTCGACGCCGGTGTCGAGGTGTGCTTCGCGAATCCCGGCACGTCGGAGATGCACTTCGTCGCCGCGCTCGACACCGTGCCCGAGATGCGGGGCGTGCTCGCGCTGTTCGAAGGCGTCGTCACCGGCGCGGCCGACGGGTACGCGCGGATCGCCGGGAAGCCCGCCGCGACGCTGCTGCACCTCGGCCCCGGCCTGGGCAACGGCCTGGCGAACCTGCACAACGCGCGCCGCGCGCACACGCCGATCGTCAACGTCGTCGGGGACCACGCGACCTACCACAAGCAGTACGACGCGCCGCTGGAGTCGGACATCGAGGCCGTCGCGGGCTCGCTGGAAGGCTGGGTGCGCCGCTCGGAGCACACGAAGGACGTCGGGGCGGACGCCGCCGCGGCGGTCGCGGCCGCGCAGGACGCGCCGGGCCGGGTGGCCACGCTCATCCTGCCCGCCGACGCGTCGTGGGGCGAGGGCGGCGAGACGTGCGCGCCGATCCCGCCGCGGGTGCCGCAGGCCATGGACGCCACGACCGTCAAGGACGTCGCCGCGGTGTTCGGCACCGGGGAGCCGGTGGCCCTGCTCGTCGGCGGCAGCGCGTGCCGCGAAGAAGGCCTGCGCGCCGCCAGCCGGATCGGGGCTGCGACCGGCGCGAAGGTGTTCGTCGAGACGTTCCCGTCTCGTCTGGAGCGCGGCGCCGGCCTGCCGGCCGTCGAGCGGCTCGGCTACCTCGCCGAGCAGGTCGCCTACCAGCTCGACGGCATCAAGCACGTCGTCGTCGCGGGCACGAAGGCGCCCGTGTCGTTCTTCGCCTACCCGGGCAAGGCCAGCGATCTGGTGCCCGAAGGCGCCCAGGTGCACACGCTCGCGTCGGTCGGCCAGGACGTCACGCGCGCGCTGAACGAGGTCGCCGATCTGGTCGCCGCGGACACCGAACCCGTGCTCGCGGAGGCGTCCCGGCCCGCGCTGCCGAGCGGGCCGCTGACCCCGCAGAACTGGGTCGACGTCATCGGGGCGTTGCTGCCGGAGAACGCGATCATCGCCGACGAGGCCAACACGTCCGGCCTGATGCTGCCGACGGCGACGGCCGGCGCACCGCGCCACGACGTGCTGACGCTGACCGGCGGCGCGATCGGCTACGGCATGCCGGTGGCGACCGGGGCGGCCGTCGCGGCGCCGGAGCGGCCGGTGCTGAACCTGCAATCGGACGGCAGCGCGTTGTACACGATCTCGGCGCTCTGGACGCAGGCGCGGGAGAACCTGAACGTCACGACGGTCCTGCTCAACAACCGCGCGTACGCGATCCTGCGGCTGGAGCTGCAGCGCGTCGGCGCGGCGTCGGGCGGGCCGAAGGCGAACGACCTGCTCGACCTGTCCCGGCCGGACATGGACTTCGTGAAGATCGCGGAGGGCATGGGCGTCCCCGCGTCACGGGCGACGACGGCCGAAGAGCTCGCGGGGCAGCTGCAGCGGGCCTTCGCCGAGCCGGGCCCGCACCTCATCGACGCCGTGGTGCCCCCGCTGCTGTAGAACCGGACTATTCTCCCGTCACACCGACGGCGAGGAGCGACGATGACCGACGAACACGCGAAGCGCGGGATCGACTTCGACAAGCCGAACGCGGCGCGCGTGTACGACTACCTGATCGGCGGCAAGCTCAACTACGCGATCGACCGGATGTTCGCCGAGCAGATCCTCCAGGTGCGGCCGGAGGCCAAGGACCTGGCCCTGCTGAACCGGCGGTGGCTGCGCCGTGCCGTGCGCTTCGGCGCCGAGCAGGGCGTCCGCCAGTTCCTGGACATCGGCTCGGGCATGCCGACGGTCGGGCACGTGCACGAGGTCGTCCAGTCGATCGACCCGGAGTCCCGGGTGGTCTACGTCGACAACGAGCCGGTCGCCGTCGCGCACAGCGAGATCGTGCTGCAGGAGAACGACAACGCGGCGATGGTGCAGGCCGACGCCGAGTTCCCGGCCGACGTCCTCGAGCACCCGACGACCGAGGGGCTGCTGGACTTCAGCCGGCCGGTGATGGTGATCATGGCGGCGTTCATCCACTTCATCCCGGACGAGCGCGACCCCGCCGGGCTGGTCGCGGCCTACCGCGACGCGATCGTCCCGGGCAGCTACCTGGCGCTGTCATCGGGCACGTTCGAGGGCCAGGGCGAGGAGGTGCGCCGCGCGGCCGAGCTCTACCAGAAGAGCGGCACCGACGTCGTCGCGCGGTCGAAGGAGGAGCTGCGCGCGCTGATGGACGGCTTCGAGATCCTCCCGCCCGGAATCGTGTTCACGCCGGAGTGGCGCCCGGACGACCCCGCCGAAGTCGGCGAGCACCCGGAGCAGGCCAGCCAGCTGGCCCTGGTCGCCCGCAAGATCTAGGGATCGAGGACGGCTGCTTCGCAATCGGACACCGCACAGACTGAACGACCCGAGTCACCCCGCGGGCTGACCGGCGGGTCCGGCTATTCTCGCGGCACACCTGATCCAGGGAGCGGCGGATGAGCGAAGACGAGTACGCGCGGCGGGGCATCGACCTCGACAAGCCCAACGCCGCGCGCGTGTACGACTACATCCTCGGCGGGGAGCTCAACTACGCCGTGGACCGGATGTTCGCGGAACAGGTGCTCACCGCGCAGCCGAACGCGCGGGAGCGGGCGCGGCTCAACCGGCAGTGGCTGCGCCGGGCCATCCGGTTCGGGACGGACCAGGGCATCCGGCAGTTCCTCGACATCGGCTCGGGCATGCCGACCGTCGGGCACGTGCACGAGGTGGCCCAGGCGGTCGACCCGAAGGCGCGGGTCGTCTACGTCGACAACGAGCCGGTCGCGGTCGCGCACAGCGAGATCGTGCTGGAGGACAACGACAACGCGGCGATGGTGCACGCCGACGCCGAGTTCCCCGACGACGTCCTCGAACACGACATCACCGAGATGATGCTGGACCTGGACCAGCCGGTGATGGTCGTGATGGCGCTGTTCGTGCACTTCATCCCGGACTCCCGCGACCCGGCCCGGCTGATCGCCGCCTACCGCGACGCGCTCGCGCCCGGCAGCTACCTCGCGCTGTCGTCGGCCACGTACGAGCAGCAGGGCGAAGGCACCACTCGCGCCGTCGAGATGTACAAGCAGAGCGCGAACCCCGTCACGCCGCGCTCGGCCGACGAGCTCCGCGCGCTCGTCGACGGCTTCGAGATCGTCGACCCGGGCATCGTGTTCATCCCCGAGTGGCGCCCGGACGAAGTCCACCCGAATCCTGCGGAAAGCGGCGGCCTGGCGCTGGTGGCGCGCAAGAACTAGACGGCGACCAGCTCCGGCGCGGTCCGCGTCTTCGGGACCAGCGCCGCCAGCAGCACACCCGCCAGCGCGGCGAACGCGGCCACCGCGAACGTCGCGCGGAAGCCGGCCAGCGACGGTACCGGCAGGCCGCCCACCGTGATCGTCAGCTGGGCCAGCATCGCCGCCATGACCGCGCTCGAGACCGCCGTGCCGACCGAGCGCATCAGGGAGTTCAGGCCGTTCGCCGACGCCGTTTCGGTGACCGGCACCGAACCCATGATCAGCGCGGGCATCGCCGCGTACGCGATGCCGACGCCGCCGCCGATGATCACCGACGCCGTGATCAGCTCGAACGCGTTGTCCATCAGGACGATCGCGAACACGTACCCGGTGGCGATCACCAGCGCGCCGCTCATCAGCGTCGGGCGCGGGCCGAACCGGGCGATGAGCCGTGCCGAGACCGGCGAGAGCAGCATCATCACCAGCCCGTTCGGGGCCAGCGACAACCCCGACTCCACCATCGTCTGGCCCAGCCCGTAGCCGGTCGCGGCCGAGGCTTGCAGCAGCTGCGGGAACGACAACGCCATGGCGTACATCGCGAACCCGACCATGATCGAGGCGAGGTTCGTGAACAGCACCGGGCGGCGGGCGGACACCCGCAGGTCGACCAGCGGGTCACGGCGGCGCAGCTGGTAGGTGCCCCAGGCGAGCAGGATGACGACAGCGGCCGCGGCGAGCCCGAGCGTCGGCGCGCTGGCCCAGCCCCAGGTGCCGCCCTTGACGACTGGCAGCAGCAGGCAGAGCAACCCGGCGGCCAGGCCGAACGCGCCGAAGTAGTCGAACGGCGCGGGGGTGCGCAGCGGCGACTCCGGCACCACGGTGAGGATCAGCAGCGCACAGGCCAGCCCGAGGCCGGCCGCGGTCCAGAAGAGCACGTGCCAGTCGGTGTTCTGGGCGACGACGGCCGCGACCGGCAGCCCGATCGCGCCACCGACCCCGAGCGTCGCGCTCATCAGCGAGATCGCGCCGCCGACGCGTTCGGGCGGCAGTTCGTCGCGCATGATGCTGATGCCGAGCGGGATCACGCCCATCGCGCAGCCCTGCAGCCCGCGGCCGAGGATCTGGAACGCGAGCGCGCTCGTCGTCGCGGACACGACCGAACCGGCGATGAGCAGGCCGAGGCTGACGAGGATCATCCGCCGCTTGCCGTAGAGGTCGCCGAGCCGTCCGCTGACCGGCGTGATGACGGACGCGGCCAGCAGTGTCACGGTGACCACCCAGGACGCATCGGCCGCCGACGCGTGCAGCAGCCGCGGGAAGACCGGGATCAGCGGCACGACCAGTGTCTGCATGAACGCCGCGACGAGCCCGCACGAGGCGAGCACGACGACGATCGCGCGGCCGGACCGACCGGACACCGGCAACCCCCAGTGCGTAGTTAGTACACATCATGCAACTTCATGCACTGTACTGACCGGGTACCCGGTTTCGTTCGGAATACTGCCTTCGTCACAGCCAGGTCTTGACGCCGCCGTGGCCGGAGCAGGTACCGGAGCGGTGCTGGCTGTAGCTGTAGGTGCCGTCCTTGCACTGGGCGGTGGCACCCGACGGGTTGTCGCTGGGCCGGTGGACGCAGTTGCCGTCGGAGTTCCGGTAGTAGTCGGCCCCGCACCCGGCCGGTTCCGGCGCGGCTTGCGCGGTGGTCTTCGGCTTGACCACGGTCGTTTTGGGCGCGGCCGCCTTTGTGGCAGGCGCAGCCGTAGTGACCACCGGCGCTTCTGAAGTCGTCGCGACCGGAGTGGTGGTTTCGGTCGGCGCGGGAGACGAATACGCCGGTGTCGAATACGTCGACGTCGGCGTTTCGAGAACGCCTACCGTGCCCTGATCCTTGGGTGGCACGGCACCCACACCGCACCCGGCGACCAGGACACCCACGGCCAGCACCACACCGAACTTCATCCGCACGAGGACTCCTTAGCATGACGAATTAACGTGGCGGGTGTCGATCGAAAGCCGTTCTTCGTTACACCGGAAATGATTTTGGAAAACAATCGGTTCCATTCCGGCCACAGCTGTAACGCCGTGCTCCTAGACTGGGCGCATGTCCTGGTTGCGGCGTTGCGCGGCGGAGCTCGCGGTCACCGTCGCGGTGCTCGTCGGCTCGCTGTTCGCCGTGCTGAACGACGGCGCCAAGCCCGCCCACCACGCCGCGCTCGGCTGGGTGCTGACCGTCCTCTGCTGCGCCTTGCTCTTCCTCCGGCGCCGCTACCCGCTGAGCGTCGCCGGGTTAACGCTCGTTTGCTGCGCCGTCTACTACCCGCTGACCGACCCGGACGGCCTGGTCCTGCTGGCCTTCGCCTACGCGCTGTACGCGGCCGCCGCGGCCGGGCGGATCCGCGGTGCCGTGCTGCTCGTCGTCGCCGCGATGGCGGGCGTCACCGTCGGTGAGATCAGCTCGCGGACCGGCCGGCACGTCGACAACTTCGCGTTCTTCCTGATGACCGGCTGGTTCGTCGCCCTGGTCGCCGGCGGCGCCGTCGCGCACTACCGCGCCGAGGCCGAACGCACCAAGGAAGCCGAGGCCCGGGCGCGGGCCACCGACGAACGCCTGCGCATCGCGCGCGAGCTGCACGACGTCCTCGGCCACCACCTCGCGCTGATCAACGTCCAGGCCGGCGCCGCGCTGCACCGCCGTGACCCCGCACAGGCCGAGGCGGCCCTCGGCACCATCAAGGACGCCAGCAAGACCGCGCTCCAGGAGTTGCGCGCGACGCTCGGCATGCTCCGCCAAGCCGACCGGCCGTCGCTGTCCCGGGTCGCGGAGCTGGCCGAATCGGTCGGCGCGTCCGGGCTGACCGTGCGCACCGAGATCGACGGCGTCGCGCACGACCTGCCGCCGGACGTCGAGCACGCCGCGTTCCGGGTGGTCCAGGAGGCACTGACGAACGTCGCCAAGCACGCCGGCGCGAAGACCGTCGTCGTCCGGCTCGGCTACGGCCCCGACGCGCTGTCCGTGCAGGTCGACGACGACGGCCGCGGCGGTGAGGCCCCGCCGGGCAACGGCATCCGGGGCATGGCCGAACGGGCGCGGGCGCTCGGCGGCGAGCTGACGGCGTCGCCGAAGGAGGACGGCGGTTTCCGGGTGCGCGCCCGGCTGCCGGTGCGATGATGGGCCGATGATCCGGGTTCTGCTCGTCGACGACCAGCGGCTGGTCCGCGCCGGCTTCCGGTCCATTTTGGACGGCGAGGACGACATCACGGTCGTGGCCGAAGCCGCGGACGGGCGCGAGGCGCTGCAGGCCGCGCACGACCACCGCCCGGACGTTGTGCTGATGGACATCCGCATGCCCGTGCTCGACGGCCTGGCCGCCACGCGGCACCTCCTGGCAGACCCCGCACTCGCCGGCACGAAGGTCGTCATCCTCACGACGTTCGACCTCGACGAGGACGTCTACGGCGCGCTGCGCGCGGGCGCGAGCGGGTTCCTGGTCAAGGACACCGAGCCGGAAGAGCTGGTCCACGCCGTGCGCGTGGCCGCCCGCGGCGACGCGCTGCTGGCGCCGTCCATCACCCGGCGGCTGATCTCTGAGTTCGCCGCGCGGGTCACCCGCCCGGGGCCTGCCCCGGCGCTGGACCGGCTCACCGACCGCGAACGCGAAGTGCTCGCCCTGGTCGCGGCGGGCCTGTCGAACGACGAGATCGCCCGCGAGCTCACGCTCAGCCCGGCGACGGCGAAGACGCACGTCAGCCGCATCATGACCAAGACCGGCATGCGCGACCGGGCGCAGCTGGTCGTCCTCGCCTACGAGTCCGGCGCCGTGACACCGCGGTGGCTGACCCCCTGAGCCGTACACCCCCGGTAGTACGGGAAACGACTTAGGGGACACCGCCGGGAGCACGCGAAGTGTCCTCCGCGGCGCGACGCGCGGTAGGGCCCTTCTCGCGAATCCTTGTCCGCCATGGACACCCTCACTCGCCCCTCCGGGGGCCCGCTGGCCAGGCTGGCCGGCTGGGCGCAGCGCCACCGGTGGCTCGCCGTCGCACTCTGGGCGCTGGTTCTCATCGGCGTCACGTTCACCTCCCAGCTCGCCGGGAGCGCGTTCCACGACGACAACTCGCTGCCCGGCACCGAATCGCAGCAGGTCGTCGACCTGCTGAAGAACACCGCGCAGTCCGGCGCGAGCGCGCAGATCGTGCTGAAAGCCGACAACGGGCTCGGCACGCAACGCGCCGCAATCGGACACATGCTCGAGAACGTCCGGTCCCTGCCGCACGTGCGCTCGGTGACCGGGCCGTTCGAGACGCTGTCGCCCGACGGCCGGATCGGCTACGCCACGGTCACCTTCGACGCGGCCTCGACCGACCTTCCCTACGACGACATCGTCAAGTTCGCCGACACCGCGAAGCAGGCCGGGCCGGTCGAGGTCGCCCTCGCCGGGGACCCGATCAAGCGCATCTCCGAGAGCGGCGGTCCCGCGGAAGGCGTCGGCCTGCTCGCCGCGCTGGTCGTCCTCGTGTTCCTGTTCCGCTCGCTGCTCGCCGCCGGGCTGCCGGTCCTCACCGCGGTGTTCGCCGTCGGGAGCACGCTGGGCGTCATCACGGTCGTCTCGCACTTCGTCGACATCGCGAGCTACACCTCGCCGCTGATGATGCTGGTCGGGTTCGGCGTCGGCGTCGACTACGCACTGCTGATCTTCTCCCGCTACCGCGCCGAGATCCTGGCCGGCTTCGACCGCGAAGCCGCCGCCCGGCGGGCCCTCGACACGGCCGGCCGCTCGGTGCTGTTCGCTGGGACGACGGTGATCATCGCCCTGCTCGGGCTGCTCGCGCTGGGACTCGGCGGGCTGCGCGGAGTCGCGCTGTCGGTCGCGCTCACCGTTCTGATGACGATGCTCGCGTCGGTGACGCTCCTGCCCGCGCTGCTGTCGCTGTTCGGCAAGCGGCTGGAGCGCGGGATCCGCCGTCACGCCGTCCGGCGCGAGCACGGCAAGGCGTGGCGACGGCTCGCCGACGGCGTCCAGCGGCGCCCGCTCGCGCCGCTCGCGATCGGCCTCATCGCCCTCATCGGACTGTCCGTTCCGGCCGCGGGCATGCGGCTCGGGTTCGCCGACGCGAGCACCGACCCCGCCGGGTCCACCACGAGGCAGGCGTACGACCTGCTGGCCGAGGGCTTCGGGCCGGGCTTCACCGGGCCGCTCGCGATCGTCTCCGAGGACGGCGACCCCGTCGCGCTGCAGCGGAAACTCGCGTCGACGCCCGGGATCGCCCGGGTCCTGCCGCCGATGGGTCCGACGGTGCTCGCGTTCCCGGCGACGTCACCGCAGGACGCGGCGACCGCCGACCTGGTGACGCGGCTGCGGACCGAGGTCTTGCCGTCACTGCCGGGCCACTACCTCGTCGGCGGCTCGGTCGCGGCCGCGACGGACTTCGCCGGCGCCGTCGCCGACCGGCTGCCGCTGTTCGTGCTGGTCGTCGTCGGGTTGTCCGCGTTGCTGCTGATGGTGGTGTTCCGGTCGATCCTCATCCCGCTCAAGGCGGCGCTGCTGAACCTGCTGAGCATCGGCGCTTCGCTGGGCGTGATGACGCTGGTGTTCGGCGACGGCTGGTTCGGTGCGCAACCCGGCCCGATCGAGGCGTTCGTCCCGGTGATGATCTTCGCGATCGTGTTCGGGCTGTCGATGGACTACGAGGTGTTCCTCGTGTCGCGGATGCACGAGGAGTGGCGGCGCACCGGCGACGCGCGGCGGGCGGTGCGCGAAGGACTGGCCTCGACCGGCGCCGTGATCACCGCGGCCGGCGCGATCATGGTCCTGGTGTTCGGGGCGTTCCTGCTCGACCCGTCGCGGATGCTGGCCCAGTTCGGCCTCGGTCTCGCGGTCGCGGTGCTGCTGGACGCGCTGGTGATCCGCTGCCTCGTCGTCCCGGCGATCATGCGTCTCCTGGGCGCCCGCGCCTGGTGGCTGCCGGCGTGGCTGGACCGCCGCCTCCCGCACTTCGCGCTGGAACCCTAACTCCCCCAGGTGGTGGGCGCCTCGGACAGACGAAAGTCCAGGCTTCCCCCGCGCAGGAAGGAAGCGTCGACCTTCCAGTCGCGCTGCGGCTTGCTCCCGCGGCGGACGTCCTGGACGTACTTCCCGCTGCCCGACGTCGTGATCCGGATCGGCGCGCCACCCGCCGGCCGGATCACGGCGCCCGGGAAGAGCGGGCTCGACAGCAGCAGCTCACCGGTGCCGGGTGTGCGTGGATATATCCCGAGGGCGGCGAAGACATACCAGGCGGACATCGTGCCGAGGTCGTCGTTGCCGGGCAGGCCGGACGGCCCGGTCGTGTAGACGGAGTTCACCAGTTGCCGCACGGTCTCCTGGGTCTTCCACGGCTGCCCGAGTTCGTTGTACAGCCACGGTGCGTGGATGTCCGGCTCGTTCGTCGGGTCGTACTTGAGCGGGCCGCCGCCCTTGAGCTGCCAGTTCCCGCTGCTGTCGTGGAAGAAGCCGTCGAGCCGGGTGATCGCGGCCGCCTTGCCGCCCATCGCGACGGCGAGGCCGGAGACGTCCTGCGGCACCATCCAGGTGTAGGCCGCCGCGCTGCCCTGGGCGAATCCGCGGTCGCTCGCCGGGTCGAACGGCGTCACCCAGCTGCCGTCGACGTTGCGGGCCTGCATGTAGCCGGTCTCCGGGTTGAAGACATTCCGCCAGTACGCGCCCCGGGCGTGCAACTCCGCGGCTTCGCGAGTGCGGCCCAGCAACTCTGCGAAATGTCCGATTGCGAAGTCCGCGACGGAGTCTTCGAGCGTCTCGGCGGCGCCACCCCAGCAGTGGCAGACGTCGTGGGGCGCGTAGTGCGACGTCAGGTACTGCGCGAGGTTCGGCCGCTGGCCGACGCACTGGCCGGGGCAGCCGCCGTCCTGCAGTCCCTCCGGCCGCGGCACGGTCGCCTGCTTGTACAGCGAGTCGAAGGCACCGCGGTAGTCGAAGTTGCGGACACCCATGGCGTAGAACGTCGCGAGGGTCGCCGCCGACGGGTCACCGGTCATGACGTGCGTGGCGCCGTTGACGTGCACCCAGCGGTCCCAGACGCCGTCGTTCTGCTTCGCGTAGTTGTAGAGGGACTGGGCGAAGTTCCCGGCGACGCGCGGTTCCAGCAGCGCCAGCAGCTGCACCTGCGCGCGGTACTGATCCCAGCCGGAGAAGTTCGAGTACTGCGCGTCCTGCCCGCGTTCGACGCGGTGCACCTGCCGGTCCATCCCGAGGTACCGGCCGTCCACGTCGCTGACGAGACTGGGCTGCTGCAGGCTGTGGTAGAGCGCGGTGGTGAAGACGATCCGCTGGTTGGCCGTGCCGCCGCTGACCCGCACGCGGTCCAGCTCGGCGTTCCACGCTTTCCCGGTCTTCTCGGCAACGGTGTTCACCGTGGACTTTTCCGGCTGCTCGGCGCGGACGTTGCGCTCGGCGCCTTCGAGGGAGACGTAGGAGACCCCGATGCGCATGGTGACCTCGCTGCCGGGCGCGAAGGTGACGTAGCCGCCGGAGCCGCGTCCGGCACGGTCCTTGCCCGTCGCGTAGCCTTCGCCGCCGGTCTGGTCCGTGCCGCCAGGCTGGAGCGTCGCGTCCTTCCACGTCCCGGTGCCGGTGACGGGCCGGTCGAACTGCGCGGTGAAGTACAGGCGGTAGTAGGACTTGCGGTTGTTGACGCCGCCGTTCGCGCGGCGGCCGCAGAACGCACCGGTGAGCACGGACCCGGTGATCTCGCGGTTCTTCGCGTCGATGTGGGTCTCGGCGTCTTCGCTGCCGTTGAGCGAGTTCGACGTCCGGAAGAGCAGGGCGGCGGGCTTGTCCTGCGGGTAGGTCAGCGTGGCGATCGCGGTCCGCTCGGTCGCGGCGGCATCGGTCGTGACGCCGTTCGCGAGCCCCAGCCGGTAGCGGCCGGCCGTCGCGGCTTCGTCGGCGTGGCTGAAGTTGCTCGCGTAGACCGTGTCGGCGGTGTCGGCGGTCGGCGAGGAGGTGACGTCACCGGCGAACGGCAGAATCGGCACGTCCCCGGCGGCGCCCGGGTTGCAACCGGCGCCGTTGACGTGGGTCAGGCTGAAGCCGCGGATCCGGGTGGTGTCGTACTGGTAGCCGTTGGCGGCGCCGGTGGACGTCTGGTCGCCGCGGGTGCTGGTCGGGCTCCAGGCGAGCATGCCGAAGGGCGCGGTGGCACCGGGGTAGGTGTTGCCGTCCCCGGCCGACCCGACGAGCGGATCGACGAAGTCGGCGGGACTCAGCTCAGCGGCGCCTGACATCGTTGTCAGAACAGAGGCGAACAGAGCGGCGGCCAGTGCCACCGTGACGGGACGGCGCATGGGCGGAGATTAACCGGGCCCGGTGGCTTTTCGGCGAATTCCAGGTGGACAGGCTCCCGGACACTTCGGCGGGGGCCGGCCACGGCTTTCCGCGCGGAAAGCCGGGTACCGTCGAGCCCCTCGACGGACGGGGGCACCGATGATCGCGCGCACCTGGCGGGGCTGGGCATCCGCCGCGACGGCCGACGACTACCAGCGGCACTACGAAACCGAGGTGGCGGAGCACCTGCGGGAGCTGCCCGGCTTCCGGGGAGCCCGATTGCTGCGCCGGGCTGACGGCGAAGAGGTCGAGTTCACCTCGATCACGTTCTTCGCCGACCTCGACGCCGTACGCGGCTTCGCCGGCGACAGCTACGAAGAAGCCGTTGTCGAAGAGAAGGCACAGCGGGCGCTGAGCCACTGGGACGACCACGTGAGCCACGCGGAAGTCGCCGTCGCACTGTGACGGAACGGGCCGTTCCCCGCGCGGGGAACGGCCCGTTAACCGCCGTTTACTCGTAGATCTCGCCCTTGGCGGCCTTCTCCACCAGCGAAGCGGGCGGCTCGAAGTGGTCGCCGTAGCGGGCGGCCAGCTCGCGGGCCCGGTCGACGAAGCCCTGCAGGCCACCCTCGTACTGGTTGATGTACTGGATGACGCCACCGGTCCACGCCGGGAAGCCGATGCCGAAGATGGAGCCGATGTTGGCGTCGGCCACCGACGTCAGCACGCCCTCGTCGAAGCACTTGACTGTCTCGAGTGCCTCGGCGAAGAGCATCCGCTCCTTGAGGTCCTCGAACGGCACCTGCGCCGAGCCGGACTTGAACGCGTCGCGCAGGCCCGGCCACAGCCCGGTGCGCTTGCCGTTCTCGTCGTACTCGTAGAAGCCCGCGCCGGTCGAGCGGCCCTTGCGGTCGTACTCCTCGACCATCCGGTCGATCACGGACTCGGACGCGTGCGCCTTCCACGTGCCACCCGCGGCCTCGACGGCTTCGCGCGTCTCCTTGCGGATCTTGCGCGGCAGGGTCAGCGTCAGCTCGTCCATCAGCTGCAGCGGCGGCGCCGGGTAGCCCGCCTGCGCACCCGCCTGCTCGATCGACGCCGGTTCGACGCCCTCACCCAGCGCGGCGACGGCCTCGTTGATGAACGTGCCGATCACGCGCGAGGTGAAGAAGCCGCGGCTGTCGTTGACGACGATCGGGGTCTTCTTGATCTGCAGCGTGTAGTCGAAGACTTTGGCCAGCGTGGCCGGCGACGTCTTCTCGCCGCAGATGATCTCGACCAGCGGCATCTTGTCCACCGGCGAGAAGAAGTGGATCCCGATGAAGTCCTCGGTCCGCTGCACGCCCTCGGCGAGGGTGGTGATCGGCAGGGTCGAGGTGTTGGAGCCCAGGACGGCGTCGGCGTTGACGATGCTCTCGATCTCGCCGAACACCTTGTGCTTCAGCTCGACGCTCTCGAAGACGGCCTCGATGACGAAGTCGACGCCCGCGAAGTCGGCCGGGTCACCGGTCGGCTTGATCTTCGCCAGCAGCGCGTCCGACTTCTCCTGCGTGGTCTTGCCGCGCGAGAGGGCCTTCTCCTCGAGCTTGACCGCGTAGCCCTTGCCCTTCTCGGCCGCCTCCTGCGAGACGTCCTTCAGGACGACGTCGATGCCCGCCTTCGCCGAGACGTACGCGATCGCGGCACCCATCATGCCCGCGCCGAGGACACCCACCTTGCGAGCCGTGTACTTCTCGAAGCCGTCCGGCCGCGAGCCGCCGGAGTTGATGGTCTGCAGGTCGAAGAAGAACGCCTTCGTCATGTTCTTCGAGACCTGGCCGGTGGCGAGGTGGATGAAGTAGCGCGTCTCGATCTGGAGCGCGGTGTCGAAGTCGACCTGCGCGCCCTCGATCGCGGCGGCCAGGATCGCCCGCGGCGCCGGCATGTTCGCGCCCTTGATCTGCTTGCGCAGGTTCGCCGGGAACGCGGGCAGGTTGGCCGCGAAGCTCGGGTTCGACGGGGTCCCGCCCGGGATCTTGTAGCCCTTGACGTCCCACGGCTGGACGCCGCCTTCGGGGTTCGCCTTGATCCACGCCTTCGCGGCGGGGACGAGCTCCTCGACCGTGCCGACGAGCTCGTGCACGAGGCCGAGCTCGAGTGCCTTGGCCGGGCGGTGCCGCTGCCCCTGCAGCAGGACGTTCAGCAGCGCGCTCTGGATACCCAGCAATCGGACAGTGCGGACTACGCCACCGCCGCCGGGCAGCAGGCCCAGCGTCACCTCGGGCAGGCCGATCTGGCTGCCCTTGACGTCGGCCGCGATGCGGTGGTGCGTAGCCAGCGCGATCTCCAGGCCCCCGCCGAGCGCGGCGCCGTTGATCGCCGCGACGACCGGCTTGCCGAGCTGCTCGATGCGGCGCATCTGCCCCTTCATCAGGCTGCTGCCCTCGGTCAGTTCGACCGCGTGCTCGGGCTTGGCCTGGATCAGGTCGTTCAGGTCGCCGCCGGCGAAGAACGTCTTCTTCGCGGACGTGATGACGACGCCGGTGATGGAGTCCTTCTCGGCCTCCAGGCGGTCGACGGTCACGCCGAGCGACTCGCGGAAGTCGGCGTTCATCGTGTTCGCCGACTGCTTCGGGTCGTCCAGGGTCAGGGTGACGATGCCGTCTTCGTCCTGCTCCCAGCGGATGGTCTTGCTCTCGGCCATTAGTGTCCTCACACCCGCTCGATGATGGTCGCGACGCCCATGCCGCCGCCGATGCACAGGGTCACCAGCGCGCGACGCGCCTGGCGGCGTTCCAGCTCGTCGACGACCGTGCCGACCAGCATCGCGCCGGTGGCGCCGAGCGGGTGGCCCATGGCGATCGCGCCGCCGTTGACGTTGACCTTCTCCTCGTCGAGGTGCAGGTCCTTGATCCACTTGAGCACGACGGAGGCGAACGCCTCGTTGAGCTCCCACAGGTCGATGTCCTCGGGCTTGAGGCCCGCGGTCTTCAGCACCTTCTCGGTGGCCGGGGTGGGGCCGGTGAGCATGATCGTCGGTTCGGAGCCGACGGTCGCGGTCGCCACGATCCGGGCGCGCGGAGTCAGCCCGAAGGTCTTGCCGACCTGCTCGGACCCGACCAGCACCAGCGCGGCGCCGTCGACGATGCCGGAGGAGTTGCCGCCGGTGTGGACGTGGTCGATCTTTTCGACCGAGTGGTACTTCTGCAGCGCGACGGCGTCGAAGCCGCCCATCTCGCCGATGGTCGTGAAGGCGGGCTTGAGCTTGCCGAGGCCTTCGATCGTCGAGCCGGGACGGCGGTGCTCGTCGTGGTCCAGGATCGTGACGCCGTTGATGTCCTTGACCGGCACGACGGACTTCGCGAAGTAGCCGCCGGACCAGGCAGCCTCGGCGCGCTCCTGCGAGCGGACGGCCCACGCGTCGACGTCCTCGCGCGAGAAGCCCTCCATGGTCGCGATCAGGTCCGCGCCGATGCCCTGCGGGACGATGTAGTTGTCGTAGGCGGTGGCCGGGTCCATGAACAGCGCGCCGCCGTCGGAGCCCATCGGCACCCGCGACATCGACTCGACACCACCGCCGATGACCAGGTGGTCCCAGCCGGAGCGGATCTTCTGCGCGGCGGTGTTGGTGGCCTCGAGGCCGGACGCGCAGAAGCGGTTGAGCTGCACGCCGGCGACGGTTTCGGGGAGGCCCGCGTTCAGCGCGGCGGTGCGCGCGATGACGGCGCCCTGCTCGCCGACCGGGGAGACGACGCCGAGGACGATGTCGTCGATCGCGGCGGGGTCGAGGTTCGGGTGGCGGACCTTGAGTTCGTTGATCAGGCCGACCACCAGGTCGACCGGCTTGGCGCCGTGCAGGGCACCGCCCTTGTTCTTGCCGCGAGGCGTGCGGATCGCCTCGTAGATGTAGGCCTCGCTACTCACTGAACAACTCCTCGCGAGCGTGTCGGACGTCGTCGTACCGTGGCCGAGGATACCGGCCAGTAGGGCTAATGCCCATTAACATATCGCCGGATAACCCCATGGTGTCAATGGGTTGCAGGTGTGCCGTTACCCGCTATCGTGCTTTCACCATGACCGACGTCGAGCGCAGCGTGCGACCGCGCGACCGCAAGGCCCAGCTGGCCGCGGTCGCGGCGGAGCTGTTCCGCGCGCGCGGCTTCCCGGGCGTCGGCATCAAGGACATAGCGGACGCGGCGGGCGTCACCGGCCCGGCGTTGTACCGTCACTTCGCGGACAAGCAGGCGATCCTGGCGTACGTGGTCGTGAGCGGCTTCGAGGACCTGGAGGCGGCGACGGCGGAGGCGCTCACGGACGCCGATTCCCCCGCCGACCAGCTGGAAGCCCTGCTCACACGGCTGGCAACCCAGGCCGTCGAGCGCCGGGAGATCGCGGCGCTCTGGCGTTGGGAAGGCCGGCACCTGCCCAAGGAGGACCAGCGAGAGATCGGCCGCCGCTCGGCTCTGGCGCTGGCGACGTGGGCGAAGGCCCTGCAGATCCGCCGCCCGGAGCTGTCGTCCGAAGACGCCGAACTGCTCTGCTGGGCGGCCCTGTCGGTGTTCGGCAGCGTGTCGGTGCACCACACGTCGGTGGCCCGCCGCCGCTTCGCCGCGCTCTTGGTCGAACTGGCCCTGGATGTGCTGAACGCCACACTGCCTTCGCCGTCTTCCGAGCCTTCTCCGCCTGTGGTGGGCCTGGGTACACCGTCCCGCCGCGAGCAGGTCCTGGCGGCAGCGACGAGCTTGTTCGCCCAGCGAGGCTTCCACGACGTGAGCATGGAGGACATCGGCGCGGCGGCGGGCATAGCGGGCCCGAGCGTCTACCGCCACTTCCCGAGCAAGGCCGCTCTCATGGTCGCGATTGGCCACCGAGCGGCGGACAGACTGGCGCTGGCGGCCGAGCGTGCGCTGCAGACGTCGGACGAACGCTCGGCCCTACGGCGCCTGGCAGCTTCGTACGTGCACACGATTCTGCACACGCCGGAACTGCTGGTGTCGTTCTCCGCGGACCGCGTCACGATGCCCGACCGGGACAAGGCGGACCTGCTGCGGGTTCAGCGGGATTACGTGGCCCAGTGGGTGACACTGCTTTCGTCGGCGCGTCCGGGACTGCCGCCGCGGGAAGCGAAGATCACGGTCCACGCGGCGCTGACCATAGCGAACGACCTGGCTCGCACGCGCCGCGTCGCGAACCGGCAACACTTCGAAGCCGAGTTGACGGCACTTCTGCATACAGCCCTGGGCGTCGCGGACTAGCCCACAGCGCAGACGATCATTGTCGTCGCGACAAATCGACAATAAGTCCGCCCGAAATGCGCCTCTCCTGTCGTACCCAAGAGCAACCGCCGTATAACTCAGCGTGCTTTCGAACAGCTGTTTCATCGCATTCTCCCCCTCAAGTCGCTGCTGCCAGCACAAATAGTTAACAGGGGATCACCCGAATGGCGCAGCGCAACGTGTGTGATAACTTACACTCAGACCCTACCGATTCGACAGTTGTGGAAGAGGAATTTTCGGCATGCGATCGCCGGATGGCAATGGACAACCGGGGATCAAATCCGAACTCCTCGACCTGAGTGCGTTCTCACTGTCGGAACTGCGGAAACTAGATCCCGTCATGCTTCGCCGCTCGATCCGTCACGCCGCGGAACGGACCGCCCACATTCCGGTGACCGCGAGCGGCAGCGGCGGCGCCAAACGGGTCGACTGAGCGCTCCGGAGACACATCGTGCGCACCAAGGACCACCTGGCGTCCCATCCGGACCTGCACTCGATTTCTTGGGACATCTTCGACCGGCTGGCCGTCGGCGGTGGCGGAGTGACCGCCGTGAACCTGTTGCGCAGCGCCGACCGCAGCCGCCGGTTGCTCCTGCTTGCCGGCCTCGCCGAGCGGGCGGAGACGGACGGACGCCTGCCCGGTCCACTCTCATCCGCCGCCGAAGGAGCCTGGGAGCTGCTCGTGCGGGCTCAGGTCGCCGAGCCCGACGCGCTGGAAAGAGTGATCGCCCACCCCTACACCGGGAGCTGGGCCGGGTACCTGACCCGCCTCGTCGAGCAAAACCTCGCCGGTGAATGCCCACTCTGGGTCCACTATGGCTACTTCCACACGCTCGCCGCCGCCGCCGCGATCCACGCGGGCGTGGAGTTCACGATCCGGGTGCCGGTCTGGAACGACACCGTGGTGCTGCCGACGCTGGGCGCGGCCCGGCTGGACGAGGGCGGCGGGTTCACGACCGCCGACGTACACGGAGCCGCGGGCACTTTCACGATCAGCGGCGACCGCTCGCAGGTCGCGCCCGGTTCACCGGCGTGGTTTCCCCTCCGGGAGTTCCGGTTCGAAGCCGGCGGGACAACCCTGGACCTGCGTCTCGACGACCTGGATCCCCATCGCGGCCTCTACCACCCGATTCCGCCGGACCGGCTCGCGGGATCCGCGGCGGCGAGCTGGCAGGACCTGCTGGGCGAAGCCTGGCAGCTGATCGTCGAGCATCTCCCGGAGTACGCGAAGGTCCTTCCGGCCGGCCTGACGTCGATCGTGCCGCAACCGGCAGTCCCGTTCCAGCTCCCCAGCGCGTCGACGGGCGAAGCTTTCGGAAGCGCGGTCATCGCCGCACCGGACGCCGAGGAGCCGGCCACGCTCGCCGCGGCGCTCGTGCACGAGTTTCAGCACATCCGGCTCGGCGGACTACTGCAACTCGTGCGGCTGCACGATGACGACCGCACCGAGCGGCTCTACGCCCCTTGGCGGGAAGACCCGCGACCACTCGGTGGCCTCGTGCACGGGATTTACGCGTTCTTCGGCGTTTCGGCTTTTTGGCGTGCGCTCTCACAGGCGTGCCCGGAAAACCGGTTGGCTGCCTTCGAGTTCGCCCACTGGCGTGCCCAGACCTGGCAAACCCTCGAAGCGATCCGGGACGACGCCGCGCTGACTGCCGCCGGACGACGGTTCCTGGGTGAACTCGCCGGCGTATTCAGGCCATGGCAATCGGAGCCGGTCGCCCCTGAAGCAGTGGAGTGGGCGGAGACGCTGGCCGCGGACCACTACGCCGGCTGGCGGTTACGCCACTTCCGTGCCGAACCTGAAACGACCACCGACGTCGTCCGCGCCTGGTTGCACGGAGAGTCTTGCCCGAGGGTGGTTCCGGGCGGCCGTCTCGACATCGTTTCGGACGGGGAGTGGGCCAACGCCCGCGCCGACCTGATCCGGGTCCGGTTCAGCCGCGACGGCGAAACCAAGCTGTCGCAAGTCTGGCCGGACGTCCCGGGCGCGCTTGAAGGCGACTTCCGGCTGGTCGCCGGTTCGACCGACCAAGCGCGCGCCGCTTATCGGTCCGTCCTCGAACAGGATCCGGACCATCCGGAAGCGCTGATCGGCCTCGGTCTTTCCTTGCCGGACGGGCCGGCCAAACGTGCCTTGCTCGGCACGCCAGAGATGGTTCGCGCAGTTCACCGGATGCTGCGCGATGCGCGAAGGAGCCCGGCTGTGGAGGAATTGGCCGCCTGGATCGGCCAAGCGCCGTCCTGACCGGGCTACAACGGTATCGGGTCGATGTCGCACTCCGCTCGCACCGCGTTCTCCGCTGCCGTGATCGCCGGATGGCCGGGGCGCAGCACCCGGTCTGCCACGACGAGCACGTCCCGGTGCTGACTCGACGCTTCCCGGTTGCGGCCGAGCCGTTCCAGGTCCAGTGCCCGGTTGAGCCGGGCCGCCAGAGTGGTGGGGTGGCTTTCGGGCAGGGCCCGGCGCAGCCGCGCCAGCGTTTCCGTGTTCATCCGCAGGGACCGTTGTACCTCACCGAGCAAGGAGAAGTCGTTCGCCGTGTTGATCGAGCACGCCAGCACGTGCGGGTGGACCGCTCCCAGCCGGTCGTGCAATCCGGCCAGCGCGCGCTCGTCCCTGGCCAGTGCATTCTCTGGATCACCGAGCAGACGCAAGGTGACGCCGATGTCCGCCTCAGCGGCCAGCGTGTGCGGGTGCCGGGCCCCCAAGCTGCTCCGGTACAGTGCCAGCGCCTGCTCACCCAGTTCCAGCGAGGTCGGCAGATCACCGGTGTTGCGCAGGTCGATCGAATGGGCGAGCGCGCACGCCATGGCGTTGGGGTGGTCCGAGCCGTACCTGAGCCGGAACCGCTCCAGCGCGCTGCCCGACAGGCTCAGCGCGGCCTCGTGATAGCCGTCTTTCCGTTGCGCCACCGCGAGGTGGTAGTCCCGGCGGATGACGCCGTCGGTCCCCGAGCCGAACAGCCCCCGGACCCGTTCCACGACTTTCTCCTGCTCGATCCGCGCCCACGAATAGTCACCCAGCTCGCGTCGGCAGATGATCATGATGTTCAGCGTGAGGATGGTTTCCCAGTTGTCGTATCCGAAGACTTCGGACCGACGCTCGTAGGTGTCCTCGCTGAGCCTGCGAGCCTGTTCGTAATCGCCGGCCAGCAGGAGCGAGACGACCAGGTCGTGGGCGGCTTCGAGCGCGGTCGGATCGTCATCGCCGAACAGCGAGCGGACCTTTTCGTAGGTCTGCCGGTTGAGGTCGCGCGCGGCGAAGAAGTCGCCTTTGGCCTTCAGCCCGGTCGCCACCAGGACTTCGGCGCCGAGTGCCTGTTCCGAATCCGGGCCGAAAGTCCGCTGGTAGAGCCGCAACGTCTGCTTGCTGACCTCGGACGACTCCTCATATCGGCCGAGCACCCACAACACGAACCCGAGTTGCTCCGACGTGGCCAGCGTTTGCGCGTCTTCGGCGCCGTACCGCGCCGTCCAGGCGGCGACGACCTCCTCGGCCAGTGCGACCGAGCCCAGGTGATCACCGGAGAAGTACAGGAACTTCACCAGGTTGAGCAGCAATCGCCGAACCCACGGGTCGTCGCAGTCGATCAGCTCGGCGTGCCGGAAGTGCGGCAGCACCATCTGGTACTGCGGCCACTGCCGGGCCGCCTCCGGGTCGTTCGGATCGACGTTGCCGAGCAGGAGATGGGCGCCGTGCTGCATCTGTGAGCGAGTCTCGTCGGTCATCCTCGCGCGCAGCACCAGCTGCGCGAGCCGGTGCAGGAGCAAGGTGCCGCTGCGATGGTCCAGCTTGGCCAGCCGGCACCGGTTGATTTCCCGGAGCGCCCGGTCCAGCAGGACGGGATCACGCATCGCGGTGTCCAGCTCCGGCGCGATCGACACACCGCGGACCCCGGCGAACAAGCTGCGGGAAATCGGTTCTGCGGCGAAGAACGCGCACACCTGGAGCAGCTGGTGCGCGGCCAGGTTGCGTGTCGAGAGCCCGTCGAAGGAGACGTTCCAGGCGGCCGTCACGGAAATCTCGTAGTCCGTCGGACGCGGAGACATGGCGGCGAGTTCGGCCATCTTCTCGTCCAGCAACCGGGTGTACTCGGCGACCGGCATCCCGGTCTCGGCCCGCCACGCCGCGGCCTGGGCAAGTGCGATCGGCAGATCACCCAGCTTTTCCGCGAGGGCATCGGCGTCCGCGGCCGTGAGCGTGGCATCGGGACGGCGCAGGAGATCGATGCTCTCCGCGCGGGAGAACCGGTCGACGAGGAGGGGTTCCGCCGGGAAGGAGCCGGAGGCGGCGTCGCGTGCGGTGACCAGGATCCGGCCCGGTCCGTCGATGGGGAGAAACGGCCGAAGGAACTCAGGTTCGTCGGCAGCGTCGAAGACGAGCAGCCAACGGCGGTATGGCTTGCCGGCGCGGAGAGCGTCCAGGACGGCCGGCACCGCGACGACCGGCTCGTCGGCCCCGGGCAGGCGCAACTGCCGGGCGAGTTCCATCAAAGACGCCCGGATCTGGGTTTCCTGGGTGGCGCTGACCCACCACACGAGGTCGTGGTCGTGGAGCCGCCGGTAGATGTACTCGACCGCGAGCTGGGTCTTGCCGAGACCGCCCGGTCCGTGCAGAACGGCGCTGCCTGCCGATTCCAAACACGCACTGAGGCGGTCGAGCAGGTCCCGGCGGCCGACGAACTCCGGATTGCGGGCGGGAACCGCACCCCACACCACCGGTGCGTCGGTGGTGATCCGCCGAACCCTGCGCAGGGAAGTGGCCGCCTCCTCCCTGACGTTCGCGACCAGCCGCTCGTCCGCGGCCTTCGGCTCGACCGCCGCCGGCGGCCCCAAGCCGTCCGCCGCCTCGTCTTGGCCGGTCGTGTCACTCTCAGCCGCGACCGCGAGTTCCCGTTCCCGCTCCTGCAGGCGTTCGGCGCGCCAGGCGTACGGGCCCGACAGCGCCCGCATCACCACGCGCTCGAGCGTGATGTCCGCGCCCTCTTCGGGCAACGCCGCCCGGTCGGGATCGGCCAGCGCGTCCACGATTCTCAGCAGAACGGGATGCCGCTCGCCGAACCGCTGTCCGGTCACGGTGACGACCTGCACGGTCTCCGCTCGCCGACCGGCCGTGAGCAAGGCCTCGCGGACCGAGGCCGGGAACTCGAACACGGCGTCCTCCTCGACGGGGTCGGGACCGGCCATCGGCCGGCCGAGGAGCCCGCTGGTGAACACCTCGGCAAGGTGCGAAGTGCCTGCCTCGGGCACGAGCTTCGCCAGGACGAACCGGGCGATCGGCAGGCTGACCGGAACCGCCGCCAGCAAAGTCGCGAGGCGGAACGCTGACGGAGTCGCGGTGCCGAGGAACCGCCGAACCCGTTCTTGGGCCGTCGGCGGCAGGGCGGGCTCGTCATCGTCCTCCGATTCGGGCATCGGCTGTTCGCGCGCGAGCAGCACGGTGCCCGGCACCGCCTCGGTGACCGAGCGGGAGATGAACCGGACCCACCAGCCGAACCACCGGCCGTCCAGCTCGAGGACCGGAATGGGCACCGCATCGTCGAGTGCCTTTTCCGGATCGGCCATCGTCATCCAGGCATCCGGGACGTCACACCCGTAGCGGCGGTTCGGCCGGAACGGCCCTGGCGACGTCAGCAACGCACGGTGCAGGGGGATGCCGGCCTTCTTCCACATGTACTGGGGCAGCAGGTGCACCAGAGCGACCGGCATTCCCCGGCTCCACCGCGCGAGCAGCGGCGAAACCAGGTCGCGCCGCCACGCCTCGGCAATCCCATCGGTCAGGACGAGCACCAGCCGGTCGCCGTACCAGTCCAGGAGTTCGGCCACGCTGTGCTGGGGCGCGTCCGGAGTTCCGCCGCGCAGCACGGGCGCGAGGGAACCGTCTATCGCCCGGGACTCCGTTTCCAGGTAGCGGATCCGAACCGTCCGGAACGCTCCGAGCTGTTGCACGAGTTTGAGGAACGACCTGACTTCCGGCTGCCACAAGGCCATCGACGCCCCCGCGTCGACCACGACAGTCAGATCCAGGCCGCGGGTCGTGGTGGCGGGCTTCAGCACCGGGAGCCAGAGGCCGTCCTGGACCGCCTGTTCGGCGGTCAGTTCCTCGTCAAGCTGGACGTCATCCTCGAGCGACGAAGGTCGTAGCTGCTTCAGCGGCCGGAGAGCGCGCAGGATGTCGGGACCACCGGGCATCGTCGGCGATCTCGGCGCCTGTCCGTTCCACGACGGCGAGCCGCCGCGACCGTGGACCTGCCGCGCGAACCCCCCGGCCACCGGCCGGCGCTGACGCCCGGTGGCCGGGGCCGGCTCCCCGGCCGACGGCAACGGCGGACCGGCGACCGGGTCCGGGTCCGGACTCGGCTCGGGCTCCGGCGCCGGCGCCGGCGGGTCGAGCTGCCGTTCCGGTTCGCCCGCCTCGTGCGCCACGGGTTCTCCGAGCGTCGCCGCGAGCCAGACCGCGTCCGCAACCTCGCTCCACGACAGCGGCTCGCCGCCCGCTCGCTCGTGCGGTTCGCCGGCCATCTCAAGGCACCATGGAGTTCAACTGCCGCCAGAGCGCGTCCACCAACCGCGGCCAGGACTCACCTTCGTCGTGGTAGGCGCCCGAAGTTGCGAGGTAGACCGCTTCGAGGAGTTTGTCGACCGGCAGCCCGCCATACGCCTCACTGCGGCTGACGAATTCTTCGATGATGCGCGACCGGTGGGCATCGTTCGGGTCGAGCGCGTGTGCCGCCACCATGGCCGACAGCTGATCGATGTCCGGATCCTTGATTTCGAGCCGGAGACATCTGCGCAGGAAGGCGGGCGGGAAGTCACGATCGCCGTTGCTGGTGATGACGACGAACGGAAAGGCGGCACACCGGACCCGGCCGTCCACGATCGTGGCCGTCGCGTCCGGGTCGGCCGTGAAGACCTCGACCTCACGAGTCCGGCTGCGCATCCGCACCAGCTCGGGAATCGTGAACTCGCCGTCTTCGAACAAGCTGAGCAGGTCGTTGGGCAGATCGGCTTCGCTCTTGTCCAGCTCGTCGATCAGCAGCACGCGTGGTTGCCGGCGCGGGAGGAAAACGGTACCGAGCTCGCCCAGCCGGAGGTATTCGCCGATCGGCGGTTCGAGCTCGCCGTCCCGATGATCGACGGCGGCCCGGGCCCCGGCGGCCTGGGCACGGCCGATCGCGTCGTAGCTGTAGAGGCCGCCCTTGAGCGTGGTGTGGGAGGTGATGGGCCACCGCAGCACCCGGCCGAGTCTCAGCTCCCGCGCGACCCGGTAAGCGAGGCTCGACTTTCCGCTGCCCGGACGGCCGGTCACCAGCAGCGGACGACGGAGGTACAGCGCCGCGTTGACCATGTCGATCTCGTGCGGGTCGACGTGCCGGGCCGCGAGCCGGTGCTCGGAGCCCAGCCGCCGATCCGCCTCGCCCTCGTCCTGCGGCAGGACGTCTCGGGCGGGCAACGGTCCGCCGTCGAACGCCCGCCACGGCGGCGCCGGGGGAAGCAGGTCCGCCAGCGAAGCACCGGCGAGCGGACGGCCGGTGCCACGGTAGATCCACCAGTCCGGTTCCTCAGCATGCTCTACCGCGTTCATCTGTATCCTCCCGCATCGCGTCCGGCAGGTAGGGGCCGTCGTCAAGGAAAAGCAATCTGCTCGGGTCGTCCCACAGGACGACCAGATCGCGGGCGATCCGGAGGTCGACGGGGATGGTCACCTCGCGGAACGCCGCCCGCCGGGAATCCTGGGTCCGGGTGGGCAGGTCGACGAGACCGGAACCGTCGAGGAGCCAAGTCACAACTTCGTGCAGCACCTCGGCGGGAGCGTCCGGGTGCCAGAGCAGCACGGGAATGCCGGAACGCAGTCCCGTTGCGAGCTCGTCACCGCCGGGACGCGGCCGTGTCGGCGGCGGACCGGCGAGGACCATCACCAGCCACTTGCCGTCGCTGAGGATCGCGTCGAGTCGATGGCGCTCGGCGGTATCCCGCGAAGAGCAGTAGTACACCCGTTCAGCGGAGGGATTTCCGGTCATCGCCTCCCACCGGATTCGCCAGGCCCGGTGCCACTGCCGGGAGAACATCCGTTCCAAGGAGCGGATGACGATGGGATAGTCCAGGAACAGTGGCCGGGGATCCCCGGTTTCGTGTTCCTTGCACCACCGGTGCACAGGAAGGTTCACGAGCGCCCGCGGCAGCACGAACTCGAGCGCCACTTCTTCACGGTATTCCGACCAGGCCCGTTCGGCATCGACGATCAGCCGGTCGACGTGGTGTTCGAGCTCGTCTCCGAGAATGGTTGCGATCCCGCCTCTGGCGGGAGGCCAGTCCTGCGGATCCTCCTGGCGCCAGTGGGAAACGACGTGCCGGTCGGGATCGATCCCGTCCACCTCGACCATGATGACCAGGTGCAGGCGCAGCCCTTCACCGCCGTCGACGCGTTCGGCACGCAGTTCACGCAGCCGTTCCTCGCCCTGTAGGCGGCGCGCCTGGCAGCTGTTCCATTCCCGCAGCTCGTCGCCGGGCTGCCGCGCGCATTTCGCGGCCACGAGCTCGACGAAAGCCAAGCAGGGCGGCAGCCCGTGTGCAGGCGTGTTGAACTCGGTCAGCAGGCAAAACGCTTCCCAGGCATCGCCCGGTTCACCGACCGGGCAGGTCGCCGGGCTCGCCGCCCGCCTGACGAGCGCACCGAGGCCGGGCGGCCGGAGCCCGACCAGTACAGATCGCAACCGGATCAATGCGGAATCCGGCAGCAAATCATGCATCCGCGGTTCGTGGACGAGCCGATGCAGCAGCTCGGATTCCCGAGAGGCCGGGCGCAACATCCGGACAGCGTCGTCGAGCGCGTGCATCCCGCCGTCCACCCGGGCGCAGGCGTTGACGAGGTCGATCAGCTGGTCCCGTCCGGTCGCGTGTTCGGACAGCGTCAGCGGAAACCCGAGATTGTCGTGGATCAGTTCCACCAAGAGCGACCGGCTCGGCCGGTCGGCGGCCAGCCCGGCATTGGCGAGGAGATTGACGATCGCCTCCCGGACCGCTACGCGAACCGTGGACGGGAGATGCAGCGCCCGTCCCGGTCCGTGGGTTTGCTCACCGGCCGACACCTGACGAACCACCTCCCCGCCCGGGTGCCCGGGAACCGTGATTTTACCCATCGCATCGACCGGGAATAGGGGCAAAAGGTGGACACGAGATGCCGTGAAAACAGGACATCCGCGGCCGAGGGCGGATCTCACAACTCGTCGATGATCGCGGCGAGAGCGTCGACCTGTGGAGACTCCGGCTCCAGTACCCGGATCGCGTCGAGCAGGTCGGCGAGCCCCCGGGTGAACCGTCGGCAGGTCCGCGCCAGCGCGATCACGTGCAAGCGGTCCTCGGCGTGATACGCCACCACGTCCGCGATTTCCCGGCACGGGAGCAGGTCCAGACTCCGTACACACGGCACGCCAGCAACGCGTCGACCAACGCGGAAAATGTGTCCGCCGCGGGGAGTGGCATTTCGCGCGCCGGGAAGCCGTCGACGGCGGCGCCGAGCAGCCGCAGCCAAGCCTTCGTCTTCGTTTCCACGTCCGAAATGGGGATCCGATGGTAAGAGCGCGCCTCCGCCGCAGGATCGGCTCGCACGACGTCGTGGTAGAACGTATCCGAGACGATCAGCGCCACCGCCGCACGTGAATACTTCACGCGTTCTTGGCACGAGGCGCCTCGACAAGGCGGAAAGTATGAGCGGTTGCGTCGATGACCGTACCGTAGCTGTCTTCCCGATGGACCTGGCTAGCGGGCAGTCGGATCATGGCGCCGTCATGCACGTTCAGCCGGGAGAGGACATCCCAGGGCACGCCCAGCTCGGCTACCGCCCGGCGCACGAGATCCCAGAAACCTTCGTGCACCGACAGGCGGTGTGCCGACGTGCGTTCGGGGTGCCGGGCCATGCCCAGTGCCGTGATCGTCCCGTGGTCCACGGTCGAGTCCATGGGCACCCGACCCCCCGAGTTCGCGGCTCTCATTGTCACAGGTCAAGGCGTTCAACGCCATGCCCGGCCTCGGCCAGGGCGAGTACCGCGGTGAACGACCGGGCGTCGCCCGAACGGCGCACGGCCTCCGTCCCTATCGCAATCGCGGCAAATGCGGGACAATCTCAAGCGGGCCGACGGGGTCCGTTCTCTCTGCGAGAGGGGAATCGCGATGCAGGCTTCACGCTCCGGCAAGGAAGCGGGAATCGAATCTGCAGTCCTCGATCTGGGTGGTGTCTCGCTGTCAGAGCTGCGCACCTTGGACGGCTGCGAATTGCGCAAAGCATTGCGACACGCGGCGGAGCGGGTTTCCTATATCCCGGTGACCGCCAGCGGCAGCCAAGGAGCCCGGCGAGTCGACTGACTGTGACCACCGACGGACTGGTCCCCCACCACCTGCCGTGGACCGATTTCGACGCATTCGCCCGCGGTGGCGGCGGTCCGGCCCTGGTGCGGCACCTTCGCGCGACCGAGCGGAGCAGACGGTTGCTCCTGCTGCGGGGAATCATCGACCAGGCGGCCAAGTCCCCTGATGTCTCCGCTCCGCTGCCACCGCCCGAATGGGCGTGGGAGCTGTTGGCCCGGATCGAGGAACAGGATCCGGCCGCGGTCGAAACAATTCTGGCCCATCCCTACACCGGGAGCTGGGCCGGCTACACCACCCGGCTGTGCCGACAGGACGTGACCGGAGTCTGCCCTTTCTGGGTCCACCTCGGCCACGTGCACTGCCTGGCCGCCGCCGCGGCCGTCCGGGCCGGAATCGACTTCGAGGCGGAGCTCCCGATCTGGCAGGGAACCGTGTCGCTGCCCACGCTCGGCGTGGTCCGGCTGCATACGGGAGAAGCGTTCGGCGTAGCACGGGTGTCCGCCGGGAACGACGGGATCGTCTTCCGGAACCGGCACAGAGAAGTGCGCCTGCCGGACGACCTGAGCACCGAAACCGCGGGCTGGCAGCCCGTCCGACCGATCATCAGCTGGCACGGGGACCTGCGGCTTTCGCTCAGGCTCGACGACCTCGATCCCTATCGCGGGCTCTACGAACCGATCCCGCCGAAGCGGCTCTCGCCGCTGGAAGTCGAATCGTGGCGCAGTGTCGTCGCCGGCGCGTGGCAGCTGCTCACCACGAACCTGCCTGACGTGGCCGAAGCCTTGACCGTGGGTCTCGAGTCGCTGGTGCCTGCTCCGGCCGTCGCGTTCAAGCTGCCCAGCGCGTCGACCGGCGAAGCGTTCGGAAGCGCGATCGTGGCGTACAGCAGTGATCCCGAACAGCTCGCCGCCGCGCTCGTCCACGAGTTCCAGCACATCCGGCTCGGCGGTGTCCAGCACCTGGCCGCCTTGCACACCGACGATCCTCGCGAGCGGTTGTACGCACCTTGGCGAGACGATCCACGCCCCATCGGCGGGGTGTTGCACGGGATCTACGCGTTCTTCGGGGTCACAGCCTTCTGGCGAGCGCTGGCCGCGGCCGAACCGGGCAATGCGCTGGCCGCCTTCGAGTTCGCATTGTGGCGGAAAGCGTCCTGGCGCACCCTGCGTGCGGTGTATCCGGACGAAAGCCTCACCGATATCGGGCGAAGGTTCCTCGACGGGATCTCGGTCAAACTCGCCCCGTGGCAAGAGGAGCCAGTCGCCGCCGGGCCGGCAGCCTGGGCGTCGATGTCGGCCCGCGACCACTATGCAACCTGGTGCCTCCGGCACCTGCGCCCGGACACCAATGCCGTCTCAGCGCTCGCCGGGGCTTGGCGCCGCGGAGATTCGTGGCCCAAACCCGGCCGACTACCGGAACCACGGACACCGACGCCCGTTCCGGACGGCAGCTGGACCGACGCTCGGACCGACCTGATCCGGCTCCGGCTGGGCCGGAACGGCAACACCGCGTTGCGCACGCACGGTCCGACCGTCCCCGGCGCAACCAAAGCCGATCTGGCTTTGGTGAGCGGGGACCACGAGTCGGCGGTGGACGGCTATCGAACCATGCTGACAACGAATCCCGACCTGCCGGCCGCACTCGTCGGTCTCGGGCTGGCCTTGGCGGCGCGCGGCACGGGTCCGGCCGCCAGGGCGTTGTTGCATCACCCCGAACTGGTCCGGGCGGTGCATCGATCGGTCCGCGAGGAGACGAGTACCACGCCTCATGTCGAAACTGTCGCCGGGTGGATCGGCCGGTTCACCCACTGACCGGAGCTACAGCGGCATCGGGTCGATGTCGCAGTCGGCGCGGACTCCTTCCGAGGCCGCGATCGTGCCAGGATGCGCGTCGCCCAGGACGTGCCGGTAGCGACTCATGACGTCCGCGTAAATCTCGTCCGCCTCTTCGGTCCGGTTGAGCCTTCTGAGGTCCAATGACCAGTTGAGCTGGACTGCCAGCGTTGTCGGGTGGTCTTCGCCGAGAACCCGGCGTGAACGTTCCAGCAGTTCCGCATCGCGCTCGGCAGCCTCTTCGACGCGATCGAGTGCCGCAAGGTCACTCGCGACGTCGATCCCGCACACGATCGTGTGCGGGTGATCCTCGCCAAGCAGGAGCCGGAACTCCTCCAACGACCGCTCGTCGAGGGCGCGAGCACTCGACGGATCGCCGGACAGCCGCAGGGTCACACCGAGGTCGAGTGCCGCGGAGAGAGTGTGCGGGTGCTTTTCTCCCAAGCTCTCACGGTAGAGGTCGAAGACCTCCTCCCCCAGTTCACGGGCCTTGGCGAACTCGTGAGCGTGCCGCAAGTCGATCGAATATCCGAGAGCGCACGCCAGTGCGTTCGGGTGTTTGTTGCCGTACCGGATCCGGAAGCGGCGGAGGGCGTCCTCGGAGATCTTGCGTGCCTCGTCGTGATCGCCGTCCTTCCGACACGCGACCGCGAGGTGGTACTTGCGGCGGAGGGTGCTGATGCTGTCCTCGCCGTAGAACAACGCGACCCGATCGGTGATCTGCTGCTGCTCGATCCTCGCCCACGGGTAGTCGCCCAGCTCGCGCCGCGCGATCACCATCAAGACCTGTGTCGTGACAGTCGACGCATTGTCGTACCCCAAGACCTCCGCGCGTCTACGATAGGTGTCCGTGGCCAGTTCATTCGCCTGCCGATACTCCCCGACCAAGAGCAACGCCGTGACATAGTCGTTGGCGGCGATCAGCGTGAGCGGTTCGTCGTTCCCGAACAAGCCACGTGTCTTGACGAAGATCTCTTCGTTCCGCTGGACGGCTTCCGCAAAGTCACCCCTTGCCTTCAAGATCAGCGCATAGGTCAGCGCAGCGGAGAACGTCTCTTCCCGGTCGGCACCAACCGACTCCTGATAACGGTCGAACGTATGCTTGCTGATTTGCGCCGCATCGGCGTAGCGCCCCACGGCCCACAGGTAGAACGCCAGCCGCTCGGACGCCTCCAGCTCCTGCATCGGCGGGTCTTCGATGGGCGCTTCGCCCCTGCCCTGCCGTTCGAGCCGGTCCCGCTCCCACGCCTGCACCGCACGTTCCGCGAGCGTGACCGCACCTTCGTGGTCACCCCAGTGGTAGAGGAACTGCATCAGGTTGATCACCAGCTGCCGCACCCACTGGTCCGTGCATTCGATCAGCTCGGCGTCGTAAATGTGTGGCAGTACTTCCTGGTAGCGCTGCCACTGTCGAGGTGATTCCGGGTCCCTCGGGTCGAGGTTCGCCAGCAGCTCGTGTGCGCCGTGACGCATTTCGTTGCGACGCTGCTCCGTCATGCGGTTCCGGAGGACGATTTGCACGAGCCGGTGCAGCAGGATGGTGTCGGTGCGGTGGTCGATCTTCGCGAGGCCGAACCGGTTGATGTCGCGAACGGCCCGGCCCAGCTTGATCGGATCGCGCAGTGCGGCGTCGAGTTCGGGTGACACCGTCAGCCCGCGGACTCCGGCGAACAGGCTGCGCGACACCGGTTCGGGGGCGAAGAACGCACAGACCTGCAACAGCTGGTGCGCGGCCGGGCTGCTCACGCTCAGCTGGTCGAACGACACGTTCCATGCCGCCGCGACCGAAGTCTCGTAGTCCTGGGGGTTCGACGTATCGAGGATCTCCGCCACCTTCTCGTCGAACAGCCGGAGGTATTCCCTGGCGGTCATCCCGGTTTCGGCCAGCCACGCCGCCGCCTGCTCGATGGCCAGCGGCAGGTCGCCCAGCTTCTCGGAGATGCGGTCGGCGTCCGAGTCATCCAATTGGGGGCCGCGCCGGCTCAGCAGCATCTTGCTTTCACTGCGCTCGAACACGGCCACCTCGAGAGGGCGCGCGATGGCCGACCAGTTCGGGTTGCGCGATGTCACCAAGATGTCTCCGGGGCCGCCGACCGGGAAGAAGGGCCGGACCATGTCCGGGTCTTCCGCCGAGTCGAAAACCAGCAGCCATCGCCGGTACGGCCGGCCGAGCCGCAACGCTTCCTTCACCGCGGGTACCGCGGTGTTGGCCTCTGTCGCCCCTGGCAGGCGGAGGTGCTGGGCCAGCTCCGTAAGCGACGCGTGGATCTGGGTCGACCGCGTGGCCTGGATCCACCAGACGATGTCGTAGTCCTGCAGGTGCCGGTAGATGTACTCGGTGGCCATCTGGGTCTTGCCGATACCACCCATGCCGTGCAAGGCGGCAGGCAGGACGGCCGTCGTCCCCGCGCCCAGTTTTTCACTCAACTGGGCCAGCAGTTCGCTACGGCCGGTGAAATTGGGGTTCGGTGGCGGAATTGCACCCCAGATCGGGGGTACCTCTTCACCCGAACGCCGTACTTGACGTGAGGTAGACGCGCCGACACTGGCGACCACACTTGCCTTCTCGGTGGTAACCGGTTTTTCACCGGTTGAGGCTAGATCCACCAGTGCTCGGCCCCCACGGTCGGTAGCGGTGTCGCCAGAGGGTCCTGCGAGCTCCCCACCCAATACCTCACTTACCCGTAGCCCATTATCATCCTCGGTCTTACTCGGGTCGGCGACCCAGGCAAGCTTATCCAGTCCGCCCGGCTTCGCAAGTCTGCCTTGTTTCGCCAGTCTGCTCAGCCGGTCGGCCCTGGAGAGGTACGGGCCCGACAGGGCGCTCATCACGTCTCGTTCGAGTGCTATCTCCTCACTCGTCGCCGTCTCGGGCTCCGGATCCGGCGTCGAATCCGGGTCCACCAGCGCCGACTGAAGCCTTGCCAGCACTGAGTTCTGACTGCCGATGCGCCGCGACGCCACGCGGACGGCGTGGGCGGTATCCGACCTTCGTGCGCCGCTGAGCAACACCCTTCTCGTCTGGCCGGAAAATTCCCATGGCGTCGTCCTGTCCCATGGGTGCCGGGTTCCGTCGTTTTGGAGCAACCCGCTCGTGAATACCTCGACCAGGTGATCCGGGCCTGTTCCGGGGAGCATTTCCTCCTGGACCGCGGAGGCCACTTCGATATCGACCGGGACCGCCGCCAAGAGCGTGACCAGCCGAAATGCCGATGGTGAAGCCCGGCTGTGAAAATCTCTCACCTGGTCCTGGGCGGTGACCTCATTCTTCGACCGCTCCGGATTGTCACTCGATTCAGGGACAGATACCGCCGGACGCTCGCGAACCACCAGCACCGAGCATTTCCGCGGTTCGTCGGCCCTGCCGGTGACGACCTCAGCCCACCTGCGGAACCAGCGTTCCTCCAGTTCCAGTACCGGGACCGCGATCGAGTCTCCGGTCAGCTCCGCTCGCTCGAGACCGTCGGGCAGCAGGTCGGTCAGGCGGACCCGGTACGAGTCGTTGGGCCGGACCGGGCCCTTCGTCGTGATTTCGGCGTTCTGGGCGTCGACGCCCCCACGGACCCACAGCCGTCTCGGCAGCAGGTGGACGATCGCGACCGGGACTTTGCGGCCCCACCGGGCGATCAGCGGCTGCACCAGGTCCCGGTGCCAGGCGTCGCTGATGCCGTCCGTCAGCACGAGCATCACCCGGCGCCCGGAAGAGCCGACGGGCTCGCCCGCGCCCCGCGCCGGGCTTTCCGGGGTTCCGCCGCGCAGCACCGGCTCAAGGACCATGCCGCCTTCGGCGCGCCCGGCCTTCCCCGTCTCGAGCAGCCGCACCTGGACCGACCGGAAGACGCCGAGCCGCCGCTGGCACAGCGTGACGAACGCCGCGACGGTCGGCGCCCACAACGCCATCGACGGCGCCTGCTCGACCACGAGCGTCAAGTCGAGCCACGGCTGCCGCTTCCGCTTGGTGACCGGGAGCCACATCCCCGCTTCCGCGCTGGCCTCGGCGGTCTGCTCTTCGTCGAGTTCGACGTCCTCCGGTTGTGCCGAAGGCACCTTGCGCTTGAAGGCCCGGAAGGCGCCCACCAGCTTGCCGACGTCGGGCAACGGCGAAGCGGCGCCGGGCGCCGGCGTCCCCTCCTTTTCCGGCAGGCCGCCCGCGGGCAGGGCTCCCTGACCGGTTCCGGCTCGGATCGGGGCAGGCTCAGGCAGGTCGGGCGGTGCCCCTGCTCCGGCGCGCTCGGGTTCCTCCATCGGAGGAGGATGGGCCCGGCCGATTTCGGGCGGCTCGGGGCGGTGTGGAGACACGGGTGGTTCCGCGGGACGCGGCGGCTCGGTCGTGTTCGCGGCGATGGCGGCCATCAGCCACAAGCCGTCCGCGACCTCCCTCGCGGTCAGGTCGTGGTCCTCCGGACCTCCCGGGGCGCCCGGCATTTCAGTGACCCTGCTGGTTCAGCTGCTGCCACAGCGCCTCGACCAGCAACGGCCAGCCGGGGTCGTCGGGTTGGTAGGCGCCGGAGGTCGCCAGGAAGATCGCGTCGAGCAGCTTGTCCGCCGGCAGTCCACCGAGCGCCGTGCGCCGCGCGACGAAGTCCTCGATCAGCACTCCTCGCTGCCGCGGGTCCAGTGCGTGCGCGGCGACGATGGCGGCGAGCTGCGCCGGATTCGGGTCTTTCATCTCCAGGCGCAGGCAGCGGCGCAGGAAGGCGGGCGGGAAGTCCCGCTCCCCGTTGCTGGTGATGACGACGACGGGGAACGCCGAACAGCGGACGACGCCGTTCTCGATCTCGGCGGTGTAGCCGGGATCGGCCGTGAACACTTCGGCCACCGGCGACTGGCGGGCGTCCCGCGCGAGCTCCGGGATGAGGAACTCGCCGTCCTCGAAGATCGAGAGCAGATCGTGGGGCAGATCGGATTCGGCCTTGTCGAGCTCGTCCACCAGGAGTACTCGCGGCAGGCGGCGCGGCAAGAACGCGGTTCCCAGTTCGCGCAACCGGACGAAGTCGCCGATGGGCGGTTCCTCCGCGCCGTTCTCCACCGGGCCGGCGCGGCGCGCGGCCGACGCCTGAACCCGTCCGATGGCGTCGTAGTCGTACAACCCGGACTTCAAGGTGGTCTGCGAGGTGATCGACCAGCGGAGCACCCGGCCCAAGCGCAGCTCGCGGGAGATCCGGTAGGCCAGGCTCGACTTGCCGCTGCCGGGTTTTCCGGTCACCAAGAGGGGACGGCGCAGGTACAGGGCCGCGTTGACCATGTCGACTTCGGCGCGATTGGCGTGCCCGGCGGTGAAGCTCAGTTCCACGCCCAGGCGCCGGTCGGTCTCGGCGTCGTCCTGCGGCACGTCGGCGGCGAGCGGCTCGCCGTCCCACCGGAAGTCACGCCACGGCGGCGGCGGGGGCAGCCGATCGGCCAGGTGCGTGTCCTGCAGGGGATGTCCGGTGCCTCGGTAAATCCACCACTCAGGCGTGCGATCAGGAAGCTCGGTCGTGCTCATTGGCACCTCCTCCCCCGGCCGGGCCCTTTCCGCCATCGCCGAGGGGGAGCGTGCGGCTCGGGTCGTCCCATAGCACCACCAAGTCCCCTATGACGCCGTCATCCGGAGACGACGACCGATTTACCAGTGCGTCGAGACGGTGCTTGCGGGTCAGTGCTGGCAAATTCCCCAAATCATCACTACCGGCCAACCAGGCTACCACCTCGCGCACGACTTCCGAAGAGACCGTTGGATGCCAAACGATCACGGGCAGTCCGGCGCGCAAAGCGGCGAAAAGCTCATCTCGCCCCGGAATCGGGCTCACCGGCGGTGTCTGCGTCAGAACGGCCATGAGCCACCGCTCGTCGCTGAGAATCGCGTCGAGGCGATGATGATCTTCGGTGTCCTCGTGGTTGCAGAAATACACTCGTTCGAACGACGGCTCCTCGGTCCAGGCCGCCCATCTCCGGCGCCAAACCCGGTGCGAACGCCGGGAACTCATCCGTTCCAGTGAACGAATAACCGTCGGATAAGTCATGTACAGCGGTTGAGGCTCTCCGATGTCACGCTGCGTGTTCCAGGTGTGCACCGGAAGGTCCAACAGCACGCGCGGAAGCACGAACTCGAGAACGGCTTCGGCATCGCGTGTCGACCACGCCTCTTCCGCCACCGAGATCACTTTCGCCACTTCGTCCTCGAGCCCGGCCGACGTCGTCCAAACGGTTTCCCCACGAGGTGGTGGCCACTCGGCGGGATCATCCTGCCGCCAGTGCGAAATCTCGTACAGATCCGCTTCGACGGGATCGGGGCTGATCATGATGGTCAAGTGCAACCGTCCCGACGCCGACGGCGTGACGTGGGCCCGAAGCTCCCGGAGCGCATCTTCGAGCCGCAGGTGGTGCGCCTGTCCGTCAGTCCATTCCCGGAGCCGTGCGGCCAGTCGGTCGTCGCACTCGGCCGCGATCAGCTCGGCGAAGGCCACGACCGGCGGCAGTTCCCCGGGGGCTGCATTGAAGTCCGCAAGGCCGAAGAAGGCTTCGGCCGCGTCCGCGTAACGCGGTGCCGGTACGACATACCGGGCGGCGCGGCGGACGGCCGCCCGGAGCCCGGGCGGCGAGAATCCCTCGAGCTGACGGCGGAATTGCTCCTGTTCCGCCTCCGATACCACATCCCGCAACGGCAGGGAATCCACCAAAGCGCGGAACTCCGTGCATTCCTTCGTACCCGGCCGGAGGAACTCGAGCACATCGGCCAGTACCGGCAACCCCTCTTCGATCCCGCTGCACCCGTTGACGATTTCGATCAACTGCGCGCGCGGCGCCAGCTGATCCGGCACGGTGAAGGGATTGTCCAGCGCTCTTCGGAGTTCCGCGACCATCAATGTGCGGATCGACTTGTCATCGGCGAAGCCGGCGACCACCAGCACGTCGACGAGTGCCCGGCGAATCGCTATGCCGATTTGGGGGCGCCCATGCGTTGTCGACACCGGCGTACCACCTCCCGCCCCCGCGAAGTGCCCCGAAGATCGCGAGTCTACCTATCCGGTGCATCGCGAAAAGGGGCAAAAGGCGGACAACTGCTAACGAACTCCGTACGCCGAGCGGCTCGCGATCACCGCGCCGAGCTTCTCGACCTGCGGCGACCCCGGATCGAGCATGCGCACGGTGGCGAGCAATTCCTCCAGTCCGCCGTCGTACCGTTCGCACGTGCGCGCCAATTCGATCACGTGCAACCGGTCTTCTGCCTGGTGCGGCACCGCGTCCGCGATCTCGCGCCGGGAAAACATCTCCAGCAGGAGCCGGCGGCTTTCCGCGTTTCGCACGCACGTGATCGCCAGCAGCGCCTCGACCAGCGCCGTGAACGGAAGCGGCCGGTCCGCTCGGTCGACGGCCGGCGCCGTTGCCGACACGGTGATCCCGGCGAGCGGGGCACCCAAGAGCCGCAACCACGCCCACGCGTCGTGCTCCCCGGTTTTGACCTTCACCGGGATCCGGCGGTAGGACCGTGGATCGGCGGCCGGGTCCTGGGAGACGACGTCCTGGTAGATCAGGTCCGATGTGATCAGCGCGAGGTCCGCCCCCGACTGCTTCTGCGCCGCCTTGGCCTCCGGTGCGTCGAGGATGCGGAACGTCGCGCTCACCGCCTTGCTGACCGAACCGTCGCTGCCCTTGGCCACTTCGCCGGCGTGCAGGGCCAGCCGGAGCCGAATCTGGGCTTCCGCCGCGTGGACGTGGTTGTAGCGGCACAGCTCGGCGTGCATCCGGGCGGGGAATTCGGCGACCAGGTCCGCCTTCCCGATCTCCGGCGGCAGGAGGAACATCGCGCCGTCGCCGGTGTTCTCCACGAAGCAGACGTCCCATGGGATGCCGGTTTCCGCGAACGTCGTGCGCAGCACGCGCCAGAGGCCATCATGCATCTCGCGCAGGTGGGCCATGGTGCGGCTCGGGTTGTTGTACCCGGCGACGTCCACAGCCATGATCGTCCGGTGCAGCGCGGCCGGATAGGAATGCACGGCCCACCTCCCCACGTCCCGTCGCTCATTGTCCCAGAACCATGCACGTTCGGCCATGTTCGCGCAGGGCGTTACGACAAAACTGGAACCTCCTGACATGTTTTCGTCCATAATTCGGCGTGCCCACGACACGCCTGCACCTGGTGAGCGCGGAAGAGGATCACCGCGTCTCGACCATCGAACTCTTCTTCGACCTGGTCTTCGTCTACGCCATCACCCAGACCACCCAGCTGATGGCCGACCACCTCAGCCCCCTCGGGGTCGGGCAGGGGCTCGCCATGCTCGCCGTCCTGTGGTGGTGCTGGTGCAGCTATGCCTGGCTCGGAACCACCATCCACGTCGACCACGGGATCGCGCGGCTCGCGATGTTCGGGGCCATGGCCGTGATGTTCCTGGTGTCGCTGACCATTCCCGAGGCCTTCGTCGATCACCCCGGCGGGTTGTTCGCGCCCGTGCTGTTCGTTGCCTGTTACGCCCTGGTGCGGCTGCTGCACCTGGTTGCCTACCTGGGCGCTGCGAAGCACGATCCCGGGCTCCGGCGTGTTCTGCTCAAGATGTTCGTCGGGCTGCTGCCGAGCGTCCTGCTCCTGGCCGTGAGCACCGCGCTCACCGGGCCGTGGCAGCTGGGGCTGTGGGTCGTCGCGCTGCTCGTCGACTACCTCAACGTCTACCTCACCGGACCCGACGGCTGGCGGCTGAACTCGCCCGCGCACTTCGCCGAACGGTTCGGGCTCATCGTCATCATCGCGCTCGGTGAATCGATCGTCGCCATCGGCATCGGGATCGGGGCACTGCCGATGTCGTGGCTGGTCGCCGGGGCCGCGGTGTGCGGGCTCGCACTGGCCGCCGGCATGTGGTGGACGTACTTCGACGTCGTCGCGCGCGTGTCCGAACACCGGCTGACCCGGGCAACCGGGGTCGAACGGGCGAAGCTCGCCACCGACTCCTACACCTTCCTGCACCTGCCGCTGATCGCCGGGATCGTGCTCGTCGCCCTCGGGTTGAAGAAAGCCTTCCTCTACATCGCCGACACCGAGCACCACACGCCCGGCGAAGCACTGCACGGCGTGCCGATCTGGACGCTGTCCGGCGGGCTCGCGCTCTACCTGATCGCGCTGAGCGCCCTGCGCAAGCGCAACCTCGGCAGCTGGAACCACCAGCGGCTCGTCGTCGGCGTCCTGCTCGTCGCGGCGACGCCGTTGCTGGAGCACGTGCCCGCCGCCGTGCTGCTGCTGATCTTCGCCGTCCTGGTGCTCGGGCTCATCGGCTTCGAGCGGCTGCGCTTCGCCGAGTGGCGCCGGAACGTCCACGCCGAGCACTCATAACAGCTCCGGGCCGACGACCGAAAGCAGCTGCAGCTTCTCGGCGTCCTCGGTGCCGGGCGTCGCGGTGAACACCAGCAGCACCTGCGCGAGGTCGTGGGTGAACAGCAGCTGGCAGTCGAGCGCTATCTCGCCGAGGTTCGGATGCACGATCGTCTTGCGGCGCTCGGCGGGCACCGCGACTTCGTGCGCTTCCCACAGCTTCGTGAACTCCACGCTCTTCGCCGTCAGCAGCCGCGCCAACTCGACAGCCCTCGGGTCGGTCGCGCTGGCGGCCCGCAGGCTCGCCACCAGGAACCGGGCGTGGCGCGGACGGTCCGGCTCGGGGTAGATCCGCTGCTCCGCCGGGTCGGTGAACCACCGGTAGGCGGCGCTGCGCGCGGGCCCGCTGTGGCCGGTTTCGTTCCCGAGCAGGGCCTCGGCCTGCCGGTTCTGCACGAGCGTCTCGCCGAGGTCGGACATGACCTGGGCGGGCGTGTCGTGCAGCCGGTCCAGCACGCGCATCAGCGGCGGGCTGACGTGGTCCGCGCGCGAAACGCGGCTCGGCGCGGTGTGCCCGGCCAGCCGGAACAGGTGGTCGCGCTCGTCCAGGGTGAGCCGCAGCCCGCGGGCGATCGCCGCGAGCATCTGTTCCGACGGCCGCGGTCCGCGCTGCTGTTCGAGGCGCGTGTAGTAGTCGGTGGACATGCCCGAAAGCGTCGCGACCTCTTCGCGGCGCAGACCGGATGTACGGCGGCGCTGCCCCGGCGGCAGTCCGACGTCGTCCGGGCGCAGGGCCTCCCGTCGGCGGCGCAGGAAGTCGGCGAGTTCGGTGCGGTCCACATCGTCGATTATCGGCGCCTGCACGGCCGGCGCCAGGGATCGCCGATCCCCCGATCAGCGCGCTCTGCCGCGGCTCTCCCGGCGCGCCGACGCTGAGCGCATGACCACTTACCTTGTCACCGGGGCCGGCGGCGGCCTCGGCGCTGTCACCGCCCGCGAACTCGCCGCCGGCGGCGCCCGCGTCGTCCTCGCCGTGCGCGACCCCGCCCGCGTCACGCCCCCGCCGGGCGACACCGAAGTCCGGCGCCTCGACCTCGCCGACCTGGCTTCGGTGCGCGAGTTCGCGGCCGGCTGGTCGGGCGACCTCGACGTCCTGGTCAACAACGCCGGCGTGATGGCCGTGCCCTACGCGAAGACCGTCGACGGCTTCGAGACGCACATGGCCGTCAACCACTTCGGCCCGTTCCTGCTGACGAGCCTGCTGCTGCCGCACGTGACCGGCCGGGTGGTGACGGTCTCGTCGGGCCTGGCGCGGCTGGGGAAGATCCGGCTCGACGACCTGAACTGGGAGCGCCGCCGCTACTCGGCGCTGGGGGCGTACAACCAGTCGAAGCTGGCGAACCTGCTGTTCACCCACGAACTCCAGCGGCGGCTCACCGAGGCCGGGCGTGACACGCTCGCCGTCGCGGCGCATCCCGGCGTCGCGCGGACCGGCATCGACCGGCACTACCGCGGCGTCTCCGCCTTCACCCTGAAAGCGCTTTACCCGGTGATCGCGCAGAAGAAGCCCGAGTACGGTGCCCTGCCGATCCTGTTCGCCGCGACCGAAGACGTCCCGGGCGGTGCCTACGTCGGTCCCGGCGACCGGTCGGGTGGACGACCGAAGCTCGAACGCCACCGGACGGACACCCACCTCGCCCGCGAACTCTGGGAAATCTCGGCCCGGCTCACTCGTAAGTGACCCCGCTCTGGCGCGACGCGGCTTTCCCAGCTAACCTACTCGCCAGTAGGTACGGATGGAGGGCACATGGCTGCGCCAAGGAAACGGGACGCGATGGGCTGGGGCCTGTCCGCGCTCACCCGGCTGGCCGGGAGCAAGGTCGTCGAGCGAGCCGGGCTGCGCAAGCCCCTCGAGGGCCTGGTCACCTCGGGGACCCGCAACGGCTTCCGCGTCGCCGGCGCGGCTACCCGGTCGTTCAAGTCGGTACAGAAGCTGGGCAAGCCGGCCCGGCTCGCGCCGTCCGCGGACACCGGGTTGTTCGACCTGACGCCGACCGAGGACCAGCAGCTCATCGTCGAGACGGTGACGGAGTTCGCCGCCGAGCAGCTGCGGCCGGCCGCCGCGGACGCCGACGCGAAGCTCGAGGCGCCCGAGGGGCTGCTGAGCCGGGCCGGCGAGCTGGGCATCAGCCTGGTCGGCATCCCCGAGGAGCTCGGCGGCGTCGGCACCGAACGCTCGGTGGTGACCAACGCGCTCGTCGCGGAAGCGCTTGCGCACGGCGACCTCGGCCTGGCCGTGGCCGTGCTCGCGCCGTCCGCGGTGAGCACCGCGCTGGTCAGCTGGGGTGACGAGCAGCAGCAGGCCGACTACCTGCCCGCGTTCACCGGCGAGCACGTCCCGGCCGCGGCGCTGGCGCTGCAGGAGCGGAAAGCGCTCTACGACCCGTTCAAGCCCGCGACGAAGGCGCGTCGCACGCCGAAGGGCTACCAGCTCGACGGCGTGAAGTCGCTCGTGCCGCGCGCGGCGGCGGCCGAGCTGTTCATCGTCTCGGCCGACCTCGAAGGCCGTGGCCCGGCGCTGTTCCTCGTCGAGTCGTCGAACGCCGGCGTCTCCATCGAGAGCGAGCCCGCGATGGGCCTGCGCGGCGCCGCGACCGGCAAGCTGCACCTGGAGAAGGTGGCGCTGCCCGCGGGCGCGCTGCTCGGCGGCGGCAAGCTCGACGTCTTCACGGAGGCGGTCCGGCTGTCGCGGCTGGGCTGGGCGGCGCTGGCCGCCGGCACCGCGAAGGCCGTCCTCGACTACGTCGTCCCTTACGTCAACGAGCGGACGGCGTTCGGCGAGCCGATCAGCCACCGGCAGGCGGTGGCGTTCTCCGTGGCCGACATCGCGATCGAGCTGGAGGGCCTGCGGCTGGTCACGCTGCGGGCGGCGGCGCGGGCCGAGCGGGGCAAGCCCTACGCCCGCGAGGTCGCGCTGGCGCGGAAGCTGGCCGTGGACAAGGGCATGCAGATCGGCAGTGCGGGCGTGCAGCTGCTCGGCGGGCACGGCTTCGTCAAGGAGCACCCGGTCGAGCGCTGGTACCGCGACCTGCGCGCCATCGGCGTCATGGAAGGCGCTGTCCTTCTCTAGGCTTCGGAAAGGCGTTAACGATGATTAACCTGGAAGTTCCCAAGAAGGCCGGCGCGCTGATCAACCAGGCGTACCAGGCCGCGGCCGAGGTGTTCCGGCCGATCTCGCGCAAGTACGACCGCGCGGAGCACACGTACCCGGCCGAGCTGGACATGTTCGCGGCGCTGCTGGACGGGCTCAACTCCTCCGGCGAGGGCGGCGCGGGCGCGGCCGGCGTGCGCCGTTCGAAGGACGAGAACGAAAAGGGCAACCGCAACGGCGCCAACCTGAACGTGGTCCTCGGCACGATCGAGATGTGCTGGGGCGACGTCGGCCTGCTGCTGTCGATGCCGCGCCAGGGCCTCGGCAACGCGGCGATCGGCTCGGTGGCGACGGACGAGCAGCTCGAACGCTTCTCCGGCATGTGGGCGGCGATGGCGATCACCGAGCCGTCCTGCGGCTCGGACTCGGCGGCCATCACGGCGACGGCCCGCCTGGACGGCGACCACTACGTCCTGAACGGCGAGAAGATCTTCGTGACGTCCGGCGAGCGCGCCGACGCGGTGGTCGTGTGGGCGACGCTGGACAAGACCAAAGGCCGCGCGGCGATCAAGTCGTTCGTGGTCGAGAAGGGCACGCCGGGCTTCGAGGTGGTGCGCGTCGAGCACAAGCTCGGCATCCGCGCCTCCGACACGGCGGTGCTGCGCTTCGAGAACTGCCGCGTCCCCAAGGAGAACCTCCTGGGCACGCCGGAAATCGACACGGCCAAGGGCTTCGCCGGCGTCATGCAGACGTTCGACAACACCCGACCCCTGGTGGCGGCGATGGCGATCGGCGTGGCCCGCGCGGCGTTGGAGGAGACCAAGCGGATCCTGTCCGAGGCCGGGGTGGAGATCGACTACGACCGCCCGGCGAACGCCCAGCACGCGGCGGCCGCGGAGTACCTGAAGCTGGAAGCGGACTACGAGTCGGCGTACCTGCTGACGCTGGAATCGGCGTGGATGGCGGACAACCGCAAGCCGAACTCGCTGCAGGCGTCGATGGCGAAGGCCAAGGCGGGACGCTCGGTCGTCGACATCGCCCTGAAGTGCGTCGAACTGACCGGGGCTTACGGCGAGGAGTCTCTCCTCGAGAAGTGGGCTCGTGACGCGAAGATCCTGGACATCTTCGAGGGGACGCAGCAGATCCAGCAGCTCATCGTCGCTCGCCGGATCCTTGGGAAGTCCTCGGCCGAGCTGAAGTAGTTGTGCTGTAACGGAAATCCGCCCGGTCGCGGGCCCTTCTTGGGGCGTTGCGACCGGGCGGCTTTCGCGTCGGTTGGGGCGGGGTTTCATGATCAGGCCGCCTCCAGGCCGTCATCGAGGGCAGGCCGTCCGAAGACCGCGTCGACGGCCTCCCGTGCCCGCTGGTGGCTCGACGGCACGAGGTGCGTGTACGTCCGGAGCGTGAAGCCTGGGTCCGCGTGCCCGAGGTAGTCGGCCAGCTCCGTAATCGAAACCGCACGGGCCAAGAGAGTTGACGCGTAGAAGTGACGGAGCGCATGCATCCCGTCCGCGCGACCTCGGTACGTGATCCCGGCCGTCCGGAACGCTCCGTGCCAGACGACCTTCGTGAACAGGTCACCGGAATACAGCCGGCCAGCTTCGCCGGTCATCAGCAGTCGCGCCGTCACTGGATCACCGTCCGCGCTCTGCCACGGCAGTGTGACGGCTACGGACGGGAACCGGTCCTCGTGGTCGTCGATCTCGGCCAGCATGGCGGCCGACAACGGGATGGTCCGCTCCTTGCCCCGCTTGGGGAGCGCGAACATCATCACGCCCCTGACCGTCTTGATCTGACGGCGGATCCGCACGGTCATCGCCGTCCGGTCGACGTCGTCGGGCGAGAAACCCAGAATCTCACCCTGCCGAAGGCCGAACCCAGCACCCAGCGGAACAGCGATCTTGAACCGATCCGCGAGCCCCGACCGCACCACCTGAACTCGTTCCTCCGGCCATACGACGATCGGCGGGCTACTCGCGACCGGCCGCCGCACGGTCTTCGCGTGGCACGGGTTCTCACGGATCCGGCGATCGTCCACGGCCGAATCCATCACGCCGGACACGGTGTTGAACAAGACCGCCTGATAGTTGTCCGAGAGCTTCCGCTCTTCCATCGAGCCGACCCAGTCACGAATGGTCGACGGCTTGATCTGCCCGACCTTCTTGGTCTCGAAGACCGGGTAGATCTGGCTTTCGAGCCGACTGAGGATGGTCGACCGCGTGCCCGGGTCCGGGGACTGGCTTTTCACCCAGCTCTCCGCCTGCTGGCGGAACGTCGTCATCGAGGCCCGCGGATCGATGTACTTGTCTTCGCGCTTGTCCGACTCGACGCCGATGAGGAAGTCCTCAGCGCGCTTCTTCTGCTTGTCCGCGAACGACTTCGAGCGTTCGTTGTTGTCCGGGTCGAGGTAACGGACCTTGTACCGCAGCCCGATGCCGTACAGCTCGGACCGTTCCATCACGGGCTTGCCCCGCGCGTTGAGGATGACCTTTTCGGTGACCGCATCCCGCGCGGGGCGAAACCAGCGGTCTTGGATGTGTCCCATCAGGCCGCCTCCGCGTCGACCCAGGCGCGCAACTTGGCCGGGTCATAGCGCAGGTCGACCGGCGAGCCGTCGCCACGAACCGGGCCGTAGGTGTCGCAGGTCAGGGTCACAAACATCGACGGCCGGAACTTCCCCGCGAACTCACGCCCGACCGTCGTCTTCGCGACCTTCCGGCGAGGGAGGTTCGGCGCGTCCTGCCGACGACGAGTCGACCGCTTCACCGCCCGCTTGGCTGGCACGTCCAAGGCAGGCAAGCGGCCCCGCATCCCGAGTTGCCGAAGTTCCACATCAACCCCGGCGACCTCCTCGCGCAGTTCCTCGGCCTCCGCCTGGTCGTGCTCGACCACCTCCCGATACGCCGCGACGAGGTCCGCCCGGTAGGTCAGCAGCTCGGTGTGGTCATCGGACGGCGGAGCTGGAGTGAGGGTGGGTTCCTCGGTCAGGTGCCAGCCCTCGCGGCACTGTGCCTGCCGCAGCGCCTTCGCCTTCCGCGCACACGGCAGGCACACCGACTCCACCGTGGACCCGCACGGCACCGGGACGTACCGCAGTTCGCCGGTAGCGGTGTCGCCGACCTCCATAGTGAACGGCCGGACGCAGACGCCGTGCTTCTCCGCCGTCGCCCGGATGACGTCAGCAGCGAGCGGGATGCGCATCCGTTCCGCGCGTGTCTCGCCCATCAGGCCGCTACCTCCCCAGGCGTGGACCAGCCGCGCAGCAGATAGACGGGCATGTCCTGCTTCGCCCCGGCCGGGAGGTCCGGGAACGTGCTCGGCTCGAACCGGACCACGCCGAAGACGAGGACCGGGATGCCGCAGGGTGTCCGACCGGTGATCGAGATGTGCACCCACTTCCCGTCGACCAGCCGCCACAGCCGCGCCGAGATGTCCTCGAGCGTCTGGCTCCACACCAGCAACGCCCGAGCGACCGCCGCCAGGCCGTCAACGTCCAGTTGGACCGTGATCGGGCTGGACCAGGCGTTGACGTCAACCGACGCAGCCGGCGGCAGCTGATACGAGTCGAGGTGGTCGCGGATGGCGTCGAGGAAGATCATCAGCCGGTTCACGCGGCCACCCCCTCACCGCCGTGTCGCAGATCCGCGACACCCCCGTTGGTCACGTACTCCTCCAGGGCCTTGACCGTGGCGTCGGAGATCCACCCCGCGCGGATGCGCAGGGGTTCGCGGATGCCTTCGCCCCAGACGTAGCCCACGCCGGCCTCCGAGTCGCCGATCCGGTTCGCCCACGCCCCGCGCTCGTATGCGCCGTCGCCGAGGACCATGCCCACGTGCGTCTTCGAGGTCACGCGCAGGCACACGCGCCGGGTGAACAGCTCCCGGACCGGGACGGTGTCCTTGGTGGGCTCCTGGACGTAGCCACGGACCGAGATCCCCAACGCCCGACCCTGCGTCGTCAGCAGCGCGACACGCTCCACAATGGCCTCACGGGTCTTGCGGTCGGTGTACTGGGTCAGCGCACCGATCTCGTCGAACTCCAACAGCTCCAACGGATACTCCGTCGACACCGGGACAGTCCTCAGCCGACCGGCGAAGGTCCGTTTGCGGGATTCCATCTCCTCAACCAGGCCGTCAAGCAGCTCGACCGCGTCCTTGCCACCGACCGCGTAACGGGAGAAGATCCCGCGCCCGTAGGCCAGTTCCATGCCCTTCGGGTCAATGCCGGACATGCGCACCACCCCGGCCCGGATCGCCGACGCAGCCGCCACCAGCGGGCACCACATCACCGAGTTCTTGCCCGCACCCGAAGCCCCGGCGGTCAGGCAGTGCGCGCCCGAGCCCAGCAACGGCACCCGCCAGTCACGCCCGTACTCAGTCCGCCCCGCCCAGACATTCCGCAGGTCCACGCCGGTCGAGTCGACGCCGTCGGGGCCCTGGGGGCCGGCCACACCGCCGCTGAGCAGGTCACGGCGCTGGAAGTCGATCGACACGACATTAGGAGCCAGCTCACGGACCTGGCAGCGAGCAACCTTCCGCGCGACGGCCAGCGCCCGAGCGGCCTCGTCGAAGTCCTCCGGCTTCTGCCCGGCCACCAGCTCCACCCGCACCTCATCCCACGAGGCACCCGACCGCACGTCGAGCACCTTGGGCAACCGGGTGCCGGAGCGAGTCGAGGTCGAGCGGGAGAGGGCGCGTCGTCGGCCCACGAGATTGACGTTCACCACGACCGGCAGCGCCTCGTCCCGCACCGACAGGCCGCAGGCATGCAGCCACTCCGGAAGTTTCCGGCCGTAGACCGCCCATCGGGCCCACCAGGAGCGCAGGAACCGCCAGCACCACTGATCGAACGAGACGGCGTCGATCGCCCACCACGCCGTCAGGATTACCGCGACGTTGCCGAGGGTGATCGCCAACGATGGCCAGCCGCCCAGCTCACACCAGGCGTAGACCGCGACGACGGCGAGGCTGGTCCGCCACCGCGTCACGACCTGCGCGAGCATCCACACCACGGCCTTGCACAGCCACCACAGCGCCACGAACACCACGGCCGCCGCAGCCAGGGCTTCCAGGATCGATGCCAGGGCACGTCCGGCCTTGTGTAGCACCCACACACCGAGCCCCAGCCCAGCCAAAGCCACTATTGCGAAGCCGGGAGACATCACCGACCACCCCGCCTCACGTCGAGGTTCAGCGGCAGCATTCCCAGACAGGGAGCGCACTTGGTCTCGCCGGGCAAGAGTTTGGCGAATCGTTTGCAGGAGGCGCAGCGCGTTCGGGTGACCCCCGTTGACGCTCGCCGGTTGTCGTCGTTTAGCGTTGTCATTGTTCACTTCCGCTGGTTGTGGACAGCGCAGGAGCGGCAAGGTTGGTAGCCAGGCACCGCTTCTGCGCCTTAACGGATCACACGTCCCCACATCAGGACGTGCCTCATCGCCGCACGTCATAGCGTGCGTTTTTCGCTACTACTGTTGACTTTTCGCTCGTCTACATGTGACTAGTCAGCAGACTTAGCCTCCGCCTGAAGCTCCGCCGAGATCTCACCCGCCTGCCGTTCTTCGTATCCGGCCCAGTACAACGCCTCGTGGTGATGCCCCCGGTCAACGTCGGCGACGGCCTTGTACAACCGGGCGTTGCCGAGCCGGAACGCCAGCCACACCGACGGGTTCGCGTCCTTCGGCGGTCGGCGGTCCATCACCACCTCGTGGGCGTCCCGCAGCGTCTTCGGCTCACCCTTGCGCATCCTCACGCCTCCCCGCGCGGGCTTCCAGCAGCGCCGCCAGGTCCTCGGCGTGGTCGCGGAGCCGGCGCAGGAACACCGCGCACCCCATCCACGCGGCCTGATCCTCCGGCGGCACCAGCGTCACCACGCACACCCCACCAGCCAGCACCAGGACCGGCGGATGCGACGCGCCCGTCCCGGTCTCCTCCACCGTCACCTCGGTACCCGCGCCCACCGTCCACCGCAGGCCCAGCCCGTCCCACGTTGCCGTCATGCTCTTCCCACTCCCGGGCCAGGTCAGCGAACCCCTCGGCCGCCGACTCCAACGCCGCCACACACCACCACGGCAACCCGCGCGCCCGCGCCAGCTCGTGCCACGCCCGCGACACCCGCCGAGCAGCGTTCGCCGTGTTCGTCGCACTCACCGGCGACAGCACCGCACGGCCGTGCTCCCACGCGGCCATGTAGTCCCGATACGCCTGCTCCCACGCCTCGACCTGCTCGCGGAAGCCCATCCCTGTCACGCCGCCTTCGCCGTCTCACTGGTCCCGCCGGACCGGGACGGCTTCGCGTTGCCGGTGGCCTGCTTGAAGCCGGTCGCGCGGAACACGTAGGACTGGTACTTGAACTCACCCTGCCCAGCCACGCGTGGCTCTGCCGTCAGCCCGTCCAGCTCGATCGGCCGCATCCCCGGCAACGCCTCCGACGTCGTCGGCACCGGCTGCACGTCGGCGAGAAGCGTGATCTCGAACGACGCCCGCTTCGCGCGGGTCTCGGCCGGGTCGGTGACCATGACCTTCCACTGCCGCTTACCGGTCACCTCGTCGACCCGCTGCCGCACCGGGCGATTCGCGGCCCGGTCCTCACGCGACTGGTACTCGTTGTCCGGCGACACCTCGCCCACCATCACCAAACCCTGCGGAAACGCGTCGTCGAAGTCGATGCCGAACCGGTGTCCCTTGTCGATAGCCATGCTGAATCCCTTGCGTCGTTTGTTAGTCGGTTTCTTCGGGCGGTTCTCCGCCTCGTGCCGCTGCGGCGTCCAGTGCCGCGCTCACCTCGTCCAGTTCCCTCCGCAGTACGGCGATGGCGTCGGAGTCCACGAGCAGGACCACCGGGAACGCCTTGCCGAACCGGACTTCCGCGCGGTTTGCGTACGTCAGCGCCGTGACACGAATCGGCAGATCAGCCGTGACGTGGATCTGAACCGTGTCGCGCATGCCACGCCGCGCCTACGCCGCACGTCGGCGAGGTACCGCCCGCTTGTCCGAGCCAGCTAGCCGGACAGTCGTTTCAGTGGTCACGCGTTCCTCCTCGGTGTCCTGGCACCGGGCCTGCCCCGGCAACCTGACACCCAGACTCCGCCAAAACGCGGGACGTGATCACCACGTGGCGGGACATCTCGGGACGTCCCTGGTACCGTCGAAGACGTCCCTACACGTCCCAAGGGGTTGCCGACGCCGAACGAACGCCTGCGTGACGCGCTCCTGCGCAACGGCCTGACGCTGGAGCAGGTCGCCAAGGCCGTCGGGGTCGATCAGAAGACCGTCGAGCGCTGGATCACCAAGAACCGGACGCCCTACCCCAAGCACCGGCACAAGATCGCCGCCATGGCGCGTGAGTCGGAGACCTACCTGTGGCCGGACTCCGTGGCTCCCGAGCGCAAGGCCGAGACGGCCGCCGCCGAGCTGGTGCAGGTCTTCCCACACCGCAACGCCGTCCCCGTCGAGCTGTAGGACCGGCTGATCAAGGAAGCACCGGAGACCGTCGAGATCCTGGTACACGCAGCCTTGTTCCTGGTCGAACGCCCGCGGTTCATCAAGGACCTGACAGCCAAGGCAGCGGCCGGCGCGAAGATCCGACTCGTGTTCGGAGACCCCGAGGGCGACAGCGTCGCCCTACGCGGCGAGGAAGAGCAGCTCGGCGACGGGACGCTCGCGGCCCGCATCCGCAACGCCCTGGCGTTCTACCGGCCACTCATCGGCGTCGACGGCGTGGAGATGCGGTTCCACAACACGACGCTCTACAACTCGATCTTCCGGTTCGACGACGAGATGATCATCAACACGCACGTATACGGGTTCCAAGGAGCCCACGCCCCATCCCTCCACCTGCGGAGACTGTCCGCCGGGGACCTCTTCGAGACCTACTCGGAAAGCTTCGAGTCAGTCTGGAACCTCGCCAAGCCGGCCATCTTCTAGGAGGCAGCATGACCCGAGTCGACTACTACAACGACCCGAATGCACCCGAGGCCAACAGCATCGCGGTAGCCGTGTCCGCGTTCATCCAAGACGACGAGGGCCGGATCCTGATGATCAGGCGCACCGACAACGACCTGTACTCAATCCCGGGCGGCCAGCTCGAACTCGGCGAGACGTTGTCACAAGCGGCAGTGCGTGAGGTTCGCGAAGAGACCGGCATCGAGTGTGCCATCACCGACGTCATTGGACTGTACTCCGACCCCAACCACGTCATCGCATATGACGACGGCGAAGTCCGCCAAGAGTTCTCAATATGCTTCCGCGCCGTCGCTTCTGGCGGCGGCTTGCGTACAAGCAGCGAGAGTAAAGAGGTTTTCTGGATCGAGCCTTCACAGCTGAGCGATCTAAAAATACACCAATCGATTCGCTTGCGACTGCAGCACGCGATTGCAATGTTGCCCACTCCATTCTTCACGTAGATTCACAAGTCCGCCAGCCAAACAAAGAAGAACCCCAACATCTCGTCGCGAAGTCCCACGCCAGCCACCGAAAAAATTCCGCTTGGTCATCTCATCCACATCCCACTTCCTGCTATTCGTCGAATTCAGGATCCAAAACAGTCGCATCGATACCCTGATTCTCGTCCGTAATATTACTTGCCGACGCCCTCGGCCTCGCATCGACGATCGAGCTGTGAATATTGAACCCAGTGCTTCTTGCAAGAACAGAAGTAGCGCCAGCCAACTTTGCGCAGCGATCCCTCTGCGTCTTCGTATTGCCAAATCTTACCGCAAGGAACCAGCCATTCTGGCACTCCCCACTGTTCATGTAAGAAGTCAGTTGATGTTCGAGTCCCTCCCAGAATTTTCCATTAGAAACCTTTTTTATTTCCAGCACAAGTCTGACGTTCACATCTTTCGTGAGAATGAAGTCGGCAGGACCCTTTCCCAGCTCAACTTCTCGATCAATTACAATACCGTAGGCTTTACAGTATGACTGCACCACGCCTTTAAATAGCAGCTGAATTGCTAATTCACGCTTAGGGAAACCTGAGTCGTCGTTGTAAAGAAGTCGCCATAGACCCTGCTCTTCGACCACGTGAGTGAATTCCAATACCACTTTTTCAACGAAGGCAATTAGGTCCTCTTTGCTCTCGACAGAAGCCAGAGGGAGAGGGTACCGATCTGCAATATCACTTGTTCTGGCCTGCCAACTGTGCAGTCCGACCGGATCGCGGTCTATCGGATATGGATCTGCGGGTTTGCTTTCACTCTGAGACGACCATTGCCTCACGCGCTCAGTATTGGAGCGCGCCAAGCGAAGAATATCCTCCTTGTTTAGCTTTCCAGAAATATGGAGGTTGAGGTCATCTCGCAAGTCAGGCTCAACATACTCCCACCAATCGACGGCATTCAATGCAGGCAGTTCGCGAAGAAATCTACGCGGCACCAGTATAACGGCACGACCTGACACCGGATTTAAAGGCAACCGAAAGGTCCCTGTTAGCCATCGCTTACGCATGTCATCGAAGATCGAATGCTCGACCTTTAAGTCACTGCAGGGTATTCCCAAGTCTTCGCAAGTCTGTTGAGTATACTCGATGAGCCGAGGCTTTAGAATATTGCAGGTAATGTCTGATATCCTGTCCCGGCCAATCCTTCCGACGAGCAGCCCCAACTCCTCGAAGTGAACCAAATCCGCCAGACCCAATTCTATCGCATCGCTCATGGCCGTAACCATCAGGCGCGCGAAGCCTTTTCCCGTCCCTGCTCCATTTTGCCCTTCAGTAACGAAACCGAGACCGAACTCCCGAGGCTCGGGAAATTCCATCAGACGAAGCGTCTTGCCGTACTGAAGACTCGATTTATTCTTATGATGTCCCGATAGCATCTCGAAGGCCACCTGAAAGTAGGCGATAATCTCTCCATGAGCCGACCCCCATGGGCTTTCTTCCGGTTCTTTGAATATCTGAAATGGATCGACAAACAGCTGAGTATCGGCCTCCAGGATTGGATCGAACCAGTCGTACTGTTCCGGATTTTGGATTCCGAACCTCTCGGAGAAATACAACAGACCCCTCCTTCAAGCACGAACGCTGCTACTAAAGATTTTCTCAATTCGCACACAGCGCGACCTGTCGGACATGGTGGTCAGCAACCCAATCGAGCCAGTCACGGAATCGCTCCTTAGGCCATCAAGTACGCTGCTAATCGATCGAATACTGCCGAACTTGGCTCTATGGAATCAAGGGCACGCCGCCGGTGGCGGCGCGCCTGTCGCCTACGTAGCCCCTCGCCTGGGCGGCCGCATCCGCTTCCGACACGGCGGGCTGCCGCTCCGCTCCGCCCGCCGGCCGGGCGGTGCGGCCGCCAGCGGGTCACCTGGCGCAGCGCCGCACGGCGGCGGCACACGGTCCCCAGAGCCAACGTTGGCCTCCTCTTCGAGCGGCTGTGCCATACGGGTCGTTCGTAACTCGATCTCCGTTACGCACCGTCGTGGGAGACCTCCATCCCGACGCCTGATCGTGACAACGGCCGGTAGCACCGCGTCAAGACGGTGAAGCGTGTCTTGACCCGGCACCACCGGCCGCGTGCTGGCTTCGTATCGGGATGCAGGGGTAGGTGTGGCTGGTCCGCCAGGCCGTCAGAGGCCAGGGAGCAGCGACAGACAACGAGAACTAACGAGACGCATCAGCGCAGCTCAGAGGCTGTTTACGGCGAGAGGAGCGAGGCCAGCGAAATCCGGCTGAGAAATTCTGGACATCTTCGAGGGGACGCAGCAGATTCAGCAGCTCATCGTGGCCCGCCGGGTGCTCGGCAAGACTTCCGCCGAACTCAAGTGAGTCAGGAGGGGCACCCTCAATCCACGGGTGTGCCCCTCCTGATCTTCAGGAAGCCGCGATCCGGTCGTCGAGGAACTCGTCCAGGTAGCGCCAGGTCGTGCCGCGGGCTTTGCGGCCAGTGAGGACGCCCAGGTGACCGCCGGGCGCGGTCTTGAAGCGGACCTCCGGGGCCTTGTCCAGCAGCTCCACCACCCGCTCGACCGACGGCCGGGGCGCGATCGTGTCGTTTTCGCCCGCCACCACCAGCGTCGGCACCCGGACCGACGACAGCGAGATGATCCGGCCGTTCAGGTCCACCTTGCCCTCGGCCAGGTCGTTCGTGCGGAACAGCCGGTGGTACAGCTGGCCGAACGTCCGCCCCGGGTAGGCGTACATGTTGCTCATGAAGTGGTCGACCGCCTCGATCTGGGCCAGGTAGTCGCGGTCGTCGAGGTGGGACAGGATCGCCAGGGGTTTCGTGATTTCCTTGCTGATGCCCGTCGCACGGAAGACGCGGCTGACCAAATAGGACGGTGCGCCGCCGAACACGCGGTAGATCGGGGTCAGCAGGTGGCCGCGCGTCAGGTCGACCAGCGGGCGGAACGGCGCCACGATCGGGATCGCCGTGAAGTCCACCGGTGAGCCGATCGCGGTGATCGACGCGATCGGCAGGTCCGGCCGGTCGGCGTTCACCAGCAGCGAGAAGATCCCGCCCAGCGACCACGACACCAGGTGCACGTCCTGCCCGCCGGCGTCGAGGCTCACCTTGCGGATCGCCCGCGGCAGCACCTCGTCGATCCAGTGCTCGATGCCCAGGCGCCGGTCGGAGAAGGCGACCATGCCGTAGTCGACGAGGTAGGTGTTGCGGCCGCCCTCGACCAGGTGCTCGATGAAGCTGCAGCCGCGGCGCAGGTCGAAGCAGATCGCCGGCGCGGCGAGCGGCGGCACCAGCAGGATCGGCGGCCCGGACACCGGGCGGCTGCTGTGCGTCATCCGGTACAGCGACCGGTTCGGGCCCTGGTCGATCAGCACCCGCGGCATCGGGCGCAGGTCGGCGACGCCGCCGTGCAGCACCTTGCCGACCACGTTCGACGCCGCGGCGGCCAGCCGTGCGGGTGGTGAAGCCATTTTCTCGTGCCTCCCAAAAGCGGATTCGGAGGCAATCTTGCCGGGCGAAGCGGGCGGACTCAACATCACCACCCCCGCAAGCACCCGGCAAGCACGTCCAATTCGGACAGTCGCTAGTCCGTCCGAGTTACCCCCGGCCCGCTCTCCGCGGCCCGCGCTTCGTACGCCGCGCGGGCCGGGGAATGGGCTGCCGAAGCCAAAAGCCGGTCCGCCTTCAACGCCCGCGCGAACGCTTCGCCCGCCCGGCGCGGGAGCAGCCGGGTGAGCTTGCCCATAGTGCCCAGCGACCGGGGCACGAAAACGTCGAAACGAGGCTTGCGCAGCGTGGATACGATGGCGTCGGCCACATCTTCCGGCCGCACCGACTTGAACATCTTCGCTTCGCCGAGGCCGCTCGCGAGCTCCGTCCGCACGATGCCCGGCATCACGCACGAGACGTGGACGCCGCTGCCGTGCAGCTCCAGGTGCACCGCTTCGGAGAACCCGACGACGGCGTGCTTGGTGGCGCAGTAGGTCGCCGCGCCGGGGAAGCCGGCCTTGCCCGCGAACGACGCGACGTTGACGATGTGCCCGCCGGCCCGCGGCCGCATCCGCTTCACCGCCTCGCGGGTGCCGTGGATGACGGCGTGGAGGTTGATCTCCAGCTGACGCCGGGTCGTCGCGTCGCTCTCCTCCTCGATGGCGGCGAGCGGCATGATGCCGGCGTTGTTGATCAGCACGTCGATCCGGCCGTGACGCCGCTCGACCTCGTCCAGGAACGCGGTGAACCCGCGGATGTCGGTGACGTCCAGCGGCAGCGCTTCGGCCCCCAGCTCCCCAGCCGTCTTCTCGGCCCGGACCTGGTCGAGATCGCCGATCACCACGCGCGCGCCCAGCCGGGACAGCGCGGACGCGGTCACCGCGCCGATCCCCTGCCCACCGCCGGTGATGACGACGACCTTGCCCGCGAGCTCCTCGGCCATGGCGACTCCTTCGTCTGTTGGCAACGCGTCAACAGTGTCGCCCGCGCCGCCGGATCCCGCTACCCAGGCGCCTCTCCAGCACCTGCCCGACCCAGTCGTCGACAGTGAACCGGACCGTCGGCGAGAACCCCTGGCTCTCGTAGTACCGCTGCAGGTCGCCATCGCCGCCGGCCCAGCAGTCGACGCGCACCAGGTCGATGCCCCGCCGTCCCGCCTCGTCGAGCGCGTACTCGAGGAGCCGCCCGCCGACGCGCTGCCCGGTGAACCGCCGCGACGTGATCAGCAGCCGGATGTACAGTTCACGCTCGTTAACCGGCGGCACGTGCGGGTCGTGCTCCTCCGAGACGATCAACGCGCCGGCGGGTTCCCCGTCGACCACCGCGATGCGCAGACCCGGGTCCGCCACCATGCCCTTCACCCGCTCGACGCGCTTCGGGACCGCACTCCACGGCTCGGTCCCCCACTGCTTCGAGCTGCCGCGGGCGACCAGCCATTCCACGGCTTCATCGAAGAAGCACAGCAGCGTGTCAGCGTCCCCGGAATCACCCGATCGTATGACGAAGTGGCTCATGAACCCTGTTTACCGCACGGTGAGCACCCGCGGGCCGTCTTCAGTGATCGCGATGGTGTGCTCGACGTGCGCCGCCCGGCTGCCGTCCGCGGTGAGGATCGACCAGCCGTCGTCGGCGTACCGGTAGGCGTCGGTCCCGCCCGCGACGAGCATGGGCTCGATAGCCAGCGCGAGCCCGGGCTTCAGGCGCATCCCCCGGCCCGCACGGCCCTCGTTCGGCAGGTGCGGGTCCTCGTGCATCAGGCGGCCGATCCCGTGCCCGCCGTGGTCCTCGACCATGCCGAAGCCCGACGCGCGGCCGGCGACGCCGATCGCGTAGGAGATGTCGCCGAGCTTCGCGCCCGGCTGGGCGGCGGCGATCCCCGCGGCCAGCGCGCGCTCGGTCGCCTCGATCAGCGCGAGGTCGGCCGGGTCGGCGTCGCCGACGACGAAGCTGATCGCGGCGTCACCGTTCCAGCCGTCGACGATCGCCCCGCAGTCGATGCTGACCAGGTCGCCGCCCTGGATGCGGTACGCCGTCGGGATCCCGTGCACGACGACATCGTTGACGCTGGTGCAGAGCACGTTGGGGTAGGGCGTCGGCGCGGACCGCGGCTGGTAGTGCAGGAAGGACGGTTTCGCCCCGGCGTCGCTGATGAACTGCGCGGCGACTTCGTCCAGTTCACGCAGGGAGACGCCGACCGCGGCGGCTTCCTTGACCGTCTGCAGCGTCTTCGCCACCACTCGCCCGGCTTCGCGCATGACCGCCAGCTCGGACTCCGTCTTGATCTCAACCATGCCGATAACTATACCGGTATAAGTATTGGTGTCGAGACCGGTGCCCGGCTCGGGCGTCAGGCGACGCCGAGGTGCCGCGAGATCAGCATCTTCTGGACCTCGCTGGTGCCCTCGCCGATCTCCAGGATCTTCGCGTCGCGGTAGAAGCGGCTCACCGGGAACTCGTTCATGAAGCCGTAGCCGCCGAAGATCTGGGTTGCGTCGCGGGCATTGTCCATCGCCGCGTTCGAGGCCACCAGCTTCGCGATCGACGCCTCCTTCTTGAACGGCTCGCCGCGCAGCATCTTCGACGCCGCCTGGTAGTACGCCAGGCGCGCCGTGTGCGTGCGGACCTCCATGTCGGCGATCTTGAACTGGATCGCCTGGTACTCGCCGATCCGCTTGCCGAACGCGACGCGGTCCTTCACGTACTTGAGGCACTCGTCGACGCAGCCCTGGGCCAGGCCCACCGACAGTGCCGCGATCGCGACCCGGCCTTCGTCCAGGATGGACAGGAACTGCGCGTACCCGCGGCCACGGACGCCCACCAGGTTCTCGAGCGGCACGCGGACGTCCGAAAAGGACAGCTCGTGTGTGTCCGAGCAGTTCCAGCCGACCTTCGAGTACTTCGGCGCCACCTGGAACCCCGGTGTGCCCGAAGGCACGATGATCGCCGAGATCTCCTTGCGGCCGTTCTCCATCACGTCCGTCACCGCCGTCACCGTGACGAGCCGGGTGATGTCGGTGCCCGAGTTCGTGATGAACGCCTTGCTGCCGTTGATGACCCACTCGTCACCGTCCTGGGTGGCACGCGTGCGCGTCGCCCCGGCGTCCGAGCCACCGCCCGGCTCGGTCAGGCCGAAGCCGCCGAGGGCCGTGCCTTCGCACAGGGCGGGCAGCCACTTCTCCTTCTGCTCCTGCGTTCCGAAGCGGAAGATCGGCATCGCGCCCAGCGAAACCCCGGCCTCCAGGGTGATCGCGACCGACGAGTCGACGCGCGCCAGCTCCTCCAGCGCCAGGCACAGCGCGAAGTAGTCGCCGCCCATGCCGCCGAACTCCTCGGGGAACGGCAGGCCGAACAGGCCCATCTCGCCCATCTTCGCGACGATGGCGTACGGGAACTCCTCCTTCTCGTACAGCTCGCCGATCACGGGCGCGACTTCGGCGTGCGCGAAGTCCTCGACGGTCTTGCGGAGGGACTCGTACTCCTCGTCCAGGCGGAAGTCGATCACTGCTGCTCCTCTTGGGGCGTGACTACGGCAAGGGTTTCGTCCAGCGCGACCTGTTGGCCGGCCCGGACGGGGAGTTCGCCGACCACGCCGTCGATCGGCGCCGTGACCGTGTGCTCCATCTTCATCGCTTCGACGACCAGCAACGGCGTTCCGGCCTTCACGACGTCACCCGTGGCGACCTTCACGACGAGCACCGTGCCCGGCATCGGGCTGGTGACCGGGCCGGCCCCGGCGGTCTCACCCCGCGCCGAGAGCACGAACTCCTGCTCCCCGAAGGGAAAGCTGAAACCGTCGCGCGCCAGCCAGACCGTCCGATCGGGACCGCAGGCCTGCCGGTAGCGGTGGAACCCTCCGGCGTGCCGGATCTCCAGGACGTCGCCGTCGCGCCGGGCCGAGACCTGGACCGGCGAAGCGTCGTCGACGAACACCGTCGCCGAAGACGGCGTCCCCTGAACCCGGACCACCGCGCGGGCGGCGCCGGACTTCAGCCGGAACGTCACCCCGCCGGAGCCACCCATCCGCCAGCCGTCCGGCACGTCCCACGGGTCCACCACGGGCCCGGACGGCTGCAGCTCCAGGAACCGGTCCAGGGCGGCCGCGACGAAGAACTCCGCGGGCACGTCCGGCGAGACCAAAGTGGACAGACTGCGGTCGACCAGCTCGGTGTCGAGACGGCCGGCGCGGACGTCGGCGTCCGCCAGCAGCCCGCGCAGGAACGCGGTGTTCGTGCCGATACCCAGCAACGCCGTGTCGGCCAGGGCCAGGTCGAGCCGGTGCAGGGCCGCCGCGCGGTCCGGGCCCCACGCGATGACCTTGGCCAGCATCGGGTCGTAGTTCGAGCCGACCACCGCGCCGGGCGTCATCCAGGAGTCGACGCGGACCCCGTCGCCGGACGGCTCGTGCACCGCCAGCACCGTGCCGCCGGTCGGGATGAAGCCTCGCGCCGGGTCTTCGGCGTACACGCGGGCCTCGACGGCGTGACCGTTCAGGGTGACGTCCTGCTGCGTGAGGGAAAGCTCTTCGCCCGCCGCCACCCTGACCTGCCATTCGACCAGGTCGAGGCCGGTGACCAGCTCGGTGACGGGGTGCTCGACCTGCAGCCGGGTGTTCATCTCCATGAAGAAGAACTCGTCCGGGCTCTTCGCCGACATGATGAACTCGACGGTGCCCGCGCCGACGTACCCGACCGAACGCGCGGCCTCGACCGCCGCCGAGCCCATCTTCTCGCGGGTGGCCTCGTCGAGCAGCACCGACGGCGCTTCCTCGATGATCTTCTGGTGCCGCCGCTGGAGACTGCATTCGCGCTCGCCGAGGTGGATCACGTTGCCGTGCGTGTCGGCCAGCACCTGGATCTCGATGTGCCGCGGTGTCGTGACGAACCGCTCCATGAGCAGCGTGTCGTCGCCGAAGGAACCCTTGGCCTCGCGCCGCGCCGATTCGATGGCGGCGTCCAGCTCGTCAGGAGCGTGCACCAGCCGCATGCCCTTGCCACCACCGCCGGCGGACGGCTTGAGCAGCAGCGGGTATCCCACCTTCGCGGCGGCTTCCGCGAAACCGCCTTCGGGAATGTCCACATCGGACGCGCCGGGCACGACCGGGACCCCGGCCTTCGACACCGTCGCCTTCGCGCGGATCTTGTCGCCCATGGCGTCGATCGCCGCGACCGGCGGGCCGATGAACACGAGCCCGGCGGCCTCGCAAGCACGCGCGAACTCGGCGTTCTCCGCCAGGAAGCCGTAACCCGGGTGCACGGCCTGCGCACCCGAAGACACGGCGGCGTCCACGATGGCCGGAATCGAGAGATAGCTGCGAGCGGCTTCCGCCGGGCCGATGCGCACCGCCGTGTGCGCCTCGCGGACGTGCCGGGCGTCGGCGTCCGCGTCGCTGTACACCGCGACCGCGCGGATGCCGAGGGCCCGCAGGGTGCGGATGACCCGGACCGCGATCTCGCCCCGGTTCGCTACCAGCACTGAGTCGAACATCATCACATCCGGAAGACGCCGTAGTTGACTTCACCGAGAGGAGCGTTGGCCGCGGCCGAAAGGGCCAGGCCGAGCACGGTGCGGGTGTCCGCGGGGTCGATCACGCCGTCGTCCCACAGCCGCGCGGTCGAGTAGTACGGGCTGCCCTGCGCCTCGTACTGCTCGCGGATCGGGTCCTTGAACGCCTCTTCGTCCTCCGAGGACCACTCGCCGCCGCGCGCTTCGATGGCGTCACGGCGGACCGTCGACAGCACCGACGCCGCCTGCTCGCCGCCCATCACCGAGATCCGCGCGTTCGGCCACATCCACAGGAAGCGCGGCGAATACGCCCGCCCGCACATCGAGTAGTTCCCGGCGCCGAACGAGCCGCCGATAACGACCGTTAACTTCGGCACCCGCGCGCAGGCCACCGCGGTGACCATCTTCGCGCCGTGCTTCGCGATGCCGCCGGCCTCGTACGCGCGCCCGACCATGAACCCGGTGATGTTCTGCAGGAACAGCAGCGGGATCGAGCGCTTGTCGCACAGTTCGATGAAGTGCGCGCCCTTCATCGCCGACTCGGCGAAGAGCACGCCGTTGTTCGCGATGATGCCGACCGGGTGGCCGTGGATCCTGGCGAACCCGGTGACCAGCGTGGCGCCGTACTCCTTCTTGAACTCGCCGAACCGGCTGCCGTCGACGATCCGGGCGATCACCTCGCGGACGTCGTAGGGCACGCGCGGGTCGGTCGGCACGACGCCGTACAGCTCGGCCGGGTCGACCGCCGGCGCTTCGGTCGGCACGACGTCCCACGGCCGCGGCGTACGCGGCCCGAGCGTCGAGACGATCGACCGGACGATCCGCAGCGCGTGCGCGTCGTCGTCGGCCAGGTGGTCGGTGACGCCGGACTGCCGCGCGTGGACGTCGCCGCCGCCGAGCTCCTCCGCCGTCACGACCTCGCCGGTCGCGGCCTTCACCAGGGGCGGGCCCCCGAGGAAGATCGTGCCCTGGTTCCGGACGATCACGGCCTCGTCGCTCATCGCCGGGACGTACGCGCCGCCCGCCGTGCACGAACCGAGCACCGCGGCGACCTGCGGGATGCCGCGGGCGGACATCGTCGCCTGGTTGTAGAAGATCCGGCCGAAGTGTTCACGATCCGGGAAGACCTCGTCCTGCCTGGGCAGGAACGCGCCGCCGGAGTCCACCAGGTAGACGCACGGCAGGTTGTTGTGCAGCGCGACCTCCTGGGCGCGCAGGTGCTTCTTCACCGTCATCGGGTAGTACGTACCGCCCTTGACGGTGGCGTCGTTGGCGACAACCACGCACTCGCGGCCGGAGACCCGCCCGACCCCGGTGATGATCCCGGCGGAGGGGGCCTCGTCGTCATAGAGCCCGTTCGCGGCCAGCGGCGAGAGCTCCAGGAACGGCGAACCCGGGTCCAGCAGCGTGTCGACGCGGTCGCGCGGGAGGAGCTTGCCGCGTTCGACGTGCCGGGTGCGCGCCTTCTCCGGCCCGCCGAGCCGGGCGCTCGCCAAACGTTTGCGGAGGTCCTCGACCAGCTCCGCGTGGGATGTGGCGTTGCGGGCGTAGGCCTCGCTGTCCGGGGCAGCCGAAGTCCCCAGTGCCGGCGTGTCCATGGGCTCCCTCGACGTTAGCGGTCGTTAACCTCCACCTCGATGTTAGCGACCGCTAACGTGGGTGTCCAGTCGCCGGAACGCGGGAAGGCCACCCCGGCGGACCGGGGTGGCCTTCCGAGGTGCGGCTCAGCCGATGGCCGCCCGCAGCGGGGCGTAGTAGCCGCCCGACTGCCCGGCCGCGGTCGGGTGATAGGACTCGATCACCGGCCAAGTCAGGCTGTGCAGGTAGTCGTCGGCCGACGAGCAGATGTTGTGGCCGGCGAACGACGGCCGGACGTCGACGAACGTCGCCCCGGCCGCCGCGGCGCGCTGCTGGACGACCGACGCGAGCGTGTCGGCACCCGAGTTGATCGCGGTGCGCTTGGTGTTGCTCAACCCGACCCAGCAGGACCCCGGCACGGTGTAGAAGCGCGGGTAGGACAGGACGACGAGCCGGGCACCCGGCGCCTTGGCCTTGATCGCGTTGTAGGTGTTGGTCAGCAACGGCGGCAGCGTGTTGTTGACGTACGCCTTCGCCGTGTTGACGCGGTTGACGCAGTCGGAGTCGCTCCCGAGGGTGCAGGACGTCATCACGTCGGCGAAGCCCGCGTCGTTCCCGCCGACGGTCACCGTGACGAGCGTGGCCGACGAAGGGATCGAGTTCGCCTGGTTGATCACATTCCCGGTCTTCGCCCCCGAGCAGGCGAGGAAGGTGAACGACGTGCCGCTGTGGGCGTTGGCCCAGAGCTGCGGATAGGCCTTCGAGCTGCGGTAGCAGCTCCCGGAACTGCCGTAGCTGCCGGCTCCGACTCCCGAGGAGTAGGAGTCGCCGACCGCGGCGTAGACGGTCCCGGCGGCCTGGGCGAGGCCCGTTACGCCGAGAGAAGCAACAACAACGGCCCCCAGGGCCGTACTCAACCGTAGAAGGGATCGCCTGTAATTACGGGTGGGAACAGCCATGGGTCACTCCTTTGTGACAGGGCCGACCCAAATAGAACAGCAGGTGGAAGCCCCACAAGGAAGAGGCGGTTACCAGTAAGTAACCCACTCGGCTCACACCGGAAGGCGGGAAGGCGTGTTAGCGCTCGCTAACACGCCGCTCTAATATGGCGGGATGCCGGCCAACCCCACGCCGCTCGTGAACGGCGAGAAGGCGAACAGGCGCGAACAAATCCTGTCCGCGGCCGCCGAACTGTTCGCCCACCACGGCTTCCACGGCGTCGGCATCGACGACATCGGCGCCGCGGTCGGCATCTCCGGCCCGGCGCTCTACCGGCACTTCCGCAGCAAGGACGCGATCCTCGGCGAGATGCTGAACTCGATCAGCCGCTACCTGCTCGACGGCGGCACGACGTGGGCGAGCCGGCCCGGTGACGCGGACAACAGGCTGGCCGGGCTCGTGGCGTTCCACGTCGGCTTCGCCCTCAACCATCCATCGCTGATCACCGTCCAGGAGCGCAACCTCGCGAACCTCACCGACGCCGACCGCAAGCAGGTGCGCGCGCTGCAGCGCCAGTACGTCGAGGTGTGGGTGCGCGTGATCCGCGAAGCGGTCCCTGGCCTGGGAGAACTGGAGGCCCGGTCGGCGGCACACGCGGTGTTCGGACTGATCAACTCGACGCCGTACAACCGCCATCTCGGTGACGGTGAACTCGCCGAACTGCTCTCGCGGCTCGCGCTGGGTGCCCTCCGCGCGGCCGGATGACCGACCCGGATCAAGGTATCCCCACGAGTGGCGTCGCTGGTGTTTGATGGGGCACGTGGATGCGGACTGGAACGAGCAGGAGCTCGTCGAGAAGGCTCAGCGCGCGTTGACCGCGCTGAGCCTCGGTGACGACGCCGAAGCCCTCGTCGAGGTCGCGCCGACGGCCGTCGAACCGCAGGCCCGCGCGGACGAGACGAAGGCGTTGATGCTGCTGCTCTTCGGCGAGTGCAGTGCGATGGTCTCCACCCTCGGCGACGGGGGCAGCGCGCCGGTGAAGGTCCAGGTGTTCGACGAGGACGGCGAAGAGGTCTCGATCGACCAGGCCGACCCGCCGGTCCGGACCGCGGTCCGGACGCTGCTCGCGGAGGTGCACGGCAACACCGAAGCCGCGCAGGAGCAGGTCGAGATCGCGCTGGCCAACGCGGCGCCGGAGGAGGTCGACAGCCTGGTGCTGCAAGCACTGCGCTGGACGATCCGGCTGTCGGTGGAGTGCCTGGACCGCGACCTGCCGGTGGCACCCTGGATCTCGGAAGCCGTCTCGGACTAGCCCAGCAAGGCCTTGACCAGGGCCGCGATCGGCCCGGTTTCGATGAGGAACGAATCGTGGCCGTACGGCGACGACACCACCGACGCCTCGGGCGCGCCCGGGATCCCGGCCGCGAGTTCCGCCGACTGGTACAGCGGGTAGAGCCGGTCGCTGTCGACGCCGCCGATCACCGCCCGCGCCGTCACCCGGCCCAGCGCGGCCGCCACGCCGCCGCGGCCGCGGCCGACGTCGTGGGTGTTCATCGACTCCGTCAGCACCAGGTAGCTGTTCGCGTCGAACCGGCGCGCCAGCTTGCCGGCGTGGTGGTCCAGGTAGGACTCGACGGCGAACCGCCCGCCCCGCAAGGGGTCTTCGCCGTCCTGGGCCGCCCGGCCGAACCGCCGGGCCAGCTCCGGCTCGCTGCGGTAGGTGACGTGCGCGATCCGCCGCGCGATGCCCAGGCCGAGGTGCGGCCCGGACGCCGCGGAGTAGTAGTCACCGCCGTGAAAGGACGGATCGCTGCGGATCGCGTGCAGCTGCGGCGCCGCCCACGCGATCTGCTCGGCCGACGCCCGCGCGGTCGACGCCAGCACCAGCACCGAAGCCACCCGTGCGGGCAGCGAAATCGCCCATTCGAGGGCACGCATCCCGCCCATCGACCCGCCGACGATCGCCGCCCACCGGTCGATGCCCAGTGCGTCCGCCAGCACCGCTTCGGCCGCGACCTGGTCCCGCACCGTCACCACCGGGAACCGGCTGCCCCAGGGCCGTCCGGCCGGGTCCGGCGACGACGGCCCGGTCGACCCCTGGCAGCCGCCCAGCACGTTCGGGACCACGACGAACCAGCTGCTCGTGTCCAGGGCCTTCCCCGGCCCGATCAGCCCGTCCCACCAGCCCGCGCTGGGGTGCCCCGGCTCGGCGGGCCCGGCGGCGTGGCTGTCGCCGGTCAGCGCGTGCTCGACGAGGACCGCGTTGGACGCGTCGGAGTTCAGCGTCCCCCAGGTTTCGTACGCGAGCGAAAAGGACGGCAGCACACCACCGGCCTCCAGCGCGAGCGCGCCGGGGCCGGTGACGAACTTCCGGCGGCCCGGCGGATCGCCGGCCCGCCAGGCGCCGCTGACGCTCACAGTGCGGCCTTGGCCGCCCGGAATCCGGCTTCGAGATCGGCCTTGAGGTCTTCGATGCCTTCCAGCCCGACGGCCAGCCGGACCAGCCCAGGCGTGACGCCGCTGGAGAGCTGCTCGGCCGGCGTCAGCTGGCTGTGGGTGGTCGAGGCCGGGTGCACGATCAGGCTGCGGACGTCGCCGATGTTCACCAGCTGGCTGTGCAGCTCGGTGCCGTCGACGAACTTGCGGCCTGCCGCAATGGCACTGTCGCCGCCGCGCAAATCGAACGACAGGACCGCGCCCGCGCCGCGCGGGAGGTACTTCCGCGCGTTGGCGTAGTGCGGGCTCGACGGCAGACCGGCGTAGTACACCTTCTCGACCTCGTCGCGCTGTTCGAGCCACTCGGCCAGCGCCTGCGCGTTCGCCACGTGCCGTTCGAGGCGCAGCGACAGCGTCTCGATGCCTTGCAGGATCAGGAAACTGTTCAGCGGCGCGATCGCCGCGCCGGTGTCGCGCAGGATCTGGACGCGTGCTTTGGCCGCGTACGCGCCCGGGCCGAGCGCTTCCCAGTACTTCAGGCCGTGGTAGCTCGGGTCGGGCTCGGTGAAGCCCGGGAACTTCGCCGGGTCCTTGCCGAAGTCGAACGTGCCGCCGTCGACCAGCACGCCGGCCACCGTGGTCCCGTGCCCGCCGAGGTACTTCGTCGCGGAGTGCACGACGACGTCGGCGCCGTGCTCGATCGGGCGCAGCAGGTACGGCGTCGGCACGGTGTTGTCGACGACGAGCGGGACACCCGCTTCGTGCGCGACGTCGGCGACGCCCCGGATGTCGAGGACGTTGCTACCCGGGTTGGCCAGCGTCTCCGCGAAGAACAGCTTCGTGTTCGGCCGGACGGCGGCGCGCCACTGCTCCAGGTCGTCCTGGTCCTCGATGAACGTGACCTCGACGCCGAGTTTCGGCAGCGTGTAGTGGAAGAGGTTGTAGGTGCCGCCGTAGAGCGACGGGCTCGAGACGAAGTGGTCGCCCGCGCCCGCGAGGTTCAGGATCGCCGCCGTCGTCGCGGCCGAGCCGGATGCGAACGCCAGCGCCGCGACGCCGCCCTCGAGCGCCGCGAGCCGCTGTTCCAGCACGTCCTGGGTCGGGTTCATGATCCGCGTGTAGATGTTGCCGGGCTCGGCGAGGCTGAACAGGTCCGCACCGTGCTGGCTGTCGCGGAAGACGTACGACGTCGTCTGGTAGATCGGGGTGGCCCGCGCGCCCGTGGCCGGGTCCGGCGCGGCGCCCGCGTGGATCTGCTTGGTCTCGAAGGACCACGCCGAAGTCTCGGTCATCGGTTTCTCCTTGCGGCTCAAGGGGTTCTGGAGGGCTGCCAGGCCGAAACTACTGCGGCCGAACGGAGCACCCAACTGCTCCCACGTCCTGAGAGCAAGCCTATTGCCGAAGAGATCGCTCTGTGATTAAGATACTTTTTCGATGAGATTCACAGACGGGGAGGAAGTCATGACGGAGCGAGTGCAGGTCCTGGTCGTGGGGGCCGGGCTGGGCGGGCTGACCGCGTCGCTGTTCCTGGCACGGGAAGGGGTGGACGTGCTGACCGTGGAACGGCATCCCGGGACGTCGATCCACCCCCGCGCCGCCGGGCAGGGCTGGCGCACGATGGAGCTGTTCCGCTGGGCGGGCATCGACCGCGATGTCCTGGCCGCGAGCCCGCGAGCGGGACTGCGGATCACGGTCGCGACCAGCCTCGCCGGCCACGTCCTGCACCGGATCGTCGAAGACGGCGGCGAGTTCGACGTCTCGGCCTCGACCACCCTGCCCGCCGGCACGGCGGGACAGGACGTCGTCGAACCGATCCTGCTGGCCCACGCCGAGAAAGCCGGCGCACGGGTGCGGTTCCGGACCGAACTCGCCGAGCTGACGCAGGACGGCGACGGCGTGACCGCGACGTTGCGGCACCGGGATTCGGGCGAGGAGACGGTGGTGCGCGCCGACTACGTCGTCGCGGCCGACGGCGGCCGCAGCGGCATCCGGCGGCGGCTGGGCATCGGGACCACCGGGCCGGACGCGCTGAGCCACTGCCTCGGCGTGGTGTTCGACGCCGACCTCGGCGACCGCGTCCAGCCCGGGGTGGCCGACCTGTTCTACCTGCGGCACCCGGACTTCACGGCCGCGCTGGTGAACACCGACGTGCCGAACCGGTACGTCTTCGCGCCGGACTACCACCCGGACCGGGGCGAAAGCCCGGCGGACTTCCCGCACGACCGGCTGGTCGCGCTGATCCGCGCCGCCACCGACCTGCCCGGCCTCGAACCCGAGATCGTCTGGACCGGCTCGTGGGAGATCGCCGCGCGGCTCGCCGACCGGTTCTCCGCCGACCGGGTCTTCCTGGTCGGCGACGCGGCGAAGGTGACCCCGCCGACCGGCGGGATGGGCGGCAACACCGCGATCGGCGACGGCGCGGACATCGCGTGGAAGCTCGCCGCGGTCCTGCGCGGCGAAGCGGGCCCGGCGCTGCTGGACACCTACGAAGCCGAGCGGAAGCCGATCGCGCGGATGGTCATCGACACTTCACTGCACAACATGAAGGAGCGCATGCACCCCGATCTCGACGTCTCCGGGTGCACGAAAGCCGAGGACCCGCTGGGAATCCAGCTCGGGTTCCGCTACCGCTCGACGGCGGTGCTCCCGGAAGGGCCGGACGACGGCGAGCGCGTCGAAGACGTCCACGCGCCGACCGGGCGGCCCGGTTTCCGGGCGCCGGTCCTGGAGTCCACTTTGGACCTTCTCGGGCAGTCGTGGGTGCTGCTGTGCGCGGCCGACGGCACGCGGTGGCGTCCGGCCGCGGCGGACATCGCGGCGGAACTGGGCGTCCGCCTCGACTGCCAGGTGGTCGACGGCGACACGTTCGCGTCCCGGTACGGCCTTGCGGCGGGCGGAGCTTCGCTGGTGCGCCCGGACGGCATCGTCGCGTGGCGTTCCCGGCAGCCGGCCGGGGACCCGGCGGGCGAGCTGCGCGAGGTCCTGACGGCGGTCCTTTCGCGTTAGCCACGCCGCGGGCGAGCCGCCCGGGCGCGGATCGGGGTTCTCGGCGAGAATGATCCCGTGGTCTCGGTGCGCAGCGTGGTCGACCGGGTGGGGCCGACGCTGCTCCACGCGCTCCAGGTGCCCGACGACTCGCCCGCGGTCGCCGACGTCGTGATCGCCGAGCCCGGCGGCGCGGTCACCCTCTCGGCGGGCGACCTCGTGCTCGGCGTCGCCACGGTCGGCCCCGAAGACGCCGCCGAGCTGGTGAAACAGAGCGCCGCGCAGGGCGCCGCCGCCGTGCTCTTCAAGCCGCCGACGGCCGCGAAACCCGCCGTGAAACGGGCCGCGAAGGCCGGCGGGATCGCGCTCATCCAGGTGCACGCGGCGACGTCGTGGGCCCAGCTCGTCTGGCTGCTGCGGACCGTCCTCGACGCCCTCGCCGACGAGTCCGAGGACCTCGACCCCGGCTCCGGCGACCTGTTCCGGCTGGCCGACGCCGTCGCGAGCGTCGTCGACGCGCCGGTGACCATCGAGGACACCAACTCGCGCGTGCTCGCCTACTCCGCGCGCCAGGACCTGACCGACCCGGCCCGCGTGGCCACGATCATGGGCCGCCGCATCCCGGACGACGTCCTCGCGCGGTTCCGGTCGCGCGGGGTGTTCCGCGAGCTGTCCCGCGGCCGCCAGACGATCTTCGTCCCGGCCCAGCGCGACGGCACGCTGCCGCGGCTGATCGTGCCGATCCGGATGGGCGGCGAGCTGCTCGGCTCGATGTGGGCGGTGGTCGCCGGGCCGGTGTCCGACGAGCGCGCGGCCGCGTTCGCCGACGCCGCCCCGGTCGTCGCGCTGCACCTGCTGCGGCGCCGCGCGCACACCGACGCGCAGCGCCGCGCGTCGGCCGAGCTGCTGCGCGCGATGCTCGAAGGGCGGGCGAACCCGCGCAAGGCGATGGCCGAGCTGGACCTGGCCGACGAGCCGCACCGGGTGGTCGTCATCGAGGTCACCGGCGGCGACGGCCGCGACGCGGAGGGCCTGCGGCTCGCCCTGCTCGAACGGATCTCCCAGGGCATCGGCACCCGTCCGGTGGCGACCGAGCTGGGCGGCCTGCTCTACGCCGTGGTCCCGGACCGGCCAGGCCCCGGCGGCTGGGCGGAACTGCGCCAGGCTCTCGTCGCGACGGGACCGTCTCGTCGCACTGGTGCTCCGCGCGCGGCGGCGGGCGCCCCCGGCGAGATCGGCGACCTCTCGGCGTCACGCGCCCAGGCCGACGAAGCCCTCGGCCTGCTGCGCGCCGAGCTCACCGGCGAGCGCGTGATCGCCTTCGACGAAGCCTGGACGGCGTTGACGCTGCACCGCGGCGCGACGGCGGCGGCCGCGGCGAAGGTCGCCGACCTCGGCCCGCTGGGCGCCCTGCGCGCCCACGACGAGGCGAGCAAGGCCGGCTACGTCGAGACGCTCTACGAGTGGCTGCGGCACCCCGGCGACCCGCGGGCGGCCGCGCGGGAGCTGCGGATCCACCCGAACACCCTGCGGTACCGGATGCGGAAGCTGCTGGAGCTGGTGCCGCTGGACCTCGACGATCCCGACGTCCGGCTGGCGCTGCTGACCCAGCTCGTGGCCCTGCGCTGGAGCTGATGGGCCATTCGGCCTAGCGCTGGACTTATGCGTTACTCCGCATGGATCGCGCCGATCGTACGGATTGTCTTTTCCAGCCGAAAGATGGTGGATTCGCCAAGATCCGTGCCGCATTTTCTCTTCACCACCCGGGGTAGCCGGGTCGTGCAAGAGGAGTTCCTCCATGAGCAGTTCGAAGCGCTTCGGCAAGGCCGTCAAGCTGGGTGCGGTGTCCGCGCTCTCCCTGGTGGCCTTGACCATCCCGGCCACAGGCGCCGGGAGCGCCGTCGCGGCACCCAGCGGCGACTGCTTCACCCCCGCCCACGCCGCGGACCGCAGCAAGGACGGCCACGCCGACACCGTGTCGCCGGCGGAGGCGGCCCGCATCGAAGCGGACATGCAGAGCAAGCTCGCCGGCAAGCGCACCGCGCGTTCGGCCGAGACCGCCGCCGCGGTTTCGATCCCGGTGTACTTCCACGTGATCACCAGCGGCTCGACGGGCAACCTGCCCGCGTCGACCATCACCAAGCAGATCTCGGTGCTCAACAGCGCCTACGCGTCGAGCGGCTTCAGCTTCTCGCTGGTCAGCACCGACTACACGAACAACTCCACCTGGTACAACGGCATCACCGACGGCACGTCGGCCGAGCGCAACATGAAGAACGCGCTGCGCAAGGGCGGCAAGAACGCGCTGAACATCTACACCGCCAGCCTCGGTGACAGCCTGCTCGGCTGGGCGACGTTCCCGTCGAGCTACGCGTCGCAGCCGAAGCTGGACGGCGTCGTCATCCTCGACGAGTCACTGCCGGGCCGGTCGGCGGCGAACTACAACGAGGGCGACACGGCCACCCACGAGGTCGGCCACTGGATGGGGCTGTACCACACGTTCCAGGGCGGCTGCTCCGGTTCGGGCGACTACGTGTCGGACACCCCGGCCGAAGCGACGGCGACGTCCGGCTGCCCGACGAACAAGGACACCTGCACGTCGACGGGCAAGGACCCGGTCCACAACTTCATGGACTACAGCTACGACAGCTGCATGTACGAGTTCACCGCGGGCCAGGCCACGCGGATGAAGAACTCCTGGACGGCGTACCGCGCCTGACAGCCGCTTCCCGCGGCAAACCCGTGAAGGCCACCTCACCGAGGTGGCCTTCACGGCTTTTCCGGCACCTGGTAGCTGAGGTCGTTCGCGACCAGCCGGGTCGTCGGCCCAGGTCCCGCACCAGCTTCCGGCACTCCGCGCGCATGCGTTCACGTTGCAACTTCAAGTGAGGTCCAGGTCAACAGCCTTGTCCGCTGAGCACCATGAATGCTCGGAAGAACTGTCCGGACAGCACGATGACACCTCCGTCCGGGTGGCTCACCGTGAGTGGCAACACCGCACCGATTCCGGACGCAGACCGACCCAGGAGGCCGACCGTGCGTATCGCCGTTCCCCGTGAAATCAAGAAGCACGAGTACCGGGTCGCGCTGACCCCCGCCGGGGTGCACGAGCTGGTCAGCCGCGGGCACGACGTCTTCGTCGAGACCGGCGCCGGGGCGGGTTCCTCGATCACCGACGAGGAGTACGTCGACGCCGGCGCGAAGATCCTCGCCACCGCCGACGAGACCTGGGCCGAGGGCGAGCTGGTGCTCAAGGTCAAGGAGCCGATCGCCGAGGAGTACCCCCGGCTGCGCGCCGACCAGGTGCTGTTCACCTACCTGCACATCGCCGCCGACCGGCCGCTGACGGACGCGCTGCTGGCCGCGGGCACCACCGCGATCGCCTACGAGACGGTGCAGACCGCGACCGGCGCCCTGCCGCTGCTCGCCCCGATGTCCGAGGTCGCGGGCCGGCTGGCCCCGCAGGTCGGCGCGTTCTCGCTGATGAAGCCGAGCGGCGGGCGCGGTGTCCTGCCGGGCGGCATCCCCGGCGTCCACCCGGCGCGCGTCGTCGTGATCGGCGGCGGCGTCGCGGGCCTGAACGCGGCCCGTGTCGCGCTCGGCCTCGGCTCGGACGTCGAGATCCTGGACACCAACGTCGACCGCCTCCGCCAGATCGACAACGACTTCGGCGGCCGCATCCGCACGGTGACGTCGAACCGGCTGTCGGTCGAGGAGTCCGTGCTGCAGGCCGACCTGGTCATCGGCGCGGTGCTCGTCCCCGGCGCGAAGGCGCCGAAGCTGGTCTCGAACGACCTGGTCGCCCGCATGAAGCCGGGCAGTGTGCTCGTCGACATCGCGATCGACCAGGGCGGCTGCTTCGCCGACTCGCGCCCGACCACGCACGACGACCCGACCTACACCGTGCACGAGTCCCTCTTCTACTGCGTCGCGAACATGCCCGGCGCGGTGCCGCGGACGTCGACCTACGGCCTCACGAACGTCACGCTGCCCTACGCGGTCCAGCTGGCCGAGCACGGCTGGAAGGCCGCGCTGCAGGCCGACGCCGCGCTGGCGAAGGGCCTCAACACGCACGACGGCGCCCTGACGAACGGCCCGGTCGCGGTGGCCCACGACCTGCCGCACACGCCGCTGGACACCGTCCTCGCCTGACCTACCTCACCCGAGCGGGTTCCTGTCGCATCGCGGCAGGAGCCCGCTCCCCCTTCTTCCGGCAAACACCGCCCAGCAGCCGCCGCCCGAAGGCGATCGACGGCAGTTCGACCCACCGCCGCAGCCCGCAGGCGAAGAGCAGCGCGACGGCGGCCGTCGCGACGGCCTTGCCCAGCCCGGTCGGGAACACCAGGCCGGTCACGCCCGCGGCACCGGTCTGGACGAGGTAAAGCGCGTACGACCGATCACCGATGTACGTCAGCACACGGCTCGAGAGCAGCCGCCGGACCGGTCCCTGCACGACCGCCGCCACCAGCAGCAGCGCCGAGCCCGCCGCGTAGACCGGGACGACGAACTGCCAGTGCCCGCCGAACTGCTGCCCCAGCGGCTTCACCGACAGCTGCAGCACACAGAACCCGAGCGCGACCAGCACCGCCGCGGCCGGGCTGGTCAGCGGCCGGAACACGGCGAACCCGCGCGGGTGGTGCAGCGCCGGCGCGAGCAGGCAGCCGACGACCAGCGAGCAGTAGTGCACGCTGAGTTCGGCCCACCGCTGCGACGGCGCGAGCGGCAACGCTCCGAAGAGGACACCGGTCACCACGCCCGCGGCGATCAGCAGGCGCAATGCGGTCTTGCCGGTCCGGGCGAACGACGTCAGCACGAGCAGCGCGGGCCAGACGAGGTAGAACTTCTCCTCCACACCCAGCGACCACGACGTCGGGTACGGCGTGTTGAAGCCGACGAGCTCGTTGCCGAAGACCAGGTAGAACGGCATCGCGTCGGCGAGCCGGCTGCTCCGGTACGCCCCAGCGAGGGTGACGGCCAGCGCCGTCAGGCCGAGCAGCAGGAAGTACACCGGCATGATCCGGAAGACCCGGCGGACGTAGAAGCGGCGCAGCGAAACGACGCCGGTGCGGTCCTCTTCGCGCAGCGCCAGCGTGGTGATCAGGAAGCCGGACAGCACGAAGAACAGCTGGACGGCGATCCAGCCCTGCAGCCGGTCCACGACCGGGCCGCCGTAGTGGAAGAACACGACAGCCAGCGCGGCGAGGGCGCGCAGGCCGGTCAGGCCCGGGAACCACGAGGAAGCCCGGTATTCGGCGTGGTCCAGAGGCCGCCAGGAAAGGGTCATGCCCGCAGCGTCGATCTTGAACGCTGAACCGGGCCTGAAGCGGGCTTAAGACGTCTTCAGCTCCGGCAGCCGGACGACGAACCGGCTGCTGTCCTCGACCGCCGCCGTGCCGCCGTGGGCGCGGGCGATGTCCGCGACGATCGCCAGGCCCAGGCCCGAACCGCCCTCGTCGCGGTCGCGGGCGTCGTCCAGCCGGACGAAGCGGTCGAAGACGCGATCGCGATCGGCTTCGGGGATGCCCGGCCCGTCGTCGTCGACCGTCAAGACGACCTGACCGTCCACTGCGGACACCGTGACGGCGACGCGCGAGACGGCGTGCCGCTGCGCGTTGTCGACGAGGTTGCGGACGAGCCGTTCCAGCCGCGACCGGTGGCCGCGCACCACCGGCGTCCCGGTGACCTCGACGTCGATCCCGCTGCGGCCGGCCACGACGGCACCGACCACTTCGGACAGTGCGACGGGCTCCAGCCGGTCGGGACCGGCGTGGTCGAGCTTGCCGAGCAGCACGAGGTCCGCGACGAGGTCCTGCAGCCGGGTGACGTCGAGCAGCGCGTTCTCGCAGGCCCGCCGCCAGTCGAGCCGGTCGGGGTGGGCCAGGAGCACTTCGAGCTGGGTCCGCAGCGACGCGAGCGGGGTCCGCAGTTCGTGCGACGCGTCTGAGGTGAACCGGCTCTGCCGGGTGACGGCCTCGTCGAGCCGGGCGAGCATGGTGTTCATCGTCCCGGCCAGCCGCGCGATCTCGTCGCCGGTGCGCGGGTCCGGGACGCGGCGGCCGAGGTCGTGCGCACCGATCTCGGCGACCTCGCCGCGGATGGCCTCGACCGGGCGCAGCGACCGGCGCACGGCGAGCCACGCGATGACGCCGATGAGCAGCGCGACCGCGGGGACGCCCGCCGTGAGCACGGTGCGGGCGGAATCGACCGCCGCCTGTCCCTCGGGGTCGATCTGCGCGCCGGCGAACACGTCGTACTTGCTGTCGCCGCTGTCGGCGTGCACGACGTGCAGGGTGAGGTCGTCGTCGAGCCCGCGCAGCTCGGGCGCGCAGCCGACGGACTCCCGCGCGGACCGGTCGTACTGGTACGGCCGCAGCGTGACCTCGGTGTCGTAGGTGGCCAGCGTCGCTTCGCGCAGGACCGGACACGACGCGACCGACGTGCCCTGCCGGTCCTTGACCTCGTAGATCGAGTCGCGGACGAGCAGCGCGAGGTCGGCGGGCCGGGCCCCGGTGTTCAGCAGCTGGACGATCGCGTCGGCGTGGGCGTCGGCGAGCTGGGTGGCGGCGTTCTCGAGGCGGCCGCGCGCCTGCAGGACGAACCACACGGACACGGCGCCGAGCGCCACGGCGGACGCGGCGAAGGCGGTCACGGCGACGCGGAACCGGGTGGCGCGCCAGAAGCTAGGCACCCGCGGTCACCACGTGGTAGCCGGCGCCGCGGACCGTCCGGATGGTCTCGGCCCCGAACGGGACGTCGATCTTGCGCCGCAGCGCGCTGACGTGCACCTCCACCAGGTTGGCGGTCGCGGAGGCGGCGAAGTCCCAGAGGTTGTCGAGCAGCTCGGCCTTGGTGACGACCTGCCCGGGCCGCTGCATGAGGTAGGCGAGGAGGGCGAACTCCTTGCCGGTGAGCGTGATGTCCGCCGTGCCGCGACGGCAGGTCCGGCTGGCCTGGTCGAGTTCGAGGTCCCCCAGTTTGAGGACGCCCGCCCGGGTGGCGCCGCCACGCCGGATGAGCGCGCGCAGACGGGAGAGGAGGACGCCGTAGGAGAAGGGCTTGGGGAGGAAGTCGTCGGCCCCGGTGTCGAGGGCCTCGATCTCGTCGTCCTCGCCGTCCTTGGCGGTCAGCATGAGGATGGGCGTGCTGTTCCCCTGCTCCCGCAGCCGGCGGCAGACGCGGTAGCCGTTCAGCCCGGGCAGCATGATGTCCAGGATGATGGCGGAGTAGGGGTGTTCGGTGGCGTGCCAGAGGGCATCCCGCCCGTTGTGGGCGACGTCGACGGCGTACCCCTCGGCGGTCAGCCCGGCCCGCAGCGCCTCAGCCAGCCGCCGTTCATCCTCCACGAGCAAGATCCGCATCGCGCCACGATGCCACAGACCTGCGCTGACAGCGGGATCCCGGGTTCTTCTGACATAAAGGGGCGACCCGCTCAACCAGCCTGGGGGTCACTGGGAGCGGGCCGCCGTCTTCTAGCTTAGAGGGCTCACCGCGACTTCGCTGCACCGGGTCGGCAAGTCGCACGAATTCTTTACCAAGTTGATCTGACCCGGCTCGCGAAACCTCAGGTCAACGCACCCGGTGGTAGCGGAACGTGACGAAGGTCGCTCTCCACGGGTTCGCGCGTTCCGTGCGCGCGGCCGGCGCGGGTAGGGCAGGATGACGCCGCATCAGCGGGGAACGTTAGGGGACGGTATGCACGACGGCAGTGGCCGGATTGTGGTGCAGAACCTGAGCAAGCAGTTCGGCGCGGTGAACGCGGTGCAGAACCTCAGCTTCACGGTCGAACCGGGTTCGGTGACGGGCTTCCTCGGCCCGAACGGTGCCGGGAAGACGACGACGTTGCGGATGTTGCTCGGGTTGGTGACGCCCACGTCGGGAATGGCGACGATCAACGGCCGCCCGCACTCGCAGCTGGGGAACCCGGCGCGGGTGGTCGGTTCGGTGCTCGAGAACGAGGGGTTCCACCCGAGCCGGACGGCGCGCAACCACCTCCGGGTGTACGCCGCGGCCATCGGCGTGCCGGACCGGCGCGCGGACGAGGTGCTCGGCCTGGTGGGCCTGGGCAGCGCCGCGGACCGGAAGGCGGGCGGGTTCTCGCTCGGCATGCGGCAGCGGCTGGCGCTGGCGACGGCGCTGCTGGGCGATCCGCAGGTGCTGGTGCTCGACGAGCCGACGAACGGCCTCGACCCGGAGGGCATCCTCTGGCTGCGCAACTTCCTGCGGTCCTACGCCCGCGAGCAGGGGCGGACGGTCCTGGTGTCGAGTCACCTGCTGAACGAGGTCGAGCAGCTGATCGACCAGGTCGTGATCATCAGCCAGGGCGTCACGCGCTACTACGGCCCGCTGGAGCAGCTGCGCCGGAGCCAGCAGTCGCGGGTGCTGGTGCAGCCGGCGGACCCGCCGGCGCTCGTGAAGGCGTTGCACGAGAACGGCATCACCGGGGTTTCGCCGACACCGGACGGCCGGGTCTCGGTCGCCGGGTCGAGCGTCCAGCAGATCGGTGACATCGCCGCGAAGGCCGGGATCGCGGTCTACGGGATGCAGGAGGACCACGCCGACCTGGAGCGGATGTTCTTCCAGCTGACGCAGGGTCAGTACACCGGCGCGCCGGGTCAGCCGCCGCCGGGTTACCCGCCGCAGCCGCAGTACCAGGGTCCGCCGCCCGGTTATCCGCCGCAGCAGCACTACCAGCAGGGCCCGCCGTCGGGTCCGCAGCAACAGCAGCAGTACTGGGGAGGTCCGCAGCAGTGATGGGCAACCTGATCAAGGCGGAGTTCCGCAAGACGCTCTCGCTGAACACGTGGTGGGTGCTGCTGATCCCGCTGGCGCTGGTCGCGTTCTGGCTGACCTTCGCGTGGGGCAGCCTCACGAACGACTTCGCGGACTTCCTGGGGTCGAAGGACGCCCGGGAGCTCACCGAAATGGTCGGCCTCGACCCGAGCCAGATCCCGGTGGGGCTGCTGGCGCTGGCACACGGCGTGAACATCGCGCAGCTCGTACCGGCGCTGTTCGGCGTCTTCGCGCTGGCCGGCGAGTACCGCAGCAAGACGATCACGACGACCTTCCTCACCGCGCCGAACCGGGTCTCGGCGCTGACCGCGAAGATGCTCACCTACGTCGCGTGGGGCGCCATCTACGGCGTGGTCAGCTTCGGCGTCTCGGCGCTCGCGGTCATGGCGTCGGTCGACTCGGGCCGCTGGCCGTCCACGGGCCAGTGGCTGGCCGCGCTCGGCGGGACGGTGCTGGCCTCGGTGCTGGTGACGTTGTTCGGCATCGGGTTCGGCGCGGTGCTGCGCAGCGTGCCGCTGGCCGTGGTGCTGCTGATGGTGTGGTTCCTGATCGTGGAGAACGTCCTGGTGATCGCGTTCTGGGGCTGGGGCGACGTCCGCATCCTGGGCGGGATCCTGCCGAACGGCACCGCGAACGGGATCGTCGGCGGCATCGCGGCGGACGCCTTCGGGTTCAACTCGCTCAACCTGCCGGACAGCGTGGACTCCGGGTCGCAGCTGATCCTGCAGCTGACCGCGGGCGCGCCCGGCGTGCTCTCGTGGTGGGCTTCGGCGCTGATCTTCTTCGCGTGGACGATCCTCTTCTTCGGCCTCGGCTGGGCGGGCAACCAGAAGCGTGACATCACGTAGTTTTCCCTTGCGGTGAAGGCCATCCCGGTTGTCCGGGGTGGCCTTCACCGCGTTCGGGGAAATAAAATGTCGGTGGTCGCGCTTACTGTTGGAACGTGACCACCGCTCCGCCTCGCTCCCGTCAAGAGCTCCCATCCGCCGAGACGACCGGCTGGATCCGCCGGCTGTCCGCCGCGGCGTGGGAGCACCGCGTGCTCGTCGTGCTGTCGCTGCTCGCCGCCGCGCTCGGTGTCGGCGTGCAGGCCGCGAGCCCCCTGCTGGTGCGCACGGCGGTGGACGACGCGGTGGCCGGGCAGACCGGCGGGCTGCCCGGGATCGCCGTCTTCCTGGTCACGCTGCAGCTGGTCGCCTTCGGCACCGCGTTCGCGCGCCGCTACCTCGGCGGGAAGCTCGCCCTCGACGTCCAGCACGACCTGCGGCAGCGCGTGTTCAACGCCGTTTCGCGGCTGGACGGCGGCAAGCAGGACGCGCTGCGCACCGGCCAGGTGGCCTCGCGCGCGATTTCCGACCTGCAGCTGGTGACCGGCATCCTGATGCAGGTCCCGCTGTCGTTCGGCTCGGTCGTCTTCGCGGTGCTGTCGTTCGCCGCGATGCTGTGGCTGTCGCCGGTGCTGACGCTGATCGCGCTGGTCGTCACGCCCGCGGTCGGCATCATCGTGACGCGCAGCCGCAAGCGCCTGTTCCCGGCGACGTGGTCGGCGCAGCAGCGCGCGGCGGACGTCGCGCAGCAGGTGGAGGAGACCGTCACCGGCGTCCGGGTGGTCAAGGGGTTCGGCCAGGAGACGCGGGAAGTCTCGAAGCTGGAAGGCACCGCGCGCAAGTTGTTCGGGGAGCGGCTTCGCGCGGCGAAGCTGTCGGCGGTCCCGACGGCGACCACCGCCGCCCTGCCCGCCGCCGGCCAGGTCGCCGTGCTCGGCATCGGCGGCGTCCTGGCGCTGAACGGCTCGATCACCCTCGGCACGTTCCTGGCCTTCGCCACCTACCTCGCCACGCTGATCGGCCCGGCCCGGATGCTGTCCGGCCTGGTCGTGCAGGCCCAGCTGACCCGCGCCGGCGCCGAGCGGGTGTACGAGCTGATCGACGCGCAGCCGGAGGTCGTCGACGCGCCCGACGCGCGGCCGCTGCCGGACGGCCCGCTCGGTGTCGAACTCGACGGCGTCCGGTTCGGCTACACGCGCACCGAACCGGTGCTGGACGGCCTTTCGGTCACCGCGAACCCGGGCGAGACCCTCGCGCTGGTCGGCACCGCGGGCTCCGGCAAGTCGACGATCTCCCTGCTGCTGCCCCGGTTCTACGACGTCCACGCGGGCGCGGTGCGGGTCGGCGGACTCGACGTCCGTGACGTCCCGCTGCGGCAGCTGCGGCAAGCGATCGGCGTCGTGTTCGAGGAGGCGTTCCTGTTCTCCTCGTCGATCCGGGACAACATCGCCTACGGCCGCCCGGACGCGAGCGACGAAGAAGTCGTCGCGGCGGCCAAGGCGGCGGAGGCGGACGGCTTCATCCGCGCGCTGCCGGACGGCTACGACACGCTGGTCGGCGAGCGCGGGCTCACGCTCTCGGGCGGCCAGCGGCAGCGCCTCGGGCTGGCCAGGGCCCTGATCACCGACCCGCGGATCCTCGTCCTCGACGACGCGACGTCGGCCATCGACACCGTGACCGAGGCGGCGATCCACGACACCTTGCGGTCGGTCACCGCGAGCCGGACCACCCTGCTGATCGCGCACCGGCGCTCCACCCTGGCCCTGGCCGACCGGATCGCGGTGCTGGACGAAGGCCGCGTGGTCGACGTCGGCACCGAGGCCGAGCTGCTGGCGCGCTGCCCGCTGTTCCGCGAGCTGGTGGCGGGCCCGGGCGACGACGTCGAAGAGAAGCACCGCTGCGAGGGCCTCGACTGCGGTCAGGACGGGATCACGCCGGCGCTGTGGCCGCGCGACGAGAGCCGAGACGAAGCCGAGGCCTTGGCCGAAGCCGCGCGGATGCGCAGCGGCGACCCGAACAGCAGCGGGTTCGTCGGCGGTGGCGGCGGCCTGGACGTGCCGCCGACGCCGGAGCTGATCGAGGGCGTGCGCAAGCTCCCGCCGGCCGTCGACGAGCCGCGGGTGCCCGGCGTGGACGTCACCGCGCCCGACCCGAAGTTCCGGCTGGCCGGGCTGCTGCGGCCGGTCCGCCGGCCGTTGGCCCTGGTGATCGGGCTGGTGGCGGCGGACGCGCTGGCGTCGATCGCGCTGCCCGGGCTGTACCAGTTCGGCGTCGACCACGGGGTGCGCACCGGCGTCGAGTGGATGATCTGGCTGGCCGCCGGCATCGGCGCCGCGGTGATCGCGGCCGACTGGCTGGTGGTCTTCGCGCAGACGCGGCTGACGTCACGGGTGGGCGAGACGGTGCTGTACGCGCTGCGCGTCCGCAGCTACGCGCACCTGCAGCGGCTCGGGCTCGACTACTACGAGCGGGAGCTGTCCGGGAAGATCATGACCCGGATGACGACGGACGTCGACGCGCTCTCGACGTTCCTGCAGACCGGGCTCGCCACGGCGGTGGTCAGCGCGCTCACGCTGGCCGGGATCACGGCCGCGCTGCTGGTCACCGACGCCGGGCTGGCGCTGTACGCGCTGGCGATGGTGCCGGTGCTGGCGGTGGCCACGGTGATCTTCCGGCGGTCGGCGTCGAAGGCGTACAACGAGGCCCGCGAGCGGGTCAGCGTCGTGAACGCGGACATGCAGGAGAACGTCAGCGGGTTGCGCGTCGCACAGGCGTACACGCGCGAAGACCGCTCCGCGGAAGCGTTCGCTTCGCGCAGCGACGACTACCGGCGTTCGCGGTTGCGGGCCCAGCGGTACGTCGCGACCTACTTCCCGCTGGTGGCGCTGCTGTCGGACCTCGCGACGACGACGGTGCTGGTGGCCGGCGCGAACCGCGTCTCGGCGGGCACGCTGTCGGCCGGCGTGCTGCTCGCGTTCCTGCTGTACCTGCAGCAGTTCTTCTCGCCGATCCAGCAGCTGTCGGCGGTGTTCGACGGCTACCAGCAGGCGCGCGTCGGCCTGAACCGGATCGGCGACCTGCTGCGGACGCCGACGTCGGTGCCGGCGGCCGAGCGCCCGGTGGCGGTGCCCGAGCGGCTGCGCGGCGAGGTGTCGTTCAAGGAGGTCGACTTCGCCTACACCGGCACCGAGACGAAGGCGCTGGAGCAGTTCTCGCTGGACGTCGCGGCCGGGGAGACGATCGCGCTGGTCGGCGCGACCGGCGCCGGGAAGTCGACGGCGGTGAAGCTGGTGGCGCGCTACTACGACGTCACCGGCGGCGAGGTCCGGATCGACGGCACGGACGTCCGCGAGTACGAGCTGGCCGGGGTGCGGCGCCGGATGGGCGTGGTGCCGCAGGAGGCGCACCTGTTCTCGGGCACGGTGGCCGACAACGTCCGCTACGGCCGCCCGTCGGCTTCCGACGCGGAGGTGGAGGCCGCGGTGCGGGCGGTGGGCGCGCTCGACGGCGTCGCGGCCCTGCCGTCGGGCTTCCTGCAGCCGGTCGGCGAGCGCGGCCGGTCGCTGTCGGCGGGTCAGCGCCAGCTGGTCGCGCTGGCCCGGGCGGAGCTGGTGGACCCGGACGTCCTGCTGCTCGACGAGGCGACAGCGGCCCTGGACCCGTCGACGGAGGCAGCGGTCCTCCGCGCGACGGAGACGGTGGCCCGCCGCCGCACGACGTTCGTGGTCGCCCACCGCCTGGCCACGGCGGCCCGCGCGGACCGCATCGTGGTCCTGGACCACGGCCGCATAGTCGAAACCGGAACCCACGAAGAACTCCTGGCCGCGAAGGGCCACTACGCCAGGCTGTGGGCCCTCGGCTGAACGTGCGGGAAGAGGCATCACCCGTGCAGACACGCGTGATGCCCTCTTGCGCACGAAAGTCCGTGGCAGGGTGACCCGGGCGCTGGGAGCATGGCGGCATGTTCGAAGAGCAGCGCGTCCCCGACCGGCAGATCCGGGCCGCGCAGACGGACACGACCGTCCGGGTCTACCAGGCCTATTCGCCCGAGATCGCCGACGCCGCGCTCGAGAAGCAGACTTTCGTCGCGCCGTTCAAGCGGGACCGGATGACGTGGATCAAGCCGTCGTTCCGGTGGATGGCCTACCGCTGCGGCTACGGGCGCAAACCGGGGCAGGAGCGGATCCTCGCGATCGATATCACTCGTGACGGTTTCGAATGGGCCCTCGCGCACGCCGCGCTCAGCAAACCCCGCCGCGACCAGGACACCGCCGCCTGGAAGCAGCAGCTCAAGACCAGCCCGGTCCGCATCCAGTGGGATCCCGAGCGAGATCTCGACCACACCGCGCTGAACTTCCGCGCCATCCAGATCGGTCTGAGCGGCGAAGCCGTCGACCGCTACGTCGACGAGTGGATCACCGGTATCACCGACGTCACACCGGTCATGCGCGACATCGCCGGGCTCCTGGCCACCGACCAGCTCCACCTGGCGGTCAAGCTCGTCCCCCATGAGCCCCCGTACCCACTGAGCGAAGACCTCGCCCGGGCCATCGGAGCGTCCGCTTAGGGCAGCGCCCGCCACTTCAGTGACCCCAGACCGGCCGCCTCGACGTCCGGCCGCGACGCCCACCGGACCGTGCCCGGCCGGACGTGCACCCCGGCGCCGACCAGCCAGTCCGGCTCAGCCGGCTCGACCCACTCCATCTCCTCGAAGTCGGCCGGCGTCGGCCACACGGCGGAGCACGAGTCGCACCGCAGCACGACCGCGCCGGACTCGGTGACCAGCGGCCGCACCAGGCCCTGGTCCCAGAACGACGGACATTCGACCAGCCACATCCTCCCAGTGGAACGCGCCGCCGTGAACGGCCACGGGCCGGAGGACGAACCGGGGAGGAAGAGCCCGGAAACCCTGTACCGGGTCCAGGGCTTAAGGTTCCCTTAGCACATCTTGATCGTGTCAGTGACCGATACCCTAGTGCGCCACGCCTCACACAGGCCGGTTCCATCACATCGCGGTCACCGAGGGGGTTAGCCTGGTAGGCGCATCAGCGGATTCAAGATCGAGATCGAGACGGATAGAGGCGAGCCCCAGCCGTGTCCAGCAGCAGCCCTGCGTCACAGTTCGGCCCCAACGAGTGGCTGGTCGAAGAGATGTACGACCAGTTCCTCGCCGACCCTTCCTCAGTCGATGCCGCATGGCACGACTTCTTCGCGGACTTCAAGCCGACGCAGAACGCGCAGGCCAAGGCGGACACCGCCCGGCAGCAGCAGCAGGCCGATGTCAAGCCGGCCACCAACGGCCAGGCGGCGCAGCCCTCGGCCAAGGCCGTGCAGAACGCGGAGTCGGCGGCCAAGCAGTCGGCCACCAAGCCGGCCCCCTCGAAGCCGGCACCCAGGCAGGCGGCCCCGAAGCCCGCCGCCAAGGCCGAGCCGAAGGCCGAAGCCAAGCCGCAGGCGAAGGAAGAGCCGGAGTCGAAGCAGCTGCGCGGCGCCGCGGCGGCCATCGCCAAGAACATGGACGCCTCGCTGAGCGTCCCCACCGCGACCAGCGTGCGCGCGGTCCCGGCGAAGCTGATGGCGGACAACCGCATCGTCATCAACAACCACCTCAAGCGCACCCGCGGCGGCAAGATCTCCTTCACGCACCTCATCGGCTACGCGATGGTGCGGGCGCTGAAGAGCTTCCCGAACATGAACCGGCACTACCAGCTGATCGACGGGAAGCCGTTCGCGGTCACGCCGGAGCACGTCAACTTCGGCCTCGCGATCGACATGAAGGGCAAGGACGGCTCGCGCAACCTCGTCGTCGCCTCGATCAAGGGCGTCGAGGACATGACGTTCCTGCAGTTCTGGCAGGCCTACGAGGACATCGTCAAGAAGGCCCGCAACAACAAGCTCACCGCGGACGACTTCGCCGGCACCACGATCTCGCTGACCAACCCGGGCGGCATCGGCACCAACCACTCGGTGCCCCGCCTGCAGGCCGGCCAGGGCGCGATCATCGGCGTCGGCGCCATGCAGTACCCGGCCGCCTTCGAGGGCACCAGCGAGAAGACGCTGGTCGACCTCGGCATCAGCAAGATCATGACGCTGACCTCGACCTACGACCACCGCATCATCCAGGGCGCGGAGTCGGGCGAGTTCCTCAAGCGCATCCACCAGCTGCTGCTCGGCGAGGACGGCTTCTACGACGACGTCTTCACGAGCCTGCGCCTGCCGTACGAGCCGATCCGCTGGGTCGCCGACATCCCGGACGGCCCGGTCGACAAGACCGCCCGCGTGATCGAGCTGATCGACGCGTTCCGGATGCGCGGCCACCTGATGGCCGACACCGACCCGCTGAACTACCGCCAGCGCAGCCACGCGGACCTGGACGTGCTGTCCCACGGTCTCACCCTTTGGGACCTCGACCGCGAGTTCCCGGTCGGCGGCTTCGCCGGCCAGGAGCGGATGAAGCTGCGCGACATCCTGGGCGTGCTGCGCAACTCGTACTGCCGCACGGTCGGCATCGAGTACACCCACATCCTCGACCCCGAGGAGCGCCGCTGGATCCAGGAGCGCGTCGAGATCCCGCACGAGAAGCCGGACCCCGCGGTCCAGAAGTACGTGCTCTCGAAGCTGAACGCCGCCGAGGCGTTCGAGACGTTCCTGCAGACCAAGTACGTCGGCCAGAAGCGCTTCTCGCTCGAAGGCGGCGAGACGGCGATCCCGCTGCTCGACACCATCCTCGACAAGGCCGCCGAGCACGAGCTGGACGAGGTCGTCATCGGCATGCCGCACCGCGGCAGGCTGAACGTCCTGGCCAACATCGTCGGCAAGCCGATCAGCCAGATCTTCCAGGAGTTCGAGGGCAACCTCGACCCGGGCCAGGCGCACGGCTCCGGTGACGTGAAGTACCACCTCGGCGCCGAGGGCAAGTACTTCCGGATGTTCGGCGACGGCGAGACGAAGGTGTCGCTGACGGCGAACCCGTCCCACCTGGAGACGGTCGACCCGGTGCTCGAGGGCATCGTCCGCGCCAAGCAGGACATCCTCGACAAGGGCGGCGAGGGCTACACCGTGCTGCCGGTCCTGATGCACGGTGACGCGGCCTTCGCGGGCCAGGGCGTCGTCGCCGAGACGCTGAACCTGTCGCTGCTGCGCGGGTACCGCACCGGCGGCACCGTGCACGTCATCGTCAACAACCAGGTCGGCTTCACGACCGCGCCGGAGCACTCGCGCTCGTCGCAGTACGCCACCGATGTCGCGAAGATGATCGGCTCGCCGATCTTCCACGTGAACGGCGACGACCCGGAGGCCGCGCACTGGGTGGCCAAGCTGGCCGTCGAGTACCGGCAGGCGTTCCACAAGGACGTCGTCATCGACCTCATCTGCTACCGCCGCCGCGGCCACAACGAGGGCGACGACCCGTCGATGACGCAGCCGGCGATGTACGACATCATCGACACCAAGCGCTCGGTGCGGAAGACCTACACCGAGTCGCTGATCGGCCGCGGCGACATCTCCGTCGAAGAGGCTGAGGCCGCGCTGCGCGACTTCTCGAGCCAGCTGGAGCACGTCTTCAACGAGGTGCGCGAGCTGGAGAAGCACCCGGCGAAGGCCAGCCCCTCCGTCGAGGAGGAGCAGCAGGTGCCGGCCAAGGTGGCGACGGCGATCACCGGCGAGACGCTGGAGCACATCGGCGACGCGTTCGTGAACGTGCCGGACGGCTTCACCCCGCACCCGCGCGTCAAGCCGGTCATGGAGCGCCGCCACAAGATGTCCCGCGAGGGCGACATCGACTGGGCGTTCGGCGAATTGCTGGCGTTCGGGTCGCTGGCGATGGAGGGCCGGCTGGTCCGGCTGTCCGGCCAGGACTCGCGGCGCGGCACGTTCACCCAGCGGCACTCGGTCTTCATCGACCGCAAGACCGGCCAGGAGTACTCGCCGCTGCAGAACCTGGCCGACGGCCAGGGCCGCGTGATGATCTACGACTCGGCGCTGTCGGAGTACGCGGCCGTCGGCTTCGAGTACGGCTACTCGGTGGCGAACTCCGAGGCGCTGGTGATGTGGGAAGCGCAGTTCGGTGACTTCGTCAACGGCGCGCAGACCGTCATCGACGAGTACATCTCCTCGGGCGAGGCCAAGTGGGGCCAGCGTTCGGACGTCGTGCTGCTGCTGCCGCATGGCCACGAGGGCCAGGGCCCGGACCACACGTCCGGCCGCATCGAGCGGTTCCTCTCGCTGTGCGCGGAGGGCTCGATGACGGTGGCGGTGCCGTCCACCCCGGCGAACTACTTCCACCTGCTGCGCCGCCACGCCCTCGACGGCATCCAGCGCCCGCTGGTCGTCTTCACGCCGAAGTCGATGCTGCGCAACAAGGCCGCGACGTCGGGTGTCGAGGACTTCACCGGCGAAAGCCGCTTCATGTCCGTCATCGACGACGTCACGCCGGACCCGGCGAAGATCCGCAAGGTGCTGCTGACCTCCGGGAAGCTGTACTGGGAGCTGGTGGCCGAGCGGACGAAGCGCGAGGCCGACGACGTCGCGATCGTGCGGATCGAGCAGTACTACCCGCTGCCGAAGAAGAAGCTGCTGGCGGCGCTGGAGCGGTACACGAACGCGACGCAGGTCGCGTGGGTCCAGGAGGAGCCGGAGAACCAGGGTGCGTGGCCGTTCTTCGGCCTGAACCTGCCCCGGAAGTTCCCGGAGGTGCTCTCGGGCCTGCAGGTCGTCTCGCGTCGCCCGATGGCGGCCCCCTCAGCCGGCTCGTCCAAGGTGCACGAGGTGGAGCAGAAGGCGCTGATCGCGAAGGCGTTCGACTGATCGCTTGACCACGACGAAGGCCTCCTCGCCATCCACAGGCGAGGAGGCCTTCGTCGTCGCACCCCCCGGAACTGTCGGTGCCCTCCGGTAGCGTGGAAACCGGGGGGCGCAGCCCAAATCGATTGCCCTCCGCCGCCGGTTCACGGCAAGGTGGCGATCATGCTGATCCGCCGGGAGACGCCCGCCGACCGCACCGCGATCCACGCCGTCCACAGCGCGGCGTTCCGGCGCGAGGAAGGCGTGACCCCCGTCGAGGCGCCCCTCGTGGACGAACTCCGTGCCGAAGGCGACCTGATCGGCGCGTTGTCGCTGGTGGCCCTCCACGAGGGCGACGTCGTCGGGCACGTGTGCTGCAGCCGGGCCCGCGTCGGCGACGACCCGGGCGCCGCCGTCGGGCTCGGTCCGCTCGGCGTGCTGCCCGCACACCAGGCGAGCGGCGTCGGCTCGGCGTTGATGCACGCGGTCGTCGGCGCGGCGGACGCGCTCGGTTACGGCCTGGTCGTCCTGCTCGGCGAGCCCGCCTACTACTCGCGGTTCGGGTTCGTCACGGCGTCGGACCTGTCGATCACCGCACCGGAACCGCGGTGGGGCCGGTACTTCCAGGCGCGGACGCTCTCCGCGTACCAGCCCACCCAGGCGGGCGCGTTCGAGTACGCGCCGGCGTTCTCCCGAATCTGAAGAGGAGCCTTCGCATGTACGAACCCCGCTCGTCCGTGGGCGTCCGCATCAACCGCGAGCAGCCGCCGTCCCGGCTGATCGAACTGGCCAAGCAGGCCGAAGCCGCGGGGCTCGACGAAGTCTGGCTGGTCGAGGACTGCTTCTGGGCGGCCGGCATCGCCACGGTCTCGACGGCGCTGGCGGTGACCTCGACGATCAAGGTGGGCATCGGGGTGCTGCCGGCGGTCGCGCGCAACCCGGCGATCGCGGCGATGGAGATCGCGGCGCTGGCCGAGCTGCACCCGGGCCGGCTGATCGCCGGGTTCGGGCACGGCGTCCCGTCGTGGATGCGCCAGATCGGCGCGTACCCCGCTTCGCCGCTGGCAGCGCTGGAAGAGACGCTGGTGGCGGTCCGCCGGCTGCTGGCAGGCGAGCGGGTCTCGGTGACCGGCAAGCACGTCAGTCTCGACGAGGTCGAGCTGGTCTTCCCGCCGGCCTCGCCACCCCCGCTGGTGGCGGGCGTCCGCCGCCCGAAGTCCCTGGCGATCGCGGGCGCGAACGCCGACGGGACCATCCTCGCCGAGCCGTCGCCGCCGGAGTACGTGCGGACGGCGCTGGCGGGCATCGCTCCCGGCCGCGCTGCGGAAGGCGCACCGCCCCACCACGCACTGGTGACGTACAACTGGCTGGCACTGGGCGACCGCGAGCGCGCCCGCCGGACGGTGGCGGAGTCACTGACCCCGGGCGCGCGGGTCCAGGTGGAAGGGCTGCCGTTCGCCTCGGAACTGCTGGAGCTGGTCGACTCGACGTCCACAGTGGACGAACTGGCGGCGGGCCTGCGTCCGGAGTGGATCGACCGGCTCGCCATCTGCGGCGACCTGGACGACTGCGTGGCAGCGGTCCGTTCCCTGCATGAAGCGGGCAGCGGCTCGGTCGTGTTGCTGCCGCTGCCGGAGGAGCCGCCGGAGCGTGGCATCGAGGACGCGGGCCGGGTGGCCGAGGCCCTGCGCGGCTAGGACTTCAAGTTGTTGCGGGCGAGGAAGTCCTCGGCGATGTCGAGGGGGTTGCGCTTTTCCTCGGTGAACTCGACGTTGAGCCGCGTCAGCTGCTCGGTCGTCAGCGCCGCCGACACCCGGTTCAGTGCGGCCACCTCGGCTGGGGACAGCGTCCCGCGCGCCACCAGTGGCACGATGTTCTGCGCCGGGAACATGTTCTTGTCGTCGACCAGCGGCACGAACCCGTTCGCGGCGATCGTCGACGACGTGCTGAACAGGTCCGCCACCTGCACCTCGCCGGACTTCAGCGCCGCCACCGTCACCGGCCCGCCGGTGTCGGTCGTGCGGATCTCCTTGAACTCGCAGCCGTACAGGGACTTGATCTTGTCCTTCCAGCGGCTGCTCCACTGACCCGGCCCGCCGAACACCAGCTCCCGGCACCGCCGCCCCAGGTCGGAGAACGTCTTCACCCCCGCGGAGGCCAGCTGCGGCCCGACGACGAGCAGGTCCTTGTCCTCGGCCGGCGCCTGGTCCAGCACCTCGAACCCGGCCGGGATCTGGCGGCGCAGCTGCGCGTAGACGTCCTGGGGTGTCGTCGCGGTGGTGTCCTTGTCGAAGTACCGCAACAGGTTCCCGCTGTAGTCGGGCACGACCGACAGCGACTTGTCCTGCAGTGCCTTGACGACGACTTCGCGGCTGCCGACCGGCGGCCGCACGGTCACGTTCGTGGCACCCGCGTTTCGCAGCGCGCCGGCGTAGATCTGGGCCAGCAGCAGGCTTTCCCCGACGTCGGACGCGCCGATGATGATGTCCCCCGTCGCGCCGCCCTCGCCGCCGCCCGCCAGCGGGTTGCCGCAGCCGGCCGCCAACACCAAAACCACCAGCAAGACCAGCCGCTTCACGCCGTCACCTTCTTCTCCGCCGCGGCGAGCCGGACACCCCGCGGCACCAGAGCCCGGTTCAAGACCGCGAAGAGCAGATCCAGGACGATGGCCAGCAACGTCGTCAGCAGCGCGCCCGCGATGACCTCGGAATAGTCCAAAATGGCCAGTCCGTCGAGCAGGAACCGGCCCAGGCCACCGAGTCCGACGTACGCGGCCACCGCGGCGGTCGCCACCAGCTGCAGCACGGCGTTGCGGATGCCGCCGAGCACGAGCGGCAGCGAGATCGGCACCTCGACCTGCCACAGCCGCTGCCAGCCGGTCATGCCGACGCCTTCGGCGGCGTCGACCACGCCGTGGTCGGTCGCCTGCAGCCCGGCGTACGTCCCGGCCAGGATCGGCGGCACGGCCAGCACGACGAGCCCGATGATCGTCGAGGTGACACTCTCGGTGAAGAGCAGGAACAGGAAAGTGACGAGCCCGAGCGTCGGCAGTGCGCGGATCGCGTTGCCGGCGCTGACCAGCGCGACGCCGCCGCGTCCGGTGTGGCCCACGAACAGCCCCAGCGGGACGGCGATGACCAGCGCGATCGCCAGCGACAGGAACGTGTAGCCGAGGTGCTCCAGCAGCCGCTGCGGAACGCCGTCCGGGCCCGACCAGTGGGCCGGGTCGCCGAACCAGCGGAAGAGATCGGTGATCACGGCGCCCCCACCCGGGTCCACGGCGTCAGCAGGTTTCGCGAGCCCACCAGCACCAGGTCGACGACCAGCGCCAGCAGCAGCGTCAGCACGATGCCGACGACGATCGGCGAGAAGTACTCGCGCTGGAAGCCGTCGGTGAACAGCACGCCCATCCCGCCGGTGCCGATCAGCGCGCCGACGCTGACCAGGCTGATGTTGCTGACCGACGCCACCCGCACGCCGGCCGCGAGCACCGGCACCGACAGCGGGAGTTCGACGGCGAAGAACCGGCGCAGCGGCTTGTACCCGACGGCGGTGGCGGCGGCGATCACCGGCGGCGGCACGGCGTCCAGCGCGTCGAGCACCGGGCGGACCAGCAGGGCCGTGGTGTAGATCGTCAGCGCGACGACGACGTTGACGCTGTCCAGGATCTTCGACCCGATCAGGCCGGGGATGACGACGAACAGCGCGAGCGACGGGATCGTGTAGAGCAGGTTGGCCAGCACCATGACCACCTGCCGGACGGGTGACCAGCGGTGGCCCAGCCAGCCGGCCGCGATCGCCAGCACGATCCCGACCACGAGCGGGAGCAGCGCGAGGTAGACGTGATCCCCGAGGTCACCGAGGATCTGGACGCGGTTGTTCGCGCTGCTCAGGTAACGCCCGAGCTCGTCGAAGAAACTCATGACGCCTGGGGCGTGCCCTCGATGACGTCCAGCACCTGCCGCGCGACCACGGCGCCCAGTACCCGGTGGTCTTCGTCCACGACCACGCCGAGGCTGGCGGGCGACGACAGGGCGGCGTCGAGCGCGCCGCGGATCGGCGTCCCCCGCACCCAGAGCGAACCCCCCGCCACGAGGCCGTCTTCACTGAGCGGTCCGTCCACTGTGGAGTTCGGCGGCAGCCAGCCGCGGGGTTGCTTTTCGGTGTTGACCGCGAGCCGCCAGCCGTCGCTCGCGGAGACCGCGGAGCCGATCTCGACCAGCTCCAGCTCCTTGACCTCGACGCCGTCGGCGGAGAGGAACGACAGGCCGCGGTAGCCGCGGTCCCGGCCGACGAACGACGCGACGAAGTCGTCCACCGGGTGCCGCAGCACGTCGGCGGGCGTGCCGTACTGGGCGAGCTTGCCGCCGACCCGCATCACCGCGACCTTGTCGCCGAGCCGGACGGCCTCGTCGATGTCGTGGGTGACGAACACGATCGTCTTGCCCAGCTGCGACTGCAGCCGCAGCAGCTCGTCCTGCAGGCCTTCGCGCACGATCGGGTCGACGGCGGAGAACGGCTCGTCCATCAGCAGCACCGGCGAGTCCGCGGCGAGCGCGCGGGCGACGCCGACGCGCTGCTGCTGGCCGCCCGAGAGCTGCGCCGGGTACCGCTTGCCGAGCTCGACCGGCAGGCCGATGATCTCCAGCAGCTCGGCGGCCCGCTTGCGCGCCTTCGCCTTGTCCCAGCCCGAAAGCAGCGGCACGGTGGCGATGTTGTCCAGCACCGTCCTATGTGGAAAGAGGCCGGCGTGCTGGATGACGTAGCCGATGCCGCGGCGCAGCAGCGCCGGGTCGCCCTCCGCGACGTCCTTGCCGTCCAGCAGCACCTGGCCGGCGGTCGGCTCCACCATCCGGTTGATCATCCGCAGCGACGTCGTCTTGCCGCAGCCGGACGGGCCGACGAACACGGTGATCGTGCCGTCTTCGACCGTGAGGCTCAGCTTGTCGACGGCGACCGTCCCATCCGGATACTGCTTGGTCACGTCGCGGAATTCGATGGTCACTGCCACTCCCCATGTCCCGGTCCGTCCGACCGTAGCCGAGTCGGCGGTGGTTGGCACGCTGTTCCGGCAGGTGGCTACTACGCTCAGAGCCCGTGAAGGCACTCGACGACGTCCTCGCCGCGCACGGCGTCGGCGTCCGCCCGCTGTACCGCGTCATCGACCTGCTGCGCACCGGCGACCACGACCTCGGCGAGCTGGTGCGGCTGAGCACGGCCCCGCGGCGCAGCGTGGAGGCGGTCCTCGCCGCGCTCGGCGACGACCTGGACCGCAGCGGCGACCGGCTGCGGATCGCCCCCGGCGTCGCGGCGTCGTACCTGCAGTACAACGCGCCCCGCTACGCCGACCCGCTCGACGAAGCCGTGGCGGCGCACGAGCTGCTGCCGAAGGTCGCCGAATGGGTGGCGGAGGTGCCGTCGCCGCTGGCCGCGCTCGACCACGTGCAGGCCACGCCGGAGACCGTGCTGCGCCGCGCCCTCTGGCTGGACGCGCAGTACGACCTCGCCTCGACGCGGCTGCTGTTCCTCGGCGACCACGACCTGACGTCGCTGGCGGTACGGGCGATCTGCCCGTCGGCATCGCTCACGGTCGCCGACCTGGACGAGCGCGTCCTCGCCTACCTCGACGACCGCGGCGGGCGCGAAATCCGGACGGTGCACGCGGACCTGCGCGTCGGCCTGCCGCCGTCGTTCGGAGGTGCCTTCGACCTCGTGTTCAGCGATCCGCCGTACACGCCCGAAGGCATGGGGCTGTTCGCGGCGCGCGGAGTGCAGGCGTTGCGGGAGCCGAGCGAGGGACGGCTGCTGCTGGCGTACGGCTACAGCCCGCGGCACCCGGCGCTGGGCGCGCAGGTGCAGCGCTCGCTGGCGACGCTCGGGCTGACGTTCGAGGCGATCCTGCCGGGCTTCAACCGGTACTTCGGGGCGCAGGCGATCGGCAGCGCGGCGGACCTGTACGTCTGCCAGCCGACCGCGAAGGCCAAGAAGATGCGCAGCGGCAAGGCGATCTACACGCACGGGCCGCAGTCGGTGGAGGCCGCCGGGACGAAACCGGCCCTGCTGAAGAAGCTGCAGGAGATCGCGGTCGCGGGCGGGCTCTCGCTCGAGTCGCGGCCGGTGGACTGGTCGATCTCCGGACCCGAGGGCGACGCGGTCGCGATGGACCTCTCGGCCGACCCGGGCCCCTGGCTGCTGCGGACGCTGCTGGGCACGAACGCCCGGCGGCTCGCGCTGCTGGTGCCGAACGCGCACCCGGACCTGGCGGACGAGCGTTCCCAGACGTCCCTGGCGGCGCTGATCCGCGGCAAGTACACCCTGCGGTACCTGCGGAGCACGCCGGACAACCGGCACGCGGTGGTGGTCGCGGACGCGGTCGAGCACCAGGACGAGGTCCTGACCCGCGCCCACGCCCGCCTGGCGAACGTCTCCCTGACCGTCCCCGAGGACCTCACGGACCTGCGCCTGGTCGACGTCCCCCGCCACCGGCTCACCGAACTGCTCGGTTCCTGAGCCTGTCGCGGCCGGTCGTGAGTGAGAAACAGCGTTCTAACACTGTTTCTCACTCACGACCACTCAGTCCGTGACGCCGTCCGCCTCGGCGGCCTTCGCGACCGCGGCCGCGACCTCCGGGGCCACGCGCGGGTCGAGCGGGCTGGGGACGATCCGGTCCGGGCCCAGGTCGTCCATCGCCACCGAAACGATCGCCTCGGCGGCCGCCAGCTTCATGTTCTCCGTGATCGCCCGGGCGCCGGAGTCGAGCGCGCCGCGGAACACGCCGGGGAACGCCAGCACGTTATTGATCTGGTTCGGGAAGTCGCTGCGCCCGGTGGCCACGATCGAGGCGTACCGCGCGGCCACGTCCGGGTGAACTTCGGGGTCGGGGTTGGACAGGGCGAAGACGATGCCGCCGCCCGCCATCCGGCCCAGCAGGGACTCGTCGATCGTCGCGCCGGACAGGCCGAGGAACACGTCCGCGCCTTCCAGGGCCTCCGCGAGGCCGCCGCGCAAGCCCGCCTTGTTCGTCGTCGCGGCCAGCCGCGCCTTGACCGGGTTCAGGCCGTCGCGGCCCTCGTGGATGATGCCGCGCGAGTCGAGCACCGTGACGTCGCCGATGCCGGCCCCCTGGAGGATCTTCGCGCAGGCCACACCCGCCGCGCCGGCGCCGGAGACGACGACGCGCTGGTCGGCGATCGCCCGGTCGAGCACCAGGTTGGCACCGCGCAGCGCGGCCAGCGTGACGATCGCCGTGCCGTGCTGGTCGTCGTGCATGACCGGGCAGTCCAGCGCCTCCTTGAGCTTGTCCTCCAGCTCGAAGCACCGCGGCGCGGAGACGTCTTCCAGGTTGACGGCCCCGAAGGAGGGCCGCAGCCGCACCAGCGTCTCGACGATCTCGTCGACGTCGGTGGTGTCGAGCACGAGCGGGATCGAGTCGAGCCCGCCGAAGGTCTTGAAGAGGACGGACTTGCCCTCCATGACCGGCAGGGACGCGCTGGCGCCGATGTCGCCGAGGCCGAGCACCGCCGTCCCGTCGCTCACCACGACGACCAGGCGGTCCGCCCACGTGTACCGCTTGGCCTTGGCGGCGTCCTCGGCGATCGCGCGGCTCACCTTCGCCACACCCGGGGTGTAGGCGATCGAAAGGTCACGCGGGCTGGAAATCGGCCGGGTGGCCGCCACCGAGAGCTTGCCGCCCTCGTGCCCGGTGAAGATCTCTTCGTCGGTGACCGGCGCGACAGTGCCGGTGGGGTCGCTCATGGGGTTTCCTGTCGTCGTTTCCGTCATTCCTCCAGTGGGAATGACGGAACTCACGGATCGGACGTGGGTCACTGGAATTCTCCTGGGCATGCGAGCGGGGGACCACGACGGCGGGAGAAGGCGCACCCTGCTGACGTGGGAACTTCCTCCGGCACGGCAGCCCAGCGCGGTAGCGCCGGCCTGTCGGCGAGGCGTCACGTCGGCCATCGGTGCCTTGGGTCTGGCGATGACCGCGGACGCGGCGGTTCGTTCATTGTGACAGGTCCGCCGGCACCCGCGACCCCTCGGTGCGGTTGATGTCACATCCGCGGCTAATTGCGGCAATTCCCAAGACGTCTGTCCGGTTTTCTTGGCACCCGATATGATGCCGCCATGCAATTCCGCCGGCTGAGCGTCCCGGACGCCTACGAGTTCTCCCCCCGGGCGTTCCCCGACGAGCGGGGCCTGTTCGTCGCCCCCTTCCAGGAGGCGGCCTTCCGCGAGGCGGTCGGCCACCCGCTGCGGCTCGGCCAGACCAACCACAGCGTGTCCCGGCGCGGCGTCCTGCGCGGCATCCACTTCGCCGACACGCCGCCCGGCCAGGGGAAGTACATCTACTGTCCGCGCGGTTCGATGCTCGACGTCGTCGTCGATCTCCGCGTCGGCTCGCCGACGTTCGGCGAGTGGGACGCGGTCCGGCTCGACTCGACCGAGTACCGCGCCGTCTACATCGCCGAAGGCCTCGGCCACGGCTTCATCGCGCTCGAAGACGACACCGTGATGAGCTACCTCTGCTCCGAGCCGTACACGCCTTCGGGTGAACACGGGATCAGCCCGCTCGACCCGGCGTTGAACCTGCCCTGGCCCGCCGGCATCGAGCCGGTCCTCTCGGACAAGGACCGCGTCGCCCCCACGCTCGCCGAAGCCCGCGACAGCGGCTTGCTCCCGCTCTACAGCGACTGCGTCGCCTACTACGACAAGCTGCGCTCGGCGAACTGACCACCACCGATTCGGCCCGCAAGGCCTCTTGCGCAACTAGTAAGCGCGCATATAGTCTGTCCGCATGGCAATTTACGAGTACGAGCACAGCGAGCTGTCCACCGCCCCCGCCGCCGCGATCTGGCCGCTCTGGGCCGACACCGGGCGCTGGCCGGAGTGGGACGCGGGCGTCCGGTCGGTGGTCCTCGACGGCCCCTTCGCCGTCGGCACCAGCGGCACGATGACGATGGACGGCATGCCGCCGATCCCGTTCACGCTCACCGAGGTCACCGACGGCCGGAGCTTCACCGACGAGACCCGGCTGCCGGACGCGCACCTGCGGTTCGAGCACGTCCTGACCGACGTCGACGGCGGCACGCGGATCACCTACCGCGTCACCATCGACGGCCCCGAGGGGTTCGGCCCGCAGGTCACGTCGGACACTCCCGACGCCATGCGCGCACTCGCGCGGCTGGCTGAGGCTGCGACATCCGGGGCTTCGCCCCAGGCCGGGGGCTCCGCCACCCGGAACCCCCGAAAGACAGGGTCACGGGTATGACCGCCCCGGAATCCCGCCTGCCGGGCCCCGAACGCAGCCCCGGCTTCCTGCTGTGGCGCGTGACACTGGCCTGGCAGCGGGCGATGCGGGCCGCACTGGCCCCGCACGACCTGACGCACGTCCAGTTCGTGCTGCTGACGACGACGTGGTGGCTCACCCGTTCGGGCGAGCCACCGACCCAGCGGCAGCTCGCCGACCAGGCGGGCACGGACACGATGATGACCAGCCAGGTCGTCCGCAAGCTCGCCGACCGCGGCTTGCTGGCTCGCGCCGACGACCCGGCCGACGCCCGCGCGAAGCGGCTGGAAGCGACCCCCGCCGGCCTCGAGCTGGTCGCGAAGGCACTCAAGGACGTCGAAGCCGCCGACGCCGAGTTCTTCTCGGCCACCGACGACGGCTTCGTCGACTCGCTGGCGAAGCTCGGCCAGTGAACCCCGGGCCTCCCCTGGGGGCGATCCCGGATGTCCCGGCGTCGCGGTGCGAGCAGGCTCACCGCCATGAAACTTCTCGCCCTGGGGGCGGCCGCGGTCGCCACGGCCGCGCTGGCGCTGACACCCGGCTCGGCTTCCGCCGACGAACTGCCGTCGTTCGACTTCACCGACTGCCCGGCACCGCCGCCGAACGCGGACCCGGGCACGTGGCGCTGCGAAGCCTTTGTGTCCCAAGGAAAACTGACGATCGGCGACCAGGAGATCCCGCTCGGGGAGATGCGGCTGACGTTCAGCGAAGGCCGGGTGGACGGCCAGTACGCGCAGGCGTTCGGCGCGCTGCGGCACGCTCCGGTCCGCGTGCCCGGCCTGGCCGGAACGACGCTCCAGCTGCGCTACGGCGGCTATTCGGACTTCCAGGGCAACGACGTGCGGCGCGGTGAGCTCGACATCTACGCGGTGCTGCGGCATCCGTTGCTGCGCAAGGAATGCAGCATCGGCACGGCGGCGGCGGCGCTGCACACCGTCGTCCACGACGACCCGGCGCTGCCGCCGACGGTCCTCTCCAAGAACCCGCCGACCTTCCACTTCGGCGTCGTGGACCCGGACCTGGCGCTGCCGGCCACCAGCGGCTGCGGCCCGCTCGGCAAGGTCGTCGACCGGCGGCTGGGCCTGCCGTCGCCGTCCGGCGAAAACACGTTCCACCAGACGACGTACGTGCAGTACAAGCAGCTCTAACGCTTCTTCGGCGTCACCCAGACGGTGATCGTCCCGGTGACCACGGGCCTGTCGTGCTTGTCCGAAATGGTCACCGGGACTTCGAGGTCGAAGCCCTCGTCGCCGAACTCCGGCAGCTCGGGCAGCGCGGCGACCGCGCGCAGGCCCGTCTCCGCCTTCGCGACGTACTGGACGTTCATGCCCTTCGGCAGCCAGCGGTGCGTCGTGGGGACGGTGGCCTCGGCGAGCATGCCCATCGCGATTTCGGCGAGGTTGCAGGCGGCGATCGCGTGGAACGTCCGGATGTGGTTGTAAACACCCCACCACTTCGGCGCGGTCACCTCGCAGTGGCCGGGACGCAGCTCGCGCACCGAGGGCAGCACCGTGCGGAAGTAGGGCACGCGCAGGCAGATCGCGGCGCTGAACAGCTGTTTTCCACCCGGCTTCGCGGCCAGCTTGTGCCACAGGGCGAACGTCGGCGTCTCGGGCATGGGTCTCTCCTCGAACTAAGCTACCGTTCAGTAGCTAAGCAGAGGCCCTGCCGGGTGGCAAACCGCCGGATATATTCGCCGGTGTGGCGAACCGTCTCTTCCTCCTCCGGCACGGCCAGACCGAATGGTCGGTGAACGGGCGGCACACCGGCCGCACGGACATCCCGCTGACCCCCGCCGGGGAAGGCCAGGCGCTGGCCGCGGGCGGCACGCTCCGGAGCCTGGTCGGCGGGCCGTCGCTGGTGGTGTCGAGCCCCCGCGCGCGGGCGCTGCGGACGGCCGCGCTGGCCGGCCTGCGCGTCGACGAAGTCACCGAGGACCTCGCCGAATGGGACTACGGCGACTACGAGGGCATCACCACACCGCAGATCCGGGAAACCGTGCCCGGCTGGACGGTCTGGACCCACCCGATCCCCGGCGGCGAAAGCGCTTCGGACGTTTCCGCCCGCGCGGATCGCGTGCTGGACCGCGCCCGCCGCGACACCGAAACCGGTGACGTGATCCTGGTGGGGCACGGGCACTTCAGCCGCGTGCTGGTGGCGCGCTGGCTCGGCCTGCCCGCGACCGCGGGCGTCCACTTCGGACTGGACGCGGCCGGCATCGCGGTGCTCGGCGACGAGCGCGGCGAACCCCAGATCGAACACCTCAACCTGCCGCCGGCTCTGGAGGACTGACGTGCCCGACGACCGCATCCGCCGGATCCGCCCCGACGACGTCGAGGCCGCCGTGCGTCTCGCGTACGCCCTGGCCGACTACGAGCGAGCGCCCGACGAGTGTCACCTGACGGCCCCGCAGCTGCACGACGCCCTGTTCGGCGAGAACCCCAAGCTGTTCGGGCACGTGGCCGAAGTGGACGGCGAGGTCGTCGGCTTCGCGGTCTGGTTCCTCAACTTTTCGACCTGGCGCGGCGTGCACGGGATCTACCTGGAGGACCTGTTCGTCCTGCCCTCGCAGCGCGGTTCCGGGCTCGGCAAGGCCTTGCTGGCGGCCCTCGCGGCCGAATGCGTCGCGAACGGCTACGCGCGGCTCGAGTGGTCGGTCCTGGACTGGAACCCGGCCACGGAGTTCTACAAGGCCCTCGGCGCGGTCCCGATGGACGAGTGGACCGTCAACCGCCTCACCGACGAACCCCTCCGGGCCCTCGCCGCCCAAGCCTGAACGTCATGAAAGAGTCGTTCAGGACCTCCGACGTCATGAAAGAGTCGTTCATGACGTCCGGGCGAGCCTGAGTCAGTCCTCCTCGTGGCCTTCGCGCTCGGCGCGGCGGCCGGCGAGGCCGCCGCGTTCGGCGGCCTCCGTCTCGGTTTCGCCTTCGCGCAGGTCCAGCGCCCAGGCCCGCGACGGGCGGCGGAACAGCAGCACCAGCGCCGCGATCCCGAACAACGCGACCGGCACGCCCCACGCCGGCAGGCCCGACGGGCCGAGCAGGTACCAGCCGAGCCCGATCACGATCAGCGCGATCACCACACCGGGCGAGCGCGCCCAGGTCTGGCCCAGGACCAGCCCGGCCGACGCGGCCAGGAACGCCAGCGCCACCACGATGAACGTGCCCGACTCGGCGAAGACGTTGTTGCCCGGCTGAGCCGGCGAACGCAGGCCGTTCACCAGCACGATCACCCCGAACACCAGCAGCGCGAGCGACGGCACCGCGGTGACGGCGCCGGCCAGCCGGACCTCACGGGGAGCGGGCGAGAGCTTCACTGCGGCGGCCTTCCGGAGAGCGGGTCGAGGTGCTTTGCCAGTGCACAGCGGCCCCGACGGTGTATCCGACCTGGGCGAGTCACCGTGCGTGAGCCAAATCGATCGTATGCCACCCGGTCGGCCGTTTTCCCGGGACCGCCCGGGCGACGAAAATTTCAGTGTCGTCGATGAGCGGGCGGTCGGCCCGGGTGCACTTGTCACGACGAGCGGACACTCGCGCGTGAAGGAGGCCGCCCGGCACAGGGTCTCGAAGGTGCTGTTCCCAGGGTTGCGCCCGTCACCATGCGACGCCGGGAGGTTCTCGGGTCGCCGGAAGTCACTTACTCTGCGGTAATGCGCGCAATCCTCGTCGTGAACCCCCAGGCCACGTCGACCACCGCCGGTGGCAGGGACGTGCTGGCGCACGCGCTCGCCAGCCAGGTCAAGCTCGACGTGGTCGAGACGGACTACCGCGGCCACGCGATGGCCGTCGCGCGCTCGGCCGCGCGGGACGGGATCGACCTGGTCGTGGCGCACGGCGGCGACGGCACGGTCAACGAGGTCGTCAACGGCCTGCTGGCCGACGCCGACGGCGATCCCTCCGAGATCGGGCAGGTCCCCGCGCTGGGCGTTGTGCCCGGAGGCTCGGCCAACGTGTTCGCGCGCGCCCTCGGCATCTCCGCGGACTCCTTCGAGGCCACCCACCAGCTGCTCAACGCGCTGGAGAACGACCGCTCGCGCCGGGTGGGGCTCGGCCTGGCCGACGGGCACTGGTTCACCTTCAACTCCGGCCTCGGCTGGGACGCCGACGTCGTCGGCCGGGTCGCCAAGCGCCGCGGCAAGCAGACCACCGCCGGCCTTTACATGAGGGCCGCCGTCCGCTCCTACTTCCGGCCGCCGCTGGGCAGGCCGGCCCTGACGATCCGCATCCCGGGCGAGGACCCGATCGAGGCGTTGACCGCTTTCGTGTCGAACACCGATCCGTGGAGCTACCTGGGCGAGCGTGCCATCCACCTCAACCCGGGTTGCTCGTTCGAGACGGGATTGGGTTTGTTCGCGCTGAGCGGTCTGCGGTTGCCGACCGTGTTCAAGCATGTACGCCAAGCTTTGGCTACGAAGAGCAACCAGCGCGGGCGGCGTCTCGTTCGTCACGACGACCTGCCGGTGATCCGCATTGACGCAGCTGAACCGGTAAACTTCCAGGTGGACGGCGACCTCGTCGGCCAGCGGACCAGGGTGGAATTCTTCAGCGTCCCGGATGCACTCACGGTGATCGTGTGACGGCGAGACCGCTGATCGCCTGCGGCAAAGTAGCAGGTGCCGTTCGTCGACGGAGAAGCTCCGCTCAGCGCATCAACCTTCCCTTCGGCCGGTTGTTTCGGAGAGAAACCGCAGGTCAGAGGGGTCGCTCGGCCGGGTGACCTGACTCACCGATCTTCCGGAAACCCTTGTCGAAAGCGGTGCTTCGTGAAAGCATTCACAAGCACCCAAGAACACGACCGCCATTGACGACTGTGGCGCGGCCCTCCCGCGCCATATGAAGGAGCTCACGAACATGGACTGGCGCCACGACGCGGCCTGCCGAGACGAGGACCCCGAGCTGTTCTTCCCGGTGGGAACCAGCGGTCCGGCTCTGTCGCAGGTTGCTCAGGCGAAGGCCGTGTGCCACCGCTGCCCCTCCGCTTCCGACTGCTTGGCCTGGGCTCTGGCCAGCGGCCAGGACGCGGGCGTGTGGGGCGGTATGAGCGAGGACGAGCGACGCGCTCTCAAGCGCCGCCGTACGCACATCGGCACGCGTACCAACGCCTGAGTTTCTCGAGAACCACCCGAGCCGAGCAGGAATTTCACCCGGCGGGCATTTGTCGTGCCCACGCCGTCTGGGGTGATACCTACCCGGCTCAAGCTTAACAACCGAGGCGAAACCACCTGGCGACGGGTGCGGCGAAACCTCACCGGGACTTCAAGTCCCCCGCGAAGCGTTGAACGGCCCGGCACCACGCACCTGGTGCCGGGCCTTCATCGTGTCGTCCCCCCAATCACGTGTGTCGACCTCCCAATCACGCGAGTCGACCCCTCAATCACACCGTTGAAGCGCACCAGCGTGATTGAGCAGCCAACTCGCGTGATCAGGGAGACGACACGCGTGATTGAAGGGGCGACACGAGTCAGAGCCGACGAGACAGCGGGATGCGCAGCGCGGCTTCCGTCCCCGTCACGCGGGTCGACGACGTTTCCGACTGCACCTTCCGGAGCGACAGCGAGCCCCGCAGCTCGGACTCCACGAGCGTCCGCACGATCTGCAGCCCCAGCCCGTCCGAACGCTCCAGCGAGAACCCCGACGGCAGGCCACGCCCGTTGTCGCGGACGACGATGTCCAGCCAGCGGGCCGACCGCTCCACGATCAGCTCGACCTTGCCCGACCGGCCCCCGGGGAACGCGTGCTCGATGGCGTTCTGCACCAGCTCGGCCAGCACCATCACCAGCGGTGTCGCGATCTCCGCGACCACGACCCCGAACGAGCCCTTGCGCGACATCCCGACCTGCGACTCCGCCGTGGCGACCTCGCCGACCATCGGCAGCACGTTGTCGAGCAGCTTGTCGAGGTCGACGCGCTCGTCCACCGAGATCGACAGCGCTTCGTGCACCAGCGCGATCGACGTCACGCGGCGCACCGACTCGGCGAGCGCGAGCCGAGCCTCCTCCGACGACGTCCGGCGGGACTGCAGCCGCAGCAGCGCCGCCACCGTCTGCAAGTTGTTCTTCACCCGGTGGTGGATCTCACGGATCGTCGCGTCCTTTGACAGCAACGCGCGGTCCCGCCGCTTCACCTCGGTGACGTCGCGCACCAGCACCAGCGCGCCCGCCGCCTGCCCCGCCGGCCGCAGCGGCAACGCCCGGAACAGCACGACCGCGCCGCGCCGCGAGTCGGCCTCCGTGCGGCTCGACGGCTTCCCGTCGAGGGCCTCGATGATCCGGTGGGACACCTCGGTCGCGTCGAACGGGTCGCGGATCAGCGACCGCGTGAGCGGCGCCAACCGCGTCCCGACCAGGTCGGACTCGTGCCCCATCCGGTGGTAGGCGGAAAGGCCGTTCGGGCTGGCGAACACGACCGTGCCGCTCGAGTCGAGGCGGATCAGCCCGTCCCCGACCCGGGGCGATGTGTGCGTGTCGGTCGCGTTGGTGCCGTTCGGCGGGAACGTGCCGTCGACGATCATCTGGCACAGGTCGCCGGCACTGCCCAGGTACGCGATCTCCAATGGCGAAGGCACCCGCGGCGCGGCCAGGTTCGTTTCGCGGCTCATCACCGCGATGACGTCGTCGTGGAACCGCACCGGGATCGCCTCCCGCCGCATCGGCAGGTCGCGGTACCAGTGCGGGTCCTCCTCGCGGCAGATCCGCACCTCGCGCATGGCCTTCGCCAGCTGCGGGTGCTCCTCCACCGTGAACCGCGTCCCGACGACGTCCTCGGGGTGCGCGGTGGGCGCCGTCGTCGGCCGCGCGTGCGCGACGCAGACGAAGTCGCCGCCGTCCGGTTGCAGGTCCTCGGTCACCGGAACCCAGAGCAGGAAGTCCGCGAAGGACAGGTCGGCCAGCAGCTGCCACTCGGCGACGACGGTCTGGAGGTGGTCGGCCGCCTCCCCGGGGAGGCCGGTGTTGTCGGCGAGCAGTTCGGCGAGCGTGGACACGCACCCCATCCAACCAGAGCGGGCCGTCATGACACACTTGACCAGGAACCTTTGACGACGAGGAGTGAACATGTCGAAGCGCGCCCGCAAGCGTCGCGACCGGAAGAAGAACGGCGCGAACCACGGCAAGAAGCCCAACGCCTGATTCCGGCGTCGGCATGTCGAAGGCCCCCACACACGGTGCGGGGGCCTTCGTCGTGCCAGGGCGCTATTCGGAGCGCTGCTCGAGGGTGATCTCGGTGCGTTCCACGGTGACGCCGCCGCGGGAAGCGACGGTCTGGCGGATCGACGCGCGCAGCCGGCTCTTGAGCTCGGCCGGGGCGTGGTCACCACCGCACTTGCGGGCCAGCAGCTGCTTGAGGTGCTCGTCGATGCCGTACTCCTCGAGGCACGGCGGGCAGTCCTCGATGTGGGAGCGCAACGCGGCGTCGCGCTCCGGGCTGCACTCGCGGTCGAGCAGCAGGTAGATGTCAGCGAGCGCCTCTTCGCAGCGGACCTTGTCGGACGAGCCCTCGCACATGTCGCTCATCGCCCGGCCACCTCTTCCTTGGCACCCCGGATGAAGCCGCGCTCACGCGCGACGTCGGCGAGCAGGTCGCGCAGCTGGGCGCGGCCGCGGTGCAGACGGGACATCACGGTGCCGATGGGCGTGTCCATGATCTCGGCGATCTCCTTGTACGCGAAGCCCTCGACGTCGGCCAGGTAGACGGCCAGCCGGAACTCCTCGGGAAGCTTCTGCAGGGCGGCCTTGACGTCGGTGTCGGGCAGGTTGTCCATCGCCTCGACCTCGGCCGACCGCAGCCCGCTGGAGGTGTGGTTCTCCGCCTTGGCGATCTGCCAGTCGGTGATCTCGTCGGTCGGCGCCTGCACCGGCTGCCGCTGCCGCTTGCGGTAGCCGTTGATGTAGGTGTTGGTCAGGATGCGGTACATCCACGCCTTGAGGTTCGTACCGGCCTTGAAGGACGCGAAGGCGGCGTACGCCTTCAGATAGGTCTCCTGGACCAGGTCCTCGGCATCGGCGGGGTTGCGGGTCATCCGCATCGCGGCCGAGTACAGCTGGTCGAGCAGCGGCATCGCGTCCCGCTCGAAGCGCTCGGCGCGCTCGGCCTCGGTCGCTTCTTCCGGCGCTGAGTTCTCCGTGCTCGGCAAACCGTTCCCTTCCCGCTCGGCGTCGATGCGCGTGCGCGCATACGGCGGACCCGAGTTTACGCGGGGACCGGGCACGCCGCGGTTCGCCGGTGCCTGGGAACTGCGGCGGCTGCGTGAGCGTGTGGTGGCGAGCGTTGTTGTCACGCCCCGTACAACCGATCAGGGGGATCGCGCATTCCCTAGACTTCCGCCATGGCTGGCAAGGGCACCCCCGCGACCGCGGCTCTGACGAAGCAGAAAGTAGCGCACACGCTGCACGCCTACGACCACGACCCGCGGGCCGAGTCGTACGGGCTGGAGGCCGTGGAGGCGCTGGGCCTGGACCGGGCGCGGGTGTTCAAGACGCTGGTGGCGGAGGTGGACGGCCGCCTCACGGTCGGCGTGGTGCCGGTCACGGGCCAGCTGGACCTGAAGGCCCTGGCGGCCGCGGCGGGCGGCAAGAAGGCGAAGATGGCGGACCCGGCGGCGGCCCAGCGGGCGACGGGGTACGTGCTGGGCGGGATTTCGCCGCTGGGCCACCGGAGCCGGCTGCCGGTGGTGATCGACGCGTCCGCGGAGAAGTTCGAGACGGTGTTCTGCTCGGCCGGGCGCCGGGGTCTGGAAGTGGAGCTGGCGCCGGCGGACCTGATCCGGCTGACCGGCGCCGTGGTGGCGCCGATCGCGGCCTGAGCTGCACTCAGGCGAGCGGCCGCAGTACCCGCGACAGCCACTCCGTCGCCGCCCGGGAAACGCTCTCCAGGTCCGCCGACAGCGTGTGGTCCCCGTCGACCATGACGATCTCGTGGTGCGGGCCCGCCGCGGGCCGCCCGAACGGGTCACGCTCCCCCTGCACCACCAGCACCGGGACCTCGACCGCGTCCAGCTCCGGCTGGCGCGTCTTCTCCGGCTTGCCCGGCGGGTGCTCCGGGAACGCCAGGCACAGCACCGCCACCGCCTGCCCGGCCGAGGCCGTCCGGCAGGCCACCCGCGCGCCCGAAGAACGGCCGCCGAACACGAAGGGCAACGAGTCGAAGCGGGCCGACAGGTCCTCCGCCACCGTCAGCCATGCCGCGTCCAGCTGGTTCGCCGGGGCCGGCGCGCGGCGCCCCGCCACCCGGTACGGCTGCTCGACCAGCGCCACGTGCACACCGGCCGCCTGCGCCGCGCGCGTCACCTCCACCAGGTCCTTCGCCCCGAGGCCGCCGCCCGCGCCGTGGCCGAGCATCAGCACCGCGACGCCCTCCTCGGCGCAGTGCAGGTAGACCCGCGCGGGGCCGTACTCCGTGTCGATCGGGATGGCGGTCATGACTTCGGCGCGTCGAACAGCGCGCCCTCCTGCGCCGGGTCGACCCGCTTCAGCAGCTCGGGCCCGTTGTTGCGGACGTTGTTCACCAGGCTCGAAATCGGCCGCAGCTCGAGCGACGCGACGATGTCGTCCGGCGTGGGCACCAGCAGGTCGGTGACGTCCTCGCGGTCCGGGTCCAGCCAGCCGTCCCAGTGCGAGCGGGGCACGATCAGCGGCATCCGGTGGTGGACGTCGGTGAGCTGCCCGGCGGCGTCGGTCGTGATGATCGAAAACGTGATCAGCGGCGCCGCGTTGTCGTCGTCCTTCGGGCGCCAGCTTTCCCAGATCCCGCCGAACGCGATCGACGAATCGTCGGGAGCCGTCATGTAGAACGGCTCCTTCTCCTTGCCCGTGCGGCGCCACTCGAACCAGCCGTCGGCGGGCACCAGGCAGCGTCGGGACGTCAGCGCGCGGCGGAAAGCCGGCTTCTCGGCGGCGGTCTCCGCCCGCGTGTTGATCATCCTCGAGCCGACCGACGGGTCCTTGGCCCAGAACGGCACCAGGCCCCACTTCATCATCCGCAGCGAGCGCTCGGCGGGCTCGTCCTCGAGGACCTGGCCTTCTTCGTCACGCGGGTGCCGCTGCACGACCGTCACGACGTTCTTCGTCGGCGCGACGTTGTGGTCGGCGCGCGCGTGGCCTTCGGTGAGGTCGATCGCGTCGAACTCCTCGATCAGCTTCGCCGGGTCCTTGGTGGCGGCGTAGCGGCCGCACATGGCCAACCTCCTCTGCCCGAATGGTCCGGGACGCCATCGTTACACGCAGGCCAGGGCCGTGGCGAGCGGCGTGGGATCATTCGGGTGGGCACCGGTGCACGAGAGGACGAGGGTTTGGCGCGCAACGACTGGAGCAAGCTGGACGAGTCCGACGTCCGCGTGCGTCCGGGCAAGGGCACCAGGCCTCGCAGCAAGCGCCGTCCCGAGCACGCCGACGCCGTCACCGCCATGGTCATCGGCAAGGACCGCGGCCGCTGGACCTGCGCGGTCGACGCCGATCCGGCCCAGGTGATCACCGCGATGCGGGCCCGCGAAATGGGCCGGACGCCGGTGGTCGTCGGCGACCGGGTCGGCATCGTCGGGGACGTCTCCGGCAAGCCGGACACGCTCGCGCGGATCGTCCGGGTCGACGAGCGCACCAGCTCCCTCCTGCGCACGGCCGACGACACCGACCCGTACGAGCGGCTGGTCGTCGCCAACGCCGAGCGCCTGCTGATCGTCACCGCGCTGGCCGACCCGCCGCCGCGCACCGGCTTCATCGACCGCTGCCTGGTCGCCTGCTACGCGGGCGGCGTCGAGCCGGTGCTGTGCCTGACGAAGGCCGACCTGTCCAGCCCGGACGAGCTCCTGGCCGGGTACGCGGGTCTCGACATCCCGGTGATCGTCAGCCGGTACGACGAACAGCCCGAAGGCCTCGACGAGTTGCTGAAAGACCGCCTGACCGCGCTGGTCGGCCACTCCGGTGTCGGCAAGTCGACATTGGTCAACCGCCTGGTCCCGGACGCCGACCTGGCCGTCGGCGTGGTGAGCGGGGTCGGCAAGGGGCGCCACACGTCCGTCGCGGCGGTGGCACTGCCGCTGCCGGACGGCGGCTGGGTGATCGACACGCCCGGCGTGCGGTCGTTCGGCCTGGCCCACGTCACCGCGGACGACATCGTCGACGCCTTCGAGGAGTTCGCCGCGGCCGCCGAGGAGTGCCCGTCCGGCTGCGGGCACCTGGGGCCGCCGGAAGACCCGGACTGCGCGCTCGACGACGTCGTCACCGAAGGCAAGGCGAGCCCCGAGCGGCTGGCGTCACTGCGGCGGCTGCTGGCTTCTCGCGGGGGCCACGATGTGACTCGCGTCACAGAGACCTGAGACAACCGGGAACCGATCGCCGATCGTCACCGTCACAGCGGTAACCAATCACCCGATAAGGCGATATGCCGAGCGGAAGATCCGACTCTGAGGGGAACTCAATGCGCAAGACCACCCTGGTCGCGGCGGGCGCCGCGCTGGTGCTCACGCTGACCGCGTGCAGCGGCAATTCCGCCACCGGCACCGCACAGCCGGCGGCCGCGGGCGGGCAGTCCCAGGACGGCGGCAGCCGCGGGCTCGCTTCGCCGTTCACCGACGCGATCCAGCTGGCGTCGGCGTCGAAGAAGGGCACCGAGCAGTCCAAGTCGGTCAAGTTCACCATGACGGGCTCCGCCGCCGGCCAGACCCTCAAGGCGAACGGCGCGATGGCCTTCGACGGCGCGCAGACCAGGTTCTCGATGACGGCCACCGCGGCCGGGCAGACCACCGAAATGCGCCTGGTCGACCAGGTCATGTACATCAAGCTGCCCGCCGAAGAGCGGAAGCAGATGGGCACGGACAAGGCGTGGGCCAAGGTCTCGGCCGACGGCTCCGACCCGCTGTCGCAGGCGCTGGGCGGCGCGCTGTCGCAGTCGGCGGAGCAGAGCGACCCGAGCAAGATGCTCGACCAGATCTCCAAGGCGGGCCGGATCGTCTCGTCCGACCAGACCGAGCTGAACGGCCAGAAGGTCAACCACTACAAGGTGGTGATCGACCTCGCCAAGGCCGTCGACCAGATCGCCGCCCAGGTCCCGGCCGCCGCGCGCGAGCAGGTCACCGAGAAGCTCAAGGGCAAGGACATCAAGATTCCGGCCGAGGTGTGGCTGGACGAGGAGAACCTGCCCGTGCAGATGACCATGGACCAGGGCCCGATGATGCAGGCGCTGGGCGCGCCGGCCGGTGACGCGAAGTTCACGATGAAGTACACCGACTGGGGCACCCAGGTCGACGTGGCGGCCCCGCCGGCCGACCAGGTCGTCGACCTCGGCGAGCTGATGAAGAAGGCCGGTCGCTGACCGGGCGACACTGAGTAGCGGCGCCTCCCCCGAACGAGTTCGGGGGAGGCGCTGTGTTTTTGTTGCACCATGCGCAAAGCCGCCGTCGTGCTGCTGCTCGCCCTGCTGGCGGGCGGGTGTTCCGACCCGCCACCACCCCCCGCGTTCGGCGACGCGCGAGAGCTGGCCGACGCCGCCACGGCGGCCACCACGAGCGGCGGCTCGGCGAAGTTCGGCACGGACGTCGCCGTCGGCTCGGTCCGTTCGAAGGGCCAGGGCCAGGCGCGGTTCGGCGCGGGCGGGACCGCCCAGGTGATGACGACCGACTTCATCGGCGAGCCGATGGAGGTGCGGCTGGTGGGCGGGAAGCTGTACGCGAAGGTGCCGGAAGGTTCGCGCGACGAGGTCGGCGCGGGCAAGCCGTGGGTGGTGGTCGCGACGGACGGAAGCGACCCGTTTTCCCAGGTGCTCGGCGGCAGCCTGGCGCAGCTGACCGCACAGAACGACCCGGCGCACACGCTGGGCGAAATCCGGACGGCGGGCACGATCGTCTCGGCGGAGCGCACCGATCTCGGCGGAGTGGCCGCGGAGCACTACCGCGTCGAACTCGACCTGGCTCGCCTGGGCACGGACCTGCCCGCGGGCCTGTCGGCGGAGGAGGCGGGCCGGCTGGGCGGCAAGTTCCCGGTCCAGCTCTGGCTCGACGACGCCCACCGTCCACTGCAGATCGTGCTGGACCTCTCGCCGATCCTGCAGGGCGCCGAAGCCCGGATCACAACCCACTACACGGACTGGGGCGCACCGGTCGACGTCCAGCCACCGCCGCCGGGTGAGGTGGGCTGATCCGGCGGCCTGCGGGCCTCAACGGCCGACGCCCCCACCCTTCCCGGGCAGGGTTCCGGCAAAGTCGCCAAGCGTGACGCCCGCCGTAGTCTCGACCCCGGGGTCGAGACATTTTCACCCCCGGCCTCCGCAGAGCCGGTCCGCCTGTTCGGCTAGGCAGGGGCAGACACTCGGCGGGGCTGCGGCACGTGCGGCGGGCTGGTGCTCGGCTCCGCGGTGCTCGGATGTCGTGAACGACTCGTTCATGACCTCTGACGACAGGAAAGAGTCGTTCATGACGTCGCGGATCCGTCCATAGGCGGACTTTGCCGGAACCCCCGCCCCGGAAACTTCCCCCGCCCTCCCTGGGGGGCGTCCCCAAGTCCAGTCTACCGGCCACCCCCGACGGAAACTCCGGCTCAGCCGCAGTTGTCCACAAGCGCGCTCGCCTGTGGACAACTCAGAGAAGCTCCAGCAGGAACGGCAGTTCCTGAGGCGCGTACCAGGCCAGCTCGTGGTCCTCGGCGTCGCCCAAAGTGAACTCCGCGTCCGGATCGCCGAGGTCCGCCGCGTCGATCACCGCGGCCGCCGCCGCCACCGCGTCCGCCGCCTCGGGGGCGTCCACGTGGATCGCCGCCACCGCCGACAGGGGGATCGGGCCGCCAATGCGGACCACCGGGGCGTCCAGGTCCGGGCGCAATGTCACGCCCGCGACGTCCGCCGAGACCACCACCCGGCGTGGCTCGCCCTTCTCCTCCGCCGCGATCAGGCGCAACGACGCCCGGGCCGCGTCGAGCAGCGCCGCGTACTCCAGCTCCTCGTCCGAACCGCTCACGTACGCCTCGCGCAACGCGGGCGTCAGCGCGAACGCCGTCCCGCTGCGGGCGCGGAACTCCCCCGAAGACTCGAGGTCGCGAAGCATCGCGATGGTCGCAGGCAGATAGACCCTCACCAGTGCGCACCCTTCAGCTCTTCCAGGGACTCTTCGATCATCCCGGCCAGGAGGTCGACGTCAAAAGCGGCCTTGCGGTCGCCGTTGAGTCCGAAGTAGACGCCGCCGTGGTAGGACGTCACCCCGATCGCCAGCGCCTGGGTGCGCATCAGCGGCATCACCGGGAACATCTCGACCAGTCTGGCCTCTCCCGCGTACATCGGCACCTGGGGGCCCGGTGAATTGGTCACCATGACGTTGAAGATGCGCCCGGACAGCGACCCCGCCGCTCGCGCGCCGAGGGAGTGCAGGGTAGCCGGGGCGAACCCGCCGACCTTGAGCAGCCCGCGCGCGGCGACCGGGCGGCCCGAGTCGAGGTGCTCGGCCATCGCGTGCCCGACGTGCTGCAGCCGCAGCACCGGGTTCGGCTCGCCGACCGGCAGGTCCACCAAGTACGCCGCCACCTGGTTGCCGATCAGGGCGGGCGTCGAGTACTCCGCCGTCTCGGCGTCGCGCACCGCCAGCGGCACCAGCGCGCGGACCGTCGTGTTCGGCGTCAGCTGCTCCTCGCGCGAAAGCAGCCATTCGCGCAACGCGCCCGTGACGGCGGCGAGCACGACGTCGTTGACCGTGCCGCCGTGTGCCGCGCGGATCTTCCGGAAGTCCTCCAGCCGCGTGCGCACCACGGAGAACACGCGGCCGCTCGACACCCGGACGTTCAGCGGTCCGGGCGGCGCCGGGCTCACCAGTGTGCGCAGCGCCGACGCGACCCCGCCGACGGTCTCGGCGAACTTCCCCGCCGACGCGACCGCGTCGTTCGCCGCCGACCGGACGTTCTCCACGACCTCGCCCGGCCGCTGCACGCCTTCGCTGATCGCGTCCAGCACCAGCTGGGTGCGGCTCGGCTCGCGGCGCGGCGTCCAGATGTCCTCGAACGGCTCCGGCTCGGCCGGTGTCGGATCGAGGATGAGCTGCCCCAGCTCGATCGTCCCGACACCGTCCACAACGGACTGGTGGGTCTTCGTCACCAGCGCCACGCGGTCGCCCGCCAGTCCCTCGATGAAGTACGCCTCCCAGAGCGGCCGCTCCGGCGACAACCGCCGCGACATCAGCCGCGCGACCAGGTCGAACAGCTGCTCGTCGCTGCCCGGCTGGGGCAGCGCCGAGCGCCGGACGTGGTAGTTCAGGTCGAAGTCGACGTCGTCCACCCACACCGGGCGCGCCAGGTGGCCCGGCACCTCCAGCACGCGCTGCCGGTACCGCGGCAGGAACGCCAGCCGCGCGCCGATCAGGTCGAGCAGCTGCGCGTAGCCGAACCCGGACCGCGGGCGCTCGAAGATCGCCACCCCGCCGACGTGCATCGGCGTCGCGTGGTCCTCGAGGTAGAGGAACGAGGCGTCCAGCGCGGAGAGGCGGTCGGGCATAGGGCGATCCTTACACAGTGAAAGACTGCCCGGTGTGGGTGATGAGTCGACAATCTCGCCGAAGGACCGCTTCCTGACCGTGTACGGCCGGAAGCCGGTGCTGGAGGCGCTGGCGGACGACGGCCTGCGGGTGGACAAGGTGATCCTCGCCGACACCGCCCGCGGCCCCGGCGCGACGGAAATCCAGCGTGCGGCGAAGGCGGCGGGCGTGCCGGTGCAGCGCGCCAGCGCCCACCGCGTCAAGGTCCTCGCCGGCAACGGCAAGCAGGACCAGGGTGTGCTCGCCGACGTCGTCGCACCGCGGATGCGCGCCCTCGAAGCGGCGCTGTCGGATCGTCGGCCGCCGTCGCGCGTGCTGCTGCTGGACGGCATCACCACGCCGGCGAACGTCGGCATGATCCTGCGGACGGCGACCGCCGCGGGACTGGACGGCGTGATCGTGCCACGCCGCGGCGTCGCGGCACTGGACCCGCTGGTGGTCAAGGCCTCGGCCGGGGTGGCGTTCCGCGCCCCGGTGCTGCGCTGCGGCTCGGCGCGGGAGGCCGCCGAGATGCTCGCCGAAGCGGGCTACGGGCTCTACGCGCTGAGCGCGTCGGCGAAGACCACGGTGTTCGACGTCGACCTGCCGCAGCGCGCCGCGTTCGTCCTCGGCGGCGAGACGGCCGGGGTCGGCGGGGAGGTCGGCGAGCTCGTCACCGAGTGGCTGTCGATCCCGATGCCGGGTGAGGTCGAGTCGCTGAACGTCTCGGCCGCCGCCGCGGTGCTGGCGTTCGAGCTGGTCCGCCGCGCGCGCTGACCCCTACTCGGCCGGGAACAGCGCGGCGAGTTCGGTCAAGGTCTCTTCGACCGACTGGTGCCGCACCCCGACCATGCCCGCCTGGACCGCGCCGCGGACGTTCGTCACGGAGTCGTCGACGAACGCGCAGCGCGCGGCGGGCAGGCCGAGGCGGTCGGCCGCGAGCAGGTAGACCGCCGGGTCCGGTTTGGCCACGCCGACCTCGCCGGAGAACACCAGAGCGTCGAAATAGTCGAACATCGTGTTCTTGACCTCGTTCGACGCACCGGGGGCGTTGGACAGCAGCGCGGTGCGGATGCCCCGTTCGCGGGCGGCTGCCAGGTAGTCGTACAACCGGCCGGCGTCGGGATCGGTGAGAACTCCGGCGAAATCGACCAATAGTCCTTTCAGCACCCCGCACACCATAGCCGGGGCGGTGGCGCGGCGTCTCGCACAGCGGAACGACGTCACAGCGGCTTAGCGCATCAGCTTCCGGGAATCCACGGCTTCGGCGGTTCTTCCCCGGATCGTGCGATTCCTGTCTCCTTTTCGGCCGCTTCGCCCCTCTAAGCGGTTGGAGGCGGCGAAATGCCGGGTCCGGGAGGGGAGGAAATGATCGAGGAACACCGCTTGAGAACGCTGTTGCACTACGAGGTGCCTCGCCGGGCGGACCGGCCGGAGACGGTGACATCACGGGAGCACCGCCGCGGCGGGTCACGGTGCCCGGCGCCGAGGCAGCTCGAAGCGAGTGAGGTGGGCCGGCTGCTGAACATGCTGCTGGAGGCGTACGACGGCCGCCGCCCGGCGGCGCAGGTCCGCGCCTTGGTGGCCCCGGAGGTCTACGCGGGCCTCAGCGGGCCACGGCAGGCACGGCCACGGCACCGGACGCAGACGATCCACACGTGCACCCCGGTGCCGGACGTGGTCGAAGCCTGCGCCCGCGTGGAGGCGGACGGCCGGTCGTTCGCGCTGGCGGCCCGCTTCACCCGCACGCCGACGGGCTGGCGGTGCGTGCGCTTCGCGCTGCTGAAGCCGCAACGTCCCGGCCAGCCGAGCCGGCGAGCGGCATGAGGCGCCGCGGCGGGGCCCGGGCTCCGCCTCCGGGCCAGGGTGAATCCGTGGCGCTTCGCTCGGCATCACTGGTGAAGCGGTGCGACGCACCTGACTGAGGCCCGGCGATCCCGCGGCCGAGGAGAACCGCGGTCCCCACCGCGCTCGACAACCCGGGCGACGACTGCGCTCAATTCGCCAAGGCGCCGCGGACCCGCGACTCGAAATGAGTCCGCGCGGTCTCGGCTTCGCGAACCAGCGCGGCACCACCCGTCAAGTCCGCGAACTCGCGGCCCAAGCCTGGCCCGCGTGAACGATCGTTTACCCGCCGATCGGCGGGCCCGTTAACGGTCGCTCACCGCCACCGGCAGGGTCGACAAGCCGCGCAATGTCGTTGTCGGGTTCCACTCCGGGGTGCCCGCCAACGTCAGCCGTGGGCGGCGGCGGGCCAGTTCGCGGAACGCGATCCGGCCCTCCAGCCTCGCCAGCGGGGCGCCCAGACAGAAGTGGATGCCCTGGCCGAACGCCAGGTGGCGGCCCGGTGCCCTGGCCGGGTCGAACAACTCCGGGGCCGGGCCCGTCGCCGGGTCGCGGTTGGCCGCTCCGATCAGGACGATCACCTGGCTGCCCGCCGGGACCGCCACCGAGCCGACAGCCGTGTCGCGCAGGGCCGTGCGTGCCGTCAGCTGGACCGGTGAGTCGTAGCGCAGCACCTCTTCCACCACCTGGGCCGCGTGTTCGCCGTCCGCGCCCAGCGGCTTCAGGCCGTCCGGGTGGCGCGACAGCGCCAGGACACCGTTGCCGATCAGGTTCGTCGTCGTCTCGTGGCCCGCGATCAGCAGCAGCGTGAGCGTCACCAGCAGCTCGCCCTCGCTGAGCACGTCGCCGGCGTCGGACACCGCGACCAGCGCGGACAGCAGGTCCTCCCCCGGTTCGCGCCGTCGGCGCTCCGCCAGTTCGTGGAAGTAGCCGATGAACGACTGCCGCGCCCGGACCGCCGGTTCCACCGTGTCCGGGTGCTGCAAGAACGGTGGATCCAGTGCCCGCGCCATCGCGTGCGACCACTCCGCGAACCGCTCGCGGTCGTCCAGCGGCACGCCCAGCAGCTCGGCGATCACCTCGACCGGCAACGGTTTCGCGAGCGCCGTCATCACGTCGAACTCGGCAGGCGCGCGGTCGATGAGCGATGCGGCGATCTCTTCGATCCGCGGCGCGAGCTGCTCCACCATCCGCGGGGTGAACGCCTTCGCCACCAGCCGCCGCAGCCGCGTGTGGTCGGGCGGGTTCAGCGACAGGAACGCCCGGACCACGCGTCCCGACTCGTCGACCGGCTGGTCCGGGAGCCGGTCCGCCGGATCCAGGTACTCGGGTTCCGGGTGCCCGAAGGCCGGGTCGCGCAGCACCTGCGTGGCCTCGGCGAGGCCGCTGACCGCGAACATCCCCTCGGCCAGTGCCGCGACCGGCAGGCGCTCACGCCACCGCCGGTAGTGCGGGTACGGGTCCGGCCGCCGCTCGGCGCCGAACAGCGCGAAGAACTCCTGTGGATCCGCCGGCGCCGTCATGGCGCCACCCCCATTCACGACACCGGGGCGCGCGAACCAGCCGCGCGCCCCGGATCACGTCCACACGTCAGCGACGCGGGCCCTTCTTGCCCTTCTTGGCGGCGTCACGCTGCGCGGCGCGACGCTCCCGGCGCGACGCCGCACCACCGCCGCCCGAGGCCTGCGCCCCGTCTTCCGAGTGGGACTCGACCTCGCCGTCCTCGCCCGGGCCGGACAGCATCATGCCCGACTGCGGGGCACCGCCGCCGAGGCCCTTGCCGCGCAGCGCGGCCGGGACGGACTCGGTGTCGGTCGCCGGCGGCTGCGGCGGCGCGGGCCGCGCGTGGCGGCCTTCGGCCGCCTGGCCGTTGCCGGACGAGACACCCGTCGGCAGCGCGGCGGCGTCCTCGGCGGGCGGCGCCTCGGCGCGTTCGACCTGCAGGTTGAACAGGAAGCCGACGGCCTCTTCCTTCAGCGAGTCGAGCATCGCGCGGAACATGTCGAAGCCCTCGCGCTGGTACTCGATCAGCGGGTCGCGCTGCGCCAGCGCCCGCATGCCGATGCCCTGCTTGAGGTAGTCCATCTCGTAGAGGTGCTCGCGCCACTTGCGGTCGAGGACCGTCAGCATCACCTGGTGCTCCAGGGTCCGCATGCCCTCCGGGCCGACGAGCGCGTTGATCTCCGCTTCGCGCTTGTCGTAGGCGTTGCGGGCGTCCTGGACCAGCGCCTCGCGCAGGGTGCTCTCGTCGAGGTCGCCGTCCTCCAGGAGGTCGTCCCACTCGATGCTGACCGGGTAGAGCTGCTTCAGCGCCGTCCACAGCTTCTCGTGGTCCCAGTCTTCGGCGTAGCCGTTGGCGGTCGCACCGTCCACATAGGCGTTGACGACGTCGACGAGCATGCCCTCGATCTGGTCGCGCAGGTTCTCGCCGGCCAGCACGCGGTGGCGCTCGGCGTAGATCACCTTGCGCTGCTCGTTCATGACCTCGTCGTACTTGAGGACGTCCTTGCGCTGCTCCATGTTGATCTGCTCGACCTGGGTCTGCGCGCTCTTGATGGCCTTGGAGACCATCTTGTGCTCGATCGGCACGTCGTCGGGCAGCCGCATGGTCGTCATGACGCGCTCGACCATCGTCGCGTTGAAGCGGCGCATGAGCTCGTCACCGAGCGACAGGTAGAAGCGGGACTCGCCCGGGTCGCCCTGACGGCCGGACCGGCCGCGGAGCTGGTTGTCGATGCGGCGCGACTCGTGCCGCTCGGTGCCCAGCACGTAGAGCCCGCCCGCCTCGCGGACCTCTTCGGCCTCGGCCTTCGACTCCGCCTTGACCTGCTCGAGGACCTCGGGCCACGCGGCCTCGTACTCCTCGGAGTGCTCGACCGGGTCCAGGCCCCGCTCGCGCAGCACGTGGTCGGCGATGAGGTCGGGGTTGCCGCCCAGCACGATGTCGGTACCACGGCCGGCCATGTTCGTGGCGACCGTGACGGCGCCCTTCTGGCCGGCGCGCGCGACGATCAGCGCCTCCCGGTCGTGGTGCTTCGCGTTCAGCACCTCGTGCGGCACGCTCAGCTTCACCAGCAGCTTCGACAGCCGCTCGGACTTCTCGACGCTCGTCGTGCCGACCAGGACCGGCTGGCCCTTCTCGTGCCGCTCGGCGATGTCCTCGGCGACCGCCTCGTACTTCGCGTCTTCGGTCTTGTAGATCAGGTCCGGCTGGTCGGCGCGGACCATCGGCCGGTTCGTCGGGATCGGCACCACACCCAGCTTGTAGGTCTGGTGGAACTCGGCGGCCTCGGTCTCGGCGGTACCGGTCATGCCGGACAGCTTGCCGTAGAGGCGGAAGTAGTTCTGGAGCGTGATCGTCGCCAGGGTCTGGTTCTCGGCCTTGATCTCGACCTTTTCCTTGGCCTCGATCGCCTGGTGCATGCCCTCGTTGTAGCGGCGGCCGACCAGGATGCGGCCGGTGAACTCGTCGACGATCATGACTTCGCCGTTGCGGACGATGTAGTCCTTGTCGCGGTGGAAGAGCTCCTGCACCTTCAGCGCGTTGTTCAGGTAGCCGACCAGCGGCGTGTTCGCGGCCTCGTACAGGTTGTCGATGCCGAGCTGGTCCTCGACGAACCGGACGCCCTTCTCGGTGACGGCCACCGTGCGCTTCCGTACGTCGACCTCGTAGTGGTACTTCGAGTTGATCAGGTTCGTCTTCTCGACGCGCTCGCGCGACCCCATGTTCGTGGTGTCGATGCCCTGCATCAGCGGCGCGAGCCGGGCGAACTCGACGTACCAGCGCGACGACTGGTCGGCCGGGCCGGAGATGATCAGCGGCGTCCGGGCCTCGTCGATGAGGATCGAGTCCACCTCGTCGACGATGGCGAAGTTGTGCCCGCGCTGCACGCAGTCGTCGAGGCTCCACGCCATGTTGTCGCGCAGGTAGTCGAAGCCGAACTCGTTGTTCGTCCCGTAGGTGATGTCGGCGTTGTACTGGGCGCGCCGGACGTCCGGCTGCTGCTCCGCGAGGATGACGCCGACCTCGAGGCCGAGGAAGCGGTGGATGCGGCCCATCCACTCCGAGTCGCGCTTGGCCAGGTAGTCGTTCGTGGTGACGACGTGGACGCCCTTGCCGGGGATCGCGTTCAGGTAGGCCGGGAGGACGCACGTCAGCGTCTTGCCCTCACCGGTCTTCATCTCGGCGACCTGGCCGAGGTGCAGGGCCGCGCCGCCCATCAGCTGCACGTCGAAGTGACGCTGGCCGAGGACGCGCTTGGCGGCCTCGCGGACGACCGCGAAGGCCTCCGGCAGCAGTTCGTCGAGCGATTCGTCGTCGGCATGCCGCTTGCGGAACTCATCGGTCTTGGCCCGCAGCTCGGCGTCGGTCAGGTCCTTGACGTCGTCTTCGAGGGTGTTGATGTGATCGGCGATGTTGCGCAGCCGCTTCACCATCTTGCCCTCACCCGCGCGGAGCAGGCGGTTCAGCACCATCCGGTCGACCTCACTAGCTGATCATGAGCGCGCCCAGGCCGGTCCCGGGCAGGTTCTCCCGCGGCGGCAGCCGTGTTCGGCGCCACCGTCCCACCCCATCGTAGGGAACGGTGGCCGTCGTGTGCACACGCCGTACGTCCCGACATGCGGATGGCCCGCACGCGAGCACGTGCGGGCCACCCGGCAAGGCCTCCTTAGACCGGCTCAGCCGAGCCGGATCACGCCGTAGTCGAAGCCTTTCCGCCGGTAGACCACGCTGGGCCGGCCCGCTTCCGAGTCGTTGAAGAGGTAGAAATCGTGGCCGACAAGCTCCATCTCGTAGAGAGCCTGGTCCACCGTCATGGGCTCCGCGGTGTGCTGCTTCTCGCGAACCACGCGGCCGGGCTGGTGACCCAGGTCGTCGTCGGCCCAGCTCTGCTGCTGAGGCAGGTGGAATTCTTCGGCACTCGCGAAGCCGTTCGGCTGCGGCTCGGCTTCGGGTGCGTCCAACACCGCGGTACGCGCGGCGGGACTGGCTGCGGCCGGGGATCCACCACCCGGCAGTGCCGAGGTCGCTTCGGCGACCGATTCCGGGCGGCTGCGGCCGTAGTGCACGCGCCGCCGGTCGTGTGTCCTCCGCAGCCGGTTTTCCAGCTTGGTGACTGCGGAATCGAGCGCTGCGTAGAAGTCGGCGGCACACGCTTCGGCGCGTACGGCCGGGCCCCTCCCCTTTCCGGTGATTTCGACGCGTTGGCAGCTCTTGGCCTGGCGCCGGTTGGGTTCGTGGAACAGTTCCACGTCGTACCGGATGACTTTCCTGTCGTAGCGCTCGAGGCGGGCCAGCTTTTCGCTGACAAGCGCCCGATAGTGGTCGGGCACCTCCACGTTGCGGCCCTTAACGACGATGTCCATACACGACCTCCCTCGCTGAGATGACTGCGAGCTGTTGTGTTTTCACACGGCGCCGGTATTGCGGGGACGTGAGCCCGGATCGCGGGCTGAGAAGGAACTCGGAAACGGTGGACGACGTCTCGTTCCGGTGACCGAGCGCGGACTCAGCGCACCTCCGGCGCCAGGGACATGGGCTCGTCACCTCCCTGCCTGCGGGGATTGCTGATTGCGGTGCACGTTAGCTTCCTCACGCCCGTTACAACAGCCCCCGAGCCGGGGGATGTCAGGGGATGAGACTCCGTCACCCCGCGCAGTGATCGCGGGCTGGGCACCGGAAAACACCCGCTGGTCGGACGCGCCGCGGTTGTCGCGCTTTCACACGGACGGCGCATCGCTGCCGACTGGTGGACGCCGAGGGTGACGGCCCCATCCGCCGCAGCCGCCACTCCGGTGGAGTGGTGCGGCGGCCGAGTGATCGTGATCGACACCCTCATGCCCGGACAACGGGCACCGGCCCGTTCGCGTTCCCGCCCGATGTCACTCGTGTAGGTGACAGGCGGGTCACCCGGGCGCGAGGAAGTGCCGGAGTCGTGGCTCCTTCCTGGGCTCGACCTGCGGGAGTTCTCGTTGTTCGGGGTTTCCGGGCGGGGTTGGGCAGTGTCCGTGGAGGGGTTTGGCGGAACCGGTACCACGCCGCTCGAAACCCGCCCGGCTGTGCCCTTCGGTTCGGACGGAGTCTTGGTTACGCGGGTGCGCCGAGCCTCGGTTGGGGGCAGGCGATCGGCTCGCCCGCGCCCCGCAAGCGGAGACCGCCTGACAACGGCCCGCCACGGAGCGCTACCACACGTCCGAGGACGGCCTGGCGTACGGCCGAGCCTCGACTGACAAGGAGGCCGGTCAGGATCCGCCGCCCATCGCCCACGGCGACTCGGCCTGCACGCACCGCCAGGCGCAACGGCGAGCGAGCCCGCCGACCGCCACCGATCCGTCCGCGCGGCACGCGAACCCGGTCCGCCCGGAATGCGCAGACGCCATCGCACGACCCGCCTCACCTTCCGTGGCTCAGGCTGCACGCCTCCCGCGAAGGTGCCACGGTGGTGACCATGGAACTGCCGGACGTGAGAGGCCGGGAAGCCGGCCTGCTCAGGAGCGGCCCGCGAACAGCGGGGTCGCACGCTCGGTTCACCCCGCGACGAGCAGCGTCAGGACGGCGGAGACCGTAAACCCCTCGGCCGCGAGCGCTTTCGCGCACGCCGCGGCCGTGGCGCCGGTGGTGACCACGTCATCCAGCACCACGATCGGGTATCCCGGCGGGGGACGGCCCGCTTCGCGGAACCGTAGCCGCCCGGCGAGGTTGGCCACGCGTTGCTCGCGACCCAGGCCGACCGCGTCGCGGGCGTCGCCGGCCAGCTCCAGTGCCGGAGCCACCGCGACTTCGATGCCGCGAGCGGCCAGGACGCTTGCCGCCTCGTTCGCCAGGCGCTCGACGTGCGGGCCGCCGCGGACCCTTGCCGCCGAGGGGCGGCTGGGGGCCGGGACGAGGCACATCGCCCGGGCCGGGCGCATCGTGCGCGCCGCTCGAGCCGGGCTCTGCGGCCGTAGCGGATGCGCAGGTTCAAGGCCAGCCCTGTCCGGAGCAGCGGAAGCCCTCCGCAGCGACACCGATCGCGCAGGATCGAGGCCGCCCGCCTTCCCGAGAACAGCGGAAGCCCTCCGCAGCGACAGTGATCGCACAGGATCGAGCCCACCCGTCCCGCCCGAAGCCGACACCGGAGGACCAGTTCCCCTCAACGGCAGCACGACCAGCGCCTCCGCCAAGGCCCGGCCCAGCGGCTCCGCCAGATCACGACGGCCGCGTTCCTTGTACGCGATCAGCAACCGCCGGGCCACGCCCCGGTAGCGGGCCAGCGCGAAGACTCGCACCAGCCCCGTCGTCGGCGCGCGGATCACCTCGGCGGCCGAGCCCCACGCGCCCGCGCATCGGGCACAGCAAGGCTCGCCGCGGGCTCCGCAGGCGGCGCAGCGGCTGGGGATCAGGAGGTCGAGCAGTTTCTTCAGCACACGGACAGTGTCCCGACCGGCACCGACAGTTTCGAACGCCCGGACGTCACCTGACCGAGTGAAAGAAGAGCCTCAGCCCGGATAAAACGGATCCGCGTCCTTCATCGTGTGGGGATGGGGCCGCCAGACCTCGCCCAGCACCGAAGCGATCCACAGCCCGTTCGCGTCCGCCACCACGATCGGGCGGCCGGAGGCCACCGTCACGCCGTGGACCGGGGACGTCAGGTTGGAGCTGTTGAACGCGTCCAGCCGCTGGCCGTCCATCGTGACCCGGACCACCGGCTGCGACGGCGAATTCGTCACCACGACCAGGTTGTCCTGGGCGTCCCAGTCGACGTCGAGGACGTCTTCGAGGTCGCGCGGCTGGAGGTGGCGTGGCTCGCGCAGGGACACCGAGTCGCCGCTGCCGACCACCGACGCCACCCACAGCTGTCCCTTGATCACCGCGGCGACACGGGCGCCGTCGCGGGCGAACCGCAGCTCCGTGATGCCGCCCTGCTGGACCAGGTCCGTCGCGTTGACTCCGAGCGGCGTCCACTGGCCGGTCGGGCCCACCACCATCCGGCCCACCGAGACCTGGTCGACGACTGTCCACACCTCCCCCGTGCCGGAGCGCCACGTCGGACGGCTCAGCGTGCTGCCGCCGAGCTCGACCGGCGGCAGCTCGTGCCCGAGGTCCCCGATCCGCAGCCGCACCGCGCCGCCGCCGATGCGCTCCACCACCGCGAGACGCTTGCCGTCGAGCGACTGGGCAGCGCTCACGACGTCGTACCCGCCGTTGCCCGCCGGGCCGGGGACGGGGTTGCCGTCGCCGAGCGAACGGATCCGGCCGTCGACCGTCGCCAGCCCCAGCTGCTCGAAGCCCGGCGACACCGACACGCTGTACGAAGGCAGCTCGTTCGCCCGCCAGTCCGGGTGGTTCGGCACGAGCGGGGCACCGTCGGCGAGGATCCGGATCCGCGCGTTCGTGACGTACTGCAGTGACAGGACGATCTGCGCGGCCATCAGCTTCCGGACGTCGTCGGTCACCCCCGTCACCCCGGTCAGCGGCACCACCAGCGTCCCGTCGTCCAGGTTCTTGACGTTCGTGTCGATCTCGACCGGCTCGCCGAGCAGGTTCTTCACCGCACCCGCCAGGCTCGGCGACGGCCCGCTGACCAGCAGATCCATCACCTTCCCCGGCAGCCCGGACTGCGGTTTCGCGACCACGTAGCGCCGATCGGGGACGAACGTGCCCGCGTCCGAGTAGAAGCTCACCGGCACCGGTGTGTAGTTCTCGCTGAAGTCGGACTCGGTCGCGTACAGGTCAGGGGGCGGGTCGACGATCCGCCACTGCCCGGTCGCCTGCTTGCGCACCTTCAGCTGGAGCAGCGCCTGGTCGGCGCCGGGCACGAAGGCGCTGTTCTGGTCCAGCGTGCCGAGTTCGACCCCGCGCACGTTGACGACCTGGGTGTTCGGGTCCGGCTTCGGGCTGGTGTCGTAAACCGTGCCGAAGGTGTTCTGGATGATCGTCAGGCTGCGGCTCGGCCGCCAGTTCACCCGGCTCTGCTCGTCCATGTAGGCGCGGGCGGCCGCGTAGTTCTGCCCCGGCTTGAGCGTCGCGCCGACGAACGCGCGGACCAGGCTGAGCGGGTCGATGTTCGGCGGCGGATCCGGCACCACGTCACCCGAGCCCGGCCCCTGGCGCTCGCCCGGGACCACCTGGGGCTGGGACTCCAGCGGCACGTTCGCGCAACCGGCGAGCAGCAGCACGCACAACACCGAAAGCAGGAGGTGCGGCAGCCGCGACCCTCGAAAGACGTGTCGTTTCACTGACCGATTCCCTCACGTTCGGCGAAGATCGCCTCCGGCGCCGGCGTGACGTCGATGACCCCGAGCGGCAGCTCGGGCGCCAGACGGTCCGGCGGCGGCAGGGTCAGCGGCGAGTCGCCGGGGGGCACGTCCTGCTGGCGCGGCAGCACCAGCCGGAAGCAGGCGCCGTGGCCGGGCTCGCCCCACGCGTCGAGCTCGCCGCCGTGCAGGCGCGCGTCCTCCTGGCTGATCGCCAGGCCGAGCCCGGTGCCGCCGGTGCGCCGGTTGCGGGACGGGTCGGCACGCCAGAACCGGTTGAACACCAGGTCCGCCTCGCCGAGCCGCAGGCCGACGCCGTGGTCGCGGACCGTGATGGCGACGGCGGTTTCGTTCGCCCCGACGGTGAGCACCACCGGTTTGCCCTCGCTGTGGTCGACGGCGTTGGCGAGCAGGTTGCGCAGGATCCGCTCGACGCGCCGGGCGTCGACCTCGGCGACCACCTCTTCGTCGGGCAGCACGAGCTGGACCGAGCTGCCCGCGTTGCCGGCGATGACCCGCACCTGCTCGACCGCGCGGGTGGCGATCGGGCGGACGTCGATGAACTCCGCGGCCAGCTCCTCGACACCGGCGTCGAGCCTGCTGATCTCCAGCAGGTCGCCGAGCAGCGCTTCGAACCGGTCGAGCTCGTCGACCAGCAGCTCGGTCGAGCGCGCGAGCCCGGCCGGGAACTGCTCGCGGGACGCGTGCAGCACGTCCGCGGCCATCCGGACGGTGGTCAGCGGGGTTCGCAGCTCGTGCGAGACGTCGGAGGTGAACCGGCGCTGCAGCCCGCCGAACTCCTCGAGCTGGCGGATCTGGCGCTGGATGCTGGCGGCCATTTCGTTGTAGGACACGGCGAGCTTCGCCAGGTCGTCCTCGCCGAGCACGGCGAGACGCTGGTCGAGGTCGCCGCCGGCGAACTGCTCGGCCGCCGCGGCCGCCTGCCGGACCGGCCGGACCACCTGGCGCGTCACCAGGTTCGTGATGCCTGCCAGCAGGAGCAGCAGCACGAGCCCGCCGACGAGCAGCGTGTTCTGCACGGTCGAGACCGTGTTCTGCTCGGTCGTCAGCGGGAACAGCAGGTACAGCTGCAGCGGGGTGGCGACGGTGTTGAGCGGCGTGCCGACGATCAGGTAGGTCGTGCGGCCGCCGTCCGCGTCGGTGACGGTGTGTTCGACGCGGCTCATTTCGTTGGCTTCGACGAACTGCCGCAGCCGCGGGGGCACGTTCTCGAACGGCCCGGCGGACGTGGGCTCCGCGCCGGACTGGTCGTGGCCGCCGCTGGCGAGCACCGGGACGAACGTGCCCGCCGCCGAGCCCGCCGCGTCCTGGCTGGTCGGCGTGATCGCGATCTTCTTCAGCGCGTTCTGGAGCCGGTTGGCCAGCGCGTCGGCCGTCTCGCCGCCGAGGCCGACCAGCTCACCGGCCGCTGTGTCCGCGGCCGCGCGGGTCTGCGCGATCGCCGCGTCCCGCTTGGTGTCCAGCAGCCGTTCGGTGATCTGATTCTGCAGCACCATCCCCAGCACGAAGACCACGGCCGAGGACAGGGCGAGTGTCGACACGGTGACGCGGAACTGCAGCGAGTGCTTCCACAGCTCGTTGAACGCCACCGCGCGACGGCGCGCGAAAACGACGACACGCCTGACCAGGCGTGCCGTCGAGCGCGCGGACGCGGGGAGCCGTCTGACGGTCTCCGCTGTCATCGGGTGATCACGGCGGGCCGGCCTTGTACCCGACACCGCGAACGGTCAACACCACCTCGGGGTGTTCCGGGTCCTTCTCCACCTTGGAACGCAGCCGCTGGACGTGCACGTTCACCAGCCGGGTGTCGGCCGCGTGCCGGTAGCCCCACACCTGCTCGAGCAGCACCTCGCGGGTGAACACCTGGCGCGGCTTGCGGGCCAGCGCCACCAGCAGGTCGAACTCCAGCGGGGTCAGCGGGATGGCCTTGCCCTCGCGCGTGACCTCGTGGCCCGGCACGTCGATCGCCAGGTCGCCGATGGTGAGCGACTCCGCGGGCTCGGCCTCGGTGCGGCGCATCCGGGCCCGGACCCGCGCGACCAGCTCCTTCGGCTTGAACGGCTTGACGACGTAGTCGTCCGCGCCGGACTCCAGGCCGAGGACGATGTCGACGGTGTCGCTCTTCGCGGTGAGCATGACGATCGGCACCCCGGACTCGGCGCGGATCGCCTTGCAGACGTCGATCCCGTTCATCCCGGGCAGCATGAGGTCGAGGAGGACGAGGTCGGGCTTCAGCTCACGCAGCGCGGGCAGCGCGCGTGAGCCGTCGGCGACCACCGCCGTGTCGAACCCCTCCCCACGGAGCACGATGGTGAGCATCTCCGCGAGGGCGGGGTCGTCATCGACGACGAGAACACGTGCCTTCATGTCCACATATTCGCACTAGTTCGGACACGCGCACGCACGACCCGCGTGTTTGACCACCAGAAAGATCAAGATCGCGACGCTTCCCTGCTCCATCCGGGTGTCGTACCCGCAGCCTTGGACGGTCCATGAGGGGCACCCCGATGGCTTCGAAAGCCGTGCGGTGCCCCTCATGGACCTGCGAGGGAAGGTCAGGGAACGGCCGGGACGAGCGCGTCGACGTACACGACGCCGTCCGTGACGACCACGCGGTGCGTCCGCACGGGGTTCTTCGCCGGCAGGCAGGTGGGCGCGCCGGTGCGCAGGTCGAACTGCGCGGCGTGCAGCGGGCATTCGACGAAGCAGCCTTCGAGCCAGCCGTCGGCGAGCGAAGCGTCCTGGTGCGTGCAGGTGTCGTCGACGGCGTAGAAGCCGTCTTCGGTGTGGAACACCGCGATCGGCACGGGGCCGTCGAGGCGGAGGGCTTCGCCTTCGGGCAGGTCGGCGACGGCGCAGGCACGGATCATCAGGACCTCCGGGAACGACTGACGAGATGCCGGGACGGTTCGTGAAAGTTGCGCATTGCGCGACTCTGCGCTTCCTGCGCAACAATCCGGGTTCGGTGGCGTCCTCGTCAAGAGATTCGCCCACTCAGCCGATAGCAACCCCCCGAAACGGATACTGTTGCGCCATGCGGAACCAGGACTCGGGCAACGCAACTCAGAGCCAGGTGCAATCGGTCGACCGGGCGATCAGCGTGCTGGAGCTGCTCGCCCGCCACGGCGAAACCGGCATCACCGAGATCGCGGGCGAGCTGGGCGTCCACAAGTCGACGGCGTCGCGCCTGCTCAGCGTCCTGGAGTCCCGGGGGCTGGTCGAGCAGCTCGGCGAACGCGGGAAGTACGCGATCGGGTTCGGCGTCGTCCGGCTCGCCGGCGCCGCGACCGGCCGCATGGACCTCGCGAAACTGGGCCGCGCCAGCTGCCAGTCGCTCGCCGAGGAGCTGGGCGAGACGGTGAACATCGCCATCGCCGACGACGGCGTCGCCATCAACATCAGCCAGGCCCGCGGCTCGGCGGCGATCACCACGCAGAACTGGACCGGCCAGCGCACGCCGCTGCACGCGACGTCCAGCGGCAAGATCCTCCTGGCGTACATGGGCGAAACCGAGCGCAAGCGGGTCCTCAAGCGGAAGCTGGAGCAGTACACCCCGCGCACGACGGTCGAGCCGGAAGAGCTGATGACCGAACTGGAACGGGTGCTCGAGGACGGCTACGCGGCCTGCTACGAGGAACTCGAACTAGGCATGCACGCGGTCGCCGTGCCGATCCACGGCCCCAGCGGGGACGTCGTCGCGGCGATGAGCGCTTCCGGGCCGTCGTACCGGCTTTCGAAGCAACGGGTGAAGCAGATCGTGAAGCCGATGACCGAAGCGGCGGACGATCTTTCCGCACAGCTGGGCTACTTCCGCGACTAGGGTCCACTATGGACTCTCGAGCCGGGTCAGCCCAGGAGTGACGTCGCCAGCCCTTCGAGGTCCACGCCCGCGACGCCGTCCAGGACGTGCCACGGCGCCAGCCAGCCCGAGGCGGCCAGCTCGTCGTACACCGCCGCGCACCGCCGCTGGAGGCCGTCGTCGGTTTCGAAGGCGTCGCGCTCCCGGCCGGCCTCGGCCTCCGCACGGCGTTCGGCGCGCTCGGCCGCGACGGCGGGCGCGACACGCAACAGCAGGTGCGCGTCCGGGCGGGGCAGGCCGAAGCGGTCGACCTCCAGCTCCCACACCCACTTCACGACTTCGCCCGCCGCGTCCTGCCGCAGGCGCGCGGCCGCGTACGCGGCGTTCGACGCGACATAGCGGTCGAGCAGGACGACGTCGTGGGCCTCCCGCAGCCCGCGGATCTCGTCCGCGGCGCCGCTGCGGTCGAGGGCGTAGAGCATCGCCATGCCGTACACGGAGTCGGCGAGGTCGCCGTGCCCGCGGTGCAGCGCTTCGCGGACAAGGTCGGCGTGCACGCTCTTGCCGTAGCGCGGGAACGCCAGCGAAGCCACGCTCGCGCCCTTCGCGCGCAGTTCCGCCGTCAGCCCGTCGGCCAGCGTGCGCTTGCCCGCGCCGTCGAGCCCTTCGATGACCACCAGTCGACCCACGGAGGTCATTATCGGTGGTGGACCGGCGGGCCCGGTGGAAGGGATCGGCACCGGGCCCGCCGGTTCGTCTCAGGCGGTGTGCCGCCGCAGGTGGAAGACGTAACCGGCGCCGCTGACCGCCAGCACGCCGACGAGGATCAGCAGCGGCACCCAGCCCGTGTCGTGGCCGGCCGGCGCCGGGCCGCCGTCGCCGCGGGGCATCACCTGTGAGGCGGCGTCGTAGCCGCCGGCCTCGCCTTCGCGGGCGTAGCCCGAGCCGGGGAGCTTGTCCGCGTACCGCGTCTCGACGGTTCGCCGGTAGTCGGCGACGGTGACCGCGGCCCTCTTCTCCGACAGCGGCGTGACGCGGCCGTCGCGCACCGCGTACCAGGCGTCGACCTGGGGTTCGTGCAGCAGCTGGGCGCCCGCGGGCAGCTGACGCGCGAACGCCGTCTCGACGTCGCCCGAGGCGATGTTGCCGACCTGCCAGGCGCCGTCGGGGCCGCGGACCGACCACAGCGTCGCGGTCCGGCCGTCGGAGGCCCGCACGGGGATCGCGAAGTAGGCGAACTCGCCGGGCGCCGCGTCCGGCTTGCCCGCGACGAAGTCCGGCGAGAGCTCGTAAACCGGGAAGGCGTCCGCCGCGATCTGCACCGAAACGGGCCCCTGGGCGCCCGGCGCCTGCGCGAAGAACCGGACGAGGACGTCCTGGACCCCGGCGGCCGCGTCGTGCGCGGCCACGGCGTCGGCGCTGCTGATGCCGGCGGCCTGGGCCGCGCCTGACACCGGGGCCGTCATCAGCAGCGCCGCGCCGGTCAGCACGGCGAGCACCAGCACCCGCCTGCTCATCGGGCGATCCCGGTGAGCGTGTGCGTCCAGGTGAAGGCCGGGTTCTGCGCGTAGTACCCGTAGGTCGACCAGTTGTAGCGCTTGGCCGGCCCCGGGTCGCTCCAGAAGACCCAGTCGCCGCTGGTGTCGTAGCCGTGGAGGACGTGCACGTGACCGCCGCCCGCGCGCCAGCCGACGCGGGTCGCCACCGGCCGGTTCGCCGCGGTCTCCGTCCGGATCGCCGCGAAGGAGACGCGCCGGTCCAGGTAGCGGCCCGGCGAGGCGAAGCCCAGCTGGGCGAAGGCGCGTTGCTCGTCGGCGAGGGTGCCGGTCAGGTTCGCGCAGTCCTGGCCGGTCTCGCCGTGCGCGAGCTGGCAGAACCGCGTCTGGCTGACGACCGCGCCGTGGTAGGCGGCGATGGTGTTGCCCGCACCGGCCCAGCACCACTGGTTCTTCTGCTGGAGCTGCAGCACGATCCGGTCCTGGTACGTCGAAGGCACTCCGGGCGCGGCTACGGCGGTGGCCGGCGCGACCAGGCACAACATCAGGCTCACGGCCAGCACGGCGTGAACCGGGCTCGACTTCACCAGCACGAACGGCCTCCTGCTGAGGAGTGGGCGAACCAGCGGTGGTCACAACGGTGAACAACGCGGTCACCCGGAGCAAGAACGCCATCCGGACGAACGGACCGTTCCGGGTCGTTGCCGGAACGCGGAACAGTCGGCCTTACGTGGCCAACCACCCTGAACGGGGGTCGGCACGTCCACCCTACGCTGCTAACGTGAACGTTCCGCGGTGTTCACGCCCAGCGCACACACTGGTCGGGTGAAGGGACGAGCGGTGGTACAAGACGGGAACCTCCCACTGATCATCGATGGCGCCCGCACGACCCGGGCATCGGTCGCCGAGCTGCCGAAAGAGCTGACCGAGGCGCTCCGCACCGGCGAGTTCCACCACGCCCTGCGGCTCGCGATCGCCTACCGCGGCCTCTCGCTGGCCAGGCTCCGCGCCCACCTCGCGCTGCGCGGCGTCCAAATCGGACAGTCGACGCTGAGTTACTGGCAGCGCGGGCTGCGCCAGCCCGAGGTGCCGAAGGCGCTGCCGGCGGTCCGGGCCCTGGAATCGGTCCTCCAGCTGCCCGCGGACGCCCTGGTCGTGCTGATCGGGCCGCGGCTGGTCCGGCGCGGCCACCAGCCGGCGGCGTCGTTCCACGACCTGCGCTCCGGTGACATGGGGTCGATCGTGGAGGACCTGCTGGCCGAGCTCGGCGCGTACCCGTCGTCGAACCACTACAACGCCGACCTCGAGCTGCTGTCGGTGCACGACACGATCACGTTCGACGCCGAACACCGCCAGGTCAGCCTGCGCACGCGGCTGGTGACGCGCGCCCGGCGGCACGGACCCGACCGGTACCTGACGGTGTACAACGGCGACCCGGGCTGCCGCATCGACGACGTCGAGCTGATCACGGACGAGGGCTGCCGCATCGGCCGGATGCGCCGCAACCCCGACGCCGACACGATGGCGACCGAGCTGCTGTTCGACCGAAAGCTCGCCGAGGGCGACATCCACGTGTTCTGCTACGAGGTCCGCGACGATTCGGGGTCGGCGTCGCCGGGCTACTACCGGATGCTGCGGGACCGTTGCGCGAGCTACCTGGTCCAGCTGCGGTTCGACCGCAACGCGCTGCCGGCGCGGTGCACGCGTCAGGTCCGCGCCCGCGACGACGCCCTGCCGGTGGTCGCGGAGGAGCTGGCGTGCGACATGGGCGGGGTGAGCAGCGCGTTCTTCAGCGACGCCGGGCCGGGCCTGGCCGGGGTCGCGGTGGAGTGGAACTGACCACCGTGTCGTCCCTCCAGTCACGCGTGTCGACCCTCCGATCACCCGTGTCGACTGGCTGATCACGGCCGATCCGGCGACTCTCGATCCGGAACGGTCGACACGCGTGATTCAGAGGTCGACACACGTGATTGAAGGGTCGACACGGCTGCTCAGTGGCCGCGGTGCTTGGCTCGTGACTTTGCTTTGGCCAGCGTCCGGCGACGGGTCGCCTCGGCCGCGGCCCGGCGTTTGCGGGCCGCTTTGTTCTCGGCCGCTCGCTCGGTGACCGCGTCGCGCAGCGCGCGCTGGGCGGCTGTGCCGATGCCCTCGTCTTCCTGGGCTTTCTTCGCCAGCTTCGCGAGGCGCTTGGCGTTGAGGCGGGCGGTCGGCCGCCGGTCCGCGGCGACCGGCGGGGCTTTGCGCGCTTCGTCGGCCAGTCGCACGAAGTCGCGGCCGGCGGCGAAAGCGGCCAGCTCGGCGTTGTTCGGCTCGCTGCCGAAAACGTGGCGCGCGGCCCGGACCAGGCCGTCTTCGTGGATTTCGTAGACGCCGACCCAGAACCGGCCGTCGTGGTACAGCGTGAACACCCCGCTCATCGGGAAACCTCCAGGCGTGACGGATCAGCCTGGCGTCACCGGTTTCCCTTGACGGGACAACGGGCCCTGAGCGAGCCGCCCGGACTACCTACCGGGCCGTGAGGTTCGTGAAGCCAAGAACGGGGTGAGTTTACGCGGGGAGGCCGCCGATGCCGATCTCGTTTCCCTCGGGGTCGCGGTAGAGCATCTTCCGCACGCCGTTGTCGTAGATCTCCTGGTCCGCGGGCTCGATGCCCCGCTCGGAAATCGCCGCGACGCGCTCGTCCAGGTCGCGGACGAACAGGACGTGCATGGCGTGGCCGGTGGCCCGCTCCGGCCGGTGCTCGACGAACACCGCGCCGTGTTCGGTGACCTCCCACAACGCCTCGGTCTCGCCGACGACGAACGTCGGCGGCGACCCGAAGAGCTTCTCGTACCAGGCCAGCGCCCGGTCGTAGTCGAGCACGGCGATGCCCGCCATCAGATCGACCATCACAACTCCTCGAACTCGAAAGGGCCGCCCCGAACAGTTCGGAGCGGCCCTGACCAGCAAGAACTCAGTACCGGTAGTGCTCCGGCTTGAACGGCCCTTCGACGTCGACGTCGATGTACTCGGCCTGCTCCTTGGTCAGCTTCGTCAGCTCACCGCCGAGCGCCTCCAGGTGAATGCGGGCCACCTTCTCGTCCAGCTTCTTCGGGAGGCGGAAGACCTCCTTGTCGTACTCCTCGTACTTGGTGAACAGCTCGATCTGCGCGATCACCTGGTTCGAGAAGCTGTTCGACATCACGAACGACGGGTGCCCGGTCGCGTTGCCCAGGTTGAGCAGCCGTCCCTCGGACAGCACGAGGATGCTCTTGCCGTCCGGGAAGACCCACTCGTCGACCTGCGGCTTGATGTTGATCCGGCGGATGCCTGGGTACCGCGCGAGGCCCGCCATGTCGAGCTCGTTGTCGAAGTGGCCGATGTTGCCCAGGATCGCCTGGTGCTTCATCTTCGCCATGTGCTCCACCAGCACGACGTCCTTGTTGCCGGTGGTGGTGATCACGAGGTCGGCCTCGGGCAGCACGCTCTCGAGCTTGCGGACCGCGTAGCCGTCCATCGCCGCCTGCAGCGCGCAGATCGGGTCGACCTCCGTGACGATCACGCGCGCGCCCTGGCCGCGCAGCGACTCCGCCGCGCCCTTGCCGACGTCGCCGTAGCCGCAGACGACCGCGACCTTGCCGCCGATCAGCACGTCGGTGCCGCGGTTGATGCCGTCGATCAGGGAGTGGCGGATGCCGTAGCGGTTGTCGAACTTCGACTTCGTCACCGCGTCGTTGACGTTGATCGCCGGGAACAGCAGCTCGCCCGCCGCCGCCAGCTGGTAGAGCCGCAGGACGCCGGTCGTGGTCTCCTCGGTGACGCCGCGGATGCCCTCGCCGATCTTCGTCCACTTGCCGGTGTCGGCCGCCACCGACGTGCGCAGCAGCTCCAGGAACACGCGGAACTCGTCCGAGGTGTTCTCGTCCGGGGCCGGGACGACGCCCGCCTTCTCGAACTCGGTGCCCTTGTGCACCAGCATCGTGGCGTCACCGCCGTCGTCGAGGATCATGTTGGGACCCTCTCCGTCCCAGGTGAGCATCCGCTCGGTGCACCACCAGTACTCCTCGAGCGACTCGCCCTTCCAGGCGAAGACCGGGACGCCCTTGGGCTCCTCGGGCGTGCCGTGCGGGCCGACGACGACCGCCGCGGCCGCGTGGTCCTGCGTCGAGAAGATGTTGCAGGACGCCCAGCGCACCTCGGCACCCAGCGCGACCAGCGTCTCGATCAGCACCGCGGTCTGCACGGTCATGTGCAGCGAGCCCGAGACGCGCGCCCCGCGCAGCGGGTAGACCTCCGCGTATTCACGGCGCAGCGCCATCAGTCCCGGCATCTCGTGCTCGGCGAGGCGGATCTCCTTACGGCCGAACTCGGCGGCCTCGAGGTCGGCGACGGCGAATTCGATGCCGTTGCGGGTCTCGTGCCGCTTGGCAACGCTTTCGGGGGTCATAGTGGCGATTCCTCCAAGACTCGATGACACCCGAACACTACCGTTGTCCGCTCGACTGTCCCTAGAAGTGATAGGAGGCCCTTACCGTGCCCATGCCCGGCCCCGACACCCGCGTCGTGGAAATCCGCGTCGCCGGTCTCGTGGGCACCAGCGGGGAAACGCTGCTCGACGCGGTTTCGACCGTCGACGTCGCCGGCGACGGCCTGGGCCGCGTGGTCCGCCCGGCCGACCGGCTGCGGAGGCCGGCGCCCGGACCGGTGCTGCCGGCGCTGGGCCGATCGCTCCCGCGGACGCTCGAAGGCTACCTCTGGCACGGCATGACGTCCGGCGGCGCCGCGAAGGCCACCTGGGCCCTCCTGTTTCCGTTCTCCCTGGCCAACGTCGCGTTCTGGATGCTGCCGCCCGTGCCGCCGGACCGCCGTCTCGCGCGCGTCCTCGGCGCCGTCTGCCGCGGACTGCTGCGCGTCGCCGCCCTGCTGCTGACGATGCTGCTGATGGGCCAACTCGCGGCGATCGCGCTCGACCTGTTCGCCGCGCAGTGCCTCGCGCCGGGGTCGGGCTGCCTGCCCGTGATCCCCGACGCGGTCCGGTCGGTCCCCGCGCGGATCGCCGTCGGCGTGCTGCCGCTGCTGGCCGTGATCTTCGTGCTGCACAGGATTTCGTCGGCGACCTGGGCGGTGCACGCCGACGGCGACCTGACCGGCGGGCCGCTGCGGATGCGGGCGGACCCGGAAACGCCGGCGTTGCGCTGCCTGCACACCGTCGCGGCGCTGGCGTCGGTCGCGTTGCTGCTGCTGGGCGGCCCGTTCCGCGTGCCGGGCGGCACCTTCGACCTGGTCGTGTGGATCGTCACGCTGGCCGTGGTGCTCGCCACCGTCGTCGCGGCCGCGATCGGCGTCGACACCGGCCGGTTCGCCCGTCCCGGCGTGCTCGCGTTCGCCGGCCTGCTGGTCGTCGTGGCCGCCGTGCGGCTGGTGCTTTCAAACGGGCCGGGAGCCGGCCCGCTGCCGGGGACGAACGGCGTCGTCGAAGGCCTCGGCGCGGCGCTGGTCGGCGTCACGGTCCTGTTCGCGCTGTTCCTGGCCCCGGCCGCGCTGCTGGCCCGGCCCGGCTGGAAGCACAAGCCGCGGCGGCTGCGGCCGTGGATGGGCGGCTGGGCGGCCGCGCCGGTGCTCGCGCTGGCCGGCCTGCTCGGCGGCGGGTTCGGCGCCGGGCTCGCGGAAGCCGTCCGGCGGCTTTCCGGCGCGGGCAGCCTGCGCGTGCCCGACACGTACCTGCTGGTCACGGTGCTGTGGGGAGCCGGGCTGGCACTGGCCGCGGTGCTCGGCGTGCTGGGCTTCGCGGTCGCCGTCCCGCTGCGGCGGCTCCGGCGGGGCATCCCCGAGATCGTCGAGCTGATGGAGCTCGACGAGCAGCAGGAGGCCAAGGCCGCGGCGGCCTGGGCACGGTCGGCGTGGGAACGGCGGCACCTGCACCACCTCGCGCTGGCGGTGGCGTCGGCGATGTCCGCGGGCGGCGCGGCCCTGCTGGTGCTGCGGTTCGGGTTCGGGCTGGTGCCCGGCTGGTTCGGCCCGCTGTCCGCGATCGGGGTGGTCGCGCTCGGCGCGCTGGCCGCCGGTCTGCTGCGCGTCGTCTACACCGCCGCGCGGACCCCGCAGCGCAGCCGTCACCTCGGCGCGCTGGCCGACCTGGTCTGCTTCTGGCCGCGGGCCGCGCACCCGACGGTCCCGCCGTGTTACGCGCTGAAAGTCGTCCCGGAACTGGCCGCGCGGGCGCGCGAGCACCTCGCCGAGCCGGGGACGCGGGTGGTGCTCTCCGGCTACAACCTCGGCAGCCTGCTCACGGTCATGGCCGCCGCGCGGCTGGCGGCCGAACTGCCGGAGGCGGACCTCGAGCGCGTCGGCGTGCTCACCGCGGGCTCACCCCTGCAGTGGGGCTACCAGCGCGCGTTCCCGGCGTTGCTGCCGCAGGAGTCGCTGGAACGGCTCTTCGCCGACCTCGACGGCCGGTGGCGCGCCCTGTGCCGCGGGACCGACATCTTCGGCGGCGGCGTGACGACCTGGCGGCATTCGGTCGCCGACCGGCGGCTGCACGGCGTCGGGTTCCTGCCGGACGGCGGCTGCGGCCCGGTGTCGGCGACCGCCGACGAGAACGGCGTCCTGATCCTCGGCGGCGACCACTGGCTGCCGGACCCGCTGCGCGGGCCGACCGGGCGGCACCGCTGGGCGCCGGGGGTGCTCAAGCACCAGGACTACGTGGTCGACGCGGAATGGGACCACGCCGTAGCGATGGCCGCCGGCCTCGGCAAGCCGTCCTGCGGCGAGCAGGGTTCGCTGTTCGGGGACTTCCCCCCGAAACGGTGAAGGCCCCTCGCGCGCGGAGCGAGGGGCCTTCAGCCGGTCACAGCGTTATTCGGAAGCCTTGCGGCGGAACTTCAGCAGCGCGAGCAGGCCGCCACCGGCGACGAGCAGCAGGCCCGCGACCCAGATCAGCCAGCTGTTGTCGAAACCGGTGTTGGCCAGGCCGCCACCTGTGCCCGACTCGTTGCCCGCCGGGGCGACGGCCGGAGCGGTGGTCTTGGTCGGCGAGACCGAGGTCTCCGACACCGGGGCGCTCGGCTTCGTGGTCGCCGGCGTCGACGTCTTGGTCGGCGGGGTGGTGGTCTCCGGCGGGGTGTCCTTCTTGACGCCGCAGGCGAACCAGTGGCTGATCGCCGGGACGTTCTTGAAGTCCCGGCCGACCATCGGCGCGTGCAGCTTCTCCCACGGCGGCGTGGCGGACAGGCCCTTCTTGCCCGGCACGTAGGTGTTGTACTCGTTGCCGCCCTTGACCACGATCGCGCCGACCGTGACGCCCTTGGCGACACCGGTGACCGTGAGGAACTGGTCCTTCGAGGTGCCACCGGTGACCTCGAGCTGGTCGCTCACGTCGATGGCCTTGCCGAGACCGATGTCCGAACACTTGGTGGCATTGCCCACCGTGCCGGTCGCGCGGTCGTCGCCCGGCACGCACGCGAACGCGGCACCGGCGGTTCCCATCAGAGCGGCGGTGGTGAGCGCCATGACCGCCACGGCGCCGCGGAAGGTACGTTTGCGCATTGAGTGTCTCCTGTACCGAACGGGGGAGGAACGGCAAAACGGGGGGTCGTGTTGCCACCGCCCGTAGGAATCACGCGGCTGTAATTCACCCGTCAGTGGCACACGAAGGATCGAAAGGTATCGCACGTCACCCGACCGCTTACACGGGGTCCCCCATTGCGCACGAATCGCAAGATCCTTTTGATCAAGCCGTAACCTCGCACCACGCAACCAAACGCAAAAAGCCCTGCCGACCTGGGCATCCAGGAGGGCAGGGCTTTTCTCGCGCAAGTCAGGCTTCGGGCGCCTCGACGGGTTCCCCGGCCTGCCGCCTGCCCAGCATGGAATGGCGGCGGCTGTACCCGAAGTAGATCACCACGCCCACCACCATCCAGGCGACGAACCGCAGCCAGGTCAGCACGGTCAGGTTCAGCATCAGCCACAGGCAGGCGAGGATCGCCAGGATCGGGATCAGCGGCACCAGCGGCACCTTGAACGCCCGGGGCAGCTCCGGCCGCGTCCGCCGCAGCACCAGCACGCCGGCCGAGACGAGCACGAACGCGAAGAGCGTGCCGACGTTGACCATTTCTTCGAGCTTGTCCGCCGGGAAGAAGCCGGCGGCGAGCGCGACCAGGCCGCCGACGATGACCGTCGCGCCCTTCGGCGTGCCGTGCTCGCCGGTCTTCGCCAGCCCGCGCGGCATCAGGCCGTCGCGCGACATCGCGAAGATGATCCGGACCTGGCCGAGCATCAGCACCATGACGACGGTGGTCAGGCCGGCCAGCGCGCCGAAGGAGATGATGTTGGCCGCCCAGTCGACGCCGTTCGCGGCGAACGCCGTGGCGAGGGTCTTGTGGCTGCCGTCGCCCGCCGAGGTGGCCAGGTTCTTGTACGACGTCATGCCGACGACCACCAGCGACACCGCGACGTAGAGCACGGTGACGATCACCAGCGAGCCGATGATGCCGCGCGGCACGGCCTTCTGCGGGTTCTTCGTCTCCTCGGCGGTGGTCGCGACGATGTCGAAGCCGATGAACGCGAAGAACACCAGCGAGGCGCCGGCCAGCAGGCCGAAGACGCCGAACGAGCTGCTCGCGCCGCCCGCGATCAGCGAGAACAGCGACTGGTCGACTCCCGTCTGACCGGCCCCGCCCGTCTCGCCCGGCGGGATGTACGGCGAGTAGTTGGCGCCCTTGATGTAGAAGAAGCCGAGGATGATCACGAACAGCACGACGGCGACCTTGATCCCGGTGATCACCATCGACACCCGCGACGACAGCTTCGTGCCGAGGACCAGCAGCGTCGTCAGGACCGCCACGACGAGCAGCGCGCCCCAGTCGACGGTCACGCCGCCGACGTCGAACGTCGACTTGGTGCCCTTGCCGAACAGGGAGCCGAGCACCGTCTCGAGGTACACCGACCAGCCCTTGGACACCGCCGCCGCGCCGACGGCGAGCTCGAGGATCAGGTCCCAGCCGATGATCCACGCCATGAACTCGCCGAAGGTGGCGTAGGAGAACGTGTATGCGCTGCCCGCGACCGGCACGGTCGAGGCGAATTCCGCGTAGCACAACGCGGCCAGCGCGCAAGCGATCGCGGCGAACACGAACGCCAGCGAGACCGACGGGCCGGCGTAGTCGCCCGCGGTGCGCGCGGTCAGCGTGAAGATGCCGGCACCGATGACGACCGCGACCCCGAAGACCGTGAGGTCCCAAGCGCCGAGGTTCCGCCGGAGCTTGGTGCCCGGCTCATCGGTGTCCGCAATGGACTGTTCGATGGTTTTAGTCCGCCACAATCCCGTTCCGGGCACCGTTGACCTCCTGCGGCTGGCCTGGCTGTATCGCAGTAAGTCACCCTAACGGGTCATCCCCGTGACGGCTCACCGAAAATCACGAAGTGGATCTTCGGCTAGCGCGCGAGGCTCCGGTCGAGGTCCGGCTCGAGGTAGATCAGCTTGGCGACCGGCACCTTGGCGCGGACGCGGGCCTCGGCGTCGTCGATGGCCGTGGCCAGCTCGGCCGTGTCGAGCCCCGGCACCATCGCCAGCTTCGCCGCGACGAGCAGCTCGTCCGGGCCCAGGTACTGGGTGCGGATGTGGATGACGCGCTCGACCTTGCCCGCGGCGAGCTCGTCGACGATCGTCGCGAGCACCGGCTCGTTGGCGCCTTCGCCGATGAGCAGGCTCTTCATCTCGACGATGAGGATGATCGCGATGACGCCGAGCAGCACGCCGATGGCGAGGGTGCCGACGCCGTCCCAGACCGGGTCGCCGGTGACGACCGCCAGCCCGACGCCCAGCAGCGCGAAAACGAGGCCCAGCAGCGCGCCGGCGTCCTCCAGCAGCACCACGGGCAGTTCGGGCTCCTTGGACTGCCGGATGAAGCCCCACCAGCTCGCGTCACCCTTGATCTTCTTCGACTCGGTGATCGCGGTGAAGAAGCTGTAGCCCTCCAGGCACAGGGCGAGCACCAGGATGATCACCGCGACGATCGGCGACTCCAGCGGCTCGGGGTGGCCGATCTTGTGGATGCCTTCGTAGATGGCGAAGGCCGAGCCCAGCGTGAAGAGCATGAGCGCGACGACGAACGAGTAGAAGTACCGGTCCCGGCCGTAGCCGAAGGGGTGCTCCTGGTCCGCCTCCCGCCGCGACGTCTTCTGGCCGAGCAGCAGCAGGCCCTGGTTGGAGGTGTCGGCCAGCGAGTGCACCGACTCGGCCAGCATCGACGACGACCCGGTGACGAGGAAGCCGGCGAACTTCGCCGCCGCGATCCCGGCGTTGGCCGCGAGTGCCGCGATGATCGCCTTGGTTCCGCCTCCAGCTGACACGACCGCTCCCCTGGTAGGTCCTGAATGTCCGGGTGGAGCCTAATGGGAGCGCGCACCGGGGACCGTCCCGACCGGGCTAACCGCGGCCACCGGTTTTGTCGTACCCCTTCGCTACCGTGGCGTTTCCAGTCGACCACTCCGGAGAAGGTGACATGGCGCACTTCGGCGTGCTCGGGCCGCTCGCCGTCGAGAGCCCGCCCGGGCGGTGGCTCGCGCTGCGCGGGGACCGCCAGCGGACCCTGCTGGCGGTGCTGCTGCTCCACGCCAACCAGCCGGTCCACGTGGACGTGCTGGTCGAGGCGCTGTGGCCGGGCGGCCCGCCGAAGTCGCACGCCTCCAACCTGCACACCTACCTCTCGCGGCTGCGGGAGAGGATCGACGGCCTCCGGATCGAGCACGGGCCGCTCGGCTACCGGCTGCGGGTCGAGCCGGACGAGCTGGACCTGCTCGTGTTCCGGTCCGCCGTCGCCGAAGCGCGGCAGGCCGGGGACGCCGTCGAGGCGGCGTGGCACTACCGGCGGGCGCTCGCGCAGTGGCGAGGGCCCGTGCTGGCCGGGTTGCCCGTCCCCCGGCTCGACGCCGACGTCGCGCGACTGGAGTCCGAGCGGCTGGCCGTGTTCGAGGACTGCGTCGACGCCGAACTCGCCGCCGGGCGGCACGGGGAGCTGATCGGGGAACTGCGAGCCGTGCTCGGTGAGCACCCGCTGCGCGAACGGCCGGCCGCACAGCTGATGACAGCGTTGCACCGGGCCGGGCGGCAGGGTGACGCGCTGGAGGTCTACCGGCTGCTGCGGGCCACGCTGGTCGACGAGCTCGGCGTCGAGCCCGGCGCGGAAGCCCGCCGGGTGCACGCCGCCGTCCTGCGCGGTGAAGACCCCGTGCCGCGGCTGCTCCCACCCGTCTGGCCGGTGTGCCAGCTGCCGCCGGACATCGGGGACTTCACCGGCCGCGACGCCGAGCTGGCGGAGCTGACCGGCGTTCTCGGCGGCGGCGACGGCGTCCCGGTCGCGGTGCTCAGCGGCGAGCCGGGCGCGGGCAAGAGCACCCTCGCCGTGCGTGCCGCGCACCGGCTGCGGGCGCGGTTCCCGGACGGCCAGCTGTACGTGCCGCTGGCGGACCGCGACATCGGCGACGTGCTGGCCGACCTCCTGCGCGCGCTGGGCGTCCCCGGCCCGGCGGTCCCGGACGACGTGCGGGCCCGCGCGGCGGTGTTCCGCGGGCGCCTCACCGACCGGCGGGTCCTGGTGGTGCTCGACGACGCCGTCGATCCCGAGCACGTCCGCACGCTGCTGCCCGGCACCCCGGGCTGCGCGGTGCTCGTGACGAGCCGTCGCCGGTTGAGCGGGCTCGCCGGCGCGCACCGGCTGGCCCTCGGGCCGTTGTCGGGCGCCGACGCGACCGAGCTGCTGACCCGGCTCGCCGGGGCGCGGGCGTCCCAGGAGGGCGCGGACGCCGAGCGGATCGTCTCGGCGTGCGCGCGGGTGCCGCTGGCCCTGCGGATCGCGGGCAGCAGGCTGGCCATCCGCCCGCACCTGCGGCTCGCCGAGCTGGCCGACCGGCTCGAAGACGAGGTCCGCCGCCTCGACGAGCTGACCGTGAGCGACCTGGCCGTCCGGAGCAGCATCGCGCTGAGCTACGAAGGCCTGCGGCCACCCGCGCGGCGCGCGTTCCGGCTGCTCGGCCGGTGCCGCCTGGCCGACCTGCCGGCCTGGGCGGTCACGACGCTGGTCGGCGCTCCGGACGCCGACGAAGCGGTCGAAGAGCTCGTCGAGGCCAGTCTGCTGGAGGCGCGCGGAGCCGACCGGACCGGCGAGGGCCGGTACCGGATGCACGACCTCGTCCGGCTGTACGCCGCGGAAGGCCCGCCGGAAGAAGGCGGCGCCGAGACAGTGCTCGCCGCGACCTTCGCGCTCGCCGACGCGGCCGCGGCCCGCCTGCCGCGCACGGTGCCGATGCCGGCCATGGCCCACGAGCCGTTCGCGCAGCCGTTGCCGGACGCGCTGGTGGCCCGGCTGCTCGGACGTCCGGACGAGTGGTTCGCGGCCGAGCGCGCGAACCTCGTGCGGCTCATCGGGTCGCTGGGCACGCGGGAAGCGTTGCTGCTGCTGGACAAGCTCAGCGTGTACTTGTACCTGCACGGGCTTTACGCCGACCTGCGCACGGCCTACGAGACCGTGCTGGCGGCAGCGGACGACCGGCGGCAGGCCGTGCTCGCCGAGGCGCACCTGGCACTGCTGCGGCACGCGCGCGGGCAGTACGAGGAGGCCGCCGCTTCGTATCGCGAATGCGCGAAGGAGCTGGAAGCCCACGGTGACCACCGCACCCACGCGTGGGTTTCGGCGAACCTGGCGCACTGCCTGATCGGGCTGGGCCGCGCCGAAGAAGCACTGCAGACCGCGGCCGACGCCCGCGAACTGTTCACTGTGGACGGTCAACCGGAGGCGCTCCTGGTCCGGGCCGCGGAGTCGGCGGCGCTGCTCCGGCTCGGCCGGGTCGCCGAAGCGCGGGACGTCGACCGGGCCGCGTGCGCGTCGGCGCGGGAAACCGGCGACCCGCGGCAGATCGGCACGGCGCTGCACGAGTTCGCGTGGTCGTCGCTGCTCACGGGCGACCACGCGGAAGCGGCGGCGGCCATCGCGGAGTCGGTCGACCTGCTGCGCGACACGGTGGCGCGCTCGGCGCTGGCGAAGTCGTTGCGCACGCTGGGCGCGATTTCGGCGGCGACGGGATCCCGTGACCGTGCGACGGCCGCGTTCGAGGAGGCCCGCGGCATCGCCAGGGAGCTGGACGAACGCCCGCGCGAACTCTCCTGCACCCGAGCGATCGCGGCGAGCTGGATCGGCGAAGGCCGGGCGGCGCAAGCGATCCCGGTGCTCCGCGCCTGCCTCGACGAATTCCGCGAAATGGGCGGCAAGGCCGCGACCGGCCTCACCTGGTTCGTCCTCCACCGGGCCTGTGCGGCCATCGGCGACGAGGCTTCGGCGTCGGAAGCGGCCGCCGAGGCCGCACGCCTGACCGACCCGCGTGACGCCAGTGCGGCCGCCGTCCGGCGCGTCCTGCTCGCCCTCACCGAGCCGGCCTGACGAGGTGGTGCCGCCCCCTCGCGGCACCACCTCACGCCCACGGACGCCGGGCGAACCCGACCGGCGCCACCCCCAGGGAACCGGCGACGCGCACCAGCGCACCAGGGTCATCCCCTCGGGTGTAGATCGTGGCGGAAGCCACCACACGGAACGCACACAGAAGCTCCGGCGCACGCACCCAGAGGGTCGGTTCGCGTACCTCCACGGTCGGTTCGCGTACCTGCACGGTCGGTTCACGAGCCGACACTCCAGGCACGTCAGCCGACCGCCTGGGTACGCGAGCCGCGCTGGGACGTCAGTTTTCGCAGGTGCCCGCGGTGGCGCGGAACAGTTGGGAGCGGGCGCCGCCCAGGGCGCGGATCTTCACCGGCGGGTCCGCCGCCGGCAGCCACACCGACTGGCCGCGGCGCAGCTCGACCTGCTCGCCGTCGTCCGCCGTCACCAGCAGCGAGCCGGCCGTGCACAGCAGGATCTGCGGGCCCACGCTGTCCACGGAAATCTCGTCGTCCTGGCCCTCGGCCCACTCGACCCGCGACAGCTCGAACTCCGGCGCGTCCGTGTGGTACACGGCCATCCGGCCGCCGACGTCACCGCACTGCACCGGCATCTCGCCACACGCGAAGTCCACCACCCGCAGCAGCTCCGGCACGTCCACGTGCTTCGGCGTCAGGCCGCACCGCAGGATGTTGTCCGAGTTCGCCAGGATCTCCACGGCGGTGCCGTGCAGGTACAGGTGCAGGTTGCCGGCCGGCAGGTAGATCGCCTCGCCCGCGCGCAGCGTCAGGCGGTTCAGCAGCAACGCCGCCAGCACACCGGCGTCGCGCGGGTGCGCCTCGCCCAGCTCCAGGATCGTCCGGCACTCGCCGGCGAACTCGCCGTGCTCCTGGACGTGCCGGACGCAGGCGTCCAGCACCTCCGGCAACAGGGCGTCCAGCGACGGCTGCGGCAGCGTGATCCACGTCGTGAACAGCGCGCGCAGCCCGGCCGGGTCCAGCTGGGCCTCCAGCAGCCCCGTGTACTTCGCCAGCCCGGGCGTCTCGATCGCCTTGAGCAGCTTCACCGTGCGGTCCGGCGCCCGGAACCCCGCCAGCGCGTGGAACTCCGTCAGCGCGCAGACCAGCTCGGGCTTCGCCGTCGGGTCCGGGTAGTTGCGGTTCGGCGCGTCCCTCGGGATGCCCAGCTGCTCTTCGCGGGCGTGCCCCTCCGCGGCCTGCGCCGCCGACGGGTGCGCCTGCATCGACAGCGGCTCCTCCGCCGCGAGGATCTTCAGCAGGAACGGGAGCCGCCCACCCCACCGCGTCGCGCACTTCTCGCCGAGCTGGGTCACCGGGTCGGCGTCGACCAGCTCCAGCAGGCTCCGCTCGGTGCCGTCCGGGCCGATGACGTGGGAAGGGTCGCCCGGGTGGGCGCCCATCCACAGCTCGGCCTCGGGGTGCGGCGCGGGTACCGGACGGCCCAGCAGCTCGGGGATCGCCGTCCGCGATCCCCAGGCGTAGGGCCGCACCGCGTTGCGCAGCAGCTCCACTGTCACCTCAACTCCACTCCTTCGGCACCGGCCGCGGCCGGTGCTCGGCGGGTCTCACGCCGTCGCGGGCGCGAAGCGGCCCGCGCCGCCGATGCTGCCCGCCGCCAGCCCGAGATAGACCGCCGCCAGTTCGAACCGCAGCGCCAGCACCGCGGCCCGCACGATTTCGTCGGCCTCGATCTCCTCGGCCGGGGCGATGACGTCCGCACCCGGCAGCAGATCCTCGGCCTGGTAGCGCGCCGCGTCCGTGGCCGGACCGGTCCGCACCGAGAGGAGCAGCACCCGGGTGGGGATGTCACCAGAGGGATCGTCCGGATCGGCGAAGATGTCACGCTCCGCGCCACCTGACTGCGCCGCCCGCCGCAATGCGGGGCGCGCCAGCGCCTGACGATAGTCCTCGACGTCGCACACCGTGGCCGCGTGGGCGGCGAAAGCGTGCGCAGCGTGTTCGCCGACGGCGACCGCGACCGGGTCCAGCCCCCACAGCAGCGGGACGCGGTCGGCCACCCGCAGCGCGAGCGCCTTGGCCGGGTTCGCGAACGATTCCCGGGCCAGGTAGTCCTTCTCGGCTTCGAGGTCCAGCTGGTCGGCCAGTACCTGGACGTCGGAGATCAGCAGCCCCAGCGCGTTCGCGGTGAGCAGCCCGGCGGCCAGGCCGCGCGGGAACGCCAGCTCCGGCGGCACCGGGACGCGCGGCGCCAGCAGCAGGCCCTTGCCCGCCACGGCGGCGGCCACGGGCCCCTCGGACGGCGCCGACAGCACCACCGAAGCGCCGTAGCGCGCGGCACGCTCCAAAGACGCGGCGAGTTCGCGATCGCCGGGGTCGTCGGTGTGCGCGAAGACGACGTCGAGCGCGCCGATCCAGCTCGGCACCACCTCGGCGACGACCACCGGAACCGGGCACGACGGCGCCAGCAGGGCGGCCAGCAGCCGCGTGAGCGTGCGGCTCACCCCCGGCCGGTCGATGAGCACGACGGCACGCGGGCGGCCCATGTCGAGCCGCTCGGACAGCTCCAGCTCGGCGGCGAGCTCGGCGGTCGCCCGGACCTGGGCGCCGGCCATCGCGGCGGCACGGAGCAACCCCGCGCTGTCGGCCTCGGCCAGCCGCGCGGGGTCGTCGAGCAGCGTGTCGTCAAGCACTGTCGGCATCGGAGTTTCCGTGGTCCCCCGGCAAGGTCGCCTCGTCGAGGAGCAGCACCGGGATCCCGTCACGGACCGGGTACACGCGACCACATTCGGTGCAGGTCAAGGCGTCGGCCTCGGGGTCGTCCGGCGCGCCCGGCCGAAGCGGGGCGTGATCGGGCGACGGGCACGCCAAGATCTCGAGGAGCTGGGCGTCGAGCGTGATGGCCATGGTTCCTCCATACCACGCAGAGAGGTGTGATGAAGGGCACCTTCAGGACACAGTTGCGCCCTTCATCGCGGACGGTCAGTTGCGGATGATCGCGAGTACTTCGTCCACCAGCCCCTGCACGGCTTCGGTGTTCGCGGCCTCGACGTTCAGCCGCAGCAGCGGTTCGGTGTTCGACGGACGCAGGTTGAACCAGGCGCCACCCGGCAGCTGCACGGTGAGGCCGTCCAGCTCGTCGATCTCGACGCCGGAGCGGGCGCCGAAGGCGTCCTTGACGGCCATCATCTTCGCGACCTGGTCATCCACCGTCGAGTTGATCTCGCCCGAAGCCGCGTAGCGCGAGTACGCGCTGGTCAGGTCGGAGAGCGGGCCGGTCTGCTCGCCGAGGGCGGCGAGCACGTGCAGCGCCGCCAGCATGCCGGTGTCGGCGCGCCAGAAGTCGCGGAAGTAGTAGTGCGCGGAGTGCTCGCCGCCGAAGATGGCGCCGGTGCGGGCCATCTCGGCCTTGATGAACGAGTGCCCGACGCGGGTGCGGACCGGCTTGCCGCCGTGCTCGGCGACGATCTCCGGCACGCCCTTGGACGTGATCAGGTTGTGGATGATCGTGCCACCGGGGTCCTTCGCCAGCTCGCGGACGGCGACCAGCGCGGTGATCGCGCTCGGCGAAACCGGCTCGCCGCGCTCGTCGACGATGAAGCAGCGGTCGGCGTCGCCGTCGAAGGCGACACCGGCGTCCGCGCCGACCTCGCGCACCTTCGCCTGCAGGTCGACGATGTTCGCCGGGTCGAGCGGGTTGGCCTCGTGGTTCGGGAAGCTGCCGTCGAGCTCGAAGTACATCGGCAAGACCTCGATCGGGAGCCCGGCGAAGACGGTCGGAACCGTGTGGCCGCCCATGCCGTTGCCCGCGTCGACGACGATCTTCAGCGGACGGCTGCCGGACAGGTCGACGAGGTTGCGCAGGTAGGCCGCGTAGTCGGTGAGGACGTCCCGCTCGGTGACCGAGCCGCGCTGGCCCTCGAACCCGGGCACGCCCTGCTCGACGGTGTCGCGGATCTCGGCGAGCCCGGTGTCCTGGCCGACCGGGGACGCGCCGGCGCGGCACAGCTTGATGCCGTTGTACTTGGCCGGGTTGTGGCTGGCGGTGAACATCGCGCCCGGCATGTTCAGCGAACCCGACGCGAAGTACAGCTGGTCGGTGCTGGCCAGCCCGATGCTCACGACGTCGAGGCCCTGCGAGGTGACGCCCTCGGCGAACGCGGTCGCCAGGCCCGGCGAGGAGTCGCGCATGTCGTGGCCGATCACCACCGACGGCGCCTCCGGCTTGATGAGCAGGGCGAACGCGGCGCCGAAGTCGCGGACGAGATCCGCGTCGAGCTGCTCGCCGACCACGCCGCGAATGTCGTAGGCCTTAACGATGCTCGAAAGGTCTGGCACGCCGTCTCCCGCGAATAGTCGTCCTGGCGCCCGCTGCGCCGCGCGGAAAGCCTACCGGCGGTGTGAGTGGGTTACGCGTTCAGGCGCGGCCCGGCAGCACCCGCAGGTGGCCGCGGCGCCCGGACGGGCCCTCCGGCTCGGGTGCGGGCGCGGGTTTGCCGGGGCGGCCGGCCTCGCGCACGGCCTCGGCCAGCGCCGTCAGCTCGTCGGCCGACGGGTCCGGCGCGGCGAAGGCGCCTTCGTGCCGGACGACTTCCCACCCCTTGGGGACGGTCAGCCGCAGCGCGTGGGCTTCGCAGAGGTCGTACGAGTGCGGCTCGGAGGCGGTGGCCAGCGGGCCGACGACGGCGGTCGAGTCACTGTAGGCATACGTCAGCGTGGCCACAGCTGGCTCGAGACAGCCAGTACGCGAACACTTCCGTACGCTCCGCACGAATCGAAACGATAGCGCGTCGCCGCAAGGTCGGAGGAGCGACACGCGCTGCGACCCGCCGACCGCATAGACTTCGGGGCGTGGCGACGGCTCGTGACTACCGACAGCGGCGGCGCTCGCGACGGGACCGGCACGGCCGGGGCCTGCGCGGGACGCTGTACCCGGCGACCCTGCCCGCCGCCGCGAGCCGCGCGGAACGGTTCGACGCCCTGGTGCTCGACGCGCTGGAGCCGATCGAAGCCCGCTGGCGGCACGAGCTGACGAAGCTCGACGTGGCGGTCGACGACGTGCCGGAGGTCCGCGAGAACGGCCACTCCCCGGCGGACGGCGTCCTGCACGACGGCGCGGTGCCGTTGTCGCGGCTGGTGCCGGCGGGCGTCGACCGCACGGGCCTGCCGACGCGGGCCCGGATCGTGCTCTACCGGCGGCCGCTGGAGGCGCGGGCGAAGGACCCGTCGGAGCTGGCCGAGCTGGTGCACGACGTGCTGGTGGAGCAGGTGGCGGGCTACCTCGGCGTGGAGCCGGACGTCATCGAAGGCGAGTAGCGCGCCGCCCGGCTGAGGGCGCGCTCCGAAGCCCGCAGCAGCCCACAACCCGCGCGCGTGGGGGGAACCCCCGGTTCTTACGCTACCGGCCGGCACCGACAGTTTCGGAGCGCCGCCGGGCCGGGACCGCCGTGAGCAGCGTGAACAGCACCGCCGCCAGCTGGGCGAGCAGCAGCAGGTTCCGTTCCGTGCCCGGGTACTCGACCGTCACCTCCGACGACGTCGGTGGTACCGACACCGCCACCTGGTGGCCCCACGCCGGCACGATCGGCACGCTCTTGCCGCCCACCGAGGCCTTCCAGCCGGCTTCCTGCTCCGCGGCCAGCACCAGCAGTCGCCCGGTGGGGCCGTCCGACACGCGCACCCGGACGTCCGGCAGGCTCGCCCGCACCGGTGCCACGCCCGGCGCGTTGCCGGGCGCGCCGCCGCCGGTGACCGCCGCCTTCGCCTGCTCGGGCGAGATCAAGATCACCTGACCGGCCGGCGGCAGCAGGCGAAGCACGCCGCGGCCGTCCGACGTCGGAGCGGCCACCGAAACCATGTCCTTCGCGAGCGGCAGGTACAGGTGCGGGTCGACGCCCGGCGGCAGCACCACGTACTGCACGCCGGCCACGGCGGCCGACGCGAACCCGCGCTGGACGGCCGCCGCGTCACCCTGGCCGAGGTCCCGGCGCCAGGAAGCCAGCCGGGCCGACGTGCCGGGCGTCGGGGCCAGCTCGTCGTCGCCGTAGTGGGGCAGGCGGCCGCCGATCTGGCGGGTCGCGTCGGGCGCCAGGTCGAGCACCGACCGGCCGGACGCCGTCAGCTCGGCCGCCACCTCCGGCGCGAGCGAAGGCCGGTCGCCGGCGCGAAGCGGTCCCTGGGAGCCGACGACCACCGCGCCGGCCGCCAGCCCGAGGAACACCACGACCCCGGCGACCGCGAACACCTTCGGCAGCCACGTCGCCGGGATCCCGGCCGAACCGCCACGCTGCCACGAACCCAGCACGACCCACAGCAGTCCCGCGCCGACGATCAGCAGCGGCACGCCCGCGTAGCCGTGCGCCGCGGGGCCGCCCTGCATCGGTGTCGCGGTCACCAGCCGCACCAGGACCAGCCCGCCCGCGCCCAGCGCGGCCAGCGCGAGCCCGCCCACGGCGAGTTTCGTCGGCCGCACGACCAGCGCGACCAGCGCCGCGGCGATCACGGCCACCCCGATCGGCCAGGCGCCCGGCCCGCCGGGGTCGAGCCCGGCCAGATCGGTGCCGGAAACCGCCAAAGCCGCGCCACCGAGGCCCTGCACCAGCAGTTCCGGGTGCCGCAGCAGCACGGTCGGCCACGGCAGCAGCAGCGCGAGCGGCAGCAGCACCACGATCCCGACCGACGCGATCCGCCGCGCGAGCCCGGTCGGCGCGGGCAGCACCACGAACCCGATCAGCAGCCCGGCCAGCGCGAGCCCGTGCGCCAGCGGGGAGAACGCCCCGAGCAGCGCCACCCCGAAGGCCGACAGCGCGGACAGGTGCAGCCAGCGCGTGTCCGCGTGCACGAGCAGCCCGGCGATGCCCGCGGCCACCAGCGGCAGCACGACGTGCACCACGACGACGTCGAGGCGGCCCTGGGCCACCCCAGCGGTCGCGGCCGGCAGCAGCGCGTAGGTCGCGGCGACGACGGCGCGTACCCAGCGACGCACGCGAAGCCGCCGCGTCGCCGCGTACGCACTCAGCGCGGCAAGGGGGATGTCGCCGAGGAGCAGCACGGCGACCAGCGCCGCCGGGCCGCCGATCGGGGCGAACACCGCGCCGAGCGTGCCGAGCACCGGCAGGGTCGCCGACGCGGGGGCGCCGGTGCCGCCCGCGATCGCGTGCCACGGCGTGAGGTAGGACGACCAGATCTCCCCCAGCCCGCCGACGGGGAGCAGCTTGCCGCCGAAGACGTCGAGGCCGAGCCGGGCCCGGTTGACGACCAGCCCGAGCGCGGTCATCACGACGAGCAGCACCACCGGCGGCGCGAAGATCGTGGCCGCGAGCACGCGACGGCGGTTCACCTCGACGAAGACGAGTTCGGGCTCCGGGGCCGCTTCGGGCTCTCCGGGCGTGTCTTCGGCGGCTGGTTCCGGTGCCGCGGTTTCCGGCAGCGCGACGGCCACGAGCGTGCCCGGCCGGCGCAGGCCGGACCCGCGTGAGCTGACCCCGCGCAGGGCGCCCGCGGGCAGCGCGTCGGGGCCGACCGGACGGTTCTCGCGGGCGTCGAGCGCCTCCGGCGTCACCCACGCCGACTCGGTTTCGACGGTCTCGGGCACGCGGCCGAGCGCGAAGTCGTTCTCGACGCCGCGGCGCACCAGGCCGACGACGCCCGCGCGGACGGCGTTGCGCAGCCGCGTCCAGCGTCCGGTGAAGAGCCCGCGAACCGTGCCCGGCCGCGGATTCCGCCGCCGGTGGGTCCGCGCGGCGCGCAATCCGCCGCGTCCACTGAGGAGGTACGCGACGGCGGCGAACTCGGCCCGCGCTTCCCCGGTGCGGCGCAGCAGGACGAAGGCCAGCGCGCGCAGCACCGCGAGGAGGGGGAGCCGGATCATGCCCAGCCAGAAGGAAAACGGCGAGCAGTTCACCAGGAACACCCGCAGCCCGTGGGCGCGGTTCGCCGCGGACAGGGGCCCGGCGACCGCGTCCGCGGTCCGCCGTCCGGTGGTGACGGCACGCGCGTGCCGCACCCGCGCGGCCGGTACGGACAGGACGATGCCGCCGGCGGCGTTCGCGCGCCAGCCGAAGTCGAGATCTTCGCGCAGCAGCGGGAAATCCGGGTCGAAGCCGCCGAGGGCGTCCCAGGCGTCGCGGCGCACGAGCGAGCCCGCGCTGGGCACGGCCAGCACCTCCACCGGGTCCTCGCCGGTCGCGGCGACCTGCTGGCGGTGTCCCGACGCGTCGGTGGAGAGGCCGGCTTCGACGATCAGGCGCGGATCGGTCCAGTCGAGCCCGAGCGCGCCGAGCACGGTCGCCGACGGCGTCTTGGTGGCGACGTCCAGCAGTTCCGCGAGGCAGTCCGGTTCGGGCGCGCAGTCGTCGTGAAGCAGCCACAGCCACGAACCGGGGTCGTCGCCCCACCGCTCGGTGGCGTGCTCGACGGCTTCGGCGACCGCAGCGGCGAAGCCGGTATCACTCGAAAGCGTGACAACACCGGAAAGCACGGGCGCCGGACCGGGGCCGGGATCCTCGGCCGCTTCGGCGAGCAGCCGCGGGGTCGCGTCGGTGGAACCGGTGTCCACGGCGAGGACGTGCCGGGGCCGGACAGTGCTGCGGCGCAACGCTGAAAGCGCCAGCGGCAGCCAGTTTTCGCCGTTGTGACAGACCACAATGGCCAGAACGGGGGCGGTGCGCAGGACGGGCGGCGCGGCGGTGCGGGGCAACGAACGCTCCTGATCAGGCGGCAGTCGGTGCGGCCACCCTACGGGCCCAGCCCGTCACCCGATGGTGAACCCAAGCAGAATCGCCGGTGACGCGCACATCACCGGCGATCCTCGCTAGACGACACGTTTCTTCAGCTTGCGACGCTCCCGCTCGGACAGACCGCCCCAGATGCCGAAGCGCTCGTCGTGGGCCAGCGCGTACTCAAGGCACTCGTCCTTGACCTCGCAGCCCAGGCAGATCCGCTTGGCTTCGCGGGTGGAGCCGCCCTTCTCGGGGAAGAACGCCTCCGGGTCCGTCTGCGCGCACAGGGCGCGTTCCTGCCAATCCTGCTCTTCCTCGGTGGCATCGATGAGCTCGGTGAGATCTCCCAGAGCCTGCTCCGGGATCTCGCCCCAACTCATGACGTGCCCCCATTCCTTCCCATCGGCTTCCAACCGCACGTCCGCCTCCTCGCTCCCTAGCACTCCCCAGGCTGGCGGTGGTGAAACGACACTCGCCGTCCCCTCTCGGCGGCGAATGACATCACTGTGATTACACCCGTGTAGTGCGGTCAGGTCAAGCGGAGTAGCGAGTTCGGGGGACGTCCGTGCCCGATCGCGCAAGGGGACACGCCGGTAACTTCACACCCGGCATACGGAAGACTGGAGCACGTGCAGAAGTCAGCAGTGCGCCCCAGCCCGGTCTTCCTCGGCATCCTCGCGCTCACCGCCGCCGGCGGCGTCATGGCCGCGTTCGGTTACGTCAATCCGTTCTTCGTCCGAGATCACGACACACTGGCCGTGGCCGGTGTCGTGATCTTCGTCGCCGCCGGCTGGGTGGCGTCACTGTCGCTGCACGAGTTCGGCCACGCGATGGTGGCCTACCGCGGCGGCGACTACAGCGTCGCCCACAAGGGTTACCTGAATCTCGATGTCCGGAAGTACACCGACCCCGTCCTGTCGATCATCCTGCCGCTGATCTTCCTGTTCATCGGCGGCATCCCGCTGCCGGGCGGCGCGGTCTGGATCAACCGTGGCGCGCTGCGCTCGCGCGGGACGTCGTCGTGGGTGTCGCTGGCCGGGCCGCTGAGCAACCTCGCGGTCGGCGCGGCGCTGTGCCTGGTGGTCGCGCTGGTCCCGATGGCGCACGGCCTCGTGATCGCGATGTCCTTCCTCGCGCTGCTGCAGGTCGTGACGTTCATCCTCAACATCCTGCCGATCCCGGGCCTCGACGGCTGGGGCGCGATCGAGCCGTACCTGCCGCCACAGGCGCGGGCGTTCGGCGCGCAGGTGCGCCCGTGGGCGCCGATCATCCTGTTCGCGATCCTGTGGCTGTTCCCGCCGGCGAACGCCGCGCTGTGGGACGGCGCCGGGTGGATTTTCGACCAGCTGGGCGGCTATCCCGATGCCCCGCAGGGGTTCTTCCTCTTCCAGTTCTGGAAGTGAGGTTTGGACCGGGCGCCGCGCGGGAAGATCAGGTGCGGCGCTCGGTCAGCCAGACGTGCGCGCGTTTCCAGACCTTCCGCAACCCCGACCGCTCACCGAAGTAGTCCCCCGCCGCCCCGACCACCGGCAGCATGCCGATCGCACGATGCACGATGTTGCCGTGCGGCCGCTTCTCCAGTTCTCCGGTGATCGCCAGGAGTCCGCGGCCGAGCCGCCAGAGCGTCCGCGCCGCCGCTTTGACCGTCGCCTTGCCGTGCTTCTTCTCCGACGCCGTCAGCTCTTCGGTCAGCTTCGCCGCTTCGTTCGCCTCCGCGGCTTCGTCGTGCTCCGCGTGCCTGCCGGCCGCGAGGTCGGGGTCGATGTCGCGTTCGAAGAGCACCCACGCGATGAGCCGCACCCGCGTGCCGGTGTCGGTGACGCCGTACTCGCCGGCGATCGCGCACAGCAGCAGGCCCTGCGACGCCGTCCCCAGCGCGTCCTGCACCGGCAGGCGGTCGGCGAGCGCGCCGCCCAGGCCGGGGATGGACGTCAGCAGCGCCGTGAACCGGCCGACGCGGTTCATCCACCAGCTCGAGCGGTCGTAGCCGGTCATCCGCGCCCACGCCGCCGTGCCGGGGACCTTCACCGACGTGACGCCGTGGATCAGCTTCGCCTTCAGCCCGGACTCGACGCCGGCCAGGTCGGTCTCCGCCCGCGCCTGCAACCCGAACGGATCGGCTTCGCGCAGCGCGTCGAGCATCGGCCCGCACGCCCGCACGAACGGCCGCAGCACGGCCACGACCTGCCGGTCGGAGATCGCCTCAGCCACGTCCCGGTCCCCTTCCCGCCGTCCGGCCCAGCCCACCGCCGAGCACCATGGCGCCCGGCAGCGCGCTCGCGCCGAGCAGCAGCAGGGCCCGCCAGTCCTGGATCAGCACCAGGTCACCGCCCGGGCCGAGCAAGCCGACGCCGAACACGACGAGCACCCACACCGCCAGGGGTACCCACGAAAGCCCGGGCCGCACCAGCTTGGCCGTCGTCGACACCAGCCACGGCGTGGTGACCGCGCCGACGAGGACCGTCACCGGCACCGGGACCACCCCGATCCGCAGCGGCAGGAAGAACAGCTCCAGCACGGCCAGCAGCACCGTGTCGAAGACGAGCAGCGCGAGCAGCAGTCCCTGTTCGAGCCTCAGCCGCTCCTCCACGGTCACAGCCCGCCGAAGAGGTCGTCCGACGCGCCCTCGGCGAGGCCGTGGGCCAGCACGAAGCAGTCCTTCGCCAGGATCGGCTGGGCGATCGCGTTCGTCAGCGCGAAGTACGGGACGGCTCCGTCGGCCACGGCGAGCTGCGTCGCGTGCGCGCGCAGTGCGGCCAGCTTCGCCGGCAGGTACGCGGCGACGTCCAGCACCGTCGTGATCTCTTCGTCCGGCGTGGTCGGCAGCTCGTCGTCTTCCGGCACGTCGAACGCCGGGGCGCCGGCCCGCAGCGCGGCCAGCCCGGCGCGCACCGCGCTCCTCGACGTCACCGTGTGGAACACCCGCTCGACCGACTGCGCCCGCGGCGCCGCGGCCATCGTGATCTCGTGGGCGCGGATGTGGTCGGGGTGGCCGTAGCCGCCGAACGCGTCGTAGGTGACGACGACCTGGGGCCGGAACTCGTCGAGCAGCTCGGCGAGCTGCCCGGCCTGCTCCTCGGCGGAACCGGCGGTGAAGGCACGCGGGTGCGACGCCGACGGCGTGCCCGCCATGCCCGAGTCCCGCCAGCGGCCGGTTCCGCCCAGATAACGGTGCCGCGAGACCCCCAGCGCGGCGCACGCGGCCCTCAGCTCGGTGACGCGGTATCCGCCCAGCTGGTCGGCGGCGTGCGCCCGCAGTCCCTCCAGTTCGGACAGCCCGGGCATGACCTCGCCCTCTTCACCCAGCGTGCACGTCACCACGACCACCTCGGCACCCTCGGCGGCGTATCGTGCGATCGAGGCGCCGGTGGTGATGCTTTCGTCGTCGGGATGGGCGTGGACGAACAGCAGCCTGCGGGATACCGGGGAGATCACGGGTTGAGCGTAATTCCCGTGCTCCGACCTTCGTCGGGGACACCCTCGGTTATCCTCGCGCGAGTCGCGACCGCCGCGTCGTGACCGTCTGTACCCCCACGAAGGGCATCTGGTGAGCACTGAAGCAACTTCGGCGAACGTCGCCGGTGTGTCGGGATCCGTCCTGTCCATCTCCGACCTGAGCGTGTCGTTCCAGACCGAGGACGGCGTCGTGAACGCCGTCAAGGGCATCGGGTTCGACGTCAAGCCCGGCGAGATCGTCGCCGTGGTCGGGGAGTCCGGGTCCGGCAAGTCCGTGACGTCGATGTCGGTGCTGGGCCTGCTGCCCAAGACCAGCAAGATCGCGGGCGAGCTGCGCCTCGGCGAGCGCAACCTGGCGGATCTCAAAGAGAAGGACATGCAGAAGATCCGCGGCAACCAGGTCGCGATGATCTTCCAGGAGCCGATGACGGCGCTGAACCCGGTCTACACGGTCGGCTGGCAGCTGCGCGAGGCCCTGCGTTCGCACCTCGAGATCTCCAAGGACGCCGCCGACAAGCGCGCCGTCGAGCTGCTCGACATGGTCGGCATCCCGAGCCCGGAGCTGCGGTTCAAGCAGTACCCGCACCAGCTCTCGGGCGGTCTGCGCCAGCGCGTCGTCATCGCCATGGCGATCGCCTGCGACCCGAAGGTCATCATCGCCGACGAGCCGACCACCGCGCTCGACGTCACCGTCCAGGCGGAGATCCTGGGCCTGCTGCGCAAGCTGCGGGACACCCTCGACACCGCGATCGTGCTGATCACCCACGACATGGGCGTCGTCGCCGACATGGCCGACCGCGTCATCGTGATGTACCAGGGCGAGATCGTCGAAGAGGCGCCGGTGCGCGAGCTGTTCGCGTCGCCGAAGGAGGACTACACCCGGCGGCTGCTCGCCGCGGTGCCGGTGCTCGGCCAGCGCCCCGAAGGCCGCCGGCTGCTCGACGACGCCGGCATCGACGCGGACAGCACCGAGGCGGCCCGGATCGCCGAGGAGATCCGGCTGGCCGACGCCGAGCTGGAGGCCGTGATCGAGGAGGCCGCCCCGGCCCTGGAGATCAAGAACCTGGTGCTCGAGTACCCCGGCCGCCGCGGACAGGGCAAGAACCGCGCGGTGGACGACGTCTCGATCACCATCGCCAAGGGCGAGATCGTCGGCCTGGTGGGCGAGTCGGGGTCGGGCAAGTCGACGGTCGGCCGCTGCGCCGTCGGCCTGCTGCGCGCGACTCAGGGCACGATCGCGATCGCGGGCAAGGACATCACGACGATGTCGGCGAAGGAGATCCGGCCGCTCCGCCGGTTCTTCTCGATCGTGTTCCAGGACCCGGCGTCGACGCTCGACCCGAAGATGACGATCGGCGAGTCGATCGCCGAGCCGATGGTGCTGCACAAGGTGCTCTCCGGCAAGGCGCTGTCGGCGCGCGTGCGGTCGCTGCTCGACAAGGTCGAGCTGGGCGGGCACTACATGAACCGCTACCCGCACGAGCTGTCGGGCGGCCAGCGCCAGCGCGTGGCGATCGCCCGCGCGCTCTCGCTCGACCCGGCGCTGCTCATCGCGGACGAGCCGACGTCGGCGCTGGACGTGTCCGTGCAGGCCCGCGTCCTGGACCTGTTCCTGGACCTGCAGCAGTCGCTGCAGTTCGCGTGCCTGTTCATCAGCCACGACCTGGCGGTGGTCGATCTGCTCGCCGACCGCGTCGCGGTGATGCAGCACGGCAAGCTGGTCGAGGTCGGCACGCGTGACCAGGTGCTGCACTCGCCGCAGCAGGAGTACACGAAGCGCCTGCTGTCGGCGGCTCCGGTCGCGGACCCGATCCTGCAGGCCGAGCGCCGCGCGGCCTGGGAGGCCGGCAAGCTGGCTCCCGTCGCCGACTGAGGCTGCTTGACGTCGAAAGGCCCGTAACCGAGTGGGGTGCGGGCCTTTCGCGTCCCGGGGCCGATACGCCCCAATGTGGCGTTGGTTGCGTCCAACGCACCGAACGCCACATTGGGTGCGTCGGACGCACCGAACGCCACATTGGGGCGCATGGGAGCGGTGTCAGCCCACGCGGATGCGGGGGTCCAGGATGCCGTACAGCAGGTCGGCGACGAGGTTCGCGATCACCACGCTCGCCGCGATGACCACCAGCCAGCCCATCAGGACCTGGGGGTCGTTCTTGTTGACCGCTTCGACCAGAAGCGTGCCCATGCCGTGCCAGTTGAACACCGTCTCCGTGATGATCGCGCCGGTCACCGTGGCGCCGAAGTTGACCGAGAACAGCGTCATCACCGGGATCAGCGCGTTGCGGAACGCGTGGCGCCAGATCACGCGGCTGTTCGAGACGCCCTTGGCGCGCGCTGTGCGGACGTAGTCGGCACCCAGGACCTCCAGCATCGACGCCCGCTGGAACCGGCTGTAGGCGGCGAACGTGATCGCCATGATCGACAGCGTCGGCAGCAGGAACGCGCCGACGTACTTCGCGAGCGCGTCGCCGACGCCGGTCGCCGACAGGCTCTCCGGGCTCGTCGTGCGCAGCCACGGGTCGCCGAGGACGTCCGAAAGGCCCAGTTCGCGGACCCAGATGTTGGCGCGGATCGCGTAGCCCTTGAGGACGATCGCGACGCAGAAGATGGGCATCGAGAACATCAGGAACGCCAGCGTCGTCGCCAGGTAGTCCCAGATCGAGTACTGCTTGACGGCGGCGAGGACACCCACCAGCACGCCGAAGACCAGCGCCAGCACGGACGCCGCGAGCACCAGCTCCAGCGTCACCGTGAACGCGGCCATCACCTTCGGCTGGACCGGGGCGAACGCGTTGCCCTGCGCGATGGAGGTGCCCCAGTCGCCGGTCAGGAAGTGCCCGAGCCAGGTGAAGTAGCGTCCGACGATGCTCTGGTCGAGCCCGAGCTTGTGCTCGGTCTCGGCGATCGCCTGCAGGCTGACCCCCGGCTTGCCCCGCAGCTCGCCGAGCGGGTCGCCGGTGTTGGCCACCATGACGAAGCACAGGAACGTGCCGATCAGCAGGACCGGGATGGAGATCACCAGCCGCCGGAGCACGTACAGCACAAGATTCATCCGAAACCCCCAGATCCGGCGATTCTCGCGGCGAGAACGAGCGCGGGGGTGACCGGAACCCGGTCACCCCCGCGTCGTGCGTCAGGCCTTCATTCTCCGCTGGCGCGGGTCGAAGGCGTCGCGAAGACCGTCACCGATGAAGTTGATCGTCAGTGAAATCAGCACGAGCACGACGAACGGCCCGAAGAACAGCGCCGGCCGCGTCTGCAGCTGGGCGTAGTTCTCCAGGATGACGCGGCCGAGCGAAGTGTCCGGCAGCTGGACACCCAGGCCGATGAACGACAGCGCGGCTTCCGCCAGCACGGCCTGCGCGACCGCGAGGGTCGCGTTGACCGTGATGCTGCCGACCATGTTCGGCACCAGGTGCTTGAAGATGATCCGGAACGTCCCGGCGCCCGACGCGCGGGCGGCGTCGACGAACTCGCGCTGGGACAGCGACATCGCCTCGGCGCGGGTGATCCGGGCGATCTGCATCCAGCCGAACGCCGCCAGCACCAGCGCGACGATGTACCAGGAACCGCCGCCGAACACCTTGGCGAGGATGGCCGCCGCGGCGATCTGCGGGATGATCAGGAACAGGTCCGTCACTCGCGAGATCGCCGAGTCGGAGAACCCGCGCAGGTAGCCGGCGATCGCGCCGAACACGACACCGACCACGGTCGAGAGGACCGACACCGTGAGCGCGATCAACAGCGAGTACTGCGTACCGCGCAGCACCTGCGACACCATGTCCTTGCCGACCTGCGTCGTCCCGAGCGGGAAATCACCGTTGGGCTTGGCGAACGACGGGAACGAGCTGTCCTGGTAGCTGTGCTTCCAGAAGATCGGCAGCAGGATGCTGATCAGCACGATCAGCAGCAGCACCGCCGTCGACACCATCGCCAGCTTGTGGTGCAGGAACTTCCGCAGGACCAGCTTGCCCTGGCTCCGCGGTTCCGGCAGTGCCTCCGGCGGCAGCGTGCCGTCGGCGGTTTCGGTCTCGCTCGCCGCGATAAGAGAGTTCAAGTCAGCCAACGCGAATCCTCGGGTCCAGGATGCCGTACATCAGGTCGGCGATCAGGTTGGCGACGATGACACTGGTGGCGATCACCACGAGCCAACCCATCATCACCTGAGTGTCGTTCTTCGTGACGGCTTCCACCAGCAATGTGCCCATACCGTGCCAGTTGAACACCGTCTCGGTGATGATCGCGCCGGCCAGGACCGAGCCGAAGTTCACCGAGAACAGCGTCGTCACGGGGATCAGGGCGTTGCGGAACGCGTGCCGGAAGATGACCCGGCCGTTCGCGAGGCCCTTGGCCCGCGCGGTGCGCACGTAGTCCGAGTTCATCACCTCGAGCATCGAAGCGCGCTGGAACCGGCTGTACGCGGCGAAACTGATCGCCATGATCGACAGGGTCGGCAGCAGGTACGCGCCGATCGTGCTGGTGATGAAGTCGCCGACGCCGTCGGTCTTCAGCTGCTCCGGGCTGGTCGTGCGCAGCCACGGGTTGCCGAGGACGTCCTGCAGACCGAGGTCGCGGACCCAGCCGTTGACCTCGATCGCGTAGTTCTTCAGCACGATCGCGACGCAGAAGATCGGCATCGAGAAGAGCAGGAAGGCGAGGGTGGTCGCCAGGTAGTCGATGATCGAGTACTGCTTCACGGCGGCCAGCACGCCGACGATGATCCCGATGATCAGCGCGAGGATCTCGGCCCCGACGACCAGCTTGAGGGTGACGCCGAAGGCGGCCAGCACCTTGGGGGCGACCGGCGCGAGGGCGTTGCCCTGCGCGATGGAGGTGCCCCAGTCGCCGGACAGGAAGTGCCCGAGCCAGCTGAAGTAGCGGGGCACGATGCCCTGGTCGAGGCCCAGCTTGGCGGCCGTGGCGGCCAGCGCGTCCTTGCTGATGGTGGGGTTCTGCCGCAGCTCGCCCAGCGGGTCACCGGTGCCGGCGACCATGACGAAACACAAGAAAGTCCCGACCAGCAGGACGGGAATCGAAATCGCCAGACGGCGAAGGATGTAGATCACCAGGTTCAACGAACTGCTCCTCATCCGGGCCTGGTCGTCAGAAGTGCGCTGGACCGCTACCCGGTTGTCTACCGTAGTGGCGGTAACCCTACGGTCAACAGCTACTTCCGGCGGGTACCGGGGCCCGGCTCGTGGCCGGACCCCGGGTACCCCCCAGGTCATCTGGAGCGAGGGGAAAGAAGAGGCGGGACGAGCCCTACTTCTTCGGCTCCCACTCGCCGGCGGACCACAGGACACCGTCGTACGACTGCATGTACACGCGGTCGATGCCCTTGAACGCCCACATGCTCGGCGTCTGGAACAGCGGCAGGGTCGCGTACTGGTCCGCGATCGCCTTGTCGACGTCCTGGTAGGCCTTGGTCTTCACGGCCTCGTCGGTCGCCTTGATCGCGATGTCGTAGTTCTTGTCGATGCCTTCTGGGTCGCACAGGCCCTGGTAGTTCTGGTCGCCACCGTTGGCCTTGCAAACGTAGATGGAGCGCGACTCGGCCTTGGCGGGCGAAGCGGACCAACCGAAGAGCGCGATGTCGTAGTCACCGGTCGAGACGCGGCCACCCTTGAGGAAGTTGGCGTCGGTCTCGTCCTTGACCTCGATGCCCGCCGCCTTCGCCTGCGAGATGATGATCTCGACGGTCTGGCTGCGACGCGCGTTCTGGTTGTGCGTGATCTTGAACGAAGCGCGCTGGCCGCCCTTGGCGAAGATGCCGTCGCCACCCTTGACCCAGCCGGCGTCGGACAGGGTCTTGGCCGCCGCGTCGGCGCCCAGACCCGCCTTGCTGCTGTACAGGTCGGTGTAGCCTTCCTCGCCCTGGTAGAACTCGACCGAGTTCAGGGGCTCGGCGTCGGCCTGGACTTCCTTGAGCAGCTTGTCGGTGATCTCCTTGCGGTTGACCGCCTCGAAGAACGCCTTGCGCAGGTCCTTGTCCTTGAACATGCGGGTGAAGTTCAGGTCGAGGTGCTCGTAGGTCAGCTGCGGGGCCGAACCGTAGACCACACCCTGCGCCGCGAGGCCCTTCATCGTCTGGGCCGCGGTGGCGTCCGGCTGGGTCGACGCCGCGACGTCGATCTCACCGTTCTGCAGCGCGGTGGCCATGGCCTTGGTGTCTTCCATGGCCTTGACGACGATCTTCGACGGGCCGCCCTTGCCGCCCGACCAGTTCGCGTTCTTCTCGAGGGTGACGGCCTTCTGGTTGGCGTCGAACGCGGTGATCTTGTAGGGACCCGACGACGGCATGATCGACGCGTCGAAGCCCTTCCACTTGTCCGTCCAGAAGTCACCGGCCGCCTTGAGCTGCGCCGGGTCACCGGTCGGAGCCAGCTTGGTGATGTCCGCGATGCCGGTCTTGGCCTCGAGGACGTGCGCCGGCATGATCGCGACGCCGTTGAACAGACCCTTGTAGTCGAGGTACGGAGCGCTGTAGTCCGTCTCGAACGTCAGGTTGTCCTTGCAGGTCGCGGTCTTGATCTGGGCGTACCCGGTGGTCGAAGCCGAGTTGAACGGCGTCTTGCCGTCCGGGCCCTTGGCCAGGCCGCTCTGGGACAGCCACGCCAGGTACAGATCCTTGCAGTCGTACGGCTGACCGTCCGACCACTTGAGGTTCGGCTTGAGCTTGTACGTGACGACCTGGGGGTCCTTCGACGTGATGGCCGCCGAGTCGAACACGTCCCCGTTCAGCACCTGCTTGTTGTTGCCGTCGAGCTTGAAGGCACCGGAGAGCACGGCGTTGACGATGTAGTTGTTGTAGGAGCTGTTGGTGTCCGGCGTCTGGTTGTTGTACGCCGAGTACCCGTCGTCGATACCGATCGTGACCGTCGCGTTGTACCCCGGGGTGTCCGCGAGCTTGAACACGTCGCCTTGCTCGGCCTTGCCGACAGCCATCGCCTTGACGTCGGTCGACGATCCGTTCTGGTCGGTGCTGCCCGAACCCGAATCGCCGCCGCTGCAGGCGCTCAGCAACAGCGAAGCGCCGGCGACGAGCGACAAAGCGGAGACTGCTTTGGATCTCCTCATGAAGTGTGCCCTCCTAGCACTGAGCCCTTGAATATCGGGACAAGGGCCCACACCGCTCCGGTTTGGATGGGCCGGAGCCTACGACACGCCAAGCGACACTCAACTGGCGCACTGCGGGAGCACGCTAGAAAGGAAAAGCACCGACAGTCACCAGTTCAGGGTCGATCGTGACCAAAGGGTGACATCCAGTCGACATCCAGAAATACGACGGTTACCTCATGGATTCACAAGCTCCCACTCGAACGCGTTGGTGAAGATCACCCGGTAGTACTGAATGCGTAGCCAAGCGATTACTTGGGGCCGCGTGTCCAGTTCACCGCGGACCCGAACGGGCCCACCATCGGGGGGCCCGGCGTGACGCCCGAGATGCCCGATCCGATCGCCAGGGTGTCAGCCAATTGGAACAACGGGATTACCACGTTCTGACGCCAAAGTTCAGGCTCAAGAGTGGTGAGCGCTTCGGCGATCGGCGTCGATCCGGACAGCGCCGCGTCGATCGACGGCTGGAGCGACGGGTCGCAGAGCCCGGCGGAATTGCCCGGAACGATCGGCTTGGTCTTGTCCGTTCCCGAGGCGGTCTGCTCCGGGCGGCAGCCGAAGGTCGACGCAAGCACCGACGCCGTGTCGCCGCCGACCGCCTGCGGGACGACGGCGATGTCGATCCCGACGTTGCCCGCCGCGTCGCCGGACGGCTGCTGGACCCCGTCGACGACCGGCATCGCCAGCAGGCCGCTGAACAGGTCGCGCGGCGGCGGGGTGATCGCGTTGACTTCGACGCCCTGCGCGACGAGCTCGGCGCTGAGCTCCTTGGCGATCGTCGCGTACGGCTCCTGGGCGGCCGGCGAGGCGATGACCAGCGAAAGGGCCTTGCCGTTCTTGCGCCAGGTGCCCGCGGTCTTGACGTAGCCGGCCGCCTTCAGCGACTCTTCGGCCTTCGCGACGTCGGGCGCGGTGGGCGGGCCGGGCGGGATGGTCGCCGCGTACCCGGCCTCCGACGGCGCCTTCACCTGGGCGTCGGCGTGGAGCGTCGACGACGGGCCGCCGTTGACGCCTTCGGCGACCAGCTTGCCGCGGTCGATCAGCGCGGCGACGCCGGCCCGGACCTGGCTGTCCCGCAGCGTGGCGCTGACCGGGCGCAGCAGCACGCCGGCCATCACCGGCCGGGCCACGGTGTGCAGCTTCACGGCCGGGCCGAGGTCGCCGAGCCGCTTGAGCTCATCGCCGGTCGTCCTGGCCAGCGCGAACTGGTCGTTGCCGCTCTGCAGCGCGGGCAGCAGGGTGGTCTGGTCCGCGCGGCGCAGGACGACCCGGTCGATCGCCGCGGGCTTCTCCCAGTAGCGCTCGTTGCGCTCGAGGATGACCTCGCCGCGGGCGGTGTCGATGCTCTTGATCGAGAACGGACCGGCGACGGCGGGGAAGTTCGAGGCGAGCGCGCCCCGCCAGCCGTCGGGCGCGTCCTTGAGCAGGTGGGCGGGCAGCAGGTCCGAGAACAGCGTCCGCCAGCCGGGGTACGGCTTGGCGAAGGTGACCTCGACGCGCTTGCCGCCTTCGCGGGACTGCAGGTCGGTGATCTGCCGGTACCCGGCGGGCTCGATCACGCCGGGCTGGTCGCGCATCTGGGTGCGCAGGTAGTCGAAGTCCTCGGCCGCGATGGGCGCGCCGTCGGACCAGGAGGCGTCGGCGCGGATGTCGTAGGCGACCACGAACGGCTGCTGCGAGATCACCTGCGCGGCCTTCATCAGGTTCTTGTCGAGCTGGGTGCTGCCGTCGTCCTTCTGGCGGAACACCGAGGGCAGCAGCAGCTGCGACAGCGCCGAGGTCGCCTGGGACGAGTCCGCGAGGTTGTGCGGGTTGTACCCGCCGAGCACGTCGTCGACGCCGACGACGATCTGCGACGGCGTCTTCCCGGTGGTGGACACGGGCGCGACCGACGAGGAGACGACCGGGGGCGGCGGGGTGTTGGAGCAGGCGGCGAGCAGCACGGCCGCGAGTGCCAGTACCGGCACCGCCTTGCGATTCACTCGCACGCCCAGTTCCTCCCAGATTCCACCGATCGGGGCAGCCATGCTCCCACGACCGCCCTCGCCGCCGGAACCGAGATTCCCATACCCGGATCACCCGGGCCCGGCCCCCCGTGGTGCCGCTATGGGGAAGGACGCGCGGACCACCGTCCGGGTTCCCGGACTGTTCCGGAACGGCGGAACGAACACGGGCCGGACACGAGAAAGGTTCACATCGGTGGTGAGCACCAGGCGCCGTGGCCGTCGGAGCCCCTATAAAGATATAAGGAGAAGAACAGCGGAATTCGTGACGCCGGGTTCGGTGTCACTCTACCCAGCGTGGCGAACCGGAAACGAAAGAGCCTCCCGGCGGAAGACACCGGGAGGCTCTTTCGGGTTTCGGGAAAGGTCAGCCGTTGTCGCGGCTCTTGGCGCGCGAACGCTCCTTCGCGCGGGTGTTCACGTCCAGGGTGACCTTGCGGACCCGGACGACCTCGGGCGCGACCTCGACGCACTCGTCGACCGAGCAGAACTCCAGCGCCTCTTCCAGGCCCATCTTGCGCGGGCGGGCCAGCGTCTCCATCACGTCGGCGGAGGACTGACGCATGTTGGTCAGCTTCTTCTCCTTGGTGATGTTGATGTCGAGGTCCTCGAAGCGCGGGTTCTCGCCCACGACCATGCCCTCGTAGACGTCGGCGCCCGGCTCGACGAAGAAGGTGCCGCGGTCGGCCAGCTGGATCATCGCGTACGCGGTGACCGGGCCCGACCGGTCGGCGACCAGCGAGCCGCTGTGCCGGGTGCGGATCTCGCCCGCCCACGGGAAGTAGCCCTCGAACACGTGGTTCGCGATGCCGGTGCCGCGGGTCTCGGTGAGGAAGTCGGTGCGGAAGCCGATCAGGCCACGCGCCGGCAGGACGTAGTCGAGCTTGAGCCGGCCGGAGCCGTGCCCGCCCATGTGCTCCATGCGGCCCTTGCGCGAGGCCAGCAGCTGGGTGATCGCGCCGAGGTGCTCTTCCGGCGAGTCGATCGACAGGCGCTCGAACGGCTCGTGCACCTTGCCGTCGATGATGCGCGTGACCACCTGCGGCTTGCCGACGGTCAGCTCGAAGCCTTCGCGCCGCATCTGCTCGACGAGGATCGCCAGCGCCAGCTCGCCACGGCCCTGGACCTCCCAGGTGTCGGGGCGCTCGGTCGGCAGGACGCGGATCGAGACGTTGCCGATCAGCTCCTGGTCGAGGCGGGCCTTGACCAGGCGCGCGGTGACCTTGTCGCCGCCGTTGCGCCCGGCCAGCGGCGAGGTGTTGACGCCGATGGTCATCGAGATCGCGGGCTCGTCGACGGTGATCCGGGGCAGCGCCACCGGGTTGTCGGAGTCGGCGAGGGTGTCGCCGATGGTGATGTCGGGGATGCCGGCGATGGCGACCAGCTCGCCCGCGCTGGCCTCGGTCGCCGGGACGCGGGTGAGCGCCTCGGTGACCAGCAGCTCGGAGATCCGGACGTTCTGCACCGTGCCGTCTTCGCGCATCCAGGCCACGGTCTGGCCCTTGCGCAGCTTGCCGGCGTGGATGCGGATCAACGCGATGCGGCCGAGGAAGTTGGACGCGTCGAGGTTGGTGACCAGCGCCTGCAGCGGCGCGTCGAGGTCGGCGGCGGGCGGCGGCACGTGCCGGAGCAGGGTGTCGAACAGCGGGTCGAGGTTCTCGCTGTCGGGGATGTCGCCGTCGGCGGGCTGCTCCAGGCTCGCCTTGCCGGCGCGCGCGGAGGCGTAGACGACCGGGAGGTCGAGGATCGCGTCGTGGTCGGCGTCCTCGATGTCGCTGGCCAGCTCGAGCAGCAGGTCGTGGGTCTCCTCGACGACCTCGGCGATCCGGGCGTCCGGGCGGTCGGTCTTGTTGACCAGCAGGATCACCGGCAGGCCGGCTTCGAGGGTCTTGCGCAGCACGAACCGGGTCTGCGGGAGCGGGCCCTCGCTGGCGTCGACCAGCAGGACGACGCCGTCGACCATGGCCAGGCCGCGCTCGACCTCGCCGCCGAAGTCGGCGTGGCCGGGGGTGTCGATGACGTTGATGGTCACCGAGCCCTCTGGCGTCTGGCGGTGGATCGAGGTGTTCTTCGCGAGGATCGTGATGCCCTTTTCGCGCTCGAGCTCACCCGAGTCCATCACGCGGTCGACGAGCTCGGCGCGCTCGGCGAAGGCGCCGGACTGGCGGAGCATCGCGTCCACCAGCGTGGTCTTGCCGTGGTCGACGTGGGCTACGATCGCGACATTGCGCAGGTCGGGCCGGGTCTTACCGGTCGGCCGGCCGGTTTCGACGGTAGCGCTGGCTGCGGGCACGCGAGAACTCCTGAACTTCAAGGGTTGGATGGCCGCGTCAGCCCGTCAGGGGTCTCGTGACCGGCTCTGGTCACACGCGGACCTCACCAAGGATACCTGGCGCCCCCATGTGAGCAGTCCCACGCCCCCAGATCGGTTAGGCTCACCTAACGTGGATACCCGGTGAGCATCGCCGATCCGAGGGAGCGTGCGCGTGGGCAAGAAGCCGGACGACCCGCGGAAGGTCGTGCGCAAGCTGATGAAGGCCGGCAAGGTCAAGAAGAAGTGCTGCCGGTCGAAGCCGCGCTGCAAGAAGTGCCCGGTATTGGCTCTGAAGAAGGCGAAGCTGGACCTGGCCGCCTAGCTTTCGGATGACTCAGTGGGGCACGGCCTCGTTGATCTGCCTGAGTTCCGGCGCGGTCTTCGTCGGCGAGAACTCGATGACCTCGTACTGCGCGAGGTGCTTCACGCAGAAGGGGTCGGACGCCAGGATGGCGTCGAGCTTCCCGCGGGACATCGGCCGCGTGATGATCACGCCGCCGGTGCGCGGGTTCCGCCGCCCGGAGGCCAGGAAGTGGCCGTGCTCGTACTGCTTGTTCAGCCAGTCCGCGTGGTCCGGCAGCGCGTAGTCGATTTCCTCGATCGGGGCCGTGTAGTTCAGCAGGACGACATACATGCCAAGACCGTAACTCCGTTCGCGCGCTCGCGCGTCGCGGCGATGCGAACTGGTGACGGACCGGGCTATAGTCACGGCATGCACGCGCAGACCGCCAGCTGGTGGCCGCCCTCGGCGGCCGTCTAGTCCTGCGCTGAACCACCAGCGGCCGCCCCGGACGGGCGGCCTTTTTCGTGCCTTCTCCGGGGTGGTCCCTCCTCGGAAGGAAGACACACATGAGCAAGCTGTCCGGGATCACGCCGTCCGGTCACGTCCACCTCGGCAACCACCTCGGGGCGGTCCGCCGCTGGGCTCTCGATGGCGGGGCGGACGACCTGTACTTCGTCGCCGACCTGCACGGCATGACGACCCCGCACAACCCGGCCAGACTCCGATCCTTGGCGAGCGAACAGCTCGCCGTGCTGATCGCCGCCGGCATCGATCCCGAGCGGGTGTTCGTCCAGTCCGACCTGGCCCGCGAGCTGGGCGCGCTGATCTGGGTCCTGGAGTGCACCTGCAACTACGGCGAGGCCGCCAGGATGATCCAGTTCAAAGAAAAATCAGCGGCGCGCAGCGCCTCCGTTGAGGGCGGCGGCGGGGGCATGGATGGAAAGTCGAAGGGCCAGGCCGGCGTGCGGCTGTCGCTGCTGACCTACCCGGCGCTGATGGCCGCGGACATCCTCCTGCAGGGCGCGGGCGAAGTCCCGGTCGGCGAGGACCAGCGCCAGCACGTCGAGCTGACGCGGACCCTCGCGAAACGCTTCAACAGCACGTACGGGGAGGTGTTCACCGTCCCGGAGGCGGTGCTCCCGCCGGCGGGCGCGCGGGTGAAGGACCTGACCGACCCGACGCGCAAGATGTCGAAGTCGACGCGCGACGCGGCGGGCGTGGTGTTCGTCCTCGACGAGCCCGACCAGGTCCGCCGCAAGATCCGCCGCGCGGTCACCGACGGCGGCTCGGTACCGGTGCACGCCCCGGACACCCGCCCGGGCATGGCGAACCTGCTGGAGATCCTGGCCGCGTGCCGGGGCGGCTCGCCGTCGGACCTGGCGGAGGAGTTCTCCTCGTACGGAGCGGTGAAGGACGCCGTCGCCGACGCCGTGATCGAGGAGCTCCAGCCCCTGCGTGAACGAGCGTTAACGCTGCTCGACGACGTCGCGGAGCTGGAGCGGGTCCGCAAGGCGGGCGCGGAACGCGCTCGCGAGCGCGGCTCGCACCGGCTCGACGCGGCGCTGCGGATGATCGGCGCTAACTGAGCAGCTGCCGGAAGGCCGGGAGCAGGATCCGGTCGGCGGGCAGCCAGTCGACGTCGTCGAGGTCGTCGGGCCCGAGCCAGCGCAACGCCCGGTGCTCGACGGCCCGCGGCTCGTCACCGGTCGAAACGAGCGAAGCCGCGTAGATCCGCAGGACCTTCCCGCCGGGGAGCGGGACGTCTTCGCCGACGCGGTCGCCGACCTCGACGACGACGTCCAGCTCCTCGCTGCACTCGCGGGCCAGGGCGAAAGCCTCGGACTCCCCCTCCTCGACCCGGCCGCCGGGCAGTTCCCACTGCCCCGCGTGCTTCGGCGGCCACGCCCGCTGCTGAGCCAGCAGCTTGCCGTCACGCACCAAGGCGGCTCCCACGATCACAGCGTTCACAGTCCCGGAACTTACCCGGAAGCCCCGCCGGGGACCGCACGCCAGGCGACCACGAAGCGCGCGCCGCCGTCCGGCGACTCGGCCACCTGGACCCGGCCTCCCCGCCGCCGCACGGTCTCGGCCACCATCGCCAGGCCCAGTCCCGTGCCGCCGGAGGACCGGGCGCGGTCGTCGGCGATCCGGTAGAACCGGTCGAACACCTTCTCCCGGTGCTCCGGGGCGATGCCCGGCCCGTCGTCGTCGACCACCACCCGCACGGACGAGCGGGACGCGAGCACCGAGACGACGATCTGGCCGCGCGCGTAGCGGCACGCGTTACGCAGCAGGTTGTCGAGCACCAGTTCCACCTCGGCGTGCGCGGCGGACGCCCAGGCCTGCGCGACCGCGTTGCTGACCCGCGTCTCCGGCGCCCCGGCCGGTAGCCGGGCCACCGCCGCGCGGACCTCGCTCACCAGCTCGACCGGCTCCGGCTGCGGCACCTCCCCCGCGTCCGAACGGGCCAGCGACAGCAGCCCGTCCAGCAGCGCCGACAACCGCTCGGCTTCAGTGAGGATGTCCGAAAGCGTCTCCTGCGCCAGCTCCGGATCGGGGTTGGCGACGGCGACCTCGGCCTGCACCCGGATCGACGCGACCGGCGAGCGCAGCTCGTGCGCGGCGTCGCCGGTGAAGCGCCGCAGCCGTTCGCTCGCCTGCTCCTGCCGCTCGAGCAGGGCGTTGAACTCCTCCGCGAGCGCGCGCAGCTCGTCGTGCGAGTCCGGCAGCGTCAGCCGCGCCCCCGGTGGCAGCGACCGCACCGAGCCGCGCATGCGCGCGACCGGCCGCAGTGCCAGCCGCACCACCAGCCACGTCGCGAAGCCCGCCACCAGCGCGCCGATCGACGCGACGACCACCAGCCACACGCCGCCGTAGTGCACCGCGGCGGAGAACCCGACCAGGCCGGCGCCGGCGACGACCAGCCGTTGCGCACCGTCCGGCGCGCTGACGACCGTGCCCAGGTACCGCGCGCCGTCCCGCTGCACCGGCTGTCCCGCCTTGAGCGCCGAGATGTCCGCGGGGCCGAGCCCGGCCGGGGCACCGCCGTCCACCGGAGCACCCGCGATGTCCAGCAGCCGCAGCGTGACCGGGGCCGCGCCGGACAGCGGCCGGCCGGCGCTCACCTCGGCACCGGCCGGGCCGAGCGCGCTCACCAGCTCGCGGTCGACCGAGTCGATGAGCAGCGGAGAGAGGCTCGACGCGGCGAGCGCCGCCAGGCCGAGCAGGCAGGCCAGGGTGATCGTCGCGGCCAGCACGGTGATCCGGGCCTGCAGGGACCGGCCCCGCCACCACGAGATCACGGGGTGATGACCTCGTCGAGCTCCGCGTCGGACGCCAGGTAGCCGTGCCCGCGTACGGTCCGCAGGAGCGCGCCGGCGCCGACCGCGTCGAGCTTGCGCCGCACGTAACCGACGTAGACCTCGACGAGGTTGCGCGTCACGGCCTGCTCTTCGCCCCAGACCGCGCGCAGCAGCTCGTCCTTCGTCACGACCGTGCCCGCCCGCCCGACGAGCACGTCGAGCAGCGCGAACTCGCGCGGGCTGAGGCCGACCTCCTCGCCGTTCCAGTGCACCTGCCGCAACCCGCGGTCGACCTCCAGCGCGCCGAGCCGCAGCGTGCCGCGGCCGGCGTCCGGCCCCACCCGGCGCAGCACCGCGCGGACCTGCGCGACCAGCACCACGAAGGAGAACGGCTTGACGAGGTAACCGTCGGCGCCGAGGTCGAGGCCGTCGGCCTGGTCGATCTCGCCGTCCTTGGCCGAGACCAGCAGCACCGGCGTGGTGACGCCGTCCTTGCGCAGCCGCTCCAGCACGCGGTAGCCGGACAGGCCCGGCAGCATGATGTCGAGCAGCACGACGTCGAACGAGCCGGTGCTCGCCAGTTGCAGCCCGCTGGGGCCGTCCGCGGCGGTGACCACGTCCATCCCCTCCGCGCGCAGCCCGCGCTGCAGGGCCTTCCGCACGCCCGGTTCGTCGTCGACCACCAGCACCCGAGGTTTCACGAGACTCATCATGGCCGGTTCGCGCAGGTCGTGCCTCGGTTCTCAGCGCGATCTCAGCGTGGGAGGGAGAACCTTCAGGGGTATCTCAGCCTCGAGAGGGAAGCGTCGTGGCCAGGGAGCCGGGCACACTCGAGCCCGGGCACACCACAGGGAGAGACGCATGAAACCGAAGACGAAGGGCATCACCGCCGCGGTCGTCGGCACCGCGCTCGGTGCGGGCGGCCTCGCGTTCGTCGCGATGCCGGCCAGCGCCGACGACAAGCCCGCCCTGCCGCAGATCAGCGCCGAGGACCTCGTGCAGTCGGTCGCGCAGGCGAAGCCGGGCGCGTTCGACGGCACGGTGAAGGTCAGCAACGACCTCGGCCTGCCCGCGATGGCGGGGAACGCGCTGCCGGGGGCGTCGGCGCTGAAAATGGACTCGGCGCACATCTTCAGCGACGGCGCGGGCAAGAGCCGCCTCGCCGTCACGCAGGGGGCCAGCCAGGAGACCGTGGTCCACGACGGCACGACCGTCTGGGACTACAGCTCCAAGACGAACACCGCGACGAAGGTGACCGTCCCGGCCGATGTGGCCAAGCAGAAGGGCGCGGGCAGCGAGAAGACGCCCGACCCGGTCACGGCGTCGGCGGAACTGCTCGCGAAGGTCCGCGAGAGCAGCACGGTGTCGGTCGACGGCACCGCGACCGTCGCCGGCCGCCCGGCGTACGAGCTGGTCCTGACGCCGAAGCCGACCGAGCGGACGCTGCTGCGCGAGATCCGCGTCGCGGTCGACTCGCAGACGCGGATGCCGCTGCGGGTGTCGGTGCTGAGCAACGGGACGGCGACGCCGGCGCTCGAGGTCGCGTTCACCGAGGTCGAGTTCACCCAGCAGCCGGCCGACCTGTTCACCTTCACCCCGCCGAAGGGCGCCAAGGTGCAGGAGAAGTCGCCGACGATCGACCAGAAGGACAAGGACCTGGCCGAGCAGGCCAAGCAGGACGTCAAGGTCGTCGGCGACGGCTGGGACACCGTCGTCACCGGCAAGGTCCCGGCGGACGCGCTGAACGCGGCGCCGAAGCAGCAGTCCGGTCGTGAAGGCCGTGGCGGCAACGTGGACCCGAAGGCGCTGCTCGAGCGGTTCGCCAAGAAGGTCAACGGCACCTGGGGCAGCGGCTACCTCGTCACCACTAAGGTCGGCAGCGCGGTGCTGACCGACGACGGCCGGTTCGCGGCCGGTGCGGTGCCGGAGCAGGTCCTGTACGAAGCGCTGGGTCAGAAGTGACCAGCACTGCTGTCGAGTCCGGGGCGGACGTCTCTTCGGAGGCGTCCGCCCCGGCGGTCCCGCTGGCCGCGCGCACCCGGGGCCTGCGCAAGGTTTACGGCAGCACGGTCGCGGTGGACCACGTCGACCTCGACATCCCGGCGGGCGCGGTCGTGGGGATGCTCGGGCCGAACGGCTCGGGCAAGACGACGACGATCCGGATGCTGCTCGGCCTGGTCCGGCCGACCGAGGGCGAGGTCGAGCTGCTCGGCCGTCCGATGCCGGACGCCGCCGCGCACGCGTTGCCGGACGTCGGCGCGCTGGTCGAAGGGCCGGGCTTCCACCCGTTCCTGTCCGGGCGCGACAACCTGCTGCGCTTCGCCGCGGCGGAACCGCGGTTGTCGTCGGCCGGGATCCCCCGCGCCGTCGACACCGCTTTGGAGCGCGTCGGCCTGACCGGCGCGGCGCGGCGGCGGTATCGCGGTTACTCGCTCGGCATGAAGCAGCGGCTCGGGCTCGCTTCGGCGTTGCTCGTGCCGCGGAAGATGGTCGTGCTCGACGAGCCGACCAACGGTCTCGACCCCGCGGGTACCAGGGAGATCCGCAGGATCATGGCCGAGCTGCACGCGGAGGGCGTCACCGTGCTGGTGTCGTCGCACCTGCTGGCCGAGGTGGAGGCGACGTGCACGCACGTGGCCGTGCTGCAGGCCGGCAACGTCGTCGCGCAGGGCGAGCTGGCGGAGCTGCTGGAGTCCGGGAACGCGGCCCTGCTGGTCCGCACGCCGGACGCGGAGCAGGCGGTGGAAGTGCTGCGCGAGAACCGGATCGGCGCGCGGCTCACGCCGGACGGCGTCCGCGCGGATCTGACGGCGACGGAAGCACCGCGGGTGCTGCAGGTCCTGGTGGGCGCGGGGGTCGCGGTCCACGAGGCGACACGGGCCCGCACCGGGCTGGAAGACCTGTTCGCGCGGCTGACGGAGGGGTCGGAATGACGGCGGTCCTCGAAGCACCGGCGGCCCGCACGGGCCACGACACGGTGCCCTTGACCCGGCTGCTGGCCGCGGAGCTGCGCTGGATCTTCCGGCGGCCGCGCACGCTCGCCGTGCTGGGCCTGCTGGCCCTGATCCCGGTGGTGATCGGCATCGGCTTGACGCTGGTGAGCGGGCCGCCCGACGCCGGCGGACCGAACCCCGACGGCGCGTTGCTGGCGTCCGCGGTCAACAACGCGTTCGTCCTGCCCATCGCGGCGATCGTGATGTCGCTGGCGCTGCTGCTCCCGCTGGCCTCGGCCATGGCGGGCGCGGACGCGATCGCGGGAGAGACCTCGCACGGCACGCTGCGCGGCTGGCTGATCGCCCCGGTCGGCCGCGGCCGGCTGCTGGCGGTCAAGGCGTTCGGCGTCGCGACGGTGTCGGTCGTTTCGGTGCTGGCGATGTGCGTGACGGGCGTGGTGACGGGGCTCATCATCAACGGCACGGACTCGCTGTTCACGCTATCGGGCACGACGTTGTCGCTGGGCGGCGCGCTGGCGCGGATCCTGCTCGTCGCGGGCTGGGTGGTGCTGCAGCTGTGGGCGGTCGGCGCGGTGGCGCTGGCGATCTCCAGCTGGACCGAGCACCCGATGCTGGTGGTGGCTTCGGTCCTGGCGGGCGACATCGTGTTCACGATCCTCGGGTTCCTGACGTCGCTTGACTGGCTGCACCCGTTCCTGCTGACGCAGAACTGGTCGGTGGCGCCGGCGGAAGTGCTGCAGGACCCGATGGGCACGCAGATGCTCGGCGAGGGCGCCCTGCGGGCCGCGTGCTACATCGTGATCGGCCTGTCCCTGGCCTACGCACGCCTGTCCACTCGCGACGGCTGAGACCGGTCGTGAGTGAGAAACAGTGTTAGAACACTGTTTCTCACTCACGACAACCCGACCACCGCAAGGCCGTCGGGGTCCAGCGTGAGGTGCACCGCGTCGCCGGCGCGCAGGTCCGAAGCCGCCGGGGCGACCGCGTCCACTGTGGACTCGGTCAGCCGCACCACCAGCCGCACGTGCTCACGCCGGTGGACCGCCGCCACGACCTCGCCCGGCACGCCTTCGGCCGCCACCCGCAGTGCGTGCGGCCGCATGCCCAGCCGCACCGGGCCGTCGTCGACGTCCGGCAGTGCCACGTCGCCCAGCTCCGTGTGCACGTGCCCGGCCGCCGCAGTTCCGTCCACGAACGTCGTCACCCCCAGGAACCGGGCCACGCCGTCGTCGGCCGGGTTGCGCCACACCCGCCGGACCGCGCCCTCCTGACGGACTTCGCCGGCGTCGAGAACCGCGACCCGGTCGGCCAGCGTGAACGCCTCCTCCTGGTCGTGCGTCACCAGCAGCGCCGTGATCTTGCTGCGCCGCAGCAGGTCCGCCAGGTCGATGGCCAGCTGCTCGCGCAACCCGGCGTCCAAACCGGACAGTGGCTCGTCGAGCAGCAGCAACCGCGGTTTCGGCGCCAGCGCCCGGGCCAGCGCCACCCGCTGGGCCTGACCGCCGGACAGCTCCGTCACCCGCCGTCGTTCGAAGCCGGAGAGTCCCACCAGCTCCAGCAGCTCGGCCACGCGCGGAGCCCACGAAGCCCGCGGCACGCCGTGCATCCGCAGGCCGAACGCGATGTTCGCGGCGACGTCGCGGTGGCCGAACAGCTGGCCGTCCTGGAACACCAGCCCGAACCCGCGCCGGTGCACCGGCACCGCGCCCAGGTCCTCGCCGTCCCAGCTGACCGAGCCGTGCGCCGACGGCTCCAGCCCGGTGATCGCGCGCAGCAGCGTCGACTTCCCCGATCCTGACGGGCCGAGCAGCGCCAGCACCTCGCCGTCGGCGATGTCCAGGCGGACGTCGCGGACCGCCGCGAACGATCCATAGTGGACGGTCAGGTCCCGCACCGACAGCGCCATCAGAACTCTCCCACCCGGCCGCGCGCGGCCCCGAGCCGGTCGATCAGCGCGACCGCCAGCACCGTCACGAGCATCAGCAACGCGCACGCCGCGTACGCCATCTGGTTGTTCAGCTCGCCCGGACGCGCCATCAGCGTCGCGACCGCGACCGGCAGCGTCGGCGCCGTCGGCCGGGCGAGGAAGCTCGTCGCGCCGAACTCGCCGAGCGCCACGACGAACCCGAACCCCGCGGCCGCGACCAGCGGGCGCAGCGTCAGCGGCAGGTCGATCTCCCGCCACACCCGCAGCGGGCTCGCCCCGAGCGTCGACGCGGCCTGCCGCAGCCGGACGTCCACCGACCGCAGCACCGGCAGCACCATCCGCACGATCAGCGGGATGATCACCAGCGCCTGGGCCAGCGGCACCAGGTACGGCGACGTCCGGAGGTCGCCAGGCAGCGCGTCGAGCGTGACCAGGTAACCGAACCCGACGGTCACGGCGGACACGCCGAGCGGCAGCATCAGGACGGCGTCCATCGTCTCGCCGAGACCACGCGCGGCACGCACGGGTGAGCGCCGCAGCGCCACCAGCACCACGGACGCGAGCACACCGACCACCATCGCCAGCAGCGTCGCGTCGACGGCCACCTTCAGCGAGTTCAGCGCGGCGTCCCAGCCGGACACCTGCAGGGCGCCCTTCTCGCCGGTGCCCGTGAGGGCCCGGTACCCGGCGAGGCTCCAACCGTCCTCAGTGGACACGGACTCGGCGAGCAGGGCGACGATCGGCGTCAGCAGCAGCCCCAGCACGATGCCCGCGGCCCCGACGACCCACCACTCGCCGCCGCTCGGCCGCCGCGCTCCACCGGAGCCGGTCCGAGCACCGTCCTTTCGCCGTCGCGCCAGCCCGCCGAGCACCAGCGCGGCGACGACGGCGGCGAACTGGATCAGCGACAGCGCCGCGGCGCCCGACAGGTCGAGGAGGTCGACCGTCCGCAGGTAGATCTCGGTTTCCAGGGTCCGGTACCGGGCACCGCCGAGGATCAGGACGACGCCGAAACTGGTGGCGCAGAACAGGAACACCACGGCCGCGGCCGACGCGATCGCGGGCGCCAGCGCGGGCAGCGTCACCGACCGGAAGGCCCGCCACGGCGACGCGCCCAGCGCCCGCGCGGCGTCGGTCGTCCGCGAATCCAGCCGCGCCCACAGCCCGGCGACGGTCCGCGCGACGACGGCGACGTTGAAGAAGGCGTTGGCCAGCACGATCGGCAGCACGCCGCCGTCCGGCCACAGCGCGCGGAACGCGAGCCCGACGACGACCGTCGGCAGCACGAACGGCACGAGCACCAGCGTCCGCGCCAAGCCGACGCCGGGCAGCCGCACCCGCGCGAGCAGGAACGCGACCGGCAACCCGGCCAGCACCGCCACGACCGTCGACGCGGCCGCCGTCCCGACCGTGAAGCCGGCCAGTTGCCAGGTCCGCGGGTCGCCGAGGACGACGTCAAGACCTCCGGCGGCGAACCCGCGGCCGACGATCGCCACCACCGGCCAGGCGAAGAACACCACCAGGAACCCGATCGGGGCCAGGCCGAGCAGCGCCAAGCCGAGCCCGCGGCCGGTCCGCGATGGCGCTAAGACTGGTGCTTTTCGGGGGTTCCGGGTGGCGGAGCCCCCGGCCCGGGGCGGAGCCCCGGATGTCACTGCAGGAGCGTGCGCCATTCGCCGATCCACTTCTCGCGCCCGGCCTGCACCTGGTCCGGCGGCAGCGTCTGCGGCTTCTGCGGCAGCGGCGCGACCTGCGCCCAGCCCGCGGGCAGGTCGACGCCCTGACGCGCCGGGTAGACGTACATGTTGGCCGCGACGGTCGCCTGGAACTGCTGCGAGAGCAGGAAGTCGACGACCTTGCGCGCGTTCTCGGCCTGCTTGCCGTTCGCCAGCACACCGGCGTACTCGACCTGCCGGTAGCAGGTGTCGAGCAGCGCCTTCGTGCGCGGCTTCCCGTCGTCGCCGACCTCGGCGGCCGGCGAAGACGCGTACGAGACGACGATCGGCCGCGGCCCCTTGCCGGACGAGCCCGAGAACTGCTTGGTGTAGGCCTCTTCCCAGCCGCTGACCACCTTGACGCCGTTGGCCTTGAGCTTGGTCCAGTAGTCCTTCCAGCCGGTGTCGCCGAACTTCGCGATGGTGCCGAGCAGGAAGGCCAGGCCGGGCGACGCCGTCGCCGGGTCCTCGGCGACCAGGAGGTCCTTGTACTTCGGGTCGGCCAGGTCGTCGTAGGTCGACGGCGCCGGGATCCCCTTGGTGCTGAAGTAGTTCGTGTCGACGTTGACGCAGACGTCGCCGACGTCGACCGCGGAGAGCCGGTGCTCGGGGTCGACGGCGTAGCGCTGCGGCCCGCGGTCGGCCTCCGGGCTGGTGTAGGGCTCGAAGACGCCCTCGGTGAGCGCGCGGGAGGCGAAGGTGGAGTCGACGCCGTACGCGACGTCGCCGATCGGGTTGGCCTTCGTCAGCACGAGCTTGTTGGTCAGCGATCCGGCGTCGCCCTGCCTGAGCACGGAGATCTTGATGCCCGACTGCTTCTGGAAGGCGTCGAGCACCTCCTGCGGCCCCAGGAAGGAGTCGTGCGTCACGAGGGTGACGGTGGGCGTCTGCTGCGTGTCACCGGACCCGTCCGACAGCGAGCACGCCGCGGCCACGGCACTGACGGCGGCGATGGCCGTCGCGGCGCGAACAGCCCTGCGTTTCATCTACCCTCCTGCACTTCGCCGGACGAGGAGGTCGAGCCCTCCCATCGCCGGCATGATCCGGTCAGGTGCGAACGGTCGCGGGTGACCCGCCTCTCAGCCCGGCTGACCGGACTCCCGTGGCAACCGTGCAGCGTAGTCCAGGACGGACGACCATGGAGACATGACGGAAATCTTGAGCGACGACGAGGCCGACCGGCGCCTGGGTGCCGGCTGGACACGGTCCGGTGCGGTGATCTCCCGCGAGGTGGAGCTGGCGAGCTTCCCCCAGGCGATCGAGGTGGTCGACCGGGTGGCGGAACTCGCCGAAGCCGCCGACCACCACCCCGACATCGACATCCGCTGGCGCACGCTGACCTTCCGGCTCAGCACCTACTCGGCGGGCGGCCTGACGGCGAAGGACTTTTCTCTCGCGGCCCAGATCGACTCGGTCATCTCGGGACTGTGATCTCGGTAACGCTGAGTGCACTTTTCCGGCGGTTTGACGTCTCTCGGTTACCGGAACCTTCGGGAGGGAGACAAGACATGACCCAGGCAATCGTGGTCGGAACGGCGGCTTTCGCATCGATGGTGGCGGCGGCCGGCGGTGTGCTCTGGTTCACCGCCCGCAACCGCCGTCACCTGGACGGCTGAGAGTTCGATCACAGCGGCTAACGCCGGGGGTGATCAGCGCGCTGTTCCTGCGGAAGCATCGGTTTTCGGCCCTAGGAAACGCCATGAACAGCACCGCCGCCCTCACCCCCGCTCAGCGCGCCTGGATCAACGCCCTCGCGCCCGCGGTGGTGTTGATCGCCATCGCGCTGCTGGGCCTCCTCGGCTGACCGAAGCCGTCACCGGCGCGATCAGTAGCGGGGCATGTTCGGGATCGCCTTCTCGGCGACGCCGATGAGATCCTCGACCTTCGCCACATCGGCCGTCACGTCCTCGGCCGTCACCGATGGCGCCTCCGAAGAACGGTAGGCGACTTCGTTGCGCCGCACCCGCATCCGGTTGAAGGGCCGCAGAAGCGGCCCCAACGGCGGATCGAGCTGCGCGAGAACCGCTTCGTACACGGCGATGTGGCCACCACGGCTGGTGGCACGCAGACCTTGGTTCTGCAGGACGGCCGCCAAAGCACGACGCGCGCCGTCGTACGCCAGTGTGTAGGCGCCTTCCGGATCCGAGTCCAGCAGCTGCCGGGCCGAAGCGACGTGCGTGCGAGCCCTGGCGATCTCCGCTTCCGCAGCCTCTCGCGAAGCCGGGACGGGTTCGAGCGAACCGCGCGCGATGAGCGCGTCGATCGTGGCGCGCCCCTGGTTCCACCGGGTCATCGGGTCTCCTGATCGAGAGGCAGCGGGACCAGCGGACGTTCACGCACGCTGGTGAGGAACGGATCCGTGCTGCTCGCCGCCCACGACGCCGGCGAGATCCGGTGGACGTTGACCTCGCGGCCCAGCCGCCGCGACACACCCTCGGCCAGGTCGAAGAGCGTGTCCGGATCGGGCGAACCGACGACGAGAACGTCGACGTCACCGGGCGGCGGCCCCGGTTCGCCGCGGTAGCGCGCGGCCCAGGACCCGTAGATGTAGGCCTCGCGCACGTCCGCCAGTCCGGACAGTGCTTCGGCGAGCAGCGGCATCGGCCCGAAGGTGACTGAAATGACCTCGCTCAACGGCTGGTAGAGCGCAGTGTCCGTACGCGCTTTGACGAGACGGCTCCGGCCCACCCGCCGGTCTTCCAGGATGCCGCCACCGACGAGCCGTTCGACCTCGCGCAGCACGGCCGTCGGCGTGACGCCACAAGCCTCGGCGAGCTCGGTGATGCTGTACTCGCGCTCCGGGTGAAGCAGGACCAGCGCGAGCAGCTCACCCTGCATGCGCGAACGCAGCAGCGGCAGCAGACTGGGCGAAGCTTTCATTGGACGCAGTATATCCTGCGTCCAATGAAAACAACAGTCAGTAGTTCTCGCTCACGAAGCGTGGGTCAGACGTTGAAGCGGAATTCGACCACGTCGCCGTCGGCCATGAGGTAGTCCTTGCCCTCCATGCGGACCTTGCCCGCCGCCCGGGCCGCCGCCATCGAGCCCGCCTCCATCAGGTCGTCGTACGAGACGATCTCCGCCTTGATGAAGCCGCGCTCGAAGTCCGTGTGGATCACGCCCGCCGCCTGGGGGGCCGTCGCACCCTGGGGGATCGTCCACGCGCGGGACTCCTTCGGGCCCGCCGTCAGGTACGTCTGCAGGCCGAGGGTGTGGAAACCCGCGCGGGCCAGGGAGTACAGACCCGGCTCCGGCTGGCCGACCGACTCGAGCAGCTCGCGCACCGACTCCTCGTCGTCCAGCTCCAGCAGCTCCGCCTCGACCTTCGCGTCGAGGAACACCGCGTCCGCCGGTGCGACCAGCTTGGTCAGCTCCTCGCGGCGCGCCTCGTCGGTGAGCACCGACTCGTCGGCGTTGAAGACGTACAGGAACGGCTTCGTCGTCAGCAGGCTCAGCTCGCGCAGCGCGTCGAAGTCGACCTCCTTCTGCGCCTGGAAGAGCGTGCGCCCGGCGTCGAGGATCTCCTTCGCCTTCTGCGCGTTGTCCAGCGCGGGCTTGTTCTCCTTCTTCGTCCGCGCTTCCTTCTCCAGCCGCGGCAGCGCCTTGTCCAGGGTCTGCAGGTCGGCGAGGATCAGCTCGGTGTTGATCGTCTCGATGTCGCTCGACGGGTCGATCCGGCCGTCGACGTGCACCACGTCGGGGTCGTCGAACACGCGGATGACCTGGCAGATCGCGTTGGCCTCACGGATGTTCGCCAGGAACTTGTTGCCCAGCCCGGCACCTTCGGACGCGCCCTTCACGATGCCCGCGATGTCCACAAAGGACACCACGGCGGGGACCGTCTTCTCCGACTTGTACAGCTCGGCCAGCTTGTCCAGCCGGGGGTCCGGCAGCGGCACGACACCGACGTTCGGCTCGATCGTCGCGAACGGGTAGTTCGCGGCGAGCACGTCGTTGCGGGTCAGCGCGTTGAACAGGGTGGACTTGCCGACGTTGGGCAGGCCGACGATACCGAGGGTGAGGCTCACGACCCCGCAGTCTACGTGTCCGCGCCGGTCGGGCCCCACGCACCCAGCGCCGTGGCGGATTTCCGCCAGCGACGGTGCTGACCTGCTGGCATGCTCGAATCCATGGTCACGATCACCGAAGCGCCCCCGCTCTGGCGCGACGCCGAACGCTGCTACCGCGTGGTGACCGCCCGCGACTCGCGCTTCGACGGCCAGTTCATCATGGCGGTCCGCACCACCGGGATCTACTGCCGCCCGTCGTGCCCGGCGTCGACGCCGAAGGCGCAGAACGTCCGCTTCTTCCCGACGTCGGCCGCCGCGCAGGCCAACGGCTTCCGCGCCTGCCGCCGCTGCCTGCCCGACGCCGTGCCCGGCTCGCCGGACTGGAACGTGCGCGCCGATCTCGCGTCGCGGGCGATGCGCCTGATCGCCGACGGCACGGTGGAGCGCGAAGGCGTCCCGGGCCTCGCGCGGCGGCTCGGCTACTCGGAACGCCAGCTCGGCCGGGTGCTCACCGCCGAGCTGGGCGCGGGCCCGCTCGCCCTGGCCCGTGCCCACCGCGCGCATTCGGCGCGGCTGCTCATCGAGATGTCCGAGCTGCCGTTGACGGACGTCGCCTTCGCGGCGGGCTTTTCCAGCGTGCGGCAGTTCAACGAGACGATCCGCGAAGTGTTCGCGACGACGCCTTCGCAGCTACGCGTCTCCGCAGCTTCACGGCGTGGACGTCAGAGTGACGTCAGCGGGACGCGGCTCAGCCTGCGGTTGCCGTTCAGACCGCCGTTCGACGCTTCGGGATTGCTTCGCTTCTTCGCGGCCTACGCGGTGCCGGGCGTCGAGGAGGTCACTTCGGAGACCTATGCGCGCACCCTGCGGCTCGCCCATGGCACCGGAGTCGTGCGGCTGACGCCTTTGCCCGACCATGTGCGCTGCGAGCTGCGGCTCACCGACCTGCGCGACCTCGGCAGCGCGGTCAGCCGGGTGCGGCGCCTGCTCGACCTCGACGCCGATCCCGCGGCGGTCACCCGCGTCCTCGGCGCCGACCCCGCGCTGGCCCCGCTGGTCGCGGAAGTGCCGGGGATCCGGGTGCCGGGCGCGGTGGACGGCGAGGAACTGCTGCTCCGCGCGCTCCTCAGCGAGGTACCGCTCGGCGAGGACGTGCCGGGTGAATGGGGTGTCACGCGGCTGTTCCCGACCGCGGCCGAGGTCGCGACCACCGGCCACCCCGTCGCCACCGCTCTGGCCGAGGGACGGCTGGAGGTGCACGTCGGCCGGGACGCGGCCGAACTGCGCGCCGAGTTGCCGGCGTACGTCGAGCCGTCGATGGCGGACTACGTCGTGATGCGAGTCCTCGGCGCGCCGGACGTCCTGCTTTCGGACGACACCGCCGTCCGGCGCGGCGCCGAGGCATTGGGGATCGCGCCGGACTCACTCGCCGAGCGCGCCCGCGCGTGGACGCCCTGGCGCTCTTACGCCGGGATGTTCCTCCGGCACGCAGCCGGCTCGCCGTGATTCAGCCCTGTTCGCCCTGCCACAGCACGGCTTGGGCGACGATCACCCGGTCGCCGTCGAACGTGGCGGCCGGCGAGCCGTACAGGCGGTAGCCGAGTTCGAGTGCTTCGCTGACCCGGAAACAGAACTTCGCGTCGTCCGGGCCGGTGAGCATGCGGTAGCGAGGCAGGCCGTTCGGCGGCTGGTCCGTCATGACTTCATCCTGTCCGAGCGATCACCCGGCGCGCACCTCCAAGGTCGAGCCCGTGCGGGACTTCCGGACCCGCAACCGCGTCGGGATGCGCTGCCGCAGCTCCTCGACGTGGGAGACCAGCCCCACCACCCGGCCGCCGGCGCGGAGCTCGTCGAGGATGTTCATGACGACGTCGAGGGTTTCGGCGTCGAGCGTGCCGAAGCCCTCGTCGACGAAGAGCGTGTCCAGCAGGGCGCCGCCGCTCTCCCCCGCGACGACGTCGGCCAGGCCCAGCGCCAGTGCCAGTGACGCGAGGAACGACTCGCCGCCCGACAGGGTCTTCGCGGGGCGGATGGTGCCCGAGTAGTCGTCCAGCACGTCGATGCCGAGCCCGCCGCGGGTGCCGCGTGCCCCGGCCGCGTCCGAGTGCACGAACGAATACCGGCCCTGGCTCATCGTGCGCAGCCGGTGGGTGGCGGCGACCGCGACTTCTTCGAGCCGCGCGGCCAGCACGTACGACCGCAGCGACATCTTGCGGCTGTTCTGCCCGCGCCCGTTGACGACCTCCGCGAGGGCCCGCAGTTCGGCGTACTCCGCTTCGGCCGGGGCGAGCCCGGACAGGGTCTTGCGCAGCAGGCCGGCCAGCCGGTTCAGCTCCCCGTGCTGCGCGGTGGCCGCTCGCAGGGCCGCGTACGCCGAGTCGGCGCGCGCCCGCGCCAGCTGGGCCGCGTCGGCCGCGCGGCCGACGTCCGCGACATCGTCCGGCGAGATCCCGAACAGGTCCGGCTCGGCCAGCAGCGCCCGTGCCCCCGCCGCGGCCGCCTCGGCTTCGGCGATGCCCTGCTCCAGCTTCTCGATCTGCTCGTCCGGCAGCATCGCGGCCCGCGCCTTCTTCAGGGAGGTGAATCCCTTCGCCTCGACTGCCGCCTCGACCAGCGCCCGCTGTTCGGTGACCCGCTCCCGGGCGCCGACGACTGCCGTGCGGGCCTCGGCGACCGCCTCCAGGGCCTCGGCGAGGCCGAGAAGGTGCTTCCGGCGGGCGCCGACGTCCGCGAACTCGCCTCGCCCGGCGACCAGGCGGCGTTCGCGCTCGGCCAGCCGTTCTTCCAAGGCGCGGACGTCGGTCAGGGCTTCGGTCGCCGTCTGTTCGGCCCGGCGCAGGCGCTCGGTCCGCAGCTCGGCGTCACGCTCCAGCAGCAAAACCTGCTGGCTCAGCTTCGCCCTGGCTGCCGCCTTTTCGGTGAGGACGGCGACGGTGGTCCGGGCTTCCGCCAGCTCCGCGGTGATCGACTCGGCCGTGCGCCCGGCCAGCCGTTCGATCAGCCCGGCGAGCCGTGCCTTCGCCTCCTCCAGCGCGACGACGACCCGCTGCCGCACGGCGTCCGCCGCCTGCTCGGCCTCTTCGGCGGCGCGTTCCTCGGCCGGGTCGACCAGCTCGACGTCCCGGTCGGCCTTCGCCGGGTGCTCGGCCGACCCGCACACCGGGCACGGCGCGCCGTCCGGCAACGCGGCGGCCAGCTCGGCCGCCATCCCGTCGAGCCGCCGCTCCCGCAGGTCCAGCCGCCGCTGCCGGGCTTCCTGGTGCGCGTCGACGACTTCGCGCAGCTTCGCCTCGCCCCTTTGGACCTTTGCCCGGGCCTCGGGTAGTTCGGCCGCGTCACGGGCGACGGCTCGCAGCTCGTCGACTTTCGCCTTGGCGCCGTCGAGCTTGGCTTCGGCTTCGGCCGCTTCGAGCGCGTCCGCCCGCAGTTTGGCCAGCTGGCCGGGGATCGCGGCCAGCTCGACGGTCAGTTCCTCGACCTGCTGCCGGGCCGTGACGGCGGCGAGCTTCCGGTCGTCCCGCCGCATGATGTCGACCTGCTGCTGCTCGGCCTCGGCGACGAGTTCCGCGACCGCGCCCGCCTCTTCCCTCGCGGCGGCTGCACGCGCCTTCAGATCGCCGGTCGCCCGCGTCCCGAACTCCCGCAGCCAGGCGCCGCGGGCCTTTTCCGCCTGCTCGGCTTCGGTCAGTTCGGCGGCCCGCCGGTCCAGCAGGTCGGCCTCCACGGCGACACCGGCCGCCCGCCGCGCGGCCGCGACCTCCTGTGCCCACTCGGCGCGCTGCGGCGCCTGCTCGGTGATCTCGAGCAGGCGCAGGTGCGCGGTGCGGACCCGCCGGATCTTCTCGGCACCGGCCCGTTCTTCCTGCAGGTAGACGTCCGCCCGCTGCGCGGCCGCTCGCGCCCGTTCCTCTTCGGCCGTCACCTGCCCGACTCGGGACTCCGACTCGGCGAGCACGGTGCCGACCCACTCGGCCACGTCCGTCTCGGGCGGGTCCTGCTGCGCCTCCTGCGCGTATCGCGCCAGCAGTTCGCGCACGTCCGCCTGGCGTCCGGCCAGCTCCCGGCCACGCTCGGCCCGCAGGTCGGTGAACCAGCGTTCGACGTCGGCGAAGCGCTCGGTGCCGAACAGCCGTTCCAGCAGCTTCTCGCGCTCGGCGGTGTCCGAACGCAGGAAGCGGGCGAACTCGCCCTGCGGGAGCAGCACCACCTGGAAGAACTGGGCCGCCGTCATCCCGAGCAGCCGCTCGACGGTGCGCGCGACCTCTTCGATCCGGATCAGGCCTTCCGGCGGCAGCCCGGCGGGCGCGGGGCCGACCCAGCTCAGCGACACCCGCGCCTGCTGGGTGGTCGTGCCCTCGCCGCGCCGCTTCGGCCGCTGGTACTCCGGGTTGCGGACGATCTTCAGCCGGTGCCCCTGCACGGTGAGCTCCAGCGCGACCTCGGTGACCTGGTCGGGGCCGGCCAGGTCACAGCGCAGCCGCTTGGCCTCGTTGCGGGCGCCAGGGACCACGCCGAACAACGCGAACGCGATCGCGTCGAGCAGCGTCGTCTTGCCCGCGCCGGTTTCGCCGTGCAGGAGGAAGAGACCGTCGGCGCCGAGCACGTCGAAGTCCACCACTTCGCGTGCGCAGTACGGCCCGAAGGCTTCGACCTCCAGCCTGTGCAGCCTCATTTCGCGAGGGCCCCCCGGTCGGCCGCTTCCAGGGCCCGGAACAGGAGCTGCTCTTCGCTTTCGGTCGGCGGGGCGCCGCGGCAGTCGTCGAGGAAGCTGCGCGAGACCTCGATGTCGGTCCGGCCGCGGACGGCGTCGGAGTAGCGCAGCGGGGCACCGGCGTGCCCGCCCTCGGGCTCCCACTCCAGGTGCACCGCGTACGGGAAGCGCTCGCGCAGCCGCCGCATCGCGTCCACCGGACGGACCCGGTCGGTGACGGTGACCGACAGGAAGTGGCCGAGGTGTTCGTCGTGCGCCGGGTCGTTCAGGAGGTCTTCGATCTCGCCGCGGAGGGTGGCCAGCGCCCGCGGAACGGGCAGCTCGTGGCGCCGGACATCGGCGAGGCCGTCGGCGCCGAGGTCGACCAGCCAGACCGATTTCCGTTGCCGGGCTTCGGAAAACGAGTACGCCAGCGGACTCCCGGAGTACCGCAGGTGCTCGGCGAGCGTCTGCGGGCCGTGGAGGTGGCCGAGCGCCACGTAGTCGACGCCGTCGAAGACCGAGCCGGGCACCTGCTCGACCCCGCCGACCGCGATCGTGCGCTCGGACTCCGTCGGCTCGCCGCCGGTGACGAACGCGTGCGCGAGGACGACCGACCGGACGCCGGGCCGGGTTTCGAGGTCCGCGCGGACGCGGCGCATGGCCTCGGTGAGCACGCCGGTGTGGCCGCGCGCGTCCGGCACGCCCAGCGCGTGCCGGGCGGGTTCCGGTTCCAGGTAAGGGATGCCGTAGACGGCGACCGGGCCGTGGTCGTCTTCGAACAGCACCGGCTCGGCCAGCCCGCCGACGGTGGTGCGCAGGTGCAGGCCGCCGGCCGCGGCGAACTCCGCGAAGGCGCCGAGGCGGGGCGCGGAGTCGTGGTTGCCCGGCGTGACAACGAGTTGCGCGCCGGCCGCGCGGATGCGGGTGCCGGCCGCGGTGGCCACCCGCACGGCTTCGGCCGAGGGCACCGCGCGGTCGTAGATGTCGCCTGCCACCAGGACGGCGTCGATCGCCTCGCCGGCCACGAGGTCGGCGAGGTGCCCGAGCACCGCTTCCTGTTCCGCGAGCAGGTCGGCGCCGTGGAACGTGCGGCCGACGTGCCAGTCGGAGGTGTGCAGGAATCTCACGGTGGCCAAGGTACGACCCGGCTCCGACGAAATCCCGCAGGCACGCCGCCGCCTCACTCGAACGTGTGTACTAACACGAGCGTGCCGGATCGGACACGCCCTGGGCGATTCCGGGTTCTTCGCAGGTCAGCTACCCAGAGCGACGGATCGGGTGCGATTTTTGTCGGTGGGGTCCGCCATGATGTCCCCGCGGTCCGATCCAGGCGGCCCGGGAGGGAGGAGACGAAGTGGCGACAGTGCTGACCACCGCGGCGATCGTGCTCGCGGTCCTGCTGCTGTTCGCCGTCGCGGTGCTGTGGCGGCTGTACCAGGACGGGATGCGCCGGGCGGACGCGGCGGCCCGGCTGGTGGCGGCCGAGCGGGCGAAGGCGGACCAGCAGCAGCTGGCGCTGCGGCGGTATGAGGTCGCGTTCGCCTCGATCAGCGGGCGCGGCGAGCTGGGCGAGCAGGTGCTGGTCGAAACGGCGCGAGCGCTCGGGCTGCGCGAGGACCTGCACTTCACGCTGCAGACGGACCTGGCGGGCGGCGGCGCGGCGAAACCGGACATGGTGCTGCGGGTGGGCGGCGACCGCACGGTGCCGGTCGACGCGAAGGCGAGCATGGCGACGTGGTCCGAGGCGGTGGAGACCGACGACCCGGACGAACGGATGGACGCGTTGCGCACGCACGTCCGGCAGATCCGCTCACGGGCCGCCGAGCTGGCCGGCAAGGGCTACCAGCGCTGGGCGGACGCGATCTACGGCACGATCATGTTCGTCCCGTCCGACGCGGCGGTGGTCGCGGCACTGGACACCGACCCGGAGCTGCTGCGCTGGCTCATCGACCGCCGGGTGTTCCTGTGCGGCCCGACGGGCTTCGGGGTCCTCGCCTCGGCGGCCCTGTTCGCGGCGAGCGACCGGACCCTGGAGGCCGACGTCGAACAGGTGCGGGCGGGAGCGGCCGCGGCGCACCGGGCGGCGGGCGGCGCGGTGGAGGCGCTCAACCTGTCCAGCACGCACCTCCAGCGCTTCCTCTCGGCCCGGCGGCGGGAGCTGGAGGCCCTGGAGACGTTCCGGGCCACAGTGGCCCCGCTGACGGACGCCGCGGGGAGCCCGGCCCCGGTGCCGACGGTGCGGAAGGGGGACGAACTGGCGGCCAGCTGACCACCCGCGGGTGGCGAGGACGGGAGACGGCTTCGGTGGCGTGCGCCACCCGAGCGGCGGCCGCAGCCTGGAGCGAATCCGGCGCATGATCGGGGACACAGCGGTTCCCGGCCATCGGCGTCCGGCGCGCTGACCAGAGCCTTCCCGGTCGGGCGCGATGGCTCCGGCGTTCGCGAGCGGCAGCAGCGATCCTCGGCCACACCGGCACCGGCCTGGGGTGACTGGAGGGCCCGAGGAGGCCGTCACAGCGGTCACCGACCCCTGCTCCGGTGACCTTCGGAGCAGGGCCGCCGGGCCCCTGTTCGAGCGCTGTAGCCCCACGTCGGCGGCGGTGCTGGCAAGATCTTCACATCCACGAGATACGGTGTTGTCTCGTGACCGCGATTCGCGATCGCCAGAGCGATCCAGATGCCGACGACGTCCCCGTGCCGTGGGATGAGCGTCCTGTCGTCGGTTCGAGGCGCGGACTGCCGTGGTGGGCGGCGGTCCTGGTCGGCCTCGGCCTGGCGATCGTAGGCGCCCTCCTGGGCAAGCCGAGCCAGGCGAACATCCCGCTGGTCTTCACCGTCTGCTACATCGCCGGGGCCGTGATCGCGGTCTGCGCGGTGCGGCGCCGCGGCCTCTTCGGGCCCATGGTGATGCCGCCGCTGGTGCTGGCCGTGACGGTGCCCGGGGTGATCCTGCTGACCTCCGGGTCCCAGGGCGACGACATGTTGACGAAGGCGTTGAACATCGGCACCCCGCTGATCAACGGCTTCCCCATGATGGCCATCACCACGGGCATCACCCTGCTGATCGGGCTCGTCCGGATCTTCCGCGAGCGCGACCCCGACGCCCCGAAGAAGATCAAGAGCGGTGCCAAGGCCGACCGCCGGCGAGCGGACGAGGACGACGAGAAGCCGTCGTCGCGCGCCGCGGCCACGTCGGCCGGGGGACGCCCGCGGCCGGCCGGTTCGAGCCGGTCCGGCCAGACTCCGCTGCCGCCGGGCGCCCGGCGCGGCCGGGAGGGCGAACCGCCTCGGCGTCCGCGTCCGCCCGCCGAGGGGGAACGCCGCACGCCCCGCCCGCCCGCCGACCGCGACCCGGGGACCCGTGGCGCCCGGAAGCCCCCGCCGTCGACCCGGCGCACGCCGCGCCCGGACGAAGGCGACCCGCGTCGCCGCGAACCGCGTGACGACGCTCCTCGGCGACGTCCGCGCCCGCCCGCGGAGGACGGCCGCGACGCTCCGCCTCGCCGTCCGTCCGGCGGACGGGGTGCCCCGCCGCGCCGGAACCGTCCTTGGGACGAAGAAGAGCGCTGACGACCTGCTGAAACTGAAACGGCGGTCGCCTCCCGCGGGAGGCGACCGCCGTTTTCGTGGGGCCTTCAGACCTTGCGCAGTTCCTTGGGCGGTGCGAAAGAGATCTTCTCGTTGGCGGTCGTGACCTCGTCGACGTCCGCGTAGCCGCGCTCGGCGAGCCAGTCCAGCAGCTCCATGACCAGCACCTCCGGCACCGACGCGCCCGAAGTGACACCGACCGTCGTCACGCCGGAGAGCCAGGCTTCGTCGACCTCGTGCGCGAAGTCCACCAGGTACGACGCCTTCGCCCCGGCCTTCAAAGCCACCTCGACCAGGCGCTTCGAGTTGGACGAGTTCGTCGACCCGACCACCAGGACCAGGTCGCACTCGGCCGCCATCGCCTTGACCGCGACCTGGCGGTTCGTCGTCGCGTAGCAGATGTCGTCGCTCGGCGGGTCCGCCAAGCCGGGGAAGCGCTCGCGGAGCTGGTCGACGCGCTCCATCGTCTCGTCGACCGACAGCGTCGTCTGGGACAGCCAGATCACCTTCGACGGGTCGCGGACCTCGACCTTGTCGACGTCCTCGGCCTTGTCGACCAGCTGCACCTTGTCCGGCGCCTCGCCGGCCGTGCCCTCGACCTCTTCGTGGCCCTCGTGGCCGATCAGGAGGATGTCGTAGTCGTCCTTGGCAAACCTGTTGACCTCCTTGTGCACCTTCGTCACCAGGGGGCAGGTCGCGTCGATCGTGCGCAGGTTCCGCTCGGCCGCCTCCGTGTGCACCATCGGCGAGACGCCGTGGGCGGAGAACACCACGAGCGCGCCCTCGGGCACCTCGGACGTCTCGTCGACGAAGATCGCGCCGCGCTCGCGCAGCGTGTCGACCACGTGGCGGTTGTGGACGATCTCCTTGCGGACGTACACCGGGGCGCCGTAGACCTCGAGGGCCTTCTCGACGGCGATCACCGCACGGTCCACGCCCGCGCAGTAACCACGGGGTTTGGCGAGCAGCACCCGCTTGCCGGAAGCGGTTCCGGTGATCGTCGGGGTACCCGCGGGCTCGATTCCGGGACTCGCTGAACTCATGCCCCCAGGGTACGGGCAGTCCCGTGACGGCCTCGCAGTCCCTTTCGGGTGAGCTTCGTCCCCCTGCCTCGCTGTGCCAGAGGTCACGCACCGCGCCCGAACTCATCCTTTCGGTTGGGCAGGAGGGGTGGTCATGCGGCAGGCTGGACGCATGAAACCATTCCCGCTCCCCCTCCGGGTCGCCGCGGGCCTCGCCGTCACCACCGCCGAGCGGGTTCGCGAACTCCCCCGGCAGCTCGCCGGCCTCCCCGTGACCGTGGCCAGCCAGGTCCTGCAGGCGTCCATGCGCGTCCAGCAGCACGTGACCGAGCTGGCGATCAAGGGCGACAACGCGCTGTCGAGCCTGCGCCCGGTCGAGGACACCCCGAGCTGGGCGACGTTCGACGAAGACGCCGAGCCCGACGTCCCGCCCGCGCGGCCGAACCTCGCGCCGGTCGCCGACGTGCCGGAGCCGCGCTCGGAAATCAACGGTCACGTTCCGTCAGTGGCCGAACTCGAAGCGGAGCTCGGTGACCCGTGGGCCGCCGAGGAACGCGCGCTCGCCGAGGACCACGCCGACGGCGAGTTCGACAGCGAAGCCGAGGAAGAACCGCCTCGCAAGCCCCAGCCCGGCACACCCAAGATCGACAAGAAGGTCAAGAGCGAGACCCCGAGGACCAGCGCCGCGGGGTACGAAGGGCCCGCCGGGCTGACCGGCTACGACCAGCTCACCCTCCCGCAGCTGCGGGCCCGGCTGCGCCAGTTCTCGATCGACCAGCTCGAGACGATCCTCGAGTACGAGCGCGCGCACGCCGACCGCTCGTCCTTCACCGGGATGCTGGCCCGCCGGATCGCCAACGCGCGCAAGGCCGAACGAGCCAAAGCTGAGCCCCCCGAAGACAGCGGCGACGGCGCGGAAGGCCCGTGACCACCGAATCCGCACAGGCACCCGCGAGCACCGCGGAAAAGCCGTGGCCCGTCCGGACCGTCGCGCGCAAGATCGGCGACTGGATCCACCGGCTCGGCACCGTGTGGGTCGAGGGCCAGGTCACGCAGGTCAATTCGCGGCCGAACACGCAGACCGCGTTCCTGACGCTGCGTGACCCCTCGGCGGACGTCTCGATGTCGGTCACCTGCCCGAACTGGCTGATCCGCGAGATGGAGCCGCCGCTGCGCGAAGGCGCGAGCGTGGTGGTGCACGCGAAACCGTCGTACTTCTTCGGCCGCGGCACGATCAGCCTGCGTGCCGACCAGATCCGCGCCGTCGGCATCGGTGAGCTGCTGGCCCGGATCGAACGCCTGCGCAAGCTGCTGGCCGCCGAAGGCCTGTTCTCGCCGCAGCGCAAGCGGCCGATCCCGTTCCTGCCGAAGGGCGTCGGGCTGGTCACCGGCCGCGCGTCGGCCGCCGAGCGGGACGTACTGGTCAACGCGCAGGCGCGCTGGCCCCACGTCAAGTTCAAGGTCCTGAACACCGCCGTGCAGGGCTCGCAGGCCGTGCCGCAGATCATGCGCGCGCTGAGGATCCTGGACGCCGACCCCGAAATCGACGTCATCGTCATCGCCCGGGGCGGCGGCAGCGTCGAGGACCTGCTGCCGTTCTCCGACGAGGCACTCTGCCGCGCGGTGTCGGCCGCCGGCACGCCGGTGGTCAGCGCGATCGGGCACGAGCCCGACACCCCGCTGCTCGACCACGTCGCCGACCTGCGCTGCTCGACTCCCACCGACGCGAGCAAGCGCATCGTGCCGGACGTCCGCGAGGAGACCGAGCGGGTGCGCCAGATGCGTGACCGCGGGCGCCGCGCCCTGCACGGCTGGGTCGACACCCAGGCACGGCTGCTCAACCAGATCCGCAGCCGCCCGTCGCTGGCCGACCCGCTGGGGCCGGTCCAGCGCCGCCAGGACGACGTCGACGTCCACCGCGAACGCGCGCGCCGCGCCATGCTGACCCTGCTCGCCAAGGACCAGGCCGAGATCGCGAGCGCGCGGGCCCGGCTGACCGCGCTCGGCCCGGCCGCGACGCTGGCCCGCGGGTACGCGGTCGTGCAGTTCGTCGACGCCGAAGGCAACCTCCAGGTACTCCGCTCCGTCTCCGAAGTCGAGACCGGTGCCCGGCTGCGCGTGCGCGTGGGCGACGGCGCGATCGGCGCGGTGGCGGAAGGAGAGCAGGGGTGAAGGCGACGTTCCTCCCGCTCACCGTGGACGCGGCCCGGCGCCTGGGCGCGCGGCCGCTGCTGGACCAGGCGGTGCGCACCGACCGGGCCGCCGCCGAATGCTGGACGGCGTTGCTCGCCGGCTGCGGCAGCGCCGCCCGTCGCGACCTGGGGCCGCAGCTGCGGCGGCTGTCCGAGGCGACGTCGACGCAGGTGGGCTCGCGCTGGTGGTTCGCCGAGGGAGCCGGGCACCGCAAGCGGGTCGCCGGTGCGCAGGAGAACCTCGAAGAAGCGATCGCGGACGGTGACGGGCAGGAGTTCGCCCTCGCGTTCGTCGGGTACGACCACGCGATGGCCAGCGCGGTAGTGTGCGCGAACAGCGTGCGAACCCCGAAGGTCGGAGAACACCGAGCGTGAGTGAACAAGCCAGCGAGGAACTCGGCTACGAGCAGGCCCGCGACCGCCTCGTCGACGTCGTCCGCGAGCTCGAAGCCGGTGGCCTGTCCCTCGAGCAGTCGCTCGCGTTGTGGGAGAAGGGCGAGAAGCTCGCGAAGGTCTGTGAGCGCCATCTCGAAGGCGCCCGCGAGCGCATCGAAGCCGCACTGGCGTCCGTAGAGGACGACTCCGAGCAGTGAGGTAGGCCATGCCGACGGTATCTGGAAACACGGCCGGTATCTGACAGACTGTCTACCCGCCAGTTCCACGATCCGGGAGGCAATGATGTCCACCGCAGAGAGTCGTCGTGAAGCGCCCGACCGCAACCTCGCGATGGAGCTGGTCCGGGTCACCGAAGCCGCCGCCATGGCCGCCGGCCGCTGGGTCGGCCGCGGCGACAAGATCGGCGGCGACGGCGCGGCCGTCGACGCGATGCGCCAGCTCGTCTCGACGGTGTCGATGCGCGGGGTCGTGGTGATCGGCGAGGGCGAGAAGGACGAAGCCCCGATGCTGTTCAACGGCGAAGAGGTCGGCAACGGGGACGGCCCGGACTGCGACGTCGCGGTCGACCCGGTCGACGGCACCACGCTGATGGCCAAGGGCATGCCGAACGCGCTCGCCGTGCTGGCGGTCGCCGAGCGCGGCGCGATGTTCGACCCGTCCGCGGTGTTCTACATGGAGAAGCTGGCCGTCGGGCCGGAGGCGGCGGGCAAGGTCGAGCTCGGCGCGCCGATCGCGGAGAACATCCGCCGGGTCGCCAAGGCGAAGAACAGCAGCGTCGGCGACGTCACCGTGTGCATCCTCGACCGCCCGCGCCACGAGCAGATCATCAAGGAGGTCCGCGAGGCCGGCGCGCGGATCCGGTTCATCTCCGACGGCGACGTCGCGGGCGCGATCGCCGCGGCCCGCCCGACCACCGGCGTCGACATGCTGATCGGCATCGGCGGCACCCCCGAGGGCATCATCGCGGCCTGCGCGATGAAGTGCCTCGGCGGCGAGCTGCAGGGCCGGCTGTGGCCGAAGGACGACGCCGAGCGCGAGAAGGCCCTCGCCGCCGGGCACGACCTCGACCGGATCCTGCTGAACGACGACCTGGTGCGCGGCGACAACGTCTTCTTCTGCGCCACCGGCGTCACCGACGGCGACCTGCTGCGCGGCGTCCACTACCGCGAGGGCGGCGCGACGACGCAGTCCATCGTGATGCGGTCCAAGTCCGGGACCGTCAGAATGATCGACGGCTACCACCGGCTGAACAAGCTGCGGGCGTACTCCTCGGTCAACTTCGACGGCCACCTGGACGCGCCCGCCGACGACGTCGTGCCCCCGCTGCCGTAAGGAGATCCGTGACCAGGCGAGCCCCGGCCCTGTTGGCATCGTGCGTGCTCGCCCTGGTCCCCGGCACCGCCGCGGCCGCTCCCGCCGTCGTCGGGGGTTCGGACGCGGACCAGCCGTACCCGTTCGCGGTGTCGCTGCATTCCGCGTCGGGGAAGCTGTTCTGCGCCGGCGCGCTGATCGCGCCCACGTGGGTGGTCACGGCCGCGCACTGTGCGTTCGACAAGACCCCGGCCGCCATCTCGATGCGGACGGGCTCGAACGACGTCGGCCAAGGTGGCGAGGTCGCCCCGGTCGCCACGATCGTCGTGAACCCGGCGTTCAACACGCAGAGCCCGGCGGGCGACATCGCGCTGCTGCGGCTGGCGGCGCCGGCCGCGGCGGCCCCGGTCACGCTCGCGACGGCCGCGGCGCCGGGCACGGCGACCCGGATCCTCGGCTGGGGCCAGACGTGCCCGAAGGTCGGCTGCGGCGGGCTCCCGACGACGCTGCAGCAGCTCGACACGCACATCGTCGAGGGCTCGAAGTGCACGTCGGTGTTCGACGGGACGGCCGAGCTGTGCACGGACAACCCGGGCGGCAAGGCCGGGGCCTGCTTCGGCGACTCCGGTGGTCCCCAGATCGTCCGGGACGGCGACCAGTGGCGGCTCGTCGGCGTCACCAGCCGTCCGGGCAACAACGACCCCGAATGCGCGTCGGCGCCGTCGATCTACACCTCCGTCGTCGCCTACGCGCCGTGGATCGCGGAGAAGACGAAAGCCTGAACTGAAAGCCTGAACTACTCGGCGTTGCTCGAGTGGCCCGGGAACAGGTGGGCCTCCGGGTCGAGCGCGACGGCGATGTTGTTGACGGCCGTCGCGGCTTCGCCGAAGCCGGTCGCGATCAGCTTGACCTTCCCCGGGTACGCGGCGACGTCACCGGCGGCGTAGACGCGTTCGCGTGCGGTCGCCATCGTCGAGTCGACGGCGATGGCCCGGTGGTGGATCTCCAGGCCCCAGCTTTCGATCGGGCCGAGGTCGGCGGTGAACCCGAGCGCCGCGACGACGGCGTTGGCCGGGAGCCGCTCGTCGCCCGCGCCCTTGATCGAGACGTCGACGGCTTCGAGCGTCCCGTCCGGCGCTTCCACGAACCGCGTGACCTCGGCGTCGGTGATGATCCGGGTGCCGAGCTCGCGGGCCTGCCGGACGATCGACTCGGCGGCGCGGAACTTCGCGCGGCGGTGCACGAGCGTCACGCTCGCCGCGACCGGGTGCAGCGCGAGGATCCAGTCGAACGCCGAGTCGCCGCCGCCGACGACCACGACGTGCTGACCCGCGTGCGCCTGCAGCGACGGGACGAAGTGGACCATGCCGCGGCCGAGCCAGCCGTCGCCGGCCGGCAGCGGGCGCGGGGTGAACTCGCCGATGCCCGCGGTGATCAGCACCGCGCCGGCGCGCAGCGTCTCGCCGCCGTCGAGGGTCAGCTCGACGCCGTCCCCGAGGGTCTCCAGCTTCTCGGCCTTGCGCCCCAGCAGGTACTTCGGCTTCCACGGCGCGGCCTGCTTCACCAGGCCGTCGACGAGGTCGCGGCCGCGGACCTCGGCGAACCCGCCGACGTCGTAGATCATCTTCTCCGGGTACATCGCCGTCACCTGGCCGCCGGGCTCGGGCAGCGAGTCGACCACCGCCATCGAAAGACCGCGGAACCCGGCGTAGTAGGCGGCGAACAGGCCCGTCGGACCCGCGCCGATGATCACGAGGTCGTACGAGTCGCCGTCGGCGTCAGTCATGCTCGCTCCAGCCAGTGGTGGATGGCGGTGATCGAGAACACATCCGATCCTAGCGTCGCGGACCGCCGAGGGTGGGCGACGCCACCACGCGGCGACCCGCGAACAGGTCCAGAATCGGTGTCATGGCTGATCAGGAATACCGGATCGAACACGACACGATGGGCGAGGTCCGCGTGCCTGCCGACGCGCTCTACCGCGCGCAGACCCAGCGGGCCGTGGAGAACTTCCCCATCTCCGGCCGGGGCCTGGAGCGCGCCCAGATCCGCGCGCTCGGCCTGCTCAAGGCGGCCGCCGCGCGGGTGAACCTCAAGCTGGGCGTGCTCGACGCCGACGTGGCGGACGCCATCGCGGCCGCCGCCGACGAGGTCGCCGAGGGCGTCCACGACGCGCACTTCCCGATCGACGTGTTCCAGACCGGGTCGGGGACGTCGTCGAACATGAACGCCAACGAGGTCATCGCGACGCTGGCTTCGCGCGCGCTCGGCCGCGACGTGCACCCGAACGACCACGTCAACGCGTCGCAGTCGTCGAACGACACGTTCCCGACGACCATCCACGTCGCCGCCACCGAAGCCGTGCTCAAGGACGTCATCCCGGCGCTCGAATACCTCGCCGGCGCCATCGAGGTGCGCGCCGCGGAGTGGGCCGACGTGGTGAAGTCCGGCCGGACGCACCTGATGGACGCGGTGCCGATCACGCTCGGCCAGGAGGCGGGCGCGTGGGCGTCGCAGGTCCGCTACGGCGTCGAACGGCTGAAGTCGGGCCTGCCGCGGCTGGGCGAGCTGCCGATCGGCGGCACGGCCGTCGGGTCCGGCCTGAACGCGCCGGACGGCTTCGGCTCGTCGGTCGCCGCGGAACTCGCGACGGTGACCGGGCTGCCGCTGACCGAGGCCCGCGACCACTTCGAGGCGCAGGCGACGCAGGACAGCGTCGTCGAGACGTCCGGGCACCTGCGCACGGTCGCCGTGTCGCTCAACAAGATCGCCAACGACCTGCGGTGGCTGGGTTCCGGCCCGCGCACCGGCCTCGCCGAGCTGGCGCTGCCGGACCTGCAGCCGGGCTCGTCGATCATGCCGGGCAAGGTGAACCCGGTGATCCCGGAGGCGACGCTGCAGGTGGTCGCGCAGGTGATCGGCAACGACGCGGCCGTGGCGTTCGCCGGTGCCGCGGGCAACTTCCAGCTGAACGTCAACCTGCCGGTGATCGCGCGGAACGTCCTCGAGTCGGCACGTCTGCTCGCGGCCGTTTCGCGGCTGCTGGCGGACAAGGTGCTCGCGGGCATCACCGTGAACACCGAGCGCACGCGGACCTACGCCGAAGGCTCGCCGTCGATCGTGACGCCGTTGAACAAGTACATCGGCTACGAAGAAGCGGCCGCGGTCGCGAAGCAGGCTTTGAAGGAGCTGAAGACGATTCGCGAGGTCGTCATCGAGCGCGGGTACGTGAAGGACGGCAAGCTCACCGAAGAGCAGCTGGACGAGGCCCTCGACGTGCTGCGCATGGCCCGCGGCGGCCGCTGACCAGGGAAAACGTCCCGTTGTCCTGACAGTGCCGACTAGAAACTGTCGGTGGTCCGGGTCATGATGTCCGGGTGTTGCTGAGCGAGTTGGTCCGCGCGTCCGCCGAGCTGGCGGCGACCAGGTCCAGGAAGGCGAAGATCGCCCTCCTGGCCGCGGTGCTGCGCGCGGCGGAGATCGCCGAGCTGCCCACGGTGATCGCGTACCTGACCGGGCAGACGGCGCAGGACAGGCTGGGTGCGGGCTGGCGCACCCTGGCCGGGCTGGGCACGTCGCCGGCGGCGGAGCCCGTCGTCACGGTGACCGAGGTGGACGCGGCCCTGACGGCGGCCGCGGGCGTCGCGGCGGGCACCGGGTCGAACACGCGGCGGCAGGAAGTGCTGCGGGCGTTGTTCGAGCGGCTGACGGAGGACGAGCAGCAGTTCCTGTTCCGGCTGGTCACCGGCGAGCTGCGGCAGGGCGCGCTGGAAGGCGTGATGGTCGACGCGATCGCGGCGGCGGCCGAAGTCCCGGCCGAGGCCGTGCGGCGGGCCTTCATGCTGTCCGGGAAGCTGGGCGTCACCGGGGTCGCGGCGATGACCGGCGGCCAGGCGGCGCTGGCGGAGTTCCGGCTCACGCTCGGCACGCCGGTCAAGCCGATGCTGGCGTCGCCGGCCGAGTCGCTCGACGAGGCCGTCGCCGAGCACGCGGAGGCGATCGTCGAGTACAAAATGGACGGTGCGCGGATCCAGGTGCACCGCCAGGGCGACGAGGTGCACGTGTGGACGCGCACGTTGCGCGAGATCACCGGCAGCGTCGCCGAGCTGGTCGAACTTGTGCGGGCGCTGCCGTGCGAGTCGGTGGTGCTGGACGGCGAAACCCTCGCGCTGACCGACGCCGGGCGGCCGCGGCCGTTCCAGGACACGATGAGCCGGTTCGGCAGCACGCGCGAGGAGCAGGTCAAGGCGCTGCTGCTGCGGCCGTACTTCTTCGACTGCCTGCACCTCGACGGCGTCGACCTGCTGGACGCGCCGCTGTCCGAGCGCAACGCGGCCCTGCGCAAGGTCGCCGGGGCCCACGTGATCCCCGGCGAGGTGGGCACTTCCCGCGCGGACGCCGTGCTGGAGGCGGCCATGGAAGCGGGCCACGAAGGGGTGATGGTCAAGGACCTGGCGTCAGCGTACGCGGCCGGGCGGCGCGGGCGGGCGTGGCTGAAGGTCAAGCCGGTGCACACGATCGACCTGGTGGTGCTCGCGGCGGAGTGGGGCCACGGGCGGCGCACGGGCACGCTGTCGAACCTGCACCTGGGCGCCCGCGACCCGGACGGCGGCCCGCCGATCATGGTGGGCAAGACGTTCAAGGGCATGACCGACGAGCTGCTCGCCTGGCAGACCAGGACGTTCCAGGAGATCGAAACCCACCGCGACGACTGGACGGTCTACGTCCGCCCCGAGGTGGTGGTGGAGATCGAGCTGGACAGCGCCCAGGTGAGCACCCGCTACCCGGGCGGCCTGGCCCTGCGGTTCGCCAGGGTGGTCCGCTACCGCCCGGACAAGGACCCGGCGGACGCGGACACGATCGACACGGTCCGCGGCCTCCTGCACGGCGACCGCCCCGAAGGAGCCTGACCGACCCCCCAGGCACGCGACCCGACCCTCCAGGCACGCGAGTCGACCGTCCAGGCACGCGAGTCGACCCTCCAATCACGTGTGATGCCCTTCCAATCACGAGTGATGCCCCCTCAATCACGCGAGATGCCCCTCGCCTCCCGGAAAGGAGCTACGAAAGTCTCGATTACGACATCTCGTGCGTCGGCGGCGCTTTCCTCGTAAAAGGAAAGACGAAAGTCGATGTTGCCCGCTCCCCTTCCTCGCCAGAGTGGCTGACGGAGTTTCCGGCAGCCAGGGGAGAACCAGCATGAGATTGCGCGCCACCGCGGGCCTGCTCGCGAGCACCACCCTGCTCGTGACGGCGTTCGCCGTCCCGGCGTCCGCCACGCCCGTGCCGAGCACGCCGAACGCGGGGCACCAGCCGTCGAAGCACCACTTCTCGGCGGCCGCGCGGTCGTTCGCCGGCGCCGACACCGTGGAGAAGCGCGTCGCCAAGCTGGAAGCGGCGATGGCGTCGCTGCCGAAGGAAAGCACCGCCTACAACGCGACGAAGCTGTGGAACGCCGGCATCACCGGCGCGGGCAGCAGCGTCGCGACGCTGGTGTCCTTCGGCGACGACAAGGTCAAGCAGGTCCTCGACACCTACTCGAAGAACCACGGCCTGCCGCCGGCGAACCTCGAGGTGATCCAGCCGTCCGGGCCGGTGCCCGCGTGCACCGCTCCCGGTGTCGACACCGCGACCTGCCAGGGCTGGGGCGGCGAGACCGACCTCGACGTCACGATGATGCACGCCATGGCGCCGAACGCGAAGATCATCGTCGCGGCGACGCCGGTCGCGGAGACGCAGGGCTTCACCGGCCTGCCCGAGATGATGCACGCCGTCGACTACATGACCGAGCACAAGCTGGTCGACGTCATCTCGATGAGCTTCGGCACGACCGAGGAGAACTTCCCGTCGTTCGACTCGATCAAGACGCTCGACCCGGCGCTGGACCGCGCGAGCAAGGCCGGGATCACGATGGTCGCGTCCTCCGGTGACGACGGCCCGACCGGCGGTTACCTCTACGGCCCGGGCAACTACCCGTACCGCGTCGCGAGCTGGCCGGCGTCCGACCCGCGCGTGACGACGCTCGGCGGCACCCAGCTGCACCTCGACGCGAACGGCAACCGCACCAAGCCGGACGACGTCGTGAACGTCGCCGACAACGGCTTCGCCGAGGGCGCCGGGCTGTCGAAGACGTACGCGCGGCCGAACTGGCAGGACGGCGTCAAGAAGATCACCGGCAGCAAGATGCGCTCGTTCCCGGACATCAGCATGGAAGGCGTCAACGGCACGTCGCAGTCCGCGCCGCTGTTCGCCGGCGTGCTCGCGCTCGCGGTGCAGGCCAAGCACGGCAAGCTCGGCCAGATCAACCCGGCGCTGTACGGAAAGCTGGGCCCGGCGGGCACGAAGGCGGGGATCGTCGACGTCACCGAGGGCGACAACAGCCAGGACGGCGTCGTCGGCTTCACCGCGGCGAAGGGGTTCGACATCGCCACCGGCTGGGGCACGGTCGACGCCTCGGTTTTCGTCCCGGCCTTGGTGAAAGCGCTCCGCTGACTCGTCCGGCCGCGGAGGTGACGTTCGATGGTTCGAACGTCACCTCCGCGCCGAATTCGTGCCGAATGGCGACATTTTTCCCGACCCGGCCGGGCATCGGCGATCCCTAGAGTGCGCTCCTCGCAAGCGATCCCGCTCACTTCCCGAGCGGTCACGGAGGAGCCACAAGTGGTCAGCAAGGAACAGATGAAGGCGTCGATCCACGCCGCTTTCGATTCGGTCGTCGCCGACGGGGCGAGCTACACCAAGGTGTACGCCGCCGAAATCAGGCAGAAGAACTACCTGGTCTTCCGCACGACCAGCGTCAGCAACTTCGCGCTGGGCTTCAAGCCGGGGCAGACCGACCTCGTCCTCGTCCCGCTCGAGGAGAAGGGCGGCACCGTCACGGCGGGCTCGCCGCTGACGATCACCGATGCCAACCGGGCGTCGGTGAAGAAACGCGATCTGCAGGGCCGGTTCGTGATCAAGACGACCGACGGCCGGACGTTCCGGCTCAGCATCATCCCCTCCGTGACGAAGCTCCTGGCCGCCGCCTACCAGCTGCCGGTCGAGCAGAAGGCGGAGTACGAGGCGTTCACCGCGCTGCGGGACACGCTCACCGCGGCGTAGGCACCACGCTCGGGGCTGTCCACGCGCTGGGCAGCCCCAGTCCGCCGGAACTCGCCTCGATCGAGTAGTCCACAATGGATTCCGCACGGAGTTACCGACCGGTATCGTCGGCGGATGCACAGCACGAAGCTCACCCGCGCCTGGTTCGCGGTCACCGCACTGGTCGCCCTGACCGGCCTGGTCGTCCAGGTGATCGCGACCGCGGGCGACACCTCCGGCCGCTTCACGACGGTCGCGGGACGGGTGGCGAACCTGTTCTGCTTCTTCACGATCGACTCGAACCTGCTGGTCATCGCGACGTCGGCGCTGGTCGCTTTCGGCTCGGCGCGGGGCGCGCTGTTCCGGGTGCTCTGGCTCGACGCGCTGGCCGGCATCATCGTGACCGGCATCGTCTACCAGGTCGCCCTCGCCGGCCTGTACGACCTGCACGGCCTCGCGTTCTTCGCCGACACGATGCTGCACAAGGTGACGCCGATCCTCTTCGTGCTCGGCTGGCTCCTGGTCGGCCCGCGCGGGCCCTTCACGTGGCGCACTGTCTGGTGGTCGCTGGCCTACCCGCTGGCGTGGCTCGCCTTCACGCTCCCCCGTGGCGCGCTCACCGGCTTCTACCCGTACCCGTTCGTCGACGCGGGCGCCCTCGGCTACGTCCAGGTGACGGTGAACTGCGTCTTCATCGGGCTCTTCTTCGCCGCGCTCGGCGCGGGCGCCTTCCTGTACGACCGCCGGTTCGCCCGGCTAGGGTCGGGCCTATGACGGCGATCGTGCAGAACCTGGTGACCTCCGGCGTCTTCCGGCTCGACGGCGGCAGCTGGGACGTCGACAACAACGTGTGGGTCGTGGGCGACGACACGGCGGTGATCGTCATCGACGCGGCGCACGACGCGAAGGCGATCGAGAACGTCGTCGGCGACCGGAAGCTGGCCGCGATCGTCTGCACCCACGCGCACAACGACCACGTCAACGCCGCGCCGCAGCTCGCCGAAGCGACCGGCGCGCCGATCCTGCTGCACCCGGACGACCGCGTCCTCTGGGACCAGACCCACCCGGACCGCGCGCCGGACCGCGAGCTGGAGGACGGCCAGACGATCACCATCGCGGGCACCGCGCTGCGCGTCATCCACACGCCGGGTCACGCGCCGGGCGCGGTCTGCCTGTACGCCGAAGAACTCGGCGTGCTGTTCACCGGCGACACGCTCTTCCACGGCGGCCCCGGCGCCACCGGACGGTCCTATTCGGACTATCCCACCATCGTGCAGTCGATCCGCGAGAAGCTGTTCACGCTCCCGAACGCCACGAAGGTCCACACCGGACACGGCGAGGGCACGACGATCAGTGCCGAGAAGGCCGCTTCGGACGGTTGGGACCAGCCTTAAGAGGTGTGCTTCCGGGCGACGAGGGCGAACTCCTCGATCGCCCGGTCGAAGGCGGCGCCGGCTTCCCGGACCGGTGTGGGCAGGAACCTCCGGTCGAACTTCCCGTCGTCGTCGAACTCCCACCGGGTGTGGTGGAGTTCCATCTCCTTCTTGCGGAGCACGTTCGCCTGCTCGACCAGCTCGTCCGGCCCGCTCATCACGAGCAGCCCGTAGCACGCGCGCATGTCGGTGCGAGCCGTGTAGTACGCGTCTTCGAACTCGATCTCCCGCTGCGCGTCGGTTTCGGCCTCCTTGGCCAGGTTCCGGCGGCGGTGGATCACGTTGATGTCGATGATGTGCTTGCGCGCCCGTGTCGCGGCTTCGATCAGGCCCGCACAGCGGTCGGCACGGTCCTGCCGCAGCTTGGCCCGCCGCGCCGCGTTGAGCTTCAGCGGCTCGACCAGCGCTCCCAGCGTCACACCGGCCAGCGAGGCGACGGCAGCGACGATCGCGGCGCTGACCGCCGTCAGCACGTCAACCTCGGCGGCGCCGGCGACACGCGTACGCGCTGCTTCGCCTCGTCGGCCAAGCTGCGCGCCCATTCCTGCAGGCCGGCGACGTCGATGCCGTGCGGCGGCTCGCTCCGGAACGGCTCGATGTTCGCCGCGCCCCGCTCCAGCAGCGACACCGCGCCGACGTTGTTGCCGCGCGCGGCGTGCGTCAGGCCGACGGCGAGCTGTGCGAGGCCGCGCCAGAGTTCGCGGTCCGGCTGGTACACGCTGGTCTTCCAGGCGTCCTCGAAGACCTCGTGCGCGTGGAACGGCTTGCCGTCGTCGAGCAGCCGCTGCGCCTCCGCAAGCGTTTGCGCCGGGGTGCGGACGACGCCTTCCGGCTGGCGCTCGACGCCGTCGGAGCCGTACGGCAACGGCCGCCCGAGCCCGTCGCGCGGCCGTGCGTTGCGTGCCCGTCCCTCGTCGTCCCGGTCGCGGCGGCTCATACCCTCAGATCCTGCCACGGGCCCGGCAGGTAGTCTGGTGACTCGTGCGTTTCCTCGACGGCCACCGGCCCGCCCACGACCTGACCTACGACGACGTGTTCCTGCTGCCGAACCGTTCGGACGTGGAGTCCCGCTTCGACGTCGACCTGTCCACCGCGGACGGCACCGGCGCGACCATCCCGATCGTGGTCGCGAACATGACCGCGGTCGCCGGCCGCCGGATGGCCGAGACCGTCGCCCGCCGCGGCGGCCTGGTGGTGCTGCCCCAGGATGTCGACAGCCACGCCGTCGCCGAGATCGTCGGCTGGGTGAAGAGCCGCCACACCGTGTGGGACACCCCGCTGGTGCTCACCGGCGGTGACGCCGTCGCCGACGCCCTCAACCTGGTCCACAAGCGGGCGCACGGCGCTGTCGTCGTCGTGGACGGCGAAGGCCGCCCGGTCGGCATCGTCGACGAAGCGGCCTGCGCGGGCGTCGACCGCTTCGCGCGGCTCGCCGACGTCGCGCAGCCTCCGGCCGTCGCGGTCCCGCTGACCACCCCGGCGCGCGAGGTGTTCGAGCTGCTCAATGGCCACGGCGCCCACCTGGCGCTCGGCCTGGACGCCGACGGCCGCCTCGCCGGCGTCCTGACCGCTGTCGGGGCGCTGCGCGCGGAGATCTACACCCCGGCCGTCGACGACGCGGGCAAGCTGCGCGTCGCGGCCGCGGTCGGCGTCAACGGCGATGTCGCGGGGAAGGCCGAAGCCGTCCTGAAGGCCGGCGTCGACGTGCTGGTCGTCGACACCGCGCACGGGCACCAGGAGAAGATGATCGCCGCGCTGAAGGCCGTCCGGTCGGTGTCGCCGCGGGTCCCGGTGGTCGCCGGGAACGTGGTCACCGCCGAGGGCACGCGCGACCTGATCCAGGCCGGCGCCGACGTCGTCAAGGTCGGTGTCGGGCCGGGCGCGATGTGCACCACCCGGATGATGACCGGCGTGGGCCGCCCGCAGTTCTCCGCGGTCGCCGACTGCGCGGCCGCCGCGCGTGAGCTGGGCAAGCACGTCTGGGCCGACGGTGGGGTCCGCCACCCGCGCGACGTCGCGCTGGCGCTGGCCGCCGGCGCGTCCGCGGCGATGGTCGGCTCGTGGTTCGCCGGCACCTACGAATCCCCCGGTGACCTGCGGTTCGACGAGCAGGGGCGGCCGTACAAGGAGTCGTTCGGCATGGCGTCGAAGCGCGCGGTCGGCGCCCGGACGCGCACGGACAACTCGTTCGACCGGGCGCGCAAGGCGCTGTTCGAGGAGGGCATCTCGTCGTCGCGGATGGCGCTCGACCCGCAGCGCCCGGGTGTCGAGGACCTGCTGGACTCGATCGGCTCCGGCGTGCGCTCTTCCTGCACTTACGCGGGTGCGCGGACGCTCGAGGAGTTCCACGAACGCGCGCTGCTGGGCGTCCAGTCGGCGGCCGGGTTCGCCGAAGGCCGTCCTCTCCCCGCAGGCTGGTAATCAGCCCGCGCAGCAGACGTGTTCCGACCACTCCGGAACGTGCCACCAGTGCTGTTTCTCCGCCGATCGGGCCGCGGGCGCCACCTCGGTGGCCGCCCGCCGGCCCGGCTGGTTCCGGTAGGGCGCCAGCAACTCGCCGACCGTGCGCAGCACCCCGCCGACCATCACGGTACGGACGTTCGCGGCCGCCTTGATGTCCTGCAACGGGTTGCCGCTGACGAGCGACAGATCGGCGTACGCACCACGCTTGAGCACACCGATCCGGTCCTGAAGCCCCAGCCACCGCGCCGGGTTGCGGGTGGCGGTCGTGAGGGCCTCGTACGGCGTGAACCCGAACGCGACCATGGCCCGCAGGTTCTGGTGGGTGGAGACGGCGACGTTGTCCAACGGGGAGTCCGTGCCGGTGACCACGAACCCGCCCGCCCGGTGGATCCGCAGCACCATGTCGACGTTCCCGGCGAGGACCTGGCGCAGGTACGCGTTCTCCGGGTTGCCCGCGGTGTCCGCCGTGGTCTTGAGCAGCTGGTATTCCCACGGCGGGAACAGGACCTCGGTGCGCTCGTCGGTCACGAGCGACTTGTCGTCCGCGTACAACGCCCTGGAGGTGAACAACGTCGGCGTGATCGACATCCCGGAGCGGGTGAACAGGGCGACCGCGTCCTGGTACGACCGGCCGATCCGGCTGACGGTGTGCGAGTACCCGAGCCGGTTGGTGGCCCCGGTGTGCTCCATCGCGTCCATGCCGATGTTCGCCGCCGGGTACAGGTAGTGCGACGACAGCGGGATGCCCGCCCGGTGCGCGGCCCGGACCACCGCCTGCTGGTAGGCCACGGGAAGCCGGACGTACGTCTTGATCATGTCGTACTCCAGCTCGACCGCGCGGGACAGCTCCAGGTTCAGCTGCTCGGGCGAGAGGGTCGGCCGCATGAAGTTGTAGTAGATCCGGGAGCCGTCGATGGCTTCCCCGGTGCCGAAGTACCTTGGCCCGACGCGGTTTCCGGACTCCAGGGCCTCGCGCGTCTCCAGCATCTGGTACACCGGGTCGCCGGGCGAGCGGGTCGTGGTGATGCCGTAGGACAGCCACAGTCTGCCCTGCCGGTCACCCCACTGCCTGCCGCGCAGGTGCCAGTGGTTGTGGATGTCGACGAGCCCGGGCATGGCGGTCAGGTCGTGCGCGCCGACGGTCCCGGGTGCGTCCCGATGCGGCCGGACGTCGGCGATCCGGCCACCGTCGACGACGATGTCGACGTCCCGCCGCAGTGTCCGGGCGATGCCGTCCCACGCCGCGCCGACGTAGATGACGGTCGGGCGCGGCGGGCGCGGCCGGGCCCAGGTGAAGTCGAGCCGGATCGTGCGCGGTTCGCCGCCGGTGATCTTCTGGGCCTTGAGCTGCCCCTTCGACAAGTACACGAGCGTGTCGTTCCCTTGCCACGCAAGGGAGTCCGTGACGTCGTGGGTGACCTGCCGCGGCGCCCCGATCAGCCGTCCGGTGCCGTCGACCGGGGCGATCCAGGCGACGCTCTCGACCGTGAACGCCAGGTACCGGCCGTCGGGTGACCACAGTGGACCGTCGTCGCCGCGGGTGGCGAGCGAACGGAACGGCATCGGCTCGGCGTAGCGGAGTTCGTGGGTCTTGAGGTCAACCGTGAGGATCTGGCTCGTGCCTTCGCGGTACCGCCGCGAGTACGGCTTCACCGCGGCCAGTGCGATGACCGACCCATCAGGCGACCAGGTGGGTCTGCCCGGCATGAACAGCGGTGGCGTCACCTGCTGGGCGGCGGCCGTGGCCACGTCGTAGATCCACGTGGCGCCGTCCTGGTCGGCGTACGCGATCCGGCCGCCGTCCGGCGACCATCGCGGCGCGACCTGGGCGCCCGCCAGCTGCGTGAGGACGGTGTCCTGGCCGGTGCCGAGGTCACGCAGCCACAGGTCGGCGGTGCCGAGCCGGTCGCTCGTGTAGAGCAGCTTTGTCCCGTCCGGGTGGAAGTCCGGGTCGGAGTTGAAGTAGCCGTCGCCGATCAGCCGCTGCGGCCGGCCACCACCGGCCGCGACGACGTAGATCGCGTTGAGGGCCCGGAACGCGATCCGCTTGCCGTCGGAAGACACCACCGGACCGGCGATGCCCCGGACGGGCTTCGGCGCGGGCGAGTCCAGGTCACGGACCCGCCTCCGGTAGGCACGCGGTGCCGTGGACACGCCTGCTTCGAACGGGATGTCCTTGACGGCGCCGGACTGGTCGCGCCGCCGGAGGTGCCCGTCGGCGGTGTAGAGCACAGTGGATCCGGACCAGTTCGCGGCGAAGCCGAAGACGTCCTCACCCTTGGTCAGCTGCTGGTCGCCGAGCATGAGGTCCGCCTCGGCGCCACGGAGCCGCAGGTAGCTGGGCTGCCCGCCGGGACCGAACGCGGGGCCGTAGAACTTGTCGGCGCCGCTCGCGGTGACCAGGCGAGTGCGGGCGCCCGTGGCCAGGGTGACGACGTCGATGGCGGTGTCGTTCACGGTGAAGACGATCTTCGTGCCGTCGGCCGACCACCGCGGCGACGCCTCTTCGTCCGGGGTGGACACCACCGTGCTGATCGCTCCGGAGGCGACGTCCAGCAGGTGGATGCCGTAGCTGCCGTCCCGGTCGCCGCTGAAGGCGATCTTGGCGCCGTCCGGTGAGAACACGGGCTCCCGGTGGTCGAACCGCCCGCTGGTGAGCTTGCGGAGCGTGCCACCGGCGACATCGATGATGTACAGGTGGAAGTTGCCGTCGCGGTAGGACTGGAACGCGATCCGGCGGCCGTCCGGCGACCAGGTCGGGAGCGTGGCGTCCTGCAGGTCGTCGGTGAGCCGCCGGGCGCGACCCCCTGCGGCGGGCAGCACCCAGATTCCGGTGACCAGGTCGACCGCGATCCACCGGCCGTCCGGCGACAGCGCGGCGGACATGTTCGTGCCCTCCCGCAGCACCACGCCGTCCGATCCGGCGTCCGGCCGGACGTCCGGTTCGGCCTCGGCGACCCCCGCCCCGGCCACGGTCAGCGCGGCGGCGGCTGCACCACTTCGGACGAGAAGCTCACGACGGGAAAGATTTTCCGGCCCCATGCGGCCAACTATGCCCAGCCCCGGATCGACCGTATAGCGGCCGAGCGGGTTTTTCACCGGCTATCCGGCAACAGCGGAAACGGTTGCCGGGCCGGTGACTGCGGTCGTGAGTGCGTAACAGTGTTAGAACACTGTTACGCACTCACGACCGGGCGCAGGGTCAGCCGTGGTCCTCCAGCATCTCGGTGACCAGGGCCGCGATCGGCGACCGCTCCGAGCGCGTCAGCGTGACGTGCGCGAACAGCGGGTGCCCCTTCAGCTTCTCGATCACCGCCGAGACGCCGTCGTGCCGCCCGACACGCAAGTTGTCACGCTGGGCGACGTCGTGCGTGAGCACCACCCGCGACGCCGTGCCGAGCCGCGAAAGCACCGTGAGCAGGACGTTGCGCTCCAGCGACTGCGCCTCGTCGACGATCACGAACGTGTCGTGCAGCGAGCGGCCGCGGATGTGCGTCAGCGGGAGCACCTCGAGCATGCCGCGGTCGAAGACCTCGTCGAGGACGTCCTGGCTGACCAGCGCGCCGAGGGTGTCGAACACCGCCTGCGCCCACGGCTGCATCTTCTCGCTCTCGGACCCGGGCAGGTAGCCCAGGTCCTGGCCGCCGACCGCGTAGACCGGCCGGAACACCACGACCTTGCGGTGCTGACGGCGTTCCATCACCGCCTCGAGGCCGGCGCAGAGGGCGAGCGCCGACTTGCCGGTGCCTGCCCGGCCGCCCAGCGACACGATCCCGACGTCGGAGTCGAGCAGCAGGTCGAGCGCGACGCGCTGCTCGGCGCTGCGGCCGTGCAGGCCGAACGCCTCGCGGTCGCCCCGGACCAGCCGGATGCGCTTGTCCGCCGTGATCCGCCCCAGCGCGCTGGAGGTGCCCGCGAGCAGCCGCAGCCCGGTGTGGCAGGGCAGCTCGGCGAGCTCGTCCATGCCGTATTCGACCGGGTCGACGGTGCTGCCGCCGAACAACGTGTCGAGCACGTCCTGCTCGACGTCGACGTCCGCCATGCCGGTCCAGCCCGACGGCGTCACTTCCTGCGCGCGGTACTCGTCCGCCTCGAGACCGACGGCCCCGGCCTTGACCCGCAGCGGGATGTCCTTCGTCACCAGCGTGACCGCCGCGTTCTCCGCCGCCAGGTTGAGCGCGCAGGCGAGGATGCGGTGGTCGTTGGAGTCGGTCCGGAACCCGGACGGGAGCACCGACGGGTCCGAGTGGTTCAGCTCCACCTGCAGCGTGCCGCCGTGGTCCCCGATCGGGAGCGGCGCGTCGAGCCTGCCGTACTGCCGGCGCAGGTCGTCGAGCATGCGCAGGGATTCCCGGGCGAACCAGCCCAGCTCCGGGTGGTGGCGCTTCGCCTCCAGTTCACTGATGACGACCAGCGGAAGCACGACGGCGTGCTCGGCGAACCGAGTGACCGCCCACGGGTCCGAAAGGAGGACCGACGTGTCGAGCACGTACATGTGCTGCTGGGATTCGGGCGAGGTCGAGGCTTTCTCCGGGCCAGGAACGGCACCGGTCGAAGAACGGCCAGAGGCCTTACGGGGCAAACGCTGCGCAGTCACGACGGCATCTCCCTCGAGGGCGTGTGCACCTCACGCCCGCACTCGCTGGGCCGGGCACCTCCCTGGCTGGACCACTCCTCCTGACCGGTGGGTCAGGTGGCGCGGCCACGAGGGCCGGGTGCCGGCCCCCTCGAGCGTCTCGTGGGCGGCTGAGCCGCCCCCTCGATCACCGCCACGACCAGGGCCTCCCGTGAGGACCCGCATGGGACGCGCGCCCTCACCTCGGAAGGTACCCACGAATGCGGGATCGCGCAGGGAGCCAACACGGTGATTCGCCAAACCGTCACCTCACCGTCGCCTCACCGGACACCTACACCGGGTGACGGACACCCCTGCTGACCAGCGGCGCTTCGGGGTTCTAGGAGCCGAACCGGCGGTGCCGCCACGCGTAGTCACGGATGGCACGCAGGAAGTCGACGCGGCGGAAAGCGGGCCAGTACGCCTCGGTGAACCAGAACTCCGAATGCGCGGACTGCCAGAGCAGGAACCCGGAAAGCCGCTGCTCACCAGAGGTGCGGATGATCAGGTCGGGGTCCGGCTGGCCCGAGGTGTAGAGGTGCTCGGAGATGTGGTCGACGTCGAGGATCTTCGCCAGCTCGTGGATGGACGTGCCCTCGTCGGCGTGCTGGAGCAGCAGCTTGCGCACGGCGTCCGCGATTTCCTGGCGCCCGCCGTAACCGACCGCGACGTTCACCTCCATCCCGGTCCGGCCCTCGGTCCGCGCGGCGGCTTCGCTGAGTCGCTTCGCGACTTCGGCCGGCAGCAGGTCGAGGGCGCCGACGATCCGCAGCCGCCACCCCGTCCCGGGCGCGGCGAGCTCGTCGGTGACGTCGGTGATGATCTTCAGCAGCGGCGTGAGCTCGTCCGGGTCCCGGTTGAGGTTGTCGGTGGACAGCAGCCACATGGTGACGACCTCGACATCGGCTTCCTGACACCAGCTCAGGAAGTCCGCGATCTTCTTCGCCCCGGCCCGGTGCCCGTCCGAAACGTCCGTGAAGCCCGCTTCACGGGCCCACCGGCGGTTGCCGTCGAGCATGATGGCGATGTGCCGGGGATGCCGCCCGGCGGCCTGCTGGATGAGGCGCCTGCCGTAGGCGCTGTACACGACGTCGGACAAGAAGGAGCGAACACTCACGTCGAGGTAGCGTACGCACCCGATGTGAGGCGTGTGACTTGAGCACTGCCGGAGAACCTACGGTCCCGTAACCTGGATACGTGAGCCTGACGACGGAAGAACCCGAGCCCGTGGTGGACCTCCGCCCCCGGCTGCGCGGGCACATCCACTTCTGGACGTTCTTCGGCGCCCTGGCCGCGGCGGCGGCGCTGGTCAGCCTGGCGGCGTCCACAGTGTCCCCGATCGCGACACTCGCGACATCGGTCTACGGCCTGACAGTGCTCGGCCTGTTCGGCGTGAGCGCGCTGTACCACCGCCGGTTCTGGAGCCCCCGCGCGTACAAGTGGATGAAGCGCGCGGACCACTCGATGATCTTCCTGTTCATCGCGGGCACGTACACACCGTTCACCCTGCTGGCGATGTCGAAACCGACGGGCTACGTGATCCTGTCGATCGTGTGGGGCGGCGCCATCGCGGGCGTGGCGTTGAAGATGCTGTGGCCGAACGCACCCCGCTGGCTGGGCGTCCCGATCTACATCGCCCTCGGCTGGGTAGCGGTGTTCGTGTTCCCCGAATTGGCGACGCACGCCGGGGTCGCGGCTTTGGTGCTGTTGTGCGTGGGCGGGCTGTTCTACACGCTGGGCGCGGTGTTCTACGCCGTCAAGTGGCCCAATCACCGGCCCGAGACGTTCGGGTACCACGAGTACTTCCACGCGTGCACTGTGCTCGCGGCCGTGTCTCACTACATCGCGATCTGGCTGGCGATGTACGCCTAGCTGCGCGTTTGTGTTTGTGGATCTTTCTCAGGCCGCCGCCAGGCCCCATCCCGACGCCTGATCGTCACCACGGGCGGTAGCACCGCGTCAAGACGATGAAGCGTGTCATCCTGTCCCGTCCGGCCGAGCCGCCGAACGCGATCGCGGCGATCTGGTGGCCAGGAAGAAAAGCGCGGCGCTCACTCGGCTCGAGTGAGCGCCGCGCGCCGGCTTTCGATCTTCAGACGGTGATGCTTCGACGGGCCGTGGATGGCTGGGGCACACTCTTCCAGCCAGCCGCGGCTCCGCTTCGGATCAGCCTGCCGAGTTGCCGTTGCAGGCGACGTACGACGGGTTGTGGTCGACCGTCAGCAGCTCCAGCGGACCGTTCCACTGCCACGGCAGCACGCAGGCGTTGTTGAGGATGCTGATGCCGCCGCCGTTGCCGCCGGTCGAGTTGTTGTTGCACGCCGCGTACGCGGGCGCGTGACCGGAGTGCAGCAGTTCCAGGGGACCGTTCCACTGCCACGGCGCGGCGCACAGGTTGTCGCCGATGCTGATGCCACCGCCGGGGTGGTGTCCACTCTCACCGGCGGAGGCCGGCGCGGCAACAGCGAGCATAGCTCCACCAATGACTGCAGCTGCGAAGAGCGTTTTCTTCATCATGCTAAAATGATGCGACAGAAATTCACCGTCCACTATCGACATCACCCGATGAGTTGGACAAAGTCACCTGGCCAGGGAACGAAAACACTTTTCGCCGTGCGGGATCGGTGACGCCGTGCGAGAGTCGGAGGTTCCCCTCTCGCGAGCGCGTCACCAATCCGGCCAAGCTCCCCTTCGGACAGTGGACGTCAGCCGAACATCCCCGGCTGGTACTCCCCGGCCGGGTTGCGGGCGATCACGTTCAGCCGGTTCCACGCGTTGATCGTCGCGACCAGCGCGATCAACGCCCCGATCTGCTCGTCGTCGTAGTGCTTGCGAACCGCCGCCCACGTCTCGTCGCTGACACCTTCGTGGGCGTCCGCCAGCCGGGTGCCCTCCTCGGTCAGCGCCAGGGCCGCGCGCTCCGCTTCGGTGAAGACCACCGCTTCGCGCCACGCCGCCACCATCGCCAGGCGGACCGCCGTCTCGCCGGCCGCCGCCGCGTCCTTCGTGTGCATGTCGAGGCACATCCCGCAGCCGTTGATCTGGCTCGCGCGGATCTTCACGAGCTCCTGCGTCGCCTTGGGGAGCGACGACTCTTCGACCGGCCGCGAAGCCGCGATCAGGCGCTTGACGAACTTGCCGGCGATCTCGTTCTCGAACAGGTTGAGCCGCGCTTCCATGGTTGTTCCCCTTTCGTCGTCTGCTTCACCCCATTGACGAGATGCGCGGCCGCGTTGTGACAGGCCGGGACGTGACGCCGGTCACGTGCACACCTTCGCGGCATCGCCCGCGACGCCGGTCACGCCCGGGACACCCCGCTCCACCTGCGGCGCCCACCCCCGCCTGGCCAGCGGACGACGCTTCAAACAGCCACGTTCGAGGGTCACCCACCGGAACACCACGACGGTTGCCGTGCTCGCCGAAGCGGCCGACGGTGGCTTCACCAGGACCCAACGAGGGGAAGGAGCACGACCGCGATGGCCAAGACCATGCAGCCCCAGGAACTCATCGACAGCGCCGTGGTCGACCCGGCCGGCAACAAGCTCGGGAAGGTCGGCAACGTCTACCTCGCCGACGCGACGCGCCGCCCGGAGTGGATCACCGTCAAGACCGGCCTGTTCGGCACCAAGGAAAGCTTCGTCCCGCTTTCCGGCGCACACACGGACAAGGACGGCATCCACGTCCAGGTCGACAAGGACAGCGTCTCCGACGCGCCCCGCATCGACGCCGACGGGCACCTTTCGCCCGAGGAGAGCGAGCAGCTCTACCACCACTACGGCCTGCCCGTGCCGCGCACGTCGCCCGACGGGCGCATGGGCGGCAAGGCAGGCGACCGGACGCAGCGCCGCGACCCGGCCATGGGTGGCCGTGGCCGGTCCGAAATGGACGATCAGGCCGCCATGACCCGCTCCGAGGAGCGGCTGAACGTCGGCACCGAGCAGGTCGAGACCGGGCGCGTGCGGCTGCGCAAGTACGTCGTCACCGAAGAGCAGCAGGTCACCGTTCCGGTCCGGCACGAAGAGGTCCGCGTCGAACGGGAGCCGATCACCCGCGGCGAAAGCGGCGCCGAGATCGGCGAAGCCGAACAGGACGTCGTGCTGCACGCCGAAAAGCCCGTGGTGCGCAAGGAAACCGTGCCGGTCGAGCGGGCGCGGCTGCGGACCGAGGCGGTCACCGACGAGCAGACCGTGTCCGGCAAGGTCCGCAAGGAGCAGTTCGAGGTCACCGGCGACGAAGGCAAGCGCCGCCGATAACGGCTCCCGCGGGGGTGGCCGGTCCCCGATACCGGCCACCCTCGCGGGTCACCACGTTCAGGAGCGCAGCATCGGCGCCGCCAGGAACTGTTCCGGGATGGCGAACGCGTCCACCAGCGTGCGCGCGTGCGGGCGCAGCTCCGAGCACAGCCGGTTGACCGCCGATGTGACGGCCTTCGCGCGCGACGCCGTCAGGCGGCCGTGGCCCAGGAACCACGCCAGGTCCTCTTCGATCGCCGACAACGCGTACAAGTCGCAGACGCGCTCGAGCAGCGCGCGGGCGTCCGGGTCCGCACAACGCTCGATGGCCGACGCGAACGCTTCCAGCACGAGCCGCTCGACGTGGACGCGGCCGGCGCGCAGCACGTGGTCCTGCGCCGAGTTGAACACGCCGAACGGGTCGGAAGCCGCCTTGCGGAGGCGTTTCGCCACGCCTTCGACGACGTGGTCCTCGCGGTCCTCGAACAGGCGCAGCTGCCAGTCGCGGCGGAAGAACGCGTCGGTGTCGGACGCCTCGGTGAGCAGCTCGACGGCCTTGCGCGCCGACGTCCGCTCCAGGACCGCGCTGACCACCTGCTCGGCGAAGAAACGCGCCGTCGCCAGCGGCGAGAGGTCCTCGAAGTCCTGCTTGTAGCTGGTCAGCAACCCCTTCGCGACCAGTTGCAGCAGCACCGTGTTGTCGCCTTCGAACGTCGTGAAGACGTCGGTGTCGGCCTTCAGCCCGGGCAGCAGGTTCTCCGACAGGTAGCCCGCGCCGCCGCACGCCTCGCGCGCGGTCTGGATCGCCGCCGTCGCGTGCCACGTCGCGAGCGCCTTCAACCCGGCGGCACGCGACTCCAGCTCGCGCTGCTCCTCCTCGGGGGCCGACGAGTCGATGTCGTGCAGCTTCGAGACCAGCTCTTCCTGCGCGAAGTGCAGGGCGTAGGTCTTCGCCAGCGCCGGCAGGAGTTTCCGCTGGTGGGCGAGGTAGTCGAGGACGACGACCTCGTCACCGTCCGGCTTCGCGAACTGGCGGCGGAGCTCGCCGTACCGGATCGCGAGCGCCAGCGCGCGTTTCGTGGCGCTGCCCGCACTGCCCGCGACGCTCACCCGGCCGCGGATCAGCGTGCCCAGCATCGTGAAGAACCGGCGGCTGTCGCTTTCGATCGGGCTCGAATACGTCCCGTCCTCGGCGACGTCGCCGAAGCGGTTCAGCAGGGCCTCGCGCGGGACCCGGACGTTGTCGAAGCTCAACCGTCCGTTGTCGACGCCGTTGAGACCGGCCTTCGGCCCGCAGTCCTCGATGGACACTCCGGGCAGCGGCGCGCCGCTGTCGTCGTCCCGGATGGGGACGAGGAACGCGTGCACGCCTCGCGATTCGCCGCCCGTGACCAGCTGCGCGAAGACCACCGCCATGCGGCCGTCGCGGGCCGCGTTGCCGATGTACTCCTTCTTCGCCACGGCATCCGGCGTGTGCACGACGAAACCGCCGTCCACGAAGGTCGCCGTGGTGCGCAGGTGCTGGACGTCCGAACCGTGGCCGTGCTCGGTCATCGCGAAGCAGCCCAGCAGGTCGAGGTCCATGATCGCGCGCAAGTACCGCTCGTGGTGGCGTGCGGTCCCGAGCAGCTGGACGGCGCCACCGAACAGGCCCCACTGGACGCCGGCCTTCACCATCAGCGACAGGTCGCCGTACCCGAGCATCTCGAACGACGTCACCGAGCCGCCGACGTCGCCACCGCCGCCGTACGCCGGGTCGAAGCCCAGGCCGGGCCGGTCGGTCCCGGCGAGCGCGCGCAGCTGGTCGAGCACCTGGGCGCGGTGCGCCTCGACGCCGAGGTCCACCGGGTCCCGGAACTGCGCCTCGGCCATCTGCGCCCGCACCCCGCGGCGCAGCTCGGCCCAGCGGCCGTCGAGGACGGCGGTCAGCGCGTCCGGATCCACCTTCGAGGGCACTTCGGGGACGTCCACGGTCACCTCCGGAAAGGACGAGCGGCAGGCTTCCTACTCGTTGGTAGTAAGCCTGCCGCAGCGCTGCCGTTCCCGCAGGGTCAGAGTGGCTTGCCGTTGACCGTCACGTTGGTGAACCGCGCGTTGTCCACGTATTTCAGCGTGTTCGACGTGTCGGACACGCCTTTAAACGTGGAATTCGCCACGGAGAACCCGTGCACATGGGCGTTCGAAAGCCCGCTGACGTCGAAGGTCTTGCCCGCGATCTTCGTGCTGGAGCAATTGCTGATCGTGAACGGGCCGAACGACGGGACGTAGCTTCCGGTCTGGCTGTTGTAGGTCGACGTCACGTACACGAAGTTCCGCGCGAAGGTGCCGGAAACGCTGTCGAGGTTGATGTTCTCCGAGAACCCGCCACGCAGCGTGTTCGACTTCACGTACAGCGCGAACTTGGTGTCACCCTTCACGGTGAGCTTGTACGCGTAGACGTTGCGGATCCCGCCGGTCTGCTCGCTGCCGCAGGTGATCGCGCCCCAGTTGCCGTTCATCACGCAGTTGACGACGACGAGGTTCTGGCACGGGACGTTCACCCGGCGCCCGTCGGCGTCCCGGCCGGACTTGATCGCGATGTTGTCGTCGTGCGCGCCGAGATTGCAGTTGGCGATGACGACGTGGTCGCACGACTCCGGATCGCAGCCGTCGGTGTTGCTGTGCGCGGTGCTCGGGTCGGTGCTGACGCCGTCGACCGTGACGTTGCGGCACAGCGTCGGGTGCAGCTGCCAGAACATGGAGTTCTTCAGCGTGATGCCCTGGATCAGCACGTTTTCGCAGGCGTAGGGCTCGACGAACGCCGAGCGCATGGTGTGCCCGGAGCCCGGCACCACCCGCTTCTCCGGCGGGGTCCCCTTGGCCACCAGCGATTCCAGGTAGGCCCGGTCGCTGCCCTTGTTCCACGACGACGTCGCCGCCGCGTCGAGCGTGCCGCCGCCGGTCAGGCCGATGTTCTTCTCGCCGTGGGCGTAGATCATCGGCGAGTGGTTGACGCACTCGATGCCTTCGTAGCGCGTCAGGACGTTCGGGAACTTCGACGCGTCCCCGCTGAACTTCAGCACCGCGCCGGATTCGAGATGCAGGTCGACGTTGCTCTTGAGGTAGATGGCGCCGGTGAGGAAACTGCCGCCGGAGGGCACGATGACGTGCCCGCCGCCGGCCGCGGCGCAGGCGTCGACCGCCTTCTTGATCGCCGCGGTGTTGTCGGTCTTGCCGTCGTTCTTCGCGCCGTAGCCGGTGATCGGGAAGCTGCGATCCGGGAACGTGGGGACCGTCGTGTTCGCGACGATGTCGTTCGCCGCCGGCCACGGGAGCGGGGGAACGTCGATGCGGGGTGCCGCCGAGGCGACGGCCGGGAGCAGCGGCACAGCCGCCACCGCGAGCCCGCCCTTGATCAGCTGCCGCCGGGTGAACCTGCCGTCCATGGACACTTCCTTCACGGGAAAGACCTGGTGCGACGGCGGAACCACGGCACTGACCGCGGGCACGACGAACTCTATCGGGCGCGAGCGGGCGGGCCAAGGCGGTCGTGAGTGAGAAACAGTGTTCTAACCCTGTTTCTCACTCACGACGGGTCAGGCGAGGTCCGGGCCCTTCGAGCGCAGGTCGTCGACCTTGCTCATGGCCTCCCGCAGCTCGCCCAGCCAGCTGTCCGCGTGCTGGCCGACCAGGCGGACCGCCCAGGCCAGGGCGTCCGACCGCGACCGCGCCACACCCGCGTCGACCAGCGTGTCGAGCACCAGGCGTTCCGGCTGCCGCAGCCGGGTCATCACCGGGGCCGAGTGCGTCGTGAACAGCGCCGTCGTCCCGCCGAGGCGTGCGCCCCACGCCACCTTGCGCTGGTAGCGGTGCTCGGCCTGACGCGCGATCTCGATGCGCTCGTCGCGCGTCTCCTCGCGGTACCGGCTGATCCGGCCCTCCTCGGCCGCGGCGCGGGCCGCGTCGTCCGGGTACTCCTCGGTCAGCGGCGGCAGCTCGCCGACCACGATGATCTCCTCGCGGTCCACCGTGACCTCCGGCGCGCCGGTGAACCAGCCGTCGGGCAGGCGCCCGCCGAACCAGGCCGCCGCGTCGTCCGCCGGGGGCACTTCGGCCTGTTGCCAGCCGCGGCCGCCCTTCCAGCCTCGTCCCATGACTCCACCTCCGCGATTACATGATTACAACGCTACCGACGCTACGCGCGCTGCAGCGAAATCGGGACGGCGTTCACCCAGGGCGATCAGAGCTGGGCGGCGAGGGCGTCCGGCGTGGTGACCGGGCGGTCGCAGACGTAGCCGCGGCAGACGTACGCCGCCGCGGCGCCGCCGACCAGGGGACGGTCGGCCAGCAGCGGGACACCGGGGGCATCGGGCTCGCCGGCCAGCACGATGCCGCCGCCGTGGATGCCCCGGGCGGCCGCGAGGCGCAACGCCGGGTCCGCGCCGACCACCGCGACCTGCACCGGACCGGCCTGCAGGGCCTCCGCGACCGACAGCCAGTGCCCGGCGAACCGCGGCACCCGCCCGGCCAGCACGCCGGCCCGGCGCAGCGCCTGCTCGGCCGCCTCCCGGTACCGGGCCGAGTCGGCGTGCCCCGCGAGCGCGGACGCCGTCAGCAGCGCTCCGGCCAGTGCGGACGCCCCCGCCGGGCTGGCGTTGTCGCCGGGGTCGGCCGGGCGCTGGACCAGCGTCTCGGCGTCGTCGGCGGTGTCGAAGTACGCGCCCGGGACGTCCGGGGACGCGAAGTGCGCCAGCGCCAGGTCGAGCAACCTGGTCGCCTCGGTGAGCCACCGCGCGGAACCGGTCGCCTGGTGCAGGGCCAGGAAGCCGTCGGCGACGCAGGCGTAGTCCTCCAGCACCCCGGCGGATTCGCCGACGACGCCGTCGCGCGAACTCCGCCGCAGCCTGCCGTCGACGACGTGCACCCGCAGCAGCAGTTCGGCCGCGTCGACGGCCCATTCGATCCACTGTGGACGATCCAGCGCGACGCCCGCCTCGGCCAGCGCGGTGATCGCCAGACCGTTCCAGGACGCGATCACCTTGTCGTCCCGGCCCGGCTGCGGCCGCTTCGCCCGCGCGTCCAGGAGCTTGACGCGCATCGGTTCGGGCAGGTCGCCGAAGAGCCGCAGCGTGGAGGCGCCCTCTTCGAAGGTGCCTTCGTCCGTGACGCCGAACAGCTCGGCTGCGGCCTGAGCGTCGTCGCCGAGCACCTCACGCAGCTGCGACGGCGTCCAGACGTACGTCAGGCCTTCGACGCCGTCGGTGTCCGCGTCCAGCGAAGACGCGAACCCGCCTTCAGGCGTCCGCAGTTCCGAAGCCAGGAACTCCGCCGTCCCCGCGGCGACGCGCAGCCCGGTCGCGGAGCCGGTGCGCCGCCAGAGGTGGGCGTAGAAGCGCAGCAGCAACGCGTTGTCGTACAACATCTTCTCGAAGTGCGGCACGATCCATTCGGCGTCCACGGAATAGCGCGCGAACCCGCCGGCCAGCTGGTCGTACAGCCCGCCGCGGGCCATTGCCTCCGCCGTCGAGTCCACAAGGGACAGAGCGACCTTCGAGCCGGTGCGTTCGTGGTGGCGCAGCAGGAACTCCAGCACCATCGACGGCGGGAACTTCGGGGCCCGGCCGAAGCCGCCGTTGACGCTGTCCGCCTCCTGTTGGAGCTTCCCGACCGCGCCGGCGAGCGCCGCTTCGTCCACAACGGACTCCTTGAGCGGCCCGGTCTGCTCGGCGAGGTGCGCGACGATCTGCTTGGCGCCGTCCAGCAGCTCGTCCGGCCGCTCCTGCCAGGCTTCGGCGACGGCGGACAGCAGCTGCCGGAACGACGGCATGCCCGGCCGCGGCGACGGCGGGTAGTAGGTGCCGCAGTGGAACGGCTCGCCGTCCGGGGTCAGGAAGCAGGTCATCGGCCAGCCGCCCTGCCCGGTCATCGCCTGGGTGGCGGCCATGTACACCGCGTCGATGTCGGGTCGCTCTTCGCGGTCGACCTTGATGTTGACGAAGTGCGCGTTCATCACGGCCGCGGTTTCGGCGTCCTCGAACGACTCGTGCGCCATGACGTGGCACCAGTGGCACGCGGCGTAGCCGACGGAAAGCAGGATCGGCACGTTCCGGCGGCGCGCCTCGGCGAGCGCGTCGGGCCCCCACTGCCACCACTCGACCGGGTTGTCCGCGTGCTGGAGCAGGTACGGGCTGGTCGCGCTGGCGAGGCGGTTCATGCCTCCAGGGTCGCACCCGGGAAAACCGGGCGCGCGGCAGCCGCGGGAATCTCGCGGGCCGCGGCAACCTTTCCGCCGGCCGGCGGCAACCAGGTGTTCGTCCGGCCACGCGGTCCGGTCAGAGGCAGCGACCGAAAGAGAGCACCGACATGTCCCCTCGCCTACCCACGTCGTCGCCGGCGTCCCCCGCCGGTGGCCGTGGCCGCCCGGCTCGCCAGGGACGGCATCGCGGACGCCGGTTGTTCCAGCGCCGGGGTTTCTGGGCGGCCGTCGTCCTGTCCGTCGTGACCGGCTCCGTGCGGCGGTGGTCCAGTGGGGCCGTCACGACGGGGCCAACCAGCAGTTCCACCTGGAGAAGTCGCCGGACGGCCACGTGCGCCTGATCAACCGCTTCAGCGGCATGGCCGTCGAGGTCCCCGCCGGTGCCAAGACCGCCGGGGCCCGCATCGGCCAGTACCACGACTGGGGCGGCGCCAACCAGCAGTGGCAGCTCGTCCCGGCCGAGAGCGTCGGCGGCTCCGGCAGACGATCGCGTACCGCAACTCGGGTGGCACGCCAATCAAGTAGCCGACCGGTGACCGCGCACGCGGGAAAACCGGGCGCGCGGTCACCGGCCCTCCGCCACACTGGGCCGGTGCTGCTGACCATCACGACGACCCGGACCCCCGCCACCGACCTGGGCTTTCTCCTGCACAAGCATCCGGAGAAGGCGCAGTCGGTCGCGTTGTCGGCCGGGAACGCGCACGTCTTCTACCCGGAAGCCGCGCCGGAACGGTGCACTGTCGCATTGTTCGTCGAGATCGATCCCGTCGGGCTCGTGCGCGGCGGCGGGACCTCGCTGACCCAGTACGTCAACGACCGGCCGTACGCGGGTGGCTCGTACCTCGCGGTCGCGCTGCGGGCGGCCTTCACGACCGCGCTCGCCGGGCGCTGTACCGCGCGGCCGGAGCTGGTCGACGAGCCGTTCGAGCTGGAGATCCACGTGCCGTCGCTGTCCGCCCGGGGCGGGCCCGAGGTCGTGCACAAGCTGTTCGAGCCGCTCGGCTGGCGCGTCACGACCGCGCCGATCCCGCTCGACCCTCAGTTTCCGCAGTGGGGCGACAGTCGCTATGTCGACTTGCGCCTCGCCGGCACCCAGCGCGTCGCCGACGCGCTGCGCCACCTGTACGTCCTGCTGCCGGCCCTTGACGGCGACAAGCACTACTGGGTCGGCGAGGACGAGGCCGACAAGCTGCTGCGCGCCGGCGAAGGCTGGCTCGCCGGGCACCCCGAGCGGACGCTCATCACGAACCGCTATCTCGAGCGGCGCCGCGCGGTCGTGAACTACGCGCTTTCGCGGCTGGCCGAGGCGGACGACGTCCCGGCGGAGGCCGAGGCGCGGGTCACGGAGGTGCCGGACAAGCCCGAGAGCCTCGCGTCGCAGCGCCACGGCAGCGTGCTCGCCGCGTTGCGGGCCGCGGGCGCGCGGCGCGTGCTGGACCTCGGCTGCGGCTCCGGCGCACTGCTGCGCGTGCTCGAAAGCGAGCACTCGTTCACCGAGATCGTCGGCGTCGACGTCTCGAGCAGCGCGTTGAACCTCGCCGAGAAGCGGCTGAAGGACAGCACCCGCGTCACGCTCCGGCAGTCCGCGCTGACCTACGCCGACCCGGCACTGGCCGGGTTCGACGCCGCCGTGCTCATGGAGGTCGTCGAGCACGTCGACCAGGAGCGGCTCCCGGCACTGGAACACGCGGTGTTCGGCGTCGCCGCGCCGCGCACGGTGGTCGTCACGACGCCCAACGCTGAGTACAACCGGCTGTTCGAGTTCCTGCCGATGGGGCATTTCCGGCACGCCGACCACCGGTTCGAATGGACGCGAGCCGAGTTCCGCGCCTGGGCGGACGGCGTCGCGACCCGGCGCGGCTACGACGTCCGGTACGTGCCGATCGGACCGGAGGACCAGGAATCGGGACCGCCGACCCAGATGGCGGTCTTCACCACCCACGAGGAGGTGGCCGCGTGAAGCTGACCGTCCCCGACATGGCGCTCGTCGTGCTCGTCGGCGCTTCCGGCTCCGGCAAGTCGACCTTCGCGCGCACGCACTTCGCGCCCACGCAGGTGCTCTCCAGCGACTTCTTCCGCGGACTCGTCGCCGACGACGAAAACGACCAGTCCGCGTCGGCCGACGCCTTCGACGCGCTGCACTACATCGCCGGCAAGCGGCTCGCGGCCGGGCGGACGACCGTCATCGACGCGACGAACGTCCAGCGCGCTTCGCGGGCGAGCCTGGTGAAGCTCGCGAAGGAGCACGACGTGCTGCCGACGGCGATCGTGCTCGACGTGCCGATCGCGGTCTGCGCCGCGCGCAACGCTTCACGCCCCGACCGCGACTTCGGCGACCACGTGATCCGGCGGCAGCGCGGCGAGCTGCAGCGGTCGCTGAAGTCGTTGGAGCGCGAGGGTTTCCGGCGTGTGCACGTGCTGCGGTCCGAGGCCGAGGTGGCCGAGGCGGAGATCGTCGTCGAGCCGCTGCGCAACGACAAGCGCGAGCTGACCGGGCCGTTCGACGTGATCGGCGACGTCCACGGCTGCGCGGCCGAGCTCGAGGAACTGCTGGCCGAGCTGGGGTACGTCGACGGCGTGCACCCGGCGGGCCGGACGGCGGTGTTCGTCGGCGACCTCGTCGACCGCGGCCCCGACACCCCGGGCGTGCTGCGCCGCGTGATGGCGATGACGGCGGCGGGGAACGCGCTGGTCGTGTGCGGGAACCACGAGCAGAAGCTGGTGCGGGCGCTGCACGGGCGGAAGGTCAACGTCGCGCACGGGCTCGCCGAGTCGCTGGAGCAGCTCGGCGCGGAGAGCGAGGAGTTCCGGCGGAAGGCGCACGAATTCTGCGACGGGCTGATCGCGCACTACGTCCTCGACGGCGGCAACCTGGTCGTCGCGCACGCCGGGCTGCCCGAGCGGTACCACGGGCGCGCGTCCGGGCGGGTGCGCAGCATGGCGCTGTACGGCGACACGACCGGCGAGACCGACGAGTACGGCCTGCCGGTGCGGCTGCCGTGGGCCCGCGACTACCGCGGGTCCGCGATGGTCCTGTACGGGCACACGCCGACGCTGGAGCCGGAGTGGGTCAACAACACCATGTGCCTCGACACCGGTGCCGTGTTCGGCGGGAAGCTGACCGCGCTGCGCTATCCGGAGCGCGAAGTCGTCTCGGTGAAGGCGCACCAGGTCTGGTACGAGCCGTCCCGCCCGCTCGACGCGTCCCGCCCGCTCGGCGGCCGCGAGCCGGCGGTGCTGGAACTGACCGACGTCACCGGCAAGCGGATCGTGCAGACCGCGCACCACGGCCGGGTCGGCGTCTCGGCGGAGCAGTCGGCGGCGGCCCTGGAGGTGATGAGCCGGTTCGCGGTCGACCCGCGGTGGCTGCAGTACCTGCCGCCGACGATGGCGCCGTGCTCGACGTCGTCTCGTCCCGGTCACCTCGAGCACCCGGAGGAGGCGTTCGCCGAGTTCCGGGCGGCCGGGGTGCAGTCGGTCGTCTGCCAGGAGAAGCACATGGGCTCGCGGGCCGTCGTGCTGGTGTGCCAGGACGACGACGTCGCGTACCAGCGCTTCGGGATCCGCGGCGGCGGCGCCGTGTACACGCGGACCGGACGGCCGTTCTTCTCGGCGGAGCAGAATGCCGCGCTCTTGGCGGACGTGCGGTCGGCGGCGGCCGGGCTGTTCGAAGAGCTGTGTTCGGGCTGGCTGCTGCTCGACGCGGAACTGCTGCCGTGGAGCGCGAAGGCCGGTTCGCTCATCGCCGACCAGTACGCCTCGGTGGGCGCGGCGGCCCAGGCGGTGCTCCCGGCGGTGGTCTCGGCGTTGACGACGGCGGCCACGCGCGGCATCGACGTCTCCGGCCTGCTGACCCGGACGGCGCTGCGAGAGTCCACAGTGGACGCCTACCGGACGGCGTACCGGCGCTACTGCTGGCCGACCTCGGGACTGGACGGAGTGCGGCTGGCGCCGTTCCAGCTGCTGGCCTCCGAAGCGAGGGCGTATCACGACCGGCCGCACGAGTGGCACCTGTCGCTGCTCGACGGCCTCGCCGGGCCGCGGTTCCAGCGGACCCGGACCCTTTCCGTCGACCTGCTGGACGCCGCGTCGGTCGCCGAGGGCGTCTCGTGGTGGGAGGAGCTGACGGCGGCCGGCGGCGAGGGCATGGTCGTCAAGCCGTCGGCGAACCTGACGCGGGGAACGCGCGGGCTGGTCCAGCCGGGGGTGAAGGTCCGCGGACGCGAGTACCTGCGGATCATCTACGGCCCCGACTACACGCTGCCGGAGAACCTCGAGCGGCTGCGCAAGCGCGGGCTCAACCGGAAGCGCATGCTGGCACTGCGCGAGTACGCGCTGGGGCTGGAGGCCCTGGAGCGCGTCGCGCGAGGTGAGCCGTTGTGGCGGGTGCACGAGTGCGTGTTCGCGGTGCTCGCGCTGGAGTCCGACCCGGTGGACCCACGGCTCTAACAGCGCCCCAATGTGGCGTTGGGTGCGTCCAACGCACCGAACGCCACATTGGGGCGTTTGGGTCCCGCTAGTCGGACTTGGCCGAGGAGGCGCCGTTCGGCTGCTTCTTCTCCGGCTCCGCGGCGGCCTCGGCCTCGGCCGGTGGCTCGTCCGCCTTCGGCGCGGCCTCGGCGGGCGGGTCGTCGAAGCTGGCCGGGACGCGCTTCAGGTGCTTCGTCATCGAGCGGACCAGGAAGGCCACCGCGATGAGGAACAGGATCAGCACCAGGAAGCCGACCGGGGAGGACTTGCCGAAGTCCTCCCCCTGCCCGCCGTTGTCGCCGTTGCCCGGCTGCTGCGTCAGCACCAGGGCCGACGCGGTCACCGGAAGCGCCACGCCGGCCGGCAGCGTCAGACTCATGTGTCCACCTTCTCCTCAGTGCCGGCGATGCCGGCGAACAGGTCGTCCTCCGGCAACGTGCTGTCGACCAGCGACTTGACCAGCTCGTACTCCTCGGTCGGCCAGGTCTCGCGCTGCATCTCCAACGGGACGAAGAACCAGCGGCTGTTCGGGTCGATCTGCGTCGCGTGCGCCTTCAGCGCCTCGTCCCGCACCTCGAAGTATTCACCGCACTCGACGCGGGTCGTCACCCGCTCCATCACATCGGCGCGGTCGGGGTCCCACTTCGCCAGCCACTCGGTGTACGGCGACTCGAGCCCGGCCTCCTTCAGCGCGGCGTCGAAGGCCAGCATCCGGGCCTTCGAGAACCCGTGCATGTAGTACAGCTTCAGCGGCTGCCACGGCTCGCCGGCGTCGGGGAAGCGGTCCGGGTCCGGCGCCGCGTCCCACGCCGCCATCGACACCTCGTGGGTGCGGATGTGGTCGGGGTGCGGGTAGCCGCCGTTCTCGTCGTAGGTCGTGATCACGTGCGGGCGGAACTCGCGGATCACCCGCACCAGCGCCTCGGTCGACTCCTCCAGGGGCACGACCGCGAACGACCCCTCCGGCACCGGCGGCAGCGGGTCGCCCTCCGGCAGGCCGGAGTCGACGAAGCCCAGCCAGTGCTGGCTCACGCCGAGGATCTTGGCCGCGCGGGCCATCTCCTCCCGGCGGATCTCCCTCATGTTCGCCAGGACCTCGGGCCGGTCCATGGCCGGGTTCAGGATGCTGCCTGCTTCGCCCCCGGTGCACGTCACGACCAGCACCTCGTGACCTTCGGCGGCGTAGCGCGCCATCGTGGCGGCACCCTTGCTCGACTCGTCGTCCGGGTGCGCGTGCACGGCCATCATGCGCAGGCGCGGTTTGGCGGTTTTCCTCAGCTCGTCGGCGTCCACCATGCTCCGAACGACTCCCCTTCTGCCCTTATTCCGCGACCCACCTGCGGGCCGCCCACCCAGCGGGCGGATACTCGGTGCGTACCCGCGTCACCATTGTCCCCACGGGTACGACAAGAACGAGCAGGAGGCCCGGGTTGGCACGCGGACCGGCGGAAACGGCAGCGCCCGTGCTGCCCGAAGGCCGGTACGGCAGCGGGCGCGCTCCGACGTCCCGGCGCTGGCGACGCTGGCTCTTCCTGGCCATCGCCCTGCTGGTCAGCGGCGTGATCGCGTGGGTCGCGTACATCAACCTCGGCGCCGCGCCGATCGACGCCGAGCGCATCGCGTTCAGCGAGAAACCGGGCAACGCGATGGAAATCACCATCAACGTGACCCGGGACGACGACAGCCGGCCGGGCGTCTGCATCGTCCGCGCCCGCGACAAGACCGGCGCCGAGAGCGGCCGCAAAGAACTCCTGATCCCCGCCGGCGCGAAGTACAGCAGGATGACGACGACGATCAAGAGCATCGGGGAACCGGTGACGGCCGACGTTTTCGGCTGCTCGTACGACATACCACGCTATCTGTCAACCCCATAGCGGCCAACGGGGTGAACCGCGCGCCCAATCGCCCGGGGCGAACGGAATTAACGGGCGTCGGCCTGTCGCGCCGTGATAGTCTGACCATTCAGCACGGCCCGCGACGGGCCGTGTTTTTCCTTTATCTCAGCCACGCGGGCACCTACGCCCGCGTGGGCCGGCTTGAACACGCAAGCCTGGCAGGCCCGACGAGGAGATGGTGACCGTGAGCGACACCAAGGTGACCTGGCTCACCCAGGATGCCTATGACCGGCTCAAGCACGAGCTCGACGAAATGATCGAGAATCGTCCGGTCATCGCCGCGCGCATCAACGACAGCCGCGAAGAAGGCGACCTCAAGGAGAACGGCGGCTACCACGCCGCCCGCGAAGAACAGGGCCAGGCCGAAGCGCGCATCCGGCACCTCCAGGAGCTGCTGCGCTCGGCCAAGGTCGGCGAAGCGCCCGCGAACGACGGCACCGCCGGTCCCGGCAAGGTGCTCACCGTCCGGTACGAAGGTGACGACGAGGACGAGAAGTTCCTGCTCGCCACCCGCGAAGAAGGCGCCGAGGGCGACCTCGACGTGTACTCCCCGGAGTCGCCGCTGGGCAAGGCCCTGCTCGGCGCCAAGGAGGGCGAGTCGCGCGAGTACGAACTGCCCAACGGCAAGATCCAGAAGGTGACCCTCGTCAAAGCGGTTCCGTACACCGACGCCAAATAGCGGGGCTAGCGTGTCTCCCAGGATCCACATTCTGGGAGGACTGAGCTGTGAGCACGGAACCCATCTGCCAGGCCTGCGGTACGCAGTACGCCGTGGCCCGGGACAACTGCCCGGTCTGCGAGGACGAACGCCAGTACGTCCCGCAGTCCGGCCAGCGGTGGACGAACCTCGAAACCCTGCGCGCGAGCGGTGACTACACCCCGCGCGTCGAAGAGGAGGGCCCCGGCATCGTCGGCGTCGGCTCGACGCCGGGGTTCGCGATCGGGCAACGCGCGCTGCTGGTGCGGGCGCGGTCCGGGAACTTCCTCTGGGACTGCGCGGCCTACCTCGACGACGCCCTGGTCCAGCAGGTGCGCGACCTGGGCGGCATCACCGGTATCGCGATCAGCCACCCGCACTACTACACGACGATGGTGGAGTGGGCGCACGCCTTCGACGTGCCGATCTACCTGCACGAAGGCGACCAGGAGTGGATCGGCAGGCCCGACCCGGCGGTGAAGCTGTGGTCGGGCACGACCCTCGACGTCGCCGACGACCTGCGCCTGATCAACCTGGGCGTGCACTTCACCGGCGGCACGGTCCTGCACTGTCCGGACGGCGAGGAGGGCCGGGGCGCGCTGCTGTCCGGTGACATCGTGCAGGTGATCCCCGACCGCACGCACGTCGGCTTCATGTACAGCTACCCGAACCTCATCCCCGAGCGGCCGCACATCGTCCGCCGGGCGGCGGAGCTCCTCTCGGGGTACCGCTTCGACGCGATCTACGGCGCCTGGTGGGACAGGATCGTGCGCACCGACGGCTACGAGGTCGTCCAGCGCTCGGCGAAGCGGTACCTGGCGCACGTCATCGACGAAGGCTGAGCCGTCAGCCCCGCGCGGTCCGCTCCAGCAGGGGGCGGACCCGCGGTGGCACCGGCGTCGACAAGGCGATCGACGTCGACGTCCGCAGCACGTCCGGGACGCCGACGACCTCGTCGATCACCCGCTGCAGGTCGTCGTTGCCGCGGGCCACCATCCGGACGAACAGGTCGCCCTGCCCGGTCGTCGCGTGGACCTCGCACACCTCGTCGATCGCCGACAACGCCTCCGCCACCTCCGCCCGGCGGCCCTGCGCGATCTCCAGCACCGCGAACGCCGTGAGGCCGTAGCCCATCGCGGCCAGGTCCAGCTCCGGCGGGAAGCCGCCGAGGATGCCGCGCTCGGTCAGGCGGTCGAGGCGGGCCTGGACCGTGCCGCGGGCGACGCCGAGCCGGCGCGCGCACTCCAGCACCCCCAGCCGCGGTGAATCGGTGAGCAACAGCAGCAGGCGCGCGTCCAGCGCATCCAGGTTCTCGGACATGCACAGATTGTCCATCATGACCGCCGAATCCCGGTGATCAGCGGTCACATTGTCCAGCAAAATCTTCGACCGTTGCGCATCTTGCCTCGCAGGCCGATCCTTCGAGGTATGACCCAGACTGCCGAACCGCAGGCCGCCCTCGACGACGTCAGCTACGACCAGCTGCGTCAGCTCGTCGGCCTCGTCGACCACGACGCCTCGACCGACCCCTTCCCGGTCAAGGCCATGGACGCGGTGGTGTTCATCGCCGGCAACGCCACCCAGACCGCCTGGTACTACCAGATCGCGTTCGGGATGCAGCTCGTCGCGTACTCCGGCCCGGAGACCGGCGTCTACGAGCGCAAGTCCTACGTGCTGAAGTCCGGCTCGGCCCGGTTCGTCATCACCGGCGGGGTGAAGCCGGACTCGCCGCTGCTCGACCACCACCGCAAGCACGGTGACGGCGTCATCGACCTGGCGCTGGAGACCACCGACGTCGACAAGTGCGTCGAGCACGCCCGCGCGCAGGGCGCGACCATCCTCGAAGAGCCGCACGACGTCTCCGACGAATACGGCACGGTCCGCGTCGCCGCCATCGCGACCTACGGCGAAACCCGCCACTCGCTGGTCGACCGGTCGCGCTACAACGGCGTCTACCTGCCGGGTTACGAGCCGCGCGAGAGCACGGTCAAGCGGCCCGAAGGCGCGCCGAAGCGGCTGTTCCAGGCCGTCGACCACTGCGTCGGCAACGTCGAGCTCGGCAAGATGGACTACTGGGTCGACTGGTACCACCGCGTCATGGGCTTCGTGAACATGGCGGAGTTCGTCGGCGACGACATCGCCACCGAGTACTCGGCGCTGATGAGCAAGGTCGTCTCGAACGGCAACCACCGGGTCAAGTTCCCGCTGAACGAGCCCGCCGTGGCGAAGAAGAAGTCGCAGATCGACGAGTACCTCGAGTTCTACGGCGGCGCCGGCTGCCAGCACATCGCGCTGGCCACCAACGACATCATCGCCACGGTCACCGCGATGCGCGCCGCGGGCGTCGAGTTCCTCGCCACCCCGGACTCCTACTACGACGACCCGGAGCTGCGCGCCCGGATCGGCAACGTCCGCGTGCCGATCGAGGTGCTCAAGGAGCACAGCATCCTGGTCGACCGCGACGAGGACGGTTACCTGCTGCAGATCTTCACCAAGCCGATCGGCGACCGCCCGACGGTGTTCTACGAGCTGATCGAGCGGCACGGCTCGCTCGGCTTCGGCAAGGGCAACTTCAAGGCGCTGTTCGAGGCCATCGAGCGTGAACAGGAGCGCCGAGGCAACCTCTGACACTTCTCGGCGAAGGCCACCGTGGGAGATCTTCGGGTCCCCTATGGTGGCCTTTGACGTTTTCCGGGAACCGACGGCGTCCGGGATCCGTCAGTGTGGAGAAGCAGAGAGAAGGGGCCGGGATGCCGGACAGCATCGACGCCAGCGACGCGATGATCGACAACTGGACCAAGCGGCTCGAGGAGAACGCCGCCCGGTACCAGGCGCTGGCCGATCGTGTGCAGGGCCAGACGGTCACCGAGCGGTCGAAGGACGGCACGGTCCAGGTGACCGTCGACTCGCGCGGGCTGCTGAAGAACCTGGTCATCGCCGAGACGGTGGCCGGGAAGCGGATGGCCGAGGTGTCGGCGCAGGTGATGCAGCTGGTCCAGCGAGCGCAGGCACGGATCCCGGAGGTGCTGCAGCAGGCCATGACCGAGACCACCGGCACCGGTGACCAGGCCGCGGCCGAGATCGTCCGCGAGGCGCGGAGCACCTTCCCGGAGCCGCCGCCCGAGGCCGAGCCGGCGTTCCCGGAACCCGACCGCGTCCGCCGGTTCCTGCCGGAGGACACCGAGCAGCCGCCTCCGCCGCCGCGGATGCCGCCGCCACCGCCGCAGCAGCAACCGCCGCGCCGCCGCCGCCCGGTGGACGACTCCGATGACGACGACTTCGGCGGACCGATCCTGTCCTGAGGCCGGAAAAGGGGGAACCGTGGCACCCACGGACATGGAAGTCAGCACCGACCTCACGGCGCACGCGAAGCAGCTCGACGCCATCGGTGACGGGCTGCAGCAAGCCGTCGACGCGGCCAACCAGGTCAGCATGCCGACGGACGCGTACGGCATTCTCTGCCAGCCGTTCCGGATGATGCTCGACCCGGTCGAGCAGTACGGCATCAACGCGCTGAAGGACGCCGTCCAGGCGATGACCGCCGTCTCCGGCAAGGTGCGGGAGATCGCGGCCGCGTACCACGAATACGAGACCGGCGTCGCGGACGATCTCGACAAGTCCGTGGGCGGTGCGTGATGCCCGAGGGGAATCCGCTCGTCGCGGAGTCCAAGAAGGACCCGGACGGGCCGGGCGCGCTGACGGCGGGCAACGGCGACTACGGCTGGGCGGGCGGCATCGGCATCGCCGAGTCGTCGATGGACGCGTTCAACGGCATCAAGGACGGCGACTGGGTTTCCGGTGGCCTGGGCGTGCTCAGCCTGGCCGGGGAGATCGCGGGCGCCGCGATCGACCCGTTCGGGTACCTGATGTCGTCGGTGGCGTCGTTCCTGATGGAGCACGTGCAGCCGCTCAAGGACATGCTCGACTCCGTCGCGGGCAACCCGCCGGTCATCCAGTCCTATGCGGACACCTGGGGCAACGTCTCGAAGGCGCTCGGCGAGCGCAAGACCGACTTCGACAACGCGGTCAAGAACGGCACCACCGGCTGGACCGGCGCGGGCGCCGACGCCTACCGCAAGTTCGCGGCCGAGCACAGCGACGCCCTTTCGGGCGCGGCGACGGTGGCCGGCGCGATCAGCACGGTCACGATGATCATGGGCCAGGTCGTGTCGTTCGTCCGCGAGACGGTGCGGCAGCTGATCGCGGACCTGGTCGGCAAGCTCATCGCGTGGGTGATGGAGGAGGTCTTCAGCCTCGGCTTCGGCACGCCGGTCGTCGTCGCGCAGGCGACGGCCGCGATCGCCAAGTGGGGCAAGAAGATCGGCGAGCTGCTCAAGAAGCTGACCGACACGATCCGCAAGGTCTCGCCGCTGCTGTCGAAGCTGGTGGACATCTTCGAGAAGATCGCCAAGGTCTTCGGCAAGGTGCTGGGCAAGGTCAGCGGCCTGGACGGGCTGAAGGTCAAGGAAGGCGGCTTCGTCCACAAGGTTCCGAAGGGCGAAGGAGGCGGCGTGCACGCCCGGGGGCACGGCGACTCCCCCGACGGCGACAGCCCATCCGACTCCGGTTCGGAGAGCGCGCCGTCGCACGCGGACGAGGGGGACGGTTCGCCCTCGGCGGCTCGATCGGGCGACGGCAGCGCTCCTCGCAGCCGCTCCGGAGACAGTCCGGCCGGGGACGGCTCGCCCTCGCACGCCGGGGACACGAATTCCGCGCCGACTCACGCGGGCGAGAGCACCTCTTCGCACGCGGGGGACACCGGGGGTTCGCCTTCGCACGCGGGAGATTCCAGCCCTTCGGCCGCCCGCGCGGGCGACAACACTCCATCGCATGCGGGCGACAGCAATCGCTCGTCGACCCGCGCCGGCGACAACTCGCCTTCGCACGCCGGAGATTCGAGCCCCTCGCCCACCCGCAGTGGCGACAACACTCCCTCCC